>NZ_JAATEJ010000022.1 GCF_012034175.1 Actinacidiphila epipremni
CCCGCCGTCACCCCCAGCGCCGCCAGTACGGACGCGATCTGCTCGGCATACGACGGCGACGTGGCCGCCGGGCCCGCACCCAGTTCCGTCACGGAAGGCTGCCGGGCCGCCAGTAGCACATAGCACGCGAGCGGCAGACGGCAACCCGAAGGTGCACGGTCCGCGCGACTCGACGTCTCTTCATGCGACGCCACGACCCGCTCCTCCCGACTGCCGTCCGAGCAACGCGTCCCGCTGCTCCAGATGTGCATTACTGACTCTGAGCAAATTTTGCACATGCCAAACATGCCCAGCTCACAGCTCGGAACCTGTCGCGCCCCGCTCCCCGCGCCGAAGAGGCTTGCTCGGAACCGATCTCTCCGCGCAAGCCGGCCCGCACGGCACGTGGGTCCTTGTGGTTGCACCGTCACGACGGGTTCCGGAGGACCCCGATCCGTGCCGCCGCTACAGTCGTGAGGACGGTACGGTCCAGGGAGGGCGCGCTCGTGATCGAGCTGGCGAAGGTCATCGAGGAACTCAGAGGCGAGTTGGACGCCGCGGTCCTGGCGGGGGCGGGAAAGGCACTGCGGTTTGACCTGGGCCCGATCGAGCTGGAGGTCGCAGTCGCCATCACCAGGGAAGCCGGTGCTGGTGCCAAGGTCCGTTTCTGGGTGGTCGACGGTGGCGCGGAAGGCAAGGTGTCCGGCTCTTCTACGCAGCGGATCAAGCTGACGCTGGAGCCCAAGGTCGCGGCCACCGGCAGGCGACCCGAAGTCTCGGGAGGTGCCGTTCACGGTGAGCGATAGCGCGGCGATCGGGATACGGCCGTAGGCCGGGCGCACGGATATGGGCCGGTGGGAGAACGACGAGTCCGGATTGGACCCGGACCGGGTTGCGGAAGTCATCGTGGAGGGCTCGGAGGAAGCGATCGGCCGGCGCGGAAGCGGGTATTTGGTGCGCGCAGGCGTCGTTCTGACAGCAGCTCATGTCGTACGCGGCCAGGAGGCGGTACGGGTCCGTTTCAAAGCGGACCGCCCAGGGGAGTGGACGGCAGGCGCAACCGTGGCGTGGAGTGAGCTCTCACTCGATGTGGCAGTACTGGTGATCGCCCGGACCGACCGTCCTGAGGAACGCGTGGCGCCGGTGCGGTATGCGCGGGTGGGCGGACGCGACGGCGGGTTGCCGTGCACGGCGATGGGGTTCCCCCGCCACAAGATCAGGCAGGACCCTCCCGATGCCGCCGGATCGCCGGCCACGTCCTTCTACCGCGATTCCGCCCACGTCCTGGCTGTCGCAAGCCCGTGGTCCAACCTGCGCGAGGGGACGTTGTCGCTGCGCGTGAGGGCCCCGGACCACGACCCGGATCCGTCTGCCTCTCCGTGGGAAGGCATGTCCGGCGCCGCTGTGTGGAGCAACGGGTATGTGATCGGGCTGATCCTCCGCCATCACGCCACCGACGGACCCGGCGAACTGGCCGCCGGCCGGGTGGACCGCTGGTACGCGGAACTCAGCGAGGCGCGCCTCCACGAACTCGCAGCGTTCATCGGTCTGCCCAGCCGTGGGGGGCTCGCCACGGTCGGGCCGCCGCCGGACCCGGATCTGCGGTGGCGGGAGGGCCTGCGCGCTCTGCGGGCGGCTGAACGGGCCGCCGCAGGGACCAGCCCGTACCGTCTCGGCCGTCCGCGCTCCGGGCGGCATCAGGTCCACGTCGAGCAGACGGTCACCATGGCGGTGGCGGACGGGAGCGGCACCACACATGCCGGATCCGAACGGCTGCCCGCGGCCCGGGCGCTCCTCTCCTGCCGTCACCTGGTGCTCGAAGGCACCTCCGGCGCGGGTAAGTCCACCTTCGCCCGCCACCTGGCGGGGTCGCTCGCCGACGACTCGCCGCACGACCGCTCGCGAAGCAGGGCGTTCGCAGACATACCAGGAGTCGGCGTCGTTGTGCCCGCAGCGCACCTGCTGGGTGACGCTCCGCTGCCGTCACTCCTGCGCGGATCGGTGTACCGGCGTCTGGGCGTCCGGCTCGCGCGTGAGCTGCCCACCGACTTCTTCGAACGGTCGCCGGGTGCCGACCCCTGGCTGCTCCTGGTCGACGGGCTCGACGAGATCCCGGACCAGGCCGACCGTGCGCGAGTGGTGGACACGGTGGCCGCGGACGCGGCCCGCCCGGACAGCCCGTTCCGCTGGATCGTCACCACGCGCCCGCCGGCGTCCGGGGAACTCGAACCACTGTGGGACGCGGGATTCGGCCGCTGCATACTGATGCCCTTCCGGGATGAGGAGTTGCGCCTTCTCGCGCAAGGCTGGCTCGCCGGGCCCGATCCCGGGAGCGGCACCCGAGCCACCGCGGACGAGCAGGTCGAGGAGTTCTTCAGGCAGACCGAGGCCAGTGGCCTGCGTCAACTGGTCAGGACTCCGCTGCTCGCGGCCATCGCCCTTGCCGTCTTCCGCCAGTCGGACGGGCGAGGTCTGCCCTCCGGGCGGCCCGGGCTCTACCGGGAGTTCGTCTCCTACCTGCTCACCGGCAGGGACAGCGAGGGCGAGCGCCGGGCAGCGTTCCGCGTGGCAGCCCTCGCCGTGGGCGTCAACGGCCCCGCGGCCGACTGGCTGTACGGCCACCGCGGCCTACTGCTCCAGCATCTCGCGAGCCGGACGCCGACGGGCAACGCCTCACTGCTGGACCTGGCCGAGTCCTGGACGCGCAACCACGTGCCGGAACTGCCCGCGTTCCTCGTCGGATGGACCGACCTCGTACGCACCCTGCTGACCGGCACCGGGCTGATCGGCAACGACGAGGCCACCGGCACCATCGAGTGGGCACACCGCAGCTTCGCCGACTACCTTGCCGCCCGTGAGGCGGCCGGGGAGCTACCGGACGACTGGACGGGCGGACTGCCGGGTGCCGATCCCCTGCTGCGGCAGGCACTGGAGAGCGAGGGCCAGGAACAGGCCGTCCTGACCATCGCCTGCTGGGCGGAGCGTCACGCCACTGCCGCCGAGAGGTTGTTGCGGCAGCTGCTCGCAGCCAGCGACGCCTTCGATCCCCTGGCTCTCAAAGCAGGAGACATCGCCATAGACGGTGACAGTACCCTCGTGGACCGCCACGCGGCGCTTGCCGGCAGGCTTCTCGCCGAGGGCGTCGGCACGACCGAGCTCCTGGCGGAACAGATCATGGACCGGCTTGTGGAAAGAGCCCGCTCGGTCTTCAACGGTGAGTCCTTCTGCCGGATCGTCGCCGCGCAGCCCCGGCGTGAGCGCGCCAGACAGGCACTGCTCGCCACCGCCCAGGACGGAGCACTTCCGCCTGCCGCCCGTACAGACGCCGCCGTCGCGCTCGGCCGCCTCTTCGGCCTCCGTCTGCTCCGCGAGATGACACGCCCTCTGCTCAGCACAGATGGATGGGCCCAGTACACCGAGGCCACGGCCCGGGGTTCGCTGTGGGTCCCCGTGTCCGACGTGCGTGTTCTGGTCGCCCACAAGCTCTCCCGGCTCGGCGCCGGTGCCCGTCCGCTGGTGAACGACTTCCTCGACCGGCTCGCTCTGCCTGCGAACGACGCCTGGGGCCGCTTCGTCGCCGCCGACGCCGCGGTTGCGGTGGGCGATTCCGCCCGCGCGCTCTCCTTCGTCTCGCCTCCCGCGTACGGAAGCGAACGGCTCTACGCGCGAGAGATCTCGGTTCTGCTGCGGGTGGGCGCGCACACGCAGGCCACAGCGGCCATAGACGACCTGTTCGCCGCTTGCGCTCCGGACAACAGCCGAGGCGTGGACCAGTTGGGTCAGGAGATAGGGGGAATTGTCGCGAGCTATATGGAGGCGGGTCTCACGCACGACGCGAGGTCGATCGCCGACCGGGCCGTTGCCATGACGACGGGGCGCGCGAGGGTGACGGCTCTGCTCGCGTTGGCGAACGCCGGTGATCCCGCACCCGCGGTGCGGGATCTGGTGGCCCGCGCCGAGGGCGACGCCGGCCCGGAGGCCGATGGCATGGCGCTCGCCGCGTGGATCATGCTGGCCGACGGGCTCTGGGAACTGGGCAGGAAAAGCGAGGTATCCGGGGCCTGCCATACGCTTCTGGAAGGCCGGCTCTCGGTCGACGATCACACTGCGATGGCCCTGGCAAGGATCCTACAGCGTGTCGGCGACAAGCGTGCTCAGCAGATCATGCGGCTGCTCACGGCCTCCGGCTACCGGGAGATCCGCTACCGGGCGGCCAGGGAACTCCTTGATTCCGGTGACCGGCAAGCGGGCCTTGACGCGCTGCGTGAACTGTCGAAAGCCGACCCGGCCGATCTGTGGGATGTGCTGGGCGTGGCGCGCTCACTGCTTGAGGTGAACGCGGAGGAGGACGCCGTACGGCTGCTCGTGCGTCTGGTGCAGCAGACGCCCGCAGGCCGCTGGGAGTCGTGTTCCGGCGCGATCGAGCTCCTGTGCCGGCTCCGGCCCGCCGAAGCACGCAGAGTGTTGTTCGGCCCGGCGGTTGACCGCGGCCTTTTCGATGTTCCGAACAGCCGCGTTACAAACGCTCTGCGTCGTCTCCGGACGGAAACCGACGGTTAGGGCGCTCCGGTCGGCATCGTGGGAGGCAGGTGCGCCCACGCGTCGGCTCCCGGAGGCTGTAGAAATGGACCATGGTCGACTCAAGCGCCGGCTCCGAGCACGATGCGGACACCATGGTCAACGCGCTGCTGACCGCGTCGCGGCTGCTGGTCGCGGTTTCCGCGCGGTCCTTGGCATCGGTCGAGGAATCCCTGACCCTGCCGCAGTTCCGGATGCTCGTGGCACTGCACACACGCGGCTCCTTGAGCCTGTCACTGCTGGCCGCCGAGTTGGACGTCCAGCCCTCGACCGCCATGCGGATGATCGACCGGCTGGTGATCGCAGCCATGGTCACCCGCGCCCCTGCACCGAACGACCGGCGCACCAGCAGCATTTCACTGACCGACAAGGGCCGGGTGACCGTCACGCGGGCGACCGAGCGCCGGCGCGCCGAGATCGCGCGGATCGTGGACGCCATGGACCCACCTCGGCGTGAGGACCTGGTCCGGGCGCTGCGCGCGTTCACCGAGGCGGGGTCAGAGCCGTCCGTACGCGCTGCCGCACCCCGGCACCTCGGCTGGTGACCCTGGCCGGACGGGGCAGCTGGAAGAAGTCCCGCCCGACCGGTACGACGTCCTGGCCGGCTTCCCCACGAGCCCTCCTTCCAGCCGCATCCCCGGGACCGTCCCGTCCCTCGAAGCCCAGCCTAGGCAAAATTTGCTTAGGCCAAAAGTTTTGTAGCAGCTCTGTTATATGTCCGATGCCGCCGGACGAGCGGCGTCCGGCCGGGCCAGGCCGTCTGCTCCTTTCCACTCGCGGTGCCGCAGCAGCAGCATCGCGGCGTCGTCGTGGAGCGGCCGGCCCGCATGACGTACGAGGTCGGCCCGCAGCGCCTCCAGCGCGTCGTCGGCGTCGACCGCCAGCAGAAGGTGCGCCTTGTTCCCCAGCGGGTAGAAACCGCCGCTCTCATCGCGCGTCTCCGTAACCCCGTCGGTGTAGAGCAGCAGCTGGTCACCCGGCGCCATGGGCACCTCGAAGGGCACCGGGGCGTCGTCCGATCCGGTGCCCAGGCCCAGCGGTACCGCGTACTGGGCGGGTTCCGGGAAGGAGGCCCCGCCGTCCGCCGAGACCACCATGGGTGCCGGGTGGCCGTAGTTCATGACGCTCGCCGCGGCGCCGGGACGCATCTCGGCGATCACCGCGGTGACGAACTTCTCCTCGTCCACCACCCGCTCGGCCGTCCGCCGCACCCGCTCTCCCACACCCGGCAGGTCGGGCTCGTCGTACGCGGCCTCCCGGAACGCGCCGAGCACGGCCGCCGCGATCTCCACCGCGGCCAACCCCTTGCCCTGCACGTCGCCGATGATCACCCTGACACCGGCTGGAGACGCCACGACCTCGTAGAGATCACCACCGATCCGCGCCTCGGCCACCGCCGAGGTGTACGAGACCGCCACCCGCAGGTGACCGGCGCTGCGCGGCACCGGTCGCAGCAGCACTCGTTGCGCGACCTCGGCGATCGAGCGCACGCTTGCCAGTTCGGCCTCCCGCCGCTGCCGCGCCATCGCGGCGACCACCGCGGCCACGGTCACGCCCGCGACGGACGCGATCGCGGTGAAGCCGCGCTTCTCCTCGAAGAGTCCGTCGTAGATGCCCAGTGCGCAGCACGCCACGACGGCGAGCAGTCCCACGAACGCGGACCGCCGCCATCCGCTGGCAAGACCCGCGAACGCGGGTCCCAGCGCGGTCATGGGCAACAGGCCGACGCTCGGCCCCGCGGCGACGTCCGCCACCACCACGACGGCCATGACGACATAGGGGAGGGACACCAGGGCCGCCTGGGCGGCGCTCGCGATCCCGTCCGCCGAGCCCGCGTCGGCCGTTCGCCGCTCCCCGGCCTCCAGGGACGCCCGTCTGGACCCCACCCCTGCCGACATGCTCGCCCTCTCATTTGCCTTGTGCAAAGATTTACTGGAGGACGATCCTCCCATTCGAGGCTACCCAACAAGGCCGTCGCCCGAAGCCCCTGCTCCAAAGGAGGCAGACCATGTCACCGCAAGCCCTACCCCGTCCGCGCCGCAGACCTCCGACGGGGCTGACCCGCTTCGCCGCCCGCCTACCCGTCCATCTCTACCGACTGGGCATGGGGCCGCTCCTGGGGCGGAGGATGATGTTGCTCACCCACACGGGCCGGATCTCCGGACGCCGCCGGCAGGTCGTCGTCGAGGTGGTCGCCCACGACCCGCACAATCGTTGCTGGACCGTAGCCTCCGGCTACGGGCCCCAGGCCCAGTGGTACCGCAACCTGCGCCACGTCCCGGGCGCCACCATCCAGACCGGCCGGCACCGGCACCATGTCTCGGCCTACTTCCTGAGCCCCGACGAAGGCGCCGAGGTGATGGCCGAGTACGCCCCGCGCCACCCCCGTGCGGCCCGGCTGCTGTGCCGCTACCTCCGCCTGCCCTGTGACGGCACCGCGGACAGCTACCGGGCGGCGGGCCGGCAGATCCCGTTCGTCCGGCTGGTGGAGTTCGGGGTACGAAACGCCTGACCGGGAACACGCCGGAGGAGCCATGCCCGCCCAGCAAGGGAAAGGACGACCGTACGGTGCCACCGACCTGGCTGACCGCCGTTGCCTGGTGCTCTCTCGCCCTGGCCTTCGCCTGCGCGGGATGGATCCTGGTGGATGTCTACCTCCGTGGCTTCCGCCAGCCCATGGGGGTGATGGAGGCGGTGTGGCCCGTCACCGCGCTGTACTTCGGACCGGTGGCCGTATGGGCATACCGGCGGTGGGGCAGAGTGCGGTCCCCGCGTTGGCAGAAGCGGCATGGTCCTCCGGACGACCCACCGCGGTGGGTGACGACAGCGCTGGGAGTCTCCCACTGCGGGGCGGGCTGCACGCTGGGGGACGTCGCGGCGGAGTTCGCCGTGTTCGGCGCCGGTTTCACCCTCGCCGGCGTCGCCCTTTTGCCCGAGTACATCGGTGACTTCATCCTGGCGCTGGCCCTGGGCATCGTCTTCCAGTACTTCGCCATCGCCCCCATGAGGGGCCTTGGACTGCGCGAGGGACTGACCCAGGCGGCCAAGGCGGATGTGCTGTCGCTGACGGCTTTCGAAGTCGGGCTCTTCGGCTGGATGGCCCTGATGTTCTTCGTGTTCTTCCCCGGCCCCCACCTGCATCCGGACGAGGCGGCCTACTGGTTCCTCATGCAGATCGGCATGGTCGCCGGATTCTTCACCGCCTGGCCCGTGAACTCCTGGCTCATCCGGCGCGGGATCAAGGAGGAGATGTGACGCCCCCGGTACGAGTGTGGTGATGCAGGAGGTGCGATCGGGAAACCCCGGTTGTGCGGCTTTGCATGTTTTTCGTACACGCTCCACGGCATTCTGATAGAGGTTGTCACGCACGCGGGGGGCAGCGTGCGGTGACGGCGAGGGTGCAGGGGGGCGGATGAGTGGTGCTGACCGGGCTCAATTGCTGTTCGTACACGGCATCGGAGGTGTACGTGACACGGCCGAGTCGCGCCGGGAGTGGCTGGTCGCACTTGCGGAGGGCGCGCGGAGAGCGGGCCACGCGGATGCGGTGTCAGGGCTGACGCAGGACTGGCTGGCCGAGACGCGGTTCGCCGACTACAGCAGGCTGTTCCTGGACCCCGGTGCGCAGGGGGACAACGGCCGGCTCGAAGAGCAGAGCGACTTCCTCGTCGCCCTGGTGGCGGAGATGATTACGGAGTTATCGGCCCAAGCTCACGACTCCGGTGACCAGCAGACCTTGTCGGTCCTGGAGGCGGCGCGAAGGAAGCTGCCCGGGGCTACGGGAGAACCGCAGGGGGCTCCTGAGGTCGTCCGAGTGCTCGGCAGGGCCCTGACCACGTTCCTGCAGATCCCGGGGCTGCGGAAGTCCGCGCAGTGGGTCAGCGGCCGTCCCCTGCTCGGCCAACTCGCGCAAGTGGGGCGCTACCTGGGCCGTGGTGAGCCGGACGACGCGGGCATGGCACTGGACGCCAGGATCAGACGGTGTGTGCTGCATGGGGTCGACCCGTCCAGACCGCTCGTCGTGGTGGCGCACTCGCTGGGCACCGTCGTGGCCTATGAGGCACTGCACCAGTACCCCGGTCAGGTGGCCCTGCTGGTGACTCTGGGCTCGCCGCTGGCAACAGGAGCCGCCGTGCTGCAGCGAGTCCGGCCGCGGCCGGCCCGCACCCCTGAGGCAGTCGAACGCTGGATCAATTTCTGGGACCGGGACGACATCGTGGTGGCCCGGCCGAAGATGCACAAGTGGGTTCTGCCGAGCCGGACCGGTGTGGTCCCGGTGACGAGCAGGATCGACTCGGACGGGGTGTGGGTGCATACGGCAACCAAATACCTTTGCCAGCCGGCCGTGGCAGGGCCCATCGTGGAAGCGCTCAAGAAGTGACGGACGTGCCGGCAGCGCGGCATGTCCTGGTCGTCGGCGCGCAGTGCCGTGCGATGGGAGAGCTGTCACGGCTCGACGAGGCCGCCAGGAAATTACATGATGTCATGGTCGCGCCGGCGCTGGGCGGCTGTGCAGAGCGTTCGGGAGAGTACCCGTCGCTGCTGTTGGGCGATGATCTCAAGCCCGATGATGTCAAGAATGCCGTTCACAAGGCGGCACTCGTCGCCAAGGAGAGCAACGCGGTCCTCGTGATCGCACTGCTCGGCCACGGGTTCACGCCCACGCAGCAGACGAATCTGTACTACATGGTCGCGGACTCCACCACGCAGAGCACGGGTTCTGCCGTGGAGGTCGGCCCGCTTCTCGCCGACGCGGCGAACGAAGCCGGCGTGGACGGGGTGATCGCGATCATCGACACCTGTTGCGCGCTCGGAGCTCTGCCGGACGCGGCACGGCTGGTGGGCGGGACGCGGGAAGGGCGGTCGCGGCTGGCCGTGATCACAGCCGCCTCGGCCGACGAGCCGGCCCGGGACATGCGGCTGAGTTCGGCTGTGGTCGAGGTGCTCACCGGCGGGGTGATGGGCGCGGGACCGGACCTCTACGTCGACCCGATCTTCGTCAAGGCGCTCCGCGACCTGGTCCTCGGCCAGGACATCGGCTACCTCACGTACGACAACGACCCGTTCGCCATGGAACGGCTTTGGCTCGCCCGCAACAGCAGCCATGCGGGCAGCGGTGTGGACGAATGTGTCGGGCCGCTCGGCCGGGAGGAACTGGAAGACGTGGTCGGGGCATGGCGGGGGGAGCGCACCATGCCCCAGCGACTGTCGCGCTCCGCATTGGACGAGCTGAGCCGTTTCCTGGAGGAGGACGGCGAAGGAAGTGGAGCGGACGCGCTGTGGCGTGTGCGCGTGGTGGAGGTCGTGGAGGCGCTTCAGGAATGCACGACGACCGCGGATCTCCTCGTCCAGACTCTCCCTGAACTCATCACCGGTGAATTGCTGCGCTCGGCCGGACGTCTGGCCGGATACCCGGTGCGGGCCGTCGGTGCGGCCCTGTTGCGGGACCTGCTGGAGTATGCCGCGCTACGGGCCAGGCCACTCAGCGGGTCGCGTTGGGCGGGAACCGCGCGATTTCTGGCAGCCGTCCAGAGCTGCGCCGGGAGCACTGCCCTGGACGGACGACTGTCCGGGTGGGCCGTACAGCATGGGGCGCTCGTGGAGTTCAACGACGCGCTGGCGGAGTTCGACCAGGCTCGGCAACAGGATCGTGTCCGCCTGGTCATCAGCCTGGCGGGCGCATGGACCGACTGGCCCGAGGAGCTCGACGCCTGGCTGCTCGGCGGACAGTCCCCAGTGCCCTTGCACCACAGCTTCGGCTGTGAGAACGCGGACCGTGCCGGCGTGGGCAGGGCCATCGGCGAGGCACTGGCCTGGGCCCGCAGCCAGTTGCTCTCACCGGACATGCTGGTGAACGTGGATGTGGCAGCGCCCGCCCATCTGCTGGCGCAATGGCGTCCGGAAGAGGAGAAGATCGGTCGGTTCCTCTTGGGCGCGTACCACTCGGTCGTCATGCGCTGGAGCGGCAGGATGGACCCGGCCGAAGGCAGCGCCGAGATCAACGACGCCGCGCGCAAGGCGCTCAAGGCCGTTGCCGGCTGCTGGCCCGTCCCGGTGGACTGGATAGATTCCGTGCTGCTGAACGATCAAGCGCGGCTTGAACACAAACTGATGTCAGGCGGCTACCCGGCCGCGGTGGGGGTCGACCACCATCCGACGGGCCTGGATGACGCGCTGGAACTCCTGCTGCCCTACATACCGATCGTCCTGTGGCCGAGAGCGGACGCCGGCCGCGACAATGGCCGCCTACGTGAGCTCGTCAAGGAATCCTGGTACACGCTGCCCCACGCCTTCACCGACGCCTACCGTGCGCGCTGGGGCACCCATGAGGACTGCACTTTGTGCCTGGGAGATGTACGTGCCGTCTGGCACGACGAAGCATGGCTTGAGTTCTGCCGCCCGTTCGAGAACCGGATCGTGGCCGCCATCGAGGAGGAGCAGTGACGTGGAGCCCGTACTACCGCGGAGACGGTGAGCAGCGACGGACCCCGATCGCGAGCCCACCGCCGTGGCGGGTTTTCCCCCGCAGGTCGGAGCACGAGCAGTACCAGGCGCCGCCCGGGCTGGTCGACGCCGTCAATGCGGCGTTGCACCTGCGGCGCCCGCTGCTGATCACAGGTCCCGCCGGCTCGGGGAAGTCAACCGTCATCGAGCAGGTGGCCCACGAACTCGCGCTGGGTGACGTACTACGCTGGCACATCACCTCGCGCAGCACCCTGCACGAGGCTCTGTACCGCTACGACGCGCTCGGCCGTATCCACGCTCAGAACCTGCGCACCGCCCTCGGGCGCACAGGGGCACGAACACGAGGCCCTGGTCGGCGTCCCAGTCAGGATGACATCGCCCCCTTCCTGCAACTCGGCCCGCTGGGCACCGCGCTTCTGCCCGCGGACCGGCCACGTGCGCTGCTCATCGACGAGATCGACAAGAGCGACCTCGACCTGCCGAGTGACCTGCTGGAGGTCCTGGAACGCGGCGAGTACGAAATCCCGGAACTCGTCCGCTACTGGCGCCCCAAAGTCGGAATTCGGCAGTGGGCCGGCGCAGAGGGACATGTGATCGAGGACGGGAGGGTGCGGTGCACACAATTCCCGTTCATCGTGCTGACGAGCAACGGCGAACGTGATTTTCCCGCTGCCTTCTACCGGCGCTGCATCAGGTATGCGATGCCGCCCATCACCGTCAAAATGCTGGAGACAATCGTCCGCGCTCACCTTGGAAGCGCCGGCGACGGTGACGGTGCACGAGACCTGATCGAGGAGTTCGCCGACCGAGTGAGCCGGGGTGACCGTCTGGCGATCGACCAGCTCCTCAACGCGGTCGTCCTGCTGACAGGTGACGACGCTCCGCAAGGGGAGCAGCGCGACGGACTGCGTGAACTGTTGCTCCGTGAGCTCTCCCATGCCTGATTCCTTCACCGGTCTCCTTGCCGCGTGCCGCGCCGTCGCCCCGGACAGCACGGACCCGCGGGTCATCGCCGACGCACTGTGGCTGGCCACCGCCCGTTCAGCGGACGAGACCGCATCCGAAACCAGCGACGCCCCACCCACCGATCCCGAGGAAGAGGGCAGCTCACCGCCTGTCGACAACGGCGGTGCGGTGGAGCACGACAACCCGGTCACCGGGGGCTCCGGCATGCCGAGTTCCGTCGTCTCGGAGACACACCCGGACGGCAGTGCCCGAATCCGGGGCGTCCCGCTTTCGTTGGGCCGGGCCGACCCGCTCCCGGGGGCAGTGGCCGTCAGCCGAGCGCTTCAGCCCTTACGGCGTCCCTGGTTGCATGGGACCGCACAGCAACTCGACATCGACGCAACGGTCGAGCACTACGCTCGCGGAGGACCGTTGGTACCTGTCTTCGGCTCCGCCCCCGAACGATGGTTCGAAGCGGTGCTCGTGGTGGACGGCTCACTGTCGATGGCCGTGTGGGAGGAGACTGCCGACGCGCTGACCGGTGTGCTGGAAGGACTGGGTGCGTTCCGAAGCGTGCGCAAGTGGCGATTGGCGTGGGAAAGCGGGCAGCCCCGGCTGATCGACCACCAGGAGCGGGAGGTGCATCCCGATCGCGTCCCGCACAGCGGTGGCGGGGCCCACGGCCGACGGCTGGTCGTGGTCGTGTCCGACTGCGTGGCCCAGGGCTGGCTCCGACCCGGCCCATGGCAATTTCTCGCGGACTGGGGCCGGAAGGTCCCCGTGCTTCTGGTGAACCCGCTTCCCCAGCGGCTGTGGCGACGCTCGGCTCTCAACCTGCCGGCGGTTCGCGTCACGGCGGGGCGGCCGGGCGACTGCAACGCCTCCCTGCGGTTCCGGCCGCCGGCACGCCTGCGGAGGCGGATCAGCCACGAGGACACGAGCCGCTGGCAGGCGCTGCCGGTGGCGGCGTGCACTCCCCATGCGCTCGGCTCATGGGGACGGACCCTGATGCGTGCCGATCCACGCGGCTGCGACGCGGTCCTGATCCCTCCTTCGGGGCGTCTGCCGCAGCCCGGTGGCCGTACCGCCGTGCAAAGTGACCCGGCGGCACTCGCCGACGCATTCCTCCGCACCGCGCCCGCCGCCGCGGTGCGGCTTGCCGTCCTGTGCTCACAATTCCCCGAGATCACCATTCCCTTGCTCCACGTATTGCGTGACCGCTCCGTGCCCGAAGCACAGATCTCCGATATCGCCGAAGTCCTCACCAGCGGGCTCTTCACCGTCACGCGAAGGCCCGGGCACGACCCCTTCATGTCCTGGCGCCCGCCGGCCTCGGCCACTCTCCAGGCCCACCTGACGACGCACGACGCCTGGCAGACCCTGCGCAGCCTCGATCAGCACCTCGCCGTGCACCTGGACAGCCCGCGCGGTCTGGCCGCGGTCCTGCACGACCCACGCGCACCCGAGTCGCTGCCCGCCGCGCTTCAGCCCTTCGCCCGTGCGTCCGCCGCCACGCTCCGGCTGCTGGGCATCAGCAGCACGGACGTAGCCGCGGCGGCAGACCAGCCACCGGGACGGCAAGCGGACAGGCTCGAAGGCGAGGCTGAAGGCGGCATACCGGCGGGGGCGACAGGGCTGGACCCTGCGGACCCCGGTCAGCCGCCGACCGACGAACCGGCAGAGCTGCCGATACCAGGGCGGCGCCGACCCGCGTACCGGCTTGTCCACTTGACGCCCTTCGCGGACAACACCTCTCGGCCCGGAGCCTCACCTCTGCCGTCCACGCCCGCGCGGCTGCTTCATCCCCGGTATGGGGCCGTGCCGTTCACCGGGCGGCTGGCCGAGATGGCTATGCTCTCCGAATGGCGGCAAGGGGCGCCCGAAACAGCCATGTCGGTGTTGTTGATCAACGCACCAGGCGGGTACGGCAAGTCGCGACTGGCCGTGGAGTTCGCCCGCGACAGCGAGGCATCCGGCTGGACCGTGCGGCAAGCGTTTGAGCCGGACGCAACGGGCACTGCGGACGGCACCGCGGACCCGACACCGGCCGACCAGCTCCTTGTCATCCTGGACAACGCCGACGCATGGCCTGCGCAGACGCTGAACCTGCTGCTCCACCATCTCCGTTCGGGACGCCATGGCAGCCGAGTGAGAACGCTTCTCCTTGCCCGCGCCAAGGACCCCTGGTGGCAGCGGCTGAGCGACGAGGCCTCCGGGCTGCTCGGTGTCCCCGTCACGACCCATGCGCTCAAGCCACTGGCCAATACACCCGAGCAGCAACTCGCTCTGTTCCGCGAGGCAACGGAGAGCCTTGCCCGGATCCTGGACCTGCATCCCAGTGAGATCGCGACGCTCCCCGCCCCCAGGGATCTCGGCCACAGCCCCGCCTACTTGCGGGTTTCGACGATTCACACTGCGGCGCTCGCCGCCGTGCTCGCCTTCGTGAGAAACGACGTCCGGCCGGCCGATGCCCTGAAGGCTTCGATCTACGTGCGGCAAGCCGAATGGCGGCCACGGCGCTGGTTTGACAGCCAGACCGTCCTGGTTTTCCAGAGTGCGAAACAGCTGTTCGCCGGGAGTCGGCTTGGGCCGGTCGGAACCGGCATCCTGCTCGGACCGCGCCTGGTCCTCACCACCTCGCGCCGCGTTCCGGAGGGGGATTCGCGTGTGATCAGGGTCACGGCGAAGCGGGGCGTGCTGACAGCCGGCGACTGGATCGACTGCCGTGTGCTTTGGGCGCACAGGGACTTGGGGGCGGCACTCCTACAGACCGACACCGATGTCCACCCCGACCCGGCCGGTCCCCCCCAGCCCTGGACGGACTCGTCGGTTCGTCCACGCTGGGCGGAGACTTGGGGAAGACAAGCACTCCCGTGCGAGATCTTCCCAATCACGCGAGTACGGACCGCTTCTCAGCACCCGCTCATCGGTACCGTTCATCCGGCCAGGACGGGGCACCGGCTGGACCTCTCGGCCGATCTGGGGCGACGGGAGTTCTGGGAGCCGTTCGTACTAGGAGCCCCGGTCTGCCACGGTGCTCTGCTCACCGGCATCGTCACGGGACGGGAACCTTCCGGGTTCACCGTGACAACCATGAGCGAGCTGGCGCGCGATCCCGGCTTCGACGCGATCGTGAAGCGCCACATGCCCCCCCCGCTCCTGGTCGACCCCTTGTCCGAGGCCACGACGTCTCCGACAAGTCTGCCGCCCGGCGCCGTGGAACAAGCGGATCCGCCGGGCGACCTCGAACCCACCGCCGCCGCCGAGGTAGCGGTCCGCTGGCAGCATGCCTATCGGCGGGACGGAAGCCGGAACGACTGGTTCGATGTCGTGGCGCTGCGGGACGACCGTGCGGTGCTCATCATCGGTACCGCGGTGGACCTGCCGTCGAGTCGTAGCGCAACCGCGCGGCAGTTGCGTGCGTACGTCAAGGGGCTCGCCGGTCTCGGCGTCCGCCCGCGAGCCGTCATCCAGCGCCTTCTCCGGCAGGCCCATTTGTTCGAAGACGTGATGGCAACCCTCGCCATAGCCGCCTACGACCCGGATGCCGCGACCCTCACCATCGCCACCGCCGGCCACGAACCACCGGTGCTTGTGGACGGGAGAGGCAGACCGAAGGTGCTCGGACCACCGGACAACGTGGGATCAGTCGGTGCCGGAGCCGAAGGTCCGGTGGACGAGATGGAGGTGCCAGCACCCCCAGGGACTACATTGCTCATGTTCACCGATGGTTTTCTCCGGGACGCCAGACACCACACTTCTGACGCAAGGGGCGAACTGGTCCGACATGTTCGGGCCGCGGTGGGCGCCGGCCCGCAACCGCCTTTGCACGATCTCTGCGACAGACTTGTGGAGATCTCCGGCGAGGACTGGCGAGACGGCGACGCCATCCTGCTCGCAGCCCGCTTCGGAGCACCCGAACCGTTACAGGACACCGCCTCCGATCAGGCCACACCTCGGTTACCTGAGGTGAAGCCTGGCGCTCAGGAGGACGTTGCCCCTTCCCAGGACCCGCCACCTGCTGTCCCGAACCTCCTCGACGTAGCCAACCGCTGGAGGAACGCACCGCCTTCGCAACGACTTCGAGGACGCCAGGTGCTGAGGGATGTTGTCGACGCCCTGGAACAGCGGCCCACCGACGCAGAGCGCCGCGGCGCCCTGGCGACAGCGCGCGATCTCGCCGAGAGCCTGACACGGGACAGCCGGTTCGCTCGCGGGACGGCTCTGGCGAACGCCCTTGCCGTCGGTGCCAAGCAGGCGACCGCCCTCCTGTCAGCGTTCCGCAAGCCCGATCCCGCGACTGAGCAGGAAGCCCTCGGGCCCATCCTGGTGGCTGCGTCGTTCAGCCTCGCTCTCGACTTCGCCCTCATGATCTCCGCGGCACGCCACAACGAGCGCGGCCGTGACCTCGCGCAAGCAAGCGATCTGGCCAACACCTTGGCCGTGGTGCTCTCCGGAGCAAGCGTTCTCCCGCCGGCGGAGGAGCAACTGGCCTGCAGGCTCCTCCAGGAAGCCGCGGACGACTTCACTGCGGCGGACCTGCGCCGGGCCGAACTCGCGAAAGCCGAACTCGTCGCAATCCGGTGGGACGAGGAGACCCGATGGCCGAATGCCCGATGGGCCTCGCTCATACAGGCGGCCTCACGCGAGACCGCGCCGGGCAGTGGCGTCTACGTCGTGACATCCGTTCCGGGCGGAGAGCAGACCGATCCGTCCGGCTGAGAGGTCGTGCCATGGAGCTGGTATGCCGACGCAGGTCAAAAGGTCAGCTGTCGTACGCCCAGGCCCTGCCGGTCTGCCGGTATTGCTCAACGGGGATCGGGTCGACGCCCGGGCGCATACGGTCCAGGTAGAGGTGCCCGTTGAGGTGGTCGATCTCGTGGGCGATGAGCCGGGCCAGGCCCTGCTCATAGACCTCGGTCGTCGTAGTGCCGTCGAGTGTCGTGGCCTCGACGGTGATCTCCAGCGGGCGGGGAACCATGCCGCGGACGTCGAAGAAGGACAGGCAGCCCTCGTACTGCTCGTCGGCCCGGTCGGAGGCGGCGGTGATCCGCGGGTTGAGCAGCACGATGGCGCCGGCTCCTTCCTCGGCCGGTTGGACGATGGCCGCGGCCCTGCCGATGCCGATCTGGGGGGCGGCAATGCCCATGCCCTTCGCGAAGGGGTGAACTCGCGCGATGCGCTCCATCGACGCGAGAAGCCTGTCCACGATGTCCTCCGCAGCCTCCCGCTCGGCGGGGAGAGCGAAGAGCCGAGCGGGTTCGGTCAAGGCCACGGCCCCTTGCTGAAGGACGCCGAGGGCGCGCATCTGCTCACTGGGCCGCACGTCGGTCACCTGGACTCTCCTTCCGTCGCGTCTGACTCGGGTCGGGCCCGGAATCGCCATTCCAGACGATATCGGGCGTGCAGTACGGGTTGAGTGGTCGACCAGGTGAAGACGGACATCTGGTTGTCCTCGCGCCGGCTCGGGGCGGACCTGAGAGCGGATGCCTCGGCCGTCATCGAGGTCTCCGTACCCCACACGACCGGGTCGAGCACCGCAGGAAACGCCAGCTCGACCTCAAGGTGCTCGGTGGGCAGCCGTACCGCGCGCTGGAACCAGCGGCCCCACTTGTCGTCGCTGACGGTGTAGGCGTACTCGATCCACACCGACTCACCCGGGTAGAGCGGGAAGCGGCCACGGTCGTTGTCGAATAACAGCCAGACTTCCTTGAAGGCGTCCCGGTCGTGCTTGGCCTGCCAGCGCATTTTCTCTCCGCGGCAGGTCGCGTCCAATGCCAATTCGTCCCAGGTCAACGGGTTGGCCCGGTAGTGCGCGTTGGAGCGCTCCGGCTCACCGGGATAGCGGTCGACCGAGATACGGATCAGGTAGCGGGTGATGGGCTCCGAACCGGTGTTGCGCAGGAGCCGGCGCATGGTGAGCCGGTAGGAGCGGCCGTCATAGTCGAGCCGGGCGGTGTCGTGCTCCACGACGATCGCCGAACCGCCCGCGTACGGCTGCTCGTTCCGCCTCGGCGGCGAGCTCACGGCGCCGGTGGCCGCCTTGGCCCCGCGGGCTCTGGCGGTCTCGTAGTCGCGCCACCGGCGCCATATCGCCTTCCCGGCGTTCAGAGTTTCGTCCGCGCGGCGGGCGAAGTCCTCGGTCGGCTTGTGCCAGCCCGATTCGACGTGGCTGATGTACGAGGGGTGGAAGCCCATGAGTTCGGCGAGGGACTTCTTCGACATGCCGCGGACCTCGCGCCAGTAGGCGACCTCGGCCGCGAAGTCCTCGCCGGCCTGGTCCATGGTCACCGCGTCGCGCCCCGCTTCCATCGAAACCCCCGCCTGCCAGGCGACCTGAGTACGTGAGTGAACCGTGAGTGAGGACAGTTCACCATTCCGTCGCTGCTTCCGCCGCCGGTTTCCTTCCCTCACCGGCCCGGGTCGACCCGTGGCCGACGAGAGGGGATGCGCGATGCGCCTGCTGTACCTGCTCAATGTCTCCAATCCCCATCGGCTCTCCGCCGACTCCGGGTTCACGTTCGCCAACGTCCTCACCCCGGCCTTGACCGACGCCGGAGCCGAGGTGACGGTGGCGGCGCCGGTGGCGGTCGGGGACACCCGGGTGGAATTCGAGCCCACCGTCTCTCCGACGACGAAGTACCGGGCACGGTTCGACCCGGGGCTGAACGGACTGGTCGAGCTGATCCGCCGCACCAGGCCGGAGGTGGTGGTGGCCAACCAGATCGAGGTGGCTCCCGCCGTAAGGGCGGCCCTCCTCGAAGCCGGCAGAGACGCGCTGATCGCCGGATACTGCCACTACCTGCCGTTCTCCTTCGGCACGGACGGCCGGCTTCAGCTCGACCCGTCCCTTGACGATGGCGGGTTGGGACGCAGCGTGCTGCTCTCCTTCGTGGCAGGGCTTGCCGCCTGCGACCGGGTACTGACCCACTCCCGTACCGCCGCCACGTGGACGGTTGCCGCCGCCGCGCACGCGAGTGTGGACCTCACCGGGAAGCTGCGCATCGTGCCCGCCCCGCGCGACGAACTCCTGCTCCGCGACCCCGTGGACGCTGCGGCGCCGGACGGTCGGGCAGTCGCCGTTTACAACCACCGCCTCTACCAGCACTACGGAACCGACCGGTTCACCTCCCTGGCCGGACGCCTGGTCTCGCAAGCTCCGGTCGCCCTGATGGTGATGGACATGTTCGGCACCCGCAGCGCTGCGCGGGTCCGGCTCGATCCCAGCCCCGAGCGGTACCGTGCCGAGCTCGCCGCCTTGCCCGGGGTCGCGGTCGTCTCGGATCGCGGCAGCCGGCGCCGCTACCGCGGCCTTCTCGCCGGCGCTCGCTTCGGGATCGCGCCTTTCCGCGTGGGCTGCCCCTGGTCGATGTCAGTCATCGACTGCGAGGCGATGGGACTCCCGGTCATGGCGCCGCGTACCGGGTGGCTCGCCGAGCACATCGACGACGACCTCCTCTTCGACACCGCCGACGAGGCCGTGGCCATCGCCACCCGGCTGGCCACTGACACGGAGTTCCACCGCGTGCACGCCAAGCGCGCGTTCGCCGCCACCGCGGACCTGGCCCCGCCGGTCGTCGCCGCCCGCTACCTGGAGGCCTTGCGATGACGACGCCCTTCGATGCGGTGATGCTCTCGTACGACGAGCCCCTGGCCGACAAGCTGCACGCCCGCCTCCAGCGGGTGTTGGGCATCCCGGTGAAGCGGCTGCACGGCGTTCACGGAATGCGCCGGGCGTACCGGCTCGCTGCCGAAGTCGTCGACGCCGAGCAGTTCCTGCTGGCCGACGCCGACTTCGTCATTGCGACGGAGTTCCGCCTCCAGGCGGTGGAGCCGCTGGCGGACGGAATCTCGATGCGCGTGTGGCGCGCCCGCAATCCGCTCAACGGCCTCATCTACGGCTACGGCGGCCTCAAGCTGATCCGCCGCGCGGCCCTGCGCCAACTCGGCGCTGCCGTTGACGTACTGGCAGCGCTGCCGGGGCGTGCGGACTTCACCCCGGACATCGCCGGAACCACGCGGATCAACCAGTCGCCCTACCATGCCTGGAAAGCCGGGTTCCGCGAGTGCGCGATGCTCTCTCGCGGCAGCGAATACGGCATGGACATCGCCGAGGCTGCCGAGCGGATCGCAGCCTGGACGACCTCAAGCGGCGACGGTGAGTTCGGGCAGTTCGCGGTCGCGGGCGCTCGCGAGGGAATCGTCTTCGCCCACCAGGCGGCTCACTGCCCGGCCTTGTTCGACAAGCTCAACGACCCGGGATGGCTCCACGCCCGATTCACCGCCGGCCACGGTGAACAGGCCGTCTCCGGATGACCGCCCCGGCTCTCGTACTCGTCGAACCGGGCGCCCACCGGGCGGGTGGACACCGCCACCGCACCCTCACGGCACTCGCCGCCTCCCACGGCAACACCGTGGTGGTCGCCCCGCGCGAAGTCGCCGCCGAGACCCGGGAGGCGCTGCGGGCGGCCGGCGCACGCACCACTCGCCCTCGCGGGGCTTTGCCCACCCTCCTTGTCGCCCTCGGCCTCGCCACGGCAGCGACGGCAGAAGCCGCAGTGCGAGCAGTCGCCCTCAGCGGCTCGTCACCCCAGTCCGTACGACGGTTCCCGCACCAGGTGATGCTTGTCTCCCGGTGCCTGATCGAAGCCGCTTGCATCCGGACAGGCCGCCGGCTCGCGGGCCCGTCGAGCGCTGTCGTCGTACTCAGCGCCAGTGAAGCCCTGCATGGTGCAGCTGCACTGCTTGCAGGCCCGCACACCCGGTTCGTGCACGAGGTCGTCACCACGGAGGACACAGCGCTGCGGCTGGTCGGCCGCTTGGCCCGCCGCGGCGAGCGACGGGTTCAGATGCTCGCTCCTACGGAGGCGGTTCGGGACGACCTCGCGACCCGCTTCCCGCGCTTGCCGGTCCGGGTGCGGCCTTTCGCCATCGCCGACGAAGGCGATCGGCTCGCGCGCCCCGAGCGTGAGCAGGCGCGGAAAGCCCTCGGGATTCCTTCCGCTGCGGCGGTGGTGTGCCTGGTGGGCGGTTGGTGGCCGTACAAGGACTTCGCTGTCGTCGAGACGGCCCTCGCGCAGTTGGACGTCCCCGTGCATGTGGTCGTTGCCGGGGCCCCGCTCCACACCTCCGTGCTCGATCGGTGGTTTCTCCTCCCCCGTGTACGACTTCACGTCGTTCCCGGGCCGGTGAGCGAACCGGACATCCGGGCTGTATATGCCGCCTCCGACGCCGCGCTCGTGACCCGACGCCCCGGCACCGAAAAGGAATCGGGGCTTGTCGTCGATGCACTCCGCCTCGGCGTGCCGCTCATCGTCTCCGACCACGACGCTGCTCTCGCCGCGGCCCTGGCCGGACGCGGCTGGGCTCGCGTCTTCCGGTCCGGCGACGGTGCCGCCCTGGCCAGAGCGCTGAACGGCCTGGCGCGGTCCCCGCTCCCACGACCGCCAAGGCGCGGCGGCGCCGAGTTCGGCGTGCCCACGTCCGTCGAGCAGGTCCGTTTCCTCACCTTGCCCGAGGAGTTGCGCTGATGTTCGTCCCACCTGTGCTGATCGCCGTCATCGGTCCCGTCGAGCCTGCCCTGCTGACCGCATGGGTCGCGCACTACCGCAGCCTCGGCATAGCGCGCTTCCACCTGGCCTTCCACTTCCCCGACCACGTCGCTCCCGACCGGCGCCGCCGTGTGCTGGCCACAAGCCACGACCTCGGTATCGGCCCGGAGGCAATCAGCACCGGGCCATGGCACGAACACACCAACACCGACCTGCGAAATGCACTGCGCGAACGGGCGGGGACGGGCTGGCATCTGCTCGCCGACTCCGACGAATTCCAGTCCTACTCCGCCCCGATGGCCGAGCTGATCGCCGCGGCGGAACTGTCGGGTACCGGAACGGTGGGCGGCTTGATGCTCGACCGCGTAGCCTCCGACGGTGCCTTGGCGGGCTTCGACGCCGAGCAGGAGCTCGACACGGTCTACCCGCTCGGCGGCTTCCTCACCCACCGGCTGCTCCGAGGTGATCCACGCAAGATCGTCCTGGCTCACTCCGGTGTCCCGGTCGCATCGGGCAACCACCGCGCCGAAGGACATCGTCCCGTCAACCGGCCGCCCGTCCTCGTGCACCACTTCAAGTGGCGCTCGGGCGTGCAGGATGACGTTGCACGGCGGGCCGCCTATTCCGCCGACGGCACATGGCGGGCCTCTTCGCCGGCGCGGCTCAGCGAGGCCCGGCGTCTGCTGGACCACCTGCGACGCCACGACGGCCGGATCGCCGTCGACTCCACCGACATGATCTTCCGGCCGGTATCGCTGGTCGCCGTGCCCTCGTGGTGGTCGGGCGAGGCCACGCGCCTGGTGGACGCCTGGCGGCCTCCGTCGCCTCCAGCCGATCAGAGCCCGTCTGCTTCGACGATCTCCTCGCCCTCGTCGTGAGGGGGCTCGAACCGGGCGTAGAAGTCGTCGAGCGCCGCCTCCGTGACGGTCAGCGCGTTGGCGTCGCTTCGCCGGTTGCGTTCTTGGAGACGGCGCAGCAGTTCCTCCCGCGGCACGGGAAAGTACAGCAAACGCCATCGACCGCCGGCTTCCTCGACGAGTTTCTTCCACTCGTCCCTCGCCGCGCGTGTCCACAGACCATGGTCAAGGACGACGTCACAGCCGGCCGCGATCAGCTCGACCAGACGCTCGCGCACCTCGGCGACCACCGGGGCTTCCAGCGCGAAGTAGTCCCGCTCCGGGTAGTCCACACCGTATCGGCCGTGGCGGGCATGAAGCAGCTCGTCCACGGAGAGGCGTACCGCCCCAGTCGTTTCCAGACGCTGAGTCGCGTACGTGGTCTTGCCCGATCCGGTCAGCCCGACCAGCAGGAATACCACCGGTCGACGGTCGTGACTGCCACCGGCGAGCCGGCGCGGTGCCGCGGCCACCACATGTGCCTCCTCTTCCACCTGCAAGAACGGCTTCCTCGGCCAGCCTGCCACTCATGGACATCCGATGCGGTCGGACAGGCCGCGCCCTCGCTCTCCGGAGGTCAACCGTGATCCCTGCACCGCTGCTGCGGCTCCTGCGCTGCTATGTGCGCTACGTGCCCGGCCCGTTCGGCAAGCCGCAGCTGGCGGAACACCTGAGCGACTACCTCAAACACCATCCGCTCGCTGTGACCGCGCGCACCCGCGACGGGTCGGTCTACCCCGTGGTCACCAGCGATGTCATCCAGCGCTATCAGTGGTTGTTCGGGGTCTGGGAGCCCCACCTGACCGCTTGGATGCGCTCCCGTCTCACTCCCGGCGACGTGGTGATCGACGTGGGCGCGCACACCGGCTACTTCACGCTGCTGGCCTCTCGCCTTGTCGGCCCCACTGGCTCCGTCATCGCGATCGAGCCCTCGCCGGCCTTCCACTCGGCGCTGAAGGCGAATCTCGCGGCCAATGGGTGCAACAACGTCCGCACGATCAACGCCGCCGTCTCCGACACCCACCGGCGGATGACGTTCTACCTGGAGCGCGCCACGAACCTCGGCGGCACCACGGCCGTCCGCCCCCGTTCCGTGACGGCTACGTTCGAAGCCGACGCCGCCCCGCTCCCGACGCTTCTCACTGCGAGCGAGCTCGCAGCGGCCCGCGTGATCAAGGTTGACGCAGAAGGCGGCGAGGCCGGAGTCGTACAGGGCCTCGCTCCCGTCCTCGGCCTGCTCCGCCACGACGCGGAACTGGTCATCGAGGTCTCGCCCGGACTGCTCGCCAAGCAGAACCGGAGCGTCGACGAAGTCCTCGCGCCGCTACACAGGCACGGCTTCCAGCCCCACCGGCTGGCCAACGACTACGCCGCCTCCAGCTACCCCGCCGCTCTACGCCGACCTGCGTCTCCGGCTCGGTGGCACGGCCCCATCACGGAGATGAGCGACCTGGTCTTCAGCCGGAGCACAGGACACCGTCCATGAGCAGCGCGCCGCACCGGGAGCAATATGACCCGGCGGCTAGAAGCCGGCGGCTGCAAGCTGCGGTTCCCGCTTGAGCACGCCGTCCAGGAAGAAGAGCCACTCGCGGTGCGTGTAGTGCAGGGCAGGGAAAGCACCGCCGGTGAGAACGACGCCGTCAGCGGTGATCTCCGCCCGTATATGTGCAGAGTCACTCGGGTCGCCGGCACGCAAGCTGTCGAGGAAGGCCGCCCAGTCGCTCGGCGAGTAGAGGTGCGCAGGCCCGTCGGGGTCCTTGCTGTCGCGGACCGCGACCAAGGCGTCCGCGAGGATGGCGACCTCGACGCAGCCTTGGGCGCTCTCCGACAGTGACGCCTTGCGCCATATCGCATTGGTCAGGTCAGGGACGCTCATCGCACATCACATCTCCTCGCGTACAGCCCGCAGGAACCGTACGGTCTCGGTTTCGTCCAGTGCGGCTCCGCGGAGCCGGCCGTGCAGTTGGTCAAAGCGACGGGTGTCGGCGGGCTTCTGCATGTACAGGTTGCCCCCAGGGGTGTCCAGGTAGACGACCGCCGGATCGGTGGGGTCCGGGAAGTCCAGGATCGTGAACGCTCCGTTCATCGCTCCGTGTGCTCCCTTGCTGAACGGCAGGACGTGCACTGCCACGTTGGGGACGTCGGCGCCGAACTCGATCAGCCGATCCAGCTGGGCCCGCATGACGTCCGGTCCGCCGACCTGACGCCGCAGGCTCGCCTCGTCCAGGACGACGACGAGATCGAGCGGCGATTGCTCGCGGGTCAGGACGTTCTGTCGCGTCACGTGCAGGGCGGTGAGCCTGTCGATCTCTCCTTCAGGAGCGCTTGACCAACCGGCGCGGAGGATCGCGCGGATGTAGGGCTCGGTCCGCACCAGGCTGTGCACGGATGCGAGTGCGAAGGTACGGAGGGTCGACGCGTCCGCTTCCAGACCGAGATAGGTGTCGAGCCGCGCGGGCATGGTGTCCTCGTACTCGGTCCACCATCCCTGGTCCGGTACGTCCTTGAGGAGCCGAAGCAGGAAGTCGGAGACCTCGACGGTGGCGTTGTAGACCTCCAACAACCCCTTGAGTTCGATCTGCTGGGGCGGGCGCACACCGTTCTCGATCCGGCTGATGGTGGAATCGGAGCGCTGGATCCGCCTCCCGGCCTCCTCGATCGTCAGTCCGGAAGATTCACGGAGCTTGCGCAGTTCGCGACCGAGGCGTGGTACCGCGACCGTGCCCGCCTGGTCCGGTGGGCCTCCGCCCTGATCACGCAGGCGGTTGTCCTGACGATCGGCGGGGTGATCGCGTGGCTCGTGGCGGAGTACGGAAACGCGCAGTGGGGCGGGCTGCTCAGCGCGTTCGGCGTCCACCACCCCGAGTAACTCGCGCAATTCGAGGCCTGACAAGGGCCCCGGACGTGCATCGGCACGCCCGGGGCCCGTTGCCTTCGCCACCTCTGCACCTCCGTGCCCCCGTCCAGCTCCCCTGGCGGGGGCACGGGCCCACCATGTCGCCCCTCAGCCAAGAAGGGAGTTTCGCAGTGATCCCCGTCGACGTACTCGAGGAGACCAAGGAACAGTACGTGCAGAACATCGTTGCGGTGTGGCAGTCCGCGACGCCGGAGCAGATGTTCCGCGGACGAGCCTGGTACCGGACGGCGCACGACCTCGCCAAGACGATCGCCGGCGGGAACGCCCGTACCGGCGCCGGCGTGATCGCCGCGCTCTCGGCCAACAAATCCTGGTCGGAGAACTGCCGTCTGGCGCGGGTGGCATGCGGTACGACGGGCCTGGCGTCCGGGCACTTTCCGGACGCCCTGCGGAAAGCGACGACCATCCTGGCCGGCACCGACCCGCAGGACGTACTGCCGATGGAACGGAAGACCGGCCACTTCTTCCGCTGCATCGCCGACCCCGACGACCCCGAGGCCATCGTCGTGGACCGGCACGCGCACGACGTAGCCGTAGGGCAGACGTACGGGAACCGTGAGCGCGGACTGTCCGCCGCCCGCCGGTACGAGTTGCCGGCGCGGTGCTACCGCGAGGCAGCGGAGCGGCTGGGCGAACTGCCCAGCACGGTGCAGGCGGTGACCTGGGTTGTCCATACCGACCGCGTCGCCGGTACCGGTACCCGCGCTCCGCGGCCCAGCGAGGTGATGGCACTCGCGGCCTGATCGCTCTGTGCGCCCGCGTCGCAGCGTCTCCTTGGTGAGCCCGCGGCCCATAGCTTCCGCCGCAACAGGCCACCACCTCCACGGCTCTGCTGCCCCGCAGGCAGAGTCCTTCCCACGCCTGGGCACCTCCGTCCCTCCCTCACCCCCCGGAGGTGCCCGGGTCCTTTCAGCAAACGGAAAGAGAGTCATGCCTCGGACCGGTGCTCCACCGACATCCGTCAGGCCATCCGCGACCGCGAGGCCCCCTCGGTCGTCGCCCTCCAAGGCGACGGCCTCGTCGTCTTCTCCGACTACGACTACCACCGCGACCGCGACACCGCCGCTGCCTTCGAACGCCGCGCCGCGGACAAGGCCCACGAAATCCACGCCGTCCGTTTCGCCTTCGCCGTCCCCCAGATCTGGCGCCCCACCGACACCGGCATCAACGCCCGCGGCGTCTCCAACAACCCCCTGCGCGAAGACGAACGCGAAGTCATCGCCTGGCTGGCCTACGACGCCACCGAGGGCGTCGACTACGGCCACGTCCCCTACACTCGCCGCCCCAACGGCAAGCCTGTCTTCGACGACCCCGAAATCTTCACCGACCCGGTCCAGCCCTTCGAGCGCTACCCGGGCTGGCTCCTCCTGCGCCTCGTACTCAACCACGAAGACGAACGCGATGGCTTGTGAGGTGTCATTCTTTGCGACACTTTGTATGTGTTCACTTGAACTGATTCCCTTGTCATGTCCCAATAGCCGCTCAGATGACCGCCGCTCGCACGGCATGCGCCCCTAACCTGTGATATCGCGCCCTTTAGCCACCATTGGCCGCTTACACTCTGGCTATGAGCGAGCCGTTCCTCCAAGCACGTGACCGACCGGCAGGGGCGGAAGCGCCAATTGGCAAAGCGATTGCAAACCGCTCCTGACATCGCAGGTCAGCAAGGGTCCTCTCCGCGCGAGCGGAGGTGCTCCGTGAAGGAGCCGCCGGTGGCGCCGGTGCCCGTGGTCCTCTCCGCGCGAGCGGAGGTGCTCCGGGAGTGGCCATGGCGGCATACAGCGGCGCGTTGTCCTCTCCGCGCGAGCGGAGGTGCTCCGATGCCGGCGGCGCGCTGCCGCTCGAAGAGAGCGTCCTCTCCGCGCGAGCGGAGGTGCTCCGGCGCCGTCGATTCGTGTTCTTCCTGGCTGGTGGTCCTCTCCGCGCGAGCGGAGGTGCTCCGTGGGCCCAGGACGAGCTGTTCTTCCTGCGGATGTCCTCTCCGCGCGAGCGGAGGTGCTCCGTGCTGGCCCTCCCCTTCGCCGAAGTGCTGGTCGTCCTCTCCGCGCGAGCGGAGGTGCTCCGCCGAGGCACTGCGGGAGAAGGAGCGGGCCGCAGTCCTCTCCGCGCGAGCGGAGGTGCCCCGCTGGAGGGCGTTACCCCGGCCGGCGGCGTCGAGTCCTCTCCGCGCGAGCGGAGCGCGCCGCCGGGACGTCCAACTACCCTGCCCAGGCAGCGGGTCACCTCGGCTCGCGCGGAGCGCGCCAGGTGCTGACGTCGCTCACTCGTGTAGCGCGCGGGTCACCTCCGCTCGCGCGGAGCGCGCCCGCCGTTGGCGCCCACCTGCGGGAGCGGATGCGGGTCACCTCCGCTCGCGCGGAGCGCGCTCTTCCTGGCGTGGGCCGTTAGAAGGGCTTTGCCGCTTCTTGGCTTTCCCTGCGGAAGGCGATGAGTGTCATGCCGTCGAAGTCGAGGGGTTCGCGGCGTTGGGTGCCGGTGGTGCGGAGGGTGAAGCCTTGTTCGTTGTCGGCGGGGTGGGCCAGGACGGCGGTGCCGGCGGCGGTGGAGGCGGAGACGGCGGCCCAGAGTTCTTCGCGGACTTTGGCTGAGACGGAGCCGATGTAGAGCTCGGGGGTGACTTCGAGGAGCCAGCGGGTGAGGGCGCCGCGGAGGTGGTCGGGGACGGCGGTGGCGGCGATGACGGTCATGGAGGGCATGGCAAGGGCCTCCCGCAAAAAGGTCAGGTGGCGTGGTTGGTGCCGCCGGGGATGGGGCCGGTGACGGGGTCCCAGAGGTCGACGAGGGTCTCTTCGGGGTCGGGGGCTTCGTGGTGGGTGTCGGGGTCGAGGAGGTGCTGGATGTCGGTGACGATGCGCGGGAGGAGTTGGAACAGGCGCAGGCCGTCGCGGAAGGAGCGGCGGGCTTCGGCTTCGGGGTTGGTGGAGGCGTGCAGGGAGAAGGCGAGGGGGATGGTGAGGTCGGCTTTGTAGAGGTCGGCGATGTCGTAGACGAAGGCTTGCTGGTTGCCGTTGTGGACAAAGCCGAGGGCCGGTGAGCAGCCCAGGGCGAGGATCGCGGCGTGGACGATGCCGTACAGGCAGGTGTTCGCGGCCGACAGGGCGAGGTTGACGGGGTCCTGGGTGTCCCAGGAGTCGGGGTCGTAGGCGCGGCGGAACCGGCCGATCTTGTACTGGCGGGCCAGGAGTTGGTAGTGGGCGCGCACCCGTTGGCCTTCCATGCCGCGCAGTTGGTTCAGGGTGCTGCCGGCCGGTGCGGTGCCGGGGCCGAAGCGCTGTTCGTACATGGCGTGGGCGACGGCCAGGCGGCGGGTGTCGTCGGCCCAGGCGCGGACCTGGCGTTCCAGCCAGGTGGTGGTCAGGGAGTCCGGGAGGGTCGCGGCGTAGCAGCGCACTCCGCCGGATCCGGTGATCAGTACGGTCGTGCCGTGGCGGGCGAAGGTGGCCAGCGCCCGGGCGGTGATGGAGGTGCCGGGCCCGAGCAGGACGCAGGCCAGTGCGGCGGTGGGCAGGTAGAGGGTTTCGGTGCCGCGCTGCGGGCTGCTGACCTCGGCGCACACCCCGGTGTCGTCCTGGTGGATCCGGACGATGTCGAGGTAGAGGAAGGACAGCGAGTCCGCGACGCGCGGCAGCATCGCCACGGTCGGCGCGGCCAGCTTGCGCCGCGCATCCCCCGGGCCGAGCCCGCGACCGGCGGCGGGGGGCCGGCGGCGGGCGGGGGCGCTCACCCCACCGCCCTGGCGGGGGCGATGGACAGCAGCCCGCACCCGTACGCCTTGCCCCGCCCGATCCCCTCGACGATCTTCGCCCGCAGCAGGTCGGGGTCGGTGATGGTGGCGGTGCCGTCGAACCGGGTGCGGTTGTGGCGGATCCGCTGCTGCGCCGCCGGCCCGCTCCTCCCCCGCTGGGCGCGGATGGAGTCCAGAGGCAGCGAGGTGAGGGTGGCCGGACGCAGCCCGCAGGTCTCGGCCTGGCGCGCCCACCACTCGTCCGCCGCCGCGCCGCCGAGCGCGACCACCGCGGGCAGGCCGTAGGCGGCGCGGGTGGTCGCCCCCGGTTTACGGACCGGGCTCGCCACACACCGGTACCGGACCGCGAGCCCGGCGCGCAGGGCGTCCAGCAGCGGGTCCAGCGGGCGGGAGAGCACGGTGCCGTAGCCGTCGGGCAGCCGGGCGGTGTCCGGCTCGTACGTGGACTGCAGCAGGATGTGCGTCCCCGCAGGCGTGTCCTCCGCACGGAACAGCACGCCGAGCTTGGCGCGGGCGTCCGAGCCGAGACCGTCGGGGAACATCGACATCAACCGGCGGTGCAGGTGCACCGCCGACCCGCTGCCGGTCAGGTCCTGGCCGGCCGCGCGGTTGCGCGGGTCGGGGATGATGCGCGTGAGCCAGACGTTCACCACAGCCCCCCATCGGTCTCGGTGGAGCGGTTGGTCGTGAGGTAGTCGGCGAGCGCGCCGAGCGCGTCCGCGCCCAGGCCCGCGTACCGGGCGTCGGGCAGCAGCACCGCCCGCCGGTAGAGCGGCCGGGCCCGATACGTACGCTGCCCCGGCGCGAACGACACCGGGTCGTCACCCATGTCCGAGACCGGAACCGTACCGTCGTCGCTGCCGGGGGCCGTCGCCGAGGCGGGAACCGGCAACCGGTCCAGCGGCTGGTCGGACACGAACTCCACCGCACGGCCCGCACCCCGCGGGACCCGCGCCGACAACGGCAACCCGACCAGATGACGCAGCACGTCGCCGCTGCGGCCCAGCAGCAACGGCCCCTCCGGCGGACACGCCCTACGCCCCAAGAACAGCGGCCACCGCGGGCACCGCAACGCGGCAGCGCACTCGTCCAGCAACACCTCGTGCGCCCCCGGGCCTCCGCCGGGCGGCACGGTGACCGCGGCGGTGAACGCCGCATCGGCCAGATAGTGACGGTGGCTGACCAACGTCCCCGTATCCCCCGGCCGCTTCCCGCCCTCGGCCGTCGTGACCGTCCGGTCCGCCGGCAACCCGCCACCGACCGTGTGCAGATCACGCAGCAGCACCCCGGGCCGGTCCACCCGCACCGTCACCGACAACCCCGCCAGATCACCCACCGACTCCGTACGCGCACGGCCCAAAGCCGCAGCCAGCAGACCGACAATCCCCGAACGGGTCGGGAAACCGGCCGTGTCACGGTCGTTGAAATAGCTGTGCTCACCCCACGACTGCAACGGCCCCGTCAACCGCAACAACAACCCGGACACCGCAGCCACACCGGCCGGAGCGAGAGCGGTCTCGGTGGTCACGCCGCGGCCTCCGCCGAGCTGCCGTCCAGCGCGGAATCGACGGCCTCACGCACCAGAGCGTCGAAGGACGTCTTGCGCGCACCCAGCCCCGACAGGTCGGCAGCCGGGATCTCGCCCGCGGGCAGCCCCGCCCAGGACGCCGCCAGCACCCGGTCCTTGCCGAGTAGGCCGTTGGCGGCGCTCGCATACGCCGCGAGCTGGCGCACCGACGGCTGCACGTAACCCCCCTCCGGCGTGGCCGCGACCGGCTTCTCGAACGCCGCCGCAAACGACAACGGCCGGTCGGAACGCACAGCGACATGCACCAGATCAGGGATGGTGTGCGGGGCGGTCGCGTTCTTCTTCGCCTGTGGCAACGACGTGATGAACGACGACAAGAACGCCCCCGCCAGATCCCGGGCCGCCTGAACGTCCGGCCCGAGATTGGCCGCCAGATCCCGCAGGTCGATCGTGGCGTAGCGGTAGAACGTGCCCGCGCTGAACTCCGCGTTGCCCATGTGACCGCTGCCGGTCGCGTCGTTCCACGAATCGGTGATGTCATCGACCGCGGAGAAGTAGTCGAGCTCGACATCGGAACGGTGCGTGGTCAGGGCGTGCGCGACCTGGACCGCACCGTCGACACCCGCATCATCAACCTCGGCGAGCATCCGCCCGAACAAGTCGACGACCCCGTTACGCGTACGCAGGATCTCCTCGACGCGCTTCTTGGGCAGCACACTCTTGTCGCCGGCCTTCTTGACGTCCTTGGCCTTCTCCAACTCCTCGCGGTGCTCCTCGACCAGCGCCACCAGGTCGGCGACTGCCGGCTCCGGCAGGTAGATCATCGCGTTGGTCAGCACCTTGTTGACGATGACCTGATTGTCGCGGTCCTTGCCCAGCTCGAACTTGATGCTGCTGCCCGCCGCAACATGCGCACCCGCCCGCCGGGCCAACGCCTCCGGCCACTCCTTCACCACAAGCTCACGGGTGACCCGCTCCCCGATACGACGCGTACGCAGGGTGTACTGCCCCGTCAGCTCCTCGAACCGCTCCCGCACCGCACGCTTCCACGACTGACTGCTGACGCGCGTGCGCAGCGCGTTGCCGTACTGCACGGTCTTGACGGAGTTGGTGTCGTCCCGGTTGAGGTTGGAGAACGGCACGGACTGCAGGATGTGGATGTCGACGAAACGGGCGTGCTCTGTGCTCATGGTGTGACTCCGTGGTGAGGAAAAGGGCTGTTCGTGGGGTGACCGGTTGCTGGCCTACTGGTCTGTGTCGGGGTTTTGGGACTCGTCGGCGTCGGCGGCGTTCGCGGCGTCGTTCCTGCTCTTGGCGAGGGGTGAATAGAAGTCCTGGAGCCAGCGGCGCGAAATGCGTCCCTGCAGGGCCGGCCAGACCGTCAGGTCGGCAATCAGTCGGGCGTAGTCGACCGGCGCGTCGGCGTCACGCAGGAACCGCACGGCCGACGGTAGATGGCGGTGCAGGCCGTCCAGACTCTGCCGGGTCAGCAGGTGCAACCGCGTCTCGGCGGTGGACTGACGGATCTCGCGGCTGTTGCCGCCCGCGAGGACTGCGGCGGCGAAGGCGGCGCCGAGGCTTTCGCCTTGCAGCTTCCCGGTGATACCTGTCTCGGGGGCGTCGTCCGGCTCAGCCGTTGGCGTCCGGCCGTCGGCGTGTTCCGTGCTCGGCTCCGGTTCGGGTTCGTCGTGGGCGAAGCTGTGCCGGGGGCGCTCGGCGATCAGCGAGGCGACGGTGTAGTACGCCCGCTGCTCGGCGGCGGGGGTGTCCGCGCCCTGGGGCAGCCACCGCGTGAGGATCCGGTGCATCCCGCGGACGTAGCGGACGTCGTCCAGGCCGCGGCCGAGCCCCTTACGCAGGATCGTTCGCGCGCCAGGGTCGGTGCGACAGATGTACTCGACCCATCGCACGTACGCCTGGTAGCGGTTGGGGCGGTCTACGGAGCTTTTGGGCTCGGTCATGGTGGTCATAGGGGCCTTCCAGGTCAATGAGGTTGGAGAGCCGGCTCGGGAGTAGTGAGGGCGGGGGCCGGCGGCCGGTTCAACGGCGGCGTGGTCCGCCGTACAACTCGATACGGGCGTCGGACACCGCCTGGGCGCCGCGCAACGTCATGCCGGCCCGCTCGGTGACGGTATCGTAGGCCCGCTCGGCAAGCCGCAGGAATGCCGAGCGGGTGGCATCGGCATCGAGGCTCGCATCGGCTGCCGAGTCATCCTGCCCGGCACTGTTTCTGCGCTGGAGTTGTCGGAAGCGGTCCCAGAACTCCCGCTCAGCCGCCGGCCAGTAGCGTGCCGCCGCGTCGGCCGACCACGCTCCGGCGTCAGACTTCTTGTCGTCGACGTAGGTCCGGTACGCCCGTCGCACCGCCCGATCCAGCCGCCGGCCGTACCTCTCGCCCAGTTGCCGAAGCCGCGCAACCTCCTGGCGGGAGGATGGGCGTAGCTGTTCCTCCTTGCCGAGGATGGGCGGTGTCGCTGCCTCGACGAACTGGACGTTCTTGGCCTGTCCCTCTTGCTCGAACCCCAGTGCCCGTACCCGCAGGTGCGGCCACAGACCGTCGGCGGTCTCGAAAACCAGCGGCGGCTGCGAGCCGTCCGAGTCGCTGACGCGGTGTGCAAGCAGCGCATCGACGTCCCGCCACAGTGCCCGCTGGGAATCCGCCGGCCTCGGATAGCGGTTGCCCTGCTGGCTGATCTGCCAGATGAGGTACGGGTCGTCGCGCGGGATCCGGCCCTCCCGGTACGCCCACGTGATGTAAGCGTCGGCGGCCACCTCGCCCTTCTCGCCACCCGGCACCAGCAGCACGGCGTGCTGCGAGCAGGCCGTCAGCCGTGCGCAGGGCCCGGTCGGAGCGTCGGGCACCTTCTCTGGGTCGGGAAGCTGCTCCCACTCCCACGGGCACAGGTCCGCCTCACGCCGCACCACCGAACTGGGCTGGACGAGCCCTGCGAGCAGCGTTTCGAAGAGCGTCGCCCCTTCGGGGTGGTACGACAGCGCCGTCCGCAGCGGCCCGGCCGTCGTACTGGCCGACTTCACGCCGTTGACCTCGCGCGAGGAGCAGCGTCCCGACGGCCCGTAGTAATGCCATGTCAGCAGATGCAAGGCCGCGTCGGCGGACGAGGGAAGGTCGGGCGTGCTGTCGCTGCCGTGCCGGAACCAGGCATGGTTGTTACCCGAAGGGCGGGTCATGATCAGCTTGTTGACGCCCGCGGTGTTGTGCGGGTCGCACTGCCTGGCCAGCCGCGGATCCTGCATCCAGGGACGTCCGCCGTCCTCGTCGTACAGGAAGAAGCGGTCGTGGAACCGGGCGAGGTACGCATCGACGGCGGCGGCAGGCAGCTGGCCGGCGTCGATCACCTCGTCGCGCCTCTCCAACCAATCCCTTGCCGGCCCCTGCTCGTCCAGCTCCGTCACCCGGGCGGTCAAGGCGTACAAGTTGCGCAGCAGCGCGGCGTGGACGTGAGGGTGCGGGGGCGCAAGCTGTTGGATCCGGTGGGCATTGACGAGCACCGACCGCAGTCCGACCCGGCCGGGGGGCTCGTCGCAACGAGCGGAGGGAACCCAGCGGACAGGGATCCACGGCTCGGTGAGGAGATTGAACATGCTGGCCACGGTGGGCGTCATCCTTCGTGTGCGTCACAATGGGGTTCAGTGCTCCGCGAGAGCGGAGGAGCATCCAGACTTCCTGGTGACAGCCGACGCGATGTCGGCGCGCTCCGCGCGAGCGGAGGTGACCCGCCAGCAACGGTAGGGGAGATGGCAACTCGGTCACGGCGCTTCAAGGCCGACCTCCTCCGAGGCCACGATGGTCTTTGTGCTGTGCCGCCCCGCCCACGCCCCAGCGCCCTCCGGCCGCATGCGGAGTGGTACGAGGTCTCGCAGCAGGGTGTGCTTGCGCCATGTCGTCGGAACCAGGCCCTGCTCGCTGTCGCCCCTGAGCCAGTCTCCGGGCACCGGGGCGACGTGCGAGACGATCTGCGTCAGTTCCTCGCGCGAGGTGCCTTTGGGCAGCGGGGTGGTGCCGTCCGGGTCGAGGGTCAGCGTGCCGTCGGGCTGCTCGTACAGGCACAGCAAGCGTCCGGTGTCGGCGCCCAGGCGCGTCGTCAGGAGTTCCTCGGTGATGCCGGCCTCCCGGCGGCTGAGCGCGTGGAGGTTGCCGTCGATGTCGGCGGGGCGGGGGATGGTGGCGACCTCGGCCATGTGGGAGGCGGCGTGCTCCTGGGCGCGGAACTCGGCGTCCTTGGCTCGGAGTTCGGCCTGTGCGCTGTCGTCCAGGTGGTCGACGAACTCCTCGGCGTAGACCGCGTCGACGATTTCCTGTACGTCGCCGGGCACGTGGATGCCGCCGGTCCGCGACCGAAGTAGGTGGGCGGTGCGGATGAGGAGTGAGTGGTGGTAGACCGCCCCCCATGTGGGAGATGGCGTGGTGCGGTCTTCGTCGTTGACCGGTTCCAGTACGACGAGTTGGGGTCGTGCCTCGTTGCTCGCCCAGGCCGGGCGTCCTGCCGGCCCGCGGGCATGGCGGCGGGCGCGGCCGGCGCGCTGGAGAAGCTGTGCCAGCGGGGCGAGGTCGCTGATGATGAGGTCGAAGTCCAGGTCGAGCGACTGCTCCACCACCTGCGTGGCGACCAGGATCGATGCGGGACGCGGATGGGTGGGGGGTTCTGCGTCGGGGTCCGGTTTGCCGTAGGCGACCTCGCATGCGGCGCTGATGCGCTGGCGGAGGTAGGCGGGATAGCGGGAGTGGAGAAGTCGGATTCCTCCTTCGGTCGCGGCGAGATCAGGAAAGGCGGCGAGCAGGTCGCGGTAGGTGTTCTGCGCCTCGGCCACGGTGGTGCAGCACACCAAAGCGGTGCCGCCGTCTTCGGCAACCGGACGCAGCAGCGCCCGGAGTTCGCCCCGGCGTCCCCCCGACCGCGGGGGAGCAGATGGATCGGCCAGGGCGTCCCAGCGAACCCGGTGCAGTTCGACGTCAAGTACACGTTCGCGGTTACTGGGGTTGTGGCGCGGTGTGCACGTGGCACCGGTCTCGGCGTCGACATAGAGCCAACCGGGGTAGCAGGGCGTGAGCTGTGTCGGCTCCGTGAATCCTGCTCCGCGACGGTACGCATCGACCAGTGATGTCGCCGTGCGGCCGGTCAGGGTGGCTGACAGCAGCACGACCGGGGCGCGGAAGGCGCCAAGCCATTCGAGCAGGGTCGTCAGCAGTTGGTGCATCCAGGGCCCGTAGGCGTGCGCCTCGTCGACGACGAACACCTTGTCGCTGAGGCCGAACAGGCGCAGGGCGTTGTGGCGCAGTGGGAGGACTCCGGCGAGCGCTTGGTCGATGGTGCCCACACCCAGGGGCGCCAACAGCGCGCGGCGGGGACTGCGCAGCCAGGCATTGGCCTCCAAGGTGGTGGGGTCGTCCGCACTGATCGCCAGAGCGGCGTCTTGGGCGCTCAGGTCCGGATCCTCCGGCCCCGTGGCGAAAGCGCCGACGACAGGGCCGTCGGGAGCGGCGTACAAGGGGCTCAGCCATGCCATGGAGTGCACGAGGGCCAGGGCGCGTTCACCGCCGAGTGCCTTTCCGGCGAATTGCCGTACGCGCGGGAACATACCGTCAGCGGTCGCCATGGTGGGCAGCGCGAAGTACAGGCCGCGTGCGCCGGAAGCTCGGCCGAGGACGGACGTCGCGTGCAGGGCGGCCTCCGTCTTGCCGTCGCCGGTGGGAGCGGTGACCAGGACCAGCCCCCCGGAGCGTCCGGCAACGAGGTGGGGCAGGTGGTCGGCGATGTCCTGCTGGAGCGGGTTGGGCGGGAAAGGGAACATCTCACCGAACGCCTGGGCATCGAACGTCACTCGCCCTATCCGCGCATTACGCACCAGGTCAGCGGCAGCGGCGTTCGTCAGCTTCCAGTGCGCGTCCAACTCCTCCGGTGCACCGCGCCACCCGTGCGCGGGAAGCAACGTGAGGATGTGCTGCGTACTGCTGGCAAGCCAGTCGGCGAGAACCACCAGCCCGAGGATGACCACAGCCAACTCGGCGGGGAGCAATCCGTCCGGTACCGCTGTCCCGCCGGTGACCCGGCGCAACTCTTGGAAGTGTGCGCGCCGCTGATCGGCCCAGCCCTTGCCGCCGAGCCCCGGCTGGTACCCCGAGGCCTGCGCCACCTTGTGGCGGCTGAGCGCCGAACCCACGACTCCGTGATGGCCGCCCAACAACTGGGCGATCTGGTGACTCACCGCTCTCAGCAGCATGTTGCCGGTCCCGGCGGGATAGCCCGCTTCTGCCAACAGCCCGGCCAGTGCCCAGTGCGTGGCCACTTCGTGCCGGAACTCCACCTCACGCTCGGCTCCACGAGCGAATGCGTAGGCTGCCTCCTGCTGCAGCTTCGCGAACTCCTCCGGCACCTTCACCTGGAACGGCGGAGAGATCTTCCCCAAATCGTGCAGCCCCGCCCAGAAGGCCGCCACCGCCCGCGCGTCCGCCTCACCCAGCCCGAGTGCCGCCGCAATCCGCGAGCGCATCCCCGGCCCCAGGACACCGTCCCAGAGCGCAGCGAACACTGCGGCGGAATCCAGCATGTGACACACCACCGGGTACACCCGCGGCAAGCCCTGCGCCTTGCCCCACATCCGGCAGTCCACACTGTCCCCCGGCGCCGCGCCGGCCACATTCGCTTCCATGGCTCCACTGCTATCACCCCCCTCCGACAATCCAGCCTGACCTGCACAAACATCCCTAAGCCCTTACTCCTCGCCCTATACTCGCCTTCGTGCGCACGGAAGCCTTGCGTTGGTCCGATCACCTGCCGGACCCCGACAACCCCAACCGCAAAGAAGTTGCAAACCCTCTCTAACGCCGCAGGTCAGGAAGAGTCCTCTCCGCGCGAGCGGAGGTGTCCCCCGAGTCCCAGTTTTCCGTCAGGAGTGAGAGACGTCCTCTCCGCGCGAGCGGAGGTGTCCCGGCGCATCCCGTTACTGCGACGGGCAGCTGCGGCGTCCTCTCCGCGCGAGCGGAGGTGTCCCGGCCACCCACAGCAGCGTCAGGGCGCCGTGCCCGTCCTCTCCGCGCGAGCGGAGGTGTCCCGGCCGAGCCTGCCGCGCGCGGCCCCGTCGGACGGTCCTCTCCGCGCGAGCGGAGGTGTCCCGCCGGGGTCTTCGGGGGCGCCGGCTTCGGGCTGGTCCTCTCCGCGCGAGCGGAGGTGTCCCGTCGGCGGGGTCGTACATGGCGCGCTCGTGGGTGTCCTCTCCGCGCGAGCGGAGGTGTCCCGCCCGCATCCTCGCCGAATACGCCCGCGGCGGCGTCCTCTCCGCGCGAGCGGAGGTGTCCCGCTCCAGGTCCGCCGCTAACTACCCCAGCACCAGTCCTCTCCGCGCGAGCGGAGGTGTCCCGTTCATCCGGCGGCCCGCAGGACGTCGGCCCGCGTCCTCTCCGCGCGAGCGGAGGTGTCCCGCATCCGCCACGTCAGGTATTCAAGCGTCGTGGGTCCTCTCCGCGCGAGCGGAGGTGTCCCGGAAGGAACCCCGACCCATGGCCACCCACCGCAGCGCTGTGCGTCCTCTCCGCGCGAGCGGAGGTGTCCCGCCGTGAGCGCAATCGACGTGGGCAGCCCCACGGTCCTCTCCGCGCGAGCGGAGGTGTCCCGCCGTCGCGTCCGCGGGGGTTCGGTGCGTGGCGGTCCTCTCCGCGCGGGCGGAGGTGTCCCGTTGTGGGCATGGGCGATCGTGCTGTCCGAGCCGTCCTCTCCGCGCGAACGGAGGTGTCCCGCGGCGCGCGTGGGCGCCGCTGGTCCCGCCGGAGTCCTCTCCGCGCGAGCGGAGGTGTCCCGGCCATGGGGGTGTCCTGACGGTGGTGGGGTGGGTCCTCTCCGCGCGAACGAAGGTTGTCCCGTCGGCTACCCGGTCAGGCCCGGGCCATTTCGGTCGCGGCGGTGGGTCGCGTCGCGCCGGCGTAGTCGTCGCCGGGGTAGTGGTACGGCTCGATGCGGATGGTTGCGCCGGTGTGCGGGGCGTCGATCATTTGGCCCCCGCCGATGTAGAGGCCGACGTGGTGGATGTGGGTGGGGGTGCCGTAGAAGACGAGGTCGCCCGGGCGCAGGGGCTGTCCCGGGGGGACCAGGGGGCCGCGGTTGTACTGGGCTTGGGCGGTGCGGGGGAGAGGGATGCCGGCGGCGGTGTAGGCGGCTTGGGTGAGGCCGGAGCAGTCGAAGCCGGCGTCGCCGTGGGTGGGGCCGGTGCCGCCCCACTCGTAGGGGAGGCCGAGTTGGCCTTGGGCGTAGTTGATGGCTTCGAGGGCCGCCGGGGCCGGGTCCGTGGTGGCGCCGAGGCTGCCGGGGCTGGCGTAGAGCGCGGCCTGGGTGAGGACCTGGGAGACGTACCACTCGGCGTGGTTGTAGGCGTAGACGGCCCTGTGGATGTCGGTGGGTGCGCCGGAGCGGCAGAGGTAGGTGGCCGCGGCGTAGATCGCGTCGTGGGGATCGTACGGGGAAGGCGCGGGACTTCCCGGCGGGCGGCTGGTCACGGTGGTGAAGGTGGCCGGAAGGAACTGCATCGGGCCTTCCGCGCCCGCGTGGTTGGCCCCGGCCCGGACGCCAGGGAGGTCCGAGCGGCCGTGGTCGCTCTCGACCTTGCCGATGGCCGCGAGGACGGTCCAGTCCAGCCCCGGGCAGGTCTGGGCGGCGTCGATGTAGAGGGTGAGGTAGTCGGGTGGGATGTCGGACAGCGCGGTGGCACTGGCCATGCTCGTCGTTCCGGTGAAGGGCGAGAGCAGGGAGGCGGTCCCGGCGGCGGCGAGCGCCATGAGGAGGGTGAGGCAGGCCAGGACGGCGGCAGTCGCCTTCGCCATGGGCTCAATTCCCGGCTCGTAGGGAAGCCGACGGGGGCATCGGCGGCGGGGGCAGGAGTTCGCCGTGGTCGGGCTCGACTGCCGTGGCCGTGCCGTCGATCGGCGCGATCTGCGGCCACGCAGCGGGAAGTTGGACGAGGCGCACACGGCCGGGCGCCGCCCCGTAGGTGCGTAGAGGCAGCCAGTGCGCCCCGGCCAGGCCGTCGTCGACCGTGAGGTGGTCAGCGGACGCGGTGGCGACGGGAACCTGTGCGGGATGGTCGAGCTCGGCCAGTGTCGCGCTCACAGCGCGGCGGACCGCGGCCTCACGTCGGACGGTGGGGAGCCAGATCAGGACCGGGGTGATGATACCGGTGGTGGTGGCGAGCTTGTCGTAGGCCGGAAGCTTCGCGGCGACGCGGTCCGGCCGTTCGGTGGCGAGATCGTATTCGAGGAACCACTCGATGCCGGCGCTGCCCTCCCGCCAGCGGGCGTACGCGTCGGGGCGGACGATGTCGCCGAAGTGGCGGGTGCAGCGGGCCTCGGACCACCAGGTGGTCAGCCGGCGGTTGCCGGCGCGCCGGGCGTCGGCGATCAGGGTGGTGAAGAACTCGTTCGTCCCGACGGTGTGGGCCAGGCGCAGTGAATGGGCGATGCCGATGGCGCGCTCGTGGCGGTAGCCGAGGTCGCGCGGGTCGAGGCCGTCCTCGTGGGCGAGGATCGCGGCGCCCGCGGCGTCCAGCACGTAGTGCATGGGGGCCGTGCCGATGGCCGCGTAGGGCTGGAAGCGGTCGATGACGCGCCAGGTGAACAACTCGCGCAGCCGCGCGTTCGCCGAGCGGAGCGACGGCCATGCCATGGCGGCGATCTGGGCGCTGGTGAGGACCTTGTGCTCGTGGAGCATGCGGGTCAGCCAGCGGTCCCGGGCGGTGAGGCGGGGCGCCAGGCGGGCGAGGTTTTCGGCGGTGGCCGCGGTACGGGGGCTGAGGCGTGGGGGCCGGTGGGCGCGGAGGGCGCGTTGCGGGGTGGGGTTGGTGATCACGAGTGGGTTCGCCTCCGGCGAGGGTCAGGTCGTACGGCGGGGGTCCGCGGTGGACTGGGCCGGCTGCCCCGCCGGGCCGGCCGCGGGCAGGGCGTTGCGGCGGGCGGCGGCGCGGATACGGCGGGCCCGGCCCGGAACGGGCGGCGGGAGCTTTTCGGTGACCGCTGTGAAGGCGGGAGCCTCGGCGCCGTGCAGGACGGGACGTACGACGGCGTGGAAGGCGTCGAGGTTGGACAGGTCGTGCCCGGTCAGCCGGGGTTCGGTGTGCCGGGCGAGGCGGTGGGCGTCCTCCGGGGAGGCGTTGAAGAAGATCTTGGTGCGGGCATTGGTGCTGACGCCCTCTTCGAGTTCCTTCGGCAGCTGCCGAAGGTGCTGGTGGGCCAGGGTCATTGCCAGCCGGTAGGCGCGGGCTTCGGCGAGCATGTCCTCCAGGGCGTAGGGGAGGTTGAGGAAGTTGTGGGCTTCGTCGAGGTAGAGGCCCGCGTCGTGGCGTCGGCTCTGGGGAATGTGGGCGCGGCGGGTCGCTGCCTGCCAGGTGGCTGCGACGACGATGGAGCCCATCAGGTGGGCGGTCTCGGTGCCGAGTGCGTCTTTGGCGATACGGACCAGGCAGATACCGCCGTTGAGGACCTCGTCCATGTTCACCGTGGAGGGTCCGCCGGCCAGTGCGGCGCGGACGAAGGGGCGGAGCAGGAAGCCGCGGAGCTTGTTCATCAGTGGCGCGGTGACCTGGGAGCGAGCCGGGGCGGACAGGTCGTCGTACCAGGTCCAGAAGCCGCGCAGGATGTCGTCGTGGATCTGGGCGGTGGCCCGTTGCCGGAAGGCGGGGACCGTCAGCAGTTGGGGTAGGTCGCTGAGCAGCGGGATGCCGGGCAGGGCACGCAGGGTGAGCAGCCCGGCCCGCAGAATGTCGTCGGTGCGCGGTCCCCAGGACGCGGAGTAGACGCGGGAGAAGATCGACACGAGGTTGTCGACGGTGGCGGCGGCGTCGTCTCCCTGCAGCGGGTTGAGAACGGGCGGGCGGGCTTTGCTGCCGGCGTCGAAGAGGATCACCTTGTCGCCGACTTCCTCGGGCAGCCGCATCAGGATGTCCGTGATCAGGTCGCCTTTGGGGTCGACGACGACCAGCCCGCGGCCCGCCGCGGCGTCCGCGAGGATCATGCGGGCCAGCAGTTCGGACTTGCCGGAGCCGGTGGCACCGAGGACGTGCAGGTGTTGGCGTGCGTCCGGGACGCGCAGACCGACCGGTCGGGAGTGGCCGGAGTCGGTGACTCCGATGGGGCGGATGTCCGGGCCGGTGGTCGGCACGCCCGGCGGAGGAGGGACCGCTCGGGCGCCGGCGCGTTGCAGGGCGGGCACGGCGTCGTCCCAGGGCAGGTGGGCGAGCGCGGCCAGCTCGGGGACGGACAGCAAGTCGCCGTGGTCGAGCCGGCGTTCGTCGATGCGGAGCTCGGGGTGGCGCAGCCGGACACGGCGGTAGTGGTTGTGCTCGGTGTACACCGCGAACGCGGCAGCCATGGCGTGGGCGCGGCCCCGCAGATTGTTGCGGAGGGCGGCCCGCTTGTCGGGGCTCAGCGCCACGGGCGCAGCGGCGCTGATCGCGTAGCGGACCCGGGTTTCGTACGACGCCCCGCGTTCCTTCGCCACGACGGCCCGGTCTTCGGCGGAGGCCGCGAGCGCGCTCCGCCGGTCGGGCGGCGGGACGGAGGGCCGGCTGCCCCGCGGCGGGCCGGGAGTGAGCAGGCCCAGCAGCCGGCCGGCCGGACCAGGGGAGCCGCCGCGGGAACGCCGGGCCGCTCGTCGCGCCTTCTTCACCCGGTGGCCGGTGACCGGCCGCGCAAGGACCTGCACGATGGCCCGCTCCGTCACGCCCAGCCCGGCCGGTGCGCCGAGCAGTGCGCGGATCGGGTCGGCAGGGAAGTCCGTACGGATGGGCAGCGCCTCGCTCCGCGCGAGTCGCAGCTCGCCGCCGGCTGTCTCCAGCAGGGCAGCGGCCGTCCAGGAGACGGCGGCAGGTGCCGTACGCGTACGGGCGCCAGGCCAAGCGGCTTCGATCGCGCGCTCGACCATGCCGGGCGGGACGACACCCGGAACCCACATGCGGATGCGGATGGTCTCGCGGTCGAAGACGTATTCCCAGGCCAGGTGCGGCTGCCCCGTCCAGTAGCGGCGCCAGGCCGGGCGGAGCAGGCCCAGCAGATTGGCCCACAGCGTTGTGGCACCGGCCGGGTCGGCTCCGGGCGGGGGAAGGATGCTCACCAGTCGGGCGTCGGCGGTCAGGTGGTGGCGAAGCCTTCGGCGCCACCGGTACCGACCCCATGCAGCGGAGCCGACGGCGACAGCGAGCGCCGGGACGGCGACCGGCGCCCATGCAGCCGCCGCCATCACCGCGTGCTGCCGGAGGTCGTGCAGTGCGCCGGTCGGGTCGAGAAGGAAGCGGCCCAGCGGAGAAGGGGCCGCCGTGATCAGCATGTCGGCTCCTCGGCGGTCAGGCGGCACGTCGGCACGGTGCGGGTGCTGCGGGAGTCGAGCGCCCTGAGGCCCTCCGCCCGCCCTCGTCGCGTCGCGCCCGGCGCTCGGCCTCGACTTCCGCCTGCCAGGAACGGAACGTCCTGTTGCCAAGGCGCTTGAGGTAGTGCGGGATGCGGTTCGCCGGGATGCCCACCAGCCGCGGCCCGAGGACGGCCAGGAGGTCGCTGGCCTCCTGGGAGTTCCAGCCCGCGTCCCGGATCGCCTGCTCGTCGGGGAACACGTCGGCGACCCGGTCGCGGGTGTCGTCCAACGAGGTGTCCTGGGTGCCGCCGAAGCTGTACACCCACAGGAAGTTGTCGGGCGGGTCGGGCTCCACCTGCTTGCGGAAGCGGCGAACTTCCTTGGTGTACGCGTAGAAGTTGGTCCTGCCTCGGTTGCGCATGATGCGCAGCCAGGCCAGCAGGTAGGCGTCGGAGAAGAAGTCGCCGCTGTCGTGGATGCGCACCCACGTGCCGTGGAAGCGACGAGCGTCGAGTTCGGCGGTCATGGCGCGCTCCCACCCGGCCAGGTCGTCGAGAACGAAGGCGAGGTTGGCGTGGTGCTTGGCGAGGACCTGCGGCCAGCGGTAGGTGCCGTGGAGGGCATAGCAGGCCTGGCGGCAAATACCTGCGGACGGGCAGGTGTTGTACGTACGCCCGTCCGGCAGCCGGCCGGCCCAGGCCGGCAGCGTCCAGTTCCAGACGCCGATCGCACGCATTTCGCGGTTCTGCGTCAGGAGCCGTAGCGGACGTCCTCGGGGGGAAGTGGGCGGTGCTGGAGGCATGGTGAGCCCTTCGCAGCAGTGATACGGGGGTCGGGGGACCGCTGGCGCGGTCAGCCGGGGCCGAGGTCGACGTAACCGTCGTCGTCCGGTCCGAGGTCGTACGAGTCGGCGGCGCCTCCCTCGGGGTCGAGGGCGAAGTCGTCCACCTCCCCCGAGTCGACGTCGTAGGCGGCCAGTTCGGCGGGGTCGGTGGTGACGAGGGCGTGTTCGGCGGGCGAGGCGATGGCCTGGAAGGCGACGCGTTGTGTGCCGGTGGACAGCAGTCCCTGGCCTCGACCGGCGGAGAGCAGGAACTGGCGCTCGCCGTCGGACAGGTTGAAGGTCGCGGTGATCTCGTCGATCGCCTGTGGCGCCTGCCGCAGCAGGATCTGGGTGGCTGCGTTGGCGACAACTGCTTTGCCGAGGTCGGAGCCGAGGACGTCCGCGGTGTCCTGGGTGGCGACGGTCAGTCCGGCCCAGCGCTTGCGGCTCGCCTTGGCCATGCGGAACAGGAAGTCGGCGCCGGCAGGCTCCTTCATCAGCAGCCACGCCTCGTCGACGACGACCAGGCGCGGGCGGCGCAGCGCGGGGTTGGAGACTTGCCGCCAGACCGCGTCGAGGGTCAGCAGGGTGCCGATGGGTTTGAGCTCGTCGGCCAGGTCGCGCAGGGAGAACACCACGAGATGCCCCTCGGGGCGGGTGGTGGTGGGCACGTCGAACAGGCCGGAGAACGCGCCTTCGACGTATGGGTGCAGGCGGGCAGCCAGGTCGTGGGCGGTACGGTCCTGGGCTCGGCTCAGGACGTCGGCGAGGTCGGCGAGCAGCGGGGCCTGCCGGGCCCAGGTGCGCGGATCGGCGGTGATCCCGGCGCGCTGGTAGGTCGCGGTGATCGCGCGGTCCAGGACGGCCCGCTCGCCGGGAGCCAGTTCCGTGCCCAGCAGGACGGCAAGGGCGGTGTGCAGGAACAGGGACCGGCGCAGGAGTGCGTCGCGCGGTGCGCCGCGGCGGCCATCGGGCCGGGTGTGCAGGGGCAGGTCGAAGGGGTTGATGCGTACGCTTTGGTCACCGAGTCGGATGTGCGTACCGCCGACCGCGATGGCCAGCCGGGCGTACTCGTCTTCCGGATCGATGACGTGGACCTCGACGCCGCGGTAGAGCGAGCGGAGGAGTTCGAGCTTGACCAGATAGGACTTTCCGGCGCCGGAACGGCCCAGGACGACGGAGTTGTGGTTGTCCAGCGCGAAGCGGTCCCAGTGGACCAGGCCCTGCGAGCCGATGTTGTAGCCGTAGAGCACACCGCTCGGAGCGGTCATGCTGGCCGGGTCGGGCGGCGGCAGGTCGGGGTTGGTGAAGGGGAAGCTCGCGGCCAGGGCGGCGGTGTCGAAGGTGCGGCGCATCCGGATCGGATCCAGGCCGAGGGGCAGGCAGGTGATCCAGCCCTGCAGGCTTCGGTACGTGGTCGGCTTGGCGTCCATCAGCAGGCTCGCGGCGAGCGAGCGCACGGCGGTGACCTCGTCGGTCAGGGCGTCGGCGGTGGCGGCGTGGACGGTGAGATAGAGCCCGACCCGGTAGAGCTTTCCTTCGCCGCGGGCCACCCAGGCGGACAGCTCGTAGGCGTCCTCGGTCGCCGCTTCGACGTGCGGGTCCAGCAGTCGGCCGTGCTCCTGGGTGTGCCGGCGGCCGGACTCCATCTTGGCCAGTTGGCGCTTGAGACGGTTCGCCGCCGTGACGGGGTCGATGGGTCCGATGTGCAGCGCAACGTCGACCCGACCGGGATACGTCAGCAGCGGCTGCAGCCAGCCCGGGTGGACCTCGCGCGGGTAGCCGGTGACGGCGAAGGAGGCGACATGGTCAGTGCCGACCTCCAGGTGGCGGGGCGCGACGGCGAGCGTGTCCGGGGCGAAGGCGCTCGCGGCGTCGGGGGACTTGTGCGTGCTGCGAGCGCGTTTCCGCACCGGGGTGCGGGGCATCTTCGTCACGGCCGGCTCCAGTCGTCCTCGGCCTCCGGCGTCTGATTCGTCGACCAAGCGGAGGCCCCGGTGATGACGTCTCCCGGCGCGGCCAGGGCCGACGAGGGCGGGAGGAAGCTGTCCGGGTTGCAGGCGCTCGCGAGCACGGCAGCGGCCTGGGAGGCATCCAGCGGCGTGACGGTGATGCCGGTCGGGCCCAGCAGCTCGGCCGCTTCGCCAAGGCGCCGGGCCAGGCGGTTCTCCGCCGCCCGCCGCACGGCGTCCGTGACCGGTCCGGAGCGGCGGGCTGCCCGCAGTTGCGCAAGCGCACCCAGCGGAGAGGCGCCGCCCAGGCCGTCGACGGGCTCGGCTGCCCCCAGCGGCTCGCGCAGTACGAGCAGGACCTGGCGGCGCAGAAGAACCGAGGAACGGCCCAGCTCGGCAAGGTAATCGGCATGGGCGCGTGCTGCGTCCTCCAGAGCCGGGTGCGGCAATCCGGGTGCCTGCGCGAGGAGTTCTGCGATCTGCGAGGACAGGTCCAGCCGCTCGGTCCTGACCAGGACCTGGACCGGCGCGGTGAGCGAATGCAGGTAGCGGCCGAAGGCTGCGACGAGGGCTTCCTGTTCGGTCGGCGTCCGGAGCGCGAAGTTCACCGTTCCGCAAGCGGCGACTGCTGCCAGGCCGTCGGCGCCGAGGTCGATGACTCCGGCCTCGCTCACTCCGGTGACCGGCAGGCTCGGCGCCCCGGCTGCGGCTCGGCCGGCGGCGTGCTCAGCCCCCGAGCTGATCCGGGAGGCGAGCCAGGCCGGGGCCGGGTCGGTGCCCTCAGCGGCGGCAATCCGCAGGCGCGGGGAGATGCGTTGCCGTCCCGCCGCAAGCACCAACCGGTCCATGGGCAGTCCGTCGCGGCGCCCGAGGGCCAGAAAGGCCGCGGCGCCGGAGAGCGGAACCGCCCCCAGCAGGAACACGGCCGGCGGGACGAAGCTCCGGCTCACCGACCAGAAGGCGTAGAGGACGATGCCGGTGACGGCGAGGATGAGCAGCTGGCGTGCGGTGAGGTTGGCCAGCACGGTGTCCTCACGGTCGACGTCGGCCGGGATGCGTACGGGCTGGCTCACTGGCGATCACCTCCGGACGGTCCTCCGTTACGGCGGGTCGGGGGTGGCAGCGGCGCCGGCGGACGGGCACGTACGGGCGTCCGCGTTCGGGTGGAGGGTGTGGCAGCTGTCTGAGGCCGTTTGAGGGTCGGTGCTTGGAAAGTCGCAGGCGGAGGTGGCGTCGTCGCTCGCCGGGGCCGGACGGGCGGCGTCGGTGCGGGCGACTGGAAGTGCGGCTGCCGCGGAGGTGGACCGGCCGGCCGGGCTGCCGGGCGGACTCTTGGCGCGGCTCCCGGCGCCTGGAACGTCGGCATGCCCGGCGGCTGCGGCGGACTCGGCGCTGAGGCAGCCGGCCCGGGGGCGCTCGGGGCTTGGAACGTCGGCATCGGCGGCGGCCCGGCTGCCTGGCGCGGCCTACCGGCAGGGGCCGGCGAGCCAGGCCTCGGCGGCAGGAAGACCGGCGGCCCGGGAGGCTGTCGGCGCGCCGCGGGAAGGGCCGGGTTCGCTCCTACAAGCCGCCGCGCGCCCGCAGGTGTAGCCCCTCCGCCCTGCCGCCGGGCAGCCGGCGGCAGGGCACCCGCGCCGGCCATCGCCGTACCCTGCCGTCCGCCGCGGGCAGCGGCCCCCGCGCCGCCGGCACCGCGCAGCATCCCCAGCGTCTGGTACATCAGGTACGCCCTCGCCGCCCGCCCAACGAACGACCGGCCGGGGCTGACCCGCACCGATCCCAGGATCCAGAACGGGATCTTGAACAGGATGTACGTCAGCGCGAGCGTCACCAACAGGTTGATCAGCCCGCTCGACGCCCCGCCGAACAGCCCCTTACCCGCGAGGCCGCCGGAGTTGAGGAAGACCCGGATGCCGGTGATCAGGGTCAGCGACTGCGCTACCTGGATCGCCAGCACCCCGCCGAACGTCCGCCACCACCAGCGGGCGATCCCCTCGGTGTACGGCGTGGCGTGGCACATCAGGCACAGGGGCGCGCCGGCGACGAGGATCACCGTCAGCGCGACCCGTACGACGTAGGTCAGCAGCAGCGCCACCAGCACGCCGATGACGACGACCCACATGATGTCGGTAAAGAGGTCCGCACCGGGTACGAAGCTGGTCAGCACGAAGGTCGCCAGTGTCGTCCCGGCGCCTTCGCCGTCCGCGCCGGCACCCATCACCGCGTGCGACAGCGCGTTGGCCAGGTCGACGGCCTTGCCCGCCAGGAACAACGACAGCCCCGCGGCCAGGAACCCGACCGGAATGCGCGGAGCGATCTCCTTGATCGAATACCGGCTCTGCAGCGATTCGTACGACATCAGCACGACACCGGCCACCGCGATGAGGATGGCGTAGACGGCCAGCACGATCTGCCACGAGTTCTGCCACAACTCCCCCACCCGGGGCAGCGACGACAGGCTGGGCGTCGCCAACAGGGTGTCGCCGAGCAGCTTCAGCAAGGGATTCAGAGCCGCGGTGATGATGGTCTTGAAGAAGGCGCCGATCGCGGCGTTGATGCCCTTGGTGATCCACCCGGTGATCCCGCCCGGGCCACCGCCGACGTCCGGCGGCGGAGATGTCGTACCCGACGCCGGCGTCTGCGTCGGGGCCGAACTTCCGGGCTGGGGGATGCAGTCCTCCGGCGCGCACGAAGACGGCGCGGGGGTGGGGGTGGTGCTGGGCGCCGGCATGCTCGGCGAGCCGGTGGTGGGCAGCGGTGCGGTGGTCGTGGTCGTCGGACCCGGCGAGGGCACCGGATCCGCGCGTGCCGGAAGTCCCCCGACGACGCCGACCACCACCGTGACGGCGAGGGCAGCCACAAGGCCGCGTCGCCGCCGACCCCGTCGACGCCGTACGAACGAACCGCGCCGGGCCCGAAGGCCCGGCGCGGCGCGGTGAGTTGTCACGAGGCGCCCACGATGCTCTTGAGCACCTGAACGATCACCGGCGCAAGCGCGGCCAGCCCGTACCCCCACCCGGCGCTCTTGAACGCCGTCTTGGCCTTCTCGACCTCGCCCGGGTCGCCGCCCGCCATCAGGTAGCGGACGCCCCCGATGGACAGGAACACCGTCGCGAGACCGGCCAGGACGCCCATGATCCAGTTACGGATGTTGTTGAGGACGGCGTCGACGGAATCAGCCAGCGCCAGCACCTGCGAGGGCTCGGCGGCGGTGGCCGCCGGCACCGCCGCCACGGACAGGGCGAGAACCACGACAGCCGCGGCAAGAGCGCGGCGGCGCCGGACGTGGTGACGGTACGGACGGGCAGCGGGCAGCAGACGCATCAGCGGTCCTCCGAGACAAGGGGCGGTTCGGGGCGGGCGGAGTGCTCCCGCGCCCCCAAAGGCCCTAATGCGCGGCCGTTTTGGACACGCCGGCTGCGGCCCGCCGCTGATGCCCGGCGGGGTACCGGTCGGCCAACCGGTGCAGAGCCTCCGTTGCGGCCGGGTCCTCCGGATCGGCAGCCTGCGACTCGTCCCGGATGAATGCCACGAGCCGGGCCTCCGCACGGCTGCGCGCCTTGTACGCAGCAGCCACCGTCATGGCGTGGCCGTCCGCCCACACGGACACCGGCACGGCCTCCAACCGCGTGGCCCCGATCAAGTCGGCATCCCCCGGCGACAGGACGTCGGCACGCACCGCCCTCGCCAACACCAGATCCGGGTGCCCCGCCGACGCCCGCGGCGCGAGCGACCGGAACCCGTCCGCCCTCACCGGCACCGGCGCGTCCAACGCCTCCATCAGCGCCGCATAGCCCTGCCGGTAGGCCGCCCACCTCAACCGCGGCAGCACATGCGGTCGGCCCAGATCGACCCTGGCCAGCCCGCCCAGGAACCCCGAGAGCACCTCGGCATGCACGTCGAACACGTCCCCGGGAAACCGCGCCCCCAGCCACCGGGCAACCCCGCTCAACGCCGGCAACGCCATCCCGGTGCACGCCAACGTCCAGGCCGCCCCTTCCCGCCGCGACCGCCGCACCAGGTACGACCACACCTCATCGCGCGCCGCGGCGGGGCACCGCCGCCGCAACATCCACTCCCGCACCTCATCCAGCGGCACCCGCCGGTTCGGCAACCCGCTGAACCTCCGCCCGTCCAACGCCAACGGCGCCGGCCCGGCCACCAACAACGCGAACGACGTCCTCGCACTCTCCAGCGGCAACAACTCCCGCTGCCCCACATCGATCCCTACCCGACGAGCACCCATGACGCGGCGCCTCCTGGTTCGACGACGAGCTGACGCCCATCACCGAGCCAGAACCGCGACAAGGAACCGCCACCACAACGCCAAGACGGCGGTTGTTAACCGTCACGAAGTCGGCGCCGGCCAGAAGGATGATGGCTTGCCCGAGCTGCCGACAGCCCAGCCGACCGGCCCTCCGCGCCGGTCAGGGCGCACGTGCGAACCCGTGGATGTGCAGTGGTCCAGATCGGACGACCGGCTGCTTTCCGCCTCGGGCACGAACGGCGTCGGCCAGCACGGCCGTCGAGCGTGCTTGTTCGTTCTCGGAATGTCTGCGAAAGGACAAGACGCACTGTCAGTCCCCAGGCGTACCGTTTTTGACACGCGGGGAGTTGGGTGGGAGGAACCTGTGGCCAACATCGTGTGGCACGCCAAGTTCAAGATCCGGCTCGATCTCAATCAAGACGATCTAGGGCATCCACAGTTCGAGGGATTGTGGGAGCGCCTGTACTGGTACGACCGGGCCTGCGGCGTGCGTGGGGTGCCAGTTGCCGAGCGTGGGCTGCTGTGTGGCGGCGTCTGTCAGCAGGCCGGCGTGGAGGCGTGGATGTACCTGCGCGAGCGCAACGGGCGGCGGGAGGCGGTCCACGAGCGTGCGGAGGACGAAGAGCGCCATCAAGTCGTCGTCAGTCCCGAGCACCGGGCGTACCAGGAACGCATTGTGCGGACCGCCGAGGAGGCGGGATTCCGGGCGGAGAGCGAGGTCGTCACCCCGTTCGGCCGGAAGAGCTTCATCCGTACCGACACGCTCGTCGACAATGGCGACGGCTTGAAGATCGGCTGGGAGGTCCAGCTCTCCGACGTCGGCATCACCGGGCCGGGCAGCGTCGGCGACCGCGTCGGTAAGGCCAGGAAACTCGGTATCACTCCTGCCTGGCACACCGACCGTCCCCGGTTCGCCCAGCGCAACGACACGCAGTGGACGATGAGCAGTCACCTACCAGCAGAAGTCATCGCCCGGACAGGCGACCTGCGGGTGGTCTCCGGCTTCCGGGTCCTGGACTTTTTCACCTGTGACCTGACCGCGGTCTACCAGTGCCCAGACGGAGTGCGGCGCTGCGGCAAGATCCACGTGTTGCCCAAAGTACGCGACATCATGTTCGACGACCTGGTCCGCAGGACCGCAGCCGGCGCCATCGTGCCCATCGAGCACCGCGTCAGCACCCGTACTCTTCACCGCTTCTGGGTCACCAGCACCGACCACACCCGGTACCTGGCCACCTTCGGCCCGGCGGAGTTCGCCGCAGTGGCGGTCCCCGTGGTGCAGGTGCAGCGTGGAAGCAGTGCAGCGCCCACGTGTCGTCCTGCCCCTACAACCCCTACTCCCACACAGTCGGCGCGAGCGGTCCTGGACTGGAACGACCCTTCGCATTGGGCACCGCAGCCGGGCCCCTGCTGCCATTGCGGTAAACAGGCGCAGCTTCTCGACGACCTCGGCCGTCACAGTCACAAGGTATGTGCCGAGCAAGTGTCGGCAAGAGAGTGACACCGAAGACACGGTTGTGCAGTGAGCGCGTACACGAATACTCTCTGTAGCCCATTCGTGGTTCGGCCCGTGCGAGGAATCCTTGAGCCGTCCGTCCCCCCGATCGCAGGGGTCTCCAGAGCCCGATGACCAGTCGCCGCTGTTCTCCGGCGGCCCCCACCCCGGCGAACCGGCATCCCGGCGACCGGCGAGGCCGCGGTCGATCGACTGGAACCCACAGGCTGAACTACGCCGCCTCGTGGGCGAACTGGCCCGCGCGACCGCCAAGAGCCAGGGCTCGGTCAATGCCGAGATCAACCGTCGGCTCGGTGTGCGCAGTCATGCCGGCGCCGACCTGGATCTAGTCCGCAAGGCCGTCGACGTCGCTACAGCCTGGCTGGCTGACCTCGCCGAGCAAGCTGCGGCTCCCGATATGGCATTGCTCCGCGGCGGCGCTGGGGCTTGGCCGACGGCGAGCCGGACGGCGGCATCCCACAAGCCGACCGCGGAGCAGGAAGTTGCTGTGACGGTTTTCCGGTCGGGACAGCACCTCGCGCTGCAAGCCGGCGCCGGCACGGGCAAGACCACCACACTCACGTTGCTCGCACGCGCCGATCGCCGCCAGGGCCGCTACATTGCCTTCAACAAGTCCATCGCCGCCGAGGCGGCGGGGAAGTTCCCCCCGAATGTCGCCTGCCGCACTGGCCACTCCCTCGCCTACGCGGAGGTCGGACGCCGCTTCGAAACCCGGTTGCGATCGCCCCGCAAGCCCGCCTGGCAGAGCGCCGCGGAGCTGGGGCTCTCCCCGAAGACCGAGCTGCGGATCGGCGACCGGACAGTCACCAACAAGGGCCTGGCCTACGCTCTGGTCCGCACGGTCCGCAGGTTCTGCTACTCCGCCGACGCCACCTTTCAGCTCCGCCATGTGCCGGTGCTCCGAGGTCTGCAGGAAGAGAGCCTCCACCACCAACTGGCGCAGTTCATCCTGCCGTATACCCGCAAGGCATGGGAGGACCTACAGAACCCGGCCGGCGGCGCCATGCGCTTCGAACACGATCACTATCTCAAGATGTGGGCCCTCACCGAGCCGACCATCCACGGCGACTACCTGCTGCTGGACGAGGCCCAGGACACCAACCCGGTCCTGGAGGAGATCTTCAACAACCAGCGCGCGCACGCCCAGCTCGTCATGGTCGGCGACTCCGCACAGGCGATCTACTCCTGGCGCGGCGCCCGCGACGTCATGACCGACTTCGACGGCGAACAACTCGCGCTCTCACAGTCCTTCCGGTTCGGCCCCGCCCTCGCCCGGGAAGCCAACCGCTGGCTGACTCTCGTGGAGTCCCCGATCAGGCTCAGCGGCACCCCTGCAATCACCACGACCATCGGCCCCGCTGAATCGCCCGACGCGATCTTATGCAGGACGAACGTCGGAGCGATGGTGGCGGTGATGCAGTTACTCGCGGACAACCGCCGCGTCGCCTTGGTCGGCGGCGGCGCGGCGCTGGAGGAACTCGCGATCGCCGCAGGCCAGCTCAAAGCCGGCCGCCGCGCCTCCCACCCCGAACTCCTGCTGTTCAGCACTTGGGGCGAGTTGCAGGAGTACGCCGAGTTCGACCCGTCCGGGCAGGATCTCCTGCCGCTGGTCGACATCATCGACGAGCACGGCGTCGAGGTCATCCTGAATGCCGTACGCAAACTGTCTGAGGAGCACGACGCACAGATCGTGGTCTCCACCGCGCACAAAGCCAAGGGCCGCGAATGGCCCTGCGTGCAGATCGCGCCCGACTTCGAGCCCGCACCCAGCGAGGAAACGGACGCCCACGGCCGGCCGGTACCGATGCCGATCCTGCCCGAAGAGGCCCGGCTGGCCTACGTCGCCGTCACCCGCGCCCGCCGGCACCTCGACCCGGCAGGCCTGACGTGGTTCGACACCCACCCGGACGCCCCAGCCCGTCCGCCGGCTACCCATCGGCCCCTACCGGGGCCCGAAGGCTCCGTCGGCGGCGTCGATGTCTCCGGCGGATACACCTCGCCCTGGGACCTGTTGGGGCCACCACCCGCCCACTAGCTGAGGGCCCTCCTGCATTCCACCGTCCGTTGGTCGCGGAGCGGTGTCTCTGCTCTCACCGACGGCCCGACGATTGGACACCACTTGTCTGTCGTCCTTGGCGTCCTTCGAATCGGTCGAGCCACTTGAGTCGTTACGGGTTTGGCCGTGGCCGTCGCCATTGGGGTCGACTACCCCAGCCGTCTTTGGGACATGCAGGCCCGCCAGGTGGGCGGCCTGTTCTGCGGATTAGGCCCGCCGGATCGGCAACCGAGGCGGCGCGAGGGGCCTGGGCCAGGGTCCAAAAACGACCTCGCCCAGGCCGCTTTTGCCCCGCCGCCCGGGTTCATTCAGCCTGCCGTTCAGCAGGCTGGGTGTCCTGGTCTACAGCAGCCTCAAGTGTGGCAATGGAGGCGAATACTTTCGGCCACAGGTGGCTGACCCGCTCGGATTGCATCGTCACCAGGTTGTGCTCGCACAGGATGTAGTGCCGCACTGCAGCCAGGCTGAGGCTGCTGGCCTGCTTGGCGAGGATGGTCGAGAGCAGGCTCGTCCCGGACTGCTCTTGCAAGGCCTCAATCATCTCCAGTTCCTCGACGTCGAGGACCTCGACCGGCAGGACGTCATCGGCCTGGAGTAGTCCCCGCCCACGTGCGCGCTCGCGGAACACGGTCAGGCTCACCGGATTGACCGGGAAGCCCTCAGTGAGAAGCAGAAGCGGAAGGTAGCGCCTACGGATCGTGGATGAGACGCCGGTGGGTCTGCACTCCTCCCGGCGCAGTGCGTCGATCGTCCCCTGGATCTGTTCAAGTTCGCCCAGAAGCTTGTCTATATCCTCGACCTGCGATTCCTCGGTCACTGCGAGTGCGGCGTCCCGGCGCAGTTGGGTTGTGGTGACCTCGACGACCACCCAGGTGTCGCCATAGTCGACTGCGGCATCGGCGATCCTCTGGCCGGGCCGCTCGAAGGCTGCCTTAAGGTCGGCGTCGTCGTAGACACGGCCAGCCCCACGGTCACCGGATATGCCGCGCAGAACCTCCAGAACGTATGCCTCGCTCGCGCGTTGCAGCGTGGTGGCAGCCCGCGCGGCGAGCTTTCGGTGACCGCCGGGCCGGCTGCGCCCAGGGGGTGGATTCTTGATGTCGTTGAGGGGGAGCCAGCCGAAGGTCCGGTCGACCAGGAGGCGGTGGTCCAGTACCAGCAGCATGCCGTCGCTGATCCGGATCACGGGCCACCGCTGGAAGGTGTCGAAGGTCCACTCAGTGTGCTGGTGGTCGCGTTCCTCGCGAACGCCCTCGCCGAATGCGTTCAGATCTGCGCTGATCAGCGACAGGACCATCTCAGCCCGCCCCTGCGGAAGCGGCAGGTCCTGCAGGACCCTCAGCGGAATCACCGGTTTTCCACCGATGGCGTACGCCCACAGCAGGACACCCACGGTCGCCAGGTCGTCCAACGAGACTCCGGTGCAGGTTTCGTAGGCCTCGGCCAAGTCGACGATGCCGTTCTGCCCGGCCAGTTCACCGGGAATCTCCCGCCAGCGGCGCACGAACCGCGCGAGCGTGTACGGCACGAACGAGACTTGGTTGAAGTACTGGTTCGCGATGAGTTCGCGTCCCAGATCGCCCGGCTGGTCGCTGATCACCGATGGTCCCGTGTGACCACGCCCCAGATCTTGTGCCAGCACCAGCAGCGCACCGATCACATTCCCCGGCGCCGCGCCCGCGGGCACTGCGCGCGGGCAGTGCTCGAACGCCGACCTCGCCAGCAGCATGACCGCCTGCGGGACGATCAGCCCCCGGGACCTGTCCCGCAGGAGATTCAGCACGCGCGAGCGGATCGGCTCGGACAGCCAGGACTCGGCGAAGAACCGGTCGACGTCACGGCGATCAGCATCCGGCCGACCCACCACGTTGAGCACGAGCGCGCAGAATGTCAGTACCGTCACCAGAGGAAGCGCCCTCAGTTGGCGCACCAAGTAGCCTGGCGGCAGCGGACCGCCGAAGATCTCCTCAGGAGTCAGGTAGGCCAGGACCAAGTCGATCGGGCCCGGCGAGGGAAGATCCGGTACGAACAGCCCGCTGCCGTGCTGCCGCCACCGCGAGACCAGCAACGGAACCGTCGATCCCTCCACTACCGGCCGCCCCCCGGACGGCACCGAAAGATACCCCCTGAGATCCCCCGGCTCCTCTTGCGCAAGAAGACGTCTCATCGACTCGATCTGCTGCGCGACCCGCTCCCCGGCGTCCACACGTCCTCCCCACTACAGCCAGGCCTTCCCCGCTCCCTACGCAAGCCCACCCCAGGCTGGCAGTTCGAACAATGCCAGTCTCGCACCCGGCACCGACTCAATCGGTCTGAAACAGACCAATCCACATTCTGTCGGCGCAGCCCTAGAAACGACCGACTTTCCCGCGCCCCTTTCCCAGTTCATCCCGGATCCACCCCTTTGAAGCCGGGCGGAGGAGCCCTCAACTGCGTCCACACGCTCAGGGCCAGCTGGCTCTGGATCCTCAAGGACCTCGTGTAGCCGGGGCCACACGTCGGCTTCGGTCCAGTTCCGCAGCCGCCGCCAGGTCGTCACCCCGCTGACCCGGCCCGCTCTGGGGGCGCGTCCCGCCATCTCACGCACTCGCACAGCACGTGAACGATGCCGCGAAGCGCGGCTCGGTCGGCCGCCGGAAGCCGGCCAGGGTAGCGGTGACACCTCGGCGGACGCTGCGGCAGCAGCGGTGCCACTAGCTCCCAGAGGCCATCAGGCACAAGATCATCCGATACGAGCAGTACCCTGCCGCCCGAGGGCCTTATCGCTAAGCCCCGAAGCGACTTCGCTGAAACGATCGGTGAGGGACCCGGCACGGCCGGGCGGAGCCGGAGTAGGACATCGCGCCAGGCAGGCCACATCCCTTCCGCCACCAGCGCCACGTGTTGCACGGCCACTACGATGCGCCCTCGTCGATTCCTGACATTCAAGGGTTGTTGGCGGTTGGATGCACGAGACTGCCAAGGTACTGAACGGTCTCCTCTTCGCGATCACTCCGTGGCTGGTCGTGGTCGCAATGGCTCTGTTCGTCATTCCTGGACCGGTTCAGCGCTGGGGAACAGCGTCCTTCGAGCAGCTGCAGAGGTGGCGTGCCGACTCGGGGGTGCGTCGAGCTGGTCCACTTCTGAGGCAGATGCTGCTGTTGCCACCACGGGTACGAGACCGGGTCGGCGGCCACGGATTGGCCGCTGGGTACGTCGTGCGGTGGTGGCGTGCCCGACCTCTGGCTGGACCGTTCAAGATCATCCGGTTTGTGCTGCTGTTGTACATCGTGGGCCACGTCGACAACATGGCCGACTGGGAAAATCTGCGGTGGAGGCCAGCCCCCGGACCGCACCCTGGTGTGACGCAGGAACTGCTCAGCAGCATCGCGTCCCTGCCGATGTCCGTCGTCACCTGGGACCCCTCCACAATCAGCAGAGTGTCAGCGCTCTTGTTTTGGGCCTTGATCCTGATCGCTGAGGTGCGGCTCATCAAACGCCTGAACCTGACAAGCTCCGGCACAGGCACGACAATGGCCGCCTACGACCTGGAGGGTCTCACCAGGCACGCGGACGGAAACAGTTTCCTCGTGGAGGACCGCCGCTGCTGGCCGGTCGTCACCCTGCTGACGGTTGCTGCCCAGTGCGCCACGGTCCTGCGGCACTGGGAGGAAACCCAGCCGAACTGCCAGATTCCACGCGTCTCCATGCAACCGGTCGAACGCGCCATCTGGAGGGCCCACCGCACCCGCCGCGCCAGAGCCAGACGACACAACGAACGGCAGTTCAAAGCCCATGCCGCCCTGGTGGTGGGCGCGCTGCGACAGGCCGAGGCACAACAGGACTCCAAGCCGGGCGCCGCTCTCGAAGACCTCACCGTGATGCTCCTGACCATTGCAGAACGATACGCTGAGGGGCGTATCGACGACCTTCTCGACGCAGACCACCTCGTAGGCGTGGCTCCGGCCACACCGAGAGAGCGGCTGCGGGCCCTCGTAGTGGGGCTCACCGTCGTCCTAGTGATGGCCAGCGCAGCGTTCCTCGGATTGCCCGACGCGGCCCTTATCCCTCTGCTGCCGGTCGTGGTCATCTTCGTCGCAGTCGTCGTCAACCACGGGCGGATACCAACTGCGGGCCAGCTCACCGATCTGATCATCCCCCGATGAGGCGGAAAAGCTCCGTAGGCCAGCGGTCGGTGTTCGCCGCGATCGCAAACGTCCTGGTCGGCGACTGCGCATGGTGCCAGCTTCCGCCCTGCTTCAGGATGTCGAAGTCGACGGCGCACCGCCGGTCCGTGATCTGGTCAAGAGCCGGTGTTTGGGGCCGCCCGCATGAGGCTGTACTGCACCGTCTCGACGGCGCCAGCCTCATCGACGTGACCCGTGTCGTCCTGAACACCGCCTATGTCACGGCTGAAGAGGGGGCGAACACACAGGTCCGAGGCCCGTGGACCGGGCGAGTCCGGCTCCGAGATGCACGTCCTGTTGGACGCAAATTGGACTATCCCTCTTCGTCGGGGACTCGGCCGGCAACGTCCACAACGGTGAGGGGCTGAAGCCCACAGTCGCAGATCACCACCACGAGACACGCCCCCGCCGTATCCGCTACTTCAAGCCCCGGCGCCTTCCCGCCGACAAGGCGTACGACCGACTCGACTTGCGGAATTGGCTGCGCGGCAGCGGATCGGCGTGCGCATCGCCCGCAAGGGCATCGAATCCGGCGAACGCTTAAGGCACCGGATGTGGGTGATCGAGCGGGCCGTTTCGTGGCTGTCCGGCTACCGCAGACTCCGCCCCCGCTACGAGCGTCATCCCGCAACTACCTGGCTCCTACTCGGACTCGCCGCGGCGCTCTGCTGCTACGAGCAGAGCGTCCGCGTCACCACACAGGACACGGTCTTAGCTGCGCGTTAGCTCACCCGTAAGAGAACGAGCAACCTCGCTCTCCAGGTGGACGGGCGCGGCCTCATCGACCGGCCGAGCGGCGTGGTGTCCAAAGCGCGAGCGCGTGGCGGCCTTGGGGATGTAAGGCACGTCGTCGCTTCGTTGGAGGGAACCGATGCCGCCCCAAGGGGACGCTCAGTCATGCCCCAACAGTCCGCCTGACGGGGGTGCCTGGTCGTATACTGGCCGCAGTAAGCGCGGCCGTGCCCTCTCGTTCACCGGGCACGTGACCTCCCTCGGTGGCGCCGCAGGGGAGCGCTTGCAGGGCGAGTTGGCCGTCGCGATACGTGACCTGCTGCGATGGGCGGTGGACGCCCGCAAAGCCGCCGAGGACTCCTCCGAGCATCACGAGGACACCGCGGCATGACCATCGACAACTTCCCCGATTACACCGGCAATCCGCCCTCCCCCGTTCTGAATCGCCGACTCCCCTCTCCCTCCGGTCCGCCGGCCTCGCCCCTTTCGGACCTCGCCGTATCCCCCTTCGGCATGCCCACCGCCCTGCTCCGCGGCGAGGTACGGGTCGCGTGGGTGGGCCGGACCTCGACCGAGGAGCAGCAGGATCCACGGCAGTCGCTCATCCGGCAGCTCCGTAACAGCAAGAGCGCACTGCCCGAAGCCTGGGCGGTCGTCTGCCACTTCTATGACGTCGAGTCCGGCCGGATGGAGCTGGCGGCACGCGGCCGTAAGCGCGGATACGAGCGCTTCGACATCCCCATCGCCCGCGACGGCGGCATCACCGACCTCCTGGCCGAAGCAGCACGCCCCACCCGGCGATTCGACGTCGTCATCTGTGAAGGCGTCGCCCGAACCGCCCGGCGCATGTTCGAAGGGCTCTCCATCGAACGCGAGTTGGAGAAAGCCGGCGTCCCGCTCTTCGCCTCCAACGAACCCATCAAGCTCGACGGCGGCCGAGCCCAGCAGATCCTCATGCGGCGCATCAACCAGTCCGTCGCCGAGTACGAGGTTCTCAACACCCTGGAGATGTCCTGGGGCGGACTGTGCACCCACGTCCGTGACGGCTGGAACATCGGCAAACCGCCCCACGGCTACAAAGCAAAACGCTACCGGCACCCCAACCCGGCGAAGGCCGCCAAGGGCGCCACGAAGACTCGCCTCGAACCTGAGGGGGTACTCGGGGAGACCGTCACCCAGATAGCCAACTGGCGCTACTACGAACGTCTCGGCTACGGCCAGATCACCGACCGCCTGGACACCGACCCGGACCGCTACCCCCCTCCGACACCACCCGGGGGACCGGAGCGAGCCCGCGGGGCGTGGAGCAGGTCGGCGGTCTACGACATCCTCCACAACCCCAAGTACACCGGCTACCAGGTCTTCAACCGCCGAGCCACCCGCTCCAAACACGGCGCCCACAACCACCCCGCCCTCTGGGTCTGGTCACCCGAGCCCGTCCACGAACCCCTCATCCCCAAGTGGATGTTCGACGAAATCAACAACACCGCCCACCAAGAGCACGGCACCCGCCCAGGCGGCGACCTGAGCAAGGACCCACACGCCCGACGGACGTACCTCTTCCGGAGCATGATGATCTGCGGGTGCGACCGCAGGATGGCCGGCAACGGGCGGCCGACGCGCACGTACTACACCTGCTGGCCCAAGGCGAACAACCGAGGCCGAGACAAGACCTGCACCGAATACCCCGGACATCCGAAGTCCGTCTACATCCGAGAGGACGTGGTCCTCGCAGGTGTCTCGGACTTCCTCGCCGACCGGCTCTTCGGTCCCCACCGCCGAGAACTGTTCCTCTCGGCCCTCGACACGAAGGACGAGACCGCCGCCCGACAACGGGACCGGGAACGAGATAACCTGCGGCGCGCACTCGCCGAAACCACCCGCCGGCAGGACAACCTGCTCGCCCAGGCCCAGGAGTGCGCGCCGGGGGACCCCTTCGCAGCCGGCCTGCGCGAGAGCTTCAACCGGCTCGAAGCCAACAAACTGCGGCTCCTGGCCGGCATCGAAGCCCTTGACGCAACCGAGCCGGCCACACCGCAAGGGCCCACCCAAGCCGACGCGGACCTTCTGGACGCCGTGCCCTACCTCGCACTGAACCTGGCCAAGGCACCCGAGCGCCTACTCCGCCCACTGTTCGAGATCATCAGGCTCCGAGTCAAGCTCCACCTGGACTCGGACGCAGCGACCATCAGCGTCACCTTGCCCGCCCACATCCTGCCGGACCTGACGGCAGCCACCGAAAAGATCAGAGAGACCATGCCCGCAACCGCACCCGACGCCCCGGCGTCAGGCACCGCTAGTGCAGGGTTTTGTGGTGCCCCCAACGGGATTCGAACCCGTGCTACCGCCTTGAAAGGGCGGCGTCCTGGGCCACTAGACGATGAGGGCTAATCGGCCAGCCGTCAGCGCCTTGCGGCGCGCTTCGGGGACGTCAGCAGCATAGGGGATGCGCGGCGGGTTAGCCAAAACCCTTTCCGTGCGGCGGGGAGGGGCGGCGGGCGGGGTGGGGGCGGGAGAATGAGGGGGTGCTGGAGATGAGCCGCGAGGAGTTCGAGGAGCTGGTCGGGGAAGCGCTCGACCGGATCCCCGCCGAGCTGACCCGCCTGATGGACAACGTCGCCGTGTTCGTCGAGGACGAGCCGCCGGACGGCGACCGGGAGCTGCTGGGGCTGTACGAGGGGACGCCGCTCACCGAGCGCGGCGAGTGGTACGCGGGCGTGCTGCCGGACCGCATCACGATCTTCCGCGGGCCCACGCTGCGGATGTGCCGGACGCGGGAGGAGGTCGTGGAGGAGACGGAGATCACCGTCGTCCACGAGATCGCGCACCACTTCGGCATCGACGACGCGCGGCTGCACGCACTCGGTTACGGCTGACCCGCCGCGCGGCGGCGGGGCGCGGGTACGGCCGCTCCGGTGACAGCGGCTCGCGTACGGCCCGATGGCCCGCGGCGGCGGGGGCTCGGGTACGGCCGAGGACCCGCGGCAACTGTGGCTCGCGTACGGCCGAGGACCCGCGGCAACTGTGGCTCGCGTACGGCCGAGGACCCGGCGTCCGCTGCGTAGGCGTGTCCTGGGGGTGCGTGGGGGCGTTGGGCACGGGAGACACCGTCCCCCATGCCCCGAGCCCCGATTCGCGAGGTCCGCGCCCGATGCCCCCAGCGCAGCCGAAGCCGCACCCGCGGTCGTACGCGTCCCCGTACCCGTCGCAGCCGTCGAAGCCGTCGTACCCGTCGCAGCCGAAGCAGCCCGCGGCGCCCTCAGCCCGAGTGCGCTGCTCCGCCGTGCTGGTCGCCCTGCTCGCGGCCGGCGTGGCGTCCTGCGTCAGTACGGGCGGCGCGGCGGGCAGGCCGGCGACGGCGTCGGCGAGCGGCAGCGCGGCGGTACGGGCCGGGGCGCACCCGGGGCCGGCGGCGGACCGGCCGGGGCGCGGGCAGGACGGCATGTCGCCCTCCCCGCGGCAGGCGGGCGAGGCAGACGCGGGCACGGGCCCGGGCGCGGACTCCGCCTCCCCGGCGGCGTCCGGCTCGCCCGCGCGGGGGCGTACCGGCGGGGGCGGCGGCCGGCCCGTACCGCCCGCGGCAGGCGGCGGCGCCTCCGTACCGCAGCCGACCGCCGGGACGCCGCCCACCGCCGACCCCCCGACGTCCGCCGCGCCGCCCACCGCCGACGACCCCACGGCCCCGCCGCCCGACGGCGACGACCCGACGGCCACCGCCGGCTCCGGCGACCCCGGCGGCGACCCGCCCCAGCCGTAAGCGCCCCCTCACATACCCCCGAGCCGTAAAATCGCAGGTCAGCCGCCCTCCGAGGAAGGGATTCGCTAAAGCGGCGGCGTATGCGTATGCTGGTAGATCGTTTGATCCCCCTGATTCCCTGATTCCCTGCCTGGCGCCTGATCCGTAGCGCGCCGCGTGGCGCGTTCCTTTTCTCCTGTGGCTGACCGCATCGAGGCGGTTGCAAGCAACCTGTGGAGCTGGCGCGTGCCGTAAGTCTCCGAGAGGTTTTGCTTCCGCATGTCCATTGCCAGTGCCGACCGTTCCGCCATGCCCGAGAACGCCGCGGACGCCGCCGTCCTCACGGACGAGGTCACCGTCACCGCCGAGGTCGACGAGGCCACCGAGGGCCGCCCCGAGCCGGCAGAGCCGGCTGAGCCGACCGGCTCCACCGAGTCGGCGGAGCCCACCGAGCCCGCCGAGCCCACCGTCACCTTCGCCGACCTCGGCCTGCCGGACGAGATCGTCCGCAAGCTGACGCAGAACGGCGTGGTCACCCCCTTCCCGATCCAGGCCGCGACGATCCCCGACGCGCTCGCCGGCCGCGACATCCTGGGCCGCGGCCGTACCGGCTCCGGCAAGACGCTGTCCTTCGGCCTGCCGCTGCTCACCCAGCTCGCCGGCGGTCGCAGCGACAAGCGCCGCCCGCGCGGTGTCATCCTCACCCCGACCCGCGAGCTCGCGATGCAGGTCGCCGACGCGCTGCAGCCGTACGGCGACGTCCTCGGCCTGAAGATGAAGGTCGTGTGCGGCGGCACGTCCATGCAGAACCAGATCTACGCCCTGGAGCGCGGCGTCGACGTCCTCGTCGCCACGCCGGGCCGGCTGCGCGACCTGATCAACCGCGGCGCGGCGATCCTCGACCAGGTGCGGATCGCGGTGCTGGACGAGGCCGACCAGATGTCGGACATGGGCTTCCTGCCCGAGGTCACCGAGATCCTCGACCTGATCCCGGCGGGCGGCCAGCGGCTGCTGTTCTCCGCGACGCTGGAGAACGAGATCGACACCCTCGTCAAGCGCTACCTGGTCAGCCCGGTCACGCACGAGGTCGACGCGGCGCAGGGCGCGGTCACGACGATGACGCACCACGTCCTCATCGTGAAGCCCAAGGACAAGGCGCCGGTGACGGCGGCGATCGCGGCGCGCAAGGGCCGGACGATCATCTTCGTCCGCACCCAGATGGGTGCCGACCGGGTCGCCGAGCAGCTCATCGAGGGCGGTGTGCGCGCCGACGCGCTGCACGGCGGCATGACGCAGGGCGCCAGGACCCGGACGCTGGAGGACTTCAAGGCCGGCCAGGTCAACGTCCTGGTCGCCACGGACGTCGCCGCGCGCGGCATCCACGTCGACGGCATCGACCTGGTGCTCAACGTCGACCCGGCCGGCGACCACAAGGACTACCTGCACCGCAGCGGTCGTACGGCCCGGGCCGGCAAGTCCGGTACGGTCGTCTCGCTCGCCCTGCCGCACCAGCGCAAGCAGATCTTCCGGCTGATGGAGGACGCGGGCGTCGACGCCTCGCGCCACATCATCGGCGGGGCGGGCGCGTTCGACGAGGACGTGGCCCGGATCACCGGCGCCCGGTCGCTGACCGACGTGCAGGCCGACGCCGTGCAGAACGCCGCGGCGCAGGCAGAGCGCGAAGTCGCCGATCTGACGCGGCAGTTGGAGCGGGTCCAGCGCCGGGCGGCGGAGCTGCGCGAGGAGGCCGACCGGCTGACCGCCCGCTCCGCGCGCGAGCGCGGGGAGGACCCGGACGAGGCGGTCGCGGCGAAGGCCGCGGAGACGGCGCAGGCGCTGGCCGCCGCGGCGATCCCGGAGCCGCGGCACGAGGAGCGCCACCAGACGCAGTCGGCTGCGCCGGCGTACCAGCGCCGCGACGAGCGGCGGGACGACCGCCGCGACAGCCGGGACGACCGCCGGGATGACCGGCGGGATGACCGGCGCGACGACCGCCGGGATGAGCGCGGCAACTTCGACCGCCGCCGGCCGTCGTACGAGGACCGCCGCCCGGGGTCGTACGACCGCCGCGACGACCGCCGCCCCACGTCGTACGACCGGCAGGACGACCGCCGGCCTTCGTCGTACGACCGCCAGGACGACCGCCGACCCGCGTCGTACAACGGCCGCGACGACCGCCGTGAGGCCCGCCCCTCGTACGACCGCCGCGACAGCCGCCCGTCGTACGACCGGCGCGACTCCCGTCCGTCCTACGGCAACCGCGACGACCGCCGCGACAGCCGCCCGGGCACCGCGAGCTACGGCAAGCGCGACGACCGCCGCCCGTCCTACGGCACGCGTGACTCCCGCGACGCCCGCCCGTCCTACGGCACCCGCGACCGCGACCGCCGCCCCTCGGGCCCGTCCTCCTACGACCGCCGCGACGAGCGCCCCACCTACACCGAGCGCAAGCCCCGCTGGAAGCGCAACGGCTGACCGCCCTCCCCCCCCCCCGCCGGCCCCGCGCGACCGGCGGGCCCGGGGGCCCGGGCCCCGACACCCCATATCCCTGCTGAGCCCACGCGACGACCCGGTTATGCTGTCCGGTGCGGGCCGTTAGCTCAATTGGCAGAGCAGTGGACTTTTAATCCATTGGTTGTGGGTTCGAGTCCCACACGGCCTACCGGGTCGGACCCCTGCGGGAGCCGCTGACCTGCGGGTTTGGTGCCCCGATCGCTTCCGAGCGGCCGGGGCACAGCCATGCCGGGGTCCGTGCGTGAGCGATGCGTGAGCGGGGGGCGCGGTTGACCGCGCGAGGACTGGCTCCACCAACCGGCAACACCTGGTGTGCTCGCGGTGTGCCTCACGGGATGTCTCGGGAGGACGCACTCACTCGGTGTCACTCGATAACATCATCAGGTGGGGTCAGCGCTGGGGCTGGCCTGCTGGGGAGGCGGGGGCGACGTGACGTCCATTCGATCGCAGCAGATTCATCCGGCCGCCTACGGCTCTCTAACTGAGGCATTGGCCACGATCTACTGGTACAAGAAGGACCTCATCCAATTCATCAGGCGCCGCTCGACAGAGCATCCGGAACTTCTCACCGGACTGGATTCCAATGCCTACAAGCGGACTTTCGCCGACGAGTTCGTGGACCGGCTCATGGCCGATGAAGAACAGTATCGAGACGTCACTCTGGCGATCATGCTGGAGATCTCGCAGATGGAGTCCTTCCCCAGTCTGAAGCGGCAGTCGGATTCTGAAAATCTGCTGTCGCAGGCTCGGGAGGCTGTGGCTGATCTGAAGTCTTGGACTGAGCGCCTTCAGGGAGTCCTCGACGAGCGCGCCAAGGTAGAGGCCCAACGTGTCGAGGATGAGGAACGTCAGAAGCATAGGCGCGGTTTCTCCCAGAGGCTCGCAGAACTAAGGGAAGAATTCTTGCGCCTCCAGGCCGAGACCAATCGGCAGCGAGCCGGTCGCGAACTTGAGACTCTTCTGAACAACCTATTCCGCCTGTTTGATATGCAACCGCGCCTTGGTTATGAGCTTGCATACGAGCAGATCGACGGTTCGTTCACGTTCGACACCGACGACTACGTACTAGAGGCGAAGTGGTGGAAGGAAGCCATCGAGGCCGGCCAGTTGCGAGAATTCAACGACAAGGTACGTCGTAAAGGCAAGAACGCCCTTGGTTTGTTCATCAGTGTCAACGGCTTCACGGCGGGTGCGCGGGCCGCTTTCCGGGAAGGCACATCATTCCTGACAATGGACGGCACTGATCTATTCTGTGTTCTCGATGACCGCGTCCGGTTGGACGACCTGCTGGGACGTAAGAAGCGGCACGCCAACGAGACTGGAGACTGTTACTTCCCGGCCAGTTTGATGCTGGAGAGCCTTTAGGGCTCGCGTCGTGAGTAATAAGCGTTGAGGCGGAATGGATTACCCTTTTTCCGGCCGCGCCAAACCCAGACACCAGTTGTGCCATCATGCCGCGTTTCCCTGGGCGGATGGGATCGGTCAGCCCCCTCCTTCCTGTCTCTTCCGCAGAAGCCTGACGCGCCAGCTTCGAGTGGACTACGATTGACTGGTGCGCAACTCCCAGTTGTCAACCACTCGCCCACGAGTGTTCCTCAGTTACGCCCATTCTGACGACCTCCTTGCGCAGCGCGTAAGGGAGGCTCTCGCCGGGTTCGAGGTCGTCCCCTCGAACCCGGTCTCGCACCCGGCAGCAAATGCGGCGGATTGGTTACGACAGAGCCTTCGAGCAAGTGACGTCGTAGTAGTCCTGTTGTCTCCCGCATCCACCATGAGTAAGTGGGTCAACTCTGAGGTGGAGTACGCCTTGTCCCGTGACCTTGACCGGCGCGGTGCCGACCTCATTCCAGTCCTCATCGCACCAACTGATCTGCCGCCGTCACTCCGCGACCGCCAAGTGCTGGACCTTACTGGAGACATCGACGGGGGGCTCCAGCGTCTTGTTCGGCAGATCGAGATGACAGCACTGGCAGACTTCGACGGAATGGGCCCACTAAAGTTCGAGCTTCTCATCGCAGACCTGCTTCGCACTCTTGGGTTCGACGTCGAGGTAGCGGCGGGCCCGGGAGATGCGGGGGCGGATATGCGTGCTACATACCAGCGCTCCGATCCTTTCGGGTCACCTGAGACGGAGGTGTGGTTGGTCGAGACGAAGCTCTACTCGCACCAACGCATCTCCTTCGAGATAATTAGGAGGCTTGCTGGAATTCTGGCTGTATCCCCCGGTAGAACGCGTGGTTTGCTCATCACGAACGCCCAACTAACCTCTGTGGCTGAGGAGTACGTGGCGGAGCTGGAGCAGAGTTCTCATATCACGTTGCGAGTAGTTGATGGCGTTGAACTAAAAAGACTTCTCCGACAGTTTCCCTCAGTCGTATCGCGTCACTTCGGGCCTGCGCCGACGGCGAGGCGCGATGGCGACTCCTGAAGAGGCTCTAAGAGATCGGCTCAGGGCTGTCCCGCGTGGGACCTCGGGGTGGAAGCAGTTCGAGGACGCCGCGATAGCTGTCCTAGCCCATCTCTTCGTGCCACAACTAGCGGATCCCATAATTCAAGCTAGATCGTATTCCGGCATTGACCGACGGGACGCGATATTTCCGAATCGGAACCATGGTGCGTCGAACCACTGGGGACGACTCTTACATGAGCTTGATGCACGTATGATCCTTGTCGAGTTCAAGAACTACGACACAGAGGAGATCGGTAAGGATGAGGTCAATCAGACGCGTAACTACCTCACCAAGCCGCTGGGACGACTCGCGCTGATCGTATCGACAAAGAAGCCCAATCATGCCGCCCACCTAAAACGGAATAGCGTGTATAGCGAAGACGGCAAGGTCATAGTGTTTCTGACCGTGGAACATCTCGACGAGATGCTCTACATGAAAGAGCGCGGTGAGGATCCGGCAGACTTGATCACAGATTTGGTGGAGCGCTTCTATATCGAATGGGAGTAGCCATTTCGTCGTCCAGTTGGTGCCTTAGTCCCATAGTCTGCGCTAGGCAGCTTCTCCTCGTCCGCTTAGGGGGCGCGGGCACATGATCAAGAACCTGGCTGTGTCGATATTATCTGCGCCGAGTTCACTGTGGTCTGCTGTGCCTTGGCCTTTGGGCGAACTCGGGGAACGAGTCGGGCGGCCCTTTCCGCGACCTCCCGGTCTAGTTCGGGCAGCAGGCTCGTGTAGGTGTCCGAGGTCAGGGCGATTGTGGAGTGGCGCAGCACCTTCTTCACCGTGTGGATGTCGCCGCCACCCGCGTGGGTGAGGGTCGCGGCTACGTGGCGGAGGTCGCGGAAGGTGATCGGCGGGAGGCCGGTCGTCGCGTGGATGCGGCGGAAGGTGTCCGAGACCATCTCCGGGTGGAGCCAGGAGCCGTCTTCGCGGGTGAAGACCTTGCCGGTGTCGTTCCAAGCCGAGCCCAATTTCTTGCGGTCCTTCTTCTGGCGCTTCCGGTGGGCGCGGAGGGCCGCGATCGTCAGGCTGTCGAGAGCGATGGTGTTGGCGCTGCCGTCCGTCTTCGGCTCGGCCTCGTACGGGTCCCAGCCGTCGACCACGATCTCCTTGGCCGGGGTGATGAGGCCGGCCTTGAGGTCGACGTTGCTCCAGTCCTGGCTGACGGCCTCGCCGCGACGCAAGCCGCGGAAGCCGACGGGGTGGAAGAGGGCGTAGAGGCGGTCGTCCTGGGCGGCGTCGAGGAAGACGCCGAACTGCTGCGGTGTCCAGACCATGACCGGGCCGGGTATCTCGCCGGTCTGCCGCCACCGCCGGACGCGCTCGTCCGTCCACAGCAGGGGCTTCGGCCTACGGCCCGAGGCGAGTTCGACGTGGGAGGCCGGGTTGAAGGTGATGAGCTGCTGCGCGATGGCGGAGTTGAGCGCCGCCCGCAGGGTTCGGCGTATCGCCTGCTGGGTGGAAGGGCCGGTCACCTTGCGGAAGGGCGGCATCCCGGCGAGCTTCGCCCGCTCCGCCGCCAGCCGCGCCCGTTCCGCGGCAACGGGCCGCCCCGGCGCACTCGGCTTGCAGCGCGCGATCTGTGCGCGCCGGGCCGCGTTCTCGGCCGCGATGACTTCGTTGGAGTCGGCGATTCCGTCGAACATCTCCACGAGGTGGCCGACGTTGAGCCGGTCGAGCCGGACGTAGCCGATGCGCGGCTTGAGGTGGACGTTGATGTGCGAGGCGTAGCCGTTGAGGGTCGTCCTCCGGCGCTTCTTGGACGCGAACCAGAGGTCCAGCCACTCCCCGACTGTCGTGCCGCCGCGTAGGTCGAGCCCGGACCGGAGGCGCCGGCGGATCTCCTCCACGTCGGGGAGCGGCGCCTTCTCCTCGACAAGGCGTTCCAGCAGGGCCGCGACGCGCTCGACGCTGTCCTGGTCGTCGGTGTCGGCGAGGCCGAGGAGCGTGCGGACGTGGTCCAGGTCAGCCTGGGCCGCCTTGCGGCTGTCGTACCCGGCGCGGCTGAAGGAGCGGCGGGTGCCGTCCTCGCGGGGCGCGAGTTCCTGGCGCACGGAGTAGGAGCCGTGCTTGCGGTCCGCGAGCTTGGGGCAGTTGCTGCCAAGCGGCCGGCCGGTTTCGGTGTCACGGCAGTAGCAGCGGCGGTGCGCCGAGCCCTTCATGGTGCTTCCCCCAGCAGGTTCAGAGACCGTCTGCCGGGGCGTCCTTCCAGACGATGTTGCCCTCGGCATCCATTGACCAGGTCCGTTGCGGTGCGGCTCTGCGCTCGCGCAGTTGGCGGCTGGGGCCGTCGTAGCCGTACGACTCGCCGGTGAACCACTGGAGTGCCGCGAAGGTGTCGGTCGGTTCCTCGTCGGAGAGCGCCTGCACACGGTCCACGAGGCCGACGGGATAGATCAGGCAGATCGGCGCCACGTGCAGGGCCTTGGCGAGCACCATGACAGCGAGGCGGGGAGGCGGCGAGCAAGTTGTGGGGTAAGGACTCCTTGCCCCGAGCAGAGCAAGTTGTCGCGCCGGACGTCCTACCGCCCGTCCTGCGCACGTGTCCTCGCCGGGGGACGAGGACACGAGTACCCGAGCGAGGGCGCCCGGGTCCTGGGGGAGACGAAGCGACCTTTGCCCGTCCGCGTGTCGGCCGCAGGCCGCAGGCGCGAGGCACCCGAGCTGGGCTCCGCGTCAGGCCTCGGCGCGGACCAGGAGCGTGCCAATGTGGTCAGGCTCGGGGGCGTCCAGGACGCGGGCCTCGGCGGTGGCGAAACCTGCGCGGGCCAGCAGGCGTTCCCATACGGGCGGGCGGTAGCTGTAGCGGTAGGTGAACATGGCCTTCCCGGCGAAGCCGCCCTTGTACATGCCCTGTGGGCCGTAGGCGCCCGGGATCGCGGGTGGCTGGGAGAAGACGAAGGTCCCGCCGGGATTGAGTCGGCGGCGGACGAGCGGGAAGAGCTTCGACGGGTCCGTGAACCAGGCCGCGCCGAAGATCGAGTACACCGCGTCGTACGTCTCGGCGGTGGAGCCGAGGTAGTCCAGCACTTCGGCGCAGTGGAACTGCGCTCCTGACGGCGCCCAGCGCTCAGCGATCTTCTCGACCATCACAGGAGACAGGTCCACGCCTGTGGCCTTCACGCCGTTCTGCGCCAGGTGGGCGAGAGCGCGTCCGGTGCCGCAGCCGATCTCCAGGACGCTGCCCGGGTCGCCCAGGAGCTCAGGGCCGGGGCCGTGGCCGGCGTACTGCGTCCAGCGGAAGACCGGCTCGGCTTCGTCTTTGAAGGCGGTGCGGGCGTAGGTGTCCCACAGTTCGGTCTCGGCGACGATGTCGTGTTGCGCAGGCATATGTGTCCTCTGCTTGCCGAAGAAGGCGGCGCCCCGCCCCATGATGCCCGCAGGCACCGGACGAGCGGGGCACCGTTCGGTTCAGTGGCTGTCGGGGACCTTGTTGTCGCACGGCGAGCAGTCCGTGCCGTCGATCGCCCACAGCTCGGTGTCGATGTCGAAGCCGATCGAGGTGAGGAAGTCGGCTGTGCGCAGGCACAGGCCGTCGCTGCGGCGCTCGATGAACGGGGCGTGGTGCTTGTACCGGCCGCTGTTGTACACGTCGCACAGGGCGAACCAGACGGGCGTGTCGAGGATGAGCTGGTGGACGCCGATGTCGACGAGTTTGCCGACGCCCAGGTGCACCTCGGGGTGCTCGATGCAGGCGAGGGTGTACATGACGGCGTTGCCGAGGATGCGTTCGGCCATGTCGCGGACCATGGTGTGGTCACGCAGCAGGAGGGCGATCTCGCGGTCCCAGAGGGTCATGCCGCCGTCGAGGATGTTGACCGTCAGATGCGCGATGTTGGGCTGGACGGCGTTGAGGAGTTCCTTCGGGTCCCGAGTGCGTAACCCGATACTGGTGTCGATCTGGACGACTGTGGTCACGGTGCTGTCCTCCTGTTCTGGGGGTGAGTGGGGCTTCTGGTCCGCCAGGCAGCTGCTGGGGACCCGCACGGCGCCCAGAGAGCGTGACGTCGTGCAGTCCGGGCTCAGGGCGACCGGCAACATCCACCGGCGCCTGGGCTCGCTAGGGGCGCCTGCACAGCCGCGCCAGCGGGGAGAGGCCAGGGCAGCGAGGCGCCGGCTAGGTGCGGTCTCCCGGGCACGCAGTTGGCGAACGTTGCTGGGCTGACGGGTGGTGGGTGGCCCAGTCCTCCCGGGCGGCGGTGAGCGCGGGGCGGACCTTCGCGTCAAGGAAGTCGGCGTGGGCGCGGAGCTTTGCGGCGACCTCGGCGAGGCCGTGCGGATCCAGGCCGAGGATCCAGCGGCCCACGCAGACCTGGAGGTTGACGACCGGCACACGGAGGTCGGGGTCGGGGTCGTAGGGGTTGCAGTCGATGCTGCCCTCGAAGACCGCGTCTTCCTCGACCCCTTCCCATACGTCTGGGGCGGTGAGGGGCAGCATCGGGCCTTCGAAGAAGTTCCGGTGGTTGATGCCGGCCAGCCGTTCCGGCAGCTGGTCCGTGGGCACGTTGGCCTCGGTCGGGTCGTCCTCTGCCCAGGCGGGGAGGTAGCCGGACGTCGCCGCGCCACTGTCGGTGGTGATCGCCCACTTGCCCGGGGTGCTCCAGGGAGGAGGCGTCCCGTCGGACGGCCCGAGTTCGAACCAGACGGTCTTCCCCGCAGGATCCGGGGCGCTTCCCCACATGGTGGCCAGGGACTCGACCAGGAGCAGGCCGCGTCCGTCCTCCGCCTCCGGCGAGCTGTGGCGCCGGTGAGGGCGAGCCTGACTCACGTCGGTGACCTCAACCCGGACACGCACGCCGGTCCAGCGCACGGCCACCGCGCAGGAGGAATCGGTGTGCCGGACGGCATTCGTGATCAACTCGGAGGACAGCAACTCCAGGTCGCTCAAGGTGTCGTCCGGCAGTGGCACGTCCCAGTCCCGCACCAAGGCGACGATCTTGCGCCGAACTTCGGGCACCGCCTCGGATTCGGCTTCGACGCGGAAACCGAAAGTAGTGGGGCAGGCATCCGAGATTGTGTCGGACATCGCTGGGGACCTTTCGAGACGCTGGAGGCTGTGCCATGCCGCTGACTTCGGTGCAGCACGGGACTTGTCGCTTCCTCCGGAGGCCAGCTACCGGAAGGAATCTCAGCCTGTTCCAGCGGCCCGTTCTGGGATAAGGCCAGCGTGGACACCCACGGTGGGTAAACTCGCAGTAAGTGAACTCGTGTGACGGTGAGCGATCACACTCCCGTACGAGGGGGCGCCGGACATGATCGAACCCACAGCTTTGGTCGGCCTGCCCGCTCGTCTGCTGGCGGACCCCGAGATGATCGCGGCCTGCGCCGCGCGGGACTTCACGAAGGTCTTCGGCCTAGCGAAAGCGAGGGGCGGGTTTCACGTCTCACGCATCGCCCGCCAGTGTGAGCTGACGCCGAGCAGGGTCGGCGAGGTCATTTCCGGTCGCCGAACCATCACGAACATGAGCGTGATCGAACGCGTCGCGGACGGCCTGCGGGTTCCCGGTCACATGCTCGGCCTCGCGTCGCGGGACTGGGAAGGACGGGCGTCTGCCCCCAATCCACCCGAGCGCAGATCCGTTCAGGTGGCCCCTGGGCCGAGTTCCATCCCAGCGGAGCCAGAGGATCTGGACAGCATTCTCGCTATCGCGGCAGCTACGAAGGTCACCCCGAGCACGCTTCGTTCCCTGCAGACCTCGATCGAGGACTACTGGCGGCAGGACGACGAGCACGGTGGCGAGGCCCTACGGCCGGCGGTGATCGGCCAACTCAATTACGTCATGGGCTTACTGGCCGACAGCACGGATCCGAACTACCGGCGCAGTCTGCACGGCATTGCTGCGGAACTCGCTCGGCTTGCCGGTTGGACACTTTTCGACGCGCGGCAGTACAGCACGGCGAGGGCGTACTTCACCCAGTCCCTGCGCCTGGCCCGCGCGATCGACGACAGGGCCTTCGTCGCCAACGTCCTCGCCTGTCTGAGCCTCCAAGCCACTTATCAGGACCGGGCCGAGGAAGCGGTCACGCTTGCACGGACTGCCCAGGACGTTGCCCGCCACGACGGCGGCACTCCGAGACTGATGGCGATGCTGTACGTCCGCGAAGCGTTCGGTCACGCCAGCGCACGCGACCGGCCAGCGGCCCATGCGGCCATCGCCGAAGCGCAGTTGCAGTTCGGGCGGGTCGGATCCACAGACGACGACCCGCCGTGGGTGAATTACTTCGACCGGACCAAGCTCACCGTGGACATCGGCATCGCTCTCGGGCAGCTCGGCGATGCGGGCGCCGCCGAACCGTTGATCGCGGAGGCGCTGCGCGATGAGCCTGAGACGAACCTGCGCGGCCGGGCCTTCCATTCCTTCTGGCTGGCGAGGACCCAGTTGCAACGCGGCCAGGTGGAGGAGGCATGCCGAGCGGCGAGTGACGCCCTGAACCTGTCCGCGACCGTCGACTCGCCCCGTGTGACCGCACACTTGCGGGACTTCCGTCACTTGCTCACGCCATTCCGCACATTCCGACCAGTCGCGGAGCTGGACGCCCGGCTGGCGGGGACAGCCGGTTGACTAGAGTCTGGCCTCGTCCAGCAGCAGATACAGCACTCCTACGAGGGTCCCGCTGCTGACGATTTCGCGGCGGTCGATCATGCCGCGCAACTTGGACAACGGGACCCACTCAAGCCGGTCAGACTCGTTGAGTTCGGTCGGCGGCCCGGCGTACTCGACCGCGTCGGCGCGGAAGACGAAGTGTTCCGAGTCGGTGATCCCGTTGGCCGGCTGGGCGTAGATCAGGGGCGTCATCTCGCTTGTGCGCCAACCGGTCTCCTCCATCACCTCGCGGGCGGCAGCCTCGGCCGGGGTCTCGCCGGCCTCGACCAGGCCCATGGGCAGTTCCCAGGCCCAGGAGTCCGTGATGAAGCGGTGGCGCCACATCATCAGCACCTGCTTCTCACTGTTCACCACGGCTGCCACTGCCAGGTGCCGCAGCTTGAGTACGTGGTGCTCCCACCGCTTCCCGTCCGGCTGCTCGATATCGACCAGCCACACGTTCACCCAGGGGTTCTCGTAGATCGGACGTTCCCCGTGGATCTTCCACTGCATCGCTGCGGCCCCTCTCGATCTGCCTCAGCATCTCAGACCTGAGAGTCTCGGGTGGTTCGTTCGGGCGACTTAACGTCACGCTGACGAGTATCGGCAAGAATGCTCCGGCGACGATGGAAGGAGGCCCGCCATACGGCCGGATGCGTGAGCGATGCGTGAGCGATGCGTGAGCGGATGTGCCAGCACCCGGCGCCTCCTGCCGGACCAGGCGGCAACCCGCTCCCGCCTGACCTGCGGGTTTTGGATGACGCTCCACCGTCCACCACCGCCGAGCACGTCCTGGCCAGGACTTTTAATCCATTGGTTGTGGGTTCGAGTCCCACACGGCCTACCCGGCCAGACCTCCCCGGAGGCCGCTGACCTGCGGGTTTGGTGCCCCGGTTGCCTTGATGGCGGCCGGGGCACAGGCATGTCCGGGGGTTGCGGGCGGTTGCCGGCATTGCGTCGTACAGCGCGCCGCTCGGCCTGGGCGGCTGCAGAGGGGGGCCGGGCTGCCCCGTCGGTGGGGGTGTCTGGCAGGTCGCGCAGTTCGTCCGGCTGTCCGGGCCGCGCCGTTGGGTGCGGCTGGATAACCGGGGGACTCGGCGTGTCCGCGGGCCTAGCCTGGGCGGGTGAGTGCTGACCAGGTATCCGGCGAGCGGGGCGTCCGTGTGGGCGCCCCTGGTGCGCAGGCGGTGGGCCTCTCGTTCTCCGAGCTCGCGCGGCCTTACGAGGGCGAACCGGGCCTCGACTTCGTGGTGCGGGCCAGTAATCGGCGGTTGAGGGTCGAGACCTCGGTGCGTACCTGGGACGGCGACGGGCTCGGCGCGTTCCTCTTCTCTTTGGCGGAGGACTTCCGCGGCTGGGAGGGAAAACGGACCTGGCGCTCCCTCGAACACGACCTGTCCCTCGCGGCAGAGCACCGCTCCGGTGGCTACGTCCATCTGACGTGGGGCATCCACGACCGGGCGCCCGGAGAAGAGTGGTGTTTCGAGACCACCACGGTCCACGCCGCAGGCGAGGACATGCGCAACCTTGCCGCTGACGTACACGCGTTCCTCTCCGGCGCCGCAGGGGGAGTCACCAGCGCAGGGCGGTGAAGTCGATCGGTCGGGGGGAGAGCTTGGCGGTGCGGGCGGCCAGGGTGCGCATGCGGTGGGCGAATTCGGTGGGGGCAGGTGGCGGCGGTCGCCGTGGCCGGGGAGGAGCCAGGCGAAACGGAGGCGGGGGGCCGTACGCGCCAGCGAGGCCGCCAGTTCGGTGATCGAGTACCAGGTGACCGCCTCGGCCACGGCCAGGTCGCCGTGGGTTCGGGACCAGTAGAAGCTGTCGCCGCTGAAGCAGTAGGCGGCGTCGGCGAGATAGAGCACGCTGCCCTCGGTGTGCCCGGGGAGCGGGTGGGCGGTCACGCCGTCGGCGATCTCGACCGGCTCGGTGCCGCGGAGGACGACGTCGGCGTCCGGGGCCGCGCTCAGGTCCCCTTCGTGGATCCACAGCCGGGCGCCGAACCGGTCGGCGTATTGGCGACCGTGCGCCGCGTGATCGCGGTGGGTGAGCAGCACATCGGTGATCGGGCCGAGGGCGGCGTATTTCGCGGCCAGCGCCGAATTCCAGCGCGGCGTGTCGACCATCATCAGGTTTCCGGCCGGCCGGCGCAGCAGATAGGAGTTCGCACCGGCGGTGCGCGGCGCGTTGTGGCCGCACAGATGTACGTGCTCGGTAAGGCGTAGCGGGAACGGGTCGAATTCCGGGGGCAGTCCGCGTGCGCCGCGCCGGATCGAGCGGGTCTGGCAGGCGAACGCCGCGGCGTACAGGCCGCGTTCTTCCGCGGCGGTGCGCGGCTGGCGGATGAGGGTGGAGCGATCGGCGTCCTCCGTGATCAGGTCCGGCGCCAACTGCCGGGCCACGTCGCAGTTGACGCAGCGGCGATCGATGTGCCAGGCGGCGTCGGCCGGTTGCTCGTTCATGGCGGCGTGCCTCCGTGCGGAAGTGGGTAACGGGGAACGCCCCATGGAATATCACCCGCCACGCCGGATAGCCATTCCTGAATACCGTTGACTTTGCCCGCAGTTGCTGTTCCCGGCTGGCATTTCACTATGCGGTTGACAATGTTCGGGAATTGCGCTCCGAGCCGTTCGTGGCGCTGACGGCACGCGGGAATGGCGCGATTCGACCGGCCGCGGTGCGTAAGCGTGCGCCCTCGGGCGAGCGGGGGGAGGCGTCGTGGGGGCGGCGGTCGAAGAGGCCGCGGACGACGACGTAGCCGAAGCAGCCGCAGATCGGGCCGCTCGCGCCGACAGGGGGCGACGAGGATGTCGGGCAGCCCGCCCGCCCCGGTGACCGCGGGGCCGGCGCGGGGACGGGTGCCGGCCGCGCACGGAGGGCGCAGAGGGCCGTCCCGGGGTCGACAAATCAACTCATTGCGTTAGCCATAATTGGTCGGCCTGTCGAGGTTTGGGATTGCCGCATGCGGTGTGAGCTGCGCCGAAAACCGACGTATGCGGCTGTACAGAGACCGGGGTTGCGGGGCATACTCGGTCGCCTGGGCCAACTGGCCCCCCAGCAGATGACTTTCGGCGGCGAGACGCCTCGCAGGCCACCGGGCACGTCTCTCCCCTTGCGTGGAGTCCTCACCCGCCTGCCTGCACCTGGCTGCCCGACCAGCATTCAGGGAGCATGACTCAAGTGCGAGCGATAACCAAACGAGCCGTAGGCGTTGCTGCGACCATCGGCTCCATCACGGCCGTTGTCACCCTCGGTGGCATCGGTACGGCCTCCGCGGACGGTGGCCGCGGCGGCAACAACGGCGGCGGCAGCAACAACTGCAGCAACGTCGGGATCGAGTACAAGGTCGACGGCGGCCAGTGGACGCGCAGTGGCCGTATCAACGGGGACACCCCGCCGACCAAGATCACCGTGCGGCTGACGGACAAGCCCGGCAAGAACTGCCAGTACAACGTGTCGCTCGCCTCCTACAGCGCCGAGGGCCCGGCGTGGGAGAACTCCGGCCACCAGGCGTTCCTGGGCTGGGACACCGTCACCCTCAGCAAGAACAAGACCTCCGCGAAGCTCGACGTGAGCGGGAGCGCCCCGACCTGCTTCGGCCAGGTGGACCTGTACGGCAACGGCACCGAGTACGACGGCGGTTCCGGCCGCGGCCACGGCCCGCTGCCGCACTACCCGAACTCCGCCACGCCCACCGACCTGATCACCGCCTGGAACGGCGGCCACGAGTGCCAGGGGACGCCCACCCCGACGCCGACCGAGACCACCCCGACGCCCACGGCGACGGAGACCACCACCACCCCGACGCCGACGGCGACCGAGACCACGGGCACGCCGACCCCGACGGCGACCGAGACCACCGGGACGCCGAGCCCGAGCGTCAGCGACACGTCCTCGCCGTCGCCGAGCGCCAGTGTCCCGACGAGCACCGTGGCCCCGACCGGCACGCCGTCCGTGCCGCCGGCCACCTCCGGCACCGGCAACCTCGCCGAGACCGGTAGCAACAGCTCGCAGAACGTCGCCTTCATCGGCGGCGGCGCCGCGCTCCTCGTCGTGGGCGGCGGGGCCGTCTACTTCGCCCGTCGCCGCAACGGCGGCGCCCACAGCTGACGCTGCTGAGCCGGCCGGCCCGACCGCCGGCCGAGCCGAACGACGGCCGCCCGGCCTGGGGTTCCTTCCCGGGCCGGGCGGCCGTCGTCTGCCGTACGCCGGGGGCTCACGCCCGAGGTCACGGGCCCAGGTGGACGTAACAGGCCCACTGGAGCACCGAGTTCGCCGGGTCCTGACGCAGTACGCGCACGGCTCCGTGCAACGCCCGGGCACTGCCGCCCGCGCCCCCGCCCCCACCCGCGCCCCCACCCGCGCTCCCGCCCGCCTCCAGGGCCCGGTAGAAATCGCGGGCGACCTCCGGCGCCGGCCCGTCCGCCAGCGTCCACAACGTCCCCACGACATGCCGGAAACCGGCGAGTTGGAAGGCCGCGGCCAGATGGATCGCCTCGTCGGCGAGCCGGCTCGTACCGAGGGCGGTGTGGCAGGCGGACAGAAAAGCCAGGTCCGCCCCGGACAGATCCTGCGCCGCGATGCCCGCGACCGACAACGGCTTGTCGTAGAGCGCGAGATGGCTTTCGGCGGGGTCGGCCGGCTCGTGGATGCCGTGGCAGGCGACATGCACCCAGGGGTGGGTGGGCAGGGCGGCCAGCACCTCCGCCAGGACGGCCTTCTCGTCGGCCCTGCTGGTGTGCCGGTCGCCGAACACCTCGCTGAGCGTGGCCAGTTCGGCGCTCACGCCCGGCAGCCCGCGCTGCCCGTACGGTGTGGCGCCGTCGGCGTACGGCCGCGGGCGTACGCCGATGCCGAGCACGCGCGGCGCCCGCGCAGCCGCCTGCTCCCGTGAGCGGGCCCTGATCAGCGAGCCGAGCGTCGGGGCGTACGAGGAGACGACCCGGTCGATGACGCGCGGGCCGGTTCTCGGCCCGGCGGCGTGGAGGGGGAGCAGCGCCAACGGGCCCGTGGGGCACCACCACAGGCGGGGCAGGGTCGTCTCCGGCGACGGTGACGCCCCGGCCTCGCGGTCGAAGCCGAGCGCGGCCAGCACCGGCCCGGTGATCTCCTCCCCCAGCCAGCGCAGCGTCTCCGTGACCGTGCCGGACAGCGCGAGCGCCTCGGGGTCGAGGCCGGGCCGGGAGAGGCGGTCGACGGCGGTGACGAACTCCGCGGCGCGGCGCTCGACTTCGGCGGCGCTGACGCCGCGCAGCGGCACCAACTCCACCGCCCGAGCCCCGGGTTCGGACCTGAGCAGCAGCGCGTCGCAGCGGTGCGTGCTGACGTTGATGACCGCGACCGGCCCCCCGTCCGCCGCCCGGCGAAGCTCCTCGAAGTCCGGCGCCGCCAAGAAGCGCTCGAAGTGGCGCAGTCGGCGGATCCGGTCCACGAGGGCGTCGAAGCGCGCGCTGAGCTGCCAGGGCTGCTCGCCCCGCACGGGCCCGCCGACGGGCCCGCCGCCCGCGCCCGGCGACCGGTCCCCCTCCAGCGCGGCGCAGACCGCGTCGAACTCGTCGGCGAGCGCCGGGTGCCGGTCCCGCAGCTCCGTGCGGTCGGTGCGGGTCTGCACGAGCTGCGACCAGATCACGGACCGGCCCTGCTCCAGCAGGCACACCGCGCCGGGCAGGTCGCCGGCGGCTATCGCGGCTGCCGCGGCGTTGCCGGCCAGCAGCGGCACCTGCGCGATCTGCGCGAGCCGGGAGGCCCGGGTCAGGCCGCGGTCCGCCAGCCGGGGCAGCAGCTCCTCGACGGCCGTCCGGTAGCCGGCGAGCGCGTCCTCGGCGTCGCCGCGCGCCATGCTCGTGCCGCCCCAGTGGAAGGCGGAGAAGAGCCGGGTCCTGGTCGAGGCGCCGGTGGTTGCGGCGGAGAGCCGGAAGGCGCGCCCGGCGTCGTACACGTCCTGCGGGCCGGGGCCGCCGCCGGACGCGAAGCGCTCTTCGAGGGTGTAGCCGAGCTCCGCGTACGCGTGGGCGGTGTTCTGGTCGCCCCGCACGACCGCCAAGTCCTCGGCGCCGGCGGCTAGTTCACCGTGCTCCGCGGTCATCCCGCGCAGGAGGGACACCGCCGCGTCCAGGTCCTCGGCGCCGCCCCGTTCCCGTAACGCGACGGCGAGTTTGAGCCGCATGACGGGGAAGTTCAGGTCGGTGGCGGGGGTTTCGGCCATGGCCGCCTCCAGCGCGGCGATCGCCTCGTCCAAGTCGGCCCGCTCCCCGCGAATTTCGTAGCGGGTCTGGAGGGCCGCGGCCAGGTTGGTCCGGGCGTGGCCGGCGTCCCGGCCGGCCGGTGCGTGGCGGGCGGCCTCGCGCCCGGCGGTCACGGCGTCGTCGATGTCCTCGGGGCGGCGCAGGGTGACGAACCGCGCCAGCAGCGCGGCACCGAGGTTGGACTGGGCGGCGGCGTGGAGCCGGCTCCCCGGGTCGGCGGCGGCGACCGCGGCCCTCGCCGCGGTGAGTGCGCGCTCCAAGTCCTCGATGCCGCCCTGGCTTTCGAACCTGATCCGCAGCACGACGGCGAGGGCGTCGAGCCGTTGGGCACGCTCGGGGTCGTCGGGGGCGGTCGCGTCGAGTGCGGCCGTGGCCGCGTCCACCGCCGCGGTGAGCCGGGCCGGGTCCGCGGACCGGAGGGCGTACGCGTACCGCGCGGCGGAGAGGGCCGCGAGGGCGGCGGCGTCGCCGGGCAGCAGCGTCACGGCCTCGACGGCGAACCGCAGCCCCGCCTCCAGGTCGTCGGGGTCGCCGAGCCGGACGAACCGGGCGACCAGGGCGGTCGCGAGGGCCGGCAGCGTGTCCGGGGCGAGCGTCTCGTGCCGCAGCAGCCCGTACGGCGGCTCGGCGGCGCCGTTCATGGCCTGGTGGTGCAACTGCCGCAGCATGCGCGCGTTTTCGTGCAGCTCCGGGTACTGGGGATGCCCCGGCGGTACGGTCCGCTCGGCCTCCAGCGCCGCGGACAGCGCCGCGTCCAGGTCCGCCGGGTCGCGGCCGGCGGCGTACCGGGTGAGCAGCATGCTCCCGAGGCTGCCCAGAACGCCCGGGCGGGTGCGGTGGCCGGGCGGCATGAGCCGGACGTCCGTGGCGGTCGCGTCGATCGCCTCGTCCAGGTACTTCGGGATGCCGGTGAGCCGGAAGCGCTGCATCAGCGAGGCCCCGAGCAGGAACCACCAGCCCGGTTCCGGGGAGCCGTCGGCGACCATCGCCCGCCGGGCGTCGACGGCGTCGTCGAGCTGCCCGAGGTCGCCGGTGGCGTCGAACCGCGCCATCTCGACGTTGCCGAGTTCGTACCACATGAGCGGCCGTTGCGGATGGCCGTGGGCCGCCCGCGCCGCGCGTCCCAACTCGTAGGCGGCCAGCTTGAGATACGTGTCGGCGTCGCCCTCGCCGCCGTCGGCCATCCGCTGCCAGGCGAAGCCCAGGTTGGACCAGATCTGGGGCCGCGCGCTCTCGGGCGCGGCCTCCTCCGCCTCCCGCAGCAGCAGGACCGCCGGGCCGAGCATGGTGGCGTCGCCGTTGCGCGCGTGGTCCTGGAGCAGGACGTGGGCGAAGGCGGCGAGGAGGTCGTGCAGCGGTGGCACGGGCGGCGGTTCGGCGGCGAAGGCGTCGGCCAGCGGGCCGGGTATGAGCTCCGGGTCGAGAGCGTGGACGACGCCGAGCACGGAGATCCACGCGTGGTGGTCGAGGTCCGACGCCTCGTCGCCGAGGGCTTCCAGCCGGGACTGGAGCAGCACACCGGCCAAGTGGGCGGCGGCCAGGGGGGCTTCGGTCACCTCGTCGACGTAGAGCAGCTCCCCGGCCAGGTGCAGCAGGGTCGCCGCCGCGCACAGCGGCCCGGCGGCGAGGACGGTGCCGGGGTCCCGGGTGTCGAACCACTCGGTCAACCGGCCGTGCAGATACGCGTATGCGTCCCCGGGAGTGCCCTCCCACGGCTGGGCGTGCTCGTCCTCATAGGCTTCCATATGGCCCCCTCCACCCCATATCCTCTGCGGTGGCTCACGGTAGCCGGGCGACAGCACACGGGGGCGGCGCTTTGCGGTTACTCATGCCGAAATACGTCTGATCGCGGCGGTGTTCGCGGCGCTCGCCGCCGCGACGGGGGGAACGGGGGGCCGGCATGGCGGTCGACACTGCGGCCGGGTTGGCGTACGTATGCAGTCATCTGCCGGAATTACGGGGCCTGTTGGGCGACGACGGCAGCGAATCCGGTACGCCGCTGGGCCGGTTGCTGGCCGCGTGCGGTGGCGCTCGGCCGACGGCGGACATCGCGCCGCTCCTGGGTGAAGTAGACGCGGCGCTACGGGCGTTGACGGACGGCATGGTGGGCGTCCAGGGCTTCGGCGAGGGCCGCGGCACGAGTTGGAGCGGGCTGGAGCCGCTGGAGTACGTCTACCGGTGCCCGCTGGGCAGGTGTACGGGCCGGCTCGGCAGCGAGGTGGCGGAGGTCCGGCCGCTGTGCGCGATCAGCCGGCGCGAACTCGTCCGCGAACGGCTGCTCTGAGGTGGACGGGCGTCCGGGGTGAACGGGTTGTGGAGCGAACTGGGCAGGAAGCTCGCCGAGCGGTGGCTGTCGGTGCTGGTGCTGCCCGGCGTGCTCTACCTCGCGGTCGGCGCCGCCGCCCACACGCTCGGCCAGCGGCACGCCCTGGACGCGGCCCGGCTCGTACGGGAGGTCACCGCGACCGCCGACCGGCCCGCGGTGACCGGCGTCGGCGGGCAGGTCGTGCTGGTGGGGGCGGTCGTACTGGCGTCGGCCGCGGCCGGCACCGTGGCCGAGGCGGCCGGCACGCTCGTCGAACGCCTTGCCCTCGCGGCGGGTTGGCGGCTGTGGCCCGCCCCGCTGTCGGCCCTGGCCGACCGGTCCGTACGGCGCCGGCAGCGCCGCTGGGAGGCGCAACACCGCATATTCCACCGGAAGTTCGCGCGTGCGCAGGCCCCCGGCCCGGACGACCGGCCCGACCCCGCCGCGCGGCACCGGGCCGCCCGCCGACGGGAGCGGATCGCGTCGGAGCGGCCGGAGCGGCCCACGTGGAGCGGCGACCGCATCCAGGCCGCCGCCCTGCGGCTGGACCGCGACCACCTGCTCGATCTCGCCGTCGTGTGGCCCCACTTGGAGCCGCTGCTCCCCGAGCCGCTGGGCGCCCGCGTCACCGAGGCGCGCGCCGCGTTGGAGCGCGCCACGGTGCTGGCGGGCTGGGCGCTGCTGTACGCGCCGCTCGCCGTGTGGTGGTGGCCCGCCGCCCCGCTGGCCCTGGTCCTGGCCGCGGCGGCCCGGCACCGCGTCCGGGCGTGCGTCGACACGTACGCACGGCTGCTCGAAGCCGCCACCCGGCTGCACGCGCCGGCGCTGGCCGCGCAGCTCGGGCTCGACCACACCGGGCCGCTCACGAAGGACCTCGGCGTCCGCCTCACCCACCACCTCCGGGCGTCACCGCCGCCCAGGCCTGCTGAGCCGCGGCAGCCGCATGTGCCGGACGCGAGGTCGGACGCGTGAGCTGTACGGGGCCGGCGCGCGCGGGGCGTACGGGGGCCGGCACCTGAGGCGTACGTGGTCGCGCCCCGAGTCGTACCAGGGCCGTACGGGTAAGGGGCCTGAGCCGCCCGGGCGAACCGGTCGGCGGGGGCGGAACATATCCCTCCCGGCCGTCGTTTGCGTCGTCATGACGACTCTGGGACTCATCGGCAGCGGACACATCGGCAGCACCCTCGCCCGGCTGGCCGTCGCCGGCGGGCTCGACGTGGTGCTCAGCAACTCCCGCGGGCCGGAAACCCTCGCCGGCCTCGTCGCGGAACTCGGGCCGAACGCGCGGGCGGCCACCGCCGCGGAGGCGGCTGCCGCCGGGGACTGGGTCGTGGTGAGCGTCCCCGTCAAGGCGTATCCGCTGATCCCGCGCGAGCCGCTCGCCGGCAAGACGGTGATCGACACCGGCAACTACTACCCGCAGCGCGACGGGCGGATCGCCGAGCTCGACAACGAGGAGACCACCCACAGCGGCCTGCTCCAGCGGTATTTGGCGGGCGCGCACGTGGTGAAGGCCTTCAACAACATCTACTTCAAGCACCTGGCCGAGCTCCCCCGCCCGGCCGGCGCCGCCGACCGCAGCGCCCTCCCCATCGCCGGCGACGACCCGTCCGCGAAGGCCCATGCCGCCCAACTCCTCGACCTGCTGGGCTTCGACGTCGTCGACGCCGGCCCCCTCGCCGAGGGCCGCCGGTTCCAGCCCGGCACCGCGGCGTACGGCCTGCCCTACGCGGACAAGTCGACGACCGAGTTCATGTCCCAGCCCGGCGTGCCCGCGTCGGTCGCCGACATCGACGCGGCCCTGGCGGCAGCGGACAGCTAAGCCGCCGGAGAAACGAGCCGCCGGGCAAGCGAGCCGCCGGCCAGGTGAAACCGGCGGCCAGGTGAACCGTCGCCTCAGCCGGCCGCCGCAAGGGACGTGACCGTCTCGGCGAGGTGGGGGTGAGCAACAGGCGGTACCACATCGGCCCGTACACAAGGTCGATGAGGAAGTCCTCGTCCCCGTAACCGACTTCGCCGCGCTCGCGGGCCCGGATCAGCAGCGAGCGGACGACGTCGCGGCGCGGGGTGATGAGGCGTTCCCACACGGTGCGGGCGAAAGCGTCGTCGCCGACGGCCTCGGCGGCCACCGCGCGGTTGAGGGTGCCGCGCCCCCTGGCTGCCGGCCGCCGGCCTCGTCCCGCTCGCCCTGGCCGGCGCCGCGCACCGGGCCTCGGGTCGGCACCAGCCCCGTACCCACCACCACAACCACCCGCGGGCGCACGCCAGGACCACGGTCGCGGCCACCGCCGCGAGCGGGCGGCACGCCCACTGACCCGGCCCGTACGCGCGTACCCCGCATCGCCAACTCCGGGCCCCGGTACGCGAGTCCCACGACCCGCGTCCCACGAAACGTCACGTCGGCAGGGCAGGCGGCGCTGGACTTGGACGACCCGCTGCTGGAGCGCGACCGGGACGGCGTCCAGGCGTACGACCCGCGGGCGCGGGCGGCGCTGATCGACCTGAGCGAGAAGCTCACCGGCGTGCGCTTCCGCGGCCGGCCTGACGTCCACCGGCAACCTCCGCCAGGCACAGACCTGCCTCCGTCAGGTACAGACCACTTGACAGGTCCAGACCAATGCGGGAAGGTGCGGCTCGACCCCACCGAACCCCCATAAGGAGTGGTCACGTTGTCGAGACAGCGTCTCATCGCGTTCCTGGCCGCACTCGCGGCCGTCGTGGGCCTGGTGATCCTGGTGCCCATGGCGTCCACCGCCTCGGCGGCCGGATGCGCCGGTGCCTGGAGCCCGTCCTCGGTCTACACCGGCGGCATGACCGCCTCGTACAACTCCCATAACTGGCTTGCCAAGTGGTGGACCCAGGGCGAGACGCCGGGTGCCGCGGAGGTGTGGTCCGACCAAGGCGCGTGCACCGGTGGGAGCGGCGGTACGGGCGGGACGACCGGCGGCGGCGGGACCGGGTGCAGCTACCCGGCCTGGGTCGCGGGGCGTTCGTACGTCACCGGCGACATCGTGCAGTACACCAACGGGCTCGACTACATCGCCACGCACGACAACCCGGGCTACGACCCGACGATCAGCACCTGGTACTGGAGCCCGTACACCTGCTCCGGCAGCGGCGGGACCACCGGCGGCGGGACGAATCCGCCGGCCGGCGGATTCGTGGTCAGCGAGGCGCAGTTCAACCAGATGTTCCCGGGCCGGAACTCCTTCTACACGTACGGCGGCCTGACCGCGGCGCTCGGCTCGTACCCGGGCTTCGCCACGACCGGCAGCGACACGGTCAAGAAGCAGGAGGCCGCGGCCTTCCTCGCCAACGTCAGCCACGAGACCGGCGGCCTGGTCTACATCGTGGAGCAGAACACCGCCAACTACTCGCACTACTGCGACTACAGCCAGCCGTACGGCTGCCCGGCGGGGCAGTCCGCCTACTACGGCCGCGGGCCGATCCAGCTCAGCTGGAACTTCAACTACAAGGCGGCGGGCGACTCGTTGGGCATCGACCTGCTCGACAACCCCAACCTCGTGCAGACCGACCCGGCGGTCGCCTGGAAGACCGGCCTTTGGTACTGGAACACCCAGTCCGGCCCCGGCACGATGACCCCCCACAACGCAATGGTCAACGGCGCGGGCTTCGGCGAGACCATCCGCAGCATCAACGGCAGCATCGAGTGCAACGGCGGCAACCCCGCCGAGGTCCAGGACCGCGTCAACGCCTACCTCAACTTCACGTCCATCCTCGGCGTCCCGGCCGGCAACAACCTCTCCTGCTGACCCCCTCTCCCCCGACACCTCCCGACACACCTCGCCCCCCGCCTCCGTCCGCTTCGGAGTCGGGGGGTATGTCGCGACATGGGAGGGCGGGGCTAATATGTGTAGGCGCCAACGTGTGGGACGACGCGAGGTCCGGGGGGACGGCTGTTCGCGGGACGGTGCGGGGCGGCGCGTGTCGTCGTTCATGTGATGCGTGCCGGTGCCGGGTGCGCCGTTCTGAGGATCGCTCGTGGCTCACTCACCCTCCGTGCCGTTCGCGCGCTCGCGCAGACTCGTCGTCGCCGCCGGGGTGGGCGGGGCGCTGGTGCTGGCCGCCGGGTGTGCGGGCGGGGGTGGCGGGGGCGCCGGGGCCGCGCCGAGTGCGAGTGCGCGGGTGGCGGACGCCGGCAGTGCCGCGCCCTCCCCCACCGCGTCGGCGTCGCCCACCGCGTCGGCGTCACCCTCCGCGTCGCTTTCCGCCTCCCCGTCCGCCTCGCCCTCGCGCTCGGCCACGGCGTCCCCTTCCCGCTCCACCTCGCCCTCTCTGACGCCCTCGGCCTCGCACAGCGCCAAGCCCGCCGCCCCCGCCCGTAAGAGCGGCGACGCGAAGAGCGGCTCCTCCCCCGCGGCCACCGCCGCCCCGCACTTCCCCGTGCCCGTCCAACTCGGCGGCGCCACGCAGCTGATCACCGTCGAGGCGAGCGGCTCGTACGCGACCGTCACCGCCTGGGCGAAGGAACCCGCGGGCTGGAAGGCGCAGTTCAGCACGACCGCCGGGCGGGTCGGGGCGAACGGGGTCACCAACGGGGCGACGCGCAAGCAGAACACGTCCACCACGCCCTCGGGGACGTATCCGATCACCGAGGGGTTCGGTGTCGTGTCGAGCGGCACGGCGATGCCGTATCACCGTGTGACCAGCGCCGATTGGTGGGTCGAGGACCCGCAGTCGAGGTTCTACAACTCGATGCACGTCGCGCAGGGCGCGGACTTCCCGCTGACGGAGGCCGGCGAGCGCGGCAGCGAGCATCTGATCGACCACCCCACGCAGTACGCCGAAGCGCTCGTCATCGACTTCAACCGCCGGCCGGCGACGCCCGGTCGGGGCGCCGGCATCTTCCTGCATGTCAACGGCGCCGGAGCGACGGCCGGTTGTGTGTCCGTGCCGCGCGCGACGATGGACCGGATCATGGCCTGGATCTCGCCGTCCGCGCATCCGCGCATCGCCATCGGGTAGGCGGCGCAGGGCAGTTCAGGTCTCCTCCGGTCCGGGCGGCCCCGGTGGTCCCGGTGGGGCGTCGGGAACGGAGGCGCGCAGGACCGCGAGGAGGTCCAGCAGCGTCGCGCGCTGCCGGGCGTCGAGGCCGGCCGTCGCGGTGGACAGCGCGGCGCGGTCGATCTCCTCGGCCCGGCCATGGGTGGTACGGCCCAGGTCGGTGAGCGTCAGGAGGTACGCGCGCCGGTCGGTCGGGTGCCGCAGCCGCGCGACCAGGCCCTCCCGCTCCAGCGCGTCGACGAGCGAGGTGACCGTACGCGCGGCGACGCCCAGCGCGTCGCCGAGGTCGCGCATCCGCAGCGGCTCCCGCGACGTGGCGAGGGCGCGCAGCAGCCGCAGCCGGGACACCGACAGGCCGTGGCAGCGCAGTTGGGCGTCGACGTACGTCCGCAGCCGGACCGTCGTACGGAAAAGGTCGTCGACCAGTACGTCGCTGCTCCGGATCTCCGTCACGCAATCCGCCCCGTCCCTGCTTGCCATACCCCGTTGTGTGCCGACTCATAGTGAGTAGACTCAGCATATCGCACGACGCATTCCCACCACCGCACAGCACACAGCGCCCCGGAGCCCCCGGGGGAGGAGGACCATGCCCGGCCGACGACTCGATCAGCGCCTGGTCGTACCCGTCATGTTCGTCGCCACGTTCTTCCTCGTGGTGATGGACGGCGCGATCACCACCGTCGCCCTGCCGTCCATCGCCCACCAGTTCGGCACGTCGGCGGCCGGCAGCGACAGCGTCGTCGTGGTCTACCCGGTGTGCGTGGGCATCAGCATCCCGGTCTCCGGCTGGCTCGGCGACCGCTTCGGCGGCAAGCCGGTGCTGCTCGCCGCGATGGGGCTGTTCACCGCGTCCTCCGCGCTGTGCGGCATGGCCGGCAGCCTCGGCCAACTCGTCGCCTACCGCGGCCTCCAGGGCCTGTCCGGCGGCCTGCTGACCCCGGTCGCCGCGGCGATGCTCTTCCGCACGTTCACGCCGGCCGAGCGGGTACGGGCGTCGCGCATCATGACCATCCCGCAGCAAATCGCCCCCGCCGTCGCGCCCATGCTCGGCGGCGTGCTCGTCGACGGCCTGTCCTGGCGGTGGGTCTTCTACGTCAACCTGCCCTTCGGCATCGCCGCGCTGCTGTTCGGCCTGCTCTTCCTCGACAACCCGCGGCACGGCGACCCCGGCCGCCTCGACGTCCCCGGCCTGCTGCTGTCCGGTGGGGCGATGTCGCTGCTGATGTACGGCGTGTGCGAGGGCGCCCGGCAGGGCTGGTCGGCGCCGGTCATCGTGGCGAGCCTGGCCGGCGCGGCGCTGCTCGTCGCGGCGACCGTCGTGGTCGAACTGCGCACCGCCGCGCCCATCTTGCGGCTGCGGCTGTTCCGGGACACGCTCTTCCGCGACACGAAGGTCATCGGGCTCATCGGCGTCATCCCCTTCATGGGGGCGATGTACGCGGCGCCGCTGTTCATCCAGGAGGCGCAGGGCGCGAGCGCCTTCCAGTCCGGCAGCAGTACGTTCACCGAGGCCATCGGCGTACTACTGACGGTGCAGTTCGTGGCCCGGGTGTACCACCGGGTGGGGCCGCGGGTGGTGATCTCGGCGGGGCTGTTCGTGGTGGCGGCGGTGCTGTTCGTCATGACCGGCGTCGACGCCGGGACGGGCGCGTGGGCGTTCCGGCTCTACATGTTCCTGCTGGGGCTGGGCATGGGCGCGGTCTTCATGCCGCTGACGGTCGCCTCGTTCACGACGATCCGCAAGGAGGACATGGGGCAGGCGTCCACCCTCGGCAGCGTGGCGAGCCAGCTCTCCATGGCGCTCGCCCCGGCTCTTGTCGCGACGTTGCTGCTGGCCCGGACGCCGGGCGACGCGCAGGTGGCTCCGCCGTCGGCGTACCGGACGGTGTACCTGGTGCTGGCGGTGATGGCGCTGGTCTCCGCGCTGTTCACCTTGACGATGCGGGACGCGGTGGCCCGCTCCTCCTCCACCCCACCGCCGGGCTCCCCGGGCCCGGGCGGTCCGCCTGCGGCGGGCGGTACGACCCCGTCCCGGCTCCGCCGCGGGCGCCGCGCTGCGGCGGGCGGGGCGTAGGGGCCGGCCAGCGCGGGGTTGACGCTTGCGTAGTCCCTAGCCAGGCGGGGGCGTAGGTGCGTAGTCCGGCCGTATCGCGTAGGCTGCCCGGCGCGGCGGGTGGGGGTGAGTTCCTGTCACCCCCACCGACCGCCAACGCGGGCTGTCGCGCCTCAGATTCGCAGGTCAGCGAGGATGCAGTGCCACTCGTGCATGAGCGTCCCCGGGTCCGACGGTGACACGGCGACCGCCGGAGTTGCCAGGAAGATGCCTGACGGTGCATCATGGGCCGTGCGCAGCTGCGCGATAGAGGTTGCGTACTCCGCTTGACTCGGTCCTACGTCATGCGAGAGAGTGGGACCCGCGGCGGTCGCGGTGGTCGAGACGACCGTTGCAGAGGCAGGAGCAGGGGCGGGGGCGGCCGACGCGGTCGGAGCGAGGGCAACAAAGGCAACAGTTGCCGGCGCAACCAATATGGCAGCCCGAAGAATAGCGACGTGCTTCAAGGACGTTCCTTATTGATGGTACGGGAATTGCAGGCCGTCAGCGTAGCGCGTTCCGGTTACGGGGCGGCGCCATGGCCAACGCTGCCCATTTCGTACCGAATCGCACCCGGCAACCGGCCTGGCGCCGGCGCTTGGCCGCGCGTCAGAAGTCGGCGGTTCCGTCCGCCGTAATGGTGTCCCGCACCTCGGTCGCCCGTCGCTCTATCGTAGCCAGTTTCCGGTGCCCCTCGGCTCGGGCTTCACTAAGCGCGAGCCGCAATGTGCGGTAAGCCGTCCGAGGCTGCTCCCCGGCAAGCTGTGCCTCCGCCAGGAGTATTCGCGCCTCCACGAGTTCGTCGAGGTCGTGAATACGATCGGCGGTCGCGACCGCGGACTCGAGGTGGTCCAACGCGGCGTCGAGACGCCCGGCGTGGAGGTCCATTGCACCCAGGCCCCGGCGCGCGCGGCCGACTTGGTACGCTGCGCCGATGTCCGACGCCAGGGTGAGTGCGTCGGTGAAGCAGGCGACCGCCTTGCCGTGGTCGCCTCGCTTCTCGTAGGCCCAGCCCATACCGGTGAGCGTATCGGCCTGACTCTTGGAGTCCGCGAGTGACCTGAATACCTGGAGGGCCTGGTGGCATAGCGCCAGAGCCTGCTCGGTATCCCCGATCTCGGTCAGGACGTCGGCCAGGCTCGCATGGGCCAATGCCAGCTCATAGCGATTGCCCGCACGCTCCATTACCGCTATTGCATCCTCGAACGCCTGGCGCGCCAGCTGGAATTCCCCGGCATGCGCGTATCCGTCCCCGGTGTTGTTGAGCGCTATCCCGTACCGCCGGTAATCCCGAGTGGCGGCGAACTGATCGCGCGCCTGCTGGAATTCCCGCAATGCGGTTTCCCGCTCTCCCAAATGCAGCTTCATGATACCGCCGTTATTGTGCATCCGGGCCTGGAACCACACATCCCCGATTTCCTCCGCGATCGTCAGAGCACGCTCAAAGTGCTCAAGCGCCGCAGTGCGCTCTCCCCGGTGCCACATCATCGATCCCACCCTCAGAAGCGCTTCCTCCTCCGCGCGGGCGTCGCGCAGGTCGACAGCGAGTTGCAGCGCCTGGCGGCCGGTCTCGGCGGCGCGGTCGTACCGGCCGAGGCTGGCCAGCGCGTCGGAGAGGGCGAGCAGGGCGCGGCAGAGGGCGGGGTGGGTGCCGTGGGCCGCGAGGTGGTCGACCGCACGCGTGAGGATGTCCACCGCGGCCGGCCAGGAGCACTCGTCGTTGAGATAGCCCGCGAGCGCGTACGCGAGCCGCGCGGCGAGATCGGGGTGGCCGTGGGCCGCGGCCAGGCCCTCGACGGCGAGGGCGTTGTCGCGTTCGGCCGCCAGCCACGCTATTGCTGACGGTGCGTCGGGAAAGGGCGTCATGCCTGGTGGCGGAGCCGCGGAAAGATCGACGATCTCCCGTCCGGACTCGGCAGCCTCAGCCGGCTCATCCGTATCGCGCAGCCGGCGCGGATATGCGATCCGGTCGGCGTGCTCCACGGCGCGGACGTAGAACAAGATCAGACGGAGCTCGAATTGTTGCCGTAGCTGAAGCTCATCCTCCGCAACCGTCAGTTTCCGTGCATATTCGGCCAGCAGATCGTGGTAAATGCACCGTTCAGGTACCGGTTCTGTCAGCATGTGCGAGTCGAGCAGGCTCTCCAGGAGCCGTTCCGCCGCGACCGGCGAGACGTTCAGGATCGCCGCAGCGACCGGCAGGGTGATGTCCGGCCCGGGGTGCAGGCTGAGGCGGCGGAAAGCCTGGCGCTGGGGGAGGCTCAGGGTGCGGTAGGAGAGGTCGAACGCGTTCTTGAGGTCCTGGCGGGTGTCGTGGATCTCGTTGAGGCGTTCGGGGCGGTCGAGCCGGTCATGGAGGGTGGCGAGGGTCCAGGCGTTGCGGGTCTGGAAGCGGTTGGCCACGAGCTCGATCGCCAGGGGCAGGCAGCCGCAGAGGCGGACGATCCGGGCGACCGCCGCCTCGTCCTGCGTGCGCTCGTGGCCGGCGAAGCGGCGGAAGAGGGCGATGGCGTCGGGGACCGGGAGGACGTCGAGTTGGACGGAGCGGGCGGCGGGCAGACCCGTGAGGTGGCGGCGGCTGGTGAGGATGACCAGGGACGGGGTGTCGTGCGGGAGCAGCGGGCGGACCTGCGCGGCGTCCATGACGTCGTCCAGGACGATGACGGCCCGGCGGCGGGCGAGCATCGTGCGCCACAGGTCGGCCAACTCGTCGACGCCGAGGGGCATGTTGGTGGAGGGTGTGCCGAGCAGGCGCAGCAGGTCCGTAAGCGCTTCCGTGGGGGTCAGCGGCTCCTGCGACGCCGAGTGGGCGCGCAGGTTGAGGTAGAGCGCGGCGTCGGGGTACGTGTCGGCGAGCGAGGCCGCGGTGTGGACGGCGACCGCGGTCTTGCCGATGCCGCCCATGCCGCTCACCGACTCCAGTGCCACGACCGGCCCTTCGGCGTTCGTGGCGGCGAACTCCCGTGTGAGGGCGTGCAGTTCGTCGTGCCGGCCGATGAGCGGCGGCTGGCTGGGCAGGTTGCGCGGCACGTGCTCGTGCGGGGCGGACGCGGGCGCCCTGGGCTCGGGGACCCGCGGTACGGCGGCGAGGCCGGCGGCGGTTCCGGCGCCCATTGCGCCGGCGTCCCCGGACGCGGGGCCGGCTCCCGCGCCGGACGCCGCGCCCGCGGCAGACGGCACCGCGCCGCCCCGCGCCCGTAGCGTCGCCGCCGGCGGCGGTGCGGTCGCGGCCCGTACCAACTCCCCCACCGCCGTGCGCTTGAGCACGCCCACGTGGATACGTTGCAGCGCCGCGCCCGGCCGCGCCCCGTACTCCTCCCTCAGTACGCGCCGCGCCAGTTCGTGGACGCGCACGGCGTCGGTGTAACGGCCGCTGCCGTAGTACGCGAGGGCGAGGTGGCCCAGCAGCGTCTCGTCGCCGGGGTGCTGGGCGGTCAACGCGACCAGCTCCGGGACGAGTTCGTGGAAGCGCCCGAGCCGCAACTCGGCGGCGACGCGGGAAACGGTGGCGGCCAGCCGGCGTTCGGTGAGGGCCCGGCGGACGGACTCCGCCCACATGCCGGGAAGCCCCGCGAGCGCTTCGCCCTCCCACAGCTCCTCGGCCTGGCGGAAGAGGGCCATGGCGCGGTGGTCGTCCGGGTCGGTGGCGGCAGCGGCAACCAGGCGCTGGTAGCGGTGCCAGTCGACGGTCTCGGGCGGGGCCTGGAGGGTGTACGTGTGATCGCGGCCGACGATGCCGGGGGCGTCGGGTGTTCGGGCGGCGCGCATCATCCGGCGGCGCAACCGCGAGACGTAGGTATAGGTGTTGGCGTCGGCGTGCGCGGGGGCCGGGCCTTCCCACAGCCGGCCCACGAGGACGTGGAGGGGGACCGGGCGGCCGGCGTCGAGGGCGAGGGCGGCCAGGACGGCGCGCTCCTTGAGCGAGCCGAGGACGATCCGTTCTCCGTCGACCCAGAGTGTGATCGGTCCCAACAGTCGGATGTTCACCCAGCGCACTCCTCTCCGCTGGCCCCCCCTACCCTGAAAATGAGCATGACACGGGCGTGCGGCGGTCACCAGAGACGGCGGACGGGCTGGCCGAATAGCGCCGGAGAGCTGTCCACGGTGGCGCGGGTAGCCATTTCCCGTTGCGCAGCACGTGCGTTGGCATATGCGTAGGGCATGCGCAGTGCACAATCGAGCGGGACGGACCGGACCGGCCGACAGGGGGGCGTGGGTGGACGGCGAGACGCGTGGCGGTGCGCCGCACGAGACACAGCGCAACAGCATCGAAGGGCAGGCCAGGATCAGCGGTGCCGTCGTCCAGGCACAGCAGGTGCACGGCGGCGTCCACGTCTACCCGCCCGCACCGCCACCGGGGCCCGCGCCGGTTCCCGTACCGCGGCAACTACCGCCCGTTCCCGGCCATTTTGTCAACCGCAGACGTGAACTCGCGGCACTGGACGCCGTGCTGTCCCGGCACATGGCGCAGGACGCTGGCGCGATACCGCTGATCGTCGTCAACGGGCCCGCGGGCGTGGGCAAGACGACGTTCGCCGCGCGCTGGCTCGGCGGCCGGGCCGCCGACTTCCCCGGCGGGCAGCTCTACGCGGACCTGCGCGGGCACACCGCGGAGGGTGCGGCGGCGCCCGGCGAGGTGCTGGGGCGGTTCCTGCGGGCGCTCGGCGCCGGCTCCGTCCCCGCGGACCTGGCCGAGCAGATGTCGGAATGGCGGTCGCGCTCGGCGGAGTTGAAGGTCGCGGTGCTGCTCGACAACGCCCTCTCCGCCGCGCAGATACGGCCCCTGCTGCCCGCGGGGCCCGGCAGCGTCGCGGTGGTGACCAGCCGCCGCCGGCTGACCGGACTCAACCTGGACGGCGCGGACTTCCACCGGCTGGAGGTCTTCGACGCCGCGGACGGCGTGGAATTGCTGAGGCTCGGCATCGGCGCGGACCGCGTCGCCGGTGAACCGGCCGCGACCCGGCGGGTGGTGGACCTGTGCGGCGGGCTGCCGCTCGCGGTACGGCTGGCCTCTGCGCGGCTCGCCTCCCGCCCACGGCAGCCCGTCGCGGCCCTCGCCGCCGCGCTCGCGCCCGACGCGGACGGGCTCGCGGCACTCGATGTCGAAGGGGAGACCACTGTGAGCAAGGCCCTTGACGCCTCCTACTCCGTGCTCGGGCAGGACGCCGCGCTGCTCTACCGGCGGCTCGGCCAACTCCCCCTCGCTACCTTCGACGTGCCCGCCGCCGCGGCGGCCTGCGCCCGGCCGCCGCACTGGGCCGATGACCGCCTCGACGAGCTCGTGGAGGCCAACCTGCTGGAGATGGTCGGCCCCGAGGGCTTCCGCTTCCACGACCTCGTGCGCGTCCACGCACGGACGCTCGGCGCCGCCGACACCGCCGACGGCGGGCCCGGCACGACGCTGCGCCGGGTCTGCGACTGGTACCTGCACACCACCACGGCGGCCGAAGCCCGCCTGACACCCGCGCAGTTGCATCTGCCGCGCGACTACGTCCACCCGCCGCAGGGACTGCCCGTCCCCTTCGCCGACGACCTCGGTGCCACGCGCTGGCTCGATGCGCACCGGCTGGACCTGATGACGCTGCTGCGCACTGCTGCCGACCGCGGCTGGCATGCGTACGCCTGGCAACTGGCCGACGCCATGTGGCCTTTGGTACTGCGCTTACGGCACTACGACCTGTGGATCGAGGCGTACGACATCGGGCTGGCCGCCGCGCGCGCCGACGGGCACGAGCGGGCCGTACGGCAGATGCTCACCTCCGGGGCGATCGGGCTGAACGCCATGCGCCGCTACGACGCGGCCGTCGCGCGCTACGAGGACGCCCGGGTGGCCGCTCGCGACGCCGGCGACATCCGCGACGAGGGCCAGGCGCTGCTCGGCATCGGCCGCTCCCACCGCGAGGCAGGCCGGCCGGCCGAGGCGCGGCCGTATCTGGAGCAGGCCATCGCGCTGTGGGAGGCGTGCGGTTATGTACGCGGTACGGGGCTGGCGCGTACCGTCCTCGGCGAGGCTGCCCTCGCCGCGGGCGAACCCGTGCGGGCCGCCGCGTACTTCGCCCGGGCGCGGCAGACGCACCTCGCGGTGGACGACCCGCACGACGCCGCCCGCAACCTCGCCTTCCTCGGCCGGGCCAAGGCAATGGGCGGCGAACAGGCGGCGGGCGTGGCGCACATGGAGGAGGCGCTGGGCGTCTTCACCGCGTCGGGCGCGACCCATTGGCAGGCCCGCACCCTGGAGATGCTCGGCGACAGCGCCTACGAGCGCGGCGACCACCCCGCGGCGGCCGAGCTGCACTCGCAGGCGCTGGCCTGCTACGAGCTCACCAACCCGGACGACGCAAACCGGCTGCGCCAGCTGCTCGCGACCCGCACACCGGGTGGTCCGGAGTAGCCGCCGGCGATCCGGCCGGGCGCGGATCCGGTCCGCCCGGACACGTCGCCGCGTCCGAAATCGGCGGCGGCTGCTTCCCGTACGCCGCAGGTCCCGCCGGCAGCGGCGGGGCCGGGGGCGGCGGGGGGTGCGGCGTGACGGTGACCTCCGCCGCCGCGAGCTGCGGCAGCGTGGCCCCCGGCACCAGGACGAGGTAGGCGTGCAGGCAGGACGGCACCAGCGGGTGGCGCCCGGCGCGCAGGCCCACGACGAGCACCTGGCGAGAGGCGTCGGGCACGCAGCCCGAGGGCAGTGCCGGCGCCCCGTCGGACGCCTCAGGCCCGCGCAGGCCCGTTGCCACCGCCCAGCCGCCGCCCGGGAGGGGGGCGGCGGCGAGGGCGGCGCCGGGGTGGGCCGCGAGGGCGCGGGCGAGCCACGTACGGGCCGCGCCCGAGGACCGCGGGCGGCCCACCGTCACCACGTCCGCGCAGTCGGCCAGCCGGCGGCCCTGGTACGTATCGAGGTCGGCGACGACGTGCTCGTCCCCGCCCTCCCCGGGGCCCCACGCGGCCGTGAGCGCCACGCACCGCGCTCCCCACCGCAGCGCGACCGTCACGCCGGGAGCGGCGGGGAGCGCCGCGCCCAGCGCCACGTGGACCAGGCCGGCGCCGTTCACGCCGACTCCCGTTCCGCGCCGCCCACCAGCGCCGCCCACCCGGGCGGGTCGGGCAGCTCCCGGGTCACCGGCGGGTGGGCGGGCTCGCCCAGATTGAGCAGCCGGTAGAGCAGGCTGCGCATATTGCGGGCGAATCGCCCCGGCTCGGACGTGATCCGCCCGGCGATCGCCTTCCGCTCGGCGTCCCACCGCTCGGCCGCCGCGTACTCCAGCTGCTCGACCAGCGGGTGGGTGGGCGACAGCGCCGGTACGGTCAGGGCGAGCGCGGCGGCCGGCGAGTCCGGGTTGAGCTCCTGCGTCGGCGGGCCGGCGAGCAGCATCGCCGCCTGCGTCAGCGTGCCGTAGAGCGTCACGCTGCCGTGGTCGCCGATGATCCAGTCCGCCGCGATCAGCACATTGCGCCAGTCCGCCTCGGGCGGCACCACCGCGATGCCGGCCTGCCGGCACCTGGCCAGCCACGACCGGATCTGCCACGCCCCGTGCGCTGCCCAGGCGTTGGGGTGCATCAGCATCGCCACCCGGTGCGATTCGCGCGGGAGTTCGTTGAGCAGCCGCGGCAGCAGCGCGTCGAAGCGGCTGAACGACGACCACGGCCCCCAGGTGGAGGCCGCCACCACCAGCGCCCGCCCCTCCGCGACCCCGAGGGCGCGGCGGAAGCGGGCCCGCAGCGGCAGGCTCGCGGTGATCCGGTCGTGCACCGGGTCGCCGACGACGACGGCGTAGGGCGCCGCTTCCGGGCAGTGGCGGCGCAGTTGGCGCAGCTCCGCCTTGTGCGGCAGCACGATCGCCGCGGGCGGCTTCCCGTCGGGCAGCAGGTCGATACGGCGCATCCCGGCGACGCCCGGGTCCTTCGTGCCGACGATCCGCTTGAGGTACGCGGCACCGTGCGGCATGGTGACCAGCGGCGCCCGCAGCCGCTCGACACCGCCCCGCCCGGCCGCGAGGGCGAGGTCGAACTCCATGGTCACCGCTTCCTCCCACGGCACGACGGCGCAGCCGAGCCGGGCGAGGAAGGCGGGGACCTCGTCCCCGAAGACGTGCGGCGGCATGGTGAAGACAACCTGCACCCGGAAGTCGCCTTCCAGGAGCGGCAGTACGTCGAGCAGCCGCTTGGCATAGGTGACGGTGTGCACCACCGCCAGGATCTTCTTGCACCCGACGACGGTCAGATACGAGCGCGTCCCCGCGCCCGGTATCCGGCCGATCGGTCGTAACGCTGACACGGCATTCCCCCAGGTTGTCCGCTGAGTGCGGACCACCCGGCCCGCACTCAGCGTCACTTGCCCGGGCGGGCGGACGGATTCCTTGCAGGAACCTTGCACACCCCTGGACGCGCACCGCTCAGCTCCCGGACGGGCGGCGTGCGGGACAGACGGTGACAGAACTGTCTGAGTGATGCACAGTGTCAGAGCGGTTGTGCAAATTACACAGTGTTCCTTGCCAACTTGCGTGCCGCATGCGCATATAGTGGCGTGGCGATGTTGCGCCACTGAACGTCCGGCACGTACTGCTCCAGCTGCTCTCGTTGGACCTCCTGTGGGAGAGGAACGCACCGTGGCCTTACCGAGCAACGACAGTCCGACGTCCGGCGTCGGGGCCCGCAGTGGCCCGGCCGGCGGGACGGTCACCGCGGCGACTCCCCGGCACGGCACGGCGGCAGTGGACGGCGGGTTCGAACTGCCCGCGCACGGCGGGTCGGTGGCCGAGGCGCGGCGGCGGGTCCGGGCGTATCTGCGCGGGGCCGGGTGCGACGAGGACGGCGTCGAGACGGCGGCGCTGCTGGTGAGCGAGCTGGCCACCAACTCCGTACGGCACACCGCCAGTCCGGTGTTCGTGTGCCGGGTCGGCTACGACGGGGCGCAACTCGTCCTGGAGGTCGAGGACTACGGCGGGACGCCGGAGATGCCGCACCGCAAGGAGCCGGGGCTCGGGGACGTCGACGGGCGCGGGCTGCTGCTGGTGGACGCGCTCTGTACGCAGTGGTGCGTGACGCCGGGCCCGTGCGGCGGCCGGATCGTACGGGCGGTGCTGGCCGCCGGGGCCGCGCAGGCCGGGCCGGTGCGGCGCAGCGCCTGACCGGGAAGACGCCTGCCCGCCGGCGCGTGCGGCACCGGCGGGCAGGGCGTAAGCAGGGCCGGGAAGCAGGGCCCGGGCGTGGGACCGGAAGCAGGCCCGAAGCAGGCCTGGAAGCAGGGCCCGTAAAGCAGGGTGGGCGGGAGCCGAGGGCGCAGCGCCCCCGCCCGTGGCGGGACTTACGGCTTGCGGCCCACGCCCGCGTACATCGCGACCTCGGAGTCCTTGACCTTGCCCTCCGTGCCCGGCTCGGGGTTCCAGCGGTGCACCAGCGTGATGCCCGGCTCGACCAACTCCAGGCCCGCGAAGAACGGTTCGACGTCCGCCTTGGTGCTGTCGCGCACCGGGATGCCGCGCCGGGTGTACTCCTGCGTGACCGTGGTGGCGTCGTCGGGGTCGGTGTTGGTGGTCACCGTGGAGATCGTCAGCAGGCTGCCGGGCGCGAGCCGGTCGACGTAACCGCGCACCAGCTCGTACGCCTTGTCCTTGTCCAGCACGAACTGCAGCACCGCGATGAGGGACAGCGCCACCGGGCGGTCGAGGTCCAGTGTCCCGGTCAGCTCGGGCGAGTCGAGGATGGTGGCCGGGTCGTGCATGTCGGCCTGGAGGTAGGCGATACGGCCCTCGGGGGTGCCGGTGAGGCGGGCGGCGGCGTGCACGAAGACGATCGGGTCGTTGTCGACGTAGACGATGCGGGCGGACGGGATGACGGACTGGGCGATCTCGTGCAGGTTCGGCGAGGTGGGGATGCCGGTGCCGATGTCGAGGAACTGGTCGATGCCCTGCTGGGCGGCGTAGCGCACCGCCCGGTGCATGAAGGTGCGGTTCTCCCGCATCGAGGTGCGCAGGCTCGGCCATCCGCTGAGCATCTGCTCGGCGGCCTCGCGGTCCACCTGGTAGTTGTCCTTGCCGCCGAGCACGTAGTCGTAGACCCGGGCGGAATGGGCGATGCTGGTGTCGATCACCGGCGGTTCACCGGCGGTGTCCGCAGCGTCCTCGTCGGGCAGGGCCAGGTCGTCGGACATCCGTCATCCCTTCGTCGGGGCGTCTCGCAGCCCGTCACATCGCGTCCACGGTACGCGCGTTCGGGCCCTGCTCAGAGCCATTTCGGGGTCCGGTGCGCGAACACGCCGCGACCGCCGCGGAGTCGGCCGGCGCGCTCCCGCGCGAGCCCGGTGTTCCGGATTCGGTGACAGGCTTCCGGATTCCGTGACACCACGACGAACAACCGGGGCATACCTGGGGATTCGGCTGGCGGGTGACCCTCCGGCTCCCTACAGTGAGCACTGATCCTTCATCCCCCGTCCTGGCCCGGGCCCGGGAAGGAGCGCCGCCGTCGTGACCCACCGAAGACCAGTGGTCCACCCCACGCCCTTAACGGCCCCGGCCCCCGAGGTCCGGGGCCGAGTCGTCGCCCTCCTGACGGCGTACGACGCCGCTCCGCTGGCCCTGGTGGTCGCCCCGGCCGGCTACGGCAAGTCCATCCTGCTCGCCCGGCACGCCGCCGCCTTCCCCGGCCAGGTCCTCAGCTGGCGCCCGCACCGCGGCGCCCACGCGCCCGCCTCGCTCCTCAACCGCCTCACCCGCCAACTCCTGGGCACAGGACCGGGACTCGGCCCGGAACTCGCGCCCTGGCAGGGCGGCGCCACCACCGAGTCGGTGCTCGCCGCGATCGAGCAGCGGCCGGGCCCGGTGCTCGTCGTGGTGGACGACGCGCACCTCATCCACGGCGGCCCCGTCGAGGCCACGCTGGAGGAGATGGCGCTGCTCGCGCCGCCCAACCTGCAAATCGTGCTGGCCGGCCGCCGGCTGCCCGCGATCAACCTCGCCCGGCACGAGCTGTCCGGCACCGTCGTCGTGACCGCCCGCGACCTCGCCCTGGACGCCACCGAGACCCGCGACGCCCTGCACACCCTGCTGCCGCCCGGCGGCGCCGACATCGCCCGGCTGCACGCCCTCACCCGGCTCACCGAAGGCTGGCCGGTGGCCCTGCAGTTGTGCGCCGCCCTGCCGCGCCGGGCGGCCCGCAGCGCCGCCGCACTCGCCGAGATCACCCTGGCCTCCGCGGCGGTGCGCGCGTATCTCGACCGCGAAGTGCTCGGCATACTTCCCGCGGGACTCGCCCTCGACTTCGCCCGCATCTGCCGTACGTCGCCGGGGCGGCAGCTGCTCGACGACGGCTCGGGCACCCTCGACGAACTCGACTGCGCCTACGGGCTGGTGCGGCGGCGCGCCGACGGGCGCTACGACTGCGTCCCGCTGCTGCGCGAGCACCTGCGCCGGCGGGCCGTGCCCGCGCCGCCGGTGGTGCACTCGCTCGCGCCGCCGCCGATGGACGACCGGCCGCCGCCGGCGCTGCACCTGCGGTGCTTCAAGCACTTCGAGGCGACCTTCGGCGACCAGGAGCTGGACTGGCGCAGCACCCGGCCGCGGGTACGGGCGCTGGCCCGGCTGCTGGCGGTGCACGCCGGCCAACCGGTGCACCGGGAGCGGCTGATGGAGGCGCTGTGGCCGGGCAGCCCGGAGCGCACCGCCGCCCGCGGGTTGCAGGTGGCGCTGTCGGCGCTGCGCACGTTCCTGGAGCCGGGCGCGGACCGGGGCCGTACGCGGCTGCTGATCCGCAGCGGCGAGGCGTACATGCTGGCGCTGCCGCCCGGCGGCACCTGCGACGTCCAGCGTTTCGAGGCGGCGGTCGGGGCGGGCCTGCGGGCCGCGGCGCGCGGGGCGGCGGGCGCCGAGCAGGCGGCGGAGTCGCTGGGGCAGGCGCAGCGCCTCTACGCCGGGGAGTTGCTGCCCGAGGACGGTCCCGCGGAGTGGGTCGTCCCGCTGCGGGAGCACTACCGGGCGCAGGCGGTACGGGCCGGGCACACCCTCGCGGAGGTCGAACTGGCCCGCGGGCGGCCCGCGCAGGCCGCGACGGCCGCCGGGCACGCGCTGTCCGTCGACCCCTTCCACGACGCCACATGGCGGCTGCTGATCACCGCGCACCGGCAGGCGGGCGACCCGGCCGCCGCGCACCAGGCGGCGTTGCGGCACGCGCGCGTCCTCGCGGACCTGGACGTACCGCCGCGCGGGCTCACGGAAGTGTGAAGCTGCTTGATCCTGGCGGGAGTCGGGGGCTCAGCGCTTGAAGAACTCGATCTCCGCGACGCCCACGCGGTGTGCGGAAGTGGCCGCGTAGGCGGTCTGGATGGTGATACGGACCCTCGTCACGTCGCTCTCGGCGATGTGGAAGGTCTGCGGGCCCGGCTGGTCGGCGAGGTGGAGTTCGTGCGTCGTGGTCGCGCCGCCCTTGCCGGTGACCGTGACGAGCAGGTCGTGCGGGCGGGCCTGGGCGAGGAACTGCTGGTCGTTGGCGGACGCGCCGGGGTGGACGACCAGGTCGAGGAGCCGGAAAGGCTGGTCGAAGGCGGCCTCCAGGTACTGGCCCTTGGCGGCGCCGGTGGCGGCGGGCGCCCAGTAGCGGTCGGTCGTGCCGTCCACGGCGAGGTTCGCCGGGTGGCCGGGGGCGGCGGAGGAGGCGGTGACCTTCACCGCGTGTACTTGCTGGGCCTTGGCCACCCGGTCCTTGACCTTGTCCGTGGCGCCGCCGATCTGCCCGCGCAGCAGGAAGGCCGCGAGGCCGAGGACCACGACGAGGGCGGGCACGAGCAGCCGCGGCCGGCGCAGCCGGCGCCACAGGCCGGGCGCGGGCCGGGTGCCGGCGGCGGGCGCCTCGCGCGGGGTGCGGCCGAGCAGCCGCCGCCACCAGGGCGGGCGGGCCGCGACGGGCGCCTCGGCGAGCGAGGTGCCGCAGCGGCGGCAGTAGCGCCGGGTCGGTACGTTCCCGGCGCCGCACTCCCCGCACACCAGCTCGCCGGGCGCGGGAGGCGGCTCCTGGGGCGTCAGGGGCCGCGTGGGGCGCGGCGGGGCGGGGGAGGCCGCCCGGGGCTGTACGGGGGCCACGGAGGGCTGTACGGGGGCGGCTACGGGCGCGGTGGGCGGGGGTGCGGGCGCGGGGGTCGGCGCTGAGCCGGGGTCCGTGGCGGGCGGGGCGGGCTCCGGCGCGGCAGGCGAGGCCGGTGTGCCCGGGCTCGTACGGCCGCCCGCGTCCGGCGTGGCCGGCCCGTCCGGTGCGCCCGACGTGCCCGTGCCGGACGGCGTCACCGCGGAGGGCGCCGCCGACGGCGCGGCAGAGGGCGCGGGTTCCTCGGACCAGTCCAGGTACGCCCCGCAGGACCCGCAGAACTGCTCACCGCGCTGGCAGCGCTGACCGCAGACCGTGCACTCGACCACTGGACGCCCCTTCCCCCCGGGTCACTCGTGCCCGGCCCATCGTCGCGACCGCCGGGTCGCCCCGGCCAGTCACCCCGGGGCAGCCGCCCGGCCGCCCGCCGCTGCCCTTTCGGGCCGCCGCCCGCGCATCGCGGACGCCGCTAGGACTCCCCCACCACCTCGACGGTGTACGGCACATGGGCCGGCCGGTTCCTGGCCACGAGCGCCCGCAGCGCCCGTACGTCGAGGGCCGCCGGGTCCGCGGTGCGGACGCGTACCGTCAGCCGGAGCGGGCCGGCGGGCGGCAGCGGGGTCAGGGCGCTGGTGGAGGCCAGCGACGTGAGCCCGTCGGAGACCTCGGCGGTGACGCCGAACGCGAGCCGGATCTCCTGCGCGAGCCCCGCGCACGTGCCCCGTACGGCGTGTGCGGCGACCGCGCCCGCGACCGCCTCGCGGCCGGCGCCCGCCTCCGGGTCGGCGCCGACCCATGCGGCGAGCAGCGCCACGAAGTCCTCGGGCGCGAGGGCCGGATCGAGGTAGGCGGGCAGGTTGTCCAGCGTGCACAGCACCGGCGCCAGCACCTCGTCCAGCGCGGCGGTGAAGTTCTGGACGAACGCGTCCTCGGCGTAGACGGCGGGCAGTTGCGCCCCGAGCGGATGCCGGGTCGGCAGGCCCGGCAGCAACCGCCGCCCGCCGCCGGGGGACTTGGACAAGGGCGTGCTCATGAGGGCGTCACCCGCACCTGGTGGTCGTAGGAGAAGGCGAGGGCGCCCGGCGGCAGGTCGATACGGTCGGCGGGGTCGCCGCGGCGACCGGTCACCGGGTCGGCGGGGAAGAGCCGTACGCTCTCGACGACGTCGACGCCCGGGACGCGTTGCAGCACCGCGAAGACCTCACCGGACTGCACGGACCGCCCGAAGGGCCAACCGGCGCCGCCCGCACCGCCGGTGAGCGGGTTGAGGTGCCGGTAGAGGGCGGCCTGCGCGGCCTGCTGGACGACGGCGGGGGTGCTCGCGGCGGTGGAGCGCAGGGTGCTGACGACGGTGACGCCCTGGTAGTGGGGCAGTTCGACGACGAGCCGGGTGCCGATGACCCGCCGCAGGTCCAGGGCGTCCCGGACCCGGACCACCAACTCCTCGGGGCATGCGAGCTGTTCGAAGGCGAGTCGCCCGGTGCCGTCGTCCTCCGCCCACGGCACCAGCAGCACCCGTACGGTCCCGGCCTCCGGGCCGGTCTCGGCGGACACGCAGCGCACCCGGGCGATCTCGGGCGCGGCCTGCCGGGCGAGGTATTCGAAGTCCTCGGCGGTGACGGCCCGTTGCCGAGTGCGCAGGGCGAGGGCGCCGCGCAGCCGGGCGTTGCCGGCGTCCTCGCCGTCGACCCCGCCGGTGGCGGCCCGGCGGTTGGCGACCGGGCCGATGTAGGGGATGGAGCTGCGCAATACGCGCAGGGCGCCGGGCGCGACGTTGCCGCTCCTGCCGCCGCCGGTCAGGTACGGCAGGGCGCGCACGGCGGCGTCCGGCGGCGGGACGGCTCCGTAATGGCGCAGGGTGCCGTCGGGCTGCCGGACGGCGGGGCCGAAGGAGATCTCGCCGGTGCTGCGGTCGAGGCGGATGTGCCGGTCGCCGGGGCCGGAGCCGTCGAAGTCCTCGACCTCGGTCCACTCCTGCGGGCCCTGCGCGGTCACCGTCTCGACGGTGAAGGGCACATGGCCGCTGAGGACGGGCGGCCGGGAGACGGCGAAGGTCTGCCCGGGCACGCCCTCGGAGCGGCCGACGACCTCGGCGGCGGCGCGCTCCGCGTGCGCGGCGGGGGCGGTGCCGCCGACGGTGAAGGCGGTCGCGGACACCAGCCGCGGGGTGTCGGAGAAGGGCCGGCGCAGGCCCTCCGGCGGCAGGACGCGGGCCCGCAGCCAGCCGGCCCGGCGCCCGCCCTCGGCGATCGCGACATGCGTGCCGGGGACGTGGACGAGCACGTCGCCGGGGCGGTTGAAGCCGCCGGTGCCGTCCGACTCGGTCTCGCACTCCTGCCAGCCCTCGGCGGTGCGCGCCTCCCACACCAGCGGCGGGTGGTCGGGGTCCACGCCGTGCCCGGCGACGGGGAAGTCCAGCCGCAGCGCGACCAGGCAGGAGGGCACGGCGGCGGACAGCCCGAACAGCACGCAGTCGCCGGGCTGCGGCACGTCGGAGAAGCACGACACGCCCCGCCCGTCGGCGAGTTCGGCAGTGCGGTCCACCGCCGGGCGGTGGTCGCCGCTCCCCGCGGCCCCGGCCCGGGTTGCGAGGGCGGCCAACTCGCAGGGCACGATCACCAGTTCGCGGGTGGTGGTGAAGACGACGGCCTGCTCGGTCTCGGTGCGCTCGGTGGCGACCTCGGTGCCCTCGCGCACCGGCACCGGGGTGGTCTGCGGGGCCGACAGCCGGAAGGTGATGTCGGTGCGGGCGGCGACCGGCGGCAGCAGCCGCAGGCCGATCAGCTCCAGCAGCGCCACGTGGTTCTTGTCCGGCACCCGGTTGAGCCGGTAGATGAGCTGGTCGACCATGTGCGCGAAGGTCTCGATGAGGGTCACGCCGGGGTCGGAGACGTTGTGGTCGGTCCAGCGCGGATTGCGCTGCTGCACCATCCGCTTGGCCTCGTCCACCAGGTCCTGGAAGCGGCGGTCGTCGAGGTTGGGCTGCGGCAGGGACATCAGCGCGCACCGCCCCGGACGTCCGGACCGCCGCCGTGGCCGCCGCCGTGGTCTGCGTGGTCTGCGCGGTCGCCGTCGTGCGGGGGGATCACGTAGAACGGGAAGACCAGGTTGCGCGGGTCGTTGGTGCCGCGCACCGAGTAGCGGATCTCGATGTAGAGCTTGCCGAGGTCGACGGTGTCGAAGGTGACGACGACGTCCGCGAGGTCGATCCGCGGCTCCCAGCGCTCCAGCGACGTCCGTACCTCGTAGGCGAGTTGGCCCGCGGTCGCGGCGTCGGCGGGCGCGAACACGTAGTCGTGGACGGCGCAGCCGAACAGCGGGCGCATCGGGCGCTCGCCGGGCGCGGTCGCGAGGATCAGCCGGATGCTCTCCTCGATCTCGGTGCGCCCGCTGACCAGCGCGACCGATCCGGTGGCGTCGGTACGTGCCGGGAAAGCCCAGCCCGCGCCGATGAATTCGGCTCCCACCGCCCGCTCACCCGCCGATCAGCACGGTCACGGCGCCCATGAGGATGGGCGCGCCGCAGCCGGCCAGGTCGCCGACGCGGGCGGCCGGCATGCCGCCGATGAGCACCGTCGGGCAGCCGGGCGGCACGATCGCGGACGGCGGGTGCACGGCCGGCGGCGGGAAGGAGCAGATGTGCGGGGTGCCGACGACGGCCGCGGGCATCCCGGCGATGAGCACGGTGGGCACACCGGGCGGCCCGATCACCCCCGGGTGCCCGGTCGGGTCGGCGACTCTCGCTGCTGGGGGCATCTGTCCCACCGTTTCCGTGTGTTCCGCTGCTTGTTCCGCTGTCGCGCTGTTCCGCTGCTTGTTCCGCCCGCGGGGCGCGGCTAGTTGATCTTCACCAGGGTCGCGCTGATCGCGCACATCGCGCCGCCCTTGATCTCCGTGTTGGCGGTGCCCTCGACCCCGACCGTGGTGCCCTTGACTGCGACCTGCCCGTTCGTCGTGAGCTGCAACGCGCCCGTGCCGCCGTCGAGTTGGACGCCGGTGCGGGCGGTGACGCTGACCGAGTCGCCGGTGAGCTCCAGCTTCCCGGTGCCCGCGTCGAGGCTCACGCCCTGCTGCGCCTTGACGGTCACCTTCTCCTTGGCGTCGATCTCGACGGTGCCGTCGCTGTGCAGCACGACCTTGGTGTCCTTGCGGTCCAGGTGCAGGGTGACCTTCCCGTCGCCGGTGGACAGCCGCACGCCCTGCGGGCCGCCGCCCGCCGCGTCCAGCAGCTCCAGCCGGTCGCCGGAACGGTCCACCAGGGAGCGGCGGTTGACCGTGCCGCTGGTGGAGTCCACGAGCGGCACGTCGTGGTCGGACGGCTTGTCCTGGCCGTTGTAGAGGCCGCCGAGCACGAACGGCCGGTCCACCCGTCCCTGTTCGAAGCCGACCAGCACCTCGTCGCCGACCTCGGGGCCGAACATGCCGCCGCCGCCCGCGCCGCCCATGCCGGTCGCGCGGGCCCAGTCGCTGACGTACTCCTTGTCCAGCCACGGGAAGGACACCTTCAGCCGGCCCCGGTCCTCCGGGTCGCGGTTGTCGCTGACGACCGCGTTGACCAGCCCGCACAGCCGGTCCGCCGCCCCCGCCCCGCCGCCCCCGGCGGCGCGCGTGCCGCCGGACGCGAGCCCGTACAGCGAGCGGTTCTCCCGGCCGCCGACGGTGACCCATGTCTGGTAGCCGGTGTCGGGGTCGAAGACGTGCCGGCTGGAGCTGACCGTGTACTTGCCCTCGAAGGGCGCCCCGACGTTCGCGAGCGTGACGGCCGTGCCCGCGCGCAGCTTCGGGATGCCCATCGCGACCGCGTCCAACTCGGCGAAGGAGCCCGCCAGATCACCGGCGATCGTACGGGCCGCCTGGGCGGCGGCGGCCTGCGACGGATAGGGGGTGCCGGTGACGAGGTGGACCGCGTCGCCGAACGGCTGGGTGATCTGCGCGGGGGTCAGGCCGAGTGTCAGCCGGTCGCTGCTGCCGGCCGGCTCGGACACCACGATCTCCGACTTCGTCCGGTCGTCCCAGCCGCGCACTTCGACCCGCGCGACCTGGTCGGCGGCCGTCACCGCGACCTGGCAGCGCAGCAGGTTGCGGCCGAACTCCAGGACGTACGGGCTCGCTTCGGGACGCGTCGACGGACTGGGCGCCCGGGCGGCCCGGGTGGGCACGCCGAAGCGGAAGGTGCCGTCCACGACGGAGACCTCGGCGCCCGCGAGATCCGCCAGCAGGTGCAGGAACTCCCAGTCGCTGATGCCCGGTTGGGCCAGGTGCTCATAGACGGTGGTCGTCGCGTCGACCTCGCCGACCGTGAGCCCCGCCGCCCGGGCCACCTGTGTCGCCACGTCCGAGGCCGTCGCCTGCCGGAAGGCCTTGACGCGACGGCCGCGCAGCAGCCGGTGCGAGTGGTCGAAGCCGCGCACGACGGTGAAGGTGCCGGTGGTGTCGAGGTCCACTTCGAGGGCGGTGACCTCGCCGGAGACGAGGAGTTGGCGCTGCGGGTCGTCGGCGGCGGTCGCGTAGATCTTCAGCGCCGAGCCGATCCGCACTCCGGCCTTCGCCAGCACCTGGTGGTCGGGGTCGCGGAAGCGCAGCACGAACATGTCCGGCAGCCGCACGCTGTCGTCGACGTAGCCGGAGACCAGCAGCGCCGCCACGTCCTGCGGCAGCGGTCGCCCGGCGGCCTCCACCGCGAGCACGTTCGCGAATGTCTCTCCGGCCATCGTCTTCTCTTTCCGGGAAGGGGAGTTGGGGCTGTCGGGGTTCTCGGGCGCCGTCCGCCTCAGCGGGTGATCTCGTCGGCGCCGGGGAGGAGCAGGTCGCGCCCCGGGGCCAGGCGCATGGGGTCGTCGATGCCGTTGGCCTCGGCGATGTCGCGCCAGGCCGCGGGGTCGCCGTACTCGCGGAAGGCGAGCATCGCGAGGGTGTCGCCGGCCACGACCCGGTGCACCCGGCGGGCGGTGAGCGCGCCCGACGTCGGGTTCTGGCCCGGCAGTTGGGAGGCCAGTTCCTCGATCGTGACCTGGCACACCGCGCGGATCGGCAGCCCGCCGGCGGTGAAGAGGGTGTATTTGGCCTGGACTTGGCTGATGAAGCCGACAAAGCCGGTCAGGCCGCCCCAGTGGAAGATCACGAAGGGCGGGGTGCCCTTCTTCTTGTCCTGCGTCTGGTCGGTCGGCACGCAGCAGGAGAAGAGCTGCTCGACGGACTTCACGACGCTGTCGCCCTGGTCGTCGGTGGCGTCGAAGAACATCTCCAGCGTGAGCTTGGACGGTTCGGGCCCGGTGTATTCGGCCGGCCCGGCACGGCTCGCCCCGCGGGCGGTCTTGCGCTCCCACTTCGCCGACTTCGCCAGGCTCAGCTCCTTGGGGTTGAACTGGAAGTCGATGGTGGCGAACTGCGGCCCGGGCGTGCTGGTGCCGCCGTCCGGCGGGGGCTGGCGCAGCTCCAGATACGCCCGCTCCAGCTTCGGCCGCGCCCCGGCGCCGGACGGGCCGCCCGCGCTGTGGCTGCCGCCGGGCGAGGCGGCGGAGAAGGCGACGGGAGAGGACGGCGGCATCGGCGGGCTCCTTCCGGATCGGCGTGCGTACGGCGGCAGTTGCAGGTGCGGGCTCAGTCGGCGGTGAGGAAGCCGTGGTGGGCGATCTCCAGCGTCTCGGTGGCGACCTTGGGCGAGTCGACGCTCAGCGACGGGCCCTGCCAGCGCACCGGCACGACGTCCATGAGGCTCCAGCGGGCGACGACCGTGCCGTCCACCGTCATGGCGCTGATGTGGCCGGTCTTGCGGGTCACGCCGGAGGTCATGCTCGCGATCCACTTGGTCACCTTCTCGGTGTCCTTGGTGATCGGCCGGGTGAGCTTGATGGTGGAGAACTTCAGGCGGGACGGCAGCTGCCAGACGTAGCCGTTGTTGCCGCCCTCCTCGCGCTGCTCCATCACGACCTCGCACCCCAGGCCCTCGCAGCTGTTGAACGAGCCCAGGCTGAAGTCGTCGACCTCGACGATGAAGCAGACGCTGACCGCGGGGTCGGCGGCGGCTGCGGGGGTCGTCATGTGCGGCTCCTGTTCCTGCGGGTTCTGCGTACGGCGGGGTCAGTGGCTGGGTCAGCGGCGGGAGTCGAGGCGGTATCCCGCGCGCTCGCGGTCGAGCCGGAGCTCGGCGCGCAGGAGGCGGGTGAGGGGGCCGAGCAGGCGGCGCACCAGCTCGTCCGTGGATTCGGCGGTGGGGACTGGTGCGGGTGCGCCGGGCGCCGGTGGGGGCGCCGGCGGGGCGGCGGGGGTCGCGGGCGCGGGTGCGGCCTCCGGCGCGGGGGTGTCGGCGCGCTGGACGGCGACGGGGGCGGGTGCGGGCGTGACGGGCGCGGGTGCGGCTTCCGGCGCGGCGAAGACGACGGAGCCGTCCGGCGCGCGGGTCGCGATGCCCGCGGCGACGGCGATGTCCCCGGCCGCGGGCGAGGGGATGTGGGCGGGCGGCGGGGGTGCGGAGGGGGATACGGGCGGGTCGGCGGCCGGGTGCGGGAGGGTGCCGCGCTGGGCCGTCGGCACGGCGCCGGGACCTGGGCCGGACGGGGGCCTCGGGCCCTGCGGGGTGGGCGGTTGGGGCGGCGGCGGGGGTACGTCGCCGGTACGTACGGTCGCCACCGTGGCTGACGACAGGGTGCGTTGGGCCTGTGGGCCGGGCTCCCACACGACGGGCACGGGCTCCTCCGGCGCGGCGGGCGGCTGCTGCTCCGTGGGCGTTGGCGCCCCCCGCAGCTCCAACCCGCGCTCCCCGACCAGCGGTACGTCCCGCTCGGGCGCCACCAGCCGCTGGACGGCGGCGTGTTCGGCACCCGCGTCCACCAGCGAGGCGGACCCGTCGCCGGTGAACGGCCGTACGGGGACGGGGGTCTGCCGCCGCACCGGCACCGGGCCAGGGGTGATGTCGAAGCGCTGGACGACCGGGCCGCCGGGCGCGAGAGGCAGGGCCAGCCCCGCGGCATCTGCCGGCCGCGGAGCCGCCGGGGGCGCTTCCGGGAGGGCCGAACGCTGCACCATATGGGCGGCGGCTTCGCCGGGGGACGCCGCGGTGTCGCCCGCCGCGGAGGGCGCCGCGAGGCCGCTGCCGTCGTTGTCCGCCGGGCCGCCCCGGACGAGCGGCGCCGAGGCGCCGAGCAGCGGGGCGGTCGCCGCCCCGGGCGCCGTGCCGGCCACGTCGAGGCGCTGGACGTGGGCACTCGCGGCGCCGGGCTCGTCGAGCCACAGCCCCGCCGGGCCGGGAGCGTCGGACGGGCCCTGCTCGGCGGCGGATACGCCCGCGTCGCCCGCCGCCCCGGACCGTACCGGCGGCCCCGCCACGCCCGCCCCGGACACCGACGCGACCCCGGGACCGGGCGCCCCACCGGTCGCCTCGCGCTGGACCGGCGGCAGCCCCGCCGCCTGCGTCCCCGGCGCGGTGGAGGCGGAAGGCGTGGCCCATTGCGCAGCCGTAGCCACTGGCGCCGCATCGCCCAGCAGCGGCGCGACCGGCGCCGCCGGCTCACCCGTCACGTCCTCACCCGCCCGGCGCTGTACGTCCGCGGCGTCCGGCCCCTGCCCGGGCACCTCGCGCAACGGCTCCCCGATACGCCCGGGCCGCGGCACCGCACCCGGCGACGGGACCCGCTGCACGGCCACCGGCACGGACGCCAGCGGCGCCCCGAGCCCCAGCGGCCGTACGGGCGGCGGCGCGGATTCCAGCGCGGCGTCCGGTACGGGTCCGGCACCGGCACCGGCACCGGCACCGGCACCGGCACCGGCGAGCGATTCCGCCCCCAACGTGGGCGCGAAACCCGCCTCAGCCCCGACCTCAGGCACGGCCCCGCCCCCAGCACCCGCGGAACGCCGCACCTCCGGCGCACCACCGGTCCCGGAGCCCGGCCCGGCTGCAGCCCCGCCTCCGGCGCCCACGGAACGCTGCACGCCCGCTACGGGCCCGGCTTCCGGCGCCCCGCCTTGTGCGGGCCCGGCGAGCGATTCCGCCCCCAACGTGGGCGCGAAGCCCGCCTCGGCCCGGAGGTCAGGCGCGGCTCCGAAGTCAGGTGCAGCCCCTCCCCCGGCGTCCGTATCGGCGGGCCCCCGGCCCACCTCCGCCGTGCCGGCGCCCGCGGCCTCCGTACCCGCCATGTGCGCAGCCCTACCCGCCGAATCGCCGGACTCCGCGGAAGCCGCAGGCGCGAAGCCGGCCACGGACGGCGCCCCCGGGGCAGCACCCGCTCCCCGCCCCGACCCCACGCCGCCCCCGGAACCGGCGTCCGGCTCCGCGCCCGACCCCGCCTCCGTACCCGCCCCGTCCGTACCGCCCGCCACCAACGGCACGTCCGTCGCCCGCTGGAGCACCGACGGGTCGGGCAACTGGCCCACCAGCGGCGCTTCCAGGGCGCGTTGGAGGGTGGGCGCCGCGCCCTCGGGAGCCGTCGCCGGTACGGCCGGGTCCGGCAGCGCGACCAGCGGCCGTACCGGAAGGTCCAGGTCCACCGTGCGGGCGACGGTCAGCGGGAGGTCCAACGCGCTCGGGCGGGGCGCCGTGTCCATGGACACCGTGGCGCCGGCCCCGCCCCGGGAAGTCCCCGGCAGGGCGGTGAAGTTCACGACCCGGGCGGCAGCGGCGTCCTCCGAGGGGCCGCCGTCCCCGGCCGGCGAGGGCTCCGGCGGCGCGAGCCGCGCGACGTCCGGGAGCAGCCCGCCCGGCGCGGACGCGGACACCGCGTGGCCCAAGGCGCCGCCCAGCGAGGGGTTCTGCCATGTGCTGAGCCCCGCGGCGAAGTCGGCCGGCGCGGTCAGCAGCGGCGCGGGCGCGAACGTCCGGCGCTGGACGGCCAACTGCCGCCACTCGCCGCGCGGTTCGGCTGGCGCGGGCACGACACCCGCACCGCCCGTACCGCCGGCACCGTCCGAAGCGCCGACAGCGCCCGTACCGGCGGGAGCCGCGGCGGTCCCGGACGCGGCGGGCACCGCCCGGCCCCGGCGTTCCGCCCACCGCTCACCGACCCGTCCGAACACCGGCTACCGCCCCCCGGCCGCACGCTGGTTGAGGCGGGCGATCTGGGCGACGTACCGGCGGCGTTCGGCGTGTTCGAGGTTGAGGATGGTGTCCAGCGGCCAGTGGAAGTGGTAGGCGACGTACGCGACGTCCTCGTAGAGCCGGTCGGCCGCGTACGTCACGATTCCCCCAGGCGCTCACCGGCCAGGTCGACCGCGAAGGCGGTGGCGCAGGACGGGCAGGTCACTTGGGCGCGGGTGTGGCCCTCGGCGTTGATGCGGCGGTAGAAGTCCTGGAGGAAGGCGAGGTCGGAGGCGAACATGTCCTCGATGACGCCCGCGTGGATGTCGGTGAGGGTGCCGAGCCGGACGACGACGCGGCCGAGCAGCACCACCGACAGGTACGCGGGGTTCTCCCGGACACGGTCGTCGCGCAGCGGCACGAGCTCGTCGCGCGCGGTGGACAGCCGCATCACGCCCTCGCGGTGCACCTGCCCGCTGCCGTCGACGTAACCGCGCGGCAGCCGGAAGGCGAACTCGGTCTGCATGACGTCCCGTTCCCCTCCGGAGCGGCCACCGGCGCCACCGGCGCCACCGCCACCGCCTGCCCCCGCCCCGACTCCCGCGTCAACTCCCGCCGCCGCAGCGGCGGACGGCTCCTGCTCCGCGCCCGCCGACTCCGGCTGCGCCACGATCTGCCGCCGCATCCCTCAACCCCCGGCCCCGAAGCCGAAGTCGACCCCGAACCCGAACCCGACACCGGCCCCGAGCCCGTCTCCGGCCGGCACCGCAGCCACCCTCACGCCACGTCCATCGACTCGTACGTCAGCACGACCTTCTCGGTGAGCACACTCGTGTCCCCCGCCTTCAGCGAGCCGATCTCCAGGCTCTTGGGCCAGGCGTTGACGAGCGTGTAGCGCTTGATCGCGTTGCCCTCGTAGTCGTAGACGATGATCGCGCCGCCCTTGCGGGAGTCGGCCATCTTGCCGAACCGCGAGTCCTTGATCCACTTCTCGAAGCTCTGGTCCGCGGTGAGGCCGCGGGTCAGCGTGACCTCGCCGGCCTTGGGGCGGCCCGGGAGCTTCTTGACGACGTACTTGCCGTCGTTGGTGTTCTGCTTCAGCTCGATGACGTCCTGCTCCATCTTCAGGCCGGTCACCTCGGTGATCTGCTTGATGACGACGCCGTCGAACTCGAGCCCGAAGGAGTGGCCGACCGACGTGTCGAGGTCGGGGAGTGCCATGCGCGGCTACCTGCCTTCCGTGGTGGTGGACGTCACTCGTTGACGAGACTGGTCCCGCCGGAGAACTGGGCGAGCCGGAAGATCACGAACTCCGCCGGCTTGACGGGGGCGATGCCGACCTCGCAGACCACCTGCCCGGCGTCGATGCCCTCGGCGGGGTTGGTCTCGCGGTCGCACTTGACGTAGAAGGCCTCGTCCGGCGTGAGCCCGAACAGGGCGCCCTTGCGCCACTCGTTGACGAGGAAGGCGGAGATGGTGCGGCGGATCCTGGCCCACAGGGCGTCGTCGTTGGGCTCGAAGACGACCCACTGGGTGCCCAGCAGGATCGACTCCTCCAGGTAGTTGAAGAGCCGGCGCACGTTGAGGTAGTGCCAGGCCGGGTCGCTGGAGAGCGTCCGCGCGCCCCACACGCGGATGCCGCGGCCGGGGAAGGCGCGGATGCAGTTGACGCCGGTCGGGTTGAGCAGGTCGTTCTCGCCCTTGGTGAGGTTGACGGCCAACTCGACGGCGCCGCGGATGACTTCGTTGGCCGGGGCCTTGTGGACGCCGCGGCTGTCGTCGTTGCGGGCCCACACGCCGGCCAGCGCGCCGCTGGGCGGGACGAAGCGGTTGCGGCCGGTGGAGGGGTCGGCGACCTTGATCCAGGGGTAGTACAGGGCCGCGTACTTGGAGTCGTAGCCGGCGCCGTTCTGCCGCCAGTCCTTGACCTCCTGCGGGTTGAGGTCGGGCAGCGGGTCGATCAACGCGACGCGGTTGCCCATGAGTTCGCAGTGGGCGATCATCGCGAGCTGCACCGCCTTGACGCCTTCGGCGTCGAGCGCGCCCTGCTCGTAGGCGCTCATCAGGTCGGGCACGGCGAGCATCGTGACCTCGTCGACGGCCTCCAGGCCTGCGAAGCCGGTGCGGTCGGCGGAATCGCCCACATATTGCGCAGGGGTGATCGTCGCGGGCACGGGCAGCGGCCCGGAGGGCGGCGGTACGGCGACGGTCTGGTTGCCGGGGCGGGCGACGGCCGCGGAGCCGCCGGGCTCCTCGACGACGATCAGCCGGGACTTCTCCCGTACGACGGCGGCGACGTACGTGCGCTGGCTGCGCTTGGCGGAGACCTCGAAGGTCTCCTCGACCTGGTCGCCGCGCCGCACCACGAGGGTGAAGGCGTCCTCGCCCGCGCCCTCGGCGGCGTCGGCGACCTCGACGGTCAGGCCCTCGCCGGCGCCCTGCTGGGCGGCGACCTGGAAGCCGCCGAGGGCGGCGCGCGGGCCCGCGGCGAGCGGGGCGGCGGCCTTGCCGCGCGGCTTGGCGGCGGGTTTCGCGGCGGGCGCGGCGGCGCCGTCCCCGGACTCCGCCGCGTCCTCGCCGATCCGGACGACGTAGCAGGTGCCGCCGCCGTTGAGGAAGTAGCCGTAGACCGCGTGCGCCAGGTAGGCGCCCTCGACGAAGCCGCCGAAAGTCCCGGTGAACTGCGTCCAGTTGGTCACCAGCGTGGCGGTGTTGTACGGGCCCTCGGCGGCGAGTCCGACAAAGGCGGCGACCGCCGTGCCGACCCCCTCGATGGGCCGCGAACCGGCCTCGACCTCTTCGACATAGACGCCCGGCGACAGGTACGACGGCATCCTCGGTCCTCCCCTGGGACAGCTCTGGCCCGGCCAAGCGTGCCGCCCGCCGCCCGCGCCGGTCACGGCCTCCGGGACGGCCCGGGGGGAATCCGCCGATGCCCCTTCGGGCAGGTGCGGGCGGGCGAGGGGGCGCGTCCCGTGGCCGTCACACCGGTTCCGGCTCCCGGTCGGCGGCCGGCGGCGCCGCCGCGGGGGCGGGAACGGGCGGCCGGCCGGCGAGGATCGCGTCGATGTCGGCGCGTTGCGCCGCTGCCGCCTGCCGGATCAGCGACTCGTCGGGCTTGGCCGAACTCGTCCCGCGCGCGGCCCCGTTGGTGCCCTGCTCGCCGCCCACGGCGGCGACGGTGCGCCGGATCGCGCCCTCGGCGAGCATCGTGAAGGCCCGCAGCGCGTTCGCCGCGCTGTCGCCCGCGCCGACCCGGCCCGGCTGGGCGCCCGTCCGTACCCGGCCCGCCAGTTGCCGCAGCAGCGACTGGTCGCCGCCGGGGCTGTCGGTCTTGAGGTCGGCGGCGCCCTTGTAGATGAGGATCGTGTGCATCCCGCCGTACTCGCCGGGCGTGACCGCCGACTGGCCGCGGGCGGCGAGCAGGCTGTCGACGTACGACCGCGGCACGACGTGCTCGGACTCCAGCTCCCACATCCTGGCGTACGAGGCCATGCCGGCGGGCGGCTGGTAGCGGGCGGTCTGCGAGCGGTGCGGACGGATCTCGCCGAGGTTGGGCGGATCGCCGAGGTGGCCGGTGAGTTGGGCGACGAGCGTCGGGTCGGCGCGGATCAGGGCGATCATCGCGGCGATGACGCGGCGCCGCTCGGCGCGGGTCGCCGTCGCGGGCAGCGCGCGGTATTGGCCGTGCAGGGTGCGCAGTTGGTCGATGCGGCTGACCGGCTGCGGGTTCTCGGAGGCCACGACGAGTTCGCCGCCGGGCGCGTCGAAGATCTCGTGGTCCTGGCCGTCGAGGGTGAAGTGCTCGTGCACCGGCCCGGGTTCGCCCTCCGCGCCGGTCTCGGCCGCGTCCTTGACGTCCTTCTTGTCCTTGCCCTTGAGCTTGTTCAGCACGGCCTTCCCGGCGGCGACGATCTTGGCCACGACCCAGTCGACGACCTTCATCACCGGTGCCTGGATCTTCTCCAGGATCGAGCGGATCTTCTCCCCCACACCGCCGAGGCCGAGCAGGCTCGCGAGGAAGTCCAGGACCACCGGGACCGCCTTGGCCAGCGAGTTCTCGATCAGCGCGGGCACACCGCCGGCGCCGCCGCCCGCGATCGCCTCGACCGAGTCCAGCACGGAGTCCACGAAGCTCTTGATCTGCGCGGCCCGGTGGACGAAGAACATCACCACGTCGTAGATGGCCTTGCAGGCCCGCACGAAGGCCGACGCGGGGTTGAGCAGGCTGACGATCCAGGTGACGCCGGCGGTGACGATCTTCTCGGTGACGAAGTCCTCGATCGCGCCGATCACCGTCTCCTTGATGTCGGCGAGCTTCTCGACGATCCACCGCCACAGGCCCGCCGCGCCCTCCGTCAGCAGGATCTTGACGATCTCGAAGGTCGACTCCAGTGCCTGCATGGCCGGTTCGCCGATCGCGGTGACGACCCGGGTGCGGATCCTGGCCCACGTCAGGCCCAGCACCGACAGCACCAGCTTGATGACGCCCTTGGCGTCGAACTCCTCGGGGATCTCGATACCGCCCGCCGCCAGCTGCCCGAACAGCCATTCCTTCAGGCCGGTCTTGAGATGGTCGCCGATACGCGAGGCGAAGCCCATGACACCGGACTTGACGGCATCGACGAGGTGGCCGAGGAAGCCGATCGGGTCGGTGACGATCCTGTCGATCGCGCCGGCGGCCCGGGCCAGCACGCCCAGCAGCATGTCCTTGAGCTGCAGGACGGTACGGGCGGTGTCGGCGATGGCGTCCTCGGCCTTGCTGAGCAGGCCGCGGTTGTCCGCCTGGAGGGTCTTGATCTCCTCGTCCAGCTCGCCGCGTGCGGCGGTGTAGCGCTGCGCCAAGTCCTCCACGAGACCTTGCGACTTGTCGGTGACGGACGAGTCCAGCTGGTCGAAGTCGGCGGAGATCTGCTGGGCGGCGGACTGCGCGAACTGCCGTAGCCGCGGGCCCTGCCGGGCGACGATCGCGGCGACCTCGTCGCGGCCCCGGGCGATCCGGGCGGTCGCCTCGGCAAGGCGCCGGCCGATGGTGTCGGCGATGTCGCCGATCACCTTCTGCATCTCGGCCTCGTAGAGCCGGCGCGACTCGGTGAAGATCTGGTTCGCCGCAGGCGGCAGGTCCATCACCAGGTCGCCCAGCCAGCGGGCGGCGCCCTCGATGCCGGAGTAGCGGGCGTCCTTGTACGCGGCCATCCGCGCCTGGTGGTCGGCGGTGAAGGCCGCCTTGGCGCGGTCCTGCCCGGCGTCGAAGGCGGTGTCCACCTCGCCGTCGAGGTCGCCGAGGATCTTCTCCGTCTCGGTCTTCGTGGCGTCGAAGGACGCCTTGATCTCGGCGGTGACGGCCGCGCGGGCCTGCTCGTCCTGCGACTTGGCAGCGCCCTGGCCGCCGGCGACCTGCTGGTTCGCGCCCGCGCGGGCGCCGGCCATCTGCTGCACACCGGCCGAGCCGAGCGCCGCCGCGCCGGTCTGCTCGGCGGCGACCCGCGCGCTCTCGGCGGCCCGGTAGCCGCCGGGGGCGATGGCCGCGTGCGCGTCGGCGGCCTGCTTGGCGGCCAACGCCTCGGTGAACTGCGGCTCGTTGGCCTTGCCCAGCTGCTCCGGGGTGAGCCCGGCGTCGGCCAGCTGCGTGTCGGTGCGCCGCGGGGTGCCGGACAGGTCGGTCTGCTCGGCGGGCGCGGGCGCCACCGCGGCGGACCTCGCGTCCGGCGGTGCGGGCGCGGGGGTCGCGGCGGGCGGCGGCAGCGGCGTGACGGGCTTGTCCACCGCGCGCGACGGGTCGGGCGGCGCGGCGGTCTTGTCCGCGACGTCCTTGGCGGAGGCGGCCTTGCCCGCGGTCACCTGCCCCGCGACCTCGCCCTTGATGGCGTCGGCCTTGCCGGAGGCCGCGAACTTGTCGGCCTCGTCGAGCGTCTTGGGCGCCTGCGCGGCGACGGCCTTGTCAACGGCGGCGACGAACGCGGCCTTGTCGAACCCCGCCGGCCGCGCCGTCCCCATCTCCGCGACCCGCGCCGCCTTCGCCTGCGCCTCCCGGTCGTCCTGCGGCCCCACCGCCGCGTCCTGCGCGGCCTTCACCGCCGCGGCCCCGCTCGGGTGCCGGGTGAGCGCGGCCTTCTTGGCCCGTACGTCGGCGCTGACGGCCGCGAACCGCGGGTCCTGGGCGGGAGTGAGCCCCGGCGGCGGTACGGGCCGCTCACCGGCCTCCAGGCGCTGCACGAGCCGCTCACCGGCCTCCAGGCGCTGCACGAGCCGCTCACCGGCCTCCAGGCGCTGGAGTGCGCGCAGCCGGTCGGCTCCGGCGGCGGACGCCGGCGCAGGCCCGGCGTCCTGGCGCTGCACGGCGGACGCGGCCCCGGCTGCGGACTGCGGTGCGGGCGCCGCCTCCGCGCGCTGTACGGCCAGGTCACGGGCCGCCGCCTCCGCGCCGTCCGGGCGGGCCGCCCCGCGGTCCCCGGCGCCCGTCGCCGCGCCCTGCGGACGGCCCGCCCGGCGCTCGGCCAGCAGCCGGGCCACCGCCGCGTTGCCGGCCTGGGCCTGGAGGCGCTGGAGGGCGCCCAGGGCGCCGCCCGGGGGCCCGGCGGGGCGGCGTACCGGTGCGGCGGCGGGGGGCGGTGTGCGCGGCGCTGGGGCCTTCGCGGCGCGCCCTGGGGCGGTCATTCCGCCGGGGCCTCCTCCTCGACGGGCTCCTCCTCGCGCTGCACCACCCGCGCCGCGGTCGCCGCCGCCTCCTGCTCGAAGCGGTCGGCCGGGTCGCTGACCCGCACCCCGCCGCCCGCGTCCGTACCGTCCACAGGGCCCGAGCGCTGCTGGACGACGTGCGTCAGCTCGTGCGCGAGCGTGGTGCGGCCCTGGTGCGAGCCCGGGTCGTAGGCGTCCCGCTGGAAGACCACATGCGAACCGACCGTGTACGCATGGGCGTTGACCGCCTGCGCGGAGTGGTGCGCGGCGGCGTCGGTGTGGACGCGTACGTCGCCGAAGTCGTGGCCGAGGCGCGCCTCCATGTCGGTGCGGACGGCGGGCTCCAGCGGCGTACCGCCCGAGCCGACGACGTCGTGCACCGGGGACTGCTCCTCCTCGGGGGCGAGCGACGCGGACACCGCGCCGTTGCCGAGCGCCCGCTGGAGCCGCAGCAGGCCGCCGCTGCCCAGCACATCGGTACGGCCCGCCGCCGCGGCCTTCAGCAGCAGGCCCTCCGGCACCGCCGGTGCCGCCTGCCGCGGCGCCGCCGACTCGCCCTCTGTCTCGTGGTCACGCTCGAACCCGCGCACGGCCCCTCGCCTCCGCCGCCCAAGGCGGCGCCTGCGCCGCCGCCTTCCACGGTCCCATCGCCGCCCGGGCCCGGCCATTGCGCCGCGGGCACGCCTGCGTGCCCTTTCGTCCCGCGCCCGGTGCCCTGCCCGCGGGTCACGCCTCGGCGGAGGCGTACGCCATGTACGGCCCGAACTCGTTGGGCAGGCACAGCCGTCCGAGCTTGCGGTACTCGCGTCCCACCGCCGCGACCAGTTCGCGCATGCCGACGCCGTGCCCCGCCTCCGCGGCGAGGTACGCGGCGGTCACGGCGGCCGACCGGATGTCGCCGCCGGCGAGCTCGAACGCCCGCCCGCAGAAGGCGAGATCGAGGTCGTCGGCGCGCGGCACGGCGGGGCCGAGGCAGCGGTCCCACAGGGCGGTGCGCTGTGCGGCCTCCGGCAGCGGGAAGTCCACGACGAGGTCCAGCCGCCGGGTGAACGCCTCGTCCAGGTTGGCCCGCAGGTTGGTGGCGAGCACGGCGAGGCCGTCGAAGGACTCCATGCGCTGGAGCAGGTACGCCGACTCGACGTTGGCGTACCGGTCGTGCGCGTCCTTGACCTCCGAGCGCTTGCCGAAGACCGCGTCGGCCTCGTCGAAGAGCAGCACCGCGTTGACGCCGGCCGCCTCGGTGAAGATGCGCTCCAGGTTCTTCTCCGTCTCGCCCACGTACTTGTCGACGACCGTGGCGAGGTCGACGGTGTAGAGGTCGAGGCCGAGCGCGCCCGCGATGACCTCCGCGGACATCGTCTTGCCGGTGCCGGAGTCGCCGGCGAACAGCGCCATGACGCCCCGGCCGCGCCCGCCGCCCGGCCGCATGTTCCAGTCGCCGAGCACCCGGTCGCGATGCCGTGCCCGGGCGGCGAGTTCACGCAGCCGGGCCATGACCGGCGGCGGCAGCACGAGGTCGTCCCAGCCGACGCCGGGCTCGATCCGCCGGGCCAGCCGCTCCAGGCCCGAGGTGTTCTGCGCGCGGGCGCCGTGCAGCAGGTGCGCGTCGGTGAGGTGCCCGCCGGCCAGCAGCGCCTGCTGGTGCGCGGTCCGCGCGGCCCGCTCCACCTGCTCGGGCGACAGCTGGAAGACCGCCGCGGACTCATGGCGTACGCCGTCCAGTCCGCTGACCCCTTCGGGCGCGGTACGGGCCAGGGCCGCGCGCCACAGGGCCGCGCGGGCGCCGGCGCCGACCCGGCGGGCCTCGGCGAGCAGCGGCGGCCGGTCCGCCCACTCCGGGTCCCATGACGCCCGCCCGGTCAGCAGCACGGGCACGGGCAACGCGGCCAGGGCGCGCAGCAGTTCGGGCCGCCCGGCGAGCGCCTCGACGGGCCCGGCGACGAGCCCGCCGTGCCCGAAGGCCGCCTCCCGGCCGGCTGCCGCGACCGCCGCGGCGGGGTCGGCGCGGCCCGCGAGCCGGGCCAGGTCCAGCCCGTAGGCGGCGAGCCCCGCGGCCCGCAGCGCCTGCGCGCCGAGCGCACGGGCGGCGCCGCCGGGGGCCTCCCGCAGATAGCCGGGCCCGATTCCGGCACGCAGTACATTGCCGAGCCGAACGGCCGGCCCGTCCTCATCCGGCTCCGCCAGCTCCGCCGCGAGGTGCGGGGCGAGGGGTTCGAGGAGGTCGAGCAGCCCCGGGTCCGGGGTGTCGTCGCCGAGCAGATGCGCGCTCACCCGGTCCGGTACCCGCAACGCCCGGCTCAGCAGCGGCCGTTCCGGCTCCTCGACGACGAGCAGGCCGCGGGCGACCAGCGGGGCGGCGGGCGAGAGCCGGGCGCGGGCCCCGGCCGAGGCGGGCGGCACCCCGCACAGGCCGAGCGCGAGCCCGACGGTGGGGCGGCGGCGGGTGACGTCGTCGTTGAGGTAGCCGTACAACTGCTCGTAGCGGCGGTCGAGATCGGGTGCGAGGCACACCAGCAGCAGCTCGGTGTCCAGCGGCAGCAGCCCGAAGTCCCGCTCCAGGGCCCGCAGTCGTACGCCCGGGTCGGCGGCGGCGTCCAGTTCGGCGCGCAGCGCCTGGTCCACCGGGTCGGGCTCGGGGACGGCGGCGGGGTCGTCGAGCAGCCGCAGCACGGCGTCGTCGGAGAGGTAGACCCCGCGGAAGGGGTCGTCCGGCTCCGGGTCGCCGGCCCTGCGCGCGGCCACCGCCCGCCGCACCCGGGCCTCGACGAGCCCGAGCCGGGCCATGAGGTGGGCGAGCCCGGCGTCGCCCCGCGTGAAGGAGCCCGGGCCGTCCTGGGCCGTACCGCTCACCGCTTGTGCCGCCGCGGCGCCCGCGTACCGCCCTCGCCCGCCGCCGGGCCCGGCTCGGCGGCGGGCGCCCGTGTGTCGTCCAGGTGCAGGACCAGGCCCTCCTCGACCGGCGGACCCGCCTCGTACAGCGGGCCGACTGCCACCGGTGCGCTCACGACGAGGTCCAGGGACGGTTTGAGCTCGCCGCCGAGCGCGCTCCACACGTCGGCGAACGCCCGGTCCTCGGGCGGTGGGAGGGCGATGGTGAGCGGCACCGGCAGCCCGGTGGCCGACAGTTCGGGGCCCAACCCCGCAGCGGGCAGCGCTTCATGGCGCAGGAAGCAGTGCAGCAGCGTGGCGAGCAGCCGGTGTTCGTCCTCCGGGCGCTGCGTCCAGGCGCTGATCAGGTAGGACAGCTTGAAGTAGCGCGGCGGCAGCCCTCGGGAGACGACCTCGCCCTCTTCGCCGTAGACGTTCTGCCGGCCGCGCGAGCGGCGCTTGAGGTCCTCGCGGATGTCGTAGAGGTAGAGGTTGACGGTGGGGGCGTTGCGGCGGGCGGCCCAGTCGCGGGTGGGCGCGTCGAAGACGACCTCGACGTCGGGGCTGCCGATCTGCCCGCGGACCAGGTCCCGCAGGGCCTCGTCCACCTCGTGGATCACCGGCGCCACTTGAAGTCGGAGGGCTGCAACACCCCGGGGACGACGAGGTAGTCGGCGTGGACCTCGCCGAAGGCGGGGGTCGCCGCCTGGTCGGTGACGAGCAACTGCCGCGGCCCCAGGGCGTCCTGGACGAGCACCAGCATGGGCGCGGTGAAGGTGCCGTTCGCCGCGGCCCGCACGGGCGCCGAGGCGACCGTCACGCCTTTGTCCCAGCGCAGTTGGAGCCGCGCGCCGGGCGGGAAGTCCCGTCCGAAGGCCTGCGTGACGCCGCCGGGCGGGCCGACTGCGGGCACGAGCTGGACGACGGGCTGCTTGACGGTGAGGGCGGCGGTCGCCGTGTCGTCGGTGGTGTCGCTGTCGCTGCCCGTGGTGCTGAGGTTCGCGGTGACGGTGCCGGTCAGCGCGCCCGGGGTGGCGAGCGTGACGGTGACGGTGGTGCTGGCGCCCGGGTCGAGGTCGGCGACGGGGCAGCCGGCGGCGGTCGCGCAGGCCGAGGCGGCGTCGGGGGTGACGCCGGGCGGCGCGGCGAGCACGAGGGTGAGGCCGGTGGCGCGGGCGTGCCCGGGGTTGCGTACGGTCACCCGGGCGGTGGTGCCGGGGCCGCCGGCGTAGGCGGTCGCGGGCGCGAGCGACAGGCCGACCGCCGGGTCGGCGCTCTGCCGCGCGGGCGGTGTGGTCGGCGGGGTCGTGACGGGCGGCTTCTGCGTCACGGTGAGCGGCGCGGTGGCGGTGTTGTTGCCCGGGTCGGCGTCGGTGGAGGTGGAGCTCACGGTGCCGACGGCGTTGCCGCTCAGGGCGGTTGCGGAGGTCACGACCCGGGTGACGGTCGTGCTCGCGCCGGGCGCGAGCGTCCCGAGGTCGCAACTCACGTCCGGGCAGGCGGGGTTCGCGGTGGTGACGGTGACGCCGGCGGGCAGTGTGACGGTGAGCGCGACGCCGGTGGCGGGGCCGTCGCCGCGGTTGGTGACGGTGTAGGCGACGGTCGCGGGTTCGCCGGTGAGGACCGCGGGTGGGGTGACAGTGACGGTCACCGCGGGGTCGGGCTTGAGCGGGTCGACGACCTCGACGGTGACGGCCGCGGTGTTGTCCTGCTCGTCGCGGTCGGTGAGCCGGCCCGCGCCCTTGCCGGTGACCAGCTGCGTACCGGCGACGGCGGCCCGTACGGTCAGGTGGATGTCCGCGGTCGCGCCGACCGGGACCGTACCGAGGTCGCAGTGCAGGGCGGCGGCGGTGCAGGCGCCCTGCGAGGGGACCGGGTCGCCGACCGCGACGAGGCCCGCGGGGAGCGTCAGTTCGGCCTGGGTCGCGGGCGAGTCGGCGATGCCCTGGTCGGTCAGGTGCAGGGTGATCGTCGTGGTGTCGCCGACGGTGACGGGTGCGGACGGGCCGGCCATGGTCACGGCGAGGTCGGCGCTGGGCTGCCAGGTGGGCTCGGTGTCGTCGTGGTAGAGGTTGTTCGGCAGCACCTCGCCGGTGCCGGTGGCCGGGTCGAGGACGGCGAGCCGCACGCTGCGGCCGTCGCCGACGCCGACTTCGGCGTCCACCGCGATCCGGTCGCCGGTGGGCGACCACGCGGCGTCGTCGGGCCGGTAGAAGGGCGCGTCGTCGGCCGGGAGCGGCGGGGCGGTCGGGCAGCCGCTGGTCTGCGGGACGACGCCGTGGCAGCCGGTGCCGTCGGCGCGGGCCAGCAGGATGATGCTGTCGTCGTAGCCGTCGGAGACGGCAAGCCGGGGCTGCACGGGGCCGTCCGGCGTCCCTTCCGCCGCGCGGACGCGGACGACCGGCCCCGAGTCGCTGGGCGAAGGCGACGGTGACGGGGAGGGCGACTGCGAGGACGGCGACGGGGACGGGGACGGGGACGGCGAGTCGGAGGTCGGCGGGGTCGCGTCGCCGCGCCGGGTGAAGGCGAGCGCGCCGTCGCCGGGCCGGTAGGCCGGACGGGCGTCCTGCACCTGGCAGTTGGTGCCGCCGCAGGTCGCCTTGGTGACGTCGTAGGGCCCGCTGCCGTCCGCCGCGTCCACGGTCACGATGTGCCGGGTCTCCGTGCCGGGGGTGATCAGCGGCGCCGCGGCGCCGGGTCCCGCCGCGATGCCGAGGTGCTGGCAGGCGCGGTAGCGGGACAGCGCGATCCGCCGGCCGTCCGGGGACCACGCCGGGTCGCGGTCGTCGGTGGTGCAGGCGTACGCGCCCGCGTCCGGCGGCGGGTAGGGCACGGTGTAGAGCAGCCGGGCCTGCGCGGGCCCGCCGGTGACGTCGAAGACGGAGACCGCCGCGTCGTCGCTGCCGCCCTCGGTGCCGGCGTCGCCCCAGTGCGAGACGGCGAGTTCCGTGCCGTCCGGCGACCAGGCGGCCCGCCCGTAGTTCTCCGTCTCGTCGAAGCCGGTGCGGACGGCGACGGCATCGGCGAGGTGGTCGGCGGGGCCGACCATGACGGAGGCCGGGTCGGGTTTCCCGCCGGTGCCGTGCTGGACGGTGGTGAAGGCGAGTCGGGTGCCGTCCGGGGAGTAGGCGGGCTCGTCCAGGTCGTATTCGGCGCCGAGCGTCGGCCGAAGCAGCAGGCGGTTCAGGGGTTTTGCCGCGTCGACGCCCTCGATCGCGGTGGTCTCGGGGTCCTCCCGGCCGAGCAGGACGGCGGGTCCGCCGCCGGTGGGCGTGTAGTAGGTGAGGTCGTCGATCGCGTAGCCGTCGTCGAGGTCGTCGGGCAGCAGGCGGGTGGGGTCGCAGCTGCTGCCGCAGCCGCCGGCCGGCTGCACGAGGTAGGCGTGCCCGGACAGGAACGCCAACGTGCGCCCGTCCGGGGCCCATGCGACGTCCCGGGAGGCGGACGCGTACTCGCCCTTGGCGATCAGCTTCTGCTCGCCGCCGTTCGCGGGCGTGAGCGCCAGGCGCTGCGTGTAGTCGGTGTCGTCGACGACGACGTAGGCGACGCGGTCGCCGTCCGGCTCCCAGGCCGGGGTGAACGCCTCGGTGCCGGGGGGCGAGAGGGCCAGCGGATGGCCGTCGCCGGCGACCGGTGCGACGTAGACGGTGCCGTCGTCGACGTAGGCGAGCCGGGTGCCGTCGGGCGACCAGTCGGGCGAACTGCCGTGCGCAGCCACCTGCGTGAGGCCGGTGCCGTCGGTGTGCACCGTCCACAGCGAGACGTTGGCGGTGTCGACGTTCTGGCTGGTGCAACTGCCGCCCCCGTAGCGGTCCTCGAACGATCCGAAGACGATCGTCTGCTTGTCCGGGGAGAGTTTCGGGGTGGTGATGCGCCAGCCGGGGCGCAGCAGCACGGTCTGCACCGGGCCTTCGCTGGTGCGCCGGTAGATGCCCTCGCCCTCGCCGCCGCGGTCGCTGACGAACACGACGTCGTCGCCGCGCGCCGCCGGTTCGCAGTCGTCGCCGGCGAGGCCCTGCGGCAGGTAGGGGCTCAACGACCGTGTGCCGGCGACCTGGAGGCTGTGGCGCGGCCCGTAGCCGACGTACGCCAGGCGTCCCGGGTCGGCGCCCGCGGACACCGGGTCGGCCGACGCGGTCCGCGATGTGCCGGTCACTGCCACGGCCACGACAAGGGAGGCGACCAGTCCGGCGACCGGCACCAGTGCCGCCCACCGCGGCGTCCTGACTCTCCGCACCGCCCACCCGTCCCCGGTCCCGGCCTGCCCGCCACCTGACCCTGCACGCCAACCCTGGCGCTCCGCCCGCCCGTCCACCACCCACAGCCGGGGCAGCGCTGCGGGTATCCGGCGGTGCCCCAACGGGCAGCGTCCGCACGGGGGTTACGGCAGCAGGTGGTGGGGCTCGCCCGGCCGCAGGGTGATCTCCCGCCGGCCGGTGGGCCATTGGACGGTGCGGGACAGCGGGTGGCCGGTGCGCAGGACGGCCTCGCGGAGGGTGCCGGCCGACCAGGTGAGGCGCTCGACGGTGAGGCCGCCGCGGGCGCGCAGCCCGGTGACCTCGCCGGCGGGCCACGCCGGGGGCAGCGCGGGCAGCAGGTCGAGGATGCCGGGGCGGTGGGACTGGAGCAGCATCTCGGCGACGGCCGCCGTCGCGCCGAGGTTGCCGTCGATCTGGAAGGGCGGGTGGGCGCACAGCAGCGAGGGGTAGACGCCGCCGCCCTCGGTGTCGGTGGTGACGGGGCGCAGCATGAGGCCGAGCAGGCGGTGAGCGGCGGGGCCGTCGCCGAGCCGGGCCCACAGGGCGGCCTTCCACGCGGTGGACCAGCCGGTGCCCTCGTCGCCGCGCAGCTCCAGGCTGCGGCGGGCGGCGGCGCGCAGCCTCGGGCCGGTGAGGCTCGCGCCGGGGAACAGGCCGACCAGGTGGGACAGATGGCGGTGCCGGGGCTCGGACTCCTCGCGCGCGGTGTGCCATTCGAGCAGTTCGCCGCGGGGCCCGACGCCGAGCGGGCGCAGCCGCGGGAGCGTGGCGGCGATGGCGTCGAGCAGCGCGGGGTCGGCGGCGGGGCCGGCTTCGTCGGCGGACTCCTGGAGGAAGGTGAGCAGTTCGCGGACGAGGGTGAGGTCCATGGCGGTGGACCGGTCGACGGAGGCGGGGCCGTCGGGGGTGCGGAAGCGGTTCTCCGGGGAGGTCGCGGGGGCGGTGACGAGCCGGCGCTGCGGGTCGTCGGGGTCCTCGTGGAGCAGGCCGAGCAGGAAGCGGGCGGCGCCGGCGGCGACGGGCCAGGCGCGGGTCCGCAGGAAGCGGCGGTCGCGGCCGTAGCGCCAGTGCTCGGCGAGGTGGAGGCTGAGCCAGGCGCCGCCGAGCGGCCAACTGGCCCACATCGGGTCGTCGTTGCCGTCGCCGACCGGCCAGGTGGCGCGCCACAGGTCGGTGTTGTGGTGCACGGTCCAGCCCGCCGCCCCGTACAGGTCGCGGGCCACGCCCCGGCCGGCGTCGGCGAGGTCCGCGACGAGGTCGGTGAGCGGCAGGTGGCACTCGGGCAGCGCGGTGGACTCCGCGGGCCAGTAGTTCATCTCGGTGTTGATGTTGACGGTGTAGTCGCAGTGCCAGGGCGGGGTGACGGAGTCGTTCCACAGGCCCTGGAGGTGGCCGGCCTGGGTGCCGGGGCGGGACGAGGCGAGCAGCAGGTAGCGGCCGAAGTCGAAGAGCAGCACGGCGAGTTGCTCGTCGCGCGGACCGGCGCCGTAGGAGCTGCGCAGCCGTGCGTCCAGGGGCGCGGGGTGGTGCGCGCGCTCCGGTCGCGGTGCGGCTGCCGCGCCGGGCCGGTGCTGCTCGCCCAGCCGGAGGCGTACCCGCCGCATCGCCGCCCGGTGCTCGTGCACGTGCGCCGCGTGCAGCTCGTGCCACGGGGTGCGGCCGGCGGCGTCCAGGGACCGTACGGCCTGCTCCAGGCAGTGCTCCGGGTCGGTCAGCGGCGGGCGGTTCCAGGCGGTGAAGCCGGTGCGGACGTCGACGAGGATCACGCACTGCGTGAAGCCGCGCGCCCGCAGCCGGTCGCCCTCGGCCTCGACGCGGCCGGTGTCGCAGTGGACGCGGGCCAGGGCCGCCGCGGCCATCGCGGTGCCGCCGTGCTCGACGACCGGGCGGCGCTGTGCGTCGTCGCCGACGTGCGAGGGGGCGTGCAGCAGCAGCGCGAGGCCGCCGGTGCCCACCGGCCGTACGGTGTGGCGCAGTTGGGGGGTGCGGAAGCCGATCCCGAGGTCGGCGCGGGCGGGTTCGCGGGGGCGCAGCCGGATCACCAGGACGCCGGACGCGGTGTCGGCGAAGACGTCCTGCGCGTAGCCGTCCGTGACGTGCCGGGCGACGCCGGAGGCCAACTCCAGCTCGCGGAAGCGCTCCTCGCCGCCGCCGGCGGCCGTCAGCACGAGGTCGCCGACCGGCTGGTACGCCTCCGCGCCGCGCCCCTGTGCGGCCTTCAGCCGCTCGCCCGCGGCCACATGGCGCCCGGCCCGCAGATCGGCCCGTACGGCGTCGAGCAGGCCCGCGGGGACGGCCGGCGTCGCGGCCGGGGGCGGCCCGGACCAGAAGGTGTCCTCGTTGAGGGACAGCCGCTGCTCGGCGAGCGGGCCCCAGATCATCGCGCCCAGCCGCCCGTTGCCGACGGGGATGCCGTCGGTCCAGCGGCCGGCGGGCCGGTCGTACCAGTACGGCGAGGTCGGCTCAGGTTCCACCCGCACAGCGCAACACCTGCTCTTGTTCCGGCTCCCCAGCCGGGCGCGAGCCTACCGCGCCCGGCCGGGTCGCCGCGGCGGGCCGGTCAGGCGCCCGGACGGGCCAGCAACAGCTCGGTGTTGTGGTCGGCGGCGGCGCCGAACTTGGCAGCGGGCGTCGCGTAGGGGTCGTTGAGGGACAGCTCGCGGTAGAGGGCGGCCAGGCCCTGCTCGGAGGTGTCGCCGAAGTCGGTGGCGTAGGGGGCGGCGGACTCGATGAGGGTGGTGAACAGCGAGAGCGTCCCGTCGCCGTTGTCGGCGACCTCGATGACCCGGGCGTGCTGCGGGAAGTCCACGTGCGAGGCGGTGTTGATCTCCCAGAAGGACCGCTCGGCGACGGCGTGCGCGTGCGGGGTGATCTGGTTGGCGTGGGTGTGGCCGTTGACCCAGCCCAGCACGTTCGGGTAGCGCTGCAGCAGGCTGACCAGCTCCGCGCCGGTGTGCCGGGCCTCGAAGAGGTTGTACGGGTCGGGCAGCGTGTTGCCCATGGTGGTGCTGGTGTGGTGGCTGAAGACCAGCACGTACTGGTCCTGGGAGCCGCGCCGTACGACGTTGCCGTTGGTGTCGTACCAGTGCGTGCTGTAGCTCTGGAGCACCGACTCCAGCCACTTCAGCTGGGCGGTGCCGATCGAGCCGTCCGCCCAGCCGGCCCGGTTGGTGGTGTCGAGGCTGATGCCGAGGACGCCCTCGGCGACCGGGAAGGTGTAGTAGAGCTTGCCGCTGTCGGCGGCGGCCTGCGTGAAGCCGTGGCCGTACGGACCGGGGCCGGTGACCGCGGAGCTGAGGTGCGCGGCGGCGAACTGCTTGGGCGTGAAGGGCGCGCGGCGGGCGTCGGGGGTGATGTGGCGTACGGGGCCGCCGGAGGTGAGGAGTTGGGCGAGCAGCAGGACGGCGCTCGCCGGGTCGTGCTGGATGGCGTCGGCGAGTTTCGCGGCGGTCGCGGAGTCGACGCCCTCGATCTTGCTGCCGCCGGTGTAGAGGGAGTTCAGCAGGCCGAGGTCGGGCAGGGTGCCCTCGATGCTGTCGTCGTGGTTGCCGACGGTGGTGTACCACGGGGTGTGCAGGCCGGTCGCGGTGAAGGGCCGCCCGGCGGCCGACAGGAAGCCGGGGACCTGCGGGAAGCCGGCTGCCTTGTAGTTGTCCTGGAAGGACGACTCGGGGTTCCAGTAGCTCGCCGAGCCGGAGTTCTGCACGCCCTCGTAGCGGCTGGTGTCACCGGTGTTGGGTGTGAGGGCGCCGCCGCTCATCACCGTGAGGTACCAGTCGAGTTCGACGAGCTCGTGGTTGTCGGTGTTGTCGCCGGTGGCCATGACGAGCGAGAACGGGGCGCCGGTGAAGGGGCCGCCGGGCAGCGAGTTGACCCGGTCGACGAGCGAGGCGGCGCCGCGTACGGTCAGCGCCTCGTGCGGGCGGTGCGCGGAGTCGATGTACTGGGCGAGGTATTCGAAGCGTACGGGCGACTCGGTGTCGGCCAGGTGCAGGTCGGTGAACTGCACGAAGGACGCGAGCGCGGTGCGCCGGTCGTCGCGCCCGGCGCCGGCCTTGGCCAGCTCGGTGCGCACCACGAGCGGCCACCCGGGCCCGGACTGCAGCCGCAGGTACGGCCCCGTCCCGCTCGCCGTCGCGACCTGCTCCAGCGTCGTCCCCGCCACCCGCACGGCCCGCGCGGCGCTCGTCCCGAGCGCCCGGTCCACCTCCGCGGCCGACGCCCGCGGGCTCCCCGCGAGCCCGACCCCTGCGGCCACGGCGGCGGCTCCGGCGACGAACTGCCGCCTGCTGTAAGAGGGCATGCCGATCTCTCCTGACGCGGTCGTCATCGTCCCGCCGGCCCCGTTGCCTACCGGCTGGTAATGGTCAGTGCGTCAGCATCATGCCCCCCGATGGCCGTGGCGTGAACATGCCCCGTCCGCCGAACATCGCCCGGGCCTACTCCGGTCCGCCCCCGCGCTACTCCAGCGTCCCGCTGATCAGGGCCGCCGAGGCGCACTGGGTCGCGGCGCCGGAACCGGGCGGGGTGCCGGGGGTGCGGCAGGTCAGGGTGATGGTGACCTTGTCGCCCTCGGGGACGAGGATCGCGGAGGCCCAGTGGAAGTCCTGCTCGCGGAAGTTCTCCAGGGCCGGGGACAGCAGGGTCTTGCCGCCCACGGCGATGGTGACGGTGCCGGAGTCGCCCTGGGGGTTCTCCAGGACGAGGTCGGTCAGGCGGAGGGTCTTGCCCGGGGGGACCGGGTAGTTGGCGGTGCCGTCGGAGCCGGCGGCGGCGGAGGCGGCCAGGCGGGTGGAGAAGAGCAGGGCGTTGGGCGGGGCCTCGGGGCCCTCGCCGGGCTTCATCGGGGAGGGCGTCGCGCCGACGGACTTGGCCGCCTGCTCCGCGCCGTTCGCCGCGTTCTTCGCGTCGTCCGCCTTCTGGTTGGCGCTCGCCGCCTGCGAAGCGGCCGTCGCCACCGGGTCCTTGACGGCCTCCTTCGCCGCGGTGCGCACCGCGGGCTTGAGCAGCCCGTACCAGATCGCGACCAGGGCCAGCGCGATCGCCACCAGCGCGGCCACCGCACGCAGCAGCGTGCTGCCGATCACCGGCTGCTGCACGAACGTGCCGTCCAGCACCACCGGTTCGACGACCGCCTGCTGCGAGGCCGGCGTCGCCGTCAGCTGGAAGGCGTGCGGGACGGCGACCCCGCGCCACAGCCGCTTCTTCGCCCGTACCGGCACCTGCACGAAGGCCGCCCGGCCCGGTTCCACCGTCACCGGCGCCTTGGGCAGCCCGAAGGCCAGCGCCTGCGAGCGGTCGGTGCCGCGCAGGCCCACCGTCAGCGGGTGGTTGCCGCGGTTGTCGACCGCGACCTGGTAGCGCGCCCGCCCGCGCGACTGCGCCATCTGCGGCGACAGCTCCGCCGTGACCTCCGCGTACGGCAGGATCCGCAGCGTGCCCTCCGGCACCGTCGCGAACTCCGCCAGCTCCTGCGGCAGCACCCTGACGGCCAGCGGCAGTTCACCGGGCGGTACGGTGGAGTCGCGCGGCGGGCTCACGACGACGGTGACCTGCCCGGCGGTGCCGGGGTTGAGGGACAGCGACGGCGGCTCCACCACCGTCCACGCGGCGGGCGCGCCCAGCACCTCGAAGGTGTAGGCCTCCACGATGGAGCTGCTGTTGCGCACGTCGAGGACGACTCTGGCCTGCTCCCCCGGGAGCACCGGTACGGAGGCCGCGTCCAGATGAGCGGAAGTCGTCATGGCAGGACCGTAGAGACCGCGCCCACCGGTGACCGGCACCGTGCGGACACCCCCGAGGGCAGGCTGCGCTGCCCGTTGAGTCCATGTGAAGTGCCCGCTGACTGCACGGGTGTTCACTGGTCGCGCGATCCGTGACGCGAAGGGGCGTTCCGGATGCCCGGCTTGACCGGCCGGCGGGGCAAGGGGGAAACACCATGCAATTCCAGGGGGGCAGCGGAGCCGTGCGCATTCCCGTACGGCTGACCGCGCAGGACCCGATCACCCAGGCGGGGCTGGCCGGCCAGCTCAGGACCCGCCACGAACTGCGACTGCTGGCCGAAGGGGAGGACGGGGAGAGCGTCGACGGTGTGGTGTCCGTCTTCGCGGCCGACCGGGTCGCGGAGAGCGAACTGCAGGTGCTGCGGCGCCTCCAGCGCGGCGGCGAGGGCCGAACGGTGCTGGTGGCGACGGAGTTGGACGACAGCGGGCTCGTCGCCGCGGTGGAGTGCGGTGTCGTCGGTGTCGTGCGGCGCGCCGACGCCTCGGCGCAGCGGCTCGCCGACACGATCACGGCGGTCGCGCGCGGCGAGGGCAGTGTGCCGGCCGACCTGCTGGGCCGGCTGCTGGACCAGGTCGGCCGGCTCCAGCGGCAGGTCCTCGACCCGCGCGGCCTGGCCTTCACGGGCCTGTCCGCCCGGGAGGTGGACGTGCTGCGGCTGGTCGCGGACGGCAAGGACACCGCGGAGATCGCCCGCACGCTGTCCTTCTCGGAGCGGACGGTGAAGAACATCCTGCACGACGTGACGACCCGCCTCCAACTGCGCAACCGCTCGCACGCGGTGGCGTATGCGATGCGGATGGGGTTCATCTAGCCGCGGATTCACCTCTGCACATGTGACGGTCGCGGGCGGCGCCCCCACCAGGCACCGCCCGCGGCCGGGTCCTATTTCCCGGACGTGCCCGGGCCCTCGAACGTGAAGGCCCGCAGCCGCAGTTCGCCCCGCAGGGTGAGCCGAACGTCGTGGACCGCGCCGGGCAGGGCGGGCAGCGGCACGCTGCGGGACGTCCAGCGGTAACGGCCGCCCGTCGAGGGGACGTCCAGCCGCGCCACCGGCTCGCCGGCGACGGCCACCTCGATCGCCGCCTCGCCCGCCGCCGTACGGGACACCTCCGCGGTGAACGCCCGTGCGCCCGCGAGGTCGAGGCAGCGGTAGAGCAGGACGCCCTCCGCGCCGGGTGCCGGGGCCACCGCGTCGCCCGCGGAGCGCGTGGCGTCGACCAGCTCCGCGCCCGCCCAGTCGTCGAAGTCCGCCGCGCCCAGCCGGCGGCCGACCGCCCGCCGCGGGGCGGGTGCCGGGCCGGTGACCGCCAGCGGTGCGCCCAGCGGCAGGTCCGCCGCCGACCGGCCGGCCAGCACCTCGTAGCCGCCGGGCTCGACGGCGAATGCCCCTTCGCGCACCGACCAGTGCGCCAGCGCCTCGCCGGCCCGCAGCGTGAAGGCCAGCTCCGCGGACTCCCCGGGCGCGAGCCGCACCTTGCGGTAGCCGGCCAGCCGCAGCAGCGGCGCCTCGTACGTGGCCGCGGCGACCGCCCGTACGTACAGCTGCACGGTCTCCGTGCCGTACCGCTCGCCGCAGTTGGCGACGGTCACGGTCGCGGTGAAGGTGCCGTCCTGCGTCACATCCCGCTCCGACAGGGCGAGTTCGGAGAGCGTGAAGCGCGTGTAGGACAGGCCGTGGCCGAACGCGTAGAGCGGGGCGGGCCGGTGGTATTGGTACGTCCAGCCCGCCTTGACGATGTCGTAGTCGAGCCGGCCGGGCAGCGGGTCGTCCGCGCGGTACCAGGTCTGCGGGAGCCGCCCGGCGGGGTCCGCGGCGCCGAGCAGGACCGCGGCGAGCGCGGCGCCGGTCTCCTGGCCGCCGTGCGAGGTCCACACGACCGCGGGCGCGTGCTCGTCGGCCCAGTCCACGGCGTAGGGGTAGCTGCTCATCACGACCAGCACCGTCTCGGGCCGGGTGGCGACGACCTCGCGCAGCAGCCGCTCGTGCCCGGGGGCGAGCCGGGTGTGCGCGCGGTCCTGCGTCTCACGGCCGTTGATGTGCGGGTCGTTGCCGACGACCAGCACGACCGCGTCCGCGCGCGAGGCCGCCGCGACGGCCTGCGCGATCCCGTCCCGGACGACGCCGAGCGTGAACTTCTCGGCGCCGGACACGTTTTCGGCCGTGACGGACACCGCCCCGGTCGCCGCGTCCACCACCGCGTAGCGGCCCCCGTGCACCGCCCGCAGCGCGAACTCGCCCTCCCCGCCGTGCGGTTCGAGGCGGAAGGTCTCGTGCACGTCCCAGCCGGCGGGCTGGACGCGGTCGGCGGCGAGCGAGGCGTCCTCGTCGACGAGCCCGGCGTAGCGCCCGGTGCGCACATTGCGCAGGGTGAGTACGCCGAGGTCCCAGTCGAAGAGGTCGAACTGCGCGGCGGGGTCGTCCTGTTCGACGCCGGCAACAGCAGCGAGCCGCGCCTCGTCCCCGGCGACCGCGAGCAGGCCGCCGGTCGAGCCGGCCCGCAGCGTGACGCGGTCCACGCCCTCGACGACCTCTGTCGTCCCTCCCGCCGCCGCGACCGCCGCGCCCAATCCGTCGGCGACGGTGACCCGGTAGGGCATGGTGCCGCTGTACCAGTCCTCGAAGAGCGTGTCCGCGAGCGGCCCGACGACCGCGATCCGCCGCCCGGCCGCGTCCAGCGGCAGCAACGGGCCCGCAGCGGAGCCCGGCGCGTTCCTGAGCAGCACGATCGACTCCGTCGCCGCCCGCAGCGCCAGCGCCCGGTGCTCCGCCGAGCCGACGACCTCCCACGGCGTGCCCGCGTACGGCCCGCCGTCCGGGTCGAACTCGCCGAGCCGGCAGCGGATCGCCAACTGCCGCCGCACCGCCCGGTCCACGTCGGCCGCGGTGAGCAGCCCGCGCTCCACCGCCTGCGTGACGCGCCCGACCGTGACCGACGGATCCTCCCCGTGGTCGGTGAAGGAGTCGATCCCGGCGAGCAGCGCCGCCGCGTGCGCGACGGCGTGGTCGTCGAAGTAGTGCTCGTCGTCGACCAGGTTGGACGGCGCCTCGGCGTCGCTCACCACGAACAGCTCGTGCCCGGCCGGCCCGGCCCAGCGCCGCAGCTCGCTCTCCAGCAGCGGACTGACGTGGCAGGGACGGCCGTTGACGAGGTTGTACGCCGCCATGACGCCGGTCGCCGAGCCCTGCTCGACCGCGTACCGGAAGGCCGCCAGGTCGTACTCGTGCAGCACCCGCGGCCGTACGCCGGAGGAGGTCGTGGTGCGGCCGTCCTCGTTGTTGTAGGCGAGGAAGTGCTTGAGGATCGGCGCGGTACGCAGCCGCTCCGGGTCGTCGCCCGCCAGGCCGCGGCAATATGCGTGGCCGAGCCGCGCCGAGAGCAGCGGATCCTCCGCGTAGCCCTCCTCGTTGCGGCCCCACCGCGGGTCGCGCAGCAAATTCACCACCGGCGCCCACGCCTGGAGGCTGATCCGGCCGGCGCCGACCGCGGGCGCCTTGTGGTGGTGGAAGGCCCGCAGTTCGGTGCCGGTGGCGGCGGCGACCGCGTGCACCAGCTCCTCGTCCCAGGTGGCGCCGAGCCCGACGGCCTGCGGGAAGACCGTCGCGGCGCCGAGCCAGGCGACGCCGTGCAGCGCCTCGGTGCCGGTGCGGAAGGGCGCGATGCCCAGCCGCGGGACGGCGGGCCCGTATTGGTGCAGCATCGCGATCCGCTCCTGGAGCGTGAGCCGCCCGAGCAGGTCGTCGACGCGCTCCCGCAGCGGCACCGCCGGGTCGCGGAAGGGCAGGTGCCGCACGGCGGGGTCCACCGGCGGGTCCTCGGGTGGGTCCGCGGGCAGCTCGGCGGGCACGGAGACGGTACTCACAGCGGAAAACCCCTTGCGAAGTGCGGCATTGACGGGCCGGCGCCGGACGCGGGACACGCACCGGGAGGTGAAACGCTTCGACGCTGACATGCCGCTCGGACCCGTGTCAACCATGCGGCCGGCGGAGATCGTTGAGTCGGCCGGGCCCCGCCACCTGCCCCAACTCCCGCCCGCGAGCAGGGATGATGCCGCCACCAGCGCCAACTCCCGTCGCGCCGAAAACTTTCCGCACGACCACTTGTCGAACCCCAGGCCCGTCGTTACTCTCGCCGCAACGTCGAAGCGCTTCGATTGCGATGCGGACGGCATCCCCCCGTCGCTGCGACGCCCAGGACTTCTCCCACCTGCCTTGCACGACGCTCGTCACGGAACCTCCCAGGCGAAGGGCCGCCCCACCATGAGCATCGAGTTGAACCGCAGATCCCTCGTGAACGGCGCGGTCGCCGTCGCCGGAGCCACCGCGCTGTCCCCGCTGCTGGCCGCGTGCGGCGGTGGCGGCAGCGGCAGCAGCACCCGGCGCAAGGGCGGCACGAACACCAAGAAGGGCGCCGCCGCCGCGCTCCCGGCGTACGTCCCGAGCACCGCCGTGCAGGCCGACATCCCCTCGACGACCGGCGCGGCCGGCGCGGTCACCGACCCGGGCTTCCTGAAGTACCCGGCGAGCCCCGTGAAGTCGGTCCAGGGCACCCCCGGCGCGGGCGGCTCGTACACCACCCTCACCCCGCTGTGGGGCACGATCCCGGCGGCGGGCAACCCCTTCTACAAGGCCGTGAACAAGGCGCTGGGCGCCACGCTCACCATGAAGCCGGCCAACGGCGTCACGTACGACACGACCATCACCACGCTGACCGCCGCCCGCAAGCTGCCCGACTGGGTGCAACTGCCCGGCTGGTGGAACGCCACCTTCAAGGTCGGCGAGCTGTGCGGCACCCAACTCGCCGACCTCACGCCGTATCTGGCCGGCGACAAGGCCAAGAAGTACCCCAACCTCGCCGCCCTGCCGAGCGGCGCGTGGGCGGCCGGCATGTGGCAGGACAAGCTCTACGGCATACCGAGCTTCGCCACCGGCTTCGGCCTGCCGGGCCAGTATTTCTACCGGGGCGACGTCTTCGCCGCGAAGGGCATCGACGCCGGCGACGTGAAGTCCTGCGACGACCTGCTCGCCCTCGGCAAGGAACTCACCGACGCCAAGGGCAACGTGTGGGCCTTCGACGACCTGTGGCCGTACATCTTCCAGGTCTTCGACTTCGCGGAGAAGTTCGCCGTCACCGACGGCAAGCTGGTGCACAAGTACGAGCAGCCGGAGTTCATCGAGGCGCTCAACTGGTGCTACAAGGTGGCCAAGTCCGGTTACGTGCACCCCGACGCGCTCGCCGGCAACAACAACGACGCCAAGACCCGCTTCTACGCCGGCAAGGTGCTCGTCACCGCGGACGGCACCGGCGCCTGGAACGGCGCCGACGCGCAGGCCGGCATCGCGGCCGACAAGAACTACCGGCGGGCCTCCTTCACGCCCTTCTCCGCCGACGGCAGCAAGCCGCCGCGCCTTTTCCTCAGCGCCTCCGCGGGCGAGTTCAGCTACCTCAACGCCCGGCTCAAGCCCGAGCAGATCGAGGAGTGCCTGCGCATCGCCGACTACCTGGCCGCGCCCTACGGCACCGCCGAGTACGCGCTGATCAACTTCGGCGTCGAGGGCGTCGACTACACGCTCGGCGCGAGCGGCCCGACGCCCACCAAGTCGGGCCTGGCCAACGTGCAGGCGCAGACCTTCCCCTTCCTCGCCACGCCCGTCAACGTCATCAGCAACCCCGACTTCCCCGACGTCACCAAGGACCGCTGCGCCTGGAACACCGCCGCGGCGGCGTACGCGTACAAGCCGGTCTTCTGGAACATGAACATCACCGTGCCGCAGCGCTACGCCACCGCGGACGCCGGGCAGGCCGTCGAGGACACCGTCAAGGACGTCTACCACGGCATCAAGCCGGTCTCCGCCTTCCAGGACGCGCTGAGCACCTGGAAGGGCAGCGGCGGCGGTGACGCGCTGGTGGCGTGGTACCAGGCGAACGTGCTGGACAAGCTCGGCACGGGCCAGTAAGGGGTACGACGATGGCGTCGACCGTCGCAGAACAGGGCGAGGAAGAGCAGGGCGAGGACCAGGAGCGCGTCGGCGGACCGCGGCGGCCGGCACGGGTCGGGCGGCGGGCACGGGTCGGGCGGCGGGCGCGGGCCGGGTCGGCGGCCGGCCGCGGCGGGAACCGGCTCACCTGGCGGATCCGGTTGCGCCGCGACAAGTCGCTGATCCTCATGACGCTGCCCGCGATCGGCCTGCTGCTGGTCTTCAACTACCTGCCGATGGTCGGCACCGTCACCGCCTTCCAGTTCTACGACCCGCTGGACGGCATCCGCGGCAGCGAGTGGGCGGGCTTCGCCAACTTCCGCCAGCTGTTCGGCGATCCGCTGTTCTGGCACGCGATGGAGAACACCCTCTACATCAGCGCCGTGCAGCTCCTGCTCTTCTTCCCGATCCCGATCCTGCTCGCGCTGCTGCTCAACTCGGTCCTCAACTCCCGTGTCCGGTCGGTCATCCAGGCCATCACCTTCCTGCCGCACTTCTACTCGTGGGTGCTGGTGGTGACCCTCTTCCAGCAGATGCTCGGCGGCGCGGGACTGCTCAACCACTTCCTGCGCGAGCACCAGTTGGGCACCTGGGACGTGATGACCGACCCGCACACCTTCGCGCTGCTGGTCACCTCGCAGGTGGTGTGGAAGGACGCGGGCTGGGGCATCATCGTCTTCCTCGCCGCGCTGTCGGCCATCGACCAGAATCTGTACGAGGCCGCCGCGTCGGACGGCGCGGGCCGCTGGCGGCGCATGTGGCACATCACGCTGCCCGGCATGCGCAGCGTCATCGTGCTGATGCTCGTGCTGCGGCTCGGCAACACGCTGTCGGTCGGCTTCGAGCAACTGCTCATCCAGCGCTACGCGGTGGGCCACGACGCGGCCGACGTGCTCGACACCTTCTCGTACTACTACGGCATCGGGACCCAGAACTACAGCTACGGCGCCGCCGCCGGCATCTTCAAGAGCGTGATCTCGCTGCTGCTGATCTGGGGCGCCAACAAGCTGGCCCACCGCTTCGGCGAGGACGGACTGTACCGGAAATGACCACTCTCACCGCACCCCCCGCGCGCGTGGCCGGCCGTCCGCGCCACCCGGACCGCCCCACGTGGGAGGAACCGCCGACCGTCGCCGGCCAGGGCGCCAAGGGCCTGACGCTGGGCGCCGTGGTGGTGCTCATCCTGCTGCCGCTCTACTGCGTGGTGCTCACCAGCTTCTCCACGCCCGGCGCGATCAACCGGGCCGGCGGCCTGGTCATCGTGCCCGACGGCCTGACCCTGGACGCGTACACCACGATGCTGCGCGACGAGACCGTACGGCGGGCGCTGCTGGTCACGTCCGGCATCACGCTCGTGGGCACGGCGGTCTCGATGGCGGTGTCGGTGCTGTGCGCGTACGGGCTGTCGCGCGCCCGGTCGCTCGGCCACCGGTTCCTGCTGCTGGTGCTGGTCGTGACGATGTTCGTCAACGGCGGCCTGATCCCGACCTTCCTGGTGGTCAACGGGCTGGGCGGCTTCGGGAAATACTGGGCGCTGATCCTGCCGAGCGCGGTGAGCGTCTTCAACATCCTTGTGCTGCGCAGTTTCTACTCCGGCACGGCGAGCGAGCTCATCGACGCCGCCCGGATGGACGGCGCCAACGAGTGGCGCATCCTGTGGTCGGTGGTGCTGCCGACCTCGCGGGCGGTGACCGCGGTCATCTCCCTTTTCTACGCGGTCGGTTACTGGAACACCTTCTTCAACGCGATGCTCTACCTGCCGGCCGACAGCCAGAAGTGGCCGCTGCAGATGGTGCTCTACGAGTACGTGAACCGGGGGATGAACATGCCGGGCCAGGTGAACAGCGGTTACGGCGTCGCGGGCCATTCGCAGACGGCGCCGCTGTCGCTCCAGATGGCCGTCGTCGTCCTCACGCTGCTGCCGGTGACCGTCGTCTTCCCGTTCATGCAGAAGCACTTCGCGAAGGGGATGCTCACCGGCGCGATCAAGGGCTGAGCCGCCCTCCCCCAGACAGGGCCGGTCCCGCGCGCCCATCCCCCGCTGCGTGACGGGACCGGCCCCACGGCGACACCATGACCGGGCAGCGGCACACGCCCGGCACCCGCCCGGCATCCGAGCGGCACTCGACGCGGCAGCACACGCGGTACACGAGCGGCACGACACGAAGGGTCCACCAGCATGGTGACTTTGGCCGAGGTGGCCAAGCACGCGGGCGTCTCCGCGAGCACCGTCAGCTACGTCCTCAGCGGCAAGCGCTCCATCTCCACCCCCACCAGGGAGCGGGTCGAGCAGGCGATCAGCGAGCTGGGCTACCACCCCAACGCCGGCGCCCGCGCGCTCGCCGGGAAGCGCTCGCACATCATCGCGCTGGTCGTGCCGCTGCGCACCGACGTCTATGTGCCGATCATGATGGAGATCGCGATCTCCGTGACGGTCGCGGCCCGCAGCTTCGGCTACGACGTGCTGCTCATCACCAACGACGAGGGCCCCGAGGGCCTGCGCCGGGTCGCCGCGAGCGGCCTGGCCGACGGGGTGATCCTGATGGACGTCGAACTCGACGACGCCCGCATCCCGGTGCTGCGCGAGACCGGCACGCACGCCGCCCTCATCGGGCTGCCCGCCGACACCACCGGACTGGCCTGCGTGGACCACGACTTCGCCGGCGCGGGCGCGCTGTGCGCCGAGCACCTGGCCGACCTCGGCCACCAGGACATCGCCTTCATCGGCTACGCGCCGGCCGTCTACCAGCGGCACGCCGGATACGCCGAGCGCACCCTCAGCGGCTTCCGCGAACGGGCCGCCGAGCGGGGCCTGCGGGTGCTGCACCGGCCGTGCGAGGGCAGTTACGAGAGCACCGCGGGCGCGCTGTCCCGCATCCTCGCCGACCGCCCCGACACGACGGGCTTCGTGGTGCAGAACGAGGGCGCGATCGGCCCGCTGCTGAGCCTGCTGCGCACCAGCGGCCGGGTGGTGCCCGAGGACGCCTCCGTCGTGGCGCTGTGCCCGGACCCGCTCGCCGAGCAGTATTCGCCGCGGCTCACCGCGGTGACCGGGCCGGCCAACGAACTGGGGCGGCAGGCGGTCGCGTTGGTCATGAACCGGCTGGAGGGCGAGCCCACGGCGGAGGTCAGCCTGCTCACGCCGGTGCTCACGCCCCGGGAGAGCAGCGGGCCGGCGCCGGCGCGCTGAACCCGCCCCCCGCCGGCAGGGCCGACGCCGGTGGCGCTGACCCCCGCCCGCCCCGCACACCTTTCCGCCCCTACGTCAACGCCCAAGCACACCGGGAGCTTTCGCATGCCCACCTTCTTCCGCGACCTCGGCCACGCCCTGGAGTGGCGTGCCAAGGGCGAGACCCTGCGCGTCGAGGCGTGGGGGCAGGACTCGGTCCGGGTCCGGGCCGTGCCCGGCGGGGAGTTGCTCGACGACCTGCCGGGTGCGCTGCTGCCCGGCGGCCCGCCGCCGTCGCCGGACCCGGTGGCGGTGAGCGTGGCCGAGCACAGCGCGACGCTCGTCAACGGCGCCCTGACCGTACGCATCGACGCCGGCACGGACGGCCGGCTCACCCCGTATCTCCCGGCGGACGCCGGCCGGTTGACCTTCCTGCGCACCGCGGACGGCGCCGAGCTGCTCGCCGAGGAGCCGCACCACTTCTGGTGGCCGGGCCCCAGGCTCACCACCGCGACCGGCAACGGCTACCACCGCATCGAGCAGCGCTTCCGCGGCCACGACGGCGAGCGCTTCTACGGCCTGGGCCAGCACACCCACGGCCTGCTCGACCAGAAGGGCGCCGTCATCGACCTCGTGCAGCGCAACGCCGAGGTGACCGTCCCCTTCCTGGTCTCCAGCCGCGGCTACGGCTTCCTGTGGAATTCCCCGGCGATCGGCCGGGTCGAACTCGCCGCGACCGGTACGCGCTGGGTCGCCGACAGCGCCCGGCAGACCGACTACTGGGTCACCGCGGGCCAACCCGCGTCCGTCCTGGCCCGATACGCCGACGCCACCGGGCACGCGCCCGAACTCCCCTCCTGGGCCTCGGGGTTCTGGCAATGCAAGCTGCGCTACCGCACGCAGGACGAACTCCTCGCCGTCGCACGCGAGTACAAGCGGCGCGGGCTGCCGCTGTCCGTCATCGTGTGCGACTTCTTCCACTGGACGCACCTGGGCGACTGGCGCTTTGACCCCGCCCAGTGGCCCGACCCGGCCGCGATGACCGCCGAACTCGCCGAGATGGGCGTGCGGTTGATGGTGTCGGTATGGCCTTCGGTGAGCCCGGCGAGCGAGAACTACCACCCGATGGGCGACCACGGCCTGCTCGTCGGCACCGAGTACGGCCCCGTCGCGCACGCCGACTGGCCCGACAAGGGCCTCGGCGCGTACTCGGCGCAGGTCGCCTTCTACGACGCCACGAACGCGGAGGCGCGCGGCTACGTGTGGGAGCGGCTGCGCGACAACTACCTGGCGCACGGCGTCTCGACCTTCTGGCTCGACGCGTGCGAACCGGAGCTCAAGCCCGGCTACCCGGCGAACCTGCGCTACCACGCCGGGCCGGGCCTTGAGGTCGGCAACCTCTACCCGCGGGAGAACGCCCGCATGGTGTGGGAGGGCCTGCGGTCCTGCGGGGTGACGGACGTGGTCTCGCTCAACCGCTCCTCGTGGGCCGGCGCGCAGCGCTACGGCGCCGCGCTGTGGTCCGGCGACATCGCCACGACGTATCCCTCGCTGCGGGCGCAGATCGCCGCGGGCCTCAACGTCATGATGTCCGGCATCCCGTGGTGGACCACCGACATCGGCGGCTTCCACGGCGGCGACCCCGCCGACCCCGCGTACCGCGAGCTGCTCGTGCGGTGGTTCCAGTACGGCGCCTTCTGCCCGCTGTTCCGGCTGCACGGCTTCCGCGGCGAGGAGCAGGTGCTGGAGCCCGGCATGACCGGCCTGGACAACGAGGTGTGGTCGTACGGCGAGGAGGCGTACGGCATCCTGCGGACGTATCTGCTGCTGCGGGAGCGGCTGCGCCCTTACGTGGACGCGCAGATGCGGACCGCGGCGCGGACCGGACTGCCGCCGATGCGCCCGCTGTTCGTGGACTTCCCCGCGGACGAGCGCAGTTGGGGTGTGGCGGACGCCTTCATGTGCGGGCCGTCGCTGCTCGTCGCGCCGGTGACGCGGGCGGGGGCGCGGGAGCGCGAGGTGTGGCTGCCGGGCGGGGCGCGGTGGCAGGACGCGTGGACCGGCGAGGAGTACGCGGGCGGGGCGGTGGTGCGGGTGGCGGCGCCGCTGGAGCGGATACCGCTCTTCCTGCGGGACGGGGCGGAACTGCCCATCGCCGAGGGGGAGTCGGCGCCGTGAGCGGCGGGGCGGAGAGCGTGGTGGGCGACGCGGGGCGCGACCGGGCAGGGGACGCGGCGGACGGCCGGGCAGTGGGCCCGGGCGGTGGCGGCGCGGCGGACGTGGTGCGGCGGCTCGGCGGGCGGCTGGCGTTCGGCGGCGACTACAACCCCGAGCAGTGGGACGAGTCCGTGTGGAAGGAGGACGACCTGCTCATGCGCTGGGCGCACGTCAACCTCGCCACGGTCGGCGTCTTCTCCTGGGCGCTGCTCGAACCCGAGGAGGGCGCCTACGACTTCGGGTGGCTGGACGCGCATCTGGAGCGGCTGCACGCCAACGGCGTCGCCGTGGACCTGGCCACGCCCACCGCCTCGCCCCCGCCGTGGTTCACCCTCGCGCACCCCGACGCGATGCCCGTCACCGCCGAGGGCGTCCGCCTCAGCCACGGCAGCCGCGACACGTACTGCCTGGCCGCGCCCGCCTACCGGCAGGCGTGCGTGCGGATCGCCTCGGCGCTCGCCGAACGCTACGGCGAGCACCCGGCGGTCGCGATGTGGCACGTCCACAACGAGTACGCCACCGTCTGCCACTGCGACCACGCTGCCGCCGCCTTCCGGGTGTGGCTGCGCGCCCGGCACGGCACGCTCGACGCGCTCAACGACGCCTGGGGCACGGCCTTTTGGAGCCAGCGGTACGGTTCCTGGGAGCAGGTGCTGCCGCCGCGCGCCACGCAATGGCACCGCAATCCCGGACTCGCCCTGGACTACCGGCGGTTCTGGTCCGACCTGGCGCTGGGCGCGTACCGCGAGCAGCGCGACGCGATCCGTGCGCGCACGACGGCGGACCGGCCCGTCACCACCAACCTGATGCTGCCCGGCTACCAGGTGCTGGACCTGTGGGCGTTCGGGCGCGAGGTGGACGTCGTCGGCATCGACCACTACCCGGCCGAGCCCGGCCCCGGGGCCGCCGCCGACATCGCCTTCGGCGCGGACCGGGCCCGTTCCTTCGGCGGCGGCAAGCCGTGGCTGCTGGTCGAGCAGGGCGCCAACACCGTCTACACCGCGGACCGTACGCTGCCCAAGGAGCCCGGCGACATCCTGCGCCACACGCTCGCGCACATCGCGCGCGGCTCGGAGGGCGCGATGTTCTTCCAGTGGCGGCAGTCCAGGGCCGGCGCCGAGATCTGGCACTCCGCGATGGTGCCGCACGCCGGGCCCGACTCCCGGGTCTTCCGTGAAGTCACCGACACCGGCGCGGCGTTGACCCGGCTCGCCGAGGTCGCCGGCTCGGTCGTACGGGCCCGGGCCGCGGTGCTGCACGACGCGGACTGCTGGTGGGCGCTGGACGGCCAGGGCCTGCCCGCGGCGTCCCTCGACTACCCCGCGGCGCTGCGCCGCGCGCACCGCGCGCTGTGGGACGCGGGCATCACGGCGGACTTCGCCCACCCCGCGGACCCCGGGCTGGACCGCTACCAACTCCTCATCGCCCCGGCGCTGTTCCTGCTCTCCGACGCCGCCGCGCGGGCCCTGCGGGCGTACGTCCACGCGGGCGGCACGCTGCTGGTCCAGCATTTCGCCGGCGTCGTCGACGAGCGGCACCACGCCCGGCTCGGCGGCTACCCCGCGGAGCCGCTGCGCCGCGCGCTCGGCGTACGCGTCGAGGAGTACCGCCCGCTCCCCGCGGGCGCGACGCTCCCCCTCAGCGACGGCTCCACGGCGAGCGAATGGAGCGAGCTGCTGCGCCTGGCCTCCCCCGCCGAGGCCGTCACCACCTACGCCGAGGGCCCCCTCACCGGCCACCCCGCCCTGACCCGCTGCCCCCACGGCGCCGGCACGGCCTGGTACGCCGCCACCCGCCTCGACGACACCGCCTACGCCGCCCTCCTCGCCCGCCTCCTCACCGACTCCGCCGTCCACCCCGAAGTCCCCCTCCCCCCGGGCGTCGAGGCCATCCGCCGCCACTCCCCGACCGACCCCACCCTGAGCTGGCTCTTCCTCCTCAACCACACCCCCACCCCCACGACCGCCCCCACCCCCGGCCACGACCTCCTCACCACCCGCGACATCCCCCCAGCGGGCCTCACCCTCCCCCCGGGCGGCGCGGCGGTCCTGCGCCAACGCGCCTGACGCCACCCCGGGGCCGGCAGAGGCACCTTGCCGATCTTGTCGATAAGCTTGCCCCGGACGGACGTTCGAGCACATGGGGGTGCGATCACCGTGGTGGACGACAACAAGAAAGTGGTCACGGGCTTCTTCGCGGCGTCGAGCGAGCGCCGGCTGGAGGACCTGCCGCGGTTCATGGCGCACGACGTCGTGGACCACAACAAGATCATCCACGGTGAACCCGACGAACCCGGCGCCGCGTTCGAGGGACTGCGCCAGCAGCTCGCCGCGTTCGACCCGCTCACGGTCCAGGTGGACGAACTGATCGCGGAGGGCGACCGGGTGGTCGCCCGCGTCACCCAGCGCGGCGTCCACACCGGCAGCCACCCGCGCATGCCCGAGCCGACCGGGCGGAGCTTCGAGGTCGAGGCGATCTGGATCTTCACCCTGGCCGACGGGAAGATCACCTCGATCCGCGCGGTCAGCGACCGCCTCGGCCTGTTCCTCCAGCTCGGCTGGCCCTGGCCGCAGGCCGACTAGGGGGTGTCCGGCACATAGCGTCGTCCCGCCCGTCAGAGCGGGGGCCGGCGGGGCTGGGTGCGTGCGAGGGCAAGGCGGAGGGAGGAGAGCGCTCGGGGCGCCTCCCGCCGAAGGCAGGGGGAGGGCTGCGCCGACGACCGACAACGCAGCTGGGGCACCCCCACGCGCCGCCGTGGGGGAATGCGTGCCCAGCCCCGCCAGGCAGACGGGACTTGCCAGACACCCCCCGGCGCGCTCGCGTCACGCGTTCCAGGCCAGCAGCGACTGCACCGCCGGCTGCGGCAGGTTCGCCTCCTGCCCCACCGCCAGGAACGCGCCCTGGAGCGCCGGGGGTTGGACGCCGGGGCCGAACAGCTGCTGCGCCGCGGACAGGGCGATGCTCATCGCCGGGGCGACGCCGCCGCCGGAGGCGAGGGCGCCGATGGCACCCGAGGCGCGGAGGAACTGCGCCAGGAGCGCGCGGTTTTCGGCGCGGGCCGCCTCGTAGGGGTTGTAGCGCACGACGTGGGCCGCGGCCTCGGTGATGACGTCCATCGGGAGGAACAGGTGCCGGCCGATGCCGGCGACGGCCAGTTGGAGGGCGCGGTAGTGGTGGGTCATCGCGGCGGCCTCGGAGTGGTATTCGTCCCGCGCCACACGCGCGAAGTGGTCGCCGCCGGTGCGCGTCATGCCCAACCGCACCAGCAGCGGTCCGATCTGCCGCACCGCCTCGTCCGCGCCGACGGCGTTCGCGTACGCGTGGAAGGCGTACGTGGCCACCGCGTCCCGCGCGCCCGGCTCCAACTCCGGTACGACGATGGCCTGGTGGGACTGCGGCAGCGGCGTCGCCGCGAGCCGGCCGCGTACCTGCGGGGTGAGGTCGAGGGCGTCCAGGACCCGCCAACGCAGGGCGTCGTTGTAGGCGTTGACCGTGCCCTCGGCGAGCGCCGCGAGGTTCACCACCTGCCACACCAGCAGGGCCACCGCCTCGCGCCGCCGCTTGTCGTCGTGCCGCACCTTGGCCTTGGCCAGGCCCGCGCCCACCACCCCGGCGAGCGTCGACGCGAGCTCGACGAGTTCCGCCTCCTCGGCGCGGCGGCGGGCCGAGGCGCCGAACGTACGCTGCCAGAAGGTGCGGCCGTTCTCGTTGACGCGGTGCGCGAGCGCGCCGCCGGCCGCCGCGCCCGCCGCGGAGGCGCCGTCCACCATCCGCTGCGCCTTGCGCTGCGCCTCGGGCGCGTGGTCGAGCATGCGCCGCGCCTCGCCGAACAGGGTCGCGCCACGGGTGCTCGGCAGGTAGCTCTCCAGGCGCGTCAGGCCCTGGCCCATCGTCCGCGCGACCTCGGTCGTCGCCATCACACTCCCCCTCACCGCCGCGCCATGCCCGCTGCCCGCGCCGGCGGCGGTCGGCACGGTGGGGCTCTTCGCGGGGTGGAGGGGCCGGTGCGACCAACCGCGGCGGGGCGGTCCCGGGGCTCACCCCCCGGGCGGCGTCCGGGCCGGGCCGCGAGGTTCCCTCGACCTCGCCGCGACCGTGCCTGGACCTCGCCCCGGTCGTGCCGGGAGCACGCCCCGGTCGTGCCGTGACCTCGCCCGGCCCGGGCGGGGCCGCGCCCGGACCTCCCCCCGGTCACGCGTGCCGCTCCCGCCCTTCCCCCCGGCCGGACGCCGGCCCCTCCCCCATCCCCCCTGACACGGACCTCGTTCCCCGGGGTCCTGCTCCCACGATAAGGACCCGGATCCTCCGCAACCCATCCCAGATTCCTGGGAAGTTGCCTACCCTCGACCCATGGCAGGACCGCGGGGCGGCCCCCGCACGCCCCAGCTCCAGGAACCCGCGCAACCCCCGCAACCCCCGCAGCCCCTCGGCGCCCTCAGGGCCGCGAGCACGCAGCTGCTGCGCCAAGTGCCGGCCGACGTGTGGTGCGCGGTGATGCTCGACCCGGCGACGCTGCTCGACACCGGCGGGCTGCACGAGCACGGCTTCCCGCCCGAGCTGATGCCGCGGCTCTTCGAGATCGAGCACGGCACCCAGGAGGGCACCGAGCACATCCGCGCGCTCGCCGCCCGCCCCGGCACGGTCAGCCTGCTCAGCCGGTCGGCCGCGCCCGGCACGAGCCACCGCCAGGGGCCCTACCACCGCGACGTCCTGGCGCCCGCCGGCCTCGACGACGAGTTACGCGTCACCCTCAAGGCCGACGGCCACACCTGGGGCTTGCTCGTCCTGTGCCGGGCCGCCGGCTCGCGCCCCTTCGGCGCCGACGACCTGCGCCGCGCCGAAGCCCTCGCCGCCCCCGCGGCCGACGCCCTGCGCCGGGCCCTGCTCCTCAGCGGCGTCGACGCCACCGGTACGCCCGGGGCGCCCGGCCTGGTCGTGACCGCCCCGGACGGCGAGGTCGCCTCCGTCAGCCCCACCGCCGCGTACTGGCTCGACCGCCTGAACGAGGACCACCGCCCCGGCCGCGCCCCCTACCCGTACGCCCTCACCGCGATCCTCCAGCAGGCCCGGCACGCCCCCGCCCCCGGCCCCGTCTCCGCCCGGCTGCGCGCCCGCGGCGGTCGCTGGGTCACCATCAGCGCCTGGCGCCAGGGCCCGCCCGGCGCGGAGCTCTGCTACGCCGCCCTCACCCCCAGCCAGCCCGGCGAGCTCGCCGCGCTCGTCCTCGACGCGTACGGCCTGACCCGCCGGGAACGCGACGTCACCCAGCACGTCCTGCTCGGCCGCTCCGGCAGCGAGATCTCCGCGGCCCTCCACATCACGGAGTACACCGTCCAGGACCACCTCCGCCGCGTCTTCGACAAGCTCGGCGTCCGCAGCCGCCGCGAACTCACCGCGACCCTCTTCCTCCGCCACTACCTCCCCGCCCTCCCCCACCCACCCCTCACCACCGACGGCCGCCTCGTCCCGCCTGATGTCCCCTGAAGCGCCGGGGCGGCGTGGGAAGATCGGAGGGAGCGGCCGACGGCGGGAGGAGGCACGTATGACGGGCGGGATCGACAGGTTCAGCGACGGGCTGCTGACGGTCAGGGAGACTGCGTCGTACCTCCAGGTGCCGCACTCGACGCTGTCGGACTGGCTGGCCCGCAGCGCGGCCGGGGCGCCGCTGGTGCACCAGGTCCGGCCGCTGCGCGCGGACCAGCCGTCCGTGCCGTTCGTCGCCGTCGCGGAGGCGTACGTGCTGCGGTCGCTGCGCACCATGGGGCTGCGGATGAGCCAGATCCGGGAGGCCGCCGAGGCGGTCAGGAAGGCCTTCGACACACCGTACGGCCTGGTCTCGCGGCGGATCGCGACCGACGGCGTCGACATCTTCGTCGAGCACGGGCTCGGGGACCTGCGCCGGGCGCGGGACGGGCAGACGCCCATCCGCGAGGTTGTCGACGACTACCTGCGCTACCTGTCGTGGGACGGCGGCGACGACTTCCCGTCCAGCCTGCGGCTGCGCCAGTACGGCGACGCCGTGCCCGTCGTCATCGACCCCCGCTTCGGCCACGGGCTGCCCGTGGTGTCCGCGAACCGGGTTCCGGTGAAGGCGGTTGTCGACCTGTGGGAGGCGGGCGAGTCCGTCGAGGACATCGCCTACGAGTACGACATGGAGCCCGGCGACGTGGAGGAGCTGTGCCGGGCCGTGGTGCACCTTGCCGCATGAGTTCTTCCTCGACCGGAACCTGGGCCGCAAGGTCGCCGACGAGCTGCGCGCCCTCGGCTGGGCGGTGCACAGGATCGGCGAGGTCTTCCCGGCGGACGCGCAGGACGTCTCGGACCAGGACTGGATCGCCCACGGCCTGGACCAGGGATGGGTGCCGCTGTCGAAGGACGGGCGCATCAAGACCCGCGACCTGGAGATCAGGCCGGTCCGCGAGCGCTCGGCGGTCCTCTTCTACCTCAACAACCAGCAGCTCCGGACCATGGAGATGGTCGAGCGCTTCCACGGGTGCCGGCAGGCCATGCACGAGGCGATCGGCAAAGGCGGGCCGGCCGCGTACGCCGTGGGCGTGGCCGGCCTCCAGCTGACGTGGCCGTGAACGCCCCGCCCGCTCCGGGCCGTTGATCCGGCTCGGCGGGCGGCATAGGTTCGCGGGATGAGGAATGTGCGGGTCGGGGTCATGTACGACCGGGAGTGGGATCCGGCGGGGTTGCGGGGGTTTGCGCGGGAGGTGGAGGGGGCCGGGGTGGACGACCTGTGGGTCGTCGAGGACCTGGGGTGGAACGGGGGGATCTCCGCCGCCGCGGTCGCGCTCGGGGCGACGGAGCGGGTCCGGGTGGGGCTGGGGATCGCGCCGGCGCCGTTGCGGAGTGCGGCGCTGCTGGCGATGGAACTGGCCACGCTGGAGCGGGCGTTCCCCGGGCGGCTGGTCGCCGGGATCGGGCACGGCGTGCGGGAGTGGATGGCCTCGGTCGGGGCCGCGCCGCGCTCGCCGCTGGCGCTGCTGGAGGAGACGGTCCTCGCGGTACGGGGGCTGCTGCGCGGGGAGCAGGTCGCGGTGGACGGGCGCGAGGTGCGGCTGGACGGGCTGCGGCTGGTGCACCCGCCGCAGCAGGTGCCGCCGATCGTCGCCGGCGTCGTGCAGCCGCGCTCGCTGGAGCTGGCCGGGCGGGTCGCGGACGGCACGCTGCTCGCCGAGGGCAACGGCCCCCGCGAGGTGCGGTACGCGCATGAGCTGGCCCGCAAGGGCGGCGCCGGGGATGGCCACGGCATGACGGTCTACGCGATCGCCTGCGTCGGCGACGACGCCGGCGAAGTGGCCCGCGCCACAAGGCCGTTCGTCGAGAGCCAGGCCGAGTGGCTGGGCTGCCCGCCGGACGAGGTCTTCACCGTCGCCGGTACGGCCGCCCGGGCCGCCGACCGTATCGGTGAACTGGCCGCCGCCGGCGCGGACACCGTCGTCCTGCGCTTCTTCGGCCCCGACCCCCTGCGCCAACTCCGCGCGGTCCTGGCCGCCCGCAAGAGCTGAGCGCCGCCGCCCGGCGCGCGCCGCAACGCCCGCAGGCACGGACACCGCCCTCGGCCCAACCTCTAGGCCGCGGCGCGCACTTCACCGCACCCGCCGCAATCCCTACGCCCCGATCGCGTGCACATTGCCCGCCCCCGACAGCCCGCCGCGTTCGGCCGGCAGCCGCCGCAGGGCGCGTTCCGCCGCGGCATCCGCAGGCGTGACCGCCACCAGGTACTGCTCGGAGCCGTCGCACGTCGCCAACACGTCGTAGCCGACGGTCAGTTCGCCGGCGGTCGGATGGCGCAGCCGCTTCGTGCCGTGGGCCCGGGTCCGTACCGTGTGGTCGTCCCACCAGGCGGCGAACTCCGGGCTCAGGGCGTGCAGTTCGGCGACCAGCGCGGTCAGGCGCGGGTCACCGGGATGCCGGGCGTGGTTGGCCCGCAGGTTGCCGACCGTCTCGCGGGCGACCCGCGCCCAGTCCAACTGGGCGGCGCGCAGCGGCGAGTCCGGCGCGAAGATCAGCCACGCGGTGTTCACCGCGTCCCCCGTGCCGAAGTCGTCCCCGAAGAGCGCGAGGGCAGCGGAGTTGCGCGCCAGCACGTCCATCCGGAAGTCCAGGACGTACGCGGGCCACAGCGGCATCCCGTCCAGCAGCATCCGCAGCGACGCGGTGACCGGCGCCGGGGCGTACGCGACCGGCGGCGCCTCACCCCGCGCCACCAGGTACAGGTGCCGGCGCTCGGCGGGCGAGAGCCGCAGCGCGTCGGCCACCGCGTCCAGGACGGCCGTGCCGGGCACGCCCACCCGCCCCTGCTCCAGCCGGATGTACCAGTCGATGCTCACCGCCGCGAGCTGCGCGACCTCCTGCCGCCGCAGCCCGGGCGTCCGCCGCCGCCCCTCGTCGGGCAGCCCCACGTCCGCCGGGCCCAGCCGCCCCCGCATCGCCCGCAGGAACCGCGCCAGCTCCGGCCGCCGCGGCCCACCGCCGCCCGTGGACCGCCGCGAGCCCCCGCCCCCCTCGGGCCGACCCCCGCTCTCCGCCATGCCCCCATGATCCGCAGCCGCCGCCCCCGCAGTCCACCGGGAAACCTGGCACTGCGGATGCCAGGTTCCGCACGGCCTTCCCCGCCCCGCCCCCACCACCGGACGGTGGACCCCATCCACGGACCCCGGCCACGGACCTCGGCCACCGAGCCCAGCACAGACCCCGGCACGGACCCCGGCCCCCGAGCCCGGCACCGCGCCCGGCCCCGTACAAGCCGCCCACCCCGCCCGCGGAGCCCACAGCCCCCGCGCACCCCGGAAGAGGACGCCATGCCCACCACCCGCCGCCCCCACCCCCTGCGCACCACCGCCGCCGTCGTGACCGCCGCCGCAGCCCTCCTCGCGACCGGCGCCGTCACCGCACAGGGCACCACCGCGCACCAGCCCCGCTACGGCCACCAGCAGATCCGCGACGGCATCCCGCAGGGCGCCGCGCACTTCGCCGTCACCAGCCCCGACGTGCGCGACGGCGGCACCTTCCCGGCCGGCACCTGGGCGAACGCCTTCGGGTGCGCCGGCGGCAACCGGCAGGTCCGGCTGTCCTGGCACGGCGCCCCGGCCGGCACCCGCAGCTACGCCGTCACGATGTTCGACCCGGACGCCCCCTCCGGCGCCGGATTCTGGCACTGGGTCACATGGGACATCCCGGCCACCGGCACCGCCCTGAACCCGGCCGCACCGCCCGCCGGCACGGTCACCGGCACCAACGACGCGGGCGCCGAGGGCTACCTCGGCCCGTGCCCGCCCGCCGGGGACATCACCCACCGCTACCGGATCACCGTCTACGCCCTGGACGTCCCGACCCTGGCCCTGCCCGCCGAGACCCCGCCCACGGTCACCGCCTTCACCATGTCCGGCCACATCCTCGGCTACGCCCGCCTCACCGCGTACGCCCGCCGCTGACCCGCGCCCCGCCCCGCGCCCCGGCGGTACGGCGCCGGTACGCGGTACGCGGCACGCGCCCGCGCGGGTTTCGGGAGGCATCCGCAGGTCTGATACGCTGATCCAGCGACAACGGCCTGCCAGGCAGTGCTCGACCGGTGACGGAGGGCAAGCCACCGGGGGCGTCGCGAAAACCCGTGCGGGACCATCGGCTCTGATGTGTCAGACTTGTCCCGCGCACAAGCAGTAAGCGCAACACAAGCAGTACAGCAAGGTCCTGTGGAGCAGTTTGGAGTGCTCGCCACCCTGTCAAGGTGGAGGCCGCGGGTTCAAATCCCGTCAGGACCGCTGCGGCTGGGTAGCTCAGTTGGTACGAGCGACCGCCTGAAAAGCGGTAGGTCGCCGGTTCGACCCCGGCCCCAGCCACCGCACGGTGGAGGCCCCGTTCCCGCAAGGGACGGGGCCTCCACCGTTTTCGGCACCCCCCCCTGGACCCCCGGCCCCCCGCTCCGAAACCTCCCCCGCGAAATGCGTTCGCCCCGCACACACCCCAGGTGGGACGATGGGGCCCGTATGTCTACTTACGCGATCGACGACCTGGCCCGCCGCCTCCCCACCCTCTCGCTGCGCGACGAGCAGCGCCTGGGGCGGCGGCTGGACGGCGCGCGCCGGATCAGGAAACCGGAAGCGCGCGAGGCGGTCTTCGCCGAGATCGGCGCCGAGATCGAGCGCGGGGAGCAGCGTATAGCGGCCCGCGCGGCGAGCGTGCCGGAGATCACGTACCCGCAGGCGCTGCCGGTCAGCCAGAAGAAGGACGAGATCCTCGCGGCGATCCGCGACCACCAGGTGGTGATCGTCGCGGGCGAGACCGGCTCGGGCAAGACGACGCAGATCCCGAAGATCTGCCTGGAGCTCGGCCGCGGGGTGCGCGGCCTGATCGGGCACACGCAGCCGCGCCGTATCGCGGCCCGCACGGTCGCCGAGCGCGTCGCGGAGGAGCTGCGGACGCCGCTGGGCGAGGCGGTCGGCTGGAAGGTCCGCTTCACCGACCAGGTGGGCGACCGGACGCTGGTCAAGCTCATGACGGACGGCATCATGCTCGCGGAGATCCAGACCGACCGCGAGCTGCGCGCGTACGACACGATCATCATCGACGAGGCCCACGAGCGCAGCCTCAACATCGACTTCATCCTCGGCTACCTGGCCCAGCTGCTGCCCCGCCGCCCCGACCTCAAGGTCGTCATCACCTCGGCGACGATCGACCCGGAGCGCTTCTCCCGGCATTTCGGCGGCGCCCCGATCATCGAGGTCAGCGGGCGTACGTATCCGGTCGAGGTGCGCTACCGGCCGCTGCTGGAGGAGGGCGCCGAGGAGGGGGCGGACACCGACCGCGACCAGGTCACCGCGATCTGCGACGCCGTCGACGAGCTCCAGGCCGAGGGGCCGGGCGACATCCTGGTCTTCCTGTCCGGCGAGCGGGAGATCCGCGACACCGCGGACGCGCTGGAGAAGAAGCAGCTGCGGCACACCGAGGTGCTGCCGCTCTACGCGCGCCTGTCGTCGGCCGAGCAGCACCGGGTCTTCCAGCAGCACGCCGGCCGCCGGGTCGTGCTCGCCACCAACGTCGCCGAGACCTCGCTCACCGTCCCCGGCATCCGGTACGTCATCGACCCCGGCACCGCCCGCATCTCCCGCTACAGCCACCGCACGAAGGTGCAGCGGCTGCCGATCGAGCCGATCAGCCAGGCCAGCGCCAACCAGCGCAAGGGCCGCTGCGGCCGTACCTCGGACGGCATCTGCATCCGGCTCTACGACGAGGACGACTTCCTCTCCCGCCCGGAGTTCACCGACGCGGAGATCCTCCGCACCAACCTCGCCTCGGTCATCTTGCAGATGACGGCGGCCGGCCTCGGCGACATCGCCCGCTTCCCCTTCATCGACCCGCCGGACAGCCGCAACATCAAGGACGGCGTGCAGCTGCTGGAGGAGCTGGGCGCGCTGGACGCCGCGCAGAAGGACCCGCGGGCGCGCCTGACGCAGACCGGCCGCAAGCTCGCCCAGCTGCCGGTGGACCCGCGGCTGGCCCGCATGGTGCTGGAGGCGGAGCGCAACGGCTGCGTACGCGAGGTGATGGTGATCGCGGCGGCGCTGTCGATCCAGGACCCGCGCGAGCGCCCCGTGGACAAGCAGCAGCAGGCCGACCAGAGCCATGCGCGCTTCCGCGACGAGGGCAGCGACTTCCTGTCCTTCCTGCACCTGTGGACGTATCTGCGCGGCCGGCAGCGGGACTTGTCGTCCTCCGCCTTCCGCCGGATGTGCCGCGGCGAGTTCCTGAACTACCTGCGCATCCGTGAATGGCAGGACATCTACAGCCAGTTGAAGCAGGTCGCGAAGTCCATGGGCATCGCGGTCGTCGAGCCCAAGGGCGACGAGGACGCGGCCGATCCGGTGCGGGTGCACCAGTCGCTGCTGGCCGGGCTGCTCTCGCACATCGGGCTGAAGGATACCGACAAGAACGAGTATCTGGGGGCCCGCAGCGCGAAGTTCGCGGTCTTCCCGGGCTCGGCGCTGTTCAAGAAGCCGCCGCGCTGGCTGATGTCGGCGGAGCTGGTGGAGACCTCCCGGCTGTGGGCGCGGGTCAACGCGAAGATCGAGCCGGAGTGGGTGGAGCCGCTCGCGCAGCACCTGGTCAAGCGCAGTTACAGCGAGCCGCACTGGGAGAAGGACCAGGCGGCGGTGATGGCGTACGAGAAGGTGACGCTGTACGGCGTACCGCTCGTCGCGCAGCGCAAGGTCAACTACGGGCGGATCGACCCGGAGACGTCGCGCGAGCTGTTCATCCGCAACGCGCTCGTGGAGGGCGACTGGCGCACGCACCACCAGTTCTTCCACGACAACCGCAAGCTGCTCGGCGAGGTCGAGGAGCTCGAACACCGGGCCCGGCGGCGGGACATCCTCGTCGACGACGAGGCGCTGTTCGACTTCTACGACGCGCGCATCCCCGAACACGTGGTGTCCGGGGCGCACTTCGACTCGTGGTGGAAGCAGAAGCGGCGCGAAGAGCCGGAGTTGCTGACCTTCGAGCACTCGATGCTGATCAACGAGAACGCGGAGGCGGTCACCAAGGCCGACTACCCGGACTCCTGGCGGCAGGGCAAGCTCAAGTTCCGCGTCACGTACCAGTTCGAGCCGGGTACGGACGCGGACGGCGTGACGGTGCACATCCCGCTCCAGGTGCTCAACCAGGCGGTGCCGGACGGCTTCGACTGGCAGATCCCGGGCCTGCGCGAGCAGGTCGTCACCGAGCTGATCCGCTCGCTGCCCAAGCCGATCCGCCGGCATTACGTGCCGGCGCCGAACTACGCGAAGGCGTTCCTTGGGGTCCCCCATGGCGAAGCCCAGGGGAGTGCGGTCGCGGGGCCGGACCCGCTGCCGTCCGTCCTGGCGCGGGAGCTCCAGCGGATGGTGGGCGTGCCCGTCACGGCGGAGGACTTCGACCTGGCGAAGGTGCCGGACCATCTGAAGATCACCTTCCGGGTGGTGGACGAGCGGCGCCGTACGGTGGCCGAGGACAAGGACCTCACGGCGCTGAAGCTGCGCCTGAAGCCGAAGACGCGGGAGGCCATCACGCGGGCCTTCGAGCGCTCCTCGGACCCGGCGCTGGCGTCCGTGGAGCAGCGCACGGGCCTGACGGACTGGACGGTCGGCACGCTGCCGCGCACGTTCGAGACGCGGCGGGCCGGGCAGCCGGTCAAGGCGTATCCGGCGCTGGTGGACGAGGGCGCGTCGGTCGCGGTGAAGCTCTTCGACACCGAGCCGGAGCAGGCGGCGGCGATGTGGCGCGGGACGCGCCGGCTGGTCCTGCTCAACGTGCCGGTGAACCCGGCGAAGTTCGTCGCCGACCAGCTGTCCAACCAGCAGAAGCTCGCGTTGTCCCGCACCCCGCACGGCAGCGTCCAGGCGCTGTTCGAGGACTGCGCGACCGCCGCGGCGGACCGGCTCATCGCCGAGCACGGCGGCCCGGCGTGGGACGAGGAGTCCTACCGCAAGCTGTACGACGCGGTCCGGGCGGACCTGGTGGAGCTGACCGTGCGGGCGGTCCGCCAGGTGCAGCAGGTGCTGGCCGCCTGGCACTCGTGCGAGCGCCGGCTGAAGGAGACGAGGTCGCCGGCCCTGCTGGCGAACGTCGCGGACGTCCGCGAGCAGCTGGCTGGCCTGATGCATCCCGGCTTCGTGACCGAGGCGGGCCTCAAGCGCCTCCCCGACGTGCTGCGCTACCTGGTCGCCGTGGACCGCCGCCTCCAGCAGATGCCGACGGGCGTGCAACGCGACGCCACGCGCATGGAGAAGGTCCGCGAGATCCAGTCCGAGTACGCCGAGCTGCTCGCCGCGCAGCCCCCCGGCCGCCCCGTCCCCGCCGCCGTCCGCGACATCCGCTGGATGATCGAGGAGCTCCGCGTCAGCTACTTCGCCCACGCCCTGGGCACGGCGTACCCCGTCTCCGACAAACGCCTCTTCAAGGCCCTCGACACCGCCTGGGCCTGACCCCCCGCACCCCCTCGCGATCGAGTTCGACCGCACCCCCTGACCTGCTGTACAGTCTGTCCCGCAGCAAGGTCCTGTGGAGCAGTTTGGAGTGCTCGCCACCCTGTCAAGGTGGAGGCCGCGGGTTCAAATCCCGTCAGGACCGCATCCCATTGCCACTGGCCCGCCCCCTTAAGGCGGGCCTTTCGCATGCCACCCCTGTGGAGGCCGCGCCCGCGGCGCCAGCCGCAAACAAACACAGCAAATCCCGTCAGGACCGCACCCCCACCAGACACCGCCCCACCCCCCCGAAGCCGAGCCCTTCACACACCGCCCCCGTGGAGGCCGCGCCCGCGGCGCCAGCCGCAATCCAACAGGGCAAATCCCGTCAGGACCGCACACCCTCAGCACTGGCCCGCCCCCTTAAGGCGGGCCTTTCGCATGCCCAGCCCTCTCCGCCCGAAGGCCGGGGCCGCACATGCCCACCCCCCCGTGAAGCCAACGCCCGCGTGCAACTCGTCGTCCTCGCCTACGCGTCAGGTCTGTTGCTGATCGGCGAGCACCCTCCCCCCGTGACCCCCTTGCGGCGCGGGAGTTCACTACCGCACCGTGGTCAAGATCCACAAGGCCGCGGCATGTGACGGGAGTCACGTAAATGTGTTCCGGGATCACGGAACCTGACGCCCTCCGGAAGGGCGTCGATTTAATATGTGCAATGGCACCACGTCCGGGACGTGGTGCCAAGGCACGAAAAAGGACCGCATCGGACCCGGCGGAGTCCGATGCGATCCCGGTGAAGCAGAGGTTCTACTGCGGTGTTGCGCGTGGTGTTGCGGGCGGATCCGGCGGGATCCGCGTCATGCGTGGCACTGCTGATGGAGCCGGTGGAGCTGGCCGCGGGGCGGTCCCTGATGGGGGCAGGGCGGTCGCCGCGGGCCGGACGTCGTGAAGGGGACGGCGTCCAGACGTGCTTGTCAGGCCTCGCTGCGCTGCTGCGGAATGCCCGCGAGCAGCGCACGTACCTCCGCCTCGCGGTAGCGGCGGTGGCCGCCCAGCGTGCGGATGGACGTGAGCTTGCCTGCCTTGGCCCAGCGCGTGACCGTCTTGGGGTCGACGCGGAACATGGTCGCGACCTCGGCAGGGGTGAGCAACGGCTCGGCATCAGGGGTGCGAGCGGTCATGAGCGGCCTCCTTGAGAGAACCGAACCAGCGCGGTTCTTTCCTCTGAATTCTGCACCTTGACCCGCGTTGCCCGAAATGGCAGACGCAGGCCGAGTCGGTAATAGGACGAACGGCTTGTCCTCGGCACTACAACTACACCATCCGTCCAGCCGCGTCGGCCAAACCGATGGATTTGCCCTCTCAGGTGTTCAAGCTCGGCGGAAGCCGATGGACCATGCCATAACGGACAGTCACGCGAGCGTGACGATCAGTCACAGGACGATCATCTGCAACATCCCCACCTTCGAATCGAGCCCGAGGCGGACCCGTTGTCCCATTTTGGCATGACACATGGTGATGCAGGCAAGACTCCAGGTACGTGCTCTCCGTCACCCTTGACCCGAAAGCCCGAAAAGCCCCCCGCCCGGGGAGCCCAACGCCCGCCCGCCGCAAGAGGAGTTGAGTCAGCTGGAGAACTGCAGCTCGCGCACCGCCCGCCACCGCTCGGTCAGCCGCTCGTACGCCACCCCCGCCGCCGCGGAGTCGCCGGCCCGCAGCGCCGCCAGGCCCTCCGCGACATCCGCCGCCGAGCGGTCCTCGGCCAGCGCGTCCGGGCCCATGACGTGCACGAGGCCGCCGTAGTCCAGCTCCACCAGCGAGCGCGGGTGGAACTCCTCCAGCCAGCGCCCGACGTCCACGAGCCCGTCGACGAGCGGACCCCCGTCGTCCAGCGCGTCCTTGAGCACCCGCAGGCCCCGCGCCACCCGGCGCCGCGCCTGCACCATGGGCGTCCGGTAGCGCATCACCGGCTCCTTGGACTCCCCGGCGCCCGCCGGCTCGTACTCCCGCTCCTCGTCGGCGACGAGCACGAACCACCGCACCGGTACGTGCCAGGTCGCGGTGCGGATCCACGGCCGCGCGTCGGGGTTGCGCTCGCGCCAGGAGTCGTGGTCGGCGGCGGCCTGCCGGCGCACCACCGGCGGCAGCATCGCGTCCAGCACCGACGGCGGCAGCTGCTGCCCGAACTGCTCCAGCGCCAGCCACCCGCGCAGCCTGGTCCGCCACGGGCAGACGTGCGTCACCCCGCCCACGACGGCGACGAAGGCGTCCGCGCTCTCGTGCACCGGCACGGCGATCGGCGGCACCGGCACCAGCCCGGCGAGCGACTGCCGCAGCTCGTCCTGTGCGGTCCGGCAGGAGCCCGCGGCGGCGTAGCGGTACCAATGGCCGCGTTCGGGCTCGGGAAAGGCCGCCAGCGGCTCGTAGACGCGCAAATACGCCGCGTACGGGACCACTACCGGTGAACCGCCCACGCCCGCTCCCTCGCGCCGCCGTGCCGCCCACGGCCCTCTGCGTCGATCGTCCCACGCCGCCCGGCGCCCCGGACGTGATCCGGGCCACTGGCGGCACCCGCGGCCCGTACCCGGCGCGGCCCCCGCGGACACCGGCGGAACACGGGATCACGCCTACGGGCGACCCGCCCACTGCGCGGCCCCCGCAGGGCCTACGCTGTCGCCATCGAATCCGGGCCCTCGAACCCCTCCGCCACCCGTACGGGGGGCGCGAGGCACCCACAGGACTGGCACCACTGGACTATGGGAGTCACCACCGTGACCGACGTACGACAGACCGACGTACGACCGACCGCGCAGCCGGCGGCCGTACGCGAGACCGGGAGTGTCATCGCCAAGCTGTTCCGATCGGAACAGGGCGGGCACGAGCAGGTCGTTCTCTGCCAGGACCGCGACTCGGGCCTCAAGGCCGTCATCGCGATCCACTCCACCGCCCTGGGCCCCGCCCTCGGCGGCACCCGCTTCTTCCCCTACGCCTCCGACGAGGCCGCCGTCGAGGACGCGCTCAACCTCGCCCGCGGCATGTCGTACAAGAACGCGCTGGCCGGCCTCGACCACGGCGGCGGCAAGGCCGTGATCATCGGCGACCCGGACACCGGCAAGACCGAGCAGCTGCTGCTCGCCTACGGCCGCTTCGTCGCCTCGCTCGGCGGACGCTACGTCACCGCCTGCGACGTCGGCACGTACGTGGCCGACATGGACGTCGTCGCGCGGGAGAACCGCTGGACGACCGGCCGCTCGCCCGCCAACGGCGGGGCCGGCGACTCCTCGGTGCTCACCGCGTGGGGCGTCTTCCAGGGCATGCGCGCCGCCGCCCGGGTCCAGTGGGGCGAGCCGACGCTGCGCGGGCGCCGGGTCGGCATCGCCGGCGTCGGCAAGGTCGGCAAGCACCTGGTGACGCATCTGCTCGACGACGGCGCCGAGGTCGTCGTCACCGACGTACGGCCCAGCGCCGTGGAGGCCATCACCGACAAGCACCCCGAGGTCGGCGTGGTCGGCGACGCCGAGGTGCTGGTGCGCACCCCGCTGGACGTGTACGCGCCCTGCGCGCTGGGCGGCGCCCTGGACGACGCGACGGTCGGCGCGCTGACCGCGACGGTGGTGTGCGGCGCGGCCAACAACCAGCTCGCCCACCCCGGCGTCGAGAAGGACCTGGCCGGCCGCGGCATCCTCTACGCGCCCGACTACGTCGTGAACGCCGGCGGCGTCATCCAGGTCGCGGACGAACTGCACGGTTTCGATTTTGACCGGGCCAAGGCGAAGGCGACCCGGATCTTCGACACCACCCTGGCGATCTTCGAGCGGGCCGCGGCCGACGGGGTGCCGCCCGCGGTGGCCGCCGACCGGCTCGCCGAGCACCGGATGGCGGAACTTACACCCTCGGCGCAATGGCTGCGCCCACAGTGACGCACGTGACCGAATGCACGGCCCGATAGCAAGTTCGCGCTAGAAGCAGGTAAAATCGGGCCTGACCAGGCAGGACAGGGTGGGAAACGGCCCCTGATCCGACGCGCGTCGTGCGGGCGACGTACCGTGCGGCGTCGGAAGCAGGTACCGTTGAGGCCCTACGGACACGTCTCCGCGAAGAGACCGTCCGCATCATGAACGCGTGTCAAGACTCGGGGCCGCTGAGCCCCGCCGTTAAGGGGGTCGAGCCATGGGGCGCGGCCGGGCCAAGGCCAAGCAGACGAAGGTCGCCCGCCAGTTGAAGTACAACACTGGCGGCACGGACCTTGCGCGTCTGGCCGACGAGCTGGGCGCATCGCCGTCGAGGCCGGTTAATCCGGAGCCTGTCGACGATGACGACGAGTTGGACGACGACGACCCGTACGCCCAGTACGCGGATCTCTACAACGACGACGACGAGGACGAGGAGGACGACCAGTCCTCCGGCTCACCCTCTGCGTCGTCGCAGCGTCGTCGCGCTTGACGCGGCAACGACACCACCTGCGGTGACCCGGTCGGGGGCGTCCAGCCTCTGACCGGGTTTTCCGTGCCCTCACCCCGCGTAGTCGCCGATCAGCTGTACGGCCGGGTCGCCGGTCTGCCGCTCGGTGACCTCGCCGGCCACCCATGCCTCGACGTCCCGGTCGTCCAGCACGCTCAGCGCGACGTCCACCGACTCCTGCGGCACCACCGCGACCATGCCGACGCCCATGTTGAGGGTGCGCTCCAGCTCCGAGCGCTCGACCCGGCCGGCGATCCCGACCAGCCCGAAGATCGGCGAGGGCACCCACGAGCCGCGGTCCACGGTCACCGTCAGATGGTCCGGCACGACCCGGGCCAGGTTGCTGGCGAGCCCGCCGCCGGTGACGTGCGCGAACGCGTGCACCTCGGTCATCCGGGTGAGCGCCAGGCAGTCCAGCGCATAGATCCTGGTGGGCTCCAGCAGCTCCTCGCCGAGCGTCCGGCCCAGCTCCGGGATCTGCCGGTCCAGCTCCCAGCCGTCGCCCTCGTTCAGCACATGCCGCACCAGGCTGTACCCGTTCGAGTGAAGTCCGGAGGACTCGATCGCGATCACCGCGTCACCCGTACGGATGCGGTCCGCGCCCAGCAGCTGATCGGCCTCGACGACACCGGTGCCGGCGCCCGCGATGTCGAAGTCGTCCGGGCCCAGCAGCCCCGGGTGCTCGGCGGTCTCGCCGCCGACCAGGGCGCAGCCGGCCAGCACGCAGCCCTCGGCGACGCCCTTGACGAGGGCGGCGATCCGCTCGGGGTGGACCTTCCCGACGCAGATGTAGTCGGTCATGAACAGCGGCTCGGCCCCGCACACCACCAGGTCGTCGACGACCATGCCGACCAGGTCGTGGCCGATGGTGTCGTAGACGCCCATCCGGCGGGCGATGTCGACCTTGGTACCGACGCCGTCGGTCGCGGTCGCCAGCAGCGGGCGCTCGTAGCGCTTGAGGGCGGAGGCGTCGAACAGGCCCGCGAAGCCGCCGATGCCGCCGACGACCTCGGGGCGGCTCGCCTTGCGGACCCACTCCTTCATCAGGTCGACCGCGCGGTCGCCCGCCTCGATGTCGACGCCCGCGGCGGCGTAGCTGGCACCGGAGGCAGCGGGGGTGGCGCCGGATGTCTCAGGCATGGGTGGCACTTTCGGGTCGGGAAGCGTGTGGGGTGGCCCGGGGTCGGGCGCTCACGGCCTGCGCAGCGCGTCGGCCGCGTCGGCGCCGCCGGCCAGCTCGACCTCCAGCAGCTGCTTGCCCAGCAGCTCGGGGTCGGGCAGGTCCATCGGGTACTCGCCGTCGAAGCAGGCCCGGCACAGATCGTTCTTGGGGATCGTGGTCGCCTCGACCATCGCGTCCAGCGAGATGTACGCGAGCGAGTCCGCGCCGAGCGAGGCGCCGATCTCCTCGACCGTCATCCCGTTGGCGATCAGCTCGGCGCGGGTGGCGAAGTCGATGCCGAAGAAGCACGGCCACTTCACCGGCGGCGAGGAGATCCGTACATGCACCTCGGCCGCGCCCGCCTCGCGCAGCATCCGCACCAGGGCCCGCTGGGTGTTGCCGCGGACGATCGAGTCGTCCACGACGACCAGCCGCTTGCCGCGGATGACCTCCTTGAGCGGGTTGAGCTTGAGGCGGATGCCGAGCTGCCGGATGGTCTGCGAGGGCTGGATGAAGGTCCGGCCGACGTAGGAGTTCTTGACCAGGCCCGAGCCGTACGGGATGCCGCTCGCCTCGGCGTAGCCGACCGCGGCCGGCGTGCCGGACTCGGGCGTGGCTATGACGAGGTCGGCCTCGACCGGCGCCTCGGCGGCGAGCCGGCGGCCCATCTCGACCCGGGAGAGGTAGACGTTGCGGCCGGCGATGTCGGTGTCGGGGCGCGCGAGGTAGACGTACTCGAAGACGCAGCCCTTGGGGCGGGCCGCGGCGAAGCGGGAGGTGCGCAGGCCCTGCTCGTCGATCGCGACCAGCTCGCCGGGCTCGATCTCCCGGACGAAGGTCGCGCCGCAGATGTCCAGGGCGGCGCTCTCGGAGGCCACGACCCAGCCGCGCTCCAGCCGGCCCAGCACCAGCGGGCGGATGCCCTGCGGGTCGCGGGCGGCGTAGAGGGTGTGCTCGTCCATGTAGACCAGGCTGAAGGCGCCCTTGATCCTCGGCAGCACCTGCGGGGCGGCGTCCTCCACGGACAGCGGGGTGCCGTCCTCGGCGGTCTGCCCGGCCAGCAGCGCGGTGATCAGGTCGGTGTCGTTGGTCGCGGCGACCTTGGTGGCCCGGCCCGGGGTCTGCGGCAGGTCGGCGACCATCTCGGCGAGCTCGGCGGTGTTGACCAGGTTGCCGTTGTGGCCGAGCGCGAGGGAGCCGTGGGCGGTCGCCCGGAAGGTCGGCTGGGCGTTCTCCCACACCGAGGCGCCGGTGGTGGAGTAGCGGGCGTGGCCGACCGCGATGTGGCCGGTCAGCGAGCTGAGGGAGGTCTCGTCGAAGACCTGGGAGACCAGGCCCATGTCCTTGAAGACCAGGATCTGGGAGCCGTTGCTCACTGCGATGCCCGCGGACTCCTGTCCGCGGTGCTGCAGGGCGTACAGCCCGAAATAGGTGAGCTTGGCGACCTCTTCGCCGGGGGCCCAGACACCGAAGACGCCACACGCGTCCTGGGGGCCCTTCTCTCCGGGGAGCAGGTCGTGGCTGAGTCGTCCGTCACCACGTGGCACGTTTCGAGTCTAGGGCAGGTTGGGCCGTCGTCCGAACGGGGGACGGTCCCGAAGTGCTGCCGATCAGCACTTCTATGCGCGTAGCGCCTTGGGAGGCACGGGGGTGTGACGTACCCCCCAAGGCGGGGCGGCCGGCCGGTCATGGGGTTCGCACCCGGCCGCCGACACTTCGCCCGCATCATAGGGCGCACGTGTTGCTCCGCGCGGGTGATCCACATCGCCCGGCGGGGGCGGCCCCGCCGCCGGTTGGCCGGAAGTCGCCGCTCCGGAGCGGACGGGGAGCAGGGAAACGCCCGCCGGTACGGGGGTTCCGGCGGGCGCGTTCCCGGGCGGCACGGCGACCGGAGGATCGGCGCCGCCGGTCGGGTCCGCTGCGGAAAGCCTAGGCCGGGGCCCGGGCGCCGGCATATACCGCCCGCGATTACCGGCGTAATTACGCCAAGATTGTCGGGGTACGCACCGGGGCGTTCCGGATGCCGCACCGCATGACGGACGCGCCATGAGGTGACGCGGCTGTCACCGCATGACCGGCAGATACGGCGTGAGGTCGGCGCGTTCGCCGCTCGCGGTGAGGGCGGCGGCGGACAGGGCATCGGACCAGGACGTACGGCCGGTGGCCAGCCGCAGCCACGTCACGGGGTCGGTCTCGACGACGTTCGGCGGGGTGCCGCGGGTGTGCCGCGGCCCCTGCACGCACTGCACCGCCGCGTACGGCGGCACCCGCACCTCCACGGAATTCCCCGGCGCCTTCGCCGCGAGCCCGTCGGCCAGCACCCGCACGGCCGCGGCGAGCGCCTGCCGGTCCAGTACGGCCCCGGCGCCGGTCGCCCGCGCCAGGTCGTCGGTGTGCACGACCAGCTCCACGAGCCGGGTCACCGTGAAGTCCAGCGCCCGCATCCCCCCGGACAGCCCGGGCACCATCCGCCCCGGCCGCAACGCCTCGGCCCGCAGCCCCGGCAGCCGCTCCACCGCCGCCTCGACCGCACCGACCGGATCCCCCATCCCCGCAGCCGTCTCCCGGGTCCCGGCATCCAACTCCGCCGCAACCGCCCCCGTGGCCTGCGTCCACCCGTCCAGCCCAACCACCGGCCCCCCAGCCGCCGGCTCCGGCTGCGCGAGCACCGCCCCCAGCGCATCGATCTGCCGCACGACATGGGCGACCAGCATCCCCACATCCCACCCCCCCAGCCCGGACGGCAACCCGTACTCCCCCGCCCCCAGCCCCCGCACGGCGTCCCGCACATGCCCAGCCTGCGCAACGAGCGCCCCCCAGGTGCGCTCGGGTTCATAACTACGTGCACGACGACGAGCAGACGACATACGCCCGAGCGTAACCGCCAGCTCCGACACCACTCACCCGACAAGCGCACCCACCCACCCCCACCCCCAAGGGCAACGGTCGCGCGCCCCC
>NZ_JAATEJ010000023.1 GCF_012034175.1 Actinacidiphila epipremni
GTACTGGAGCGGGCCGCCGGATGCAAATCCGGCGGCCCGCTCGTGGTGGGGAGGTTGACGGTGGGTCAGACCTCCACGACCACCGGGAGGATCATCGGGCGGCGGCGGTAGGTGTCGGACACCCACTTGCCGACGGACCGTCGGATGAGCTGCTGGATCTGGCGGGTCTCCATCACACCGTCGGAGGCGGAACGGGACAGGCCCTCCTCGATCTTCGGGATGACGTCGGCGAAGGCCTCGTCCTCGATGCCGGAGCCGCGGGCATGGATGTTGGGGCCGCCGACGATCTTGCCGGTCGTGCTGTCGACCACGACGAAGACCGAGACGATCCCCTCCTCGCCGAGGATGCGGCGGTCCTTGAGCGAGGACTCGGTGATGTCGCCGACCGAGAGGCCGTCGACGTAGACGTAACCGGCCTGCACCTTGCCGGCGATGGTCGCCTTGCCGGCGACGAGGTCGACGGCGACACCGTCCTCGGCGATGACCGTGCGGTCCCGGGGGATTCCGGTGAGCTGGCCGAGGTCGGCGTTGGCCCGCAGGTGGCGCCATTCGCCGTGGATCGGCATCAGGTTGCGCGGCTTGCAGATGTTGTAGAAGTACAGGAGCTCGCCGGCCGAGGCGTGCCCGGAGACGTGGACCTTGGCGTTGCCCTTGTGGACGACGTTGGCTCCCCACCGGGTGAGGCCGTTGATGACCCGGTAGACCGCGTTCTCGTTCCCCGGGATCAGCGAGGAGGCCAGGACGACGGTGTCACCCTCCACGATGCGGATCTGGTGGTCGCGGTTGGCCATGCGGGAGAGGGCTGCCATCGGTTCGCCCTGGGAGCCGGTGCAGACCAGGACGACCTTCTCGTCCGGCAGGTCGTCGAGGACCTTGACGTCCACGATGAGGCCGGCCGGGACCTTGAGGTAGCCGAGGTCCCGGGCGATGCCCATGTTCCTGACCATGGAGCGGCCGACGAAGGCGACCTTGCGGCCTCGTTCGTGGGCGGCGTCCAGCACCTGCTGGATGCGGTGCACATGGCTGGCGAAGCTCGCGACGATGATGCGCTTCTCGGCCTTGGCGAAGGTCTGCCGGAGCACCTGCGAGATGTCGCGCTCGGGCGGGACAAAGCCGGGGACCTCGGCATTGGTGGAGTCGGCGAGGAGCAGGTCGATGCCCTCCTCGCCGAGCCGTGCGAAGGTCGGCAGGTCGGTGAGCCGGCCGTCCAGCGGGAGCTGGTCCATCTTGAAGTCGCCGGTGACCACGACCATGCCGGCCGGTGTGCGGATGGCGACGGCGAGGGCGTCGGGAATGGAGTGGTTGACGGCGACGAACTCGCAGTCGAAGGGCCCGATGCGCTCCCGGTCGCCCTCCTTGACCTCCAGGGCGTAGGGCCGGATGCGGTGCTCCTGCAGCTTGGCCTCGATGAGTGCGAGGGTGAGCTTGGAGCCGATCAGCGGGATGTCGTCCTTCTCCCTGAGCAGGAAGGGGACGGCTCCGATGTGGTCCTCGTGACCGTGGGTGAGGATCACTCCGACGACGTCGTCGAGGCGGTCCCTGATGGAGCTGAAGTCGGGGAGGATGAGATCGACGCCGGGCTGCTCCTCTTCGGGGAAGAGGACGCCGCAGTCGACGATCAGCAGCTTGCCGCCGAATTCGAAGACGGTCATGTTGCGGCCGATCTCACCGAGACCGCCGAGCGGCGTGATGCGCAGGCCGCCTTCGGTCAGGGGCCTCGGCGGGCCGAGTTCTGGGTGCGGATGACTCAAAGGTCTTCTCCCTGTCGCGCACGCCGGAAGGGCCTTCCTGGGCCATGGCGTGCGGCACTGTCTGTGGTTTTTCCGCGACGAACCGTCATTCGGGCGATGCGTCGGCGTTCGGATGGTGCGTATTCAGTTGTGAAGTCTGTTGTGAAGTCTGTGTTCACAGGTGTACCCCGCCGGCGGCGAGATCCTTCCTGAGCTGCTGTGTGGCCTCCGCGTCCAGTTCGACCAGCGGCAGGCGCAGGGGGCCGGCGGGCAGTCCGCGCAGCGCGAGGGCGGCCTTGGTGGTCATGACGCCCTGGGCGCGGAACATGCCGGTGAAGACCGGCAGCAGCCGCTGGTGGATCTCGGCCGCCTTGGTGACGTCGCCGCCGGTGTAGGCGTCGAGCATCGCCCGCAGCTCGGCGGTGACCAGGTGGCCGACGACGGAGACGAAGCCGGTGCCGCCGATGGACAGCAGCGGCAGGTTGAGCATGTCGTCGCCGGAGTACCAGGCCAGGCCGCTGCGGCTGAGGGCCCAGCCGGCGGCGGCGAGGTCGCCCTTGGCGTCCTTGTTGGCGACGATCCTGGGGTGCTGCGCCAGCCGGACGATGGTCTCGGTGTCCAGGGGGACGCCGCTGCGGCCGGGGATGTCGTAGAGCATCACGGGCAGGCCCGTGGCGTCGGCGATGGCCGTGAAGTGCCGGACCAGGCCCTCTTGCGGGGGCTTGCTGTAGTACGGCGTGACCGTGAGCAGGCCGTGGGCGCCGGCGCGCTCGGCCTGGCGGGCGAGCTCGGTGCTGTGCCGGGTGTCGTTGGTGCCGACGCCGGCGACGACGAAGGCGCGGTCGCCGACCGCTTCGACGACGGCCCGGACGAGCCGGTCCTTCTCCGTGTCGCTCGTGGTGGGCGACTCCCCGGTGGTGCCGTTGACGACGAGTCCGTCGTTGCCCGCGTCCACCAGGTGGGTGGCGAGCTGCTGGGCGCCGGCGAGGTCGAGGGCGCCGTCTGCGGTGAACGGCGTGACCATTGCGGTCAGTACCCGCCCGAAGGGGGCGTCGGGGGTGGAGGTCGGAGCCATGGGTCCCACGCTACTCGGTGTGTACGGGAGCACGCAGCCGTGGGACCTGCGCAAAGGACTCCGGCGGTGTCTGCTCGGGGGTTCAGGCACCGCCGGGGTCCGTATCGGCAGCGTAGATGAACCTCACGAATGCCTGCAATCCGAACACTTCGGACATTCGGCTACGGTGCGGCGCCCGGCCGCCTGCTTACGGGGCGACACGCCCGTTGGCATTGAAGGCCGCATGGGTGAGCGGCATGAGCTCCGACCAGGCCGCCTCCATGCGCTCGCCGACCATCGCGATCTCGCGCTGCGGGAAGGACGGCACCTTGGCCATCTCGTGCTGGGTGCGCAGCCCCAGGAAATGCATGAGCGAGCGCGCGTTGCACGTGGCGTACATCGAGGAGAACAGGCCGACCGGGAGGGTGGCCCTGGCCACCTCGCGGGCGACGCCCTCGGCGAGCATCGCCCGGTAGGCGGCGTACGACTGCGCGTAGGACTCCTCCATGGCGGCGACCGCGCCTTTGTGCTGCTCCGGCGTGCCGTGGACGAACTCGTACTTGCCCGGACGGCCCTGCTGCACCAGCTTGCGGTCCGGCCCCGGCACGTAGAAGACCGGCTGCAGCTCGCGGTAGCGGCCGGACTCCTCGTTGTACGACCATCCGACGCGGTGCCGCATGAACTCGCGGAAGACGAAGATCGGGGCGCTGACGAAGAAGGTCATCGAGTTGTGCTCGAAGGGGCTGCCGTGCCGGTCCCGCATGAGGTAGTTGATCAGGCCCTTCGAGCGCTCCGGGTCCTTGGTGAGCTCGTCGAGCGACTGCTCGCCCGCGGTGGAGACCCGGGCCGCCCACAGGACGTCGGAGTCCGACGCGCTGTGCTTGATCAGCTCGACGGTCACGTCGTCCCGGAACTCGATGGCGGCTGCCGGGTCGCTGTCGGGGGTCCCTGCGGGGGGTTCGGTCGGCACCTGGCGTCCTTACTGTGAGCTGACGTGCGGCTGCCACCCTATGGCGGGCCGGGCCCGGGATCACGTACGGGGTCACCTGTACGGCCGAGCAGCCGGTCGGCCGCCGTGAAGTAGCCGAGTCGGCGCCGGTGCGGCTAGCCTCACCGGTCAGAGTGCTGCCCGCCCGTCCCACCGGAAACGCAAAGAGGATCTCGCGCGTGTCCCTCCCCTTCAGCTCCGCGACCGCCCCCGACGACCTCGCGGCGGGACGACCGCTGCCGCACCTTGAGCAGGACCGCTGGATGCGCCCGTACCGGCCGGGGCCGTGGCGGGTCGGGACCGCGGCGATCGCCCTGATGCTGGCGTCGTACCTGCTCTTCGCCACGCTCATCATGGCCGCCGCGCGCAACGGGAGCGGTGCGGCGGTGTGCCTGCTGGTGGCGGTGCTGGTGATAGCGGCGACGCTGCGGCTGCTGCGGGTCGGGGTGTGGGTGAGCGGCAAGGGGCTGCGGCAGACGGGCTTCTTCAGCACGGTGACCGTGCCGTGGCGGAAGGTCGGCTCGGTGCGCACGGCGCAGCAGCCGGTGAAGGTGCTGGGGCTGCCGCGCACGGTGCAGGGTCAGGCGCTGATCATCACCCGCAAGGGCGGTGAGCCGCTGCGTCCGCAGCTCACCGACCACAACGCGGACTTCCTCGGCCGGGTCGAGGCCTTCGACATCGCCGCCGACACGATCGAGGGCTGGGCCGCGGAGCTGCGCTGAGCGTGCCCCGCAACGGCCCTCGGCGGCCCTGTGCGCCCCTCGGGGGCGGTCAGCGGGACGGTTTCCCGTCGTGCAGGGCGATGGCCCGCTGCATGGCCTTGCGTGCCCTCGGCGTGTCGCGGGCGTCGAAGTAGGCGACGGCCAGCCGGAACCAGTTGCGCCAGTCCTCCGGTGCCGCCTCGGTCTCGGCCTGCCGCTGTGCGAAGACCGCGTCGGCGGCATCCCGGTCGATCCGCCCGCTGGGGGTACGGGCCAGGTCGTCGACCGGCAGCCCGCCCTCGGCCTCCAGCTCGCGGCCCAGCCGTCCGGCGCTGCGGGCGAACTGCGTGGTGTGCCACAGGAACCAGGCGCCGATCAGGGGCAGCACCAGCACCGCGACGCCGAAGGCGACGGTGACCGGCCGCCCGTCGGCGATCAGCAGCACCCCGCGGTCGCCGACCAGCACGAAGTAGAAGATCAGCGCGAGGGCGGAGGCGGCGTAGCTGATTTTGGCGCGCATGCGTCAGTCTCCCTGGCGGTCCGGCTGGGTGCCCTCCAGGAAGTGTTCCAGGCCGTACGTGAGGCCCGGGACCCCGGGGACCGTGCGGGCGGCCAGCAGGATGCCGGGCATGAAGCTGCTGTGGTGGAGCGAGTCGTGCCGGATGGTGAGCGTCTCGCCGGTGCCGCCGAACAGCACCTCCTGGTGGGCGAGCAGGCCGCGCAGCCGTACCGAGTGCACGGGAATGCCCTCGACGTCGGCGCCGCGGGCGCCGTCCAGGCCGTGGGTGGTCGGGTCGTGCTGCGCGCCGAGGCCGGCCTCGGCGCGGGCGGCGGCGATCAGCTGGGCGGTGCGGGTGGCGGTGCCGCTGGGGGCGTCGGCCTTGTTGTCGTGGTGCAGCTCGATGACCTCGGCGGAGTCGAACCAGCGGGCGGCCTGCCGGGCGAACTGCATGGTCAGCACGGCGCCGATGGAGAAGTTGGGCGCGACCAGCACCCCGGTGTCGGGGGCGTCGGCCAGCCAGCCGCTCAGCTGCTCCAGGCGCTCCGCGGTCCAGCCGGTGGTGCCGACGACGGCGTGGATGCCGTGCCCGACGCAGAATTCCAGGTTGCCCATGACGGCGTCGGGGTGGGTCAGTTCCACGGCGACCTGCGCGCCGGCCTCGGTCAGCGCCTCCAGCGGGTCGTCGCGGTCGATCGCGGCGACCAGGTCGAGGTCGTCGGCGGCGTCGACGGCGCCGGCCGCGGCCGAGCCGATCCGGCCCTGGGCGCCGATGACGGCCACACGGAGCTTGCTCATCTTGCGGGGATCCTCCAGGTCTGCGTACGGCGGCAGGTCATGCGACGGCTTCGTGCAGGCGGGACGTCTGCTTCTGCTTGAGCGGGCCGATGGCGGCCAGCGACGGGCGCTGCCCCAGCACGTCGCGGGCGACCGCGCGCACCTCGTCGGGGGTGACGGCGGCGATCTTGGCGAGCAGGTCGTCGACCGAGAGCTGGTCGCCCCAGCACAGCTCGCTCTTGCCGATCCGGTTCATCAGCGCGCCGGTGTCCTCCAGGCCGAGCACGGTCGAGCCGGCCAGCTGGCCGATGGCGCGGCGCAGCTCCTCGTCGGTCAGCCCGTGCTCGGCGACCTGGTGGAGTTCGTCCCGGCAGATCTTCAGCACCTCGGGCACCCGGGAGGGCTGGCAGCCGGCGTACACCCCGAACAGGCCGCAGTCGGCGAAGGACGAGGTGTAGGAGTAGACCGAGTAGGCCAGGCCGCGCTTCTCCCTGATCTCCTGGAACAGCCGTGAGCTCATGCCGCCGCCGAGCGCGGTGTTGAGCACGCCGAGCGCCCAGCGCCGGTCGTCGGTGCGGGACAGGCCCGGTACGCCGAGCACCACGTGGGCCTGCTCGGTACGCCGGTCGAGGACCTCGACGCGGCCTGCGGTGCGCAGGGCGCGCCGGCCGGCCCGCGGCGGCTGCGGCGCGGCGTCGGGGTCGCGCAGCGCGCCGGCGGACTCGAAGGCGCGGCGGACCTGGCGTACGACGCCGGCGTGGTCGATGTTGCCCGCGGCGGCGACGACCAGCCGCGTCGGGTCGTAGTGCCGGCGGTAGAACCGGTGGACCTGGTCGCGGGTGAGGGCGTTGATGGTCTCGACGGTGCCGAGCACGGGGCGGCCCAGCGGGGTGTCGCCGAGCATGGCGGTGCTGAACAGGTCGTGGACCTGGTCGCCGGGGTCATCCTCGGTCATCGCGATCTCCTCCAGGACGACACCGCGTTCGGCGTCGATGTCCTCCTGGCGGATCAGCGACCCGGTGAGCATGTCGCACACGACGTCGACGGCCAGCGGCAGGTCGGTGTCGAGGACCCGGGCGTAGTAGCAGGTGTACTCCTTGGCGGTGAACGCGTTCATCTCGCCGCCGACGGCGTCTATGGCCGCGGAGATGTCCAGGGCGCTGCGCCGGGAGGTTCCCTTGAAGAGCAGGTGCTCCAGGTAGTGGGTGGCGCCGCCGAGCACCGGGGTCTCGTCGCGGGAGCCGACGGCGGCCCAGATGCCGAAGGTGGCCGACCGTACCGTCGGCAGCGTCTCGGTCACGACCCGCAGGCCGCCGGGGAGCACGCTGCGGCGTACGGTGCCGATGCCGTCGGTGCCGGGCAGCAGGGTCCGCGTGCGGACGGCCCGCCCCTTGGTGGAGGGGCGGGCCGTCACGGCGGTGGAGCGGGTCGTCACTGGGCCGACTCGTCCTTCGCGTCCTGCTCGTCGCCGTCCTCGCCCTCGATCACGGGGACGAGCGAGAGCTTGCCGCGCTGGTCGATCTCGGCGATCTCGACCTGCACCTTGGCGCCGACACCGAGGACGTCCTCGACGTTCTCCACGCGCTTGCCGCCGGCGAGCTTGCGGATCTGCGAGATGTGCAGCAGGCCGTCCTTGCCGGGCATGAGCGAGACGAACGCGCCGAAGGTGGTGGTCTTGACGACCGTGCCCAGGTAGCGCTCGCCGACCTCGGGCATCGTCGGGTTGGCGATCTGGTTGATCATCGTGCGGGCGGCCTCGGCCTGCGAGCCCTCCGTGGCGCCGATCAGGACCGTGCCGTCGTCCTCGATGGAGATGTCGGCGCCGGTGTCCTCCTGGATCTGGTTGATCATCTTGCCCTTGGGGCCGATGACCTCGCCGATCTTGTCCACCGGGATCTTGATGCTGATGATCCGCGGCGCGTTCGGGGACATCTCGTCCGGGGAGTCGATGGCCTCCATCATCACGTCGAGGATGTGCAGCCGGGCGTCGCGGGCCTGCTTGAGGGCCGCGGCGAGCACGGACGCCGGGATGCCGTCCAGCTTGGTGTCGAGCTGGAGGGCGGTCACGAAGTCCTTGGTGCCGGCGACCTTGAAGTCCATGTCGCCGAAGGCGTCCTCGGCGCCGAGGATGTCGGTCAGCGCCACGTAGTGCGTCTCGCCCTCGATCTCCTGTGAGATCAGGCCCATGGCGATACCGGCGACCGGGGCCTTGAGCGGCACACCGGCGTTCAGCAGCGACATGGTGGAGGCGCACACCGAGCCCATCGAGGTGGAGCCGTTGGAGCCCAGCGCCTCGGAGACCTGCCGGATCGCGTAGGGGAACTCCTCGCGGGTCGGCAGGACCGGGATCAGGGCGCGCTCGGCGAGCGCGCCGTGGCCGATCTCGCGGCGCTTGGGGGAGCCGACGCGGCCGGTCTCGCCGACGGAGTACGGCGGGAAGTTGTAGTTGTGCATGTAGCGCTTGCGCGTCTCGGGCGCCAGCGTGTCCAGCTGCTGCTCCATGCGGAGCATGTTGAGGGTGGTGACGCCCAGGATCTGGGTCTCACCGCGCTCGAACAGCGCCGAGCCGTGCACCCGCGGGATCGCCTCGACCTCGGCGGCCAGGGTGCGGATGTCGGTGACGCCGCGGCCGTCGATACGGACCTTGTCGCGGATGACGCGCTGGCGGACCAGCTTCTTGGTCAGCGAGCGGTAGGCGGCGGAGATCTCCTTCTCGCGGCCCTCGAACTGCGGCAGGAGCTTCTCGGCGGCCAGGCCCTTGACGCGGTCCAGCTCGGCCTCGCGGGCCTGCTTGCCGGCGATGGTCAGCGCCTGCGCCAGCTCGTCGGTGACCGCGGCCTCCAGGGCCTCGAAGACGTCGGCCTCGTACTCGAGGAAGACGGGGAATTCGGCGGTCGGCTTGGCGGCCTTGCCGGCCAGCTCCGACTGCGCCTTGCACAGGACCTTGATGAACGGCTTGGCGGCCTCCAGGCCGGAGGCGACGACCTCCTCGGTCGGCGCCTCGGCGCCGCCCTCGACGAGCCTGATCGTCTTGTCGGTGGCCTCGGCCTCGACCATCATGATCGCCACGTCGCCGTCGTCCAGCACGCGGCCGGCGACGACCATGTCGAACACGGCCTCCTCCAGCTCGGTGTGCGTGGGGAAGGCCACCCACTGGCCGCGGATCAGGGCGACGCGCACGCCGCCGATCGGGCCGGAGAAGGGCAGGCCGGCCAGCTGCGTGGAGCAGGAGGCGGCGTTGATCGCGACCACGTCGTAGAGGTGGTCGGGGTTGAGCGCCATGATGGTGGCGACGATCTGGATCTCGTTGCGCAGGCCCTTGACGAAGGACGGGCGCAGCGGGCGGTCGATCAGCCGGCAGGTGAGGATGGCGTCCTCGGAGGGGCGGCCCTCGCGGCGGAAGAACGAGCCGGGGATGCGGCCGGCGGCGTACATGCGCTCCTCGACGTCCACCGTGAGGGGGAAGAAGTCGAAGTGCTCCTTGGGCTGCTTGGAAGCGCTGGTGGCCGACAGCACCATGGTGTCGTCGTCCAGGTAGGCCACGGCGGAGCCGGCGGCCTGACGGGCCAGCCGGCCCGTCTCGAAGCGGATGGTGCGGGTGCCGAAGGTCCCGTTGTCGATGACGGCTTCGGCGTAGTGGGTCTCGTTCTCCACTATGGGGTTTCTCCTCGTCTCGCCCGCGGGGCGTTTCCCCGTGGGCCATCGGTGGAGGGGCGTCCTGCCGGGGCCGGTCTTCGATCGAAGCCACCGGGGGCGTAACCACCCGGAAGCCACTACCGAGGACCGGCAGCTGCGGCGGATAGGAGGACGCTCCTCCTCATACGTTGTCAACAGCAGTCAACATCACCATTGCACCAGATGACGCACGTGTCGCGCACGTCTTGTGCGCGCTTCGTGACCGTCGTGGCGGCGCATATGGCAAAGGGAGCGGCCCCGTCCGACGGGAACCGCTCCCCAGCACGCGTCCTAGCGAACGCCCGCCGCACCGGCACGGATGCCGAGGCGCTCGCGCAGCTCACGGAAGCGCGTGATGTCCTTCTTGGCCAGGTACTGCAGCAGGCGGCGGCGCTGGCCGACCAGGATGAGCAGACCGCGGCGCGAGTGGTGGTCGTGCTTGTGGGTCTTGAGGTGCTCGGTCAGGTCCGAGATGCGCCGCGAAAGCAGCGCGACCTGGACCTCGGGGGAGCCGGTGTCGCCTTCCTTGGTGCCGAACTCGGCGATGATCTGCTTCTTCGTCTCGACATCGAGAGCCATACGGACTCCTCCAGGGGTCAGTCGCCGGCGAGCGCCCCCGGTCTTCTTCGCGGGGAGATCTTCTGTGACTCGCACGGCACACGGTCACCGGGCGTGAGCGCACGGGTGACCTCACCACAGACTACCAGCCGGTGATCGTGCTCCTTACCGGCGGGTCAGTCGCTGCTGAGGCCGCGGACCGAGCTGTAGACCTTCAGGACCGCCAGGCACAGCGGGACCAGCGACAGCAGCACGACGCCCTCGGTGAGGTCCAGGCTGCGGCCCCAGAACGGCGAGACGCCCTTGCGCGGCACGATCAGGCCGATCGCGACCATCAGCACCGCGCCCGCCGCGATCGCCGCGGACAGCCACAGGGTGTGCAGGTCCAGCGGGCTGTGGTCGCCGTGCGCCAGGTGGATCAGCAGCGAGGTGTCGGGGTTGAGCGCGAGGCCCAGGATGAGCAGCGCGATCGCGAGGATCCCGGCCACCACCAGGCTCGCGACCTGCGTGGTGTAGCGGAAGAGCCGGGCGCGCAGCAGTGCGGCGACGCCCGCGGTCAGGGCCAGCACCTGGGCGGGCGCGGAGTGGGAGAAGCCCATGACGGCGGTGGCGCCGACGACGGTGGCCGCGCAGCCGCCGACCAGGCCGAGCAGCAGCTCGTGGCCGCGGCGGGCCTGCGCCGCGACGGCCTCGTAGTCGATGGGCGGCTCGGGGTCGGCGCGCCGGTCGCCGTACCGCTCCATGACCTCGGCGGACGGCTCGGGCTGGCCGAAACCGATCGGGAGCCGGGCGAAGCGCGCGGACCAGCCGGGCAGGAAGCCGACCAGCCCGACCGCGGCGACGGCGGCGACCGAGGCGACGGCGCGCGGCGGGGCGTCGGTGGCGATGGCGCCGTACGTGGCCAGGGTGCCGGCGGCGGCCAGGAACGCCGACGCCACGAAGGGCGCGTCGCCGGTCGGCAGCACCGCGACGAGGATCGCCGAGGCCAGCAGCACCGTCGCGCAGCCCACCAGGAACTGCAGCCGGCCCGGTCCGTGCCCGGCGTCGGGGGCGACGATGCCGGAGCCGGCGATCAGCAGGTGCGGCAGCGCGGCCAGGCCCAGGGCGACCGCGGCGGCGCGGTCGCGGTAGACGCGGGCGCGTACGGCGGCGAAGGCGATCAGGACCGTGCCGATGACGCCGGCGACGACGCCCGGCATGGAGTGCATGTCGTGCCGGACCGGTTCGGCCCACCACAGGACGAAGCACATCATCACCAGCAGCACCGCGCCGCCGGTCAGGCCGACCGCCCGCATCAGGTCGTCGGACCAGCGGCGCCGGTCGCGGACCACGGCGGTGGCTATGGCGTCGGCGACGTCGTCGTGGACGGCGGGCGGCAGCGACTCGGCGAACGCGCGCAGGGCGATCAGCTCGCCGTCCAGCACGCGCTGCGCGGACAGCGACAGGGCGGGGTCCAGCACGCTGCCGTCCCGGCGGACGAGGTGGAAGCCGGTGGGCTCCTCCTCGCTCTGCACCTGCCCCGACAGGCGCAGGATGTCCGGGCGCAGGTCGGCGACCGGCAGGTCGTCCGGAAGCGCCACGTCGATCCTGCTGTCCGGCGCCACGACCGTGACGCGGCAGAATCCGGTCGCTGAGATCGTGCTCACCGCGCTGTGCCCCCTAGCGTGCGGTAGTCCGCGTGCAGCCAACTCCCGCCTGGCCGGTGGGCAGTGGCTGTAAGTAGTATCTGCGACAAAATATCAGTCACGACGGGTCGATGATCCCGGGGGGCGAGCACATCAGTGAGTTCGGTCATCGTCAAGCGTCCGGCGCGGGCTTTCCCGCCGGAGGTGCCGGCAGAAGAGCTTGAGCTGGCGCCGCCGCCGGAACTCCAACGCGGCCAGGACCAGGGCGTGATGATGATGCTGCTGCCCATGCTCGCCATGGGCGGCTCTGCGGCGTATTTCTTCATGCCCGGTTCGCAGCCCATCATGAAGGTGATGGGCGGCCTGATGATGACGTCGATGGTCGCCATGGGCATCGGCCAGGTCGTGCGGACCCGGCAGGGCGCCAGCGGCCATATGGCCGACGGCCGCCGTGACTACCTCAAGTACCTGGCGCAGCAGCGCCGTAAGGCCCGCAAGGTGGCCGAGCAGCAGCGCAACAGCCAGCTCTACACCCATCCCGCGCCCGACCAGCTGTGGGCGCTGGCCGCGGAGGGCAAGCGGATCTGGGAGCGGCGCCCCGGCGACGACGACTTCGGACAGGTGAGGGTCGGGCTCGCCCCGCAGCAATTGGCCACGCCGTTGGTGGCGCCGGAGACGGCGCCGGTGGACCAGCTGGAGCCGCTCACCGCGCACGCCATGCAGCGTTTCATCGCCGCCTACGGCACGGTCGAGGGCCTGCCGCTTGCGGTGTCGCTGCGGGCGTTCGCGCATGTGGCGCTGACCGGTGAGCCGGCCGCTGTGTACGGGCAGGCGCGGGCGATGATCGCGCAGCTGACCGCGCTGCACTCCCCCGCCGACATGGTGCTGGGCGTGGCGGCGTCGCCGTCGGCGATGCGCGAGTGGGAGTGGGTCAAGTGGCTGCCGCACGCGCAGTCCGGGGCGGAGCTGGACGGGGCCGGCACCCGGCGCCTGGTGGTAGGCGACCTGGGCGAGCTGGAGGAGCTGCTGCGCGGCCGGCTGGAGGACCGGCCGCGGTTCCAGCGGGACGCGACGCCGCTGCTGGACCAGCCGCACCTGGTGGTCTTCGTCGACGGCGGCGCCGTCCCGGCGACGTCGGTGCTGGCGTCCGCGGAGGGGCTGCTGGGCGTGACGCTGGTGGAGGTGGCGCCGGGCGAGAGCGGTGAGCCGCGCGGCGACCTGTGGCTGCGCTGCACGGCCGAGGAGATGCTGCTGCGCTCGTCGGCGGGGCATGCGTACGGCGGCACGCCGGACCGGCTCAGCGCGATCGAGGCGGAGTCCCTGGCGCGGCAGTTGGCGCCGCTGCGGCCGGCGGACGGCGGTGAGGACGAACCGCTGCTGTCCAACCTGGACTTCACCGACCTGATGGGCATCGGCGAGGCCGGCTCGTTCGACGTGGCGCGCGGCTGGGTGCCGCGCAGCCAGCACGAGCGGCTGCGGGTGCCGATCGGCGTCGGCGAGGACGGCGAGCCGGTCTACCTGGACCTGAAGGAGGCCGCGCAGGAGGGCATGGGCCCGCACGGGCTGTGCGTGGGCGCGACCGGTTCCGGCAAGTCGGAGCTGCTGCGCACCCTGGTGCTCGGGCTGGCGGTCACCCACTCGTCGGAGTCGCTGAACTTCGTGCTCGCCGACTTCAAGGGCGGCGCGACCTTCGCCGGGATGAGCGAGATGCCGCACGTGTCGGCGGTCATCACCAACCTCGCCGACGACCTGACGCTGGTCGACCGCATGCGCGACTCGATCACCGGTGAACTGCAGCGCCGCCAGGAGCTGCTGAAGTCCACCGGCAACTACGCCAACATCCACGACTACGAGCGGGCCAGGACCGCGGGTGCGGCGCTTGAGCCGCTGGCGTCACTGGTGCTGGTCATCGACGAGTTCAGCGAACTGCTCACCGCCAAGCCCGAGTTCATCGACATGTTCATCCAGATCGGCCGGATCGGCCGGTCGCTGGGCGTGCACCTGCTGCTGGCCTCGCAGCGCCTGGAGGAGGGCCGGCTGCGCGGCCTGGACACGTACCTGTCGTACCGCATCGGCCTGCGGACCTTCTCCGCCTCGGAGTCGCGGGCGGCGCTGGGCGTGCCGGACGCGTACCACCTGCCGTCGGTGCCGGGTTCGGGCTACCTGAAGTTCGGCACGGACACCATGGTGCGGTTCAAGGCGGCGTACGTCTCCGGTCCGTACCGCCGCGGGCAGGCCGCGGAGGCGGACGGCTCGGTGATGGCCGGTCGCCGGGCGGCGCCGTTCACCGCGGCGCAGGTGCCGATGAGCGCGCCGGTCGCGCAGCCGGTGGCGCAGCGGGACGACGCGGTCGCCGACACCGTGCTGGACGTGCTCGTGCGGCGGCTGGAGGGCCGCGGCCCGGAGGCGCACCAGGTGTGGCTGCCGCCGCTGGACGAGGCGCCGAGCCTGGACCGGCTGATGCCGCTGGCGGTGTCGGAGCGCGGTCTGCAGGCGAGCAGCGGGGTGGCGCTGGGGTCGCTGACCGCGCCGCTGGGCATCGTGGACAAGCCGTTCGAGCAGCGCCGCGACCCGCTGATGCTGGACTTCAGCGGCGCGGCCGGCCACGGCCTGGTCGTCGGCGGTCCGCGCAGCGGCAAGTCGACGCTGCTGCGCACATTGGTGACGTCCTTCGCGCTGACGCACACCCCGGATGAAGTGCAGTTCTACTGCCTGGACTTCGGTGGCGGCGCGCTGCGCGCCGTGGACGGGCTCGCGCATGTCGGCGGTGTCGCCGGGCGGCTGGAGCCGGACCGGGTGCGGCGCGCTGTCGCGGAGGTCGCGGGCGTGCTGGCCCGCCGTGAGGAGGTCTTCCGCAGTCGCGGCATCGACACGGTCGCGTCGTACCGCAGGATGCGGGCGACCGGTGAGCTGCCCGACGAGCGGTGGGGCGACGTCTTCCTGCTGATCGACGGCTGGGGCGCGTTCAAGCAGGACAACGAGCAACTGGAGCCCGTCGTCGCGGACATCGCAGCGCGCGGTCTCGGCTTCGGTGTGCACGTCGTCATCACCGCGTCGCGCTACATGGAGGTCAGGGCGGCGCTGAAGGACCAGTTGCTGAACCGGCTGGAGCTGCGGCTCGGCGACACCATGGACTCCGAGATCAACCGCAAGGTCGCCGCGAACGTGCCGCCGGGGGTTCCGGGGCGCGGCATCACGCCGGCGCAGCTGCACTTCATGGCGGGCCTGCCGCGTATCGACGGCAGTTCGTCGGCGGCCGACCTCGCCGAGGGCGGCTCGGCCCTGATCGAGGCGGTCAACTCGGCCTGGCGCGGGCAGACCGCGCCGGCGATCCGGATGCTGCCGCGCATGCTGCCCGCCGAGCAGCTGCCGGACGGTTCGCGCTTCCCCGAGCGGGGGATCGCCATCGGCATCGACGAGACGGCGCTCGCGCCGGTCTTCGTCAACTTCGAGACCGATCCGGTGCTGATCATCTTCGGTGACAGCGAGTCGGGCAAGACGGCCGCGCTGCGGCACATCGCCCGCCAGTTGAGCCGCCGCTACACCCCGCAGGAGGCGATGCTCGTCGTCTCCGACTACCGGCGCACACTGCTCGGTTCGCTGCCCGAGAGCCATGTGCTGGAGTACGTGGCGGCGTCCGCGGCCATGGAGACGCACATGACGGAGGTCGCCAAGCTCGTCGAGCGGCGCGCCCCCGGGCCCGACGTCACACCGCGGCAGTTGCGCGACCGCAGTTGGTGGAGCGGACCGCAGCTGTTCGTGCTGATCGACGACTACGAGCTGGTCACGGCGGGCAGCAACCCGATGGCGCAGCTCGCCGACAGCCTGCCGTTCGCCCGTGACGTGGGGGTGCGCTTCATCCTGGCGCGCAGCAGCGGCGGCGCGGGCCGGTCCATGTACGAGCCGTTCATGCAGCGGGCCAAGGAACTGGCCGCACAGGGCCTGGTGCTGTCCGGCGACCCGGGCGAGGGCGAGCTGATGGGCAGTATCCGGCCGCGGCAGATGCCGCCCGGGCGGGCGATCTTCTCGGCCCGGCGCGGCGGGGCGCGGCTGGTCCAGCTGGCCTGGAACCCCGAGTGAGCTGCGGCTTGTTGACGGCGGGGGGCCGGGCACCCGGCCGCCTGCTAGCTTTTCCGGGTGGAGTGAGGGCGAGTGTGTGCGGCCGGGATTGTGCTGCCGCACCGGCGATGGGGGCACGATCATGAAGTCGGACTGGGACCGGTTCTACGGTTCCGGCGGTGACGCGGCGCCGGCCGGCTCCGACGGGAAGCCGGAGACCCCCGCGGGCGGGCCCGGGGGCGCCGGGGACGTACCGGAGCGGGCGCCCGGCGGCGACGGCCCGGTCACGCCGGCCCAGTCGCGGCTGACGGACCTGGTGGCCGGCGCGGGCGACCGCCCGACGGTGCCGGTCGCCGCGGCCTTCGGGGCGCTGCCGACGGCGCAGGAGGGCGCGCACGCGGCGCTCATTGCGGAGCTGACGGATCTGCACGCCGGGAACGGCGACCCGGTGGCGCTCATCGACGCCTTCCGCGCGAGCGTGGTGATGGTGCCGACCATCGAGGGCGACCTGTGGGCGACCAAGTCGGGCGGTGTGCACTGGGTGTACGCCTTCTCCGACGACACCGAGCTGGCGCGTTTCGCGGTGGCCCGCGGCGCGGACGGCTCGCAGGACGTGGACTACGTGACGGTCCACGGGTGGCGGCTGCTGGACGAGGTGGTGCCCGCGGTCGGCGAGCCGGCCGGTGTGGCGCTGGACGTGGCGGGCGGCCTGCCGATGCTCTTCCCGCCCGTGGTGGGCGTGGTACCTGACAGGGCCGCGGTGGACGCCGTGGCGGTGAACGGGGAGGAACGATGACCGGAGGCGGCGGGGGCGGCGGCTACAACGTCACCGAGACGGCACTGGCGCAGACGGCGGCCGGGCTCAACGGCGTGATCCACGAGCTGCAGTCGATGGGCCAGGAGGCGGCGGCCGACGTGGGCCGCGGCTTCTCCAACATGAAGCTGACCGGCATGCAGACCGGCCACGACGGGCTCACCTCGGCCTTCAACGGCTTCTGCGACCGCTGGGAGTGGGGCGTGCGCACGATCGTGCAGGACGCCGACCAGATCGCGCAGCGCCTGGGCCTGGCGGCCGGCACGTACTACGAGATGGACCAGTACGCGAAGAAGACGCTCAAGGTCGTCGTGGCCTCCGACCTCGGCAATCCCAACCTGACCGAGGAGCAGGAGGAGAACATGTCGTGGAGCCAGATCGGCTCCGACAACGCGATCAACGACTTCCTGCACCCCGACTTCAGCCCGAAGTCCGCCCAGCAGGCGCTGTCCGAGATGGGGCAGACCTGGAAGGACACCGCGCACGACATGAGCCAGAACTGGACGGCGGAGACCGCGGCGACGCTCACCGGCAACCACGACGAGTACAACAAGGCCCTGGAGGACTTCTACGGTCCGACGGCGGCCGAGCAGGCGCAGCAGCAGGGGCAGGGCGGCGGCTGATGGGCCTGGGGGCGCTGGTCGACGCTCTGGGCGACGCCGGCGGCAAGGTGCTGCGCTCCGCGCGGCGCACGGCCGGCGCCCTGATCGACGACAACGCCCGCATGGCGGCCGGGGCCCTGGACGCCGCCGGCCTGCACCGGGTCGCGGAATGGGCCGAGGACACCGGTGACGCGATCGCCGACCGGCTCGCCGCCCACGTCGACGAGCAGGAACTCGGCCGCAGCGACGACCCGGTGGAGTTGGTGCACGGCGACGCCGGGCGGCTGCGCGCCGCCGCCGGCCATTTGCGCCGGCTGCACACGGCGTTCGACACCGGCCGCAGGGGCCTGTCCCGGCTCGACGCCGACGACTGGCAGGGCGCGGGCGGCGACGCCTTCCGGGCGGCCTTCACGCCGCAGCCGGTCGCGTGGGGCCGCGCGGCGACCGCGTGCCAGGAGGCGGCGGAGGCGCTGGAGCGGTACGCGTGCACCGTGGAGTGGGCGCAAGGGCGGGCGGCCGAGGCGGTACGGCTGTGGCGGCGCGGGGTGCGGGCGCGTGAGCGGGCCGCCGCTGCCTATAGCGCCGCGGTGGCGCGGTACGAGGGGGCTGTGGAGCGTGCTCCGGGCGGCGGTGGGCCTGCGGCGCCCGGGCCCTTCGTCGACCCCGGGCAGGGCGACCGGGACGCCGCCTGCGATGTCCTGGCGGCGGCGCGCGAGCAGCGGGACAGCGCGGCCGGCGCCGCGGTGGCGGCCCTGCGCTCCGCGGCGGCGCTCGCGCCCGAACTGCCGCGCTTCGGCGAGCGGCTCGCCCATCGGGCCGGTGACCTGTTCGCCGCCGCGCCCATCCGCCTGGAGCACTTCGCCGGCGGCGTCGTGCGGGCCGCTGCCGACGCGCTGCGTTTCGCCCGCGGCCTGAACCCGTACGACCCGTACAACGTCACCCACCCGGCCGCGTACGTGACCCGGCTGGACGCGACGGCGGCCGGGCTGCTGGACCTGGCTGCGCGTCCCGAGCGGCTGCCGGGCGCGGTGCTCGGCGGCGGTTGGGGCTCGGACGGTGACGAGGCGGGCGGCCGGTTGCTCGGCAATGTGCTGCTGGCTCTCGCCACGGACGGCGGCAGCGCGGCCGGCCGCGGCTTGCCCGGGTGGCGTGCCGCCGTGCCGCCGCGGGGCGCCCGGCTGGAGGAGATCCGCAGCGCGCTGAAGGGCGGGCCGGGCGGGCTGCAGCCCGTCGACCACGCCGACCAGCGGGCGCTGGAGGCGGCGGTGCCGCGCAACCGCGACGGCAGCTTCCGGCGCCATCCCGACCCGCGCGCACCGTGGACCCGGCGGCAGAACGACGGCGGCCCCCAGGTGGCCGGCCGCGCCAACAACTGCGCCGACGCCGTACGCGCCGCCCTGGAGACCTGGTACGGCAACCCGCAGGTCGCCGCGGCCCGCACCCTCACCCGCGGGGAGGACGGCACGCTCGACCTGTTGACGGCCGAGCGGTTCGGCGTGGAGAACGGCAACGCCTGGGGCGGCACCCCTTTCGGCTACACCGGGCCGGGACCGAGCGCGTACGGCACGGTCGCCGAGGAGGTGCGCGGGGCCGGGCACGGGTCGAGCGCCTTCGTGCACATCGAGTGGCCGGCCACCGCCGACGGGACGCGCACCGCGCATGTCTTCACCGCCCTCAACCACCAGGGCCAGGTCTACTGGTTCGACCCGCAGACGGGCCTGGTGAGCACCGAGCCGATCCACACCGGTGCGCGGCATGTGTTCCACTATGTGCTCGACGCGCAGCGGCGGCCGGTCGCACCGGCGCCCGTACCGTGAAAGAGGCGGTGGTGTGGTGAGCCCGACCGATCCCGGGCCCCGCGTGGACGAGGCGGAGGCCCGGCGTATTGCCGCGCGCAGCTTCGCGTGGCGGTTGCCGGACGGCGCGCCGGCGCCGCTGTCGGCCACCGAGTTCGACCTCGGCTTCATCGTGCTGCCCGTCCTCGCGCCGCCACCGCCGCCGCCTCCCGGGCAGCCGCCGGCGATAACCGCGCCGGGGACGGCGGCGGTCGTGGTGGACAAGTCCTCCGGCACGGCCACGGTGCTGCCCTATCACGGTGTCGAAGGCACGGCGGAGCTGTACCGCCAGGTGCGCGGCGGCGATCCGCGGCAATAGGCGCCGGCGTGGACCATGTGCTGACGGTCGTGCCGCCGTCCGGGCGTGTCGGAAGCCGCCGGGGGGACGGGGAAAGCTGCTCCCACCAGGGGGGCCGGGATGTCCCGCTCCCGTAACAAGCGGGACCGAAGATGCGCCCGGGAGACCAAACCTGAGAGGATGACCGGCATCCTCAACACCGTTAGAGGCGGGCCGGCCCCGGAGGCGGCACCGCAGAACAGCACCGCGGGGGTGGGCTGATGGGCCTGGGCAGTCTGGTCAACAAGATCGGCGACGGCGGCGAGAAGCTGATCGGCAAGGCCAAGAAGAAGGCCGGCGAGCTGATCGACGACGGCGCCCACCTCGTCGGCGACGGACTGGACCACGTCGGCCTGCACGACGCGGCCGACTGGGTCGACGACCACGGCGACTCCATCGCCGACCACCTCGGCGCGCACGTCGACGAGCAGCAGCTCGGCCAGACCGAGGACCCCAAGGAGCTCATCCACGGCGACTCGAACAAGGTGCGGGAGATCTCCGGGCACCTGAGCCGCTTCCACAGCGCCTTCGACACCGGCCACACGGGTCTGACCCACCTCGACCCCGGCGACTGGAACGGCGACGGAGCCGACGCCTTCCGCGCCAAGTTCCAGCCCCAGCCCGCGAAATGGGCCAAGGCCGCGACCGCCTGCCAGGACGCCTCGAACGCGCTGGAGGACTACGCCTTCACCATCGACTGGGCCCAGGGCCAGGCCAAGGAGGCCATCCGGCTGTGGAAGCAGGGCACCGAGGCGCGCAAGAAGGCCGCGGAGGCGTACAACACCCAGGTCGACCAGTACAACAGCGACCTGGCCGACTACAAGAAGAAGGTCGACGGCAACGGCGACCCGGGCAAGCCGCCCACCGCCCCGGCCGCGTTCGTCGACCCGGGCGCCGGCGACAAGAGCCACGCCAAGGAGATCCTGACCGCCGCCCGCAAGCAGCGCAACACCGCGGCCGGTGACGCGGCGACCAAGGTCCGCGCCGCCACCGCCCTCGCGCCGCCCAAGCCGGACTTCACCGACCGCATGAAGGGTGACGGCGGCGACTTCCTGCGCTCGGCGCCCATCCAGATGGAGCACTTCGCGGGCGGCCTGATACGCAGCGGCACCGACATCCTGAAGTTCGTCCGGGGCCTGAACCCGACGGACCCGTACAACATCACCCACCCGGCGCAATATCTGACGCATCTGAACTCGACCGTCGCCGGCATCGTCGACATGTCCGCCCATCCGGAGCGGCTGCCCGGCATCCTGCTCGGCAGCGGGTGGGGCTCGGACGCCGACGAGGCGGGCGGCCGGCTCGTCGGCAACATCCTCATGGCTCTCGCCACCGACGGCGGCAGCGCGGCCGGCAAGGCCGCCGTCGAAGGCGCGGGCAAGGACATCGCCGAGCAGGGCGCCAAGGACGCGGCGGCGGGCGCGGGCAAGTGGAAGGGCCTCGCGCGGGCCACCTCCGACGTCAAGGGCAAGGCGTTCCACCAGGGCTCGATGACGCCCGCCGAGGAGGCGCAGTTTCTGCACGACGAGTACCCGTGGCTCAAGGACGTCAACGAGACGGGCAAGCCGGGCTACACCGAGAACTGCTCGAAGAACGTCGAGGCGGTCAACGAGCGCCTCGACGGCATGCCGTCCAAGGCCACGCCGCTGCAGTCGGGACAGTGGCCGAGCCCCGCGCGGCTGGGGAACCCCGGTGCCAAGTTCCACGACGTCAGCAACTACGACAACATCATCAACGACATGAACGCGCGCGGCGAGGGGTCGCGCGGCGTGGTGTACGTCGCCCGGCCGGACGGGACGGCGCACGTCTTCAACGTCGTCCACGACAGCAACGGCGTGGTCTTCCTCGACGGCCAGACCGGGCGGCTCGCCCAGCTCGAGACCGGCACGTCGAGAATCATGTATATGCCGTACAAGTAGCCTGGCCGGGCGGCCCCGGCGGCCCCGGGGACCGCGAGCCACCGACGAGTTCACGACGTATGCGCCGGCGTGATCGGCGCGACGAGGAAAGGTGCACCTGTAATGACCGAGGAGCAGGCACTCGCCGCCGCCTGGGCGTTCCTGCGGGACCGGTTCGGGGACGGGCCGCCGACCATCGTGATCGGGCCCGACGCGGCGACCGAGCACCGGCTGGCCTGGACCGTCCTCTTCGACACCCAGGAGCACCTCGACACCGGCGACATCACGCAGGCGCCGATGGTGCGGTCCGTCGTGGTCTTCAAGGACGGATCGCTCGTCGACTTCGTGCCCAGCGCCCTGAACATGGCCGAGTCCAAGGCCTGGTACGACGAGGGCGTGTGGCCGGAGCGGCTGAGCCACCTGGACGACCCGCGGACCTTCGGGACCCAGTGGACCCGGCAGCCGCCGGCGACCGGGGCGTGAGGCCGTGACCGATCCGTATCTGGTCGCCAGGGAATGGCTCGGCGCCGAGTACGACGTGCCGATGCGGCTGGAGCGCGCACCGGTCGCCGAGACCCCGCAGACCTGGGTCTTCAGCACCGCCCTCGAACCGGCCGCCGCGGGTGCGGCGGCGGCGCCGATGCTCACCTCGCTGGTGTGCGTGCCGAAGAACGGCATGCCGCCCTTCCACCCGGCCACCGACGACCCGTGGGGCGACCTGGCCGACTTCGAGCGGGACCCCAGGCCCCGCGACCCCGCCGCCCAGGCCCGCAGGACCAACGCCAGGGGCGCGGTGCTCGCCGCGCACGCCTCGGTCGGCGGGGCACCCGCGGCTGCCCTGCCGTGGCAGTCGGCCCACGAGGGCCCCACCTGGTGGGACGACTTCCTGCGCCGGTACTTCCCGACCGCCGAGGTCGGGCCCTGCCCCGACTGGGAGACCGTCATCGCGGCGGTCGGTGAGCCCGGTCCCGGCACCGCGGGCGTGGTGTGGGTGCGGCGCGAGCTGCACGGCGCCGAGGCGACCGGCCACCTGCTGTACGCGCACAACAAGGACGGCCAGGTCGCCGTCCTCGACCCGCAGGCGCAGCGGCTCGCCCGGCTGGAGACCGAGAACGTCCGCGAGATCGTGCTGGCCCGTATCCCGCCGCAGGGCGCCGCCGGTGCCGCGACCACGGCGGCGACCGCTGCGGCTGGCGCCGGGCACGGCGCACCGGACCTGGCCTCGGCCGTGCGCGCCGCCGAGGCGTGGCTGGAGCATGTGCACGGCGGGCAGGTCGTGCTCGTGGACCCCTCCCCCGAGGACGAGAGCGCACGCGGCTGGCTCTTCGCCGTCAACACCCGCCAGTTCGTCGCCGACGGCAACCCGCAGCACGGGATGCTGGACGCGGCCCTGGTGGTGCCCAAGGACGGCTCGATGCCGTTCGGGCTCCCTAACTCCGACCCGTGGGGCTGGTTCACGGCCTGGGACCAGGGCGCGCAGCCCGGCGTCGACGGCTTCCCGCTGCCGCCCGAGCCCGGCCCCGCGGCCTGGTTCGGGCCGACGATGGCCTCGCTGGGCGAGGTCATGGAGGTCGTCGACTTCACCGACTGGCCGACGGTGCTGGGCGAGCTGGTGGAGTTGCCGCCGGGTGCGCGGGGGCTGGTGTGGGTGCGCCGCAACGACCGGCGGGGGCGGGAGTCGGTGGGCCTGCTGTGCGTGGTGACGCAGACCGAGCGGGGGCCCGCGGTGATCGACGCCGCCAGGGACGCGCCGGCGGCACTCGAGACCGAGGGCCTGCGGTCGCTGCACCTGATCCGCTACCGCTGAAGCTCGGGTGCGTGAGCGGCCCTGTACGGCCTTCTGGGAGCCGTACAGGGCCGCTCGCACCTCCGGGACGGCTCATGATCTGACGGCGCCTCAGACGGCCGCCTGCGGCCTCGGGTGTGTCGTGCGGTGCGCGCCGCTCGGCTCAGGTGCGGCGCCGGCGGTCGCGCAGGGCGATCGTCGTACCGGTGATGAGCAGCAGGACGACCGCCATGCCGCTGACCACGTAGGCCGCGGTGCGCTTCTGGCGCTGCTTGGCGGTGTCGCCGAACGTGAGGGCCGCGGGCACCACCCGGTCCCGGCCCTTGAGCACGCCGGGGTCGGGGGTGGGGGTCTCGACCTTCTTCTCGTCGTCGGTCAGCGCCCGGACCGGGTCCACGACGCCCCAGCCGACGAACGCGTTGTGGCCGAGGGACGTGGTGCGCTGGGCGGTCTGCTCGATCTGCGCGATGACCTCGGGCGCGGTCCAGGACGGGTGCTTGGCGCGGATGAGCGCGGCGACCCCGGCGACGAAGGGCGCGGCGAAACTGGTGCCGTTGTCCACGCACTGCCCGCCGCCGGGCACGGTGGACAGCATGTCCACGCCCGGTGCGGCGACGCCGACGAAATCCCCCGCCTGGGAGAAGGACGCGCGCTCGTTGTTGCGGTCCGATGCCCCGACCGCCAGTACACCCGGATAGCCGCCGGGGAAGGTGGTCCTGGACTTGCCGTCGGCTCCGTCGTTGCCCGCGGAGGCGATGACGACGACGTCGGCGTGCACGGCGGCGGTGATGGCTGCCTGCAGCTCGGGGGTGCCGGCGGGGGCGTCCTGCGAGATGTTGATGACCTTGGCGCCGGCCGCCACGGCGTCGTGCAGCGCCTTGATCAGGTTGGGGATCGTCCCCGTGCCGTCCTCGCCCGCCTGCCGGATCGAGATGATGGTGGCCTGCGGGGCCAGACCGACGAAGCCGGTCGAGGACACGGGCCGGGCCGCGATGATGCCCGCGACCTCGGTGCCATGGCCGACGGGGTCGGTGGTGCCGTTGCCCTTGGGGTCCACCAGGTCGACGCTGTGCGAGACGTCCACCGCGAGCGTCAACTGGGGGTTCTTGACATCCACCCCCGAGTCGATCACCGCTACCTTGACGCCCTTGCCCTGGGTACTCTGCCACAGTTGGTTGAGCAGCACCCGTTGCAGCGACCACGGCGTCTGCTTGACGGACGGCGCGGGGAATGTGCACTGCCCGTCGCCGTCCAGCGGCTGGTACGCGCGCGGCGAGTCGGGCGCAGCGGACGCGTCGGCCATCGCCGCGGGGGCCGAGCCGAGCAGAACCCCCGGCAGAACCGCCAGTGCGGCTGCGGCGACGGCTGCCACGGACATCCCACGCCGGCGCGGCGGCCCTGCAACCCTCACGACGCCTCTCCTCGGCCCGTACACACACTGCTAGGGCCCGCCGACGACCCGCCGGCCGGCCGTCACGGCCGGCCGGTCCGGGATCGATCGGCCTGAGGGCCGGTCGGACTCAGCCGAAGTAGGACGCGGCCTTCTTGTCGGCGGCGTTGTAGTGACCGCTGGCGATCTGCACCTTGCTCGCGATCGACTCCAGCACGTCGTGCATGTGGTGGGTGCGGTTCGCCCACTCGTTGGCGACGGAGTGGAAGGCGGTCTGCGCGTCGCCTTCCCAGTACGACGCGACCGCGCGGACGCGGGTCAGCAGGTTCTCCAGGTCGCTCTGCAGCTGGCCGGCCTGGTGCTTGATGGCACCGGCAGCCTCGTCGAGAGAGGCGTATGTGACCTTGAGCTCACCGGGATCGGACATGAGTACCCCCCATGGAAGTAGAGTGTGCGGCTTGCGATGTGCGGGTGAAGTTCGGAGTCACAGACCGGCGATGCCGCTGCCCGCGGCGCTGCCGTTGATGTCGATGCTCTTCATGTCCTGGAGGACGTCCTCGTCGGTGGCGTTCGACGTGATGTTCGTGTCGTGCACGGCGTCCTTGATCTTGTTGAGCAGGATGGCCAGCACACGGTGGTCCTCGTTGATCAGGGACTGCTGCGCGTTGAAGGCGTTGGCGCCGATACCGCGCCAGTGGCCCTCGAGGTTGTCGATCACCGTCTGGAGCGCCTTCACCTGACGGTCCATCGAACCGACCATGTCGTAGATGTCACTCTCGAGCTTGGCCAGCGATGCGGCGGTGACCTTCATTCCGGCAGTCATGGATTCTGCCCCTCCCCCATGCAATCGCGTCTACGTCGTCGTGGGCGAATACGTTACCCGCTCACTCTAGCCACAACACCTTCTGAGCCCAACAGGACACCCTGTGGTCCCAGTTGCCCCTAGTACGGCGGAGGCGGCGGCTGCCTGTAGCCACCACCATACGGCGGTTGCTGCGGAGGGAGCGGCGGCTGCGGAGGTTGTGACAGTTGCGGTACAAACGCCGCCGCGCGCCGCTTCCGCCTGACGACCAGGAACGTCCCGCCCGCCGCCAGCACCACGACCGCCGCCCCGGCCGCGATCCACGGCGTGGCGCCGCCGCCCCCACCGCCGGCCCCGTCCCCCGCCGCCGTGCCGGCGGACGACGGTGACGCCGAGGGCGCCGGGGCACCCGTCCCCTCCGCCCCTGACGTCGCCGTCGCGGACGGCTCCGCGGACTGCTTCCACCCCTCGTGCTCCGCGAGCGGATACACATCGGCGGGCCCCGGATCCCCCGGCGTCTCCAACGCCACCCGCGGCCTGACGGCCCCGTACCCGATCGAGTCATTGCGCTCCGCGCCGTCGGTGGGCTTCGACGCGGTGTTCAGCAGGACCCGCAGGACCTGGTTGGCGGTCCAGTCGGGGTGGGCGGACCAGAGGAGGGCGGCGGAGCCGGAGGTGAGGGCGGAGGCGTCGCTGGTGCCTGTGCCGGTGTTGACACAGTTGGGACGGATACCGCTGGGGCAAGCCGAAACAATGCCTTTGCCGACGGCGGAAAGGTCTACCTGCGGCCCCTTGGTGGAAAGCGAGAGGGGATTTCCGCTGCTGTCCAGCGCCCCGACCCCGACTACGCCTCGGCTCGCGGCAGGGTAGGCAACCGGGCTACCCGTCTCGCCTGAGTTACCCGTGCCGGCAATGATCAAGGCGCCCTTGGATCGAGCGTAGTCCACGGCGCCTTGGAGATCGGCAATGTCCTGAGGACGCAGAGAGGTAGCCGGCACCCCCTGCGAGATGTTGATCACCCGCGCATCGTGGTCCACCGCGTACCGGAGCGACTTTTCCAACTGCACCGTGAAGCTCTGCGCGCTGGCTGCCTCATTGGTGTCGCGGGGATCGTTGAAAACCTGGACCGGCAGGATCTTGGCCTTAGGAGCGACGCCGATGGCACCGGTACTGCCGTCAGCGGCCCCAGTACCGGCGATCAAACTGGCCATCGCCGTTCCGTGACCGTCCTTGTCCTTGTACGGCGAACTGACCGGGTACGTGTAGCTCACGCCTGCCAGTACCTGTCCCACCAAGTCAGGAACGGTACGGTCGACACCCGTGTCAATCACGCCCACAGTGATGCCGGCACCTTGGCTGAGTTTCCACGCCTCGGGCAACCGCATCGCATCGATATGCCACTGCATCTGCCGCAACGTCTGCGCCTGCGCGGGCAGCGCCCCGATGCCGAGCACCAGGGCGCCGCTGGTTGCGACAATTGCCAGGGCACGTTGTACCCGGGTACGTGCCCGGCGGTTCATCGCGCTTCTCCTCGGTGGCGTGGACTGGGTCGACCTGCGATCGGCCTCAGTCGATAACGGGCGGCGCAACATCGTCACGAGTCGGGATCCAGTCGTCCTCTTCGATCAGGTGGTCGGGACGCTGGACGTTACGGCGCCGGTCTCGGTTGGGTCGGCTCGTGCCCGGCGCGAACTCGGAGGCCGGCGTGCGGCCCACGACGCCGCCCGGCTCGCTCGCCAGTCGGCCCGAAGCGCCACCGCGACCCATGGCGCCGCGACCGCCCATGCCGGGCTCGCCCTCGCCCATAGCGCCGCCAGGCATACGGGCCGCGGAGCCCCGCCCGCCGATCACACTGCCACGGGCCACCTGGCTCTGAGCGCGGCCACCGAACGCCGAAGGCTCGTTCGTAGGACGACCGCCGTAGATCCCGTTGGTCGGCCCGCGCCGCACCGGCGAGGTTCCGCCGATCTCCTCAACAGGCGTTTTGGGCAGGGCACGCGGGGTGATACCGGTGGCATTACGTGGTCCACCGGTGTTGATCGACTCGACGTTGCGCAGCTGGTTCTGCAGAGACGGGCCGCCACCGGCGTACTGCTGGCTGGGGTTGGTGACCACCGGCTGCACGGGCCCGATCGTGGGTCCCACGGTGAAGGGACCATTCCCCCCAGTCGTGTTGGGCGCCGGTCCCGGGCCGGGCGGTGCCGTCGCGACCGGAGCCAGCGGCCCAGTCGACTGGATGTGCGTGACCGGCAGCGGATTGTCGTCCAGGACGGAGGAAACCGGCGCCCCCGCCTTCGACACATGCGAGACGTCACCAGAGACGGAGACCTTTTCCAGCTCGCTGTGCTGAGCGGGTTGCACAGCGTGCGAGGTGCCTCCGCTACCGCTTGAGACATGAGTCGCCGAAGGACCACTGATCGAGCTGTAGGTCGAGGAACCATAGTCACGCACATCAGCCGGCGGCACGAACGTCGCCGGCATCGGCGGATACGTCGGCGGCTGCGCGGTGTTGATGATCGCCGCCGAGAAGGAGTACGACTGCGCAAGCTTGTGCATCTGGTCCGCCGCCTGGATGCGGGCGGTCTCCAGCTGCGTGTGGGCCTGCGAGATCTCCTTCTGGCCGTCGGGGTCGTGGCGGGCGACGGGGTCGGCGTGGAGGGCGTCGTACGTGGACTTGGCCGCGGCGGGGACCTTCGGCATGTCGCGCTTGACCGTGCGGAGGGTGTCGGCCGCCGCGGTGAGGGCCTTGCCGGTGGAGTCGGCGTAGTCGCCCAGCGCCAGGGTGGACTTGGCGACGTTCTTGCCCCACTCCTTGAAGGCGGCGCCGGACGTGCCGTCCCAGTCGACGTAGGCGATGTGGTCGTTGAGGTCCGTGCCGATCTGGTTGATCTTGGTGACCGCCGTGGTGAGGCGCTCGCCGAAGCCGGACAGCGCCTCGGGGTCGGCGTGCTGGATCATGTCCAGCAGTTCCTCGTGTGAGAACGACTCGAAATCCGTGCGGGAGAAGTCGAGCGCGTTCTCGACGGCCTTGGCCACATTGCCGAAGAACCCGCCGCCGCTTCCCCCTGTCGTGTCGGTCATGCCTTGCCCCCGTCGTGTGTCGCGTCTGTCGCGATGCCGGTGCACCGCCCGTGGACCGTGCCGGTGGACGTCGTCGTGGACGTCATCCCACGCCTCGGCTGCCCGCGTCGGATCCCGTGCCCTTCGTGCCGCTGGTGCCGTGCGTGTCGCTGGCGGGGTGGGCGGGGTCGGTCGTCTTGGGGGCGTTCGGGTCCAGCTTGGGGTCGTACGCCTGGATGATCTGGTCGTTGAGGTCGAGGAGCTTGCGCTGCGTGCCGAGGTCGACGTTCTTGAACGTCGAGTGGCCGATGTGCAGCGAGAGGCTCATAGCCTCGATCTGGGCGGCCAGCGTCTGCGAGAGCTGTTCGAGCTGGCTGTGGACGTACGAATACGCCTTCATCAGGTCGCTCGCCTCGCCGAAGCCGCTGCCGATCTGCGCGGCCTTGACCGGGTCCTCGCCGATCTTCTTCGGCGCGGCGACGGAGCCGTCCAGTTCCTCCAGCAGGCCGTCGACGCGGGTCTTGAAGCTGCGCAGGTCCTCCAGCGCGACGTGCAGGCTTGTGCCGCCTTCGATCGGTGCTCTCATCCGAGCGTCACCCCTCCCCCATGCACCGGTGGTCACGGACACCACCAGCATCCACCTTACCGGCTTCTGTGTTCACGGTGCTGTCACGATCCTTGCGGTTGTGCTGCACTTGTGGTGTCCAACGCCGGTCCTTTGGGGAGAAGTTCGGACCAGACGGACGGGATCGACATCGGCTTGACGTCCTGGTAGCCGAGCCGGACGGCGGCCTGGTTCGTCTCCTGCTGCGAGTTGGCCGCCTTGTTGGCGGCGGCGCTGTCGTTGTTGCGGGAGACGGCGTAGCGCAGGCCGGTGTCCGTCACGAGGTAGAGGGTGCCGCCGCTGACGTCGTGTCCGACGACCTCCTGGTAGAGCAGGCCGCTGCCGGGCGTGACGTATGCGCTGGCGGTGCCCTCGACGATCTGCTCGGGGTAGTCCTTGCCCGCCCACATGGTCAGCTTCGGCCCGGACGTGGCGGTGGCGCCGCCGTGCAGGACGCTGCACGAGACGTCGCGGGGCGCGTCGCCCGCGGTGGAGTTCACCTGCGCGGGGTCGCCCTGGGGCCAGTCGGCGGGGAGGAACTCCGGTCGCGGGTTGCTGGGGATGGCGATCTTGTGCGCGTCGCTCTTGTTGCTCAACTGGAGCAGCAGCAGCGCCCCGAAGCGGCTGACCGGTGCGATGCCGTCCTTGGTGGTGACGTAGTACTGCACCCCGGCGCCGCTCTGGGCCTGCAGGACGGTGCCGACGACCGCGGCGTCCGCGGGCACCCCTGCGGCCTGCGTCTTGGTGCCGCTATTCTCGATCACCGGGAACGCGATGGGCGTGCCGCTGTCGAGGGTGCCGAGCCAGGCGTCGGTGACGGTCTGCGGCTGCGCGCCCTCGCCGAAGATCGTGCGCAGCAGCAGCTCCACCTGCTGGGGATTCGTGACGCCGGTGCCGCCGAGCCGGAACTTGGTGCCTTGGGCGTCGACGAGGTACTTGGTGTCGTTCTGGTCCCTGACGTAGAGGACCTGGTCGCCGGAGAGAGCGGACGCGCCGGCCACCGCGCCGGCCTCGTCGCCGCCGAGGACGAAGACCGCCTGCTGGGCGCCGACGCCGGTGCCGCCGCCCGGGCGGTCGCAGACGGCCCAGACCTTCGGCTTGGCCGCGTCGGCGGTGCTGGGCAGGCGGTCGGGGGCGTACGGGATCCCTATGGTGGCGCCGTGCTTGAGCCCGCTGTGGTCGAGGACGGATTCCTTGACCTTGATGACGTCGTAGTTGCCGGGGTCGAGCAGCAGCCGCGCCGAGGCCATGTTCAGCACGGGGTGCAGGACGGGCTTGTGGGTGTCGGCGTCGTTGAGGACGACGTAGCGCGTCGTGGACTCGTCGGCGACGATCACGTGCTTGCCCGGGTCGTCCCAGCCGTGCGGCACGGAAGGGCTGATCAGGCCCCAGGCGCCGAAGCCTGCGAGCAGGACGGCACCGACGACGATGCCCGGCACCAGGGCGCGCAGCGGACGCGGGGCGCCTTCGTCCGAGCCCGCGGGGCTGGGCTGGAGGAAGGCCGCCACCACGCGCTTGCGCGCGAAGGTGTAGGCGTTGAGCTGTTCCTTGCGTGAGGCCATCGTTCCGTTTTCCCCCGGGTGACGTCGGCTGGGACCCATTGCCCGCGTACGCCGTGCCGTCGCGTGGGCAGGGTCGGTCCCCTACTATGCCGGGTGCGCCGCATGTCCTATGACACCGGTACGGTGAGCGGACATCAAGACGCCGCACGACGGAGGGCGCTGGGGGATGAGCACCGCTACGACAGCACGCCGCGATCGCAGGCACGGACCTGCGCCGGCCGCAGTGCACCTGCGGTCCCGGCCGGGGCGGATAGGGGCGGTGCGGCTGCACCAGTTGGCGCTGGTGGAGGTCGCGGCGGCCCTGGTGCTGATCGGTGCGGCGGTCGGGCGGGCGGCGTTGGTGCCGCTGTCGGTGGTCGCCGTGGTGCTCGTGGCGGCGGCCGTGCTGCGGCGCCGGGGCAGGCCGCTGCCGGAGTGGCTGGCCAGTGTGCTGGCGATGCGCCGCAGGCAGCGTGCGGCGGCGGAGGAGGCGGGGCGCTCGGCCGGCGGTACGGCGGGGTCCGCCGCGGCCGGGCTGCTGGACCCTGCGCTTGCGCCTATTGCCGAGTGCGAGCCGGCGCTGCGCACGTACACCTTCTCGGGGCGGCGGCGTGAGCGCAGCGTGGGGATGGTGGGCGACGGTACGTTCCTGACGGCGGTGCTCTTGGTGCAGTCGCGGGACGAGCCGCTGCGTACGGCGCGGCCGATGCCGCTGGGGCTGCTCTACGACGCCCTGGAGGTCGACGACATCACGTTGGCCTCGGCGCAGGTGGTGCAGCACGTGCAGCCGGCGCCGGCGCCGCATCTGCCGCCGCAGGCGGTCGCCGCGGTGTCGTACGGTCCGCTCCAGGCGCAGTACGGCACGCCGGCGATCCGCGTGACGTGGGTGGCGCTGAAGCTGGATCCGGAGTTGTGCCCGGAGGCGGTGATGGCGCGTGGCGGCGGGCTCGGCGGCGCCCAGCGGGCCGTGTTGCGGGCGGCGGACCATCTGGCGAGCCGGCTGGCGGGGGCGGGCTTCGAGGCGTCGGTGCTGGACGAGGAGGAGTTGACGGCGGCCCTGGCCACGTCGGCGGGCGTCAACCCGCTGGCGACGGCGCTCGCCGGGCGGATCGGCACAGGTCAGCGCAGGACGCAGGAGCGCAGCCGGGCCTGGCGCTGCGACGACCGCTGGCACACCACGTACTGGGTGGGGCGCTGGCCGCAGGGCGGCGGGGCGATGCCGACCGCGCGTACGGTCACGGCGCTCACCGCCATACCCGCGATGGCGGGGAGTTTCGCGCTGACGCTGACCCGTGGCACGGGGCAGACGCCGGCGCTCAGCGCGTATGTGCGGATCACGGCGCGCGACGACCGGCAGTTGACGGTGGCGCGCAGGGAACTGGAGAAGGTGGCGCGCCGGCACAAGGTGGGGCTGATGCGGCTGGACCGCGAGCAGCTGCCCGGGGTGCTGGCGACGCTGCCGCTGGGAGGGACCAGCTGATGACCTCTCAACCGATGTACCGGATGCCGCGGCAAGGTGTGCGGCCGGCTGGCGACCAGGAGCAGGCGGTGCCGGCGCAGCGCCGCAAGGCCATGCCCGGCTTCGGGTTGCGCGGTCCGCGGCGGGACCGGCACGGGCTGTCGGCGACGCAGTTGGAGACGATGTCGTTGCCGCTCGGCGACGACGGTGTGGTCGCCGGGATCGACGAGGCGGGCAATCCGGCGGTGCTGGGCTTCTTCCGGCCCGCGCAGTTGGACGTCGTGGTGATCGGCAGCGTGTGGACGGCGCAGGTGCTGGCGCTGCGGGCGGTGGGCACGGGCGCGCGGGTGGCGGTGGAGTCGGCCCGTCCGCAGGTGTGGACGCCGCTGGCGCAGCAGGCGGGAGGCGGGCAGCAGTGCATGACGGTCCACGATGTGCGCGAACTGCCGTCGCAGGGGCCGACGGTGTCGAGTCCGGTGCTGGTGGTGCGGGACTGCGGTACGTATCCGCCGCGCAGCAGGCTGGCGAAGGCGCCGTGGCAGGCGGTGCTGACGCTGCTGCCGTTCCTCGGGCCACAGGCGCCCCGGCTGCTGGGCGAGGCCGGTCTTGTCGGGATCCAGCGGGTGTCGCCGCAGGAGGCGGAGGTGCTGGCGCGCGTACTGCGGCTGACCCGTGAGGAGACGGCGGCGCTGCCGGCGCTGGGCGACGGCGTGATGCTCTGGGGAACCCCGCAGCACCGGCAGTTCGTGCTGCTGCAGCCGACCGACGCCGAGGTCGGCCTGCTGGGCGAGGCGCGGCGGATCGACTGACCGCGGGCGCCCGTTCGCGGAGGTTTCGCGCGGGAATGGGCGCAGCGGTGCGGACGGCCTGACGGTGGACGTGCCCCGGCGTTTAGGCTGTGTGTCGAGAGCGGCAGGACGGTGGCCCAGGGCGCTCGTCCTGCGGCGCACGGGGCGGGGTGACGGCTGCGGTCGACTCCCCGACGCAGACCGGGAGGCACAGTGAACAGCGATCGGGACGACGACCGCGCGGGCGGGGCCGCCCCTGTCGACGAACCGGCCGAAGGCGACATGACGGGCGAGTACCGCTTCGACTTCACCCCGCCGGCCTGGTACATGCAGAACGGCGGCGCAAGTGGCGGGGCGGCGGCTGCGCAGCCGCCGCAGTCCGAGCCCGTGGTGCCGCCGGCGCCCCCCGCTCCCGCGCCTCCGCCGGCAGCCGAGCCGCAGGCCGTGCCGGAACCCCAGGCAGGACCGGCGCCGTTCCCCGCGCCGGAGGAGGAGCCGGCGACCACCCAGGTGCCGCGGTGGGAGCCGCTGCCGCCGCGGGTGCCGCAGGAACCGGCCGCGGGCGCCTCGCCGTTGGCGGGCGGGGCCGCGTGGTCGGCTGCGGCGCCCGAGCCGGCTGCCGCGCGGCCGGTGTGGTCCGGCACCCCGGTGACGCCCGACGCGCCCCCGGCCCGGGCCGCGGTCCCCGAGCCGGAGACCGGGCCCGTGGCGCCGGTCGAACCGGCCCCCGTCGAGGCGACGTCGGCGGAGGCCGAGCCGGAGGCGGACGAGTCCGAGGCGCGTGCGACCGTGCGGTTCACCGCCGCGGCGCTGCGGCAGGAGATCGAGGAGCGGGCCGGGGTACGGATCGAGGAGGTCGGGCAGGCGGGGCCGCTGGCGCAGCGGCCCGCGGAGGAGGAGGCTGCGGACTCCGAGGCTGCGGAGTCCGCAGCGCCCGCCGCCGAGGAAGCCGGGGAAGCAGCGCCCGAACCGCAGGACGCCAGGCCGCCGGAGCCGGTCGCGGAGCCGGCCCCTGCACCGGCCCCTGCACCGGCTCCCGCGCCTGAGGACGCGCCGGCCTGGGCCCCTCCCCAGCAGCCGGCCGGCGAGCCGGCGCCGTGGGCGCCGCCCGGGCCGCAGAGCGCGGTGCCGCCGCTGCCGCCGCACTTCGAGCGCGCGGAGCCGCAGCAGCCGACACCGGAGTCCTCGCAGGCCTTCCCGACGCCTGCCGCGCCGCCCGTCACGCAGGGCGGTCAGCCGCAGAGGCCGGCCGCCGCCTATCCCCCGCCGCCGGGACCCGCCGCGCCCGCGCCGCACCCGCACCCCGCCTTCCCGGCCCCCGCGCCGCCCGCACCGATGCCGCCCGCCCCGCAGCAGGGCGGTTACGGCTTCCCGCCGGCCGCCCCGAACCCGCCCGCGCCGCCGGCGGTTCCCGGCCCGCAGGGCGGCTACGGCTTCCCGCAAGAGCCCGCGCTGCGCCTGCCCGCGCAGCAGCCGCAGCCCAACGCCCCTGCCACGCAGCCGGGTTACGGCTTCCCGCCGCAGCAGGGGCAGGGCGAGATGGTGAGCGGGCAGCCGCAGCAGCCACCCGCGCAGGGCGGCGGTTACGGTTTCCCGCCGGCCCAGCACGGCGGGCAGCCGCCGGCGACGGGTGGAGAGGCGGAGGCGGCGGGGCCGCTGCGGCCTCTGCCGGCCCAGGGGGGCTACGGCTTCCCGCAGCAGCCGCCCGCGCAGAACCTGCCGGTGCCCGCGCACGGCCTCGACCCGCGGGTGGCCGGCGGGCCCGCGGCCCCGACGCCGCAGGTGCCGGCCCCGCCGTCCCAGGGCCGGCCCGGCGTCCCGGCACCGCCTGCTCCCCCGGCTCCCCCCGCGGCGCCGGTCGACCCGCGCTCGGGCGGCTGGCCGACGGTGACGCCCGACCAGCGGCAGCGCACGACGCAGGGCGGCGCCCCGCTGGGCTACACCGCGGCCGTGGAGCTGTCCTCCGACCGGCTCCTGCGCAACCAGCCGAAGCCCCGCAAGCCCGGGGCGAACGCGCAGCCGAGCCGGTTCAAGCTCGGCGGCAAGAAGGAGGAGGCGGAGCGGCAGCGCAAGCTGGAGCTGATCCGCACTCCGGTGCTGTCGTGCTACCGGATCGCGGTGATCAGCCTCAAGGGCGGCGTCGGCAAGACGACGACCACGACGGCGCTGGGCTCGACGCTCGCGAGCGAGCGGCAGGACAAGATCCTGGCGATCGACGCCAACCCCGACGCGGGCACGCTCGGCCGCCGGGTGCGCCGGGAGACCGGGGCGACGATCCGCGACCTGGTGCAGGCCATCCCGTATCTGAACAGCTACATGGACATCCGGCGGTTCACCTCGCAGGCGCCGTCCGGCCTGGAGATCATCGCCAACGACGTGGACCCGGCGGTCTCGACGGCGTTCAGCGACGAGGACTACCGGCGGGCGATCGACGTGCTGGGGCGGCAGTACCCGGTGATCCTCACCGACTCCGGCACGGGTCTGCTCTACAGCGCGATGCGTGGAGTGCTGGATCTCGCCGATCAGCTGATCATCGTCTCGACGCCGTCGGTGGACGGCGCGTCGAGCGCGAGCACGACCCTGGACTGGCTGTCGGCGCACGGCTACGCGGATCTGGTGGCGCGCAGCATCACCGTGATCTCGGGGGTGCGCGAGACCGGGAAGATGATCAAGGTCGAGGACATCGTCGCGCACTTCCAGACGCGCTGCCGGGGCGTGCAGGTGGTGCCGTTCGACGAGCACCTGGCGGCCGGCGCCGAGGTCGATCTGGACATGATGCGGCCCAAGACCCGGGAGGCGTACTTCAACCTCTCGGCGATGGTCGCGGAGGACTTCGCGCGGGCCCAGCAGGCGCAGGGGCTGTGGACGGCGGACGGCCAGAACCCGCCGCCGGTCCAGGCGCCCCCGATGCCGGGCCAGTTCGGGGCGCCGGGGCCGTACGGCGGGGCGCCCGCGGGCTACCCGGCGCCGGGGCAGCCCGGGCAGCCCGGCCCGTTCGGGCAGCCGGCGCCGCAGCCGTACGGGCAGCCGATGCAGCCGGGGCAGGTGCCGCCGGGCCAGTACGGTGTCCCGCCGCAGGCGCCGCAGCCGTACCAGCAGGCGGGGCCGGCCGGGCAGCCGCCCGCGGTGCCGTTCCAGCCGCAGGCGCCGCAGCCGCAGGCCCCCCAGGCGCAGCAGGGCTGGCCGGCGCCGCCGCAGGATCCGCAGCAGGGGTACGGCTACCCGCCGCCCCCGCAGGAGCAGTAGCACGAGCAGGAGCGGTGCCCGGCGAACCTCATCGGCCGGGCACCGCCGGGCGGTCACCGGGCCGCCGCCGCGGATCGCCGTGGCGGCGGCCCTTGGCGTGTACGGGCTGCCCGGACGGCGTACCTCAGGTGTTGTACGCGGGGTCCGCCCGGGGATGCACGGACGCGGCCCGGAAATCAGCCCGTGGGCCGTCGCGGGCGGGGGCGGCGAGAACGGACGATAGGGACATCCTGATCGACCGACCCGCGCACCCCTGACGAGGACCACCATGATCGAAGCGCACGCACTGACCAAGCGCTACGGCGAGCGCACCGCCGTGACCGAGCTGAGCTTCACCGTCCGGCCCGGCGTCGTCACCGGTTTCCTCGGGCCCAACGGCGCGGGGAAGTCGACGACCATGCGCATGATCCTCGGACTGGACGCGCCCACGTCCGGCTGGGTGAGAGTCAACGGCAAGGAGTACGCGCGCCATCGCGCGCCGCTGTACGAGGTGGGCGCGATGCTGGAGGCGCGGGCGGTCCACACCGGGCGCAGCGCCTACCACCACCTGCTCGCGCTGGCCGCGACGACGGGCATCCCGCGCCGCCGGGTGGAGGAAGTGATCGACATCGTGGGTCTGCGCGAGGTCGCGCACAAGCGGGCGGGCGGCTTCTCCCTGGGTATGGGCCAGCGGCTCGGTATCGCCAGCGCCCTGCTCGGCGACCCGGCGACGCTGGTGCTGGACGAACCGGTGAACGGGCTGGATCCCGAGGGCATCCGGTGGATCCGCACTCTTCTGAAGGACCTGGCCGCCCAGGGGCGGACGGTGCTGCTGTCCTCGCACCTGATGTCGGAGATGGCGCTGACGGCCGAGCATCTGGTCGTCATCGGCCGGGGCCGGCTGATGGCCGACATGACGGTGGCGGATTTCGTGAAGGGCGCCGGCGGCTCGGTCAGGGTCCGCACCGACGAGGCGGACCGGCTGCGTCGGCTGCTCGCGGCCCCCGGGGTGGCGGTGACGTCGGAGCGCAGCGAGGTGCTGGAGGTCACCGGTTTGAGCAGCGACCGGATCGGCCGGACGGCGGCGGACGCCGGAATAGCCCTGGCCGAACTGACGCCGCAGCAGGCGTCGTTGGAGGAGGCGTTCATGGAGATGACCAGGGACGCCGTGGAATACCAGGCTCCGGTGCGCGAGCGGGAAGGACAGCCGGCATGAGTACGACCATGAGCGCCGCCACGGCGGGCGGCGGCACACCCCCGCGTCCGGGGCGGGCCCGGCAGGGCGAGGTGACGCAGCTGCGGGTGCTGCACTCGGAGTGGATCAAGCTGCGCAGCCTGCGGTCCACCTTCGCCACGCTGATAGTCGCCGTGGTGGCGCTGGTGGGGCTCGGGGCACTGTTCTCCGGCTTCGTCGCAGGCCACTGGGACCATATGACGGCACGTGAGCAGGCCGCCTTCCGGCCCGGGATGACGAGCCTGCGGGGCTACTTCCTGGCGCAGCTCGCGGTGGGTGTGCTCGGCGTGCTGGTGGTCAGCGGGGAGTATGCGACCGGGATGATACGGGCGACGTTCGCGGCGGTGCCGGGGCGGCTGCCGGTGCTGTGGGCGAAGGCGGGGCTGTTCGCGGCGGTCACCTGGCTGCTGATGACGGCGGGTTCGCTCATGGCGTTCCTGCTCGGCCAGGCGCTGCTGTCCGGCAGGCATCTGGGCGCCTCGCTGGGCGATCCGGGGGAGATACGCCAGGTGATGGGAGTGGGCCTGTATCTGACGGTCGTGGGTCTGCTCGGGGTGGCGCTCGGCGCGCTGCTGAGGAACACCGCGGGCGGTATAGCGGCGGTGTTCGGACTGCTGCTGGTCGTGCCGGTCCTGGCGCAGGCGCTGCCGGCGTCGTGGGGCGACCATGTGGACCAGTGGCTGCCGAGCACGGCCGGCCAGTCCGTGATGGCCCTGCACCGGGAGGCGCATACGCTGGCGCCGTGGACGGGTTTCGCGGTGTTCTGCGGCTATGCGGCGGTGGCGCTCGCAGGAGCAGCGGTGCTGCTCAGGCGGCGCGACGCATGAGGTCCCCGCGGTGACCGTCGAGGCGGCGGGCGGCGCGTCACCGGCAGGCGGGGCGCGGCTGGTGCCCGGCGGGTATGCGCGGGTGGCCGGGTGGCTGCGGCTGTCACCGGCGACGCTGGACGTGGTGTTCGCGACGGGGCTGTTCATGGCGTCGGCGGCGGCGTTGCGCGGGCCGCTCGGGCATGACCCGGCGGTCCAGGTGCCCGTGCATGCGGGCCTGGTGCTGCCGCTGATATGGCGGCGGCGGGCGCCGATGGCGGTGTTCTGCTGCATCGCGTTGGCGGCGTTCGTGCAGTGGGCGTGCGATGTGCGGACGCCCACGGATGTGACGCTGCTGCTCACGCTGTACGCGGTGGCCGCGTACAGCACCCGGCGCCGGACGCTGCTGGCGTTCCTGGTGCTGGAGGGCGGGGTGCTGCTGGCGACGTTGCGGTGGTCGGTGCACGAACGGGGCACGGGGACGTTCGTGTCGCTGTCGGCGATGGCGACCGCGGCGATGGTGCTGGGGCTGAACATGCGCAGCCGGCGGGACCGGTTGGCGGCGCTGGAGGACCGGGCGGTGCGGCTGGAGCGGGAGCGGGACCAGCAGGCGCAGCTCGCGGTGGCCGGGGAGCGGGCGCGGATCGCGCGGGAGATGCATGACATCGTGACGCACAACCTGTCGGTGATGGTGGCGCTTGCGGACGGGGCGTCCTTCGTGCAGCGGCAGTCCCCGGAGCGGGCGGCGGCGGCGATGCGGCAGGTGTCGGCGACGGGGCGGCAGGCCATCACCGACATGCGGCGCTTCCTGGGGGTGCTGCGGGCGGACGAGCCGGACGCGTTGCGGCATCCGGTGCCGGGCATCGGGCAGTTGCCGGCGCTGGTGGAGCAGGTGCGGGCTGCGGGGCTGCCGACCCGGCTGGGGGTGGCGGGTGACCCGGAGTCGGTGCCGGTGGCGGCGCAGCTGACGGTCTACCGGCTGGTGCAGGAGGCGCTGACGAACACCCTGAAGCATGCGCCGGCGGGGGCGTCGGCGCAGGTGAGGATCGGGTGTACGACGGAGGAGGTGACGGTCACGGTGACCGACGACGGTGCGGGTGCGGTGGCGGTGGCGCGGCGGGATCCGGCCGGGCCCGCGGGGCATGGGCTGCCGGGGATGCGGGAGCGGGCGGCGGCATACGGCGGGCGGCTGACGGCGGGGCCGCTGCCCGGGGGCGGCTGGCGGGTGGCGGCCGTCCTGGCGCTGACGACGCCGGAGGCGTTGTGACCGCGGAATCGGCTCCGCCGGCGCAGGTGGCGGGCGGGCCGACGGGCGAGCGGGCGGTAACGGCGGCCGGGGCGGAGCCGGTGGTGCGGGTGCTGCTGGTGGACGACGAGCCGTTGCTGCGGATGGCGTTCACGATGGTGCTGGACGCGCAGGCCGACATGGCGGTGGTGGGTGAGGCGGGCGACGGGGCGCAGGCGGTGCGGATGGCGCGGCGGTTGCGGCCGGACGTGGTGCTGATGGATGTGCGGATGCCGGGCACGGACGGTATCGAGGCGACGGCGCGGATCATCGAGGGCTGCCCGGAGTCGCGGGTGCTGATCCTGACGACGTTCGACCTGGACGAGTACGCGTTCGCGGGGCTGCGGGCGGGGGCGTCGGGGTTCCTGCTGAAGAACGCGCTGCCGGAGGAGCTGCTGGGGGCGATCCGTTCGGTGGCGGCGGGGGACGCGGTGGTGGCGCCGCGGATCACCCGCCGGCTGCTGGAGCATTTCGCGCACCGGCTGCCCGCGCCCGGTGAGGGCGCGGGCGAGGACGAGCGGCTGGGGAGGTTGACGGCGCGCGAGCGGGAGGTGCTGGTGGAGGTCGGCCGCGGGTTGTCGAACACCGAGATCGCCGGGTCGCTGCATCTGGCGGAGGCGACGGTGAAGACGCATCTGAGCCGGATCCTGGTGAAGCTGGAGTTGCGGGACCGGGTGCAGGCGGTGGTGTTCGCCTATGAGTCGCGGCTGGTGCGGCCGGGCTGAGGCGTGGGGGCGGCGGCGCCGGACTGCTCGGCGGCCTCGATCAGTTCGCGGGCGCGCTTGACGTCGTCGGCCATGCGTTCCAGCAGCGCCTCGATGGCGTCGAACTTCTCCATGCCGCGCAGGAAGGCCAGGAAGTCGACGGCGACGTGCAGGCCGTAGAGGTCGAGGTCGACGCGGTCGATGGCGTAGGCCTCGACGGTCCTGGCGGTGCCGTCGAAGGTGGGGTTGGTGCCGACCGAGATCGCCGCGGGCATGGCCTCGTCGCCGACGTGCAGCCAGCCGGCGTAGACGCCGTCGGCGGGGATGGCGGTGTGCGGGAGGGTCTCGACGTTGGCGGTGGGGTAGCCGAGGTCGCGGCCTCGCTGGGCGCCGCGGACGACGACGCCCTCGACGCGGTGCGGCCGGCCCAGGACCTCGGCGGCGCCCTCGACGTCGCCGGCGCCGATGAGGCGGCGGGTCAGGGTGGAGGAGAAGGGTTCGCCGCCGCCGGCCTCGCCGCGCATGAAGAGGTCGACGACCTCCAGGTCGTAGTCGTACTTCAGGCCGAGGGCAGAGAGGAACTCGACGTCGCCGGCGGCCTTGTGGCCGAAGCGGAAGTTGGGGCCCTCGACGACATGGCGGGCGTGCAGCCCGTCGACCAGCACGGTACGGATGAACTCGCTCGGGGAGAGCTGGGAGAACTCACTGGTGAAGGGGATGATCAGCAGGGCGTCCACACCGAGGGCGGCGACCAGTTCCGCGCGGTGGTGGTGGGCCGACAGCAGCGGGGGATGGCTGCCGGGCCGGACGACCTCGCTCGGGTGCGGGTCGAACGTCACGACCACCGACGGCAGTCCCAGCTCACGGGCGCGCTCCACGGTGCGGCCCATGATCAGCTGGTGACCGCGGTGGACGCCGTCGTATGAGCCGATGGTGACGACGCAGCGCCCCCAGTCCTCGGGAACGTCGTCCAATCCCCGCCAGCGCTGCACCTTGACGCTCCGCTTCCCTCGCCGGATCTGTGACTCTCACTTTTCTGCAGAGCCAAGACTGCCATGTCCGTGGCCGGGGGCGCGCCCCCGGTCCGGTCGTGCCTCCCGCACAGGACCGGCGGGCGGCGGCGCGCAGGGGGTCAGGGCGCCTGGGGGGCGGCGCCGGTCGGGGCGGCGGGGAGGCGGTGACGGGCGCTGGGGCCGAGCAGGGGGTCCCAGGTGGCGGTGTCGGTGAGCCAGGTCAGCAGCAGGCGGGCGAAGTCGGGCCGGGTGGCGGCGAGCTCGACGACGCGGCGGTCAAAGCGGGTGGCGCCCTCGGGGGTGCGGCCGAGGATCAGGGCGAGCCGGCGGACCAGTTCGTGGGTGAGCGGCGGCGGGCGGCGGCCCGCGCCGTCGGCCGCGGCGGTGAGCAGCGCCTCCAGGACGTCGGGGTCGCGTTCGGTGTCGAGGACGGCGTCCAGCAGCTCCTGCCGCAGCGGGCGGGACAGATGGCTTCCCGGCGCGGCGAGGACGGTGGTGAGGGTGCGGCGGATGTGCGGGGGGTGGTCGCGCAGCAGCGCGGTGGTCAGCGGGAGGAGGACGGCGCGTACGCCGGGGCCCTGCTCCAGGCGCAGGTCGAGGAAGCGGGCGACGGCCGGGGCGGCGGCCGGGCGGCGGCGCAGGTGGTCCTGGACCAGGGCGGCGGTCCTGCGGGCGAGGGCCGGTTCGGTGACGCCGGCGAGTTCGGTGAGCAGGGCGTGCTCGTCGTCGTGGCCCGGCGGCGCGGCGGTGAGCCGGGCCTGGAAGGCGGCGAGGACCGGCTCGGGGTGGGTGGTGAGGGCCGCGGCGAGCGCGGCGGCGGGCAGCTGGGGGTCGGCGGCGGCGAACCGGTCGAGGGCGGCGGGCAGGTGGCGGGCGCGGGTCACCGGGTCGCGGACCAGCATGCCGAGGGCGGCGCCGTGCAGGGCGCGGTCCGCGGGGCGGGCCAGCAGCGCGAAGGCGGCGTACCGGAGGAGTTCGAGGTCGGCGTCGCCGTGGGCGAGGAGCGCGGCGTGCGGTCCGTGGGCGGCGGCCAGGGCGCGCCGGCCGGGCCGGGTGTCGTGGGCCCAGCGGTCGACGGCCCGGCACATGGCGGACGGCTCGTCCTCGGCGAGGTCGGCGAGGAGTTCGTCGGCGGCCGGGTGGGCGGCGGCGGCCAGCGCCTCGGTGAGGTCGTCCACGGCGAGCCGGCGGTGGGTGTGCAGCAGGGCCTGCGCCGCGGAGGCGACGGTCAGCCGGGGCCCGGTCATGCCCGGCGGCGTCTGGAGCGGCCGGTCGTCGTCGAACCACCCGCACACCACCGGCAGCACCTGCCCCGGGTCCCGGCACAGCAGGTCGGAGACGGCCCCGAGGAAGCGCTCGGCGCGATCCGGCGCGCCCGGCGGGCCGTCGGCGGGCAGCAGCAGCCGCAGCAGGTCCAGCCGTTCGGCGAGCGGCACCCGCACCCGGCGCCAGAACCACGGCCCGAAGTCGCCGAGGCCGCCCATGCCCTGGTCGGTGAATCCGCCGCGCTCCACGGACCGCACCGCGACCCGCGCGGCGAGCTCGCGCAGCACGTCGCGGCAGACCCCGGCGTCGGGCAGCCGCAGCAGCACCTCGCGCAGCAGGTGCGCCGCCCACCACAGGGCCTCGGCCTCCCGGGCCCCCGCCCACGGCGGCGTCGCCCACCCCGACTCGACCCCGGCCGGCCATTCGCGCCCCGCCGCGGGCGCAGGGTCCGGGCGGGCGGGGCGGCGGGTGCGCGGGGTGGGCACGGTGTCGGCGTCCGGGTCGGCCGCGGGCGGCTCGGCGGCGGACGGCGGGGCCGCGGGCGTGCGCGGGGCGCAGCGGGTGGGCGGCGGGGTGCGGTGGTCCAGGGCCTGGATCAGCGCGGTCAGGTGCCGGGACAGCGCCTCGGGCTCCGTCGCCAGCAGGGCCCGCACCACCGGCCCCGCGCGGTGCCGGGGCACGGGCAGCGAGCGCGGGGCGGCGGGCGGCGCGACCGGGGGCGCCGGGGGGACGGGCGGCGGGTGGCCGGCCCGGGCGTGGGAGGCGAGGGCGGCCGGGGCGGCGGGACGGGACGGGAGGCGTACGGGGGCCTCCGCGGAGGGCGCGTCGGGGGTCGCGCACCAGCGGTGGACGAGGGCGTGCAGGGCCGCGTCCAGGTCCAGGTGGCGGGCCTGGAGCCATTCGGCGGCCTCCTCGTGGGCGAAGCGGTAGCCGGCGCCCGCCGGTACGAGCAGCCCCTCGCTGAGCACAGCCGACGCCCAGCCCGTACGCCACGGGAAAAGCTCCTCGAAGGCCTCCCGGTCCAGTTCGCCCTGCCCCGGGCCCAGGCAGCGGCGGGCGGCCTCGTGGACCTGCCCGGCGACCCGCGCGGCGAGCCGCCGGACCGCGCGCCCGCGCATCGGCGGTTCGGCGCCGGCGGCAAGCCGTACCGCGATACGCAGGCACACCAGGTCCAGGTGCGCGGCGAAGACGTCGGCGCGCGTCGGGGTGCCGTCGGCGCCGTCGGGCACGGCCGCGCGCACCTCCGACAGCAGGCGCAGCGTCAGCGGATGGGCGGCGTCGTCAGGGCCGAGCACGCCCTCGGGCACGCCGTAGCGCTTACGGGCGAGGGCGGCCTGCGCCGGGTCCAGGTCCCCGAGCCGTACATGCGGGGCCGGCGCGGGCACCCGGTCGCAGGACGTGACGACGCGGGCCCCGCCGGTGTGCTCCGGCGCACTCCCCGGCGCATACGGGCTCGCTCCCACGGAGCCCGCGCCCCCGTACCCGGCACCCCCGAGTCCGGCGCCCCCGGAAGCGGCGTCACCGAACCCCGCGCCCCCGGAACCGGCATCCCCGAGCCCGGCGCCCCCGGAACCGGCGTCCCCGCACCCCGCGCCCCCGGAACCGGCACCCCCGAACCCGGCACCCCCGGAACCCGCGCCCCCGCAGCCCTGCCCCCCGACCCCGGCACCCCCCAGCCTGGCGTCCCCGGACCCCGCCCCGCCGTCGGGCCCGCGCCCCGCCCCGTACAGCAGCCCCCGCGGCAGCAGCGGGCCGGCCTGCGCCCAGAACTCCGGGCGGCAGGCGATGATCAGCCGGGCGCCGCCGGCGCGCAGCCAGCTCGCGGTGCCGGCGGTCCAGTCGGCCAGGCAGTGGGCGAGGACCGGGGGCATCTCCTCGGGGGCGTCGAGCAGGACGAGCAGCGGGCGCCCGGCGGACCGGGCGAGGTCGGCGACGGCGTCCGGGGAGGCGTACGGCGGCTCGGCGGCGCCCGGGGCGCTGACGATACGGGCGGCGGTGCGCAGGGAGCGCTCCACGGCGTCCTTGATGCCGCCGTCGGCGGGGCGCAGCTCCGCACCGCGCAGCCACACCGTCGGCGCGGGCAGCGGCCCGCGGGCGCGGCGGGCGGCGAGCCGGGCCAGCTCGGTGCTGCGGCCGGTGCCGGGCTCGCCGACCAGGCCGAGGACCAGCGGCGCGGTGTCGCCCGCGGCGGCGAGGAAGTGCCGCAGCACGCCGGCGACGTCGGGTCGCGCGACCGGCTCGCGCCACTGCCCCGGGCCCGCCGCGGTGCCGACGGACGTCGCGGTGAGCTGGAGCGCGCCCGCGAGGTTCAGGTGCGGCCCGTAGCCGGGCACGGCGGCGGCGTTGCGGGCCAGCAGGTCGGCGAGGGCGCGCGGGGCGCCCGCGGGGCGCAGCGGGAGCGCGAAGCCGGCCGCGCGGTGACCGGCGTGCAGCGCGGTCGCGACGACGCCCAGCACCGCGCCGGTGGCCGCGTCGATCACCGGCGCACCGGACGCCTGCGGTGCGACCCGGCTCATGTCGGCGCCGTCCAGGGCCAGTTCGTAGACGTCCTGGAGCAGGTGGAAGCGGTCGGTCGCGGTGTAGGTGACCGTGGCGGTGCCCAGCACGGCGCCTTCGGTGCGGTGCGGCAGCCGGACCCGTATCCGCCGGTCGGGGTGCGCGGGGCCGCCGGGGGCGAGTGGCAGCGGCGGGACGTCCAGGCCCTCGGTGGCGACCAGGGCGAGGCCCTGCTCGGGCAGCGGGGTGATCGCGGCGGACTCGGCCAGGCACAGCCGGCCGCCGGGGGCGTGCAGTACGAGGCGGGCGAGGCCGTCGACGGCTTCGTGGCTGGTCACCATCGTGCCGTCGGTGTCGGCGAGGAAGCCGGTGCCGCGCGGGCGGCCGGCGAGGTCGCACACCCGGATCAGGGCTGCGTCGGGTCCGCCCGGTCCGCCCGGTCCGCCGTCGTGCGCCCCGCCGTGCGCCGTCGCTCCTGCCGCCACCCCGCACCACCTCCCCCGCGCTGCAGCGCGCCCCGTTTCGTCCCGAAGGAGACGTTACGGGTGGTGATCGCCGCTTGGCGAGGATCACCCGGGAAGGCGCCCCCCGCGCGCCCGCCCTCCACACCGAGCGCTCCGCCAACCGGGTGGCCAGCCCCGGCGGCAAACGACCCGTCCGTGGCCGGACAGCCGCACAGGCCCTGCGCACACCCACCGAGCCCGCGCATGCCGGCAGCCCTCCGGGCAACCGGGGGCCGGAACCGGAAGCCGCCCGGCCGGAAGCCGCAGGGTCCCCGCCCCCGGTTGCCCGCAGGCCGCGACAGCCCCTACCCCGGCGGGAAGCCCGCCAGGATGCGTGCCTGCCCCTGGTGCGGCTCGACGAGCGCCAGCAGCCGCCCGTCCGGCGCGAAGACCGCGTTCGGGCCGGGCGCGAGGGCCGGGGCGGCCACCCGGACGCCGTGGGAGAGCAGCTGCGCCTGCGCGGCGTCCACGTCCCAGCGCGGGAAGGCCGCCGCCGCCGCGTCCTCCAGCGGCAGCACCGCGAAGGACTCCGCCAGCTCGTCCAGCGTGTGCGCGCCGGACAGGTCGTACGGCCCGACGCGGGTGCGGCGCAGCGCGGTGAGGTGGCCGCCCACGCCGAGGCCGGCGCCCAGGTCGCGGGCCAGCGCGCGGATGTACGTACCCGACGAGCACACCACGGTGACGTCGAGGTCGAGCACGCCCTCGCCCGGCCGTACGTCCTGCACGGTGAAGGAGTGGACCGTCACGGGCCGGGCGGGCAGCTCGAACTCCTCGCCCTCCCGCACCCGGGTGTAGGAGCGGACCCCGTCGATCTTGATCGCGCTGACCTTCGACGGGACCTGCTGGATCGGCCCGGTCAGCGCGGCGATGCCGGCGTCGAGGGCCTGCCTGCTCACCGCGGCGACCGCGTCCGGCGCGGCGGAGGCGGTGACCTCGCCCTCCGCGTCGTCGGTGACGGTGGTCCGGCCGAGCCGGATGGTGGCGACGTACTCCTTCTCGGTGAGCGCGAGGTGCCCGAGCAGCCGGGTCGCCCGCTCCACGCCGACGATCAGCACGCCGGTCGCCATCGGGTCGAGGGTGCCGGCGTGGCCGACCCGGCGGGTGCCGGCGAACCGGCGCATCCGGGAGACGACGCCGTGCGAGGTGAGCCCTCCGGGCTTGTCGACCACGACAAGCCCGGAGGGCGCCGGGTTACGCGTCATGCCGGCGACGAACCACCCTCGGAGTCGTCGGCGCCCTCGGCCGGCCCGTCCTGGCCGAGGTCCTCGTCGTCCGCGTCGTCCGCGTCGTCCGCGTCGTCCGCGTCGTCGAGGTCGGCGTCCGGGTCCGCGGGCTTGCGGTACGGGTCCGCCTCCCCCGCGTACTTCGCGTCGGTCGCGGTCTTGCGCACCTCCTCGTCCGCGGCGCGCGCCTTGGCGAGCAGGTCGTCGATGGTGCGCGCGTTGTCCGGGAGGGCGTCGGCGACGAAGGCCAGGGTGGGCGTGAAGCGCACCCCGGTCTGCCGACCGACCTCGGAGCGCAGCACGCCCTTGGCGCTCTCCAGGGCGGCGGCGGAGGCGGCCCGCTCCTCGTCGTCGCCGTAGACCGTGTAGAAGACCGTCGCCTCCCGCAGGTCGCCGGTGACCCGGGTGTCGGTGATCGTCACATACCCCAGCCGCGGATCCTTGATCCGCCGCTGCAGGGTCTCGGCGACCACGACCCGGATGCGGTCGGCCAGCTTGCGCGCCCGCGCGGTGTCGGTCATCGTCTTCTTCTCTCTTCGTCTGGATCGTGTGCGGAGTCGTCGGCAACCGGTGGTGGCCGGCTGCGACCCGGCCACCCTCGATCGGGCCGCCCGCCAGCGGGCTGCCCGTCAGTGGGCCGCTCAGTCATCCTCGCCGTGGATGCGCTGCCGTGCCGACAGCAGTTCCACCTCGGGACGGGCGATCATCCAGCGCTCGCACCGGTCGAGTACGTCCTTGAGGTGCCCGAGATCCCCCGACACCACCGCGAGGCCTATCTCGGCCCTGCGGTAGAGGTCCTGCCCGCCGGTCTCCGCGACGCTCACCCCGAACTTGCGGTGCAGCTCGGCGACGATCGGACGGACCACGGACCGCTTCTCCTTCAGGGACCGGACGTCGCCCAGGAGCAGGTCAAAACGCAACGTGCCTGCATACATGGATACGACGGTACAGGCGACGGCCGGGGCCCATCGACGGGATTTCCCCGCCGACCGGCCCCGGCCCTCAGCTGTGCCCCGCGCGGGCGTGCACCCTGTTACGGGCTTGCCCCGCGCGGGCGCCGGCGGCGTCAGCCGCGCGGCTTCTCGCGCATCTCGTACGTCGCGATGACGTCGTCGATCTTGATGTCGTTGTAGTTGCCGAGGTTGATACCGCCCTCGTAACCCTCACGAATCTCGGTGACGTCGTCCTTGAAGCGGCGCAGGCCCTCGATGGTGAGGTTCTCCGCGATGACCTTGCCGTCGCGCAGCAGGCGGGCCTTGGTGTTGCGCCGGACCTCGCCGGAGCGCACGAGCACACCGGCGATGTTGCCGAGCTTGGACGAGCGGAAGACCTCGCGGATCTCCGCGGTGCCGAGCTCGACCTCCTCGTACTCCGGCTTGAGCATGCCCTTGAGCGCCGCCTCGATCTCCTCGATGGCCTGGTAGATCACCGAGTAGTAGCGGACGTCCACACCCTCGCGCTCGGCCATCTGCGCGGCACGGCCGGCCGCGCGGACGTTGAAGCCGATCACGATGGCGTCGGAGCCGGTGGCCAGGTCGATGTCCGACTCGGTGACCGCGCCGACACCGCGGTGCAGCACCCGGATCTCGACCTCTTCGCCGACGTCGAGCTGGAGCAGCGAGGACTCCAGGGCCTCGACCGAACCGGACGCGTCGCCCTTGATGATGAGGTTGAGTTCCTGGACCAGGCCGGCCTTGAGCGCCTCGTCCAGGTTCTCCAGGGAGAACCGCACGCCCTTGCGGGCGAAGCGGACGTTGCGCTCGCGGGCGGCGCGCTTCTCGGCGATCTGCCGGGCCGTGCGGTCCTCCTCGACGACGAGGAAGTTGTCGCCGGCGCCGGGCACGTTGGTCAGGCCGAGGACGAGGACCGGGGTCGACGGGGTCGCCTCCTCCACGTTCTCGCCCTTGTCGTCGAGCATGGCGCGCACCCGGCCGTACGCGTCGCCGACGACCATCGTGTCGCCGACGCGCAGCGTGCCGCGCTGGACCAGGACGGTCGCGACGGCGCCGCGGCCCTTGTCCAGGTGGGCCTCGATCGCGATGCCCTGCGCGTCCTGCTCCGGGTTGGCCCGCAGGTCGAGCGAGGCGTCCGCGGTGAGGATCACCGCTTCGAGCAGCTCGTCGATGTGCAGGCCCTGCTTGGCGGAGATGTCGACGAACATCGTGTCGCCGCCGTACTCCTCCGCCACCAGGCCGAACTCGGTGAGCTGGCCGCGCACCTTGGTCGGGTCGGCGCCCTCGACGTCGATCTTGTTGACCGCGACGACGATCGGCACGTCGGCCGCCTTGGCGTGGTTGAGCGCCTCGATCGTCTGCGGCATGACGCCGTCGTTGGCGGCGACCACCAGGATCGCGATGTCGGTGGACTTCGCGCCGCGGGCACGCATGGCGGTGAACGCCTCGTGACCGGGGGTGTCGATGAAGGTGATGCGGCGGTCCTCGCCGTTCACCTCGGTCGTCACCTGGTAGGCACCGATGTGCTGGGTGATGCCGCCGGCCTCGCCCGCGACCACGTTGGTCTTGCGGATCGCGTCGAGCAGCCGGGTCTTGCCGTGGTCGACGTGACCCATGACGGTGACCACCGGCGGGCGCGGCTGGAGGGCTTCCTCGCCGCCCTCGTCCTCGCCGAACTCGATGTCGAAGGACTCGAGCAGCTCGCGGTCCTCCTCCTCCGGGCTGACGATCTCCAGCACGTAGTTCATCTCGTCGGCCAGCAGCTCCAGGGTGGAGTCCGAGACCGACTGGGTGGCCGTGACCATCTCACCGAGGTTGAGCATCACCTGGACGAGCGACGCCGGGTTGGCGTTGATCTTCTCGGCGAAGTCGGTGAGCGAGGCACCGCGCGAGAGCCGTACCGTCTGGCCGTTGCCGCGGGGCAGCAGCACACCGCCCACGGACGGGGCCTGCATGGCCTCGTACTCCTGGCGCCGCTGGCGCTTGCTCTTACGGCCGCGCGCCGGACGTCCGCCCGGGCCGCGGCCGAAGGCACCCTGCGTTCCGCCACGGCCGCCGGGGCCGCCGGGACGCCCGCCGAAGCCGGGACGGGGACCGCCGAAGCCGCCACCGCCACCGCCGGCACCGCCGCCGGGACGCGGGCCGCCGAAGCCGCCGCCACCGCCGCCGGGACGACCGCCGCCGCCGGGACCTGCCGGACGGCCGGCGAAGCCGCCACCGCCGCCGGGACGACCGCCGGGACCGCCCGGACGACCGCCCGGGCCGCCGGGACGCCCACCGGGACCGCCGGGACGACCGCCCGGGGACGGGGCGGGACGCTGCGGCATCATGCCGGGGTTGGGACGCGGGCCCGAAGCCTGCGGGCGGGGCATGCCGCCCGGGCTCGGACGGGCGCCGCCCGCACCGGGACCGCCCTGGCCGCCACCGGGACGCGGCGCGCCACCGGGACGCGGGGCACCGCCGCCGGGGCCTGCCGGACGCGGGGCACCGCCCTGGCCGCCGCCGGGACGCGGCGCGCCACCGGGGCGCGGCATACCGGTGGAGCCGGACGTGAAGGGGTTGTTGCCGGGACGCGGGCCCGCGGGGCGCGGGGCGCCGGGACGCGGAGCGCCCTGGCCGGGGCGCTGGCCGCCGGAACGCGGTGCGCCGCCGTCACGCTGGCCGCCGTCGCGCTGGTCGCGCGGGCCGCCCTCGCGCTGGCCGCCGCCCTGGGCGGGACGGGCCGGGCGCGGGGCCGGGCTCGCCGGGCCGGGGCGCGGCGGCTGGTTGGCCGGCGGCGCGGCAGGCGGGGCCTGGAACTCCGCGGCCGGTACGGGTGCGGCCGGGCCGGGCTTGGGCGCGGCGGGCCGGGGTGCGGCCGGGCCCGGGCGCGGGCCGGGCGCCGGCGCGGAGCCGGTGCTCGACGCGGCGGGGGCCGCGGGGGTGGAAGAACCGCCGGCGGCCGGCTTGGGGGCCGGGGCAGCGGGACGAGCCGGCGCACCCGGGGTGGGGGCCGGCTTGGCGGCGACGCTCTTGCGCGGCGCCGAAGGCTTCGCAGCGGACTTGCCGGCGGTGCCACCGCCGGGTCCCTGGAAAGCGTCGGTCAACTTGCGGACGACCGGCGCCTCGATCGTCGAGGACGCCGAACGGACGAACTCGCCGAGTTCTTGGAGCTTGGCCATGACGACCTTGCTCTCAACTCCCATCTCCTTGGCGAGTTCGTATACCCGGACCTTAGCCACTTCGCTCCTTTGAGGTCCGGGTGTCCACCGGACCGTCGCTACTTCATGGGCGTACTCATCGCGTACTCATCGAGTGCTCATCGCAATCTCGACCTACTTCCATCTCGCGAGGTACCTGATCGCACGGGACGGGCCCGTGCCGTACTTCTTCCTTGCCTTCTTACGGGGCTGCCTGCTGCTCGACAAACCGGCGCAGGGCCGCGGTGTCGGGCGCCGCCGGGGCCTTGAAGGCCCGGGTGAACGCCCGGCGGCGGACCGCCAGGTCGAGGCAGGCAAGGGCGGGATGCACATAGGCACCCCGACCGGGCAGCGTACCGCGATGATCGGGGACGCAGGCGCCCTCCCTCATCACCACACGCAGCAGTTCGCTCTTGGCCGCTCGCTGACGGCAGCCGACGCACGTTCGCTCCGGGCATGCTGCAGGCAGCGTCCGACCAGACACTCTTCAGTCTACCTCCCCGCGCCGACCTCACTCCTTCGAGTGGGTCGACGCACGGCTGTTCGTTTCATGACGGGCGGGTTTTCGGCCGTCCGTGGTGGTGTTTCAGCCTTCCGGACGCGCCTGCACCGGTGACTGGCCGCCGGAGTGCGGCTGATCGGCGCCCTCGGTGTCGGGGCGGATGTCGATCCGCCAGCCGGTGAGCCGGGCGGCCAGCCGCGCGTTCTGGCCCTCCTTGCCGATGGCCAGTGACAGCTGGTAGTCGGGGACGGTCACCCGTGCCGAGCGCGCGCCGGCGTCCACCACCTCGACCCGGGACACCCGGGCGGGTGACAGCGCGTTCGCGACCATCTCGGCCGGGTCGTCCGACCAGTCGACGATGTCGATCTTCTCGCCGTTCAGCTCCGCCATGACCGCGCGCACCCGGGCGCCCATCGGGCCGATGCAGGCGCCCTTGGCGTTGAGCCCGGAGCGGGCCGACCGCACCGCGATCTTCGTCCGGTGGCCGGCCTCGCGGGCGATCGCCTCGATGAGGACCGAGCCGTCGGCGATCTCCGGCACTTCGAGCGCGAAGAGCTTTTTGACCAGGTTGGGGTGGGTGCGCGAGAGGGTGACGGACGGGCCGCGTACGCCCTTGGCCACCCGCACGACGTAGGTGCGCAGCCGGGTGCCGTGCCGGTACTCCTCGCCGGGGACCTGCTCCTGCACCGGCAGGATGGCCTCCAGCTTGCCGATGTCGACCAGGACGTTCTTGGGGTCCTTGCCCTGCTGGACGACGCCGGTGACGATGTCGCCCTCGCGGCCGGCGTACTCGCCGAACGTGACGTCGTCCTCCGCGTCGCGCAGCCGCTGCAGGATCACCTGCTTGGCGGTCGACGCGGCGATCCGGCCGAAGCCGGAGGGGGTGTCGTCGAACTCGCGCGGCTCGGCGCCCTCGGCGACCTCCTCCGGGTCCTCGGTCGCCCACACGGTCACATGCCCGCTGGTGCGGTCGAGTTCCACCCGGGCCCGCCGGTGGCTGCCCGGCTCGCGGTGGTAGGCGATCAGCAGCGCCGACTCGATGGCCTCGACCAGCAGGTCGAACGAGATCTGCCGCTCCTGCACCAGACCCCGCAGGGCCTTCATGTCGATGTCCACGGCTACGCCTCCTCGGTCGTCTCGTCGATGTCGCTGTCGCTGCTGCCGGTGCTCTCGTCCCCGTCGAGGTCCCCGTCGAGGTCGCCGTCGTCCGCGTCGTCGGGGTTCTCGCCCGCCTTGCGGTTGAACTCGACCTCGACCCTGGCCCTGGTGATCTCCGCGAAGTCGGCGCGGGCGGGCTTGGGCTTGCGGCCCTTGACGCCCGGGACCTCCAGGTCCAGGCCCGTCCCGTCCACCGCCATGATCCGCGCGACCAGCTCGCCACGCTCCTTGAGGGCCAGCTTCACCAGCCGTCCGGCGTTGCGCCGGAAGTGCCGGGGCTCGGTCAGCGGCCGGTCGGTGCCCGGGGAGGTGACCTCCAGGACGTACTCGGCCTCGCCCATCACGTCGGAGTCGTCCAGCGCCTGCGACAGCTCGCGGCTGAGTGCCGCCACGGCGTCCAGCTGGACCCCGTCCTCCGCGTCCACCACGACCAGCAGTTGGCGGCGGCGGCCGGAGGAGGTCAGCGTGACGTCCTCCAGCTCCAGGCCGGCCTTGCCGATGAGCGGTTCGAGCAGCGTACGCAGCCTCTCGCTCTGGGTGGTGCTCATCCGGGTGACTCCTCGGCCGCGTGTGCTGTTGTGATGGAAGGTCGCGTGTAAGGGCAAGGCTACCCGAGCCGGGGCGGCGCACCGCGCCACTCGGGCCCCCGTACACTCCCTCCATGATCCCGGAGGCGGCGGCTCGGCTGAGCAGGCGGAGCGTGATGGCGGCGGCGGTCGCCGCGGTCGGCACCGGGTGCTCGACGCGGCCGGCCGACACCTCACCGGGCGCCACGGCCGGCGGTACGGGCAAGGGCGGCGCGCTGCCGCCGGAGGCCGCGGTACGGGCCCGGGCGCTCGCCGACAGCCGGGAGCTGATCGGGCGTTACGACGCCGCGTCCGCGGCCCACCCCTCGCTCGCCGCCCGGCTGCGCCCGCTGCGGGCGGAAGTGGCCCGGCACATCGAGGCGTTCGGCGGCACCGCGCCGGCCGCCTCCCCGGCCGCCCCCTCCCCCGCCGCCTCTTCCGGCGCTTCTTCCGGTACGGCCGCGCAGGCGCTGTCCGCCCTGGCGTCCGCCGAGCGGGCGCTGGCCGACCGCAGGGCCGCCGCACTGCTGACCGCGCCCGCCGAGCAGGCCCGGCTGCTGGCCTCGGTCGCCGCGGCGGGCGCGGGCCACGCGGCGCTGCTGGGGGCCAAGGCCTCGGGTAAGAGCACGGCCGCGCAGGACGGGAACCACAGCTCGGGCCAGGACGAGGACCGGGGCGGGAGCGGGAGCTGAGGCGATGAACGCGGTCATCGACGCGGTGCAGGCGGCGCTGGCCGCCGAGCACGCCGCGGTGTACGGCTACGGCGTGGTCGGCGGCCATCTGACCGGCTCCCGGCAGGACGAGGCGAAGCAGGGCTACGACGCCCACCGGGCCCGCCGCGACGCCCTGGCCCGTACGGTGGCCGACCTCGGCGCGGCCCCGGTCGGCGCGGCGCCCGGCTACCGGCTGCCCTTCGCGGTGACCGACGCGGCCTCGGCGGCCCGGCTCGCGGTCTACGTCGAGGAGCGGGTCGCGGGCGCGTACGGCGACGTGGTCCGCAGCGCGCTGGGCGGGCTGCGGGGCGACGCGGCATCGGCGATGCGGGACGCGGCGGTGCGCGCCGTGCGCTGGCGCGGCGGCAGCGTAGCCTTCCCGGGTCTGGCGGAACGCGGCTGAGCTCCGGCTGAGCGCGGCGCTGTCCGCCGGGCGCCACGGGGACGCACGGAGGGCAGGGCAGAGCAATGGGTTCAGCAGCGCGACCAGGACAGCCCGCTGACGACGGCCCGCAGCCCCCGGAGCGGCTGGTGCGCACGGTCACCGCGTGGGAGGGCGAGGCGGGCCGGGAGTGGCTGGCGCTGCTGCCCGCACGGGTGGCCGGGCTGCTGGCGGACTGGCGGCTGGGCGTGGAGCGGGTCGTCGCGGCCGGCGGGCAGATCAGCATGATCGTGCTGGTCCGCGACGAGGACGGCGAGCCGGCCGTGCTCAAGGTCGGCATGGTCAACCGGGAGACCGAACACGAGCACGCGGCGCTCGCGCACTGGGGCGGGCGCGGCGCCGTACGGCTGCTGCGGGCCGATCCGGCGCAGGGCGCGATGCTGCTGGAGCGGCTGCGGGCGGATGTCTCGCTGCGGTCGCTGGCCGAGCCGAAGGCGCTGCTGGAGGCGGAGGGCGTGCTGCAGCGGCTGTGGGTGCCGCCCGCCGAGGGCCATCCCTTCCGCAGTGTCGCCGACACCACCGGGGAACTGGCCGGGCTGCTGCGGGAGCGCCGGGAGGCGGCGTACGCGGCCGACGCGGCGGAGCTGATCGACCAGGCGCTGGCGGCGCAGGCGGAGCTGGCGGGTTCGGCCGGCGCGGTGGAGACGGTCTTGCTGCACGGCGACTACCACCAGGGCAACGTGCTGGCCGGCGAGCGGATGCCGTGGCTGGCCATCGACCCCAAGCCGCTGGTGGGCGAGCGGGCCTTCGACCTGGCGTGGCTGGCCCGCGACCGGCTCTCGACGCTCGCCGCGCAGCCCGGTTCGCGTACCACCGCGCGGCGGCGGATCGCCAAGCTCGCCGACGCGCTGGAGGTGGACGCCGAGCGGCTGCGCGGCTGGGCGGTCTTCCGCGCGGTGGAGGCGGGCGTGTGGTATCTGTCGGTCGGCGGCCGGGAGGACGGCGAGCTGCTGCTGGAGTTCGCGAGCTGGCTCTGAAGCGGGCGCTCAGCGCAGCAGCGGCAGCGGGGCGCCCATCACGGCGTACGGCCGGGCGGCGCTGGGGAAGTGCACCGGGCGGGCCAGGTCGCGGTAGCCGAGGGCGTGGTAGAGGTGGCGGGCGGGGGTGTCGCCGTCGATCGCCGACAGGATGCTGCGCGGTTCGCGCGCGGAGTCGGTGATCGTGGTGATCAGCTCGCGGCCGATGCCACGGCCCTGGAAGTCGGGGAGGACGTGCAGCTCGGTGATCACGAAGGAGTCGTCGAGCCAGCCGTCGTTGCCCTCGCGCCGCAGGTAGGGCTGGACGACGCTGGACCACCAGTGGCCGCGGTCGTTGGGCATCCCGTAGACGAAGCCGACCAGGCGGCGGTCCTGCGCGGTGTACGCGGCCAGCGCCCGCGCGCCCGGCGAGGTCAGGTGCCGCAGCACGATCTGCCGCCGGATCGCCACCTCCTCGGGCCCGAGCCCGAAGGCCACGGCCTGTACGGCGAGGGCCTCGTCGACGTGCGCGGCAAGATCGCAGGGCTCGACCACGACTTTCTCCATGGCCTGGGAGACTACTGTTTCCGCACCCGTCACCGCCGTGTCGTCCACGGACGGGACAGCCCGGCGCGGTCGCGGGCCCGGCGCGGTCCCGGGGCCTGCTTCACACCGGGCGCTAGAACAGCACCGACATGAAGGAGCCGACCTCGGTGAAGCCGACGCGCTCGTACGCGGCGCGCGCCGGGGTGTTGAAGTCGTTGACGTAGAGGCTGACGACGGGCGCGACGTCGCGCAGGGCGTAGTGCAGCACGGCGGCCATGCCGGTCTCGGACAGCCGGCGGCCCCGGTGCGAGGGGGCGACCCACACGCCCTGGATCTGGCAGGTGTGCCGGGTGACGGCGCCGATCTCCGCCTTGAAGATCACCCGGCCGTCCTCGATACGGGCGAACGCCCGCCCGGTGGAGACCAGTTCGGCCACCCGCGCCTGGTAGAGCAGGCCGCCGTCGCCGGCCAGCGGGGAGACGCCGACCTCCTCGGTGAACATCGCGACGCACGCCGGCATGATGACGTCCATCTCGTCCTTGCGGACCCGGCGGACCAGCGGGTCGGGCGTGATGCCGGCCGGCAGTGCGCGGGTGGTCATCAGCGGCTGGTGGCGGCGCACTTCGCGGGCCGGGCCCCAGTGCGGCTCCAGGCGGGACCACAGGTCGGCGGTGGCCTCGGCGGGGCCGACGATGGACGAGCAGCGGCGGCCCGACCTGCGGGCGCGCTCGGCGAAGGCGGCGACCGCCTCGGGGGTCGCGCAGATCGGCACGAGGTTGGCGCCGGCGTAGCACAGCGAGGTGAGCTTGCCGGCCGCGTACCAGCCCCACATCTCGCCGCCGAGCCGCCACGGGTCAAGCCCGGCGACGTTGACCCGGGAGGTGACGAAGGCGTTGGCGACCGGGTCTCGGTGGAGCACGGCGAGCGCGGCGTCGAGGTCTCCGGGTTCCAGGACGCGGGCAGTGGAGTGGGTCAGCACGTGGAGGCCTCACCGTCGTCGCCTTGGGGGCCGCCCACGCGGGCGGGGGCCGGCCCGCAGGCGGGGAATGGTCTGCGCACTTTACCTCGTACGGGCGTACCCCGCCCCGCGCCGGCGGGTACCGGGCGCGGGGCGGGCCTGGGGCGTCGCGATCGGGGTGCGGCGGGGGTGCCGGTCAGGACACGCTCACCTGGGGCTCGCCGGAGGCGACGCCGGCGTCCTGCATCTCCTCGGCGATCTTCATGGCCTCGTCGATCAGCGTCTCGACGATCTTCGACTCGGGCACGGTCTTGATGACCTCGCCCTTGACGAAGATCTGCCCCTTGCCGTTGCCGGAGGCGACACCGAGGTCGGCCTCGCGGGCCTCGCCGGGGCCGTTGACGACGCAGCCCATGACGGCGACCCTGAGCGGCACCTCCATGCCCTCCAGGCCCGCGGTGACCTCCTCGGCGAGCTTGTAGACGTCGACCTGGGCGCGCCCGCAGGACGGGCAGGAGACGATCTCCAGCCGGCGCTGGCGCAGGTTCAGCGACTCCAGGATCTGGATGCCGACCTTGACCTCCTCGGCGGGCGGCGCGGACAGCGAGACCCGGATGGTGTCGCCGATGCCCTCGGCGAGCAGCGCGCCGAAGGCGACCGCCGACTTGATGGTGCCCTGGAAGGCGGGGCCGGCCTCGGTCACGCCGAGGTGCAGCGGGTAGTCGCACTTCTGCGCCAGCAGCCGGTAGGCGTTGACCATCACGACCGGGTCGTTGTGCTTGACGGAGATCTTGATGTCGCGGAAGTCGTGCTCCTCGAACAGCGAGGCCTCCCACAGCGCCGACTCCACGAGCGCCTCGGGCGTGGCCTTGCCGTACTTCTCCAGCAGGCGCTTGTCCAGCGAGCCGGCGTTGACGCCGATGCGGATCGGGACGCCGGCGTCGGAGGCGGCCTTGGCGATCTCCCGGACCTTGTCGTCGAACTGCTTGATGTTGCCGGGGTTGACCCGGACCGCGGCGCAGCCGGCGTCGATCGCGGCGAAGACGTACTTCGGCTGGAAGTGGATGTCGGCGATCACCGGGATCTGGGACTTCCTGGCGATCGTGGCGAGGGCGTCGGCGTCGTCCTGCGTGGGGCAGGCGACCCGGACGATCTGGCAGCCCGAGGCGGTGAGCTCGGCGATCTGCTGCAGGGTGGCGCCGATGTCAGAGGTGCGCGTGGTGGTCATGGACTGCACGGACACGGGGGCGTCGCCACCCACGGCGACGCTTCCGACCTGGATCTGACGGCTCTTGCGGCGCTCGGCGAGCCTGGTCGGAACATCCGGCATACCGAGCGAAATCGCGGTCATCTGCGTGGCTTCCCCAAGGTGTGGCACAAGTCCCGGCGAGGGCGGGCTCCGGTTCGAGATTACGGCACCGGTCCCGCGGCTCTCACTCGGCTCGTGGCATTACGAACTGAGTTTGACCGGGTTGACCACGTCCGCGATCAGAACCAGCAGCGTGAAGCACACGAAGATTCCGGCCACGACATAAGCGACCGGCATGAGCTTGGCCACGTCGAAGGGCCCGGGGTCGGGCCGGCGGAAGACCCGGGCGGTGTGCCGGCGCAGCGACTCCCACAGCGCGCCCGCCACGTGCCCGCCGTCCAGCGGCAGTAGCGGCAGCATGTTGAACAGGAACAGCGACAGGTTGAAGCCGGCGACGAGTATCACCATGGTGGCGATGCGGTCGATGGCCGGCTCCTTGAGGGAGAAGACCTCTCCGCCGACGCGGGCCGCGCCGACCACGCCCATCGGCGAGTCGGCCTTGCGGGGGGCGCCCTCGAAGGTGGCCCGCCACAGGTCGGGGATGCGCTGCGGGAGGCGCAGCAGCGAGTCGACGCCCTGCCGGGCCATGTCCCCCATGTGGTCGACCGAGCCGGTGAAGGTCAGCGGCTCGATGTGGCCCGCGGGGCTGAAGCCGAGGAAGCCGGCCGTCACGGTGCCCGCGACGGGGTTGCCGTCGCTGTCGGTCTTGGCGACGACGTTGGTGGTGATCTTCGGGTGCAGGGTGACGAGCTTGCCGGCGCGCTCGACGACGATGGTGGCGGTCGTGCCGGCGCCGGTCCTGATGTCCCGGGACAGCTCGGACCACTCCTTGACCGGCCGGCCGTCGAAGGAGACGAACCTGTCGCCGGGCTGGAGGCCGGCGACCTTGGCCGGGGCGACCGGGTCGCTGGCCAGGCAGGGGTTGTCCGGGTTGCGCTTGGCGGTGTCGGCCTGGGAGATCACGCAGTCGCTGACGGAGCCGACGACGGTGGTGTCCTTGTAGACGCCGATGCCCATGAAGACCGCCAGGGCGAGGCCGAAGGCCAGGATGAGGTTCATGAACGGGCCGGCGAACATGACGATGACGCGCTTCCAGGGCTTGCGCGTGTAGAACAGCCGGGTCTCGTCGCCGGGCTGGAGCTCCTCGAAGGCCGCCGAGCGGGCGTCCTCGATCATGCTGCGCCACGGGGAGGTGGAGCGGGCGGTGATCCGGCCGTCCTCGCCGGGCGGGAACATCCCGATCATGCGGATGTAGCCGCCCAGCGGGACCGCCTTGAAGCCGTACTCCGTCTCGCCCTTCTTGCGGGACCAGACGGTCGGGCCGAAGCCGACCATGTACTGCGTCACGCGGATCTTGAAGAGCTTGGCGGTCGACAGGTGCCCGAGCTCGTGCCAGGCGATCGAGACCATCAGGCCGACGGCGAAGACCACTATGCCGAGCACCGTCATGAGACCGGTCATACGCCTGCTGCCTCCGAGGTCTGTGCCAGTTCCACCGCCCGGGCGCGTGCCCAGGTCTCCGCTTCGAGGACGTTCTCCACCGTGAGGGAAGTTCCCGCCGGGGGTGTGCCGTGTTCCTCGACGACCTTGGCGACGGTGTCGACGATCCCGGTGAACGGCAGTCTGCCCGCGAGGAAGGCCGCGACGCACTCCTCGTTGGCGGCGTTGAAGACCGCCGGCGCGGTGCCCCCGAGCGTACCGACATGGCGGGCGAGCGCGACGGAGGGGAAGGCCTCCTCGTCGAGCGGGAAGAACTCCCAGGACATGGCCTTGGACCAGTCGAAGGCGGGCGCCGCGTCCGGCACCCGGTCCGGCCAGCCCAGGCCCAGCGCGATGGGCATCCGCATGTCGGGCGGGCTGGCCTGCGCGATCGTGGAGCCGTCGGTGAACTCCACCATGGAGTGGATGTACGACTGGGGGTGCACGACGACCTCGATGCGGTCGAACGGGACGTCGTAGAGCAGGTGGGCCTCGATCACCTCCAGGCCCTTGTTGACCAGCGTCGCGGAGTTGACGGTGATGACCGGGCCCATGTCCCACGTGGGGTGGGCGAGCGCGTCGGCGGGGGTGACGGACGCCAGCTCGGCGCGGCTGCGCCCGCGGAAGGGGCCGCCGGAGGCGGTCACCAGGAGCTTGCGGACCTCTTGGCGGCGGCCGGCCGTCATGGCCTGGAAGAGCGCGGAGTGCTCGGAGTCGACCGGCACGATCTGGCCCGGCTCGGCCAGCGCCTTCACCAGCGGGCCGCCGACGATCAGCGACTCCTTGTTGGCGAGGATCAGCACCCGCCCGGCCTCCAGCGCCGCGAGGGTGGGGCGCAGGCCGATGGAGCCGGTGATGCCGTTGAGCACCGAGTGGCACTCCAGGGCGGCGGCCTCGGTGGCCGCCTCGGGCCCGGCGAGGATCTCGGGGAGCGCGGCGCCCGGGCCGTACCGCTCGGCGAGCGCGGCGCGCAGCGGGGCGACGGCGGCCTCGTCGGCGACGGCGACGGTGGTCACGCCGAGGCGGTGCGCCTGCTCGGCCAGCAGGGCGACCCGGCTGCCCGCGGCGGAGATCGCGGTGACCCGGAAGCGGTCCGGGTTGCGGAGCACCACGTCGATGGCCTGGGTGCCGACCGATCCGGTGGAGCCGAGGATCACGATGGCGCGGGGGCCGTCCGCCGGGTCGCCGGTGACGTGCGGGCGGTAGTGCGGGTCTGCGAGAGCGTCCGTCATGGGGCCATTGTGTCGTGCGTGAGGGCGCCGCCGTCCACTGCCCCGCGCGCCCTGTGGACAACGGCGGGGCTGTGGACGGCGGCGCCCCCGGACGGCGTACGGTCCCGGCTGCGGACGGGGGTCGGCGGCGTACGGGCGCCGGACCGACCGGAGCGGGGGCGGCCCGGCGGCGGACGGGCGGTCAGTGCACGGGACGGTGCACGTTGTCGGCCTGCGAGGGGCCCGGCGTGACGTCGGCGATCCACGGGCCGTCCCGGCTGGGGTCGACGATGCCGGCCTCCAGCCACTGGATGTCGCCGCCGAGGACCGCCTTGGCCAGGGCGCGGTCGGGTCCGTCGGTGTTGGTCCACAGCCGGGCGAACAGCTCGTCGGTGCGCACCCGGGCCTGCTTGCAGAACGTGTCGGCCAGCAGCCGCGCCTGCGGCCCGTGGTCGGTGCTCGCCGCGAGGTGCTGGGCGCGCACGCACGCGGCGCTCATCGCGAACAGCTCGGCGCCGATGTCGACGATGCGGGCCAGGAAGTTCTGCTTGGTCTCCATCCGGCCCTGCCAGCGCGACATGGCATAGAAGGTGGACCGGGCGAGCTTGCGCGCCCCGCGCTCGACATAGCGCAGATGCGTGGCCAGGCCGTCGAACTCGGCGTAGGAATTGGGCAGCTGGCCGGGTCCGGCGACGAGCTTGGGCAGCCACTTGGCGTAGAAGCCGCCCGCCTTGGCGCCGGCGCGGGCCTTGTCGCCGAGCGAGGAGTCCGGGTCGATGAGGTCGCCGGCGACCGACAGGTGGGCGTCGACGGCCTCCCGGGCGATCAGCAGGTGCATGATCTCGGTGGAGCCCTCGAAGATCCGGTTGATCCGCAGGTCGCGCAACAGCTGCTCGGCGGGGACGGCCCGCTCGCCGCGGGCGGCCAGCGAGTCGGCGGTCTCGAAGCCGCGTCCGCCGCGGATCTGCACCAGCTCGTCGGCGATGCGGCAGGCGGCCTCGGAACCGTAGAGCTTGGCCAGCGCCGCCTCGATGCGGATGTCGTTGCGGTCCTCGTCGGCCATCTGCGAGGACAGGTCCAGCACCGCCTCCAGCGCGAAGGTGGTGGCGGCCATGTAGGCGATCTTGGAGCCGACCGCCTCGTGTCGCCCGATGGGCCGGCCCCACTGCTCGCGGGCGCCCGACCATTCCCGGGCGATCTTCAGGCACCACTTGGCGGCGCCGACGCAGCCCGCCGGCAGCGACAGCCGGCCGGTGTTGAGGGTGGTCAGGGCGATCTTCAGGCCCGCGCCCTCGGGTCCGATGCGGTTCGCGGCCGGCACCCGCACCCGGTGGAAGCGGGTGACGCCGTTCTCGATACCGCGCAGGCCCATGAAGGCGTTGCGGTTCTCCACGGTGATGCCGGGCGAGTCCGCCTCGACGACGAAGGCGGAGATGCCGCCCTTGTGGCCCTCGCCGGCCGGCACCCGGGCCATGACGACCAGCAGGTCGGCGACGACGCCGTTGGTCGTCCACAGCTTGACGCCGTCCAGCACGTAGTCGTCGCCGTCGGGCACGGCGGTGGTGGCGAGCCGGGCCGGGTCGGAGCCGACGTCGGGCTCGGTGAGCAGGAAGGCGCTGATGTCGCTGCGGGCGCAGCGCGGCAGGAACGCCTCCTTCTGCTCCTTGGTGCCGAACATCTTCACCGGCTGCGGTACGCCGATCGACTGGTGCGCCGACAGCAGCGCGCCGACCGCGGGGCTCGCGGTGCCCGCCATGGCCAGGGCCTTGTTGTAGTACACCTGGGTGAGCCCGAGGCCGCCGTACGCCGGGTCGATCTTCATGCCGAGGGCGCCCAGCTCCTTCAGCCCGCGGATGGTCTCGTCCGGGATCCGCGCCTCGCGGTCGATCCTGGCCCCGTCGATCGAGGTCTCGCAGAACTGCCGGAGCCTGGCCAGGAACTCCTCGCCCCTGGCGGCGGCCTCCGGCGCCGGCTCAGGGTAGGGGTGGATCAGGTCGAGCCGGAAGCGGCCGAGGAAGAGCTCCTTGGCGAAGCTGGGCTTGTGCCAGTCCCGCTCGCGGGCGGCCTCGGCCACCTCACGGGCCTCGCGCTCTGTGACCTTGGGTGCTGTGGCGGGTGCGGACACGGTTGCGTCACCTCCGGGTAGCCGGTTACCGACCGGTGCTACCTGTCCGTACTACCCGATTTCCGGCAACCCCACCAGACGAGCCGTCAGCGGCTCGCCGTCCGGGCCGTCCGACCCGCCCGAGCAGTCCCCGCCGCGCCCGCCGGTCTCACAGGTCGAGGCCGGTGAGCACCAGGACCCGCTCGTAGGTGTAGTCCTCCATCGCGTACCGGACGCCCTCGCGCCCGCTGCCGGAGTCCTTCACCCCGCCGTACGGCATCTGGTCGGCGCGGTAGGAGGGCGCGTCGCCGATGACGACGCCGCCGACCTGCAGCTCGCGGTGGGCGCGGAAGGCCAGCTGGATGTCGTGGGTGAAGACGCCGGCCTGCAGGCCGAAGCGGGAGTCGTTGACGGCGGCGAAAGCCTCGTCGGCGCCGTTCACCCGGTGCAGTGACAGCACCGGGCCGAACGCCTCCTCGGTGGCCAGCAGCGCGTCGGCCGGCAGGTCGGCGAGCACGGTCGGGGCGTACGTGGCGCCGTCGCGCTCGCCGCCGGCCAGCAGCCGGGCGCCCTTGGCCACGGCGTCGTCGACCCACTGCCCGACCCGTACGGCGGCGGCCTCGCTCACCAGCGGGCCGACGTCGGTGGCGCCGTTGCCCGGGTCGCCGGTCACCTGCTCGCGGACCTTGGTGACGACGCGTTCTGCCAAGGCGTCGTAAATGGCCGCGTCGGCGATGACCCGCTGCACGGAGATGCAGGACTGTCCGCCCTGGTAGTTGGCGAACGTGGCAATACGCGCAGCCGCCCAGTCCAGGTCGGCGTCGGAGGACCAGTCGGCCAGCACCACGGCGGCGGCGTTCCCGCCGAGCTCCAGCGTGACGTGCTTGCGCGGCACCGAGTCGGCGATGGCGTGGCCCACTGTGTCGGATCCGGTGAAGGAGATGACCGGCAGCCGCGGGTCCTGCACCAGCGCGGGCATCCGGTCGTTCGGCACCGGCAGGACGCTCCAGGCGCCCGCGGGCAGCCCCTCGGTCTCCGCGAGCAGTTCGCCGAGCAGCAGCGCCGACAGCGGTGTGGCGGGCGCCGGCTTGAGGATGATCGGCACGCCCACCGCGAGCGCCGGGGCGACCTTGTGCGCCACCAGGTTCAGCGGGAAGTTGAACGGCGCGATGCCCAGGACCGGCCCGCGCCCGAAGCGCCGGGTCAGCGCGAGCCGCCCCACGCCGCCCGGGTCGGTGTCCAGGCGCTGCGCCTGCCCGGCGTTGAAGCGGCGGGCCTCCTCGGCGGCCCAGCGGAAGACCGACACCGCGCGGCCGACCTCGCCGCGCGCCCACTTCAGGGGCTTGCCGTTCTCCGCGGTGATGAGCAGCGCCACCTCCTCGGCGCGCTCGGCCAGCCGCCGGGAGACGTGGTCCAGGGCGGCGGCCCGCACATGCGCGGGCGTCGCCTCGAAGGCGTGGTGGGCCGCTGCCGCCGCCGCGACGGCCGCCTCCACCTGCACCTGGTCCGGCACGCTCACTCGGGCGACGGTGGAGCCGTCCCAGGGGTTGGTCACATCGAAGGCGTCCGTGCCGGTGGCCCGGCTCCCGGCCAGCCAGAACGCGTGCGGGGCTGCCGTCTTCGCGGTCGTCGCGGTCGTCACGGTCAAGTTCCGCCTTCCTGTTCACGGGGTGTCGGGGGGTGTCGCAGGGTGTGGGGGTGTCGTCGGCTGCCACCGTAGGCACGGCCGCGCCGCCTGCATGTTGTCCACGGCGGAGTGGCCGTACGCCGGTACGTGACGCCATGGCCAGCGCGTCGGGCCCGGCCGCTCCCCCTGCGTCCCCGTGCGCCGCCCCCGGCGCCGCGGGGGAACAGGCAAAGCCGCCCCCTGCGACCCGCCGCTGCGCCTATTCTGGCGGCCCGGACGGCGGAGGGGGCACGCGAATGGCGGAGACGGTCACGATCGCGGTGGGCGACGGCACCACGGTGCAGGCGGAGGTCGTCGGGCAGGTGCCCTTCCAGCGCCCCGACGAGTCCGGCGGCGGCTACGGCGACGTCGGCGTCCGCTCGCGCGCGGCGGCGGTGGGCTCGGCCGTGACGCTCACCCTGGACCAGGTGCGGGACACCGTGCGCAGCGTCGGGCGCTGGGCCGCGCAGACCGTCACCGAGGGCGGCGCGGCCGGCTCCCCGGACTCCTTCGAGGTCGAGTTCGGCATCAAGCTCGCGGTGAAGTCCGGCCAGCTGCTCGGCGTCATCGCCGAGGCCGGCACGGAGGCGAGCCTGACGGTTCGGCTGTCCTGGGACCTCGCCTCCCGCCGCTCGGCGTCCGGCGCTGCGGACCCGTCCGCCGGCGCCACGCCCCCGGGGCCGACGCCGTAAGACCGCACAGGGGCCTCAGGCGTCGCCCTCGGCCTCGGTCTTGAGGGCGAGCCACAGCTCCATCCGTACGTCCGGGTCGTCCAGCGAGCGGCCCAGGATCTCCTCCACCCGGCGCATCCGGTAGCGCAGGGTGTGCCGGTGGACGCCGAGGTCGGCGGCTGCGGCGTCCCACTGCCCGTGGTGCGACAGCCACGCCTGGAGCGAGGCGACCAGGTCGCCGCGCGAGGTCTGGTCGTGCTCGCGCAGCGGGCGCAGCAGGCCCTCGGCGAAGGCGCGCACCGCGTCGTCGGCCAGCAGCGGCACCACCGAGCCGAGGCCGACCTCGCCGTGCTCGACGAGGTTGCGCCCGCGGCGTACGGCGACCGCCAGCGCCCGTTCGGCCTGCCGGTGCGCCTCGGGGACGTCCTCGGGGCGTACCGCCGCCGACAGCCCCGCCGACAGCGCGTCCTCGGCCTCGGCGAGGTCCGCCGCGGCGGCCAGCACGGTGGCGCCCTCGGCGGCGAGCACGACGAACCGGGCGGCGTCCTGGACCGACAGCCACGACTCACCGGAGCGCGCCGCGGCGGCCTCCACCCGCTCGGCCAGCCGGGCCAGCGCCTCCGGGCCGAGCCGGTCGTCGCCGGGCTCGGCGATCAGCACCCGCACCGGGTTGTCCAGCAGCCCCCGGTAGAGGACGCCGGCGACACCGCGGGCGTGCCCGGTCTCGCCGTCCAGCAGCATCCGCAGCACCGCGGCGGCGAGCCGGGCGTGCGCCTCCTGAAGGGTGCGGGACTGCTCCAGGGACAGCGTCAGCAGCGCGACGGCGGCGTTGACGACGTAGCGCGCCGGGGTGTCCAGGCGCTCCTCGGTGCCGACCGCCAGATAGCCGCGCGGGCGGCGCCCGGTGCCGAGGGACTGGATCTCCACCCGGTCCTCGCTGCCCGAGGGACCGGTCACGGCGGCGCCCGCCGGGCCCTGAATGTCCCGCAGCCGGTCGATCTCGCCGGTGAGCTTGGCGGCGCGCCGCCCGGCCCACTCCGGCGCCGCGGCGAGCACCGCGCCGGAGGTGTCGTAGAGGGCGACCCAGCCGTCCAGATGCGCGGCGAGCCGGGCCAGCAGGGCGGCGGTGCCGTCGGGGGCGAGGGCGGCGCGGGTCAGCTCGCGCTGGGCCTCGAAGCCGGCGGTGACCGCCTTGTAGCGGTCGGCGGCCAGCGCCGCGGAGACGGTCTTGCTGATGGCGATGAAGGGCGTCTTCCGCGGCACCTCCAGCAGCGGCAGCCCGCAGTGCGCGGCGGCGTCCACCAGCGCGGGCGGCACGCTGTCGTGCCCCACCCCGACGCCGAAGCCGAGCCCGACCACCCGGGCGGCGGTGAGCCTGCGCACGTACGCGCGCAGCGCCTCTGGGTTGCCGACCTCCAGCGTCAGCCCCGTGGTGAGCAGCAGCTCGCCGCCCTCCAGATACGGGCCCGGGTCCTCCAGCTCGCTGGTGTGCACCCAGCGCACCTCGGACTCCAGCCGGTCCCTGCCGGCGAGAACGGTGAGTTTCAGCGCCGAGTGCTGCGCGAGGGACGCGAGGGTGAGCGGCATACGGACCAGATACCGGCAATCGCTGGACTTTTGGCCGACCGGGAGTGGCCGCCTCCCCCAATTGTGCCGCACCGTCCAGCCCGGTCGATCACCCCCGCAGATCCACCAGCACCGGCGGCGCGCTCTCCCCCGTCGTCGCGGTGAACGACACGACCGCGTGCCCGGCGGGCACCCCGTGCGCCAGGTCCGACGCCGACCACCGCTCCCGCTCCACCTCCCTGACCGTCACCGACTCCGTGGTGACCGCCTCCCCGGTGAACACCTTGCGGACACCGCGGCTGAGCCGGCGCGGCAGTCCGCCCGACTGGTCGGGGGTACGGGTGACGTCCCTGGTCTCGACCCAGGTCGTGCCCCATGCCTCGGCGAAGCGCTTGCCGTCCCAGGTGGTGATGCCGGACATGGCCATCCGGCAGCCCATGGCGCCGACCAGCGCGGTGCGCAGCGCCTCGGGCACGTCGTCGAAGGTCCGCAGCGCCATGACGGCACCGGCGTTCGCCGACCGCAGCCGGCCCAGGCCGCGGACGGACTCGGCGGTGACGGTGTGGGAGGCGTCGTCCAGGACGAGGCAGGCGAACAGCGAGCGGTCGCGCCGCGCGACCACCGCCGCGGTGAACTGCGCCAGGATCAGCCGCACCAGGATCCGCGAGGCCTCGGTGTGCCCGCGCTCGGGCAGGTCGATACGGACCCGGACCGGATGCTCCAGGGCGCGCATGGTGAACGGCCGGGACCGGCCGGTCACGTCGAAGAAGCCGGCGAACGCCCTGCGGTCCAGCAGCGCGATCCGCTCGGCGAGCAGCGGGCCGATGTCGCCGCGCTGCGCGGTCTGCCGCTCGCGCGCGTCCAGCTCCCTGATCATCGCCGGGGCCGACGCCGCTTCGAGGGCGTCCCGCAGCACCGCGAAGGCGTGCGGGGTGCCGTCGAGGAGCTCCCGCAGCTCGGCGACGGCCGGGAAACGGCCGCGTGCGGTGTGGAAGGGGCCGAGGATCTGGCCGAGCGCCGTCGCCGCCCGGCGCACCTCGACGCTGCCGCCGGTGTGCTCGCCGACCAGCGCCTCGGCGAGCACGCCGGCCGCCGCGTCCGGGTCGTCGGTCCCGTACAGGTCCAGGTCGTAGCGCGAGGTGGGGTCGGCGAGCGCGATGACGACGTCGTAGGCGTCGGCCGGCCCGAGGTCGGCGCCGGCGGCGCCCACCGCGACCACGGCGGCCTGCCCGGCGAGCGCCTGCAGGCACAGCGCCTCGGCGGCCGGCCGCACCACCAGGGGGGTCTTGCCGGAGCCGGCCGGCCCGACCACCAGCAGGCCCGTGCCCAGCAGCGTCGGGTCGAGCGCGATACCGGAGCCGCGGTGCTGGTACGGGTTGCGCGCGTCATCGGCGCCGCGGCCGATGCGCACCTGCCGGGTCAGCAGGTCGTGCGGGGCGGCGCGGCGCGGCAGGTCGCGCGCGCCCGAGGGGTGGCCGAACGCCTCGGCGCCCTCGCGCAGCACGCCGTCGGTGAAGGCGGCGATCCGGGCCGGGTCGCCCAGCGAGAGCGTCCAGGCGCGCCGGATGCGGACGAAGTCGACGTCGTTCATCCGGCCGGTGCGCACCTCGGCGGCGAGCCGGTCGGCGAGCGGGTGGCGGCCGGCGGCCCGCAGGTCGGGCCATTCGGCGAGGTCGGGCATGCCGGGGTCGGCGGCGGCGGGGGCGTCCTCCGGCTCGGTGACGAGCTTGCGCAGCGCCGGGACGGCGTAGCGCTTCCAGACCTGGCCCCAGTTGCCGATCCTGGCGCAGATCCACGCGAGCAGCAGTGTGCACAGGAACGCCCAGACGCGGGTGGCGTGGTCGAAGGCGTGGGTGTCGGTGCCGACGCCGCTGCGCCAGTGGTCGGGGGTGAACCATATGACCGGCCAGATCCAGAAGCCGAAGTAGCCGTCGCGGAACATCGACCACACCAGCAGGCCGACCAGGAAGGTGAGCAGCGCGCCGCCGAGCAGCCGCCGGGCGGGCAGCTGCTTGGGGTCGGGCTTGGGCCGCGGGGTGTGCCCGAAGCCGTAGATGCCGGGGGCGTCGGCCGCGCGCGGGGTGCGCAGCCAGCGCTCCAGGGCGGAGGCGGGCGGGGCCTTGGCCGGCATGGGCGGAGGTGCGGTGGGGCGGGGCACCGGGGCGCCCGCGGGGCGCGGCGGGGTGCCGGGCGGGGGTGGTGCCTGCCCGCCGGGCCCTCCTCGGCCGAAGCGTTGCGTGCCCTCGTAGTCCATGGCTTCCATGGCGCGCCTGCCCCTCGTCGCCGCCGATGCGCACAATGTAGTCGCACCGCTACGCCCGACGAAAGGATCTTGGCCGCGCCTCCGGCTCCGCCCCGCCGGGCCCGGCCCGCCGGGTGCGGGTGCGGCACTGGCCGTTGCGGCGAAGACTCGCCGGGGAAGGTGACCGTTCGGCGTATGCGGGGGCGGGCGGGGGGAGCCTAGCCTCGCAGGGAGGGTCCGGATGGGGCTTGGGTGAGGGAATTGAGGAGAATGGGCGTCATGGGCGAAGTGCCGCAGGAGCGCAGGCTGGTCACGGAGGTGCCGGGGCCGAGGTCGCGGGAGTTGCTGGAGCGGAAGTCGGCGTCGGTCGCCGACGGCGTGGGGGTGACGCTGCCGGTCTTCGTCGCGCGGGCCGGCGGCGGGGTCGTGGAGGACGTGGACGGCAACCGGCTGATCGACTTCGGGTCGGGCATCGCGGTGACGTCGGTGGGCAACAGCGCGCCGGCGGTGGTGCGGCGGGCCTCGGAGCAGCTGGCGGACTTCACGCACACCTGCTTCATGATCACCCCGTACGAGGGCTACGTGGCGGTCGCCGAGCAGCTCAACGCGCTCACCCCGGGCACGCACGCGAAGAAGTCCGCGCTGTTCAACTCCGGCGCCGAGGCGGTGGAGAACGCGGTGAAGATCGCCCGCGCGTACACCAAGCGCCCGGCGGTGGTGGTCTTCGACCACGGCTACCACGGCCGCACCAACCTCACGATGGCCCTGACGGCGAAGAACATGCCGTACAAGGAGGGCTTCGGGCCGTTCGCGCCGGAGGTCTACCGGGTGCCGCTGGCGTACGGCTACCGGTGGCTGACCGGGCCCGAGCACGCGGCCGAGGAGGCGGCGGCGCAGGCGATCGACATGATCACCAAGCAGATCGGCGCCGAGCACGTCGCCGCGATCGTGATCGAGCCGATCGCCGGCGAGGGCGGCTTCATCGTGCCGGCCCGCGGCTTCCTGCCCCGTATGGCGCAGTTCGCGAAGGACAACGGCATCGTCTTCGTGGCGGACGAGATCCAGACCGGCTTCTGCCGTACGGGCCAGTGGTTCGCGTGCGAGGACGAGGGCGTGGTCCCGGACCTGATCACGACCGCGAAGGGCATCGCCGGCGGGCTGCCGCTCGCGGCGGTGACCGGCCGGGCGGAGATCATGGACGCCGCGCACGCGGGCGGCCTCGGCGGCACCTACGGCGGCAACCCGGTGGCGTGCGCGGCGGCGCTGGGCGCGATCGAGACGATGAAGGAGCTGGACCTCGCGGCCCGGGCGCGCCGGATCGGCGAGGTCATGACGCCGCGGCTGCGGGCGCTGCAGGAGAAGTACCCGGCGATCGGCGAGGTGCGCGGGCGCGGCGCGATGATCGCGGTGGAGCTGGTGCGGCCGGGCACGAAGGAGCCGGACGCGGCCCTGACGACGGCGGTGGCCAAGGCCTGCCACGCGCGCGGGCTGATCGTGCTCACCTGCGGGACGTACGGCAATGTGCTGCGTTTCCTGCCGCCGCTGGTCATCGGGGAGGATCTGCTGGAGGAGGGCCTCGGCATCATCGAGGAGGCCTTCGCCGGGGCGTGATCGGCGGGTGATCCCGCCGCGCCGTCCCGGGGCGGCGCGGCGGTGCCCGGTGGCCGGGCGGTGGCGGGAGACAGGTGGTCGTGAAGAACGTGTGCGGGCCTCATGGCGGACGGGTGATCGGCCTCCCGGCGCCGGTCGCCGTGCCCTACGGTTTCAGACGAACACCCCGCTCGCGGCCGGTTCTGGTGGAGCCGGCGTCGGGCGGCAACGTCCCGGTGATTCCCCGTCACCGGCACGGCAGTGCCCTCGCGCACGCAACCGCCGGGTCCGAAGGTGGCCCCGGCACACCTCGCCGATCGGTCGGCCGTCCGTCCCACACCCCCCGGGACGGACGGTGCGGCGATCGCCCTGGCCGCCCCGGAACTATCCCCCCTGTTCCGGGGCGGCGTTCTGCTGCCGTGCGGCTGCGCGCGCTCGCCGCGGTCTTCTCCTCCGGTGTCGCGCTCTTCGTCTGGCTCACCGTGCAGGTGTCCGGCGGCGGCTGGCCGGTGGCGCGGGACTGGGCGGTGCTGGGCTGGTTCCAGCGCGCCGCGGTGGCGCATCCGGCGCTGACCGGGCCGGCCCAGGTGCTCTCCGACGTGGGAAATGTGCAGGTGGCGGTGCCGCTGCTGCTGGCGGCCGTGGTGCTGGCGGGGGTACGCGGCCGGGCGGGCGGGACGCGGCTGTGGTGGCTGCCGCCGCTCGCGGCGGTGCTGGCGATGGCGGCGGTGCCGGTCGTGGTGGGCGCGGTGAAGTCGGCGGTGGCGCGGCCGGCGCCGGGCAAGAGGCATCTGGCGCCGCACGGCTACGCGGGCTTCTTCCCTTCCGGCCATACGGCGACGTCCTCGGTCGCGATCGGCGGCGCCGCGCTGCTGGTGCTGCCGCTGGTGGCCCGCCCGGTGCTGCGCCGGTGCCTGGCCGCGGCGGCGCTGCTGCTGGCGGCGGCGGTGGGCGCGGGCCTGGTGTGGCACGGCTACCACTGGCCGCTGGACGTGCTGGCGAGCTGGTGCCTGGCCGCAGCGCTGCTGTCGGCGGTCGCGGCGGCCCGGGTGGTCGCCGGGCTCGCGGCGGCGGAGCCGGCCGGGGCCGGCTCAGTCGTGGGTGGGGAACCCGAGGTCGATCCCCCGGCGTGAGGTGCCGGAAGGCTCCGGCCAGCGCTGCGTGACGGCCTTGCCGCGGGTGAAGAAGCGCACTCCGTCCTCGCCGTAGGCGTGCGTGTCGCCGAACAGCGAGGACTTCCAGCCGCCGAAGCTGTAGTAGGCGACCGGCACCGGGATGGGCACGTTGATGCCGACCATGCCGACCTCGACCTCGTGCTGGAAGCGCCGGGCGGCGCCGCCGTCGTGGGTGAACAGCGCGGTGCCGTTGCCGTACGGGTTGGCGTTGATCAGCGCCAGGCCCTCGTCGTAGGACCGCACCCGCACCACGGAGAGGACCGGGCCGAAGATCTCGTCGTCGTAGACGGACATGCCGGGGCGCACATGGTCGAAGAGGGTGGGGCCGAGCCAGAAGCCGGCGGTGTCGGCGGCGGGCGACAGCGGGTGCTTGCGGCCGTCCACGGCGAGTTCGGCCCCGGCGGCCACGCCCGCGTCGAGGTAGGACGTGACGCGGTCGCGGTGGGCGCCGGTGACGAGCGGGCCCATCTGCGACTCGGGCGCGCTGCCGGGGCCGACGGTGAGCCGGGCGATGCGCTCGGCGATCCTGGCGACCAGCTCGTCGCCCACCGGCTCGACGGCGACCAGCACCGACACCGCCATGCAGCGCTCCCCCGCGGCGCCGTAGCCGGCGTTGACGGCGGCGTCCGCGGCGAGGTCGAGGTCGGCGTCGGGCAGCACCAGCATGTGGTTCTTGGCGCCGCCGAGCGCCTGGACGCGCTTGCCGTGCCGGGTCGCGGTCTCGTGGACGTGCCGCGCGACGGGCGTGGAGCCGACGAAGGAGACCGCCTTGACGTCGGGGTGCTCCAGGAGCCGGTCGACGGCGGCGGCGTCGCCGTGCACGACGTTGAAGACGCCGTCCGGCAGGCCCGCCTCGCGCCACAGCGCGGCCAGCGCGTTCGCCGCGGACGGGTCCTTCTCTGACGGCTTGACGACGACGGTGTTGCCGGCGGCGATCGCGAGCGGGAAGAACCACATCGGGACCATCGCGGGGAAGTTGAACGGCGAGACGACGGCGACCGGGCCGAGCGGCTGGCGCAGCGAGTACACGTCGACGCCGGTGGACGCCTGCTCGGTGTAGCCGCCGCGCAGCAGGTGCGGGATGCCGCACGCGAACTCCACGACCTCCAGGCCGCGGGCGATCTCGCCGAGGGCGTCGGAGTGCACCTTGCCGTGCTCGGCGACGATGGTCGCGGCGAGTTCCTCGCGGCGGGCGTGGACCAGCTCGCGGAAGGCGAAGAGCACCGCGGTGCGGCGGGCGACGGAGGCGTGCCGCCACTGCGCGAAGGCGTCGCGGGCCGCGGCGACGGCCGCGTCGACGATGTCGGGCCCCGCAAGGTCGACGCGTGCGGTGACGGCGCCGGTCGCGGGATCGTGGACATCGCCGCTGCGTGGCGCGGTGCCGGTCCAGGGGCGGCCGGCGATCCAGTGGGTGATGCGCTGCTCGGTGGTCACGGGCCGGCCTTTCCGTCGTCGTCCGGCCAGTCTCCCCACCCGGGGCACCGCGGCTCAAGCACCACGCGCGGCCGGAAGGCGGCCGTGCGGTCGTACGGTCCGGGCGGCGGCGTACGGTCCAGGCGGCGGTCGTACGGTCCGGGCAGCGGCCCTATCCGCCGGCCAGCCGGGCCGCCGCCTCGTGCATCGCGAGCTCCAGCCGGCCGGGGTCGTTGAGGTGGCCGGTGCCGTCGGGCGGGATGAGCCAGCGCACCCCGCCGGTCGGCCGGCCCGGGTAGGGGACGACGATCCAGGTGCCGCGGCCCACCCCGCGCACCCCGCGGGCCAGCCAGTGCGAGGTGGTGCCCGGCGGCACGAAGAAGCCGAGCCGGGTGTCGGCGAAGTCGGCGAGCACCGGGCCCGGCCGCTCCGCCAGCAGGGTGAGGACGTCCAGCGTCGGGTAGCCGAGCTCCCCGCCGAGGATCAGCACGTCCCACAGCCGCCCGGCGGGCAGCAGCGCCACCCCGAGCGGATTGCGCTCCCATTCCCGGCGGACGCCCTCGGGGTCGCCCGCCGCCGAGACCAGCCACTCGACCGCACTGCTTGCTCCGGCGCTGCCCATGCCGCGGCCCTCCTTCCACGCGTGACGACTGCCGTCACGGGAGGAGAGCGGGCAGGCGGGAGATTCTTACGCGGCTTTTCCTACCGGTCGGTAGTGATGCGGCTCACACGGTCCTGCGGGCCGACCTGCGCCGGCCGCCGGCGAACTGCCCGGCGACCACCAGCAGTACGGCGAGCACGAACATCGCGGTGCCGATCACGTTGACCTGCACCGGGGTGCCGCGCTGCGCCGAGCCCCACACGAACATCGGAAAGGTCACGGCGCTGCCGGCGTTGAAGCTGGTGATGATGTAGTCGTCGAAGGACAGCGCGAACGACAGCAGCGCGCCGGCCGCGATGCCGGGCGCGGCCAGCGGCAGCGTGATCCGCCAGAAGGTCTGCAGGGGTGTGGCGTAGAGGTCCTGCGCGGCTTCTTCGAGCCGCGGGTCCATGCTGGCCAGCCGTGCCTTGACGGCGACCACGACGAAGCTCAGGCAGAACATGACGTGCGCGATGAGGATCGTCCAGAAGCCGAACCGGATGCGCATGTTGAGGAAGAGGGTGCCGAGCGAGGCGCCCATGACGACCTCGGGCATGGCCATCGGCAGGAAGATCAGCATGTTGGTGGCGCCCCGGCCGCGGAAGCGGTAGCGGGCGAGCGCGAAGGCGGTGAGGGTGCCCAGCAGCGTGGCGCCGATCGTGGAGTAGACGGCGATCCGCAGGCTCAGGCCCAGCGAGCCGCACATGTCGGCGACCCCGCAGGGGTGCTGCCAGGCGTCGGTGGAGAAGTGGTTCCAGGTGTAGTTGAAGCGGCCCTTGGGCTGGTTGAAGGAGAAGACCAGCACCACCACGTTGGGCAGCATCAGGTAGCACAGTGCCAGGGTGCCCGCGACGACCACGGCGTTCCTGCGCAGCCACCGCACCGGGGACGTACGCACCGGGGGCGTACGCGTCGCGGCGGTTCGCGTCGTGCGCGTCATACCAGTTCCTCCGTCCCGGACCGGCGGATGTAGACGGTGACGATCGCGAGGATCGCCGCCATGAGGATGAAGGACAGCGCGGCGGCCGTCGGGTAGTCCAGCACGCGCAGGAACTGCGCCTGGATGACGTTGCCGATCATCTTCTGGTTGGTGGAGCCCAGCAGTTCGGCGTTGATGTAGTCGCCGGAGGCGGGGATGAACGTCAGCAGCGTGCCGGCGACGACGCCGGGCAGCGACAGCGGGAAGGTCACGGTGCGGAAGGTGGTCAGCGCGGTCGCGTAGAGGTCGCCGGCGGCCTCGTGCAGCCGGGCGTCGACCCGCTCCAGCGAGGTGTAGAGCGGCAGGATCATGAACGGCAGGAAGTTGTACGTCAGCCCGCACACCACCGCCAGCGGCGTCGCCAGGACCCGGTGGCCCTGCGTCACATGCAGCCACGAGGTGACGTCCAGGACGTGCACGGCGTCCAGGAAGCGCACCACGGGGCCCTGGTCGGCCAGGATCGTCTCCCACGCCAGCGTGCGGATCAGGAAGCTGGTGAAGAAGGGCGCGACGACCAGCACCATCACGACGTTGCGCCAGCGGCCGGCGCGGAAGGCGATCATGTAGGCCAGCGGGTAGCCGATCGCCAGGCACGCGGCGGTCGCGATGCCGGCGTAGAGCAGCGAGCGCACGAAGTGCGGCCAGTATTCGCGCAGCGCGTCCCAGTAGGTGGCGAAGTGCCAGGTGACGCGGAAGCCCTTGTCGAGCGAGCCGGTCTGCACCGAGGTGGAGGCCTGGTAGACCATCGGCGCGACGAAGAAGACCAGCAGCCAGGCGACGCCGGCGAGCAGCAGCAGATACGGCGTCAGCCGGCGGCGGGCGGGGTTCACGCGGCGGGCTCCGCTTCCAGTCCCGCGTCGAGCCCGGCGTCGAGCCCCGCGTCGATGTCCTGGGCGGCGTCGAGGCCGAAGGTGTGGGCGGGGTTCCAGTGCAGCACGACGGGCGCGCCGGGCACGAGCCGGCTGTCGCGCTCGACGTTGGGCACGACGACCTCCAGCTCGGGGCAGACCGGGCTGTCGACGACGTAGCCGGTGGCGACGCCGGTGAAGCCGGAGCCGGTGATGCGCCCTGGTACGCGGTTGCGTCCCTCGGGTATCGCGGCGGCGTCGTCGCCGTGCACCAGGGTGATCTTCTCCGGCCGCACCCCGGCCAGCACCCGGCCGCCGGGTCCGACCGCGGTACGGCACCGGGCGGCCGGCAGCGTGAGGCGCTGCCCCGCCGAGACCAGCGTCAGGTCGGTGCCGGAGGTGCCGGTGACCTCGGCCTCGATGAGGTTGGAGGTGCCGAGGAAGTTCGCGACGAAGGTGGAGCCGGGGTTCTCGTACAGGTCGGCGGGCGCGCCGAGTTGCTCGACCCGGCCGGCGTTCATCACCGCGACGGTGTCGGCCATCGTCATGGCCTCCTCCTGGTCGTGGGTGACGTGGATGAAGGTGATGCCGACCTCGGTCTGGATCCGCTTGAGCTCCAGCTGCATCTGGCGGCGCAGCTTCAGGTCGAGGGCGCCGAGCGGCTCGTCGAGGAGCAGCACCTCGGGCTTGTTGATGAGCGCCCTGGCGACCGCGACCCGCTGCTGCTGCCCGCCGCTGAGCTGGTGCGGCTTGCGGCGGGCCAGGCCGCCGAGCTGGACCAGCTCCAGCATCTCGGCGACCTGCTCCTTGACGCCCTTGACGCCGCGTCGGCGCAGTCCGAAGGCGACGTTCTCGTGCACGTCGAGGTGCGGGAAGAGCGCGTAGTGCTGGAAGACGGTGTTGACGGGGCGCTTGTACGGCGGCAGGGCGGTGACGTCCCGGCCGCCGAGCGCGACGGTCCCGGTGCTGGGCTCCTCCAGGCCGGCGATCATCCGCAGGGTGGTGGTCTTGCCGCAGCCGGACGCGCCGAGCAGGGCGAAGAAGGAGCCGGCGGGGACGGCGAGGTCGAGCGGGTGGACGGCGGTGAAGGAGCCGTAGCTCTTGCCGAGCCCGGTCAGCCGGACGGCGTCGGGCGCGGCCCCGGCGGCGTCGGGGCCGGTGCCGGGGGCGGCGTCGTCGGGCGCGGCGGCCGGCGGGTCGGTGCGGGGTGCGGTCATGGCGGGCGCGTCTCCTCCGGTCAGGCGCCGATGAGCTTGGAGAACTTCTCCTCGTACGCCGAGTCCTCGGCCTCGGTGAGCGAGCGGAAGGTGTGCGACTTCGCGTCCATCGCGGCGTCCGGGAGGATCAGCGGGTTGCCGGCCAGCTCGGGGTCGATCTTCGCCAGGTACGGCTTGACGCCGGCCACCGGGCACACATAGGCGATGTACGCGGACAGTTGCGCGGCGACCTGCGGCTGGTAGTAGTAGTCGATGAGCCGTTCGGCGTTGGTCTTGTGGCGGGCGCCGGCGGGCACGAGCAGGTTGTCGGTGGAGAACAGGAACCCGGCGTCGGGGAAGGCGTAGCCGATGTCGGGGTCGTCGACCCGCAGTTGCACCAGGTCGCCGGCCCAGGCCAGGCATGCGGCGATGTCGCCCTTGCTGAGGCCGTCGGTGTAGTCGTTGCCGGTGAATTTGCGGATCTGCTGGCTGTCGACGGCCTTCTGGACGCGGGCGAGCGCGGCGTCGAACGTGTCGTCGGTGACGGTCTCGGGCGTGTGGCCCATGTCCAGCAGCGTCATGCCGATGGTGTCGCGCATCTCGGAGAGCATCGCGACCCGGCCCTTGAGCGCGGGGTCGTCGAGCAGCTGGCTGACCGAGGTGACCGCGCGGCCCTTGGTGGCCTTCTTGTTGTAGGCGATGCAGGTGGCGATGCCCTGCCACGGGTAGGTGTACGCGCGGCCCGGGTCCCAGTCGGGGCTGCGGAAGCGCTGCTCCAGGTTGGCGAAGGCGTGCGGCAGGTGGGACGGGTCCAGTTTCTGGACCCAGCCGAGCCGGATCATCCGGGCGCACAGCCAGTCGGTGAGCACCATGAGGTCGCGGCCGGTGTCCTGGCCCGCGGACAGCTGCGGCTTGATCTTGCCGAAGAACTCGACGTTGTCGTTGATGTCCTCGGTGTACTTCACGGTGATGCCGGTGGCCTTGGTGAACGCCTCCAGCGTGGGGCGGTGCTTGCCGTCGTCGGAGACGTCGATGTACTCGGTCCAGTTGGAGAAGTCGACGGTCTTCTCCTCGGCCGAGTGGTCGGTGGAGGAGGTACCGTCGGCGGTGCGCCCGGCGGCGGGTATGCCGCACGCGGTCAGCCCGGCGGCGCCGGCGAGGCCGAGCCCGGCGGCCCGCAGCAAGGTGCGCCGGCCGAGCGCGGCACGGCCGTTCGCCGCGCTGCGCCGCAGGGCCGCGGCCTGCGCCGGGGACAGGGGCGGGAACCGCCCGTACTGCTCCATGGGTGCCGCCCTCCGGTCGTGTCGTGCCCGCACTGCCGTGACCGTCCGCCGCGCCGGACACGTTCCGGTCGCCCGACGCGTGGCCCATTGCCCGGATCGGTGGCTGATCCTGGCAGACGCCGGTTCCGCCAACAAGTGGACCGCGTGTTGCCTTTTGGTTACGCGGCGAAACCGTCGCAGCCGCCGCGTTCACGCAGGTCACGGGCCGCTTTCCGGGTGTGCGGCGAGGGGGCCGGGGGCGGGCGTTCTACGATGATGCGGCGCCGCGGGCGTCCGCTGCCGCGCACGAACCTTCCAGGAGGAGGAACCCCGCATGACCGACAGTGCCGCCGCGGGCGGGCTCGACGCGTTCATCGCCGGGCTGCCGAAGGCCGAGCTGCACGTCCACCACGTGGGGTCCGCCTCGCCGCGGATCGTCGCGGAGCTGGCCGCACGGCACCCCGGCTCGGCGGTGCCGGCCGATCCGGCGGCGCTCGCCGACTACTTCACCTTCCGGGACTTCGCGCACTTCATCGACGTCTACCTGTCGGTGGTGGACCTGATCCGCGACGCCGAGGACGTACGGCTGCTCACCTTCGAGGTGGCCCGCGACATGGCCCGGCAGAACGTGCGGTACGCCGAACTGACCGTCACCCCGTACAGCTCCACCCGGCGCGGCATCCCGGACCGGGAGTTCATGGCGGCGATCGAGGACGCCCGCAAGGCGGCGGAGTCCGAGCTGGGCGTGACCTTGCGGTGGTGCTTCGACATACCGGGCGAGGCGGGGCTGGCCTCGGCGGAGGAGACGGCGCGGCTCGCGGTGGACCTGCGGCCCGAGGGGCTGGTGTCGTTCGGGCTCGGCGGTCCGGAGATCGGGGTGCCCCGGCCGCAGTTCAAGCCGTACTTCGACCGGGCGCGGGCGGCCGGGCTGCACAGTGTGCCGCACGCCGGCGAGACGACCGGGCCCGAGACGGTGTGGGACGCGATCCGCGAGCTGGGCGCCGAGCGCATCGGGCACGGCACGAGCGCGGCGCGCGACCCGCGGCTGCTGGAGCACCTGGCCGAGCACCGCATCCCGCTGGAGGTGTGCCCGACGTCCAACATCGCCACCCGGGCGGTCGCGACGCTGGAGGAGCACCCGATCCGGCGGATGGTCGAGGCGGGCGTGCTGGTGACCGTCAACACCGACGACCCGCCCATGTTCGGCACCGACCTCAACACCGAGTACGCGGTGGCCGCGCGGCTGCTGGAGCTGGACCACCTCGGGGTCGCGGCGCTGGCGAAGAACGCCGTGGAGGCGTCCTTCCTCGACGCGCCCGGCAAGGCGCGGCTGGCCGCCGAGATCGACGCGTACGCCGCCGCATGGTGACGCTCGTCGCCCACCGCGGCGACCCGTACGTCCACCGCGAGAACACCCTGCCGTCGGTGCGCTCGGCGCTGCTGAAGGGCGCGGACGCGGTCGAGGTGGATGTCCGGGTGACCCGCGACGGGGTGCCGGTGCTGCTGCACGACGCGACGCTGGACCGGCTGTGGGGGCATGCCCGGGAGGTGCGGGCGATGACCTTCGACGAGGTCTTCGAGCGCACCGGCGGGCAGCTGCCGATGCTCGCCGACGCGCTCGCGGAGCTGGCCCGGCACCGGCACGGCCGGATGCTGCTGGACCTGACCGAGCCCGGGCAGGCCGCCCCGGCGCTCGCCGCGGTGGAGGCGGCGGGCCTGCGGGAGCGGGTCTACTACTGCGGCGAGAGCACCGCGATGCGGGCGGTGCGCGCCGCCGACCCGGCCGCGGAGATCGCGCTGACGTGGAAGACGTCGGCGCGGCCGGCGCCGAAGGTGCTCACGGCGGTCGGACCGCGCTGGCTGAACCTGCGGTTCGGTCTTGTGGACGCCGCTGTCGTGGGCTTCGCGCGCGAGCAGGGCCTGCTGGTGGCGGCGTGGACGGCGGACTGGCCGCCCTCGATGCGGCGGCTGCTGGCGCTCGGGGTGGACTCGATCACCACCAACCGCCTCACCGCGCTGCAGAAGGTCGTCGCCCGCCGCGGCCCAGGCTGAGGACCCGGCGCGCCCGTTCCGCCGCCGTTCTCGTACGGACACGGGCGCGCCACCGCCGGGGGGTCAGTCCAGCGACGTCATCACGTGCTTGATGCGGGTGTAGTCCTCGAAGCCGTAGCCGGACAGGTCCTTGCCGTAGCCGGACTTCTTGAAGCCGCCGTGCGGCATCTCGGCGACCAGCGGGATGTGGGTGTTGATCCACACGCAGCCGAAGTCCAGCCGCTTGGACATGCGCATGGCGCGGGCGTGGTCCTTGGTCCAGACCGACGACGCCAGGCCGTAGTCGGTGTCGTTGGCCCAGCCGACGGCCTGGTCCTCGTCGGTGAAGGACTGGACGGTGATGACCGGGCCGAAGACCTCCTGCTGGATGATCTCGTCGTCCTGGCGCAGGCCGGAGACGACGGTGGGGGCGAAGAAGTAGCCGATCTCGCCGACCCGGAAGCCGCCGGTCTCGACCTTGGCGTGGGCGGGCAGCCGGTCGATGAAGCCGGCGACGCGCTCCAGCTGGCCGGCGTTGTTGAGGGGGCCGTAGAGCACGTCCTCGTCGGCGGGCAGGCCGGTCTTGGTCTCCGCCGCGGCCTTGGTGAGGGCGGCGACGAACTCGGTGTGGACCGACTCGTGCACCAGGACGCGGGTGGCGGCCGTGCAGTCCTGGCCGGCGTTGAAGTAGCCGGCGACCGCGATGTCCTGGACGGCGCGCGGGATGTCGACGTCCTCGAAGACCACGACCGGGGCCTTGCCGCCCAGTTCCAGGTGGACGCGCTTGAGGTCGCGGGCGGCCGATTCCGCGACCTCCATGCCGGCGCGCACCGAGCCGGTGATGGAGGCCATCGCGGGCACCGGGTGCTCGACCATGAGGCGGCCGGTGTCGCGGTCGCCGCAGATGACGTTGAAGACGCCCTTGGGCAGGAACTCGGCCATGATCTCCGCGAGCAGCACGGTGGAGGCCGGGGTGGTGTCCGAGGGCTTGAGCACGACCGTGTTGCCCGCGGCGATGGCCGGGGCGAACTTCCACACCGCCATCATCATCGGGTAGTTCCACGGCGCGACCTGGGCGCACACCCCGACCGGCTCGCGGCGCACGAAGGACGTCAGGCCGTCCATGTACTCCCCCGCGGAGCGGCCCTCCAGCATGCGGGCGGCGCCGGCGAAGAAGCGGATCTGGTCGACCATGGGCGGGATCTCCTCGCTCATGGTCAGGCCGACGGGCTTGCCCGTGTTCCGGCTCTCCGCCGCGACCAGCTCCTCGGCGCGGGCCTCGACCGCGTCGGCGATCTTCAGCAGCGCCTTCTGCCGGTCGGACGGCGTGGTGTCCCGCCAGCCGGGGAACGCGGCGGCGGCAGCGGCCATCGCCGCGTCGACGTCGGCGGCGCCGGACAGCGGGGCGGTCGCGTACGCCTCGCCCGTCGTCGGGTCGACCACCTGGGTGGTCCGGCCGTCGGCGGCCGGGCGGAAGTCCCCGTCGATGTGGTTGTGCAGAATTCGCAGGTCGGTCACGACGATTGCTCCCTGGTCGTCCGGATCGTGCTGCTGTGTCGGTTGTCCACGTGTCGAGACACCACCCAGCCTAACCGGAGCACTGCGGGATCCGACATACCCGCCCCCCGATGACAACCGAATCAGTGAACAATGCTCGGCATAGCCACGGATTTCATCGTACGAAGCTTGCGGGACCGACGACCTGTCCTGCACAGTGGTCGGGTGGCCACACGTGACACGACCGGCGGGCACCCGGCGATAGACGCGGTGTCGAAGGCGATCATCGAGCAGCTGATGGAGGACGGGCGGCGCCCGTACGCGGCCATAGGCAAGGCCGTGGGCCTGTCCGAGGCGGCGGTGCGGCAGCGTGTGCAGAAGCTGCTCGACCAGGGCGTCATGCAGATCGTCGCGGTGACCGACCCGCTCACCATCGGCTTCTGCCGGCAGGCCATGGTCGGCATCAAGGTCGAGGGCGACATCGACCCGGTCGCCGACGCCCTGGCGGAGTTCGACGAGGTCGAGTACGTGGTCGTCACCGCGGGCTCCTTCGACCTGCTCGCGGAGATCCTCTGCGAGGACGACGACCACCTGCTGGAGCTGATCAACAAGCGGATCCGCGCGCTGCCGGGCGTGCGGTCCACCGAGAGCTTCGTCTACCTCAAGCTTCGCAAGCAGACCTACACCTGGGGAACCAGATAGCCATGAGCGCAGATCTGTCGAAGACGGCGTACGACCACCTGTGGATGCACTTCTCCCGGATGGCGGACTGGGCGGACACCCCCGTGCCGACCATCGTGCGCGGCGAGGGCGCGTACATTTACGACGACCGCGGGCGGCGCTGCATCGACGGGCTGTCCGGGCTGTTCGTGGTCAACGCCGGGCACGGGCGGCGCGAGCTCGCCGAGACCGCGGCGCGGCAGGCCGCGGAGCTGGCGTACTTCCCCGTGTGGGGGTACGCGCACCCGCGGGCCGTGGAACTGGCCGAGCGGCTGGCGCACCTGGCGCCGGGCGACCTGGACAAGGTCTTCTTCACCACCGGTGGCGGCGAGGCCGTCGAGACGGCGTGGAAACTGGCCAAGCAGTATCACAAGCTCACCGGCAACCCGGGAAAGTACAAGGTCATCTCCCGGGCCGTCGCCTACCACGGCACCCCGCACGGGGCGCTGTCCATCACCGGGCTGCCCGCGCTCAAGGCGCCGTTCGAGCCGCTGGTGCCCGGCGCGTTCAAGGTGCCCAACACCAACATCTACCGGGCGCCGGTGCACGGCGACGACCCGGAGGCGTTCGGCCGCTGGGCCGCCGACCAGATCGAGCAGCAGATCCTCTTCGAGGGCCCCGACACCGTCGCCGCGGTCTTCCTGGAGCCGGTGCAGAACGCCGGCGGCTGCTTCCCGCCGCCGCCCGGCTATTTCCCGCGGGTGCGGGAGATCTGCGACCGGTACGGCGTGCTGCTCGTCTCCGACGAGGTGATCTGCGCCTTCGGCCGGCTCGGCACGACCTTCGGCTGCCAGAAGTTCGGCTATGTGCCGGACATGATCACCTGTGCCAAGGGCATGACGTCCGGCTACTCCCCGATCGGCGCGTGCATCGTCTCCGACCGGGTGGCCGAGCCCTTCTACCGCGCCGGCACCAGTTTCCTGCACGGCTACACCTTCGGCGGCCACCCGGTCTCCGCGGCGGTCGCACTGGCCAACCTCGACCTCTTCGACCGCGAGGAGCTCAACCAGGGGGTGCTCGACCGCGAGGCGGACTTCCTCGCGACGCTGAGCCGGCTGCGCGACCTGCCGATCGTCGGCGATGTGCGCGGCAACGGCTTCTTCTACGGCATCGAGCTGGTCAAGGACAAGGCGACCAAGGAGACCTTCACCGAGGAGGAGACCGAGCGGGTCCTGTACGGCTTCCTGTCCCGCGCGCTGTTCGAGAACGGGCTCTACTGCCGCGCCGACGACCGCGGCGACCCAGTGGTGCAGCTGGCGCCGCCGCTGATCGCCGAACAGGGGCTCTTCGACGAGATCGAGGCGATCCTGCGGGAGGTGCTGACGCAGGCGTGGGCGAAGCTGTGAGAGCCGGGCGCCGGTAGGGCGCAGGTCGCGGGCTCCCGCGCCGCTCACCCGGACGGCCTGCGACCGGGCGCCGGGCGCCGCTCACCCGAACGGACGGATCGGCGGCTCCGGCCGCCGCGCCTGCGGGCCTGACCGGCCGCGGCGTGCCTACCGTGCCGGGGAGTGACCGCCCACCCCGGCGCCCGCGGCGCACCGCCGCCGCCCGCCCGCCGGGGACGACCCGCGGAGGAACGACGGCATGGTGGCCCCGCCCGACAACGACGTGCTCTTCGCCCGCTCCCTGCGCCACTCGTACCGGGGCTCACCGGCCCTGCTCGGCGTCACCGTCGGCGTGCGCCGGGGAGAGATCCTCGGCGTGGTCGGCCCCCGCGGATCGGGCAAGACGACGCTGCTGCGCTGCCTGTCCGGGCAGATCACGCCCGACGAGGGCGAGGTGTGGTTCGACGCCGCGCCCGTGCACACGATGCCCGAGGCCGCCCGCGACCAGCTGCGGCGCGAGCGCTTCGGCTGGGTCGGCAGCGAGCCGCAGCTGCTGCCGGAGTTGACGGCGTGGGAGAACGCCGCCCTGCCGCTGCTGATGCGCGGGGTACGGTCGCGGGCGGCGCGCGGCCAGGCCCAGGAGTGGCTGGAGCGCCTCGACATCGGCGCCGCCGCCCGCAAGCACCCCGGGGCGCTGCTCCAGGCGGAACGGCAGCGCGTGGCGGTGGCGCGCGCGCTGGTCGGCGTGCCCGCGGTGGTCTTCGCCGACGACCCGGCCGCGCCGCTGCACCACGCCGACCGGGCGCAGGTGCTGCGGACCCTCGCCAGCGCGGCCCGCTCCCACGGCATGACGGTGGTCCTGACCGGTACCGACCCGGACACCGCCCGCTTCACCGACCGCGCCCTGACCCTCCGCGACGGCCACGCCGGCACCCCCGCGCCCCTGCGCGACCCCGAGCCCACCGACCCGACGCCGGCCAACGCATGACCGCCCGCCGCGCCCCCGGCCGCCCCCTGACACCGACGGGCCACCCCCGCACGGCCCGGCCCCGCGCAGCCGCCCCCGGGGCCGTGCGCGCCGCCCGTACAACCGCCGCACCATGCCGCCCCGGCCGCCGGACGGCTCCGCCCGGCGCACACGGCGCCCGACCCGTGCCGCCCCGCACCGGCGCACCTGCGGCCGGGCGCCACGCCCGTACGCCCGCCGCCGCATGCCGTGCCGCCAGGCGCTCCCGCCGGGACGGCGGCGCAATGTGCCGCGTGGCCCGGGCTTCGATCCTGCGTACCCGACCGGAGGTCGTGTCGTGCTGAGCTGGCGGATGGTGCGCGGGGCGCGGATCGGGGCCATGGGGCGGTGGCTCCTGGTGGTGGCCGCCGCGGGCGGCACGGGGATGCTGCTGCTCTCGGCGCTCGGGTGGGCGCTGGGGCACGCGCAGCCCGGGGCGAGCGCCGAGGTGCGGCTGGTGTGGTGCGCGGTGCCGGTCGCGATGACGGTGCAGGTGGCCGCCATGGTGGGGCTCGCGCAGCCGCTGGGCTGGCCGGGCTCCGGGCTCGCCGGGGTCGGGCTCGGCCGCAAGGCGACGCTGCTGATCGGCGCGGCGGGCACCGCCCTGGCGTGCGCGCTCGGGTCCGCGCTGGCCCTGCTGCTCTTCCTGTACCTGCGCGGCGACCTCGGCGGTGTGCCGTACACCGGCTCCGCCGCCGGTGTGCTGGGCGCCGGGCACCGGCTGCCGGCCGCGGGCGCCGGGACGCTGCTCGCCGTCGTGCCGCTGGGCGCCGCCGCGGCCGTGGCGGCGCGGGTGTGGCAGCCGCCGGCGCCGGCGCCGGGCGCGGGACCCGCGGGGCTGCCGTGGGGTGTCGCGCTGACCGCCGTGGGGCTCGCGGTGCAGGTGGCCGCGCCGCACGGCGACGCGCTGCCGCTGCCGAGCGGCCTGGGCTCGGTGTCCGCGGCGACAGTCGCCGGCTGGGTCGTCGCCTCCGCGGGGATGGTGGTCGCGGGGCCGGGGCTGGTGTTCCTGTGCGGCCGGCTGCTGGCCCTGCACCGGCCGGGCGCACTGCGGCTGCTGTCCGGGCGGGCGCTCCAGCAGGAGGCCCGCAGGATCGGCCGCCCGCTGGGCCTGCTGTGCGCGACGGCGACCGCGACGCTCGCGGCGTACGACCTCCAGCACGGCTCTGGCCACCGGCTCGGGCCGCTCACGACGTTCGCCGCGGCGCTGGTCGGGGTGTGCGTGCTGGCCGTCGCCGGCACGGCCCTGGTGGAGGTCGCGAGCGCCCGCGGCAGGTCCGTCGCGGCGCTGCGCGACATCGGTGCCTCCCCGGCGCTGCTGCGGGGCGCGCTGGCCCTGCGTACGGGCGTGGTGCTGGCGGTCGCGGTGCCGCTGACGGCGGTGGTCGCGGCGTTCGCGACCGTACCGGCGACACGGTGACCGGGTGAGGGGCCCGGCGGGCTATGGTGCCGCCATGCCCGCCGACAGCACTCCCCCGCCCGCACGCGAGATCGAGACCCTTGAGGAGTTCGACCGGATCGCGCTGACCGGCTCCTTCGCCGGATACCGCGTCCAGGCCGTGGACCTGACGGACCGTACGTTCGCGCTGCTGGTCGCCGACACCACGCAGGCGGTCTTCCTCGGCTGCCCGATGGAGCCGCAGGCGCTCGCGCACGTACGGGCCGGCGGCGCGCTGGTCTTCCCGCCGGTGCCGCACCTGCCCTTCGACCCCTACCGGGCCACGCTCTACAGCCCCGCCGAGCTGTACGCGGACCTCGCCGTCGCCGGCTACGAGCACACCCCGGACGCCCGCTCGTACGACTGGTTCACGCAGACCGCCGCGGGCGGCGACATACTCGCCTCGATGCTGCGCTCCATCCACGACGACGCGGTGACCGACGCCCTGGACGAGCACCTGGCCGGGGCGCGGGTGGTCGGCGTGATGGGCGGCCACGCCATGAAGCGCGGCACCGACGCCTACGCGGGCGCCGCCCGGCTCGGCCGGGACCTGGCCCGCGCGGGCATGACGGTGGCGACCGGCGGCGGGCCCGGCGCGATGGAGGCGGCGAACTTCGGCGCCTACGCCGCGCCGCACGAGGACGTGATGCTCGGCAAGGCGCTGTCGGTGCTCGCCGGGGTGCCGTCCTTCCGGCCCTCGGTCGGGGCGTGGGCGGCGGCGGCCTTCGAGGTGCGCGAGCGCTGGCCGGAGGGCGGCTCGTCGCTGGGCGTGCCGACGTGGTTCTACGGGCACGAGCCGCCGAACGCCTTCGCTTCGCATATTGCGAAGTTCTTCGCCAATTCCGTCCGCGAGGACACCTTGCTGGCGCGCTGCAACTCCGGCGTGGTCTTCCTGCCGGGCGCGGCGGGCACGGTGCAGGAGATCTTCGAGGCGGCGACACCGAACTACTACGCCTCGCGGGGCGAGCCGACGCCCATGGTGCTGGTGGACCGGCACCACTGGACCGAGGAGCTGCCGGCCTGGCCGCTGCTGAGCGCGCTGGCCCGCGACCACGCGATGGCCTGGCGCATCACGCTGGTGGAGTCGGTGACCGAGGTGCCGGGCGCGCTGGCGCGGCTGGAGGAGAAGTGACCCCGGGCGGCCCGGGGGCGGCAGCCGGGCGTTGCCGCCCGGGCCGCTGATCAGGCGGCGTCGGCGGCGGCCTCCAGCTCCGCGATCACCAGCTTCTTCATGCCCAGCATGGCCTTGACGGCGGCCTGGGACCGGTTCTGGTCCGGGTCGGCGATCAGCTGGTTGAGCCGGTCCGGGACGATCTGCCAGGACAGGCCGTAGGGGTCCTTCAGCCAGCCGCAGGGGCCCTCCTCGCCGCCGTTGGCGGTGAGCGCCGTCCACAGCCGGTCGACCTCCTCCTGGGAGTCGCAGTCGACGCTCAGCGAGACGGCCTCGTTGAAGGTGAACTCCGGGCCGCCGTTGAGCGCGAGGAAGCGCTGCCCGCCGAGCTCGAACTCCACGATCATCACGCTGCCGGGCGTGCCGGGGCCGGCCTCGCCGTAGTGCTGGACGTTGATGACGCGGGAGTCCTGGAACAGCGAGGTGTACAGGGCCACCGCCTCCTCGGCCTGGTCGTCGTACCAGAGGAATGTGGTGATCTTCTGCATGGCGGGCTCCGATCTCGTCGGCCGGTGGCGCGTCCTTCGCGCCTCCAGCAGATAGGACGGACCGGGTCCGCGAAACTCATCGGTGCCCATCCGTGTGGCCCGCGGGCCCGGGACGGGGCCCGGCCGGCCGTCAGGCGGGCAGCGCGACGACGTCCTGCGGGTCGAAGGTCACGGCGACGGTGTCGCCCTCGCGCGGCGCGGCCCGCAGCGCGCACTCGGCCTCCAGGCGCGGCCCGCGCTCGGGGCGCAGCGTGACGGCCACATGGCCGCCGCGGAAGGTGCGGGCGACCACTTCGCAGCGCAGGGCGCCCTCGTCGGCGGCGGAGGCGGGGGCGGGGGCAGGGGCGGGGGCGGCGGACAGCAGGACGCCGGTGGGGCGGACCAGCAGCCGGCAGGGGCCCTGCGGGGTGCCGGGCGGCACGGGCAGCGTGCCCCACTCGGTGGTCGCGGCGCCGCCGGCCACCACGGCGTCGGTGATGCTGTCGAAGCCGAGGAAGCGGGCGACGAACTCGTCCGCCGGGTGCTGCCAGACCTCCAGCGGGGTGCCGGTCTGGGCGATCGTGCCGTCCCGCATGACCACGACCCGGTCGGCGAGCGCGAACGCCTCGCCCTGGTCATGGGTGACGGCCAGCACAGTGGTGCCGAGCCGGCCGAACAGCTGCCGCAGCTCGACCACCAGGCGCTCGCGCAGGCTGCGGTCGAGCTGGCCGAGCGGCTCGTCCAGCATCAGCAGCCGCGGCTCGGGCGCGAGCGCGCGGGCCAGCGCCACCCGCTGCTGCTCGCCGCCGGACAGCGCCGCGACGGCGCGGCCCTGGGCGCCGGGCAGGCCGACGAGCTCCAGCAGTTCGGCCACCCGGTGCTCGCGCTGCTCGCGCGGCGCCTTGTGCATGCGCGGCCCGAAGCCGACGTTGCCGCCGACGTCGCGCTGCGGGAAGAGCTGATGGTCCTGGAACATCAGCCCGACGCCGCGCCGGTGGGGCGGCACACCGCGCTGGTCGGCCCCGTCGAGGAGCACCCGGCCGGCGTCCAGCGGCCGGAGTCCCGCGACGGCCCGCAGCAGGGTGGACTTGCCGCTGCCGCTGGGGCCGAGGACGCTGACGATCTCGTGCTCGGCGACCGCCAGGTCGACGGCGTCCAGTGCCGCGCGCTCGCCGTAGCGCACGGTCGCGGCTTCCAGGCGCAGCAAGGCGCTGCCCATTGCCGAGGGCTTGGCCATATGTGTCGGATTCGTCTGATCCGCCGTCGGGTTCGTCGTCGTCATCTCGGTCACGGCTTTCCGGATCTCGGTCACAGCTCTCCGGCGCTGGGCGTGCGCAGGTTTTCCAGCACCAGCAGGGACGCGGCGCACACCGCCATCAGCACGGTGCTCAGGGCCATCGCCTGCCCGTAGTTCATGGGCCCGGCGCGGCCCAGCAGGCGGGCCACGGCGACCGGCAGGGTGGGGTCGTCGGGGCGGGCGATGAAGACGGTGGCGCCGAACTCGCCGAGGGAGACGGCGAAGGCGAATCCGGCGGCGATGGCCGCGGCCCGCGAGACCATGGGCAGGTCGACCTCCCGCCACACCCGCCAGGGCGACGCCCCGAGCACCGCCGCGGCCTCCCGCAGCCGGTCGTCGACCGCCCGCAGCACCGGCAGCATCACCCGTACGACGAAGGGCGCCCCGACCAGTGCCTGGGCGAGCGGCACCAGCAGCCAGGAGTCGCGCAGGTCCAGCGGCGGCTTGTCCAGCGCGATGAGGAATCCGAAGCCTATGGTGACGGCGGAGGTGCCCAGCGGCAGCATCAGCAGCGCGTCGAAGCCGCGGAGCAGCCGCCCCGACCTGCGTACCAGCGCCGCCGCGGCCAGTCCCCCGACGACCAGGGCGATGACGGTGGCGACGGCGGCGAACCGCAGCGAATTGCCCACGGTCTGCCAGGGCGCGACGCTGAACGTCCCGCCGTCGGTCGAGCCCAGGGCGCGGTAGAAGGCGAGGCCGTAGCCGTTCGGGGTGTCGAAGGAGCGGGCGACCAGCACGCCGAGCGGCAGCAGGACGACCAGGGCGACGACGGCGAGGACCGCGCCGAGCAGGGCGCGCTCGCCCGGGCCGCCCGGCCGGTGCGCGGTGCGGGCCGGGTCCACCAGCCGCAGCGCGGACTCGCGCCGCCGTACCGTCCAGCCGTGCAGGGCCAGGATCGCCAGCACGGCGGCGAACTGCACGAGCGTCAGCACCGCGGCGGTCGGCAGGTCGAAGACCTCGGCGGTCTGCCGGTAGATCTCCACCTCCAGGGTCGAGTACGTGGGCCCGCCGAGGATCTGGATCACGCCGAAGGAGGTGAAGGTGAACAGGAACACCATCAGCGCCGCCGCGGCCACCGAGGGCAGCAGCGCCGGCAGCGTGACCCGGCGCCAGGCGGCCAGCCGGCCCGCCCCCAGCATCCGCGCGGCCTCTTCCTGCGCCGGGTCCAGCTGCGCCCACAGCCCTCCGACGGTGCGGACGACGACGGCGTAGTTGAAGAAGACGTGCGCGATGAGGATCGCCCACACGCTGGTGTCCAGCCGCACCCCGAGCAGCGAGTCGGTGAAGCCGTCGCGGCCGAGCAGCGCGAGGAAGGCCGAGCCGGCGACGACGGTCGGCAGCACGAACGGCACCGTCACCACCGCGCGCAGCAGCCGCCGCCCGGGGAAGTCCAGCCGGGCCAGGACGTACGCGCCGGGCAGCGCCAGCAGCAGCGTCAGGGCGGTGGAGGCGGCGGCCTGCCAGCAGGTGAACCACAGCACGTGCCGGACGGCGGGGTCGCCGAGGACGTCGCCGACCCGGCCGAACTGCCACCGGCCTCCCTGGTGCAGCCCGCGGCCCACGATGGCCGCCACCGGGTAGCCGAAGAAGGCGGCGAAGAAGAGCAGCGGCAGCGCCATCAGCGCACCGCGGACCAGGGCCGCGCGGGTCCGGGCGGCCCTGGCCGCGCCGTCCTGGACGCCGCGGCGGTCACCGGTGCCGGCGCCGCGGCCGTGTCCGGTCCGCAGCACGCTCACGACGGGCTCACTTGAGGACGATGCCGTTCCACGCGCCGACCCAGTCGTCGCGCTTGGCGGCGATCGTGTCGGGCGACAGCGTGGCCGGGTGGTCGACCTTCGCGCCGTACTTGACGAAGACCGGCGGCTCCACGGCGTCGTCGCGCACCGGGTCGACGTACATCTGCAGCGGCATGTCCTGCTGGAAGGTCCTGCTCAGCATGAAGTCGATGAGGGCCTTGCCGCCCGCGGTGTTCTTCGCGCCGTGCAGCAGGCCGGCGAACTCGATCTGCCGGAAGCAGGTGCCGGTGGCCACCCCGACGGGCGACTGCGCGGGCTCCGGGGTGACGCCGACGACCTCGGCGGGCGGGCTGGAGGCGTAGGAGACGACGAGCGGCCGGTCGCCCTTGGCCTGCTTGCCCGCCGACGAGCCGGAGAAGCGGTCGTTGTAGGCCTGCTCCCAGCTGTCGACGACCTCGACGCCGTTGGACTTCAGCTGCTTCCAGTAGTCCTGCCAGCCCCCGTCGCCGTAGGTGGCGGCGCTGCCCAGCAGGAAGGCCAGGCCCGGCGAGGACGTCGAGACGTTCTCGGTGACCAGCAGGTTCTTGTAGGCGGGCTTGACCAGGTCGGCGAAGGTCTGCGGCGGGGCCAGGTGGTGCGCGGTGAAGTAGCCGCGGTCGTAGTTGACGCAGACGTCCCCGGAGTCGATCGGGGTCACCCGGTGCTTGCCCGCGTCGAGTTGGACGTCCTGGGGGACGTGCGCGAGGTCCTTGGCGGTGTAGGGCTCGAACAGGCCGTTGTCGAGGGCGCGGGAGAGCAGCGTGTTGTCGACGCCGAAGAACACGTCGCCGCGCGGGTGGTCCTTGGTGAGGATCGCCTGGTTGACGGCGGCGCCGGCGTCACCGCCGCGCAGCACCTTGACCGTGTAGCCGGTCTCCTTGGTGAACTGCGCGAGCACGGACTTGGAGGCGGCGAACGAGTCGTGGCTGACCAGGGTCACGGTCTTCGAACCGCCCCCGGAGCCGGTGGCCTTGCCGTCGTCCGTACCGCTGCTGCCGCTGCTGCCGCAGGCGGCCAGGACGGCCGTCGCGGCCGTGGCGAGGGCGAGCGCGCTCACAGCACGCCGAGCGGTGGTTCTCATCGTGTGACTCCCTACGCCGGTATGACCCGGATCAGGTGGGAGGGTCTGCGGCCTGAGACCCCCTACCGGGTCACTCGCCGCACTCTCAGCGCCGTCGCAGGCGCTCCCCTGTCGGAATGTTCTGTTGTACGACCGTAGGCCCGGCGTTTGTCGTCCCGTCGGCCCGGTGGTCGCCGACCGTACGATAGCAGCAGGTCAGCGCCGGGCCTGCGGCGCAGGTCAGCGCTCGGACGCGGCGAGCTGGCCGCAGGCGCCGTCGATCTCCTGGCCACGGGTGTCGCGTACGGTCACGGGCACGCCGTGGGCCTCCAGCGCGGCCACGAAGGCGCGCTCGTCCTCGGGCCGGGAGGCCGTCCACTTCGAGCCGGGCGTCGGGTTGAGCGGGATCAGGTTGACGTGCACCCGGTGGTTCTTCAGCAGCCGGCCCAGCCGGTCGGCCCGCCACGCCTGGTCGTTGACGTCCCGGATGAGCGCGTACTCGATCGAGACCCGGCGCCCGGAGACGTCGGCGTAGTGCCAGGCGGCGTCCAGGACCTCGCGGACCTTCCAGCGGGTGTTGACCGGTACGAGGGTGTCGCGCAGCTCGTCGTCCGGGGCGTGCAGCGAGACCGCGAGGCGGCACTTGAAGCCCTCGTCGGCAAAGCGGTAAATGGCCGGGACCAGGCCGACCGTGGAGACGGTGATACCGCGCTGCGACAGGCCCAGGCCGTCCGGCTCGGGGTCGGTGAGGCGGCGGATGGCGCCGATGACCCGGTTGTAGTTGGCCAGCGGCTCGCCCATGCCCATGAAGACGATGTTCGACAGCCGCGCCGGGCCGCCGGGGACCTCGCCGTCCCGCAGCGCCCGCATGCCGGCGACGATCTGGTGCACGATCTCGGCGGTCGACAGGTTCCGGTCGAGGCCCGCCTGGCCGGTCGCGCAGAAGGGGCAGTTCATGCCGCAGCCGGCCTGTGACGAGATGCACATCGTGACCCGGTCGGGATAGCGCATCAGCACCGACTCGACGAGGGTGCCGTCGAACAGCCGCCACAGCGTCTTGCGGGTGTCCCCGTCGTCGCACGAGGCGTGCCGCACCACGGTCATCAGCTGCGGCAGCAGGTCCCCGGCGAGCCTCTCCCGGGCCGCGGCCGGGATGTCCGTCCAGGCGCCGGGGTCGTCGGCGTACCGCGCGAAGTAGTGCTGCGACAGCTGCTTGGCCCGGAACGGCTTCTCCCCGAGCGCGGCCACCGCCTCCCGTCGCTCCGCGGGCGAGAGGTCGGCAAGATGCCGCGGGGGCTTCTTGGCCCCGCGCGGCACGGCGAAAGTGAGTTCTCCGGGTGCAGGCATGATGCCTACCAGTGTCGCATCCCCGCGCAGGTCCTTCGGCCGGGCGGCCGGTCCGGCCACGGCAGCGGCGCAGCCGGGTAGCCGGCGAGCCGAAGGGCGAGCCGGCGGCAAAAAAATCAGCCCTGGCCGACGAAGGCGACCAGGAGGAGCCAGACGACCGGGGCGGTGGGCAGGAGGCTGTCGAGGCGGTCCATGATGCCGCCGTGGCCCGGGAGCAGGGTGCCCATGTCCTTGATGTCGAGGTCGCGTTTGATCATCGACTCGCCGAGGTCGCCGAGGGTCGCGCTGACGGCGGCGGCCAGGCCCAGGAGCAGGCCCTGCCACCAGTGGCCGCCGTCGATGAAGAACTCCATCAGCAGGGCGCCGGCGACCATGGCGAAGGTGATCGCGCCGAGCAGGCCCTCACGGGTCTTGCCGGGGCTGATGCGCGGGGCGAGCTTGGTGCGGCCGAAACGCCAGCCGACGGCGTACGCGCCGGTGTCGCTGATCACGGTCAGCAGCAGGAAGACCAGCACCCGGCGCGGGCCGTCGTCGGCGGCGAGCATCATCACCACGAAGGTGGCGAGGAAGGGCACGTAGAAGGCCGCGAAGACACCGGCGGTGACGTCCTTGAGGTAGTCGTGCGGGGGCTGCGCCATCCGCCAGACCAGGACCGCGAGCGCGGTCAGCGCCATCGCGATCCACGCCCCGTCCGCGCCCGCGGTGTAGCCGGAGACCACCATGGCGGTGCCGCCCGCCACGAGCGGGATCAGCGGCGCGTGGACGGCCTTGCGCTCGGCCAGGCGGGAGGTCAGCTCCCACAGGCCCACCGCCACGGCGACCACGACGACGCCGACGAAGACCGCCTTGACCAGGAACAGCGCCGCGAGCACGATCACGCCGAGCCCGAGGCCGACGCCTATCGCCGCCCGCAGGTTACGCCCGGCGGACTTCTTCGCGGGGGCGGGCTGCGGCGGCGTCGGCTGGGACGCCGGTGGCGAGGGCGGCATAGGACGAGTCTTCCCTCTGCTCCGGCTTTCCGTGGCGGAACCCGCCGTTGCGGTGACCGTGTCCTCGGCCGCTCCCCAGTGTCCGGCGCGTGGCGAAGCGCCCCAGGAAGAGTCGTTCACTGAGCTTCGCCTCGCGTCGTCGTCGGGGGTTGCGGAGGGACGGTGGTGGTGGCCCGGGTCGGGCGGTCGCGGCCGGGCCCGGGGAGGTGCGGCACTGAGCGGGGCCCGTCAGACCTCGAGCAGCTCCGCCTCCTTGTGCTTGAGCAGCTCGTCGACCTGCGCGACGTACTTCGCAGTGGTGTCGTCCAGCTCCTTCTCGGCGCGGCGCACCTCGTCCTCGCCGGTGTCGCCGTCCTTGACGAACTTGTCCAGGGTCTCCTTCGCCTTGCGGCGGATGCTGCGGATGGAGATCTTGGCGTCCTCGCCCTTGGACTTGGCGACCTTGATGTACTCGCGCCGCCGCTCCTCGGTGAGCTGCGGGAAGACCACCCGGATGATACGGCCGTCGTTGCTGGGGTTGACACCGAGGTCGGAGTTGCGGATCGCCTCCTCGATGTTGCGCAGGCTGCTGCTGTCGAAGGGGGTGATCACCGCCATCCGCGGCTCGGGCACCGAGAAGGACGCGAGCTGGTTGATCGGGGTCACGGTGCCGTAGTACTCGGCCACGATCTTGTTGAACATCGCCGGGTGCGCGCGGCCGGTGCGGATCGCCGCGAAGTCGTCCTTGGCGACCACGACGGCCTTCTCCATCTTCTCCTCGGCTTCGAGGAGGGTTTCTTCAATCACCATGTGCTCCTGGTATTCAGAAGGCGGGGCCTTGCGGGCGCGGGCGGCTGCACGGCTACTGCCTCGTGCCGTGGGTGTTGACCAGTGTGCCGATCTTCTCACCCTTGACCGCGCGGGCGATGTTGCCCTCGGCCAGCAGCTCGAAGACCAGGATCGGCAGCTTGTTGTCCTGGCACAAAGTGATCGCCGTGAGGTCGGCGACCCGCAGGTCGCGGGCGATGACCTCGCCGTAGTCCAGTGCGTCGAACATGACCGCTGCCGGGTTGTGCTTGGGGTCGGAGTCGTAGACGCCGTCCACCCCGTTCTTGCCCATGAGCAGCGCCGAGGCGTCGATCTCCAGCGCGCGCTGGGCGGCGGTGGTGTCGGTGGAGAAGTACGGCATGCCCATACCGGCGCCGAAGATCACCACCCGGCCCTTCTCCAGGTGCCGTACCGCGCGCAGCGGGATGTACGGCTCGGCGACCTGGCCCATGGTGATGGCGGTCTGCACCCGGGTCTCGACGCCCTCCTTCTCCAGGAAGTCCTGGAGCGCCAGGCAGTTCATGACCGTGCCGAGCATGCCCATGTAGTCCGAGCGGGCCCGGTCCATGCCGCGCTGCTGCAGTTCGGCGCCGCGGAAGAAGTTGCCGCCGCCGACGACGAGGGCGATCTCGTAGCCGTCGGCGACGACCGCGGCGACCTCGCGGGCGATGGCGTGCACGACATCGGGATCGACGCCGAGTCCGCCGCCACCGGCGAACGCCTCGCCGGACAGCTTGAGCAGGAAGCGGCGGCCGGCGCTCGCCGGGCCTGCGGCGCCGGGCGTGCCGGTCGTGGCGGGTGCGGCGGCTTCGTTCATGGGGATCTCCTCGTGCACGTACAAAGGAGGCCACTGCCGTGGGTCCTTGTGGGTTCCCGTGACGGCAATGGCCTCCTTGTCACATCTGCGGCCGGCCGGCGGCCGGCGGCCTGCGTACGACCCTATGGGCCGACCCTAGCGGGGCCGCCGGACAATTACTCCCCCGGCGGCACCCGGACACGGCGCAGGCCGCGGTCAGACGCCGACGCGGAAGCGGGCGAAGGACTTCAGCGTCACGCCGGCCTCGTCCAGCACCTTCTGCACGGTCTTCTTGGCGTCCTTGGCGAAGGACTGCTCGAGAACGACGTTCTCCTTGAAGAAGCCGTTGACGCGGCCCTCGACGATACGCGGCAGGGCGGCCTCGGGCTTGCCCTCCTCGCGCGCGGTGGCCTCGGCGACCCGGCGCTCGTTCTCGACGGTCTCGGCGTCGATCTCGTCGCGCGTGAGGTACTTCGGCGCGAACGCGGCGATGTGCTGGGCGACGTCCTTGGCGGTCTGCGGGTCGGCCTTGTCCAGCTCGACCAGCACGCCGACCTGCGGGGGCAGGTCCGGGCTGGTGCGGTGCAGGTAGGAGGTGACGTAGGCGCCCGAGAACTGCGCGAAGCGGTCCAGGACGATCTTCTCGCCGAGGGTGGCGTTCGCCTCGTCGACGAAGGCCTGCACGGTCTGGCCGGGCTTGATCTCGGAGCCGAGCAGGGTCTGGATGTCGGCCGGCTTGGTGCTCGCCACGTGGGCGGCGATCGCGTCGGCGACGGCGACGAACTTGTCGCCCTTGGCGACGAAGTCGGTCTCGCACTTGAGCTCGACGAGGACGCCCTCGGAGTTGTCGGCGGCGATGAGGGACACCACGGCGCCGTTGGAGGCCGAGCGGCCCTCGCGCTTGGTGACGCCCTTCTGGCCCTTGACCCGCAGGATCTCTACGGCCTTGTCCAGGTCGCCCTCGGCTTCGGTGAGGGCGTTCTTGCAGTCCATCATGCCCGCGGCGGTCAGCTCGCGGAGCTTCTTGACGTCAGCGGCGGTGAAGTTCGCCATGGGTGTGAGTCTCTTCCCGAATGGTCGGTGGATCGACGGGTGGACGGCGGGGGCTCGCGCCCCCGCCGTCGTCACGCGTGGGGCCGGCGGCCGTGGGCGGCCGGCCTCGGGTCAGGCCTGCGGGGCGTCGCCCTCGGCGGCCGGCGCGTCCGCGGCGGCGTCCGCAGCGTCCGCGGCCGGAGCCTCGGCGGGCGTCTCGGCCGGGGCGGCGGGCGCCTCGGTCGCGGCGGCCTCGGCGGGTGCCTCGGTCGCGTCGTCGGCCTTCTTCTCGCCTTCCAGCAGGTCACGCTCCCACTCGGCCAGCGGCTCCGAGGCGCCTTCGGCCTTCTTGTCGCCCAGCGCGGCGCCGGAGCGGGCGATCAGGCCCTCGGCGACGGCGTCGGCGATCACGCGGGTGAGCAGCGTGACGGAACGAATCGCGTCGTCGTTGCCCGGGATCTTGTAGTCGACCTCGTCGGGGTCGCAGTTGGTGTCCAGGATCGCGACGACCGGGATGCGGAGCTTGCGCGCCTCACCGACGGCGATGTGCTCCTTCTTGGTGTCGACGATCCAGACCGCGCTGGGCACCTTCTGCATCTCGCGGATGCCGCCGAGGGTCTTCTCCAGCTTGTCCTTCTCGCGGGAGAGGACCAGGAGCTCCTTCTTGGTCAGGCCGGAGGCGGCCACGTCCTCGAAGTCGATCTCCTCGAGCTCCTTGAGGCGCTGCAGGCGCTTGTAGACGGTCGAGAAGTTGGTGAGCATGCCGCCCAGCCAGCGCTGGTTGACGTAGGGCATGCCGACGCGCGAGGCCTGCTCGGCGATGGCCTCCTGCGCCTGCTTCTTCGTACCGACGAACATGATGGAACCGCCGTGGGCGACGGTCTCCTTGACGAACTCGTAGGCGCGGTCGATGTACGACAGCGACTGGAGCAGGTCGATGATGTAGATGCCGTTGCGCTCGGTGAAGATGAAGCGCTTCATCTTCGGGTTCCAGCGGCGGGTCTGGTGCCCGAAGTGGACGCCGCTCTCCAGCAGCTCCCGCATCGTGACGACGGCCATGGCCGTACTCCTTGAAGTGCTCGGTTACCGCGACGGCCGGACGGCCGTCGCGCCTGACGCCCCGGCGCGCCGTGCCACGAGGGACCGAGGGGCGCGGCCACCGCCCCGGAGAGGGGGTCGGTGGCGGGGCGTGCGAAGTCGACCCGGTGACCCGGATCGCCAGAGAAATTGTACGGGACCCGCGGAGCGGCGGGCGACACCCGAGTTATCCACAGGCCGGGACCATGATCATCTCTTGCCGGCGGAATGCGGGATCGTCGTGTCATGGCGTTCACGGCGATGTGGTTCACGGTGGTGGTGGCGGCGCTGCTGACGGTTGCGGGCGGCGGCGCGGTGCAGGGTACGGGCGGTGCGCCGGCCGGCGGTTCGGGTGCGGCGCCGGGCGGGCCGGGCGTGCCGGGCGGCGGGCGGAGCTGGCCGGTGGCGGGGCAGGGGGCGCGGGGGCGGCCGGTGGTGCTGCGTGCGTTCGAGCCGCCGGCGACGGGGTGGGGCGCCGGCCATCGCGGGGTGGACCTGCGGGCGGGCCCGGCCGCGGCGGTACGGGCGGCGGCGCCGGGCGAGGTGGTCTTCGCCGGGCGGGTGGGAGGCGCGGGCGTGGTGGTGCTGCGGATCGCGCCGGCCCTGCGGATCAGCTACGAGCCGGTGCGGGCGACGGTGGCCGTGGGCGCCCGAGTGGCGGCGGGCGGGCAGGTCGGGGTGCTGGAGGGCGGGCTCGCGCACTGCCCCGGCTGGTGCCTGCACTGGGGGCTGCTGCGCAGCACGCCGGGCGGTGACGTCTATCTAAACCCGCTGTCACTGCTGCCGCGCCGGATACTGCGCTCGGGGCCGTCCCGGCTGCTGCCGGTCGCCGGGGTCCCGGCGCCGGGGTGAGGGGCGCGGGGCACGATCGGACGGGCGGGGCGCGCGGGTCAGCCGGTGACGCCGTGCAGGGCCATCGTGACGGCGGCGCGGGTGATGGCCCCGGGGTCTTCCGCGGCGCCGAGCTCGATACGGCGGACGGCGGCGTCGACGACGCCCTGGAGCATCATCGCGCTGAGCCGCGGCTGGTCGTGGCCGAGCTCGGACAGCGCGGCGACCACCAGGGTGACCAGGCCGCCGTGCGCGGCGCGGATCCGCTCACGGGCGCCGGCGTCCAGCTCGCCGGCCGAGATGGCGACGACGGCCCGGTGCCTGCGGTCGCCGACCAGGGCGAGCTGGCTGCGGACGTATGCCTCGATGCGCCCCTCGGGGGTGTCGGCGGCCCGCATCGCGGCCTCGACCTCGGCGGCCCACACGGGGAAGTCGACGGCGCACAGCTCCTCGACGACCGCGGCGCGCGAGCGGAAATATTCGTAGACCGACGAGCGGGCCAGCCCGGTGCGCTCGGCGAGCGCGGGGAAGGTCAGTGCGTCGGTGCCGCCCTCGGACAGCAGCGAGCGGGCGGCGTCCAGCAGGGCCCGGCGCTGCATCGTGCGGTGTTCGGCCACCGAGGCCGCTCGAATCCTGGGCATCACACCACTGTAGACACTGCCGGACCGCCGTCAGCGGCCGACGTCGGCGAGCTTTGCCCGCAGTTGAAGCACCGACTTGGTGTGGATCTGGCTGACCCGGCTCTCGGTGACGCCGAGTACCTGGCCGATCTCGGCGAGCGTCAGGCCCTCGTAGTAGTAGAGGGTGACGACGGTCTTCTCGCGCTCGGGGAGGGTGTTGATGGCGCGGGCGAGCAGCCGGCGCAGCTCGCGGTCCTCGGCGACCTCGACCGGGTCGTCGGCGCCGGTGTCCTCCAGGGTGTCGACCAGGCTGAGCCGGTCGCCGCTGTCGGTACCGGGGTGCAGCAGCTCCTCCAGGGCGACGACGTTGGCGAGCGACAGCGCGCTGAAGACGCCGTGCAGCTCCTCCAGGCCGACGCCCATCTCGGCGGCCACCTCCGGCTCGGTGGGGGTGCGGCGCAGCCGGGCCTCCAAGGTGGCGTAGGCGCGCTCGACCGCCCGGGCCTTCTGCCGGACCGAGCGCGGGATCCAGTCCAGGGCGCGCAGTTCGTCGATCATGGCGCCGCGGATCCGGGTGATCGCGTAGGTCTCGAACTTGATCGCGCGGTCCGGGTCGAACTTCTCGATCGCGTCGATCAGCCCGAAGACCCCGGAGGACACGAAGTCGGCCTGCTCGACGTTGGGCGGCAGCCCTACGCTGACCCGGCCCGCCACGTATTTGACCAGCGGCGAGTAGTGCAGGATCAGCTGTTCGCGCAACCGGGCGTCCCCCGTGGACTTGTAGGTCCGCCACAGCTCGTCGAGCGACGTGGGAGCGGCGGGCCGGGCGGTGGCGGGGGCGGTGGTCGCCGTCGCCCGTTCGGACCCGGGGGTGTACTGGGGCATGCGTCGTGGTGCGCCGTTCTGCCGTGACGTGGATGGGAGCGGTGGGGAGGGGGACGGAGGCTGCGGGGAGGTGGGCGGCGAAGGAGCCATGGCTGAAAAGGAGGCCCCCTGAAAGCGTAGCGTGACCATGCTGTCGCTTATTGCTACATCGTCGTGATCGGGCATACGCAGATACGTTCCTCTGCGAGTACGTGGACGCCGGGCCGGTCGCGGCGTCCGGCACAGGCGCCGCCTCGCGCCCGCACCGGCCATGATGGGCCGCCGCCGCGCCCCGCTCGGCCCACCCCGCAATCGCCCCAGGTCATGGGCCCGCGCTGTCACCTGATGGTGTGCCGCCGGCGTCAACCGGCGCGCTGTGCCGGGCCGTCGCCCGCGGTACGGACCAACTGCCACCTCTCGTCCAGCCGTTCGACGAAGCCGAGGGCCTGCAATTCGTAGAGCCTGCTCAGCGTGTCGTCGCGGCCGGTCCCGGCGGCGTCGGCGATCTCCCGCTCGCCGGCCGCGCCTCGCCCGGGCAGCGCCTCCAGCACCCGGGCCGCGGCGGGAGCCAGCAGGTCACGCGGCAGCACCGGGCCGCGGCGCGGCGGCGCGAGGTCGGCGCCGATCTCGCCGACCAGCTCGACCACCTCCGCCGCGTCGGTCACCACGGCGGCCCCGCCGCGCAGCAGTTCGTGCACCCCCTCGGACAGCCCGCTGGTGCACGGGCCCGGCACCCCCATCGTGATCCGGCCCAGCGCCGCCGCCCGGCGGGCGGTGATGAGCGAACCGCTGCGGTAACGGGCCTCGACCACCACCGTGCCGCGGGTCAGGGCGGCGATGACCCGGTTGCGCAGCACGAAGCGGCTGCGCGTCGGATGGTCGCCCGGCGGGAGCTCGCCGACCAGCAGCCCGCACGCGGCGATCTGCCCGATCAGCTCGGCGTTGCCCGGCGGATACGGCACGTCCACCCCGCAGGCCACCACCCCGATCGTCGCGCCGCCCGCGCCGAGCGCGCCGCGGTGCGCCATCCGGTCCACCCCGTAGGCGGCGCCGGAGACCACCACCCAGCCGGCCTCCGCGAGCCCCGCGCCCAGCAGCGCCGCCATATGGGAGCCGTAGTCGGTGCAGGCCCTGGCCCCGACCACCGCGACCGAGCGCAGCGCCCACAGCCGCAGCGACGGCCGCCCGCGCACCCACAGCCCGAGCGGGCGCTGCAGGCCGAGGTCGTCGAGCTGGCCGGGCCAGTCGCCGTCCCCCGGGCAGACGAAGCGGGCCCCCGCCCGGTAAGCGGCGCCGAGATCGGCCACCGGGTCCGCGCGGGCCGACCGCCGGGCGTACCGCGCCGTCCGGTCCGCGCTCGCCCCCGGCAGCACCTGCCCGGCGCGTACGGCCCGCAGCGCCGCCTGCGCACCCCGCTCCCGCAGCGCCCGGCCCATCACCTCGTCCCCCGGGTCCGCCACCCTCGTCAGCGCGGCCCGCGCCAGCCGCTCGCCCCACCCGGCGCACTCCCCGAGCCCCGCCGTGACATCCCCCGCCCCGCCGGGTTCGTACGCCCACCTCAGCGCCTCCTCATCGACCCCCGGCGTCGCCCCGGGCAGCGGTCCCGGCGGCGGCCCGGGCGGCGGTCCCGGCAGCCGTCCCGGCGGCGCCCCACCACCCGGCCCCGGCGGCAAGCCCGGCGGCGGCTGGCACCGCTCCCCCGCGCCCGGCGGCTGCTGCGGCTCCCACGCCCCCAGCCACGGCGGCCCGGGCTGCAGCTCACCCTCACCGGCGGCCATCAGCGCGCTCCCCCGTGCCCGGCGGACGCGCCGCCCCCACCTCCGCCTCCGGCCGCGGCAGCGCAGGCCGCGGCTCCCGCTCGCCGGTGGCCATCAGCCCCTCCCCACCGAGGTGAGGCCATGGGCGACGCCCGTGCGCAGCTGGAGGGCGGTGCGCACGTCGTCCGCGTCCGGGCGGGGGTGGCCGGCGAGGTCGGCGAGGGTCCAGGCGACGCGCAGGACGCGGTCCAGGCCCCGGGCGGTGAGCAGGCCGCGCTCCATGTCGCGCTCGGCGGCGTGCATGGCGCCGGGGGCGACCGGCCAGCGGGTGCGCAGCTCATGGCCCGGCACATCGCCGTTGGCCCGCCAGGGCGTACCGGCGTAGCGCGCGGCGGCGCGTTCCCTGGCCTCCCGGACCCGGGCGGCGACCACGGCGGTGCACTCCCCGCGCTCGCGCCCGACCAGCTCGGCCCGGCCGACCGCCTCGACGTCCACCCGCAGGTCCACCCGGTCCAGCAGCGGACCCGACAGCCGGCCCTGGTAGCGCCGCACCGCCGACGGCGAGCACTCGCACCCCGCGCCCAGCATCGAATACCGCCCGCAGGGGCAGGGGTTGGCGGCCAGCACCAGGGTGAAGCGGGCCGGCAGCCGCACCACGCCCGCCGCCCGGGCCACCACCACATGGCCGGACTCCAGCGGCTGCCGCAGCGCCTCCAGCGCCTGCACGGAGAACTCCGGCGCCTCGTCGAGAAAGAGCACGCCCCGGTGCGCCAGCGAGACCGCGCCCGGCCGGGGAAGCCCGCTGCCCCCGCCGACCAGCGCCGGCATCGTCGCCGAGTGGTGGGGCGCGCAGAAGGGCGGGGCGTCCACCAACGGGCGGCCGGCCGGGAGGATGCCGGCCACCGAGTGGACCGCGGTGACCTCCAGCGACTCCTGCCGGCTCAGCGGCGGCAGGATGCCCGGCAGCCGCTCGGCCAGCATCGTCTTGCCCGCGCCCGGCGGACCCTTCAGGTAGAGGTGGTGGGCGCCCGCCGCCGCCACCTCCAGGGCCAGCCGGGCGGCGCGCTGCCCGGCCACGTCCGCCATGTCCGGCGCGAGCGGCGGGTGCGCCTCGCCGCCCTCCCCGGACGCGGCGCCGCCCAGGCCCGCGGCGAAGCCGGTGCCCACCGCCCCGCCGCCCGGCAGCGTCAGCCCGGCCAGCATCGGGTCGGGCCGGCCGCGGGCCGCCGCCGAGTCGTCCTCCTCCTCGGGGACCGGCTCGTCGTTGAGCACCGCCACCAGCTGGCGCAGGCTGCGCACCCCCAGGACCGCGACACCCGGCACGAGCGACGCCTCGGCCATCGTGCGCTCGGGCACCACCACATGCCGGTACCCGGCGTCGGCGGCGGCCAGGACCGCGGGCAGCACGCCCCGCACCGGACGCACCCGGCCGTCCAGGCCCAGCTCGCCGATCATCATCAGGTCGGCGATGGAGGACGGGGCGATCCGTTCGTTCGCCGCGAGCAGCGCGCAGGCCACCGCCAGGTCAAAACCGGAGCCGCCCTTGGGCACCGACGCCGGGCTCAGCCCCACGGTGAGCTTCTTCTGCGGCCACACCTCGCCGCTGTTGACGATCGCGGCCCGCACCCGGTCCCGGCTCTCGACCAGGCTCTTGTCGGGCAGCCCCACCAGCGTGAAGGCGGCCAGGCCCGGCTCCAGGTCGGCCTGGACCTCGACCACCACGCCCTCGACGCCGACCAGCGCGACCGAGCACGTACGGGCGAAGCCCATCACGCCACCCCCCGCACATGGTCGACCTCGGGGGCCCCGCGGTCGGGCAGGATGACGCCCACCAGATCGATCCGCACCCCGCCCGGCGGGGCGCCGCCGTGCTCGGCGGTCCATCGCTCGGCCAGCGAGCGCAGCCGGGCCAGCTTGGCCTCCGGCAGCGCCTCCCGCGGGTGCTGGAAGGGCCCGGCCCGCCGGGTCTTGACCTCGCACACCACCAGAGCGTCGCCCTCGGACGCGAGGATGTCGATCTCACCGCGGCGGCCGGACCGCCAGTTGCGCCCCAGTACCTTCAGGCCCGCGGCTTGCAGCGCCCGGACCGCGACGTCCTCGCCGTACCGCCCCAGCGCACTTCGCTCGTTCATGCGTACCACCTCCGTCACTCACTGTGACAGAGCGCGGCCCACCGCCGATGATCTTGCTCGCCGGCCTGTGGATAACTTTCTCGACCGACCCACCCGAGCCCCACCCGAGCCCCGACCCCCGAGCCCGGCACCCGAGCCCCGACCCCCCGAGCCCCGACCCCCCGAGCCCCGGCCCAGCCGCAGGCCATCCGCAGCCACCCTCAGGCCAAGCCCCAGCCCAAGCCTCAGCTCAGCCGTTGAAGCCCGAGTCGTCCGAGGGCAGATCCAGATCCGCCTTGTTCAGCTCCTCGATATTCACGTCCTTGAACGTGAGCACCCGCACCTGCTTGACGAAGCGCGCCGGCCGGTACATGTCCCAGACCCATGCGTCGGCCATCGAGACCTCGAAGAACACCTCGCCCTGGACCGAGTGCACCTGCATCTCGTAGTCGTTGGTGAGGTAGAAACGCCGCTCGGTCTCGATCACGTACTTGAACAGCCCGACGACGTCGCGGTACTCCCTGTAGAGCTTCAGCTCCATCTCGGTCTCGTACTTCTCGAGGTCCTCGGCGCTCATCGTGTGTTCCCCTTCAGCCGTACGTGACCCCCATTGTGCGTCACGCGGTCCGCCCGCACTGCGGAACCGCCCCGCACGCCCACCGTGATCACCGGCGCCGCAGCAGCTTGGCCAGCGGGTCCCAGGCCGCCCCGCCCAGGATCAGCACCACGCCGGCCAGCGCCGCGACCACCAGCAGGCCCAGCGGCCCCCGTCCGGGGGAACCGCCGCCCGGGATCGCGGCGAAGGCCGAGGTGCGGTGCAGCAGCCCGATACGGGACGACGGCCAGGCGATACCGTCCACCCGGGCCTTGACGTCGCTCGCCGGGACCGCGCCGCCCTCGGCGTCGGCGAGGTGGACCCGGGAGTCCTCGGAGATCGCGCGGTTGTCGCCCAGCAGGAAGAGCTTGCCCGCCGGCACCTTCGTGCTGAACCGCTCCGCCGACGCCTGGTCCCCGCCCTGCGCGGAGGGCGCGCCGCCGTTCAGGTACGTCTCGTCGACCGGGGTGCCGTTCACGGTCAGCCGGCCCTGCGCGTCGCAGCAGGCCACCGTGTCCCCGCCGACCCCGACGACCCGCTTGACCAGCGGCGCGTCGCCCCACAGCGGGTCCTTGAAGACCACCACGTCACCGCGGTGCACCTGCGACCCGGACACCTTCTGCGCGAGCAGCCGGTCGCCCGACTGCACGGTCGGCACCATGGACGTGGTCGGCACGCTGTAGGGGCGGTAGACCAGCGCGCCCCACACGCAGGAGCCGAGGAAGAGCACGCAGCCGAGAGCGACGGCTATGCCGGACAGCCGGTGCCCGAGCCCGCCGCCACCGGCTCCCGCACCGCGCCGCCCGGCTCCGGCGCCGCTTCCGCTTCCCGTGGTGCCGGTGGTCGTCGCACCGCTGCTGCTGCTCATGGACCGGAACCCTACCGGGCGGTACGCGCGCCGGTCAGCCCTGCTCCGCGCTCTCCCGGCCGGGCCCGCCCCGCACCGGCGGCTCGGTGGGCACGGCGGAGGCCGCCCGCTCCACCGCGGCCGTCAGCAGCCTGCGCCGGCGCCACATCACCAGGGGCAGCGCGCCCGCGAACCCGGCCGCGACCGGCGCCGCCGCACCGGCGGCGTTGATGCCGGGCTGCGAGAACGTTCCCGGGATGGACAGCACGTCCCAGCGGTTCACCGGCCAGGCCACCACGATGGCGCGCCCCACCACGTCACCGTCGGACACGGTGCCGCCGCCGGGCAGCGTCATGTGGAAGCGCGAGTCCAGCGAGTCCTGCCGGTGGTCGCCCATGACCCAGATGCGGCCCTTGGGCACATGCACGGTGAACGGCACCTCGGGGGTGCAGGGCGTATTGCCGGGATAGACGTACGGCTCGTCGAGCGGCTTGCCGTTGACCATCACCGGGCCGGTGCCCTTGCACGACACCGTGTCGCCGCCCACCCCGATGACCCGCTTGATCAGGTCCTTCTCATCGGCCGAGGGCATCAGGCCGATAAAGCTCAGGCCCTTCTGCAGCCCCTTGACCAGCACATTGTTGCTCGCCGGCGGGTTCTCGGGCAGCCAGCCGCCCGGGTCGTGGAAGACCACCACCTCGCCGCGGGACGGCTCGGAGCCGAACCAGGGCGTGAGCTTGTCGACCAGCACCCGGTCGCCCTTGAGCAGGGTGTTGTTCATCGAGTCCGAGGGGATGGAGAACGCCTGGACCAGGAAGGTCTTGATCAGCAGCGCCAGCACCAGCGCGATGCCGACCAGCAGCGGCAGCTCCTTCCAGAACGACCGCGGCTTGCCCCGGCCGCCGTGGCCGGGCCGCTCGTCGGCGTCCTCCTCGTCGTCGGCCGGGTCAGGACCGGCGGGGCCCACCGGGCCCACCGGGTCGCCGGGGGCGCCACCGGCCATCGCCGGGATGCCGCCCGCCACGGGCACCGTGCCGGGCGCGACGCCCGGGTGCCCCGGTGCCGTGCCCTGCTCGCCCGCCGCCGGCCCGCCATGACCGTCTGCGTACGGCGGCAGCCCGGGCCCGTCCGCGTAGGGCTGCGTCACGCCGGGGCCCTCCGCGTACGGCGGCGGCGCCGGGCTCCGTCCGGGGACCGCGGCATCTGCCGCCGAGGCATCGGTCTGGGGCACCTCGGCATTCCGCTTCTCGGGCTCGCCGGGTCCAGATCGTGCGCCGACCACCAGGTCCCCCACATCCACTCCTCACTTCGGACCGCCGTCTGCCACGCCATCGGCGCAGGCCTGCCACACCCATAACGAGCGAGAGTTCCGCGGGGGTCGTGGGCCGGTCCGTCCTTTGACCGTTCTTGGCCGAGCCCACACTAGTCGGCGTCGCTGTGTCCGCCGCTGCGGCGGACCGCGGATCCGCCACGCCGGCGAAGGTCGCCGGTTCCTTGAGCCGCTGCCAGTGACCGAGCGGCCAGCCGATGACGAAAGCCCGTCCGACCACCAGGCTTTCCGGGATGGTGCCGCCGCCCGGCTTGTCGGTGTGGTACCGCGAGTCCGCGGAATCCGAGCGGTGGTCGCCCATCACCCACAGCCGGCCGGGCGGCACGTGCTCGGTGAATTTCATCATTGAGGGTGGATTCCCGGGGTACAGATAGGGCTCGTCCAGCGGCGTGCCGTTGACGAGGATCCGCCCCTGGGCGTCGCAGCACTGCACCGTGTCGCCGCCGACCGCGATCACCCGCTTGATCAGGTCCTGCTCGCTGCTGGCCGGCAGCAGCCCGATGAAGGTGAAGAACTGCTTGACCTGCTTGACGACGACCGGGTCCTTCTTGGGCGGCGGCTCGCCCTGCAGCCAGCCACCGGGGTCCTTGAAGACGACGACGTCGCCGCGGTGCGGTTCGGCGCCGAACCACGGGGTGAGCTTGTCCACCAGCACCCGGTCGCCGATCTTGATGGTCTGCTCCATCGATCCGGACGGGATCACGAACGCCTGCACCAGGAACGTCTTGAGCACCAGGGCGATCAGCAGCGCCACCATGACCAGCAGCGGCACCTCCCTGGCCAGCGAGCGCCGCCGTCTGCGGCGGACCTTGCGGGCGAGCCGGCGCCGCTCCACCCGGGTGTTGCCGGTCAGCCGCGGGGTCTCGCCGAGATCGGCGCCGCCCTGCTCGCCGGCCGGCTCGACGCCGACGACACCGCCGAACAGCGTCCTGCGGGCCCTGCCGCGGTTACCCATGCGCGCCGGCCGGGGCGGGCACGTCGGCGAAGGCGGCCGGGCGGCGCAGCCGGGTCCAGCGGCCGACCGGCCAGGCGACCGCGTCGGCACGGCCGATCACCCGGTCGACGGGCACGTTGCCGCCGCCGGGGTCGCCGAGGTGGTCGCGTGAGTCACGCGAGTCGGCACGGTGATCGCCCATCACCCACAGCTTTCCGTCCGGCACCACGATGTCGAACCGTACCTGGGACGGTGTGTCCCCGGGATAAAGGTAGGTCTCGTCCAGCGGGTGGCCGTTGACCATCAGCCGCCCGCGGGCGTCGCAACAGGTGACGCGGTCGCCGCCGACGCCGATGACGCGCTTGACGAAGTCGGTGCCGCTCTGCTGCGTGAAGGAGCCCTCGCCGTCGAAGACGATCACGTCCCCGCGCCGCGGTGTGCCGCCGAAGCGGTAGGCGAGCTTGTCGACCAGGACCCGGTCGCCGACCCGCAGCGTGCCCTCCATCGACCGGCTCGGCACCTGGTAGGGCCGCGCCACGAAGGTACTGACCAGCAGCAGCGCGGCCACCGCGGCGGCCACCAGCAGGATCGTGCGCCGCCACTCGGCCCACACGACGGCCGCGGTGTCCGCGACCCGCCCGCGCAGCACGGCCGACCGCGACCGCACAGCGGAACGCGACCGCTCCTCCGGCCGCGCCTGCTCGGCTGCGGTGTCGGGGGAACGGTCGCGTTCCGGTACGGCTGCTGCTTCGGTGTCCATCGGGGCCAGAGCTTATCCGGCCGCTGCGGACCGCCCGCGACGAGCGCCCCGCGAGAGGCGCTCGCCACGGGCCCGGCGCCGGGAGTCCTCGCGGGAAGCGCTCAGTTGTCGCGCTTCTCCTTGATCTTCGCGGCCTTGCCGCGCAGCTCGCGCAGGTAGTAGAGCTTGGCGCGGCGCACGTCGCCGCGGGTGACGACCTCGATCTTCTCCACGATCGGGGTGTGCACCGGGAAGGTCCGCTCGACACCGACGGAGAAGCTCACCTTGCGGACCGTGAAGGTCTCGCTGATGCCCGCGCCCTGGCGGCGGATGACGACGCCCTTGAACTGCTGCACACGGGAGCGGTTGCCCTCGATGACGCGCACGTGGACGTTGACGGTGTCGCCGGGGCGGAAGGCCGGGACGTCGGTGCGCAGCGACGCGCTGTTGACGCTCTCGATGAGGTTGGTCATATCGGTGTCTGCTTCCTCGCCGATGCCACAGGTCATCGACGGAACATGAGGTCGGGTGTCAGGGTGCGCGGCCGGGGGCGGCGGGCGTCGTTCCCCCTGTGGCAGGGGCGCGGGCCGGACCGGCAGCAGCCGCTCATTCTTCCATGACGTGGGGGCTCGGCCCAAATCGCCCGTCCGGGCCCGGCATCCAGCCCAGGATGCTGAGCATCTCCCGGTCGCGCTTGTCGAAGGCGGCGGGGTCGCAGCGCCGGATCAGGTCGGGGCGGTGGGCGACGGTACGGCGCAGGGCCTCGTCGCGGCGCCAGCGGGCGATCTTCCCGTGGTGGCCGCTGAGCAGCACCTCGGGGATGCCACGGCCGCGCCAGGTGGGCGGCTTGGTGTAGACCGGGCCTTCCAGCAGGTCGGCCATCGCGCCGGGTGCGAAGGAGTCGTCGCGGTAGGAGGCGGCGTTGCCGAGGACGCCGGGCAGCAGCCGGGCGACGGCCTCGGTGACGACCAGGACCGCGGCCTCGCCGCCGGCCAGCACGTAGTCGCCGATGGAGACCTCGTAGACCGGCAGCCGGGTGCGGTACTCGTCGGTGACGCGGGTGTCGATGCCCTCGTAGCGGGCGGGCGCGAAGACCAGCCAGGGCCGCTCGGCGAGTTCACCGGCGAGCTGCTGGGTGAAGGGCCGCCCGCTGGGGGTGGGGACGACGAGCGCGGGCCGGCCGGCGCCGGCCTCGTAGCCGTCGGCGAGGGTGTCGTCGAGGGCCTCGCCCCAGGGCCCGGTCATCATGACCATGCCGGGGCCGCCGCCGTACGGGGTGTCGTCGACGGTGTTGTGCCGGTCGTGGGCCCAGTCGCGCAGGTCGTGGACGCGCACGTCGAGCCGGCCGGCCGCGCGGGCCTTGCCGACCAGCGAGACGTTCAGCGGCTCCAGGTACTCGGGGAAGATCGTGACGACGTCGATCCGCATCTCAGCCGCCGTCCGCCGCACCGCCGGAAGCCGCACCCGGGCCCCCGCTCTCGCCATCGCCAAGCCCCTCGCCGGACTCCGGCTCGCCCAGCAGCCCCGGCGGCGGGTCGATGACCGCGCGCTGCTCCTCCAGGTCGATCTCCGGCACGATCTCGGCGACGAACGGCACAAGCACCTCGCTGCCGTCGGGCCGGACCACCACCAGCAGGTCCTGGTACGGCAGATGGCTGATCTCGCCGATCCGCCCGACCTCCTCGCCGTCGACGGTGACGACGTCCAGGTCGATGAGCTGGTGGTCGTAGAACTCCTCGGGGTCCTCCGGCGTCTCGTCCGGGTCCACCTCGGCGATCAGCAGCGTATTGCGCAGCGCCTCGGCGGCGCTGCGGTCGGCGACGCCCTCGAAGCGCAGCATCAGCCGTCCGCTGTGCACCCGCCCGGTGGCGATGGTCAGCGGCCCTGCGGAGGCCGGGTCGGTGGCGAGCACCGCGCCCGGCGCGAGCCGCAGTTCCGGCTCGTCGGTGCGCACCTCGACGCTCACCTCGCCCTTGATGCCGTGGGCGCGGCCGATCCTGCCGACTACCAGCTGCATGGAGCCCTTTCACCTCTTGTACGTCTCTTGTACGTCAGACGGCTCGGGCCGGGAGCGGCAGCGCCACCCCCGGCCCGAGCCGGTGTTCCGTGCGGTTTGGCCGGCGGTCAGCGCACCTGGTCGACGTCGACCAGGTCGACGCGGATGCCGCGCCCGCCGAGCGCGCCCACGACCGTACGCAACGCACGGGCGGTACGGCCGTTGCGGCCGATCACCTTGCCGAGGTCGTCGGGGTGGACCCGGACCTCCAGCACGTTGCCGCGGCGCAGGGTGCGCATGTCCACCTGCACATCGTCGGGGTTGTCGACGATGCCCTTCACGAGGTGCTCAAGAGCCTCCTCAAGCACGCTCAGGCCTCGGTGGACTCAGCCGCGGCCGGGGCCTCGGCGGTGTCGTCGGCCTTCTTCTCCGCCTTGTCGGCCTTCTTCGCCCTGGGGGTGATCGCCTCACCCTTCGGCTCGTCGGCGGTGTCCTTGGCCGCGGCCTCGAAGAGGGCGCGCTTGTCGGCCTTGGGCTCGGCGACCAGCAGCGGCGCGGGGGCCTCAAGGCCCTTGTACTTCTGCCAGTCGCCGGTGAGCTTGAGGATGGCGAGCACCGGCTCGGTCGGCTGCGCGCCGACGGAGAGCCAGTACTGGGCGCGGTCCGAGTCGACCTCGATACGCGACGGGTTCTGCACCGGGTGGTACAGGCCGATCTCCTCGATCGCCCGGCCGTCACGGCGGGTGCGGGAGTCGGCGACGACGATGCGGTAGTGAGGCGAACGGATCTTGCCCAGACGCTTCAGCTTGATCTTGACTGCCACGGGAGTGGGTTCTCCTGGTGTTGACGTGTTTGGGCACGGCAGGCTTCCACGTGGGGTTGTGGGAGTCGCGCGCCCGGTGGACGCGTCAGCCGAAGGAGAGAGGGTTCCTGCACGGCTGTCGAGTTCTCAGCTGGCCATTCTGCCACACTCAGGCGGCGCCCACGACCTCGGGAATGCGGAACGGCTGCCCGCACGCGCCGCACATGATCGGCGCCTGGGCCAGCACGGACGGCACCACGCGTACATTGCGCCCGCAGTCGCAGACCGCCTTGACGCGCACCCCGCCGCCGGACGAGCCGTGCCGCGCGGCAGGGCCCCGGAAGGAGCGCGCGGTGTCCGCCGTGGTCGCCACCGTGTGCGCCTTGAGGGCGCGCTGCAGCCGGTCGATGGTCGCCCGGTAGCGCTTACGGGTGTCGGGGCGCATCACGACCAGCGAGAAGCCGCTGCTGGGATGGGGCTCGTCGGCGTGGTCGAGCCCCATTTCGTCGGCGATGGCCAGGAATCGGCGGTTGTGGTAGCGGCCCGCGCGGGAGGTGTCACGGATGCCGCGCGCGGCGGCCACGCCGTGCACCGCCTCGTGCAGCAGCCGTTCGAACGAGAGCTCGTTGCCGCAGGCGGACGACGACTCTCCGATGAGGGACTCGGGGGCGGCCAGATCGGGCAGCTCGGGGTGGTGCCGTTGAATATCGGCCCATGCGACTGCCAGCTCGGCGGCGAGAACAGGTGGTGTCGTGCTCACGCCGTGACAACGAGCCGGGCGCTCCCGGTGTTCCGATTCCGGGCCAGCCCAATTAATTTGCACTGATCGGTCAGTTCCGGTTGATGTGCGGATGATGACGGATGATGCGCATGGGATGGGCATGACGCAGGGCGGGTGCGGAGGACACCGGTGAACTCCGGAGAACCTCCGCACCCGCCCCACGGACGGACGAACCTCGTATAACGAACGTGCGTTTTCGGTCAGCGGACGCCCGATGGACGCCGGGCGAACACCGGGGGCCGGGTCAGTAGGCCCGCGCCACGATCGCCAGCGCGCCCGGGGCGTCGTCCGCGTCCGGCACTCCGCCGTCCTCACCGACCAGGCAGCGCACGGTGACGCCCTGCTCGGCGAGCTTGGCCTCGCCCGCCACGCCGAGGTCGGCCCACGGGATGCGCGCCCAGCCGGTGGCCGCGGCCTCGGCCGCCTCGCCCACGGTGGCGACGTCCACAGTGCGGGACACCCGGCGCTCGTGGGACTCGCGCAGCAGCTGCGCCTGGTCCTCCTCCAGCAGCTTCGGCAGCAGCTCGGCGAGCGCGTCCAGCGCCACCGGCTCCTTGCCGCCGGGGATGCGCCGGGCGAGCATCGCGGTGCCCGCCTCCAGGTCGCGCGGGCCGATCTCGACCCGCGCCGGCACGCCCTTGAGCTCCCAGTCGATCGCCCGCCGCCCGAACGGGGTGTCGGTGCGGTCGTCGACCACGACCCGCAGCCCGACCGCCTTGAGCCGCTCGCCGACCTCGCGCACCTTGGCCACGACCTCGTCGTCGCCCTTGATCGCGAGCACCACGACCTGCACATGGGCCAGCCGCGGCGGCACCCGCAGCCCGTTGTCGTCGCCGTGCATCATCACCAGCGCGCCGATCATGCGGGTGGTGCTGCCCCACGACGTCTGCCAGACGTACTCCTGCTCGCCGTCCGCCGACAGGTACTGCGTGTGGAAGGCCTTCGCGAAGTTCTGGCCCAGCTCATGGCTGGTGCCCAGCTGGAGGGCCTTGCCGTCGCCCATCATGCCTTCGAGCGTGAGGGTGTTGATGGCGCCCGCGAAGCGCTCCTTGGCGGTCTTGCGGCCCGGCACCACGTCCATGGCCAGGACGTCGGTCATGAAGCCCTCGTAGACCTCGCGGTGGATCCTGGCCGCGTAGTCCCGCGCGTCCTCCTGCGTGGCGTGCGCGGTGTGGCCCTCCTGCCACAGGAACTCGCTGGTGCGCAGGAACAGCCGGGGCCGCATCTCCCACCGCACCACGTTCGCCCACTGGTTGATCAGCAGCGGCAGGTCCCGGTAGCTCTGCACCCACTTGGAGAAATACTCGTTGATGATCGTCTCGGAGGTCGGCCGCACCACGACCGGCTCCTCCAGCTCCTTGCCGCCCGCGTGCGTGACGACCGCCAGCTCCGGCGCGAAGCCCTCGACGTGCTCGGCCTCCCGCGTCAGGTAGGACTGCGGGATGAACAGCGGGAAGTACGCGTTCTGCGCCCCGGCCTGCTTGATCCGCGCGTCCATGCCCTGCTGCATCCGCTCCCACAGGCCGTAGCCGTACGGCCGGATGACCATGGTGCCGCGGACCGGGCCGTTGTCGGCCAGCTCTGCCTTGTTGATCAGGTCCTGGTACCAGCGCGGGAAGTCGTCCGCCTGGGGGGTGAGAACGGGAGCCTTTGCCATGAAGGCGATGGTACGTGGCGAGGCCCCCGCAGCGTGAATCGGTTACCTGCGCCCGACGGGCCGCCGAACAAGCCGAAAACGGCCTCCCCGGCCCCTGGACGCGGCCCGCGAACCGCAGTTGTCTGGCTGTCGGGGACGAAAGCGGCACACCCGTCCTCCCCACGGGGGGCACACGGCGAAGCGTGGCTGATTGGGGCTTCGATGGCACCTACCCTCTACCGCGGGACCAGGCCCGACCGTACCCGTACCGACGACCGGGCGCGCGACTGGGCGGAGATCCAGGAGCGCATGCTCGTCCCGCTCTACGCAAGCGTCCTCGACCGGCTCGGCGTCGGCGCCGGCACCCGCCTGCTGGCCCTGAACTGCGGCACAGGGCTGGCGCTGCTGCTCGCCTCGGCAAGAGGCGCAGCCGTCACCGGGTACGACACCGACCGCGACCGGCTGCGGCTGGCCGAGGCGCGGCTCGGCACATTGCCGAGCACGTCGTACATGGCCACGCCGATGCCCCAGGCCCCGCCGGTACGGCTGCGGCTCGGCATCCCGGCGGCGGCGGAACTGCGCGGCTACGACCTGGTCACCGCCTTGGACCCGGCGGCGCCCGCCGACGCGCTGCGGCCGGCTCTTGCCGCCGTCGCCGAGGCCGCCCGCCCCGGCAGCGCGGTCGTCCTGGCCGGCTGGGGCCCGCCCGAGCGCTGCGCCACCGCGAGCGTGCTGCGGGTCGCCGCCCGGCTCGCCGAACCGCGCGGCGCCACGGGCCCGCTGCCGCGGCTCAGCGGCCGTGACGACCTGGAGGAGCTGGCCGCCGGCGCGGGGCTGCGGCCCGACGGCTCGGGTCGCGTGTCCTGCCCGTTCGGCTACCCGGACCAGGCCGCCGCGGTGCGCGGCCTGGTCGCGACCGGGCTGTTCGACGCCGCGGTCGCGGCGACCGACCGGCAGCAGGTGGACAAGGAGATCGCCGAGGCCCTGCACCCCTACCGGCGCCTTGACGGCACCATCCGCATGGACAACGTCTTCCGCTACCTCATCGCCCGCGTCTGACCGGCGGCGCGCACGGCCGGGGAAGCCGGGCGGCACGCCGGTAATGGGGTGGCCGCGGGCGCGCGGCATCGGCCAGGGTGGGGCCATGCCCACCACCTCAGCCGCCTCCGCCACCCCGCTGCCGCCCGGCACCCCGGCGTCCGTCCGCCTGGTCAAGGCCGGCCGGGAGAAGGTCCGCTACCCCGCCACCGTGACCGCCGACGACGGCGTGCGCGTCACCGTCACCGCGCCCTGGTCGCTGCCGCACACCCGGGACTTCGGCTTTGTGCGCTTCGAGCCCGGCGACGTCTTCACCGAGCACTACTGGCGCGACCGCTGGTACGCGGTCAAGGAGGTGCGCGATCCGCACGGCGCCCTCAAGGGCTGGTACTGCGACATCACCCGCCCGGTGGCCGTCGCCGGCGCCGAGCTGACCTCGGAGGACCTCGACCTCGACCTGTGGGTGTCGGGCGACGGCGGCACCGTACTGCGGCTGGACGAGGACGAGTTCGCCGACAGCGGCCTGGCCGGGCGGGACCCGGGCGCCGCCGCGCGGGCGGTGGCCGCGCTGGACGAGCTGGAGGCGCGGGCCGGCCGCGAGGGCGGGCTGGCGGCGCTCACCGGCTGACGGCGGGCCGGCTCGAAGGACGTACCGGGCGACGTACCCGCTACAGGCCCGGCCACTCCTCGGCGGTGAGGGCGAAGCGCTCGTGGTCGCGCCAGGCGTCGTTGATGAACAGCATCCGCGGCGAGAAGCCCTCGTGCCGGAAGCCCAGCCGCTTGGCCATCGCGATGGAGCGCTCGTTGTCGGGCTGCGCGCTGATCTCCAGCCGGTGCAGCCCGAGGCCGCCGTCGGCCTCGGGGATGAAGCAGCGGTCCACGACCTGGAGCAGGCCCTCGGTCATCCGGCCGGTGCCGTTGTAGGGCACGTAGCTGTCGTAGCCGAGGGCCCCGTTGCGGAAGCGGGCCATCACGATGTTGGCGACGTTGCACTTGCCGACGATGCCGCCGTCCTCGTCGTCGATGACCAGGAACGTCCGCAGCCCGGCGCCCTGCCGGCGCAGCAGGTCCGGCAGGACGTCCGGCTCCACCGGATTCCACGGGCTGAGGTGCTCCACCGACCGCAGCACCGCGCTGCGGTGCGCCTCGACGTCACTGGGCCTGGGTTCTCTGATCGATACACGCATGCGTCCATCATCCCCGGGCCCCCGCGGGCGCCGCGGTCAGCCCATGAACTTCTTGAACTCGTCGGGCAGTTCGAAGTCCTTGCCGCCGCCCGGCAGGCCGAACGGGCTGCCGCCCTGGCCCGGCAGCTCGCCGCCCTGCTGCTGCTCCTCGCGGCGGGCAGCCGCCGCAGCCTCCTCGGCCCTGCGCTTCATCGGGTTGCCGGACTGGCGCTTGCCCTTGGCCTGCTTCTGCTGCTTCTTCTGCCGCGCGCCACCGCCGCCGCTGCCCGGCATCCCGGGCATCCCCGGCATGCCGCCGCCCTGCGCCATCCGCGACATCATCTTGCGGGCCTCGAAGAACCGCTCCACCAGGCCCTTGACCGCGCTGACCTCGACGCCCGAGCCCTTGGCGATACGGGCCCGGCGCGAGCCGTTGATGATGTGCGGGTCGGCGCGCTCGCCCGGCGTCATCGACTTGATGATCGCGGCGGTGCGGTCCACGTCCCGCTCGTCGAGGTTGTTGATCTGCTCGCGGATCTGGCCCATGCCCGGCAGCATGCCGAGCAGCTTGGAGATGGAGCCCATCTTGCGGACCTGCTCCATCTGCGCCAGGAAGTCGTCGAGCGTGAACTCCTTGGGGCCCTTGGCCAGCTTGGCGGCCATCTTCTCGGCCTCGGCCTGGCTGAAGGTCTGCTCGGCCTTCTCGATCAGCGACAGCATGTCGCCCATGCCCAGGATCCGGGAGGCCATCCGGTCCGGGTGGAACGCGTCGAAGTCGTCCAGCTTCTCGCCGTTGGACGCGAACATGATCTGCTTGCCGGTGACGTGCACGATCGACAGCGCGGCACCGCCGCGGGCGTCGCCGTCGAGCTTGGAGAGCACCACGCCGTCGAAGCCGACGCCGTCGCGGAACGCCTCGGCGGTGTTGACCGCGTCCTGGCCGATCATCGCGTCGACGACGAAGAGGATCTCGTCCGGGCGGACCGCGTCGCGGATGTCGGCGGCCTGCTGCATCAGCTCCTGGTCGACACCGAGGCGGCCGGCGGTGTCGACGATCACGATGTCGTACTGCCGGGACCGGGCGAAGTCGATCGAGTCCTGGGCGACCTTCACCGGGTCGCCCACGCCGTTGCCGGGCTCGGGGGCGAAGACCGCGACACCGGCCCGCTCGGCGACGACGCTGAGCTGGTTGACCGCGTTGGGGCGCTGGAGGTCGCAGGCGACCAGCAGCGGGGTGTGGCCCTGGCCCTTGAGCCAGCGGCCGAGCTTGCCCGCCAGCGTGGTCTTGCCGGCGCCCTGGAGGCCGGCGAGCATGATCACGGTGGGCGGCTGCTTGGCGAAGCGCAGCCGGCGGGTCTCGCCGCCGAGGATGCCGACGAGCTCCTCGTTGACGATCTTGATGACCGTCTGCGCGGGGTTGAGCGCCTGCGAGACCTCGGCGCCAAGCGCGCGCTGCTTGACGCTGGCGACGAACGCCCGCACGACGGGCAGCGCGACGTCGGCTTCGAGCAGGGCGATCCGGATCTCGCGCATCGTGGCGTCGATGTCCGCCTCGGACAGCCGGCCCTTGCCCCGGAGGTTCTTGAAGGTCGCTGCGAGGCGGTCGGAGAGCGTATCGAACACGGTGGCTGCAGATCCTCGGGTCGGGGGCGGAGACGGTCGCCGTCCGGCGATCGCCTTCCAGGGTATCCGGCCCGCACGTGGTGCAGCCCGCGCCTGCCGGATTCCGGGAGGCGCGGACCGCCGCCGGGCCCGGCGAAGGGCGCCCGCGGACGGTACGGCACAGGACCCGCGGACGGTACGGCGCCGGGTCGGCGGACGGCACAGGACCCCGCGGACGTCACGGCGCCCGGTCGGCGGACGGTACGGCACGGGCTCAGCGCAGGGCGGCCTCCAGTTGCCGGGCGACCTCGGTCGCGCGGTGCGGCGGCAGCGCCTTGCCGTCCTTGCCGACGACGTAGAAGGCGTCCACGGCGTTCGCCCCCAGCGTCGAGATACGAGCGGAGCGCACGGTGACGCCCGTCGCGGTCAGGGCCAGCCCGATGCGGTGCAGCAGGCCCGGGGCGTCATGGGCGCGGACCTCCAGGACCGTCGCGGTCTGCGAGGTGTGGCCCGGCGCGACCGTGACCCGGGGCGGCGGCGGGGTGATCCCGCGGCGCCGCGGGTAGGACGCCTCCCGCTCGGCGAGCCTGGCCTCGATGTCCAGGGTGCCCTCGAAGGCCCGGGCGAGGTCCGCGCGCAGCCGGGCGGCCTCCGGGAGGGCGCCGTACTCGGCCGAGACGCGCCAGCTCAGCAGCGCCACCGGCCCCTCCCCGATCGGGTCGACGGCCCGCAGGTCGGCGGCCCGGACGCCGAGCCGGTGCAGGGCCAGAACGCCGGCGGCCTGGGCGAGCAGCCCGGGCCGGTCGGGCACCGCCAGCAGCAGTTCCACGCCCAGCGCCTCGTCGAGCGCGTCGCCCTCGCCGTCGGGCTCGGCGTGGGCGTGCAGCGCGAGGACCGGCCCCCCGGTGCGGGCGGCCTCGACGGCCAGCCGCTCCTCCTCGGCGCTGGACTCCCGCTCGGCGGCCTCCGGCAGCGCCCCGGTGTCCAGGGCGCCGGCGACCCGCTCGACGAGGTCGGCCAGCAGCGAGGCCCGCCAGGTGCTCCATGCGGCGGGCCCGGTGGCGAGCGCGTCGGCCTCGGTGAGCGCGGCCAGCAGCTCCAGGGTGGAGGTGTCGCGTACGGTGCCGGCGACCGCCCGGACGGTCTCCGGGTCGTCCAGGTCGCGCCGGGTCGCGGTGTCGATGAGCAGCAGGTGGTGGCGCACCAGCAGGGCCAGGGTGTCGGCGTCGGCGGCCGGGAAGCCGATCCGCAGGGCGACGTCGCGGGCGATGACCTCGCCGGCCTCGCTGTGGTCGCCGGGCCAGCCCTTGCCGATGTCGTGCAGCAGCGCGGCGGTCAGCAGTAGGTCGGGGCGGCCGACCCGGCGGGTGAGCCGGGCGGCCTGCACGGCGGTCTCGACCAGGTGCCGGTCGACGGTGAAGCGGTGCACGGCGTTGCGCTGCGGGCGGCAGCGCACCCGCTCCCAGTCCGGCAGCAGCCGGGTGACCAGCCCCTCGGCCTCCAGCGCCTCCCACACCTGCACGGTGGGCTCCCCGGCGCCGAGCAGCGTGAGCAGCTGCTCACGGGCCTCCGCGGGCCACGGTACGGGCAGCGGGCGGGCAGCGGCGGCCAGCCGGCGTACGGCGTGCGGGGACAGCGGCAGACCGGCCTGTGCCGCCGCGGCGGCGGCCCGCAGCGGCAGGACGGGGTCGCGGTCGGGTTTCGCGGCGAGCGCGAGCACCGCCTCGCCCTCCTGCTCGACCACGCCCTCGGCGAGCGGTACGCGTTCGGGTACGCCCGCGGCGGGGGTGCCGCGCCCGCGGCCGAGGAGCCGGCGGCGGGGCCGGGTCTCGCGGGCGCGCAGCACCCGGCCGACCTCGCGCCAGGTGACGTCGGCGGCGTAGGAGATGCGCCGGGCGGCCTCGTAGACCCGGCGCAGCAGTGCGTCGGCGTCGAGCAGGCCGAGGGCGGCGGCGACCTGGTCCTGCTCCTGGAGGGCGAGCCGGTCGGTGGCCCGGCCGGTGACCAGGTGGAGGGCGTCGCGGGTGTCCAGCAGCCCGGTGCGGGCCTCCTCCAGTCCCTCGCGGGGGGCGTCGGCGAGCCAGGAGGCGGCGACGGCGCGCAGCGCGGTGGCGTCGCGCAGGCCGCCGCGGGCCTCCTTCAGGTCCGGTTCCAGCAGGTAGGACAGCTCGCCCTGGCGCTCGGCGCGCTCCTGGCACATTTCGCGCAGCTCCGGCAGCCGCCGGGTGGCCTGGTTGCGCCAGTCGGCGAGCGCGGAGGTGCGCAGGGCGGAGCTGAGGGCGGTGTCGCCGGCCAGGTGGCGGGCGTCGAGCAGGCCGAGCTGGACCTTGAGGTCGTCGGTGGCGGCCTTGCGGGCCTCCTCGGGGGTGCGCACGGAGTGGTCGAGGGCCAGGCCCAGGTCCCACACCGGGTACCAGAGCCGGTCGGCGAAGGCGGCGACGGGCTGGTGGCCGTCGTGCAGCAGGACCAGGTCCAGGTCGCTGCGCGGGGACAGCTCGCCGCGGCCGTAGCCGCCGACGGCCAGCAGGGCCCAGCCGGTGGCGCCGGTGGCCTGCGCGGCGGCGCCGGCCAGGTCGGCGAGCCAGCGGTCGGTGAGGGCGGCCAGCTCCGCGCGGCGCGGCGGCCCGGACCGCGCCTCCTGGGTGAGAAGGCGCAGCCGGGCCGCCGCGTAACTGTCGTCCTGCGCTTCGACGCTGTCGGTCACTCGTTCTCCAGCGCTGGGTTCGGGGGTCAGAGCGCGTCGGGTCCGCGCTCGCCGGTGCGTACCCTCACGGCGGTGTCGACCGGGAGGGACCACACCTTGCCGTCTCCGATTTTGCCGGTTCTGGCCGCTTTCACCACGACCTCGATCAGCTGGTCGGCGTCGGCGTCCTCCACGAGGACCTCTATCCGGATCTTCGGGACGAGGTCGACGGTGTACTCGGCGCCGCGGTAGACCTCGGTGTGGCCGCGCTGTCTGCCGTATCCGCTGGCCTCGGTGACGGTGAGGCCGTGGACGCCGAAGGCCTGGAGGGCTTCCTTGATCTCGTCGAGCCGGTGCGGCTTGACGACGGCGGTGATGAGCTTCACGCGTCCACCTTCTTGCTCGCCGCGGGGGCGCCGAGGGGGGCCGCCGCGTGTCCTGTGCTGCCGATGCCGGTGAAGTCGTACGCGGTCTCCGCGTGCTCGGCCTGGTCGATGCCGCTGATCTCGATCTCCTCGGGCACCCGGAAGCCCATGACCAGGTCGATGGCCTTGGCGAGGATCGCGGAGGCGACCAGCGAGTAGCCCAGGACGGAGAAGACACCGATGGCCTGGATGCCGAACTGGTGCCATCCGCCGCCGTAGAAGACGCCCTTGACGTCCTGGCCGACGCCGCCGGTGGCCAGCAGGCCGATGAGCAGGGAGCCGACGATACCGCCGACCATGTGGACGCCGACCACGTCGAGCGAGTCGTCGTAGTTGAACTTGTACTTCAGGCCCACCGCCGCGGCGCAGACCACACCGGCGATGACACCGACCGCGATGGCGCCCAGCGGGCTGACCGACGCGCAGGACGGGGTGATGGCGACCAGGCCCGCGACGGCGCCGGAGGCGGCACCGAGGGTGGTGAAGGAGCCGTGCCGCAGCCGCTCGTAGATCAGCCAGCCGATCATCGCGGCGGCGGTGGCGATCTGGGTGTTGATGAAGACGGTGGAGGCCACGCCGTCGGAGGTGATCTCCGAGCCGGCGTTGAAGCCGAACCAGCCGAACCACAGCAGGCCGGCGCCGAGCATGACCCACGGCATGCTGTGCGGGCGCATCGGGTCGCGCTTGAAGCCCACCCGCTTGCCGATCACCAGGATCACGCCGAGGGCCGCGGCACCGGCGTTGATGTGCACCGCGGTACCGCCGGCGAAGTCGATGACGCCCTTGGTGCCGAGCCAGCCGCCGCCCCACACCCAGTGGGCCACGGGGAAGTACACGACGGTCGCCCACAGCGCGATGAAGACCGACCACGCGGTGAACTTGACGCGGTCGGCGAGTGCACCGCTGATCAGCGCGGGAGTGATGATCGCGAACATCAACTGGAAGGCGGCGAAGGCGAATATCGGCGTCCCGGTGGCCCCCCACAGGTCATCGGGAGCGATGTCGCGCAGGCCCAGCCAGTTGGTGCCGCCGATGAATCCGCCGTGGTCGCCGTCGAAGGCGAAACTGAATCCGTAGCCGGTCCAGAGCAAGGTGATGATGCCCAGGCTGATGAAGCTCATCATCAGCATGTTCAGGGCGCTTTTCACCCGGACCATGCCGCCGTAGAAGAACGCCAGGCCCGGTGTCATCAGCATCACCAGCGCGGCGCTCAGCAGCAGGAACGCGGTATTGCCGGAGTCGAGCTTGGGCGCATCTGCGGCCAGTGTGAAGATGGCTGGTGCCATCGGCGTCTCCTCGTCGTCCGAACGGCCCGAGCGGGTGGAGCGAAGTGGGCCGGTTTTCGCCATGAGAGTGGCTGAGCCGGGTTTCCGCCGATGCCGCACGGTGTTTCACCGCGGTGACGAAGAAGTCGGATGTGTTACGTGACGATGAACCGTCCCCCGGTTCGGTGAAAGCCGTATACGGGTGGGATCAGAGATCGCAACCGGGGGAACGGGGATCTCCGGGGAGCCGCGCCCGGCGGGCGCGGCCGGCCCTGTGTCAGGCGGTTTCGGCGACCTCGGGCAGTTCCCGGGAGATCAGTTCGCCGAGTTCGACGACGGCGGGCAGATCGCCGAAGTCGCGCACCGCGGTGCGGGTGGTTTTACGGATCCGGGTGTTGACCCTTTCCGAGCGGATCCTGGTGGCGACGGCCATCGCCTGCCGGGTGCATTCGGCCGCGGCCTCGGGTTCGCGTTCGAGCAGGTGCACGCTGGCCAGGCCCACCAGGTTGAGGGCGAAGGCCCGCTGGTGGACGGTGTCGCCGCGGAAGCCCTCGACGGCCTTCTCCATCACCGGGTGGGCGAGGGAGGCGTAGGCGGGGCTGCGGCCGGCGACATAGGCCAGGTCGCGGTAGGAGTGGGCGTTCTCGGCGTGCAGCTCGGCCTCGTTGAAGAAGCTGATCCAGCTGGGGTCCTCGCCGGGGCGGGTGTCGGTGAAGGTGTCCTCGGCGGCGCGTACGGCCCGGTGGCACTTGTTGACCTGGCCCATGTTGGCGTAGGCGCGGGCCTCCAGGGCGTAGAGCATGGCCTGGGTGGTGGCGGTCGCGGTGTCGCGGCTGCCGTACTGGGCGAGGTGGATCAGCTCCAGGGCGTCCTCGGGGCGGTCCAGGTGGATCATCTGGCGGCTCATCGAGGAGAGGATGAACGCGCCGAGCGGCCGGTCTCCGGCCTCCTTGGCGGCGTGCAGCGCCAGCACCATGTACTTCTGCGCGGTGGGTTGCAGCCCCACGTCGTAGCTCATCCAGCCGGCGAGCGCGGCGAGGTCGGCGGTGACCCGGTAGAGCCGGCGGCCGACGGCTTCGGGGTGGGACTCCTGGAGCAGGTCGGTGACCTCGTGCAGCTGTCCGACGACCGCCTTGCGGCGCAGGCCGCCGCCGCACTGGTTGTCCCACTGGCGGAACATCACCGTGGTGGACTCCAGCAGCTCCAGCTCCTGCTCCGACAGCCGGGACGGCCGGGTGCCGGGGTGGCCGGGGCCCGGGCCGGCGGCGGACCCGCCGGCGCCGCCGGCGCCGGACGGCGAGGTCGGGACGAGCCAGCGCTGCATCGGCTCGATCAGGGCGGGGCCGGCCGACAGCGCGAGCGAGGCGCCGAGGAAGCCGCGGCGGCCCAGCATCAGGTCGCTGCGGGAGAACTCGCTGATCATCTCCACGGTCTGCGGACCGGCCCAGGGCAGGTCCACGTCGCCGCCGGCGGGCGGCTGGTGCGCCGGGCGCAGGCCCAGGTCCTCGACGGGGACGACGCACCCGAAGCGCTCCGAGAACAGCTCGGACAGGATGCGCGGTATCGGCTCGCGCGGCTGCTCGCCGTCGAGCCAGCGGCGCACCCGGGAGGTGTCGGTGCTGACGTGGTGCGCGCCCAGCTGGCGCGCTCTGCGGTTGACCTGGCGGGCGAGTTCGCCCTTGGACCAGCCGCTGCGCACGAACCACGAATTCAACTGCGCATTGGGCTGCTTGTCTGCTGCGCCGCCCACGGTCAAGCCCCCATCCTGGTCTTGCCCGACCCCATCCACCCAGTGATTACCAGGGTCGGCCGAGTCCTGTCCGCCGGTTGCGGAAAGTGCCGGGTGGTCCGGCGCTGCGGTGCGGCGCCGCCCGGAACTGCCTGCGGCATAGGCGCCGGGGCACGAGCGGTCCACACCGGGGACCCACCAACCGAAAGTAGCCCTACGATCACGCACCGGGCGAGGGCGCATGGCGAAACGCCACCATTCGCCACCCCTTCGAATGAACTCCTGGGCGGCAACAGGCGATTCACTTGACACATGCCGGTCGCACGAGGCCGGGCGGGCCCGTAACCATCGGCGGCGGCATCCGTTGGAGGTGTCATGGTGTTCACGATCAGCGGATTGCGGGACATGCGGGACTCGCGGCAGCAGCAGGAGGGCGTCCGGGAAATCCCCCGGACGCGCCCTCATGCGCGCCCCGGCGTACGCCGTCGGTCGCACGCGGGAATGTGCACCACAGTTGGTGACTACACGGGTCGCTGCGGCTGGGCCGTGGTGCCCGGCGCGCGGGTCGCCCGCGGCGGCGGGCCGTGCTCGTGCGGGGACGCTGCGTGTACGGCGCCGGGCGCGCATCCGCTGCCCTTCGCCGACGAGATCCCGGCGGGCGCGCCGGCGGCACTGGCCGCGCAGGCGTGGGCGAGGGTGCCGGGCGCCGCGGTGCTGCTGCCGACCGGGCGGGCCTTCGACGTGATCGAGGTGGCCGAGGCGCCGGGCCGGCGGGCGCTGGTGCGGCTGGAGCGGATGGGGCTGCGGCTGGGCCCGGTGCTGGTGACGCCGGCCGGGCGGGCGCAGTTCTTCGTCGCGCCGGGCGCGGCGGCCGAGCTGCCGCATCTGCTGTACCGGATGGGCTGGGACGACGCGGAGCTGGACCTGCGCTGCCTGGGCCCGGGCGAGCACGTCACCGCTCCCCCGTCGGACCACGGCGGCCTGGGCCCGGTGCGGTGGCTGCGCGAGCCGCTGACCGAGGGCGTACGCCAGCCGCCGGAGGCGCGGCTGCTGCTGGGCACCCTGGCGTACGTCTGCCACCGCGACAAGGCGCCGGCGTAGCACCACGCACCAGGAACCACGGCCCCGGGGCCGGACGCGGGACCCGGCGCGGGACCGGCGACGTACGCATGCGTAAGGGGCACCCACCATGGGCGGGCGCCCCTTACACGTGGCCCATGGCGCAGCCGTACGGGACGGCTGCGCCATGGCAGGGCCTACTCGCCGATGAGGGCGTCCACGAAGGCCTCGGGCTCGAACGGGGCGAGGTCGTCCGCGCCCTCGCCGAGGCCGATGAGCTTGACCGGCACGCCGAGTTCGCGCTGCACGGCGATGACGATGCCGCCCTTGGCGGTGCCGTCCAGCTTGGTCAGCACGATGCCGGTGATGTCCACGACCTCGGCGAAGACCCGGGCCTGGACCAGGCCGTTCTGGCCGGTGGTGGCGTCCAGCACGAGCAGCACCTCGTCGACCGGGCCGTGCTTCTCCACGACCCGCTTGACCTTGCCGAGCTCGTCCATCAGGCCGGTCTTGGTGTGCAGCCGGCCCGCGGTGTCGATCAGGACGGTGTCGGCGCCCTCGGCGATGCCCTCCTTGACCGCGTCGAAGGCGATCGAGGCCGGGTCGCCGCCCTCGGGGCCGCGGACGGTACGGGCGCCGACCCGCTCGCCCCAGGTCTGGAGCTGGTCGGCCGCGGCGGCGCGGAAGGTGTCGGCGGCGCCGAGCACGACGCTGCGGCCGTCGGCGACCAGCACCCGGGCGAGCTTGCCGGTGGTGGTGGTCTTGCCGGTGCCGTTGACGCCGACGACCATGACGACCGCCGGGGACTCCTCGTGGCTCTCGGTGCGCAGCACCCGGTCCAGCGACGGGTCGACGAGGGTGAGCAGCTCGGCGCGCAGCAGGCCGCGCAGCTCGGCGGGCGTCCTGGTGCCGAGCACCCGCACCCGGGTGCGCAGCCGCTCGACGAGTTCCTGGGTGGGGGCGACACCGACGTCGGCGGTGATGAGGGTGTCCTCGATCTCCTCCCACGTGTCGTCGTCCAGGTGCTCCCTGGACAGCAGCGTCAGCAGGCCCTTGCCGAGGGTGTTCTGCGAGCGCGACAGCCGCGAGCGCAGCCGGACCAGCCGGCCGGCGGTGGGCTCGGGCTGCTCGATGACGGGCGCCGGCGGGAGCTCGATCTCCTCGACGGTCTCGGGCACGGACGTCGGTCCCGGCAGCGGGACCTCTTCGATGGTCCGGCGGGTTTCCTCCCGCGGGGCCTCCGCCTCGTCCCCGACGTGCGGTTCCGCGGGCGGGGCGGTGATCGTCGGCGCGCTCGGCGGCTTGGTGGGCGGCAGCTGCTTCTTCTTGCGGCGGCTGCCGATCACCAGCCCGCCGGCGCCGAGGATCACGACCAGGGCGATGACTACGACAAGGATGACGATTTCCATAACCCGACCAGTATCCACGGCCCCTTGCCGCGGCGTCGGACGGTGCGGGCGGCGGCGCCGCGCCCCTCAGCCCATTTCTTCGAGGGACTTCCCCTTCGTCTCCTTCACGAAGAAGACCACGAACGGGATCGAGAGCACCGCGAAGCATGTGTAGATCACATAGGTGCCCGACAGGTTCCAGTCCGCCAGGGTCGGGAAGCTCGCGGTGATCGCCCAGTTGGCGATCCACTGGGCGGAGGCGGCGACGCCCAGGGCCGCGGCGCGGATCTTGTTGGGGAACATCTCGCCGAGCAGCACCCACACCACCACGCCCCACGACAGGGCGAAGAACAGCACGAAGAAGTGCGCGGAGGCCAGCGCGACCGCGCCCTGGGCGGTGGGGAGCTTGTCGCCGTGCTTGTAGGAGAAGGCCCATGCCTCCAGGGCGAGGGAGACCGCCATGCCGGTGGAGCCGATGAGGGCGAGCGGGCGGCGGCCGATCCGGTCCACGAAGACCATGGCGATCACCGTGCCGATGATGTTCACGATCGAGGTGGTGAAGGAGTAGAAGAACGAGCCGGACGGGTTGATGCCGACCGACTGCCACAGCGTCGAGGAGTAGTAGAAGGCGACGTTGATGCCGACGAGCTGCTGGAAGACCGACAGGCCGATACCGATCCAGACGATGGGCAGGAAGCCGAGCCGGGAGCCGAGTAGGTCGGAGAAGGTCGACTTGTGCTCGCGGCGCATCGCGGTGCGGATCTCGGTGACCCGGGCGTCGAGGTCGGTGTCCTTGCCCTCGACGTCGGCGAGCACCGCGCGGGCGTCGGCGTCCCGGCCGACGGTGAGCAGGAAGCGCGGGGACTCGGGGATGGTGAAGGACAGCAGCCCGTAGATCACCGCGGGGACGACCATCACCCCGAGCATGACCTGCCAGGCCTCAAGGCCGATCAGGTGGCCGCGCTGGTCGCCGTTCGCGGTTTGCAGGATGCCGTAGTTGACCAGCTGCGAGACGGCGATGCCGAGCACGATCGCGGCCTGCTGGAAGGACGCGAGGCGGCCACGGATGGCGGGCGGCGAGACCTCGGCGATGTAGGCGGGGCCGATGACGGAGGCCATGCCGATGCCGAAGCCGCCGATGATCCGCCAGAAGGCGAGGTCCCACAGGGCGAAGGGCAGCGCCGAGCCGACGGCGCTGATGGTGAACAGGACCGAGGCGATCTGCATGCAGCGGATCCGGCCGATCCGGTCGGCGATCCGGCCGGCGGTGGCCGCGCCGATGGCGCTGCCGATCAGGGCGATCGCGATGACCTGCGCGAGAGTGCCGGAGCCGATGTCGTACTTGTCCCGGATGGCCTCGACGGCGCCGTTGATGACGGAGCTGTCGTAGCCGAACAGGAAGCCGCCCATCGCCGCCGCCGCGGTGATGAAGATGACATGGCCCAGGTGTTCCGGTGGCGACGCGCTGCTGCTCGTCCCCGATGTCGACTCCGTACTGCTGGTCACAGGATCTCCTCGCGCCCGGCGGTCCGGCCCCCTCACCGGGGGCCGGATCTTCAAGTCTTGGCGGACCGTGTGCGGCCCACCACTCGAAGGGGGCCGTCAGGCGGTCTTCCGCTTGCCCTCCCGCAGCCGCTGGCTGATCACCTTGGAGACGCCGTCGCCTTGCATGGACACGCCGTAGAGCGCGTCGGCGACCTCCATCGTCCGCTTCTGGTGCGTGATGACGATGAGCTGGGAACTCTCCTGGAGCTCCTCCATGATCCGGATCAGCCGCTGCAGGTTGGTGTCGTCCAGCGCGGCCTCGACCTCGTCCATCACATAGAACGGACTGGGCCGTGCCTTGAAGATCGACACCAGCATCGCCACCGCGGTCAGCGAGCGCTCACCGCCCGACAGGAGCGACAACCGCTTGACCTTCTTCCCGGGCGGCCTGGCCTCAACCTCCACACCTGTGGTGAGCATGTTGTCCGGGTCTGTCAGGATCAGCCGGCCCTCGCCGCCGGGGAAGAGCCGGGAGAAGACGCCCTCGAACTCCCGGGCGGTGTCGTGGAAGGCGGCGGTGAAGACCTGCTCGACGCGCTCGTCGACGTCCTTGACCACCTGGAGCAGGTCGGCCCGGGTCTTGCGCAGGTCCTCCAGCTGCTCGGTGAGGAACTTGTGCCGCTCCTCCAGCGCGGCGAACTCCTCCAGCGCCAGCGGGTTGACCTTGCCGAGCTGGGTGTACGCCTTCTCCGCCGCCTTGAGCCGCTTCTCCTGCTCGCCGCGGACGTACGGGCGGGGGAGGTTGCGCGGGTCCTGCGGGTCCTCGGGCAGGATCTCGCCCTCGGCGGGCGGGGAGGGCGGCACGGGCTGGTCGGGGCCGTACTCGGCGACCAGGCCCGCCGGCTCCATGCCGTGGTCCTCCAGCGCCCTGGCCTCCAGCTGCTCGATGCGCAGCCGCTTCTCGGCGCCCAGCACCTCGCCCTTGTGGACGTCACCGGTGAGCCGGTCCAGCTCGCTCTTCAGGTCCCGGCCGCGGCGCCGCTCCTGGCCCAGCTCCGCCTCCCGCTCGGCCCTGGCCTGCTCGGCGGCCACCCGTTCGGCCTCGGCTCGGGCGAGTGAGACCTGGACGCAGTCCAGCAGGCCGCGGGCGCCGTCGCGGACGGCGGCGGCCACCGACGCCTCGTAGGCCAGGCGCAGCCGGCGGCGCTCGGCGCGGGCGCGGGACTCGCGCTCGGCGCGGGCGGCCCGGTCCAGGCCGTCGGCGCGGCCGGCCAGGCCCTTGACGCGCTCCTCGTGGGTACGCAGCTGGAGCCGGGCCTCCATCTCGGTCTGCCGGGCGTTGGCGCCGTCGGCGGCGAGCCGGTCGCGCACCGAGGTGTCGGGCTCCTCCTCGGCGGGTTCGGCCTCGGCCTCGCCGAGCCGGTAGGACAGCTCCTCGAACGCCTCGCGGGCGGCGGCCAGCGACTCCTCGCTGCGGCCGACCGCGGTCGCGGCCCGGTCCGCCTCGCCGCCGGCGGCCCTGGCCTGCCCGGCGAGCCGGCCCAGCTGCTGGGCGACGGAGGACTTGGCCTTCTCGGCGGCCCGGCGCCGCTGCCCCAGCTCGTCGACGGCCCGGGCGGCGGCGGACCGCCGCTCCTTGGCCCGCAGCTGACGCTCGGCCAGCTCGGCGCACTGCTCCGCCAGCCGCTCCAGCTCGGCGGTGGCCTCGTCGACCTGGGCCTGCACCTCCAGCAGGCTGGGCGCCTTGGCGCTGCCGCCGACCGCGGTGTGCGCGGCCAGCAGGTCGCCTTCGGCGGTGACGGCGGTGAGCCCGGGCCGGGCGGCGAGCAGCGCCTCGGCGTCGTCGAGGGAGTCGACGACCACGACGTCCCGCAGCAGCGTACGCACCGCGGGCGCGAGCTCGGGCCCGGCGGTGACCAGCTCGACGGCATACCGCGCCCCGGCGGGCAGCGCAGGGGCCGGCGCCATGGCCGGAGTCGCGGCCAGCACCTCGGCGGAGGCCGCCGCGTGGCCGGACGCGGGCGCGGAACCGGCCGCCGGGCCCTGCTCCAGGGCCGCCGCACGACCGGGCACAGGTCCCGCCCCCGGACCCTGCGCCCCGGCCGGCGCCTCCGCCGTGCCCGGGCGCGGGGCGGGCAGGTCCGGCGCCGCCGGCTCGGGTGCTCCGGCGAGCAGCAGGGCGGCGCGGCCGGCGTCCTCCTTGCGCAGCAGCCGCAGGGCCTCCACCGCCGCGCCCACCCCGCGTACGGCGACGGCGTCGGCGGCGGCGCCCAGGGCCGCGGCGAGCGGCACCTCGTAGCCGGCGGCCACCTTCAGCAGCGCCGCGGCCGGCCCGAGCACCCCGGCGAGCCCGCCGCCCGTACCGGCGCCGTCCGCGCCCGGCGCGCCGGCCAGCAGCGCCCCGCTGCCGTCCTTGCGGCGCAGCGCCGGCTCCAGGGCGTCGCGCCGGGCGGCGACCGCGGCCCGGCGGCGCTCGGCGGCGGTGGCGGCCTCCCGGGCGGCGCTGAAATCCTCGTCGGCGGCGGCCTGCTCGGCGCGGGCGGCCTCGAACCGCTCCTCCAGCTCGGAGTCGTCGGCGTCCAGGCCCTCGACCTGCGCGGCCAGTTCCTCGTACTCGCCCTGCGCGGTCTCGGCGCGCTCGCGGGCCTCGTCGCGGGCGGCGGTGAGCCGCTCTATCTCGGCCTCGGCGGCGGCGGTACGCGAGCGGGCGGCGTTGACCTGGCCGCTGAGCCGGGCCAGGCCCTCACGGCGGTCGGCGATGGCCCGGGCGGCGGTGCGCAGCCGGTTCTCCTCCTCGGTGAGCCGGCGCTCCAGCTCGGCGCGGTGGTCGACGGTGTCGTCGAGGGCGCGCTGCGCGGCCTCCAGCGCCTCGGACAGCTCGGCCTCCTGCTCGCGGATGCGGGCGGCCTCGCGCTCCATGTCCTCCGGGTCCCGGCCGCGCCGCTCCTCGGCGGGCTGGCTCGTGGCGTGCCGGTGCCGCTGCTCGGCGAGGCCGACGGTGCCGCGGACCCGTTCGGTGAGCTGGGAGAGGGCGTACCAGGTGGCCTGCGCCTCGTTGACCCGCGGGGTCAGCGCGCGGACCTGCTCCTCCAGCCGGGCCTCGCGCTGCACGGCGGCGGCCAGTTCCGCCTCGACGGCCTCCTTGCGCTCCTTGAGCGCGGCCTCGTCGGCGACCTCGGCGCGCAGCGCCTCGCGCAGGGTGACCAGGTCGTCGGCGAGCAGCCGCAGCCGGGCGTCGCGCAGGTCGGCCTGGATGACGGCGGCCCGGCGGGCGACCTGGGCCTGCCGGCCGAGCGGCTTGAGCTGGCGGCGCAGCTCGCCGGTGAGGTCGGTGACGCGCGCGAGGTTGGCCTGCATCGCGTCGAGCTTGCGCAGCGCCTTCTCCTTGCGCTTGCGGTGCTTCAGGACGCCGGCGGCCTCCTCGATGAAGGCCCGGCGGCCCATCGGGTCGGCGTGCAGGACGGAGTCCAGCTGGCCCTGGCCGACGATGACGTGCATCTCGCGGCCGATGCCGGAGTCCGACAGCAGGTCCTGGATGTCCAGCAGCCGGCAGGTGTCCCCGTTGATCTGGTACTCGCTGCCGCCGTTGCGGAACATGATCCGGGTGATCGTGACCTCGGCGTACTCGATCGGCAGGGCGCCGTCGGTGTTGTCGATGGTCAGCGACACCTCGGCGCGGCCCAGCGGCGGCCGGCCGGTGGTGCCGGCGAAGATGACGTCCTCCATCTTGCCGCCGCGCAGCGACTTGGCCCCCTGCTCGCCCATAACCCAGGACAGCGCGTCGACCACATTGGACTTGCCTGATCCGTTGGGGCCGACCACACAGGTGATTCCGGGTTCGAAGCGCAGCGTCGTCGCCGAGGCGAAGGACTTGAAGCCGCGCAACGTGAGGCTCTTGAGATGCACGCCCGCCGACTCTACTAGCCGCCCGCGGTTTCACCGCTGAATGTGCAGGGCACATCAGGGTTAAGAACCGTACGAGGCGGTGAAGAGCCGGCAAGCGTGGGTCTGCGCGAGGGTGACGACAAGGCCGCAGGGCCGCGGAGGGGGAGGGTGCCACGACGAAGGGACGCCGAAGCGTCCCTTGCGGTACTGCGAGTGCTGCGGTTACTGCGGCGATCCGAGAATGCTGCGATGCCGACGCTGCGATGCCGATCGAGCCGACTCAGGCGAGCACGGGCTCCGCGTGAGCGACGTCGATGCTGCGCAGCGACTCTTCGTGCGACGCGACAGTCAGGGCGTCGTTCTGGGCCTGCATCCTGACAAGCTCGGCTTCCAGGTCCTGAACGCGCTGCTGCAGCCTTCGCATCTCGGCGAGGAGTCGCGGGTCGGGACCGCCGACGTAACCGAGAAGCGCCTTTGCCATGATGAGTGGTCCTCCACGCTGAGTGACCGACCGAAAGCGGTACAGGTCGTGGGTGAGGGTGTATGAACCCGCGCGCTGTCATGCCGTGGTTCGCACTGAACATTCCATGGAGCCACGTCGCGCTGGGCTTCCAGCGTCTCACCAAATAAGTGGACGGTCAACACGATCACAGCCCAGTCGTCGGGTGCGCCTCAGAAAACACGGCAAAGACACGCCGTGGGCTGCCCGCGTGGGGAGCGAGATCATTCTCGTAGGGGGCAGCCTGACACGACATCCGCGATATGGCAACCGGTCGTCCGCGTCTCATGGCAAAGGCTCGGCCATCCGGGCGGCGGCAGCGCAGTGTGATCGTCGCGGTCAGCGGATCTCGAATCCGGCGTAGCCGCCGCGCGGCTCCGACCAGATCTCCGTCACCCCGTCGACTTTTCCGGGCGTGTCGGCGCCGTGCAGCCACGCCAGCAGCCGTTCGCAGTCGCCGCGCTCCCCCTCGGTGACGACCTGCACGCGCCCGTCGGCCAGGTTGCCCGCGTAGCCCGCCAGCCCGCCGATCTCCAGCGCGGTCGCCCGCGTCCACCAGCGGAAGCCCACGCCCTGCACCCGGCCGCGCACCCAGGCGGTCAGCCGGACGGGGCCGTGCGCGGCGGAGTCCTCGCGGGGGTCCAAAGGCTCGTGCATACGGCGACGGTACCGCGACGGTGTCCGGTCGCCGCGGCCCCGGTTGTGCCCGCGTCACGGCGCGGGCGGGCCGGATTCGCTACAGTCGCCCCCCAGCAGGACTTCACTCGAACGGGTGAGGCCGTCGGAGCATGGAGGAGCGCACGTGGGCCGACACAGCCGACAGGTGCAGCCGGCCGCGCCGCCGCAGCCCGCCGCGCCGCGCAGCCACCGCGGGCGCCGCAGGCACCACCCGGTGCGCACCGGGCTGCTGGCGACGTCCGCCGCGATGGCGGTGGGCGCGGTCGCCGCCTCCTCCGGGCTGCTGTCCGGCGTCACCGGCGGCTTCGGGCCGGACGACGGCACGGGCAACACGCAGGCCGACGGCCCGACCGGCCCCTCCCAGGACGGCAGCGACGCCCCCTCCCCGCTGAGCGGCACCGGCACCCCGCTGCCCGGCTCGGCCTCCCCGTCGGCCTCCGGTACGCCGAGCCCGGGCCCGAGTACGACCGCCACCCGTACGGCCTCCCCCACGCCGACCGCGACCCGCCCGAGCGCGACCGCGACGCCGACCCGTACCACCGCCGCGCCCACCACCCCGGTGCGCACCGCGACCCCGACCAAGGCGGCCCCGAGCACCCCGGCCGGCGATTCCCTGGCCTCGACCCGGGCGGCGATCCTGTCGCTGGTCAACGAGCAGCGAGCGACGGCCGGCTGCAAGCCGCTCACCGCCAGCTCCTCGCTCGACGGCCTCGCGCAGGCCTTCAGCGACGAGATGGCCGCCCGCGGCTTCTTCGACCACACCGACCCCGACGGCAACGACCCCTGGGACCGCGCCAAGGCCCGCGGCATCACCAACCTCGGCGGCGAGAACATAGCCCGCGGCCAGGCGACCGCGCAGGCGGTGATGGACGCCTGGATGAACAGCCCCGGCCACCGGGCGAACATACTGAACTGCGACTACACCACCCTCGGCGTCGGCATCCACTTCGGCACCGGCGGCCCCTGGTGGACCCAGGACTTCGGCTTCTGAGGCTTCTGAGGCTTCTGAGGCTTCTGGAGGTTCCGCGGCCTCCGTGGCCTTGCGAGCCGGTTCCGCGTCAGGGGCGCGGGGCGGGTTGGCAGCGGGGGCAGAAGTAGCTGGAGCGGTTCATCCAGGGGCGGCGGCGGATGGGGGTGCCGCAGCGGCGGCAGGGGCGGTCTTCCTGGCCGTAGGCGTCCAGGGAGCGGTCGAAGTAGCCGGACTCGCCGTTGACGTTGACGTACATGCTGTCGAAGCTCGTGCCGCCGGCGGCCAGCGCGTCGCCCATGACCTCGCGGATGTGCCGGACGAGTTCGGCGGTGCGCGGGCGGGTCAGGGTCGCGGTGGGGCGCTCGTAGTGGAGCTTGCTGCGCCACAGGGCCTCGTCGGCGTAGATGTTGCCGACGCCGCTGATCAGGCTCTGGTCCAGCAGGGCGCGTTTGACGGTGGTGCGCTTGCGGCGCAGCGCCGCGTGGAAGGCGTCCTCGTCGAACGCCGGGTCCAGCGGGTCGCGGGCGATGTGGGCGAGCGCCTGCGGCAGGTCCTCCGGGTCGCCCGGCACGGTGGGCTGCACCGACAGGCCGCCGAAGGTGCGCTGGTCGACGAAGCGCAGCTCGGTGCCGATCGCGTCGTCGAAGCCGAAGCGGATCCGCAGATGCGTCTCGTACGGGGCGGTGGCCGGCCGGACGAGGAACTGCCCGCTCATCCCGAGGTGCCCGACCAGGGCCGCGTCCGGCGCGACCGGGAGCCACAGGTACTTGCCCCTGCGGTGGGGCTCGCCCAGTTCCCGGCCGCGCAGGCTCGCGGCGAAGTCCTCGGGTCCGGCGGCGTGCCGCCGGACCGCTCGCGGATGCAGAACCTCCACCGTCTCCACGGTGCGCCCGGCGGCCCATCGGGCCAACCCGCGGCGCACCACCTCGACTTCGGGCAGCTCCGGCATGACGTCCTTCGGTGCGGTGCCGAGGGGGTCAGCCGGCGGCAGCGGTGGTCGTGGAGGAAGAGGAAGAAGAGGAAGAAGAGGTCGAGGAGGCGGAGGAAACCGAAGCGGGGGCGGAGGCCTTGCGGATGGAGCGCCATGCGGCCTCGGCCGCCTGCTGCTCGGCTTCCTTCTTGCTGCGGCCGGTGCCGGTGCCGTACTCGACACCACCGACGCGGGCGGCAGCCGTGAAGGTCTTCTCGTGGTCGGGACCGGCCTCCGAGACGACGTACTCGGGCACGCCGAGGCTCTCGCTCGCGGTGAGTTCCTGGAGGCTGGTCTTCCAGTCCAGGCCGGCACCGAGGTTCGAGGACTCCTCGATGAGCGGGTCGAAGAGCCGGTGGACCAGCTCCGAGGCCGCGTCGAGGCCGCAGTCGAGGTAGACGGCGCCGATGACCGCTTCGAGGGTGTCCGCGAGGATCGACGCCTTGTCCCGCCCGCCGGTGCCCTCTTCGCCGCGGCCCAGGCGGATGAACGCGCCGAGGTCCAGCCCGCGGCTGACGCCGGCCAGCGCCCGCGAGTTGACCACCGCGGCCCGCAGCTTGGCCAGCTGGCCTTCGGGCAGGTCGGGGTGGGTGCGGTAGAGGGTGTCCGTGACCACCAGGCCGAGCACGGAGTCCCCCAGGAACTCCAGCCGCTCGTTGGTGGGCAGCCCGCCGTTCTCGTACGCGTACGAGCGGTGGGTGAGCGCACGTACCAGAAGGGCGGGCTCGAGGTGGTACCCGAGCCGCCCTTCCAGAAGCGTGTGGGACGAGGCTGTCTGCGTCGTGGCGTCCGTCGCGGCCTGCTTGGGCGCTGAGGCGTCTGACATAAAGCCTGTCACCTGCCGATCAGACGTCGAGAACCTGACGGCGGTTGTAGGTGCCGCAGTTGGGGCACGCGATGTGCTGCAGCTTCGGCTCGTGGCAGCGCTCGCACGCCACCAGGCTCACGGGCGCAGCCTTCCACTGCGAACGGCGGTGACGCGTGTTGCTGCGCGACATCTTCCGCTTCGGAACAGCCACGGCTACTTCTCCTGGTCGTCATCGGGGCCGTCGCCGGCACCGTTTTGCTGGGTCGTCGGATCGGCGGGGTCGACCGCCAGATCCTGCAAGGCCGCCCACCGGATGTCGGTGACCTCGTGGTGGTGGTCCGGGTCGTCCGCGAGCCGCTCCCCGCATGTGGGGCACAGGCCCGGGCAGTCGTCCCGGCACACCGGCTGCATCGGCAGTGCGAGCACCACCGCGTCGCGCAGCACCGGTTCGAGGTCGAAGAGATCGTCCTCCAAGACCGGCGTGTCCTCGTCGTCCCCGTCCTCGGCGTCGTCACCGGCTTCGCCCCTGCGGGCGGTCCTGGTGTCGGCGTCGGGGTAGGAGAACATCTCCTGGAAGTCCGCTTCGAGCTCCTGCCCGAGCGGCTCCAGACACCTTACGCACTCCCCCGTGACGGTCGCCTCGGCGGTGCCGGTGACCAGCACGCCTTCCATGACCGACTCCAGGCGGAGGTCCAGCACGACGTCGGAGCCCTCGGGGACGCCGATGACGTCGGCGATGCCGAGGTCCTTGGGCGCCGGCACCGTGCGGGTGACCTTCTTCATCGCGCCAGGACGCCTCCCCAGCTCGTGCGTGTCGAACACGAGGGGGTTGCGGTGGTCTAGGCGGGTGTTCAGGGCTCCTGCTTTCCTCGGTCACGCCCGCCCGGTCGCTCATGGCGAGTGGGCAGGCAGAAGCGCCGGCGATTCACACGGCTGGAACTGACAGGATACTGGACGCGCCGCCCCCGCCCAAACGCGCGCCCGCGCCGGCCGCCGCCGCCCGCGGGCCGCGCACCACGTCAGCGGCCCTGCTCCAGCTCCCGCAGCCGGTCGAGGTCGATCATGCCGGTGTCGAAGAAGCTGGTCTCGTCCAGCGCCGCGGGCTGCGGCTGGTGCTGCGGCTGCTGGGGCTGGTGCTGCGGGTAGCCCTGGCCCTGCTGCTGGTACGGGATCTGCGGCGGGTACTGCTGCGGGTCGTACCCGGGCTGCTGCTGCCCGTAGTCGTAGCCGTCGGGCTCGGGCGCATAGCCCTGCTGCTCGTGCCCGTACGCCTGCTGGGGGGCGTACGGGTCGGCGTAGCCGGGCTGCGGGGCGTACTCCTGCGGGTAGCCGTCCTCCTGCGGGTAGCCGTCGCCGCCGTGCTCGGCGGCGGCGTAGCCCTGCTGGTAGGGCTGCTCCTGGCCGTAGCCGTAGCCGGTCTCCTGCGGGTCGGCGGGCGGCGCCGGGGGCTGCTGCGGCTGGTAGCCGTACTGCGAGAGGTCGGCCTGCTCGGCGGCGACCGGGGCGGCCAGGCCCGCGAGGTAGTCGGCGTCGGACTGCCGGTGGTGGGAGTCGGCGCCCTCGCCCTCGCGGTCGGCGGCGGCGATCTGCGCGGCCAGGTCGTCGATGGGGTTGTGGCCGGTGAGCTTGAGCCGGCCGCGGCCGACCGCCTCCAGGGTCTTGGTGAGGACCGCCTCGAAGGCGCCGAGCTTGGCGTCCACGTACTCGTCGGCGCGGCGGCGCAGCGTCTCGGGGTCGGAGCTGCGCTCGGGGGCCTCCGGGTCGTCCTCGGCGTAGCCCTGCCCGTCGTAGCCCTGGTCGTAGTCGGGGCTGCGGCCGAGCAGCTTCTCCCGGCCCCGGTCGACCGAGCCGATGGTCTTGGTGAGGACGACCTCGAAGTTGGCGAGCTTGCTGTCGACGTAGTCGTCGGCCTCGGCGCGGATCTCGTCGGCCTCGCGGCGGGCCTCGGCCAGGATGCGCTCGGCCTCGTCCTTGGACTGCCGCACCACGCCGGTCTCGGAGATCAGCGAGCCGCGCTCGGCGTGCGCCTGCTCGATGATGCGCTGCGCCTCGCCCCTGGCCTGCTCGACCATCTGCTCGCGGTCGCCCAGCAGGTCCTGGGCCTGGGCCAGCGAGTCGGGCAGGGCGGCGGACACCTCCTGGAGCAGGGCCAGCAGCTCGGCCCGGTTCACCACGCAGGAGGCCGACATCGGCATCGACCGGGCGTTCGCCACGGTGGCCGCGATCTCATCGAGCTTCTTCTGGACGTCCACGGCTCAGACTCTAGCGCTGCCGCAGCTTGGAGTTCAGCGCCTCCAGGACGGGGACGGGAACCAGGTGCGAGATGTCCCCGCCCCACTGGGCGACTTCCTTCACGAGCGAGGAGGACAGGAAGCTGTAGGCGGGGTTGGTGGGGACGAACAGCGTTTCCACGCCGGACAGCCCGATGTTCATCTGGGCCATCTGCAGCTCGTAGTCGAAGTCGCTGACGGCCCGCAGCCCCTTGACGATGGCGGGGATGTCGCGCTGCTTGCAGAAGTCGACCAGCAGCCCGTGGAAGGCCTCCACCTGGACGTTGTCCAGGTCGGCGGTGACCTGCTCGATGAGGGCGATGCGCTCCTCGACGGCGAACAGGCCCTGCTTGGACTTGTTGATCATGACGGCGACGTGCACGACGTCATACAGCCGGGACGCGCGGGCGATGATGTCGAGGTGTCCGTTGGTGACGGGGTCGAAGGACCCTGGACAGACTGCGCGGCGCATTGGTGGCTCCTCGCTCTGCGGACGGGGCGTTACCTGGGATCGGCCGGCGGGCCCGCGGGTGGGCGCGCGGCCGTTCCGCGGGCTCATGACCCGGCGGTAACTTCGGCGGCGCGACCGTACCAAAGAGTCGCCTCGCCGTAGCGCCGGGACCGCAGCTCCTCGAAGCCGGCCGGCCAGCCGAAAGCGCCGCCGCGGGTCCTGCGTTCCACGGTGACGAGTGTGCCGCCGGCGAGCCAGCCGCCGGCCGCGAGTGTGAGCAGGATCTCCCGCACCTCGCCGTCCGGGACGTCGTAGGGCGGGTCGAGGAAGACCACGTCGTACGGCCGCTCCGGCGGGGGCTGCGCGGCCACCTTCTCGGCCCGCCCGGCGCGCACCTCGACGCCCGGCAGGGCGACGGTACGGGCGTTGTCGCGGATGGCGCGCAGGGCGCGCGGGTCGGACTCGGCGAGCAGGACGTGCTCGGCGCCGCGGGAGAGCGCTTCGAGGCCGACCGCGCCCGAGCCGCCGTACAGGTCCAGGACGCGGGCGCCGGACAGGGTGCCGCGCAGCGACTCCAGGGTCGAGAACAAGCCCTCCTTGGCGCGGTCCGAGGTCGGGCGGGTGCCGGTGCCGGGCGGTACGGCCAGCCGCCGGCCGCCGGCCGCGCCGGCGATCACGCGGGTCATGTGCTGCTCACCTTCCGCACCTTAGCCGCTGCCCTCCCGCCTTCCCGGCCGGCCTTCCCGGTCCGCCTTCCCCGTCATGCCCCGTCATGCCCGGTCTGCCCCCGTCATCCCTCGCCGTCCCCCGTCAGCCCTTGTCCAGGTAGCGCTCGCGGTCGGCGTCCAGCAGGCTGTCCAGGGCGCTGCGCAGGTCCGGGTGGGCGGTGAGCTCCGGGTCGGCGGTGACCACGGCGACGGCCTCCTCGCGGGCCTGCTCGATGATGTCGCGGTCGCCGATGACGGTGAGCATCCGCAGGCTGGAGCGGCTGCCGGACTGGGCCTGGCCGAGGACGTCGCCCTCGCGGCGCTGCTGGAGGTCGATCTCGGAGAGCTCGAAGCCGTCCAGGGTGCCGGCGACCGCGTCCAGCCGGCCGCGCGCGGGGCTCGCCTCGGGCGCCTCGGACACCAGCAGGCACAGGCCGGGGGCGGAGCCGCGGCCGACCCGGCCGCGCAGCTGGTGCAGCTGCGAGACGCCGAAGCGGTCGGCGTCCATGATGACCATGGCGGTGGCGTTGGGCACGTTGACGCCGACCTCGATGACGGTGGTGGCGACCAGGACGTCCACCTCGCCGGCGGCGAAGCGGCGCATGACGTCGTCCTTGGCGTCGGGCGCCATCCTGCCGTGCAGCACCTCCACGCGCAGGCCGTGCAGCGGCCCGGCGGCGAGCTGCTCGGCGACGTCCACGACCGCGAGCGGCGGGCGGCGCTCGGCGTCGTCGGCCGGCGCCGCCTCCTTGGCGCCGCTCTTCGCAACATTCCTGGCGCCGCCCTTCGCGCCGGTCTTGCCGTCCTTCCCGTCCTTGCCGTCCTCGTCGTCGCCGATGCGCGGGCAGACCACGTACGCCTGGTGGCCGCCCTCGGCCTCCTCGCGCACCCGCTCCCACGCGCGGCTGAGGAAGTGCGGCTTCTCGGCGGCGGGCACGACATGGGTGGCGATCGGCGAGCGGCCGGCGGGCAGCTGGTCCAGCACGGAGGTGTTGAGGTCGCCGAAGACGGTCATGGCGACGGTGCGCGGGATCGGGGTGGCGGTCATCACCAGCAGGTGCGGCGGCTTGGGGGCCTTGGCGCGCAGCGCGTCGCGCTGCTCCACGCCGAAGCGGTGCTGCTCGTCGACCACGACCAGGCCCAGGTCGTGGAATTTGACCTTGTCCTCGATCAGCGCGTGCGTGCCGACGACGATGCCGGCCTCGCCCGTCACCAGGTCCAGCAGCGCCTGGCGGCGGGCGGCGGTGCCCATGGAGCCGGTCAGCAGCACGACCTTGGTGCCGACGTCGGAGCCGCCGAGCATGCTCGCCGACTCCGCGAGATCGCCCAGCATCTCGGTGATGGAGCGGTGGTGCTGCTGGGCCAGCACCTCGGTGGGGGCGAGCATCGCGGCCTGCCCGCCGGCGTCGACCACGCCGAGCATGGCGCGCAGCGCGACCAGCGTCTTGCCCGAGCCGACCTCGCCCTGGAGGAGGCGGTGCATGGGGTGGTCGGTGGCCAGGTCGGCGAAGATCTCCGCGGAGACCGCTTCCTGGCCCCGGGTGAGCGTGAAGGGCAGCCGGGCGTCGAAGGCGGTGAGCAGCCCGTCGTCGGTGGGGCGGCGCGGCACGGCGGGCAGCGCGGACTCCGCGGCCCGGCGGCGGGCCAGCGCGACCTGGAGCACGAACGCCTCGTCCCAGCGCAGCCGGTCGCGGGCGGCGCCGATGTCGGCCTTCGTCCGCGGCCGGTGCACCTTCTCCAGCGCCTCCGGGAGCGGGGCCAGGCCCCGGGCGGTGCGCAGCTGCTCGGGCAGCGGTTCGCCGACGCCGGCCCAGCCGGTCGCGGCCAGCGAGTTGAGCGCGGTCTCGACGGCCTGGGCGATCTTCCAGGAGGTGATCTGCTTGCACGCCGGGTAGAGCGGGATGAGCCGGCCCGCGAAGGCGTCGACGGCCTCCTTGGCCTGCTCGCCGTCGTCGGCGTCCAGCAGCTGGTAGTCGGGGTGGGCGAGCTGGCGGGTGCGGTTGAAGACCGAGACCTTGCCGGAGAACATGCCGCGCCGGCCCGGGATGAGGCGGTGGGCGTGCGCGTGGGCGGCCTTGCTGAAAAAGACCAGGGTGAGCGAGCCGCTGCCGTCGGTGACGACGACCTCAAGACGTACGCCGGAGCCGCCGCCGTACGTCCGCTTGTCCGCCTTGGCGATCTGCGCGACCACCGTCACGTACTCGTCGACGGGCAGGTCGGCCAGCCGGGTCAGCTCGCCGCGCTCGGCGTACCGGCGCGGGTAGTGGTGCAGCAGGTCGCCGGTGGTGTGCAGGTCGAGATGCTCGCCGAGCACTTTGGCGGTGCGGTCGCCGACGAGCTTGCGGAGCGGTTCGTCCAACGGGTTGCCAGTCATCGCTCCCATCTTGGCGCACACCGCCGACAACCGGGGTGCGCCGCTCCCCCACCGCCCGCGGGGCTACTCCACGCCGATGAGCAGCGGGCAGGTCGCCTGGCCGCCCTCGTAGATGACGGTGTCCACCGCGAGGTGGGTGTCGCGCACATGCGCCTCCAGCAGGTCGGCCAGGCCCGGCGGGGCGGTCGCGCCGAGCACCAGGGTGACCATCTCGCCGCCGGCGGCGAGCATCCGGTCCAGCACCTCGACGGCGGCGCCGGCGACGTCGGAGCCGATCAGGGCGACGTCGCCGTCGATGAGGCCGAGGACGTCCCCGGCCTGGCAGACGCCGGCCATCGTCCACGACTCGTGCTCGGCGACGGCGAGTTCGGCGTAGCGGGTGGCGCCGGCGGCGGAGGTCATGGCGACGACGTCCTCGTCGAAGCTGCGCCGCGGCTCGTGCACGGCGAGCGCGGCGATGCCCTGGACGACGGAGCGGGTCGGGATGAGGGAGACGCGGACGCCCTCGGCGCGGGCCTGCTCGGCGGCGGCGCCGGCGGCCGGGCGCAGGTCGCTGTCGTTGGGCAGCACGACGACCTCGCGGGCGCCGGTACGGCGGACCGCCGCGGCGATCTCGGCGCTCGCGGGCGGCTCGCCCGCGCGGACGGCGACGACCGTGGCGCCGGCCTGCTCGCACAGCGCCGCCATGCCGTCGCCGCGGACGAGCGCGACGACCGCCCGGCCCTGCCGGCCGGTGGCGGGGCCGGCGCCGTCGGGGCGGCCGGTCCGGCCGGCGGGCCCGGCGCCGGCCTGGGCGCCGAAGTGGGTGACCCGGATGCGGTGCGGGCGGCCCGCCTCGATGCCCGCCTCGATGGCGGCGCCGACGTCGTCGACGTGCACATGGACGTTCCACAGGCCGTCGCCGCCGACGACGACCAGGGAGTCGCCGAGCCCGTCCAGCCGGGTGCGCAGGGCGGTGACGGCGTCGGCGGGGGCGTCGAGCAGGTAGAGCACCTCGAAGGCGGGGCCGCCGTCGGCTGCGCCGGCGTCCGGGCAGCCGTGCGGGGCCGCGCCGGGCGCGAGGACTTCGGCGCGCTCGCCGGGGCCGCCGGCCGCCGGGTCGTGGGGGTGCTGGCGGGGGACGGTGCCGGGCTCGCCGCCCGCGGGGGCGTGGGCGGGCGCCGGGCGGGTCAGGGTGGCGGTGGGCGCCGCCGGGGGCGCGGTGGGGCCCGGCGGGGTGCCGCCCGCCGGGTCGGGGGCCGCGGTGGGGCGGGCGGTACGGGGCGGGAGGTCGCCGTGGTGCGGGGCCTCGCCGGTGACGGCCGCGACGAGGGCGGCGAGCACCGCGACCAGGCCGAGGCCGCCGGCGTCCACGACCCCGGCGGCCCGCAGCACGCCGAGCTGGTCGGGCGTCGCCGTGAGGGCGGTACGGGCGCCGTCGTGGGCGGCGCGCACGACGGCGGCGAGGCGGTCGGCCTCCGGGCGGGGCGGAGCCGCCTGCGCGGCTGCTTCGGCCGCGGAGGCCGCTGCCGCGGCGACGGTGAGCATCGTGCCCTCGGTGGGGCGGGCGACGGCCTCGTACGCGGAGTCCGCGGCGGTGCGCAGGGCGCGGCACATGTCCGCTGCCGCGGGGGGGTCGGCGCTGCTTGCGCTTCGGCGGAGGGAATCGTTCATGCCGCGCAGCAGCTGGGCCAGGATCGTGCCGGAGTTGCCGCGGGCGCCGATGAGGGCGCCGTGCGCCATGGCGCGGAAGGCTTCGGTGAGGGTGGGGGCGGGGGCGGCCGGGGCCGCCGGGTCCCCGTAGAGGGCTTCCACCGCCTGGGCGGCGGACTCCATGGTGAGGTAGAGGTTCGTGCCGGTGTCGCCGTCGGCGACGGGGTAGACGTTGATCGCGTCGATGTCCTCGCGGGCACGGCCCAGGGCGGCGAGGGCGAGCCGGCACCAGGTGCGCACCGTGGGTGCGTCGAGCGAGGGCGGCACGGAATCCTCCTGGCGGGGGTGGGTGGGCGTTTCTGAGCGTAGTCGCCCGCGAGGTGGGGGGTGGGGCCCCACGTGCGTGGGGGGGCCGTCGTCGCGGGACCTTCCGTCCGCTTCAGCCCTCCGGGCTGCCCCGTACTGCTGTCGCGGGAACTTCTGTCTGTTTCGGCTGGGCGCGCAGTTCCCCGCGCCCCTCCCCGGCGGAACGCCTCGTACTGTCGTCGCGGGACCTTCCGTCCGCTTCAGCCCTCCGGGCTGCCCCGTACTGCTGTCGCGGGAACTTCCGTCCGCTTCAGCTGGGCGCGCAGTTCCCCGCGCCCCTCCCCGGCGGAACGCCTCGTACTGTCGTCGCGGGACCTTCCGTCCGCTGTGGCTTGTCGCTCCGTCCTCCCCCAGCGCTTCGCGTGGGGGTACCCCCACGCGCCCCTGGGGCTGGCGCTCCGGCGGAAGGGGCAAGGCTCGGGGCGTGGTAATTTCGTGGGTGTCGGGGCGGCGTTGTATGCTGCTTCGGTTGCCTGGGGGGCTCCCGGGCATTTCCTCGTAAATGCATCTGAAGTCTTTGGAGTGTCCCGTGGCTGCCAACTGCGACGTCTGCGGCAAGGGGCCGGGCTTCGGCAACAGCATTTCCCACTCGCACCGCCGTACCCCGCGCCGTTGGAACCCCAACATCCAGCGGGTGCGCGCGGTTGTGGGGAAGACGCCGAAGCGGCTCAACGTCTGCACCTCGTGCATCAAGGCCGGCAAGGTCTCTCGCTAGCGAGCGGCCCCGGCACTGCGCAAGCCGGCTCACCTGTGGTGAGCCGGCTTTTTGCGTGCCCTCAGGCGCGGGAGCGCCAGGCGTGGTCGACCGGGCCGGTGCCGGTGCCGAGGGGGAAGCCCGCGGCGATCGCGCCGGTGACGTAGGTCTTCGCCGCGGCGGCTGCCTCGGGGACGGGGCGGCCGAGGGCGAGGTGGGTGGCCAGGGCGGTGGCGAGGGTGCAGCCGGTGCCGTGGGTGTGCGGGTTGGGGTGGCGCGGGGCGCGCAGCCAGTGCTCGGTGCGGCCGTCGGTGAGCAGGTCGGGGCAGTCGGTGCCGGGCCGGGCGGCGGGGAGGTGGCCGCCCTTGACGAGCACCCAGCGGGGGCCGAGCGCCAGGACGGCGTCGGCGGCGGTCCGCATGCCGGCCTCGTCGGTGACGACGACGCCGGTGAGCCGGGTGACCTCGTCGAGGTTGGGGGTGACGACGGTCGCGAGCGGCAGCAGCCGGCTGCGTACGACCTCGGTGGCGTCCTCGTGCAGCAGGGTGTCGCCGCGCTTGGAGGCGCCGACCGGGTCGACGACGAGCGGGGCGGCGAGGCCGGTGAGCAGGTCGGCGACGGTCGCGGCGGTGCGCGCGGAGCCGAGCATGCCGGTCTTGACGGCCTGGACGCCGATGTCGCCGGCGACGGCGCGGAATTGCGCGCGTACCGCTTCCGGGGGAAGTTCCCAGGTGCCGTGGACGCCGTGCGAGTCCTGCGCGGTGACGGCGGTGACGACGCTCATGCCGTGCGCGCCGAGCGCGAGCGCCGTCTTGAGGTCGGCCTGGATGCCGGCCCCGCCGCCGGAGTCGGACCCGGCGACGGTGAGCACCCGGGCGGGGGTACGGGCCGGGGCCCGGCTCATGTGTCGGCGCCGAAGTGGTCCCAGCCGCCCGCCTTCTCCCAGGGCGCCCCGTCGACGGTGACCTGCGGGACGCGGCCGGCCGGGGAGCCGACCGAGCCGATGACGCGCCAGCGCGCGGGCAGCTTCACGTCCGGCGGGAAGGTGGCGACGATGGCGTGGTCCTCGCCGCCGGTGAGCACCCAGTGCAGCGGGTCGACGCCGACGGCCTGGCCGATGTCGGTCATCTGGGCGGGGATGTCTATGGCCGCCGAGCGCAGGTCGATGTCCGTGCCGCTGGCGGCGGCGATGTGGCCGAGGTCGGCGACCAGGCCGTCGCTGACGTCGGTCATGGCGGTGGCGCCGAGTTCCGCGGCGGCGGGTCCCGCGTGGTAGGGCGGCTCGGGGCGGCGGTGGGCCTCGACGAAGGCGCGCGGGGAGCGGAAGCCGCGGGAGAGCACGGCCAGGCCCGCCGCGGACCAGCCGAGCCAGCCGGTGACGGCGACGACATCGCCCGCACGTGCCCCCGATCGGGTGACGGCGGCGCGGTTGCGCAGGTCGCCCAGCGCGGTGACGGCGACGGTGATGGTGTCGCCGCGGACGACGTCCCCGCCGACGACGGCGGCGCCGGCGACCTGGCACTCGTCGCGGATGCCGTCCATGAGCTCGACCGGCCAGGTGGCGGGCAGTTCGACGGGGACGACCAGGCCCAGCAGCACGGCGGTGGGGACGGCGCCCATGGCGGCGATGTCCGCGAGGTTCTGCGCCGCGGCCTTGCGGCCGACGTCGTAGGCGGTGGACCAGTCGCGGCGGAAGTGCCGGCCCTCGATGAGGATGTCGGTGGTGGCGACCACCCGCCGGTCGGGCGCGGCCACCACGGCCGCGTCGTCGCCGGGCCCGATCTTCACGGCCGGGGTGGAGGTGAGGCGTGAGGTGAGTTCTCTGATGAGCCCGAACTCCCCCAGTTCGCCCACGGTCCCCTTCATGTCTTCCGTCCCCTCTGGTCGCGGCGTCCAGCCGGCTCGCTTGCGTGTTTCGGCGTCAATACGGGGGGCAGGTACCGCGCGGGTCTCCCCGCTGGTCGCGACGACGCGATAACGTGGCGTCCCCCTTCCCACATGATCCTCGTAGCCGCCCTGGAGGTTCCGTGGTACAGGCTTACATCCTGATCCAGACCGAGGTCGGCAAGGCCTCGGCAGTAGCGGAGGTGATCTCCAAACTCGACGGCGTCATCCAGGCAGAGGATGTCACCGGCCCGTACGACGTGATCGTCAGGGCCCAGGCGGACACGGTCGACGAGCTCGGCCGGATGGTGGTGGCCAAGGTCCAGCAGGTGGACGGCATCACCCGTACGCTCACCTGCCCGGTGGTCCATATCTAGCCCCCGATATGCTCGGCCGGTGGCATGGTTTCACCGGATCGTCCTGATCAACGTGTCCGCCGTCGCGTGCCTTGCAGCGGCGGCGGCCTACGGTTTCGCCGTGTCCGGCAGCGGTGATGACGACACCGTGGCCGTACCGGTTCCTGACCCGGTCGCCGCCGGGTACTGCCGGGCGCTGCACGACGCGCTGCCGCAGGAGGTCGACGGCCTCCCCCGGCATGATCTCAAGCCGGCCTCCGACCTGACGGCCGGGTGGGGAAGTCCGTCGATCAAGCTGCGCTGCGGGGTGCCGCGTCCGGAGATCGACAACGACGACGACGCGGACGGCATCGGCGTCGACGGGGTCAGCTGGTCGGTCGAGGAGGGCCCCGGCGGCGGGCTGCTGCTGACCACGACGCTGCGCTCGGTGTACGTCGAGGTGACGCTGCCCAAGCAGTACGCCGCGGGTCTCACCGCGCTGTCCGACCTCGCCGGGCCGGTGAAGCGCACGATCCCCGACCTGTAGGCCGGCGCCGTGGCGCAACGGCCGGACCCGGTACGGCCGCGGGGGCGCGTACCGGGTCGGGACGGGCACAGCAGGGACGTTTCAGCGCAGCCCGGTGGAGCGGCGCAGCGCGGCCTGGATGAGCCGGTCGACGAGTTCGGGGTAGCCGACGCCGCTCTCCTGCCACATGCGCGGGTACATCGAGATGGGCGTGAAGCCCGGCATGGTGTTGATCTCGTTGATGACGAACTCGCCGCTGTCGAGCAGGAAGAAGTCCGCCCGCACCAGGCCCTCGCAGGAGGCGGCCTCGAAAGCGGCGACGGCGAGCCGCTGGACCTCGGCGGTCTGCTCGGGGGTGAGCGGGGCCGGCACGATGCCCTCGGCGGAGTCGATGTACTTCGCCTCGAAGTCGTAGAAGGCGTGCGCGGTGACCGGCGGGATCTCGGCGGGCAGCGAGGCGCGCGGCCCGTCCTCGAACTCCAGCACCCCGCACTCGATCTCCCGGCCGCGCAGCAGCGCCTCCACGACGACCTTCGGGTCGTGCCGGCGGGCCTCGGCGATCGCGGCGTCCAGCCCTTCGGGCCCTTCGACCTTGCTGATGCCGAAGGAGGAGCCGCCGCGGGCGGGCTTGACGAACAGCGGCCAGCCGTGGGTCGCGGCGAAGGCCAGGACGCGGTCGCGCGCCGCGCCCCGGTCGCGGTCCCAGTCGCGCGGGCGGATCACCGTGTAGGGGCCGACGGCGAGGCCGAAGGAGGTGAAGACCCGCTTCATGTACTCCTTGTCCATGCCGATGGCCGACGCCAGCACGCCGGCGCCGACATACGGCACGCCGGACAGCTCCAGCAGGCCCTGGAGGGTGCCGTCCTCGCCGTAGGGGCCGTGCAGCAGCGGGAAGACGACATCGACCTCGCCGAGCGCCTTGGGGACCGCGCCGGCCTCGGTGTAGACGACCTCGCGGTTGCCGGGGTCCACCGGCAGCACGACGGCGCCCTCGTGGTCGGCGACCTGCTCGACGGTGGGCATCTTCCGGTCGGCGATGCCCATCCGCTCGGGTTCGTCGGCGGTCAGCGCCCAGCGGCCCTCGGCGGTGATGCCGATGGGCAGGACGTCGTACTTGTCGCGGTCGATGGCGCGCAGCAGGCTGGCCGCGGTCACCACCGAGACGCCGTGTTCCGAGCTGCGTCCGCCGAAGACGACGGCGACGCGCGGTTTGCGGGTGTACCCCGACGGGGAGGGGCGGCCGGGTTCGGCGCCTCCCGGGCTGGGGGGTGAAGGCAGGTGGGTCATGTCGCGTCGACCTTACCTTTCGGGCTTCGCGGACCGTGACATCAATTCCCGCACGGCCACGACCGGCGGTTTTCCGTTGTGAACGATATCGACCACGGTCTCGGTGATCGGCATGTCCACGCCGTGGCGGCGGGCGAGTTCCGCCACCGACTCACAGGATTTGACGCCCTCGGCGGTCTGCCGGGTGACCGCGATGGTCTCGGCCAGGCTCATGCCGCGGCCGAGGTTGGTGCCGAAGGTGTGGTTGCGCGACAGCGGCGAGGAGCAGGTGGCGACTAGGTCGCCCATGCCGGCCAGGCCGGCGAAGGTGTACGCGTCGGCGCCCATGGCAAGGCCCAGCCGGGTGGTCTCGGCGAGGCCGCGGGTGATCAGCGACGCCTTGGTGTTGTCGCCCAGGCCCATGCCGTCGGCGATGCCCACGGCCAGGCCGATGACGTTCTTGACGGCGCCGCCCAGTTCGCAGCCGACGACGTCGGTGTTGGTGTACGGCCGGAAGTAGGCGGTGTGGCAGGCGGCCTGGATACGGCGGGCCACGGCGTCGTCCCGGCAGGCCACGACGGAGGCGGCGGGCTGCCGTTCGGCGATCTCCGGGGCGAGGTTGGGGCCGGAGAGCACCGCGACGCGTTCGGGCCCGGCCTTGGCGACCTCCTCGATGACCTCGGTCATCCGCTTGGCGGTGCCGAGTTCGACGCCTTTCATGAGGCTGACCAGCACCGCGTCGGGGCGCAGCAGCGGCGCCCACGCGGCGAGGTTGCCGCGCAGCGTCTGCGAGGGCACGGTGAGGAAGACCAGTTCCGCGTCGTGGGCGGCCTCGGCCGGGTCGGCGGTCGCGGTGACGGCGGCGGGCAGTTCGAGCGCGGGGTGGTAGTCGGGGTTGCGGCGGCCGGTGTTGATGGCGTCGACGACCTCGGGCCTGCGGCCCCACAGCGACACCTGGCAGCCGGCGTCGGCCAGCACCATCGCGAAGGCGGTGCCCCACGAGCCCGTGCCGTAGACCGCGCAGCGCGCCGTCACTTGGCCTCCCGTGCCGCGCGCGGGTCGTACAGCCCGTCGGGGGCGGGCTCGCCGCGCAGTTCGGCGAGGAGTGCGGTGACCGCGCGCATGACGGTCTCGGTGACCTCGCGCAGCAGCTCGGCGGTGGGCTCCTGGCCGTAGTAGGCGCTCAGGTCCACCGGCGGTCCGGCGAGCACCCGCAGCGTCTTGCGCGGGAAGAGGCGTACCCGCTTGGTCTTGGCGTACGGCGGCACGGCCTCGTTGGCGCCCCACTGGGCGACCGGGATGACGGGAGCCTTGGTGAGCAGCGCGACGCGGGCGATACCGGTCTTGGAGACCATCGGCCACAGGTCGGGGTCGCGGGTGAGGGTGCCCTCGGGGTAGAAGGCGACGCATTCGCCGGCGTGGATGGCGGCGACGGCGGCGCGGAAGGCGTTGGCGGCGTCGGTGGTGTCCCGGAAGACCGGGATCTGGCCGGTGCCGCGCAGCATCGTGCCGACGACGGCCGGCTTGAACAGCGCGGCTTTGGCCAGGAAGCGCGGTACCCGGCCGGTGTTGTACTGGTAATGCGCGTACGACAGCGGGTCGAGGTACGAGTTGTGGTTCACCGCGGTGATGAATCCGCCCTCGGCCGGAATGTGCTCCATTCCGCGCCAATCCCGCTTGAACAGCACAATGAGCGGCGGTTTCACGAGGACTGCCGCCAGGCGGTACCAGAAACCGATTCTGCGGCCAGACACCCGGACTCCTCTTCGTTGCGTTGGCGCTGCCGCTCAGCATCGCGGCTACCAGAGACTAACGCCAGGTCTCCGGCCGCAGGGGGGCACCTCTGCCACTCGGTGACAATGGTCCGGTGGATGTGACGCGTAGGTGGTCGCTGGTCGTGCCGCTCAAGCCGCTCGCGGTGGCCAAGAGCCGGTTGGCGCGGGCGGCCGGTGCGGTGCGCCCGGCGCTGGCGCTGGCTTTCGTGCTCGACACGGTGGCCGGGGCGCTGGAATGCGCGGGCGTGGCGGATGTCACGGTGGTGACCGACGACCCGGTGGCGGGCGCGGAAGTGGCGGCGCTGGGCGCGCTGGTGGTGGCCGACGTACCGGCGGCGGGGCTGAACGCGGCGCTGCGGTACGGGGCGGAGCGGGTACGGCTGCGGTCGGCGGGGGCGGCGGTCGGGGCGCTGAACGGCGATCTGCCGGCCTTGCGGCCCGCGGAGCTCACCGCGGTGCTGCTTGAGGCCGCGCGGCTGCCGGGGCGGGCTTTCCTGGCCGATGCGGCCGGCGTGGGGACAACGTTGCTCACCGCGTCGCCGGGTGTGCCGCTCTCCCCCGGCTTCGGCGGTGCCTCCCGGGCCCGGCACCTGGCGTCGGGGGCGCGGGAGATCACGCTGCCGGACGTGGAGTCGGTCCGCCGGGACGTGGACACCGGCGCGGACCTGGAGGAGGCCCGGGCGCTGGGCGTGGGCCCGCGCACCGCGCGGCTGCTGCCGACGTGTACGGCCTAGGCCACCCCCTAAGGTGGGCGTATGCAAGCCACCGCGTTCACCTTTGACCCGGGCACCCGTGCGGGCAGCGTGCTGCTGGACGACGGGACGCCGGTGCCGTTCGACGCCGCGGCCTTCGACGCGGGGGGCCTGCGGCTGCTGCGGGCCGGCCAGCGGGTGCGGATCCGCACCGAGGGCGAGGGCGCCGCGCGCCGGGTGGTGTTCGTGACGCTGCAGACGTATCCGGACCCGGGCGCGTAACACGCGTAGCAGCCGGTGACAGCCGGTAGGAGCCGGGACACAGCAGGACGGCACAGCAGCACAGAACAGCACGGCATGGCGCGGGCCGGGTCACCCTCGGGGTGCCCGGCCCGGTGCGGTGGTGCGGTGGGAGCGGGGTCGTGCGGTGCGGCGGCCTACCTGGCGGCGGTGCGCCGGGGCGAGGTCTTGCGGGCCGAGGCCTTCTTGCCCGGGGTCTTCTTGGCGGTCGCCTTCTTGGCCGGGGCCTTCTTGGCGGTGGTCTTCTTCGCGGCGGCCTTCTTCGGCGTCGCCTTCTTCGCCGTGGTGGACTTCGAGGCGGTCTTCTTGGCGGCCGTGGTCTTCTTCGCCGCGGTCTTCTTGGCGGTGGTGGCCTTCTTGGCGGCGGCCTTCTTCGTGGCGGTCCGCGCGGTGGTGGACGCGCCGCCGCCGGTCAGGCTGCCCTTGGGGGCCTTCTTGACCGACACCTCGCCGGTGCGCGGCAGCTTCTTCGTCCCGCTGACCAGGTCCTTGAAGCCCTGGCCGGCCCGGAAGCGCGGCACGGAGGTCTTCTTGACCCGGACCCGCTCCCCGGTCTGGGGGTTGCGAGCGTAGCGGGCCGGCCGTTCGACCTTCTCGAACGAGCCAAAGCCGGTGACCGACACCCGGTCGCCGGCCACCACCGCGCGGACGATCGCGTCGAGAACCGCGTCAACCGCGTCCGCGGCGGACTGCCGGCCGCCTACCTTGTCGGCAATCGCTTCTACGAGCTGCGCCTTGTTCACGTCTTCCCCTTCGGAAACTTGCCCGGCGAATGAGTGCGGGCCTTTTCGCACGCTAGGCGGATATATACCGCAAATCAAATACGAAACGGGCGAATCACCCTTGTGCCGCAACAAGATCGGGCGTTACGTGATCAGCGATCGGGGATTTGGAGGGCGTCCAACTCGGCGGTCAGGACGTCCAGACGCCGGGCGGCGTCGGCCAGGTCGTGCTTGGCGGCGGCGGTCACGGCGAGCAGCCTGCGGGTGAGCTCCCGCCTGGTCTCATCAGGGACTTCGGGATTGGCGACCCGGGTGTGCGCCTGCTTCAGACGCGCGGCGAGAACCCCGTAGAGCTGGAGTTGGCCGTCGGGTTCCATGCGTCGATTGTGCCATCTGCGGCGAGTTGTCGGCCATGACAGGGCCAACCGGGTGCTCCGGGGCTCCCGGACCGGTCCTTCGGCCGAGCGCGCCGGGGGCGCGTGGGCACGCGAAAGCGCCCCCCGCGCATGTCGCGGAGGGCGCCTGGGCCGTACGGGAAGCGCCGTACGGCGGGAGGTTCGGGCCGGGGTGCGGTCAGACCCGGACGGTGCTGGGCTTGAACGACGGCCGGCGGGCCTCGTAAGCGGCGATGTCCGCCTCGTTGGCCAGCGTCAGGCTGATGTCGTCGAGCCCTTCCAGCAGCCGCCAGCGGGCGTTGTCGTCCAGCTCGAACGGCGCGGTGACGCCCTCGGCGCGCACCTCGCGGTCGACCAGGTCGACGGTGATCTCGGCGGCCGGGTCGGCCTCGGTCAGCTTCCACAGCTGCTCGATGGTCTCCTGCGGCAGCACCACCGTGAGCAGGCCGTTCTTCAGCGAGTTGCCGCGGAAGATGTCGGCGAAGCGGGACGAGAGCACGGTCTTGAAGCCGTAGTTCTGCAGCGCCCACACGGCGTGCTCGCGCGAGGAGCCGGTGCCGAAGTCGGGCCCGGCGACCAGCACGGTCGCGCCCTGCCGCTCGGGGGCGTTGAGCACGAACTCCGGGTCCTTGCGCCAGGCCTCGAACAGCCCGTCCTCGAAGCCGTTGCGGGTGACCTTCTTCAGCCAGTGCGCCGGGATGATCTGGTCGGTGTCGACGTTGCCGCGGCGCAGCGGCACGGCCCGGCCGGTGTGGGTGGTGAATGCTTCCATGGGGCTCAGACCTCCGTCAGGACGGGCGCGTCGGACAGGTCGGCGGGCGAGGCCAGCCGGCCCACCACCGCGGTCGCCGCGGCGACCTGCGGGGAGACCAGGTGGGTACGGCCGCCCTTGCCCTGCCGTCCTTCGAAGTTGCGGTTGGACGTGGACGCGCTGCGCTCGCCGGGCGCGAGTTGGTCGGGGTTCATGCCCAGGCACATCGAGCAGCCCGCGTGCCGCCACTCGGCGCCGGCCGCGGTGAAGACCTTGTCCAGCCCCTCCTCGACGGCCTGCAGCGCGACCCTTACCGAGCCCGGCACAACCAGCATGCGGACGCCGTCGGCCACCTTGCGGCCCTCGACGACCGAGGCCGCGGCCCGCAGGTCCTCGATCCGGCCGTTGGTGCAGGAGCCGACGAAGACGGTGTCCACCGCGACCTCGCGCAGCGGCTGCCCGGCGCTCAGGCCCATGTACTCCAGCGCCTTCTGCGCCGACAGCCGGTCGCCGGGGTCGGCGAAGGACGCCGGGTCCGGGACCGACGCGCTCAGCGGCGCGCCCTGGCCGGGGTTGGTGCCCCACGTCACGAACGGCGACAGGGTGGCGGCGTCGATGCGGACCTCGTGGTCGAAGACCGCGTCGTCGTCGGTGCGCAGCGTCTTCCAGTACGCCACCGCCGCGTCCCAGTCCTCGCCGGCGGGGGCGTGCACCCGGCCCTTGAGGTAGTCGAAGGTGGTCTGGTCGGGGGCGATCATGCCGGCCCGCGCGCCCGCCTCGATCGACATGTTGCACACGGTCATCCGGGACTCCATCGACAGCTTCTCGATGGCCGAGCCGCGGTACTCGATGACGTAGCCCTGGCCGCCGCCGGTGCCGATCTGGGCGATCACGGCGAGGATCAGGTCCTTGGCGGTGACGCCCTCGGGCAGTTCGCCGTCGACGGTGACCGCCATCGTCCTGAACGGCGCCAGCGGCAGCGTCTGGGTGGCCAGCACATGCTCGACCTGCGAGGTGCCGATACCGAACGCCAGCGCGCCGAACGCGCCGTGGGTGGAGGTGTGGCTGTCGCCGCACACCACGGTGGTGCCGGGCTGCGTCAGGCCCAGCTGCGGGCCGACGACGTGCACCACGCCCTGCTCGACGTCACCGAGCGGGTGCAGCCGCACGCCGAACTCCGCGCAGTTCTTGCGCAGCGTCTCCAGCTGGGTGCGCGAGACCGGGTCGGCGATGGGCTTGTCGATGTCGAGGGTGGGGGTGTTGTGGTCCTCGGTGGCGATGGTGAGGTCGGTGCGGCGCACCTGCCGGCCGTTCATCCGCAGCCCGTCGAACGCCTGCGGGCTGGTCACCTCGTGGAGCAGGTGGAGATCGATGAAGAGCAGATCGGGCTCGCCTTCGGCGCGGCGGACGACATGGTCGTCCCAGACTTTTTCCGCGAGTGTCCTACCCATCGCTGTCCTCCCGGCCCGCGAGGCATCGTCGCCCCCGGCCAACTCGGTGTGTTTTCCGCGCCCTGTGGTGCGCTGTGTGTCCAGCCTGACGGCTTCCGGGAAAAATTGAACTTGCGTTTCACAGTGTGAGACGCGAATATCGTTGCATGGACAACTCTAGCGGCGTCGGCGTTCTCGACAAGGCGGCTCTGGTGCTGAGCGCACTGGAGTCAGGACCGGCCACCCTGGCCGGCCTTGTCGGCGCCACGGGCCTCGCCCGCCCCACCGCGCACCGGCTGGCGGTCGCGCTCGAACACCATCGCATGGTGGCCCGCGACATGCAGGGCCGCTTCATCCTGGGCCCCCGGCTGTCCGAGCTGGCCGCCGCCGCGGGCGAGGACCGGCTGCTCGCGACGGCCGGACCGGTGCTCACCCACCTCCGGGACGTGACCGGCGAGAGCGCCCAGCTCTACCGCCGGCAGGGCGACATGCGCATCTGCGTGGCCGCGGCCGAGCGGCTGTCCGGACTGCGGGACACCGTGCCGGTCGGCTCCACGCTGCCGATGAAGGCCGGCTCCGCGGCGCAGGTGCTGATGGCCTGGGAGGAGCCGGAGCGGCTGCACCGCGGGCTCCAGGGGGCGCGTTTCACGGCCACGGCGCTGTCCGGGGTGCGGCGGCGCGGCTGGTCGCAGTCGATCGGTGAGCGCGAGCCGGGCGTGGCGTCGGTCTCGGCGCCGGTGCGCGGGCCGTCGAACCGGGTGGTGGCCGCGGTGTCGGTGTCCGGGCCGATCGAGCGGCTGACCCGGCACCCGGGCCGTATGCACGCCCAGGCCGTGGTGGACGCCGCCGCCCGGCTCAGCGAGGCGCTGCGCCGCTCCGGCTGATCTCTTACGTCCACGGGTACGCCCCGGTCCGCGCCGACGTCGCCGCGGGCCGGAGCGTCCGTACGAGACGGGGCAGGGGCGAGCTTACGAGACGGGCCCGGGAAACACCGGAGCCCGCCGCGGCTGGCGCGACGGGCTCGGTTTCGCAGGCTCTGCGAATGCGTACCCCCGACCGGATTCGAACCGGCGCTACTGCCTTGAGAGGGCAGCGTGCTAGGCCGCTACACAACGGGGGCAGGCCTGGCGATCCTCACATCATCACGACCGGGAGCGACCCGGAGGGGACGGAATAAAGGATCAGTACCCCCGACCGGATTCGAACCGGCGCTACTGCCTTGAGAGGGCAGCGTGCTAGGCCGCTACACAACGGGGGCTCGCATGAGACGCGCTGGGGTACCAGGACTCGAACCTAGAATAGCTGAACCAGAATCAGCCGTGTTGCCAATTACACCATACCCCACCGGAACGCAACCCCTGGGGGTCTTGTTCGGCTTGCGCTCCCGGCCGGGCCTTTCGGCCCTCTCGGGCGGCGCAGGAAGAACATTACCCGATCAGGGACACCGCTCCAAAACGAGTATCGGGGCGCAGCATCGGGGCCAGCTCGGCGAGCCCGGTGATGCGGGTGAGGTCGGGGCGGTCGCCGGTTCCGCGGCGGTCCAGCCAGATGCCCAGCAGCCCCGCCTCGGTCGCCCCGCGGGCATCGATGTCCGGCTCGTTGCCGACGTACGCGACCTCGTGCGGCGGCAGCCCCAGGGCGTCGCAGGCGGCGTGGAAGGCCGCGGCCTCGGGCTTGGAGACGCCGAGCTCGGCGGCGCACAGCAGCACCTCGAAGCGGTCCCGCACGCCGAGGGCGCGCAGCTTGCGGTCCTGGTGCTCGAAGGCGGAGTTGGACAGCACCGCGTGCCGGTAGCCGGCGGCCAGGCCGTCCAGGGCGGGCACGGCGTCCGGGAAGAGCGCCCAGGCGGCCTCGTAGTGCCGCCGGTGGCGCTCGAACCACTCCTCGGCCTCGGTGTCGGACAGCGGGCGGCCGAGGAAGTCCCGTACCCGGTCCCAGTGCCGGCCGGGGAAGTCGGTCTCACCGGCGGCGAGGCGCTGCCAGTGCCGTACGGTCAGGTCCCGCCAGCGGTCGAGGGCCTGCTCGACGCCGTCGTAGGCGTCGGGCAGGCCCTCGTGTGCCAGGTGGTGCCGCATTCCGGTGCGTTCCGCGCCGTCGTAGTCGAAGAGTGTGTCGTCGATGTCCCACAGCACCGCGCGGATCGCCATGGAGGCAATCTAACCCGCGAGCCTGGCCAGGGCACGGTCGATCCGGGCCAGTGAGCGCTCGCGGCCGAGCACCTGGAGCGACTCGAAGAGCGGCAGGCCCACCGTGCGCCCGGTGACGGCGACCCGCACCGGCGCCTGCGCCTTGCCGAGCTTGAGGCCGTGCGCCTCGCCGGCGGCCAGCACGGCCTCCTTGAGCGCCTCCGGGCTCGACCAGTCGGCGCCGGCCAGCTTCTCGCGGGCGGTGGCCAGCAGCGCGTCCGCGCCCTCCTTCATCGCCTTGGCCCACGACGGCTCGTCGTCGGCGGGCTCGGGCAGGAAGAGGAAGTCGACGTTCGCGGTGATGTCGGACAGCACCGTCAGCCGGGTCTGCGCGTAGGGCGCGATGGCCTGCCAGGCGGACTCGTCGAAGTCCTCCGGCGCCCAGGGCGCGTGCGGGGCGCGCAGCCACGGCCGGCACGCCTCGGCGAAGTCGGCGGGCGCCAGCAGCCGGATGTGGTCGGCGTTGATCGCCTCGGCCTTCTTCAGGTCGAAGCGCGCCGGGTTGGCGTTGACGTCGCCGATGTCGAACTTCGCGACCATCTCGGCGGGCGTGAAGACGTCCTTGTCGGCGGAGAAGGACCAGCCCAGCAGTGAGAGGTAGTTCAGCAGCCCGTCGGGCAGGAAGCCGCGCTCGCGGTAGAGGTTGAGCGAGGACTCCGGGTCGCGCTTGGAGAGCTTCTTGTTGCCCTCGCCCATGACGTACGGCAGGTGCCCGAAGCCCGGGATCTGCTTGGCCACGCCCAGCTCGATCAGGGCCTCGTAGAGGGCGATCTGCCGCGGGGTGGAGGACAGCAGGTCCTCGCCGCGCAGTACGTGGGTGATGCCCATCAGGGCGTCGTCGACCGGGTTGACCAGGGTGTAGAGCGGCGCCCCGGTGGCGCGGACGATGCCGTAGTCCGGGACGTTCTCCGGGGCGAAGGTCAGCTCGCCGCGCACCAGGTCGGTGAAGGTGATGGTCTTGTCCGGCATGCGGAAGCGCACGATCGGGGTGCGGCCCTCGGCGACGTACCGCGCCGTCTGCTCGGGCGTGAGGTCGCGGCAGTGGCCGTCATAGCCGGAGGGGCGGCCGGCGGCGCGGGCGGCGTCCCGGCGGGCCTCCAGCTCCTCGGCCGAGCAGTAGCAGTCGTACGCGTGGCCGGCCTCCTTCAGCCGCCGGGCGACGTCGGCGTAGACGTCCATGCGCTGCGACTGCCGGTAGGGCGCGTGCGGGCCGCCGACCTCGGGGCCCTCGTCCCAGTCCAGGCCCAGCCAGCGCAGCGAGTCCAGCAGCGCGACGTAGGACTCCTCGGAGTCGCGCGCGGCGTCGGTGTCCTCGATGCGCAGCACCAGGGTGCCCTGGTGGTGGCGGGCGAAGGCCCAGTTGAACAGGGCGGTGCGGACCAGGCCGACATGCGGGTTGCCGGTCGGCGAGGGGCAGAAGCGGACGCGGACGTCGGAGCCTGCCGGGGAGTCGGGGGAAGTGGGGGCGCTAGCCACGCGAGATCACCTTGTTGGTGAGAGTGCCGATGCCTTCGATGGTGACGGCGACCTCGTCGCCGGGGTGCAGCGGGCCGACCCCGGCGGGGGTGCCGGTGAGGATGACGTCGCCGGGCAGCAGCGTCATCGCCTCGGTGATCGAGACGACGAGGTCCTCGATGGGGTGGATCATCTGCCCGGTGCGGCCGGCCTGCCGCAGTTCGCCGTTGACCGTCGCGGTGATCGCGAGGTCCGCGGCGGCGTCGAGGCCGATACCGGTCTCGATCCAGGGGCCGAGCGGGCAGGAGGAGTCGAAGCCCTTGGCCCGGGCCCACTGCTTCTCGGTCTGCTGGGTGTCGCGGGCGGTGACGTCGTTGGCGCAGGTGTAGCCGAGGACGACGTCCTTGACGCGCTCGCGCGGCACCTCGCGGCACAGCCGGCCGATGACGACCGCGAGTTCCGCCTCGTGGTGGACCTCGCGGGAGAACGAGGGGTAGACGATGCTGTCGCCGGGGCCGATCACCGAGGTGGAGGGCTTGAAGAAGGCCCAGGGCGCGGCCGGCACCTCGTTGCCGAGCTCGGCTGCGTGGGCCGCGTAGTTGCGGCCGATCGCGACGACCTTGCTCGGCAGCACCGGCGGCAGCAGCCTGACCTTGTCCAGCGGCACCTTCGTCCCCGAGAGCTCGAAGTCAGCGAAGGGGACGCCCTTGATGATGTCGACGACGAGGCCGTCCGTCCCTCCCGGGCCGGAGGCCGGGTCGCCCTTGACCGCGCCGAAGGCGACGTTGCCGTCGATGGAGAACCTGGCGATGCGCATGGCCTCAGCTTAGTGGCCCGGCACCCCTGCGCCCGTCGGGGCGTCGCCGCAGGTCAGGGAACTGGAGAAAGCGAAAGGGAGGTGAGAAGGGAGGTCAGGCGGTGGGGCGCGTCGGCAGTTCGGTGAGCACCGTGCGCCGCGGGTTGGCGGTGGTCGCCGGCAGCGGGCGGGGCGCCTCGGCCTCGGCGGCCCGCTCGACGGGCACGACACCGAGCTCGGAGGCGTCCTTCAGATGGGCAAGAGTGGTACGCCGCGGGTTGGCGGTCTTCCGACGGGACATCAGGGTGGTCTTCACGGCCGACTTGACCTCGCGGGCTCGGGGCCCGTCGACGCGGGCCGCGGTTGACAGAAGTACGACTCTTGTCAAGCACAACGTTAGCCGCGCCAATTCCCCGTACCGAGCGGGCCAGACATCTGACGGCCTGTGATTTTGCTCACGACGCGAGCGGGAAATCCGGCATTACGGGCGCTTCCTCGGCGTACCGGAATCGGACATGCGGCGCCGACCGCCATGAAACACCCGGTCGCGGAGTGTCGGCGACATCGCGCACCGCTCATGGACACATGACCCCAAGGTCCGCGATGTCCGGGTTTCCCAAGATCCAATGTCAACGCACCGTGTGCCGCCGTGAACGCTCAGTCACGGAATCCAACAGGTCGGCTACGGGCCTTGTTGGGAGATCCGGCACTGTGCTGGAATTCCCCGGACCGCCGCATCACATCGAGCCGGCGCGCAGGGGGCGCGTACGAGCACCGAGCGGCGGTGACGGGCCTGCACGGACTCCTCGCAAACCGGGGTGCCCGGGGCCCCCATGACTCGACACCGTCCCTATCGCCTCACCGCGGGGGACGCCTGGTCCAGAGGTTGCGACGCTAGTGCAGGGACGTTTCAAGAGGGACAGCGGCGCGGCGGGTGACCCGGAGCAGCAGCCCGGCGGGACCGGCAACGGCCCCGCGCAGGCGGCGGGCGACTCCGGGGGTGCCACGCCGGGCACCGCTGCGGCCACCGGACGGACGAGCACGCCCAGCGGGATCGAGGCAGGCCGGATCACCGGCCTGGACGGCAAACCGGGCTCGCGAATAGCCATGCGCAACTGGCGGATCAGCACCCGCCTGGTGTCGCTGCTGGCTCTGCCGGTGGTCACCGCCGCCGGCCTCGGCGGTCTGCGTATCCACAACTCGCTGCAGAACATCAACCAGCTGCAGCGGCTGAACTCGCTGACCGACATCGCCGAGCACGCCACCGACCTCGCCGACGCGCTCGCCGAGGAGCGCGACAGCTCCGCGGGACCGCTGTCGTCCAACCACCCGACCGACGCGGTGTCCGCGTCGCGGGCGGCCACCGACCGCGAGTACAAGCTGTACCGCGAGGCGAGCGACAACATCTCGTCGAACGACTCGCTCTTCAGCGGCATCCGCTCCAGCCTCATCACGATCGACACCCAGCTGACCGCGCTCAGCCAGATGCGCAGCAGCGCGTACAGCACGGACTCCTCGATCGCGCAGACCGTCTCGTCCTACGACAGCCTCATCCAGTCCCTGCTGGGCCTGTCGGTCGACATGGCGCAGGCCACCCAGAACCCGGACATGGTGACCAGCACCCGTGCCCTGGCGGCGTTCTCGTCCGCCAAGGAGTACGAGTCGATCCAGCGCGCGGTCATCAGCGCCGCCCTGGGCAAGGGCCTGGACCCCAAGACCCACCTGCCCTACATGGAGCCCGGCGACTACCAGTCGGTGAAGTCGGCCGCGGCGCAGGAGGACGTCAACCTCGCCAAGTTCTCCACCCTCTACGGCTCCCGCAGCGCCGAGCTGCTCAAGCCGATCGAGGGCGGCAACAGCACGATCACCGCGCACGACACGATGCGCGAGCGGATCGCCCAGGACCCCACGGGCATCTCGAACCTGACCGGCGTGTCGTACCTGGACTGGGACGACGCCGCCAAGGCCAAGATCGACGCGATGAACCGCATCGAGCGCTCGCTGCTCGACGAACTGCGGCAGAAGTCGCTGGAGCTGCAGGACCAGGCCAAGCAGGACGCGCTGATCTCCGGTGCGATCATCCTGCTGGTGCTCGGTGTCGCCGTCGTCGGCGCCTTCGTCGTCGCCCGCTCCATGATCCGCTCGCTGCGCCGGCTGCAGCAGACCGCCCAGGACGTCGCCCAGAAGCGGCTGCCGGAGCTGGTCAAGCAGCTGTCGGACGCCGACCCGCAGGACGTCGACACCTCCGTCGAGTCGATCGGCATCAACAGCCGTGACGAGATCGGCCAGGTGGCCCGCGCCTTCGACGAGGTCCACAGCGAGGCGGTGCGGCTCGCCGCCGAGCAGGCCCTGCTGCGGGGCAACGTCAACGCGATGTTCACCAACCTCTCCCGCCGCAGCCAGGGCCTCATCCAGCGCCAGCTGTCGCTGATCTCCGAACTGGAGTCCCGCGAGGCCGACCCGGACCAGCTGTCCTCGCTGTTCAAGCTCGACCACCTCGCGACCCGTATGCGCCGCAACGGTGAGAACCTGCTGGTCCTCGCCGGTGAGGAGCCGGGCCGCCGGTGGACCCGGCCGGTCCCGCTGGTCGACGTGCTGCGCGCCGCGGCCTCCGAGGTGGAGCAGTACGAGCGGATCGAACTGACGTCGGTACCGTCGGCCGAGGTCACCGGCCGCGTCGTCAACGACCTCGTCCACCTGCTCGCCGAGCTGCTGGAGAACGCCACGTCGTTCTCCTCCCCGCAGACCAAGGTGCGGGTCACCGGTCACGCCCTGCCCGACGGGCGGGTGCTGATCGAGATCCACGACACCGGCATCGGCCTGTCCCCCGAGGACCTGGCCGACATCAACGAGCGCCTGGCGAACCCGCCGACCGTGGACGTGTCGGTCTCCCGCCGCATGGGCCTGTTCGTGGTCGGCCGGCTGTCCCTGCGGCACGGCATCCGCATCCAGCTGCGCCCCTCGGACTCCGGCGGTACGACCGCGCTGGTCATGCTGCCGGTCGACGTGACGCAGGGCGGCGCGGCCAAGGGCAACGCGATGGCCGGCGGGCAGCGCGCCGGCGCGGCCCCCGCGGCGGCGGGCGCCGGCGGCCAGGGCGCTGCCGCGGGCGGCCAGGCCGGCGGCGGCAACGGCATCGCCAACGCCTTCGGCAACTCCCCGCAGGTCGCCAGGACCCCGCAGCGCGGCCAGGTCGCCGGCGGCGGCCAGCGCCCGGCCCTGGGCGCCGGCGCCGGCCGGCCCGGGGGCCCGCAGCAGCCTGGTAACCCGCAGCAGCAGCCCGGGACGCCGCGCTGGGCGGCGCAGGAGGGACCGCAGGGCCAGGGCGGCTTCCCGGCCGACGACCGCGGCCTGCAGGACACCCCGCGCGGCCACGAGGACGTCGAGGCGGCACCCTCCTTCGACCCGGCGGGCCCCATGCCGGACAGCGCGGCCCGCGCGGACTTCCGGCAGGGCGGCGCGGACGACCCGTACGGCGCAGGCCAGGGCGGCAGCCGCGGCGGCCAGTTCCCGGCCCCGCAGCCGCAGAACACCGGCCCGAACGGCTTCCGCTCCGACGTCTTCGGCGGCCGTCCCGGCCCCCGGCAGCAGGGCGGCGGCGAAACGAGCCAGTTCCCGGCGCAGGGCGGCCCCGGCGACACCGCGCAGTTCCCGGCGGTGCCCGCGGCCCGCGACGACTTCGGGCAGGACCCCTTCCCGCGCGAGGACACCGGGCAGTTCCCGGCCCGCCGCGGCGGAGGCGACGGCGGCCAGGACTTCGGCCAGGGCCCGCGCACCCCGCAGGAGACGTACGGCACCGGGCAGTTCCCGGCGCAGGGCGGTCCGGGCGGCCCCGGTGACACCGGCCAGTTCGCCCGCCCCGGGCGCGACCGCGCCGAGTCCACCGGCCAGTTCCGGCTGCCCGGCGGCCCCGGCGACACGGGCCGCTTCCCGGTCCCGAACGGGCAGAACGGCCCGGGCGGCCCCGGCGAGACCGGCCAGTTCCCCGCGCAGGGCGGCCCGGGCCAGTTCCCGGCGCAGGGCGGTCCCGGCGGCCCCGGTGACACCGGCCAGTTCCCGCTCCAGGGCGGGCCCGGCGACACCGCGCAGTTCCCGCAGGTGCGCGCCGAGGGGCAGTACGACGCCGGCACCGGGCAGTTCCCGGTCCCGCCGCCGGTGGGCGGCAACCGCCCGCCGCAGCAGGGCCAGGGCGGTCCGGGCGACACCGCGCAGTTCCCGCAGGTGCGCGCGGACGGGCCGTACGACGGCAGTACCGGGCAGTTCCCGGTGCCCCCGGCCGTCGGCCGCTCGCAGGGCGCGCCGCAGCAGCCGTACGACACCGGCCGGCCGCAGATGCCGGCCCGGGACGGCGCCGAACTCGGCGACGGCGGGCAGCAGCGGATGGGCGGGCAGCCCGGCGCCGGGCCCGAGGGCGGGCAGCGCGGGCTGTTCCAGCCGCGTCCCGGCCAGCCGCAGCGGCCCGAGCCGCCGGCCGAGCCGATGGCGCTGCCGCCGGCCCCGACCCGCGGCGACGAGCCCACGCCGATCTTCTCGGCGATCGAGTCGGACTGGTTCCGCACCGGCCAGGCCGAGCGGATGCAGCAGATCCACGTCGAGCAGGGCGGTCGCGGCCAGCAGGCCCCGCCGCCCCGCCCGGTGGGCCGTACCGGCCCCGGTCAGCAGCAGCCCGCGCAGCAGCGGCCCCGTACCGAACGCCCGGCCGCCGCGGCACCGCAGCGGTCCGCCGCGCCGCAGGGCGCGCAGGGCGGCCAGGCGCAGGCGGGCCCGGTGGCGCAGCCGCTCCCCCGCGAGACGCCGAACTGGCGGTCCTCGCCCAACGACGCGCTGCGCCAGCGCGCCGAGGCGGTCCGCGAGCCGGCGGCGGGCGGGGCGACCCCCTCGGGCCTGCCGCGCCGCATCCCGCGGGCGAACCTCGTCGCGGGCGGCGCCGCGCCGTCGCAGCCGCAGGCAGGCGGCCCTCAGGTGTCCCGCGCTCCGGACGACGTCCGCGGCCGGCTGACCAATCTCCGCCGGGGTATCCAGCAGGGCCGGCAGGCCGGTGGCACCACCGACGGCCGTGGTTTCGGTACGAATCATCAGGAGCGTTAGTTGAGTG
>NZ_JAATEJ010000024.1 GCF_012034175.1 Actinacidiphila epipremni
GGGTGTCCTTTCCGTACCCCCCCCCCCCGCCCCCCCGGGCCCGGGATTTCCCCCACCCGGTTGTTGAACCCCCCCCGCCCCCCCCTTTCCCCCGCCCCGCCCCTTCACCCGTCCCCGCAGCCACCCCTCCCCGTACCCCTGCACGTATTCCTGCACGAAAGGACACCGCCATGCCCGCCACCACCCGGGTCCGCACCGCCCTCCTGCGCTCCCTCGCCGCCGCGGCGGCCCTCACCGCGACCCTGACCGCATGCGGCGGCAACGGCTCCTCGGCCGGCTCCTCGGACCCGGGCGCGGCGAAGAAGTCCTCGCAGAGCACCGTCACCGTCGGCGCGCTGTCCAACGGCGCCGCCCGGCAGACCGACCTCACCGTGCCGGTCGTCGCGTCGATCCGCGCCGAGCTGCCGCAGCGGGTGATCGACGCGAACGAGCTGGTGATCGGCGTGGGCGCGCTGCCGTCCGGCTCCGCGCCGATCAACTTCATCGGCAGCGACCAGCACACCCTCACCGGCTCCGAGCCCGACATCGGCCGGCTGGTCGCCGCCGTCCTCGGCCTCAAGCCGGTCGTGAAGAACTCCACCTGGGAGAACCTGTTCGTCGGCATCGACAGCGGTCGCACCGACGTGGGCTTCTCCAACATCACCGACACCGAGGAGCGCAAGCGGAAGTACGACTTCGCCTCCTACCGCCAGGACAACCTCGGCTTCGAGGTCCTCAAGTCCAGCACCTGGAACTTCACCGGCGACTACGAGGCCCTGGCCGGCCAGACGGTGGCCGTCGGCGCCGGCACCAACCAGGAGCGGATCCTGCTGGAGTGGAAGAACAAGCTCCAGAAGGAGGGCAAGAGCCTCACGGTCAAGTACTTCCCCGACAACAACAGCACCTACCTGGCGCTCAGTAGCCACAAGATCGACGCCTACTTCGCACCCAACCCCGGGGTCGCCTACCACTCCGCGAAGGACGCGAACACCCCCAACCCCACGCGCAGCGCGGGCACGTACTCCGGCGCCGGCGCCACCCTCCAGGGCCTGATCGCGGCGACCACCAAGAAGGACAGCGGACTGGTCAAGCCGGTCGCCGACGCCCTCAACTACCTGATCAAGAACGGCCAGTACGCGAAGGTGCTCGCCGCCTGGAACCTCTCCGACGAGGCCCTGCCGTCCTCCCAGATCAACCCGCCCGGCCTGCCGCTCAGCAACTCCTGAGCGCAACGCCCGCCCCCGCCGCCCCGTCCGCACCACCCCGGAGTCCGCCATGCCCGACCCGACCCCCGACCCGATCCCTGCCCCGGCCCCCGCCGCGCCCACGCGCATCGACCCGCGCGGACCGCGCTTCGGCGCCGCCGTGACCACCGTCGTCCTGCTGGCGGTCCTGGCCACCGGCAGCGGAGTGCTGCTCGCCGCGCAGGCCGCCGTCTTCGCCGCCGGCGCCGTAGGGGGGCTGCGGTTCTCCCCGTACGGCTGGGTCTTCCGGCACCTGGTGCGCCCGCGCCTCGGGCCGCCGCAGGAGCTGGAGGACGAGCGGCCACCGCGGTTCGCCCAGGCCGTCGGCCTCGGCTTCGCGGTGATCGGGGCGGCGGGCTATCTGTCGGGCACCGGCTGGCTCGGCATCGCCGCGAGCGCGGCGGCACTGGTCGCGGCGTTCCTGAACGCCGCGTTCGGCTACTGCCTGGGCTGCGAGCTCTACCTGTTCGCGGTGCGCACGGCCCGGCCGCGGGCGGGCCGGCCGTGAGCGGCTGGACCGGCCCGGCCGTCGCCGCCCTCGCCCTGGCGGCGGCGACCGCCTTCGGCCTGCTCCGGGCCCGCCGCGACGGCCGGCTCCGCGGCGCCGGGCGGGGCGGCGCCCTGCGGCTGACCACCGCCGACCTGGGCGCGGCACTCGGCGAGCGGGCCACGCTCGTGCAGTTCTCCACCTCCTTCTGCGCGGTCTGCCCCGGCACCCGGCGGCTGCTGGCGGACGTCGCCGCCACGGCGCCCGGTGTGCGCTTCGTCGAGATCGACGCCGAGGACCGCCTGGACCTGGTCCGCCGCGCCGACGTGATGCGTACCCCCACCGTGCTCGTCCTGGACCGCACCGGCCGCCTGGTCCGCCGCGCCGCCGGCGCCCCCACCCGGGCCGACGTGGCCGCGGCCCTGGAGCTGGCGACGGCACCCTGAAGGCCGCACCGTTTGCCGGAACGGCAACGATGATCGCGCCGCGGGTCCCCCGGGCCGCATGATCGACGGGTAGCCGCCCGCGCCTGCGAACCCGAGGAGAAGCCATGCGCCCCGAGCCGCCCACCGGACCCCGCCACCGCACCGTCGAGGGACCCGCCGGGCGCCTGCACCTGGTCGAGCAGGGCAGCGGGCCGCTGGTCCTGCTCGTCCACGGCTTCCCCGAGTCCTGGTACTCCTGGCGCCGACAGCTCCCGGCCCTCGCGGCGGCCGGCCACCGGGCGGTCGCCCTCGACGTACGCGGCTACGGCCGCTCCTTCGCGCCCGCGGCGACCGAGGCGTACCGGATGCTGGACCTCGTCGCGGACAACGTCGCCGTCGTGCGCGCCCTCGGCGAGGAGAGCGCGGTGGTCGTCGGGCACGACTGGGGCTCTGCCGTCGCGGCCACCTCCGCCCTGCTGCACCCGGAGGTCTTCCGCGCGGTCGGCCTGCTGAGCGTCCCCTACGCGCCGCCCGGCGGGCCCCGGCCCACCGACGTCTTCGCGCAGATGGGCGGCGACGAGGAGTTCTACGTCTCCTACTTCCAGCAGCCCGGCCGCGCCGAGGCCGAGATCGAGCCCGACGTCCGGGGCTGGCTCGCGGGCTTCTACGCGGCCCTGTCCGCCGACACCATGCCCGGGCAAGGCGAGCCCGACCCGCACTTCGTGACCCGCGCCGGCGGCCGGCTCCGCGACCGCTTCCCCGCCGGCCGGCTCCCCGGCTGGCTCACCGAGGACGACCTCGACTTCTACGCCGGGGAGTTCGAGCGCACCGGCATGACCGGGGCGCTCAACCGCTACCGCTGCATGGACCGCGACTGGGCGGACCTTGCCGGCTTCGCCGGAACCCCGGTCACCCAGCCCTCCCTCTTCGTCGGCGGCGCCCTGGACGCCTCCACCACGTGGATGGCCGACGCGATCGACGCCTACCCCGCCACCCTCCCCGGCCTGGCCGGCAGCCACATCCTCGACGGCGCCGGGCACTGGATCCAGCAGGAACGCCCCGCCGAGGTCAACCGGCTGCTGACCGGCTGGCTGGACTCCCTCCCGGCCTGACCGGCCGGGAACGCCCCGGCGCACAATGGCAGGCATGCACGACGACGCCGCGGCGCTGACCGCCGCCGCACGGGAGCGGGACACCGACACCGCAGAGCGGCTGCTCGCCGCCGGGGCGCCGGCCGACGAGGCGATCCACGGCATCCGCGTCCCGTACGACGAACTGGCCGACCGGGCGCTGGCCTTCGCCCCCGGTCACGCCGGGCGCTTCGCCGCCGCGGCGGCGCTCGCGGACCGCGTGGACGACGAGACGTTCGCCGTCGCCGCCCGGCAGCTGGCCACCGCCCCCGACGCCGGGCGACGCAGGTTCGCCGCCGAGGTCCTGCTGGTGTACGGCCTGTACGCCGAAGGCGTCGAGGACGCCGAACGGCTGGAGAAGGCGGCGGGCGAGGTGCTGCTGCGCCGGGCGGCGGTGGAGCAGGACCCGGGGGTGCTCACCGAGATCGTCTGCGGACTCGGGCTGCACCACGACCCGCGTGCCGTCCCGGCCATCCTGCGGCACGCCCGCAACCCCGAGCCGGACGTACGCGCCCAGGTCGCCGCGGCGCTGACCGGCATGGTCGCGCCGGACGACACCGAGGCGCTCGGCACGCTGCTCGCCCTCGTCGAGGACCGGGACCCGCGGGTCCGCCGGTGCGCCGCCGCCACCCTGGCCGACCTCCGGGCCGACCCGCCCGCCGTGCGCGCCGCGCTGGCCGGGCTGCTGGCCGACCCCGACCCGGACGTGGCGGTCGAGGGCGCCCGCGGCCTGGGGCTGCGCGACGACCCGCGCGGCGACACCGTCCTGGTGCGTGCCTTCGACAGCCGCCCGCCGGACAGCACCCCGGAGGCCCACCGCACCTACGAGGCCATCCGCCGGATGCCCATGGCCCGCTTCCTGGCCGCCCGCGCCGCCCTCGCTGCCCCCGGCACCCCCGGCACCCTCGGCACCTGAGCCGCGCTGCCGGCGGGCGGCTCGTGCCCGTGGCCTGTGCCGTGTGTTCGAGCGTGGGCGTATCGGTGCGACGTCATTCGTCCGCTGGTGGGCGTGCGGGATTCTCCGTTATTCCTGATCCCACTCACCCGGGCGAAAGGCGGAACAGGCCCGGGGTCCGCAGGCAAGGAGTCGCATTCGGTATGAGAAGAGCCGCAGCAAGAATCGTGCCCCTCACTGTCGCCCTCGGCGTGTTCGGCGCGGTCGCGTGCAGCAGCGGTGCGTCCTCGGGCGGGGACGACGCCGGCACCACCCTCAAGATAGCGCTGTGGGACTACACGACCACCCCGGAGTTCAAGGCACTCATCGACGGCTTCGAGGCGAAGTACCCGAAGATCCACATCGAGCCGGTGGACATTCCGTCCGCCACCTATTCGGACCGCGTGACCGCGCTGCTGGCCGAGGGCGACACCACCGATGTGCTCACGCTCAAGAACGTCACGGACTACGCGCGTTTTGTCTCGCTCGGGCAACTGCGGTCGGTCACCGGCGTCGTGGAGAGCCTCCAGGAGAAGTCCGCTTACGGCGGGCTCCCCGACTTCGAGTACAACGGCCGCTATTTCGCGGTGCCTTACCGGCAGGATTTCTGGGTGCTGTTCTACAACAAGGCGTTGGTGGGCAACGCCGACATGTCGCATCTGACGTGGAGCGGCTTCGCGACCCTGGCCGAGCAGCTGACGCACGGGTCGGGGCCGTCGAAGGTGTACGGGACGTATCTGCACACCTGGCGGTCGGTGGTGCAGGCGGTGGCGGCGGCGCAGACCGGCGGGGATCTGCTCGGCGGGGACTACTCCTTCTTCAAGGACCAGTACACGATGGCGCTGGACGTGCAGAAGGCCGGGGCGACGCTGCCGTTCGCGACCGCGTCCAGCCGGAAGACCACCTACGACGCGCAGTTCACCACCGGTAAGGCCGCCATGGTGCCGATGGGCACCTGGTGGGCCGCGGCGCTGCTGGCGGAGAAGGCGCAGGGCAAGAACGACGTCGACTGGGGCATGGCACCGCTCCCGCAGATCCGCGACGACGGCACCGTGACCACCTTCGGCTCACCCACCGCCTTCGCCGTCAACATGCGCTCCACTCATCTGGAGGCGTCCGAGAAGTTCATCGAGTGGGCGGCCGGTCCCGAGGGGGCCGCCGTGCTCGCCAAGATCGGCATCGTCCCGTCCTACACCGACGACGCGATCACCGAGGAGTTCTTCGGCGTGCGGGACATGCCCACCGACGTGACGTCGCAGCAGGCCATGCAGCCGGCGAAGGTGCAGCTGGAGATGCCGGTGAGCGCCAGGTCCGCGGGCATCGACCAGATCCTCACCGAGGAGCACCAGCGCGTGATGACCGGGCAGAAGTCCGTGGGCGCCGGGATCGCGGAGATGGACCACCGGGTGCGGACCGAAGTCCGCTGAGGGCGTTGCGCCACACCACGTAGAGGGCGCAGCCGGGAAGGACGGCCAGTCCCAGCAGCGGGGCGCGGTCCACCAGGGCCGCCGCGGCGACCAGCACGACCAGGTTCGCCAGCGCCGACGCCGGGCGCCGCAGCAGGCCGTACGGTGCGGCCAGGTAGTCGGCGGGGGAGAGCGGGCGCCCGGGCGCCGCCGTCGCCGCCAGCACCATGGCGTGCACACCGGACAGCGCCGAGCCCACCGCGACCAGCGCGAGGGCGGGGCACACCGCGAGGCCCACCGCGGTGTGCCGCAGCAGCACCGCGTCGGTCCCGCACACCGCGGCGAGCAGGGCGTACGGCGTCCACAGCGCCGCGGCGCGGCGGAAGAGCCGGCGGTAGGCGCGCGGCAGTTCCACCGCCCGGGCCGATCCGGCCCCGTCGTCCGCGGCCCGCTCCAGGTAGCCGAACACCCCGGCGAGCGCCGGTCCGACGCACAGCCAGAGCAGGGTGAAGGGCACCGGGTGCCGCCACGGCTGGTGCGTGGCGGCCAGCGCGGCCAGCAGCGGCAGGCAGCCGGCCGCGAACCCGGCGTTGACCACCAGCACCTGGTGGACATGGGACCAGATCAGCTCCCACGACCCGTAGGACACGTTGGTCGGCAGCCGCCGTGTGGTGCCCCGGGGCGTGGTGGTGGGCGAGGTCATGGCGGTCACCCCTTCATTCCGGTGGTGGCGATACCGCGGACGAAGTAGCGCTGGCCGAGCAGGAAGATGACGAGGATCGGGACGACCGAGATCACCGAGCCGGCCATGATCATGGCGTACTGCGCGTCGTACTGCCCGATGAAGGACCGCAGGCCGATCTGCACGGTCCACAGGTTGTTGTCGGTGAGGTAGATGAACGGGCCCATGTAGTCGTTCCAGGTGTTGACGAACGTCAGCAGGGCCAGGCTCGCCAGCGCCGGCTTGGACAGCGGCAGCATGATCCGCGCCCAGATCCCGTACTCGCTCAGCCCGTCGAGCCGGGCGGCCTCGCTGATCTCGTCGGGGATGGTGAGGTAGAACTGCCGCATCAGGAACACCCCGAAGGCGCCGAACGCCTGGATGAGGATGAGCGACCAGCGGGTGTTCACCAGGCCGAGCTTCTGCATGATGATGTACTGCGGCACCATGTACGCCTGCCAGGGCACGGCGATGGTGGCGATGTAGCCCATGAAGAGCGCGTCCCGGCCGGGGAAGCGCATCTTGGCGAAGCCGTACGCGGCGAAGCTGCCGGTGAGCACCTGGAGGAAGGTGATCACCACGCTCAGCAGAACTGAGTTCTCCAGGTACGTGGCGAGCGGTATCTGCGTCCAGATGTCGGTGAAGTTCTGCCAGTGGTAGCTCTTGGGGATCCACTGGATCGGGACGGTGAAGACGTCCCGGTCGGCCTTCACCGAGGAGCTCGCCATCCAGCCGAACGGCAGCAGGATCAGCACGGCGAGCACGGCCAGGAACACGTACATCAGCGCCCGGCCGACGGTGTGCCCCGCCCGCCGCCCGGGCAGGGCCGCGGGCGGGGCGGACGCGGCGCCGGCCGCGGGGCGGGTCTTGCGCAGCACTGTGGTGTTCATCGTTCGCTCCTGCGCTGGAACCGGAACTGGACGAGCGTGATGGCCAGCACGATCACGAACAGCGCCAGGGAGATCGCCGAGGAGTAGCCGAACCGGCCCTGGGTGATGCCCTCGCGGAAGATCAGCTGCGACAGCACCAGGGAGGAGCGGCCGGGTCCGCCCTCGGTCATCACCTGCACCAGGTCGAACACCTTGAAGCTGGAGATGGTGAGCATGATCATCACGAAGTACGTGGTGGGCCGCAGCCCCGGCAGGGTCACATGCCGAAAGCGCGTCCACGCGCCCGCGCCGTCCATCCGCGCCGCCTCGTACAGCTCGGCGGGGATGGTCTGCAGGCCGGCGAGGAACAGCACCATGTAATAGCCCATGTCGCGCCAGACGCTGGTGAGGATCAGCGCCGGCAGCGACCAGTCGGTCGAGGTCGTCCACCCCGGCGGGTGGGACCACCCCAGGTGCCGCAGCACCTGGTTGACCGGGCCCATGTCGGGGCTGAGCAGCATGTTCCACACCACCGCCACCGCGACGAGCGAGGTGACGTAGGGGAAGAAGAACGCGGTGCGCAGGATGCCGACGCCGCGCAGCTTCTGGTTGAGCAGCACCGCGAGGCCCAGCGAGGCCGCCAGGGTCAGCGGTATGTGCCCGGCCGCGTACCAGCACGTGTTGCGCACCGCGGTCCAGAAGTTGTCGTCGTGCCACATCCGGCGGAAGTTCGCCGTCCCGACCCAGTTGGGGGTGGAGTACGAGTCCCAGTCGGTGAAGGCGACGACGAACGCCCCGACCACCGGGACCAGGGTCAGGGCGGCGAAGCCCAGGAAGTTCGGCAGGACGAAGCTCCAGCCGACCAGCACGGTGCGCCGGCGCCGGCGGCGGCCGTTGTCGGCCGTCGCCGGTGCCGGGGAGGAGGAGACCGCCGTCACTGGACTTCGTTCTTGACTCGGCTGTCCATCTCCTTGATGCCGGCGTCGACGGACTTCTCGCCGGTCATCACGAGCTCGTGCTCCTCGGTCAGGATCTGGTCGATGTCGGAGGACTTGTCACTGACCGGCATCTCCAGCTGCACCTTCGACGGCTGCATGGCCTGCTTGGACAGCGCGTCGGTCGGCATGCCGGCGACCCCGAAGAAGGCGTTCATCACCGAGTCGCTGTGGTAGGACGGCACGATCCCGATCTTCGCCACGGCCGCGGCGCCCTCGGGGCCCGAGGCCCACTCGACGAACGTGGTGGCGGCGTCGGCGTTGCGGGCCTTCTTGTTGACGGCGAAGGCCGTCGGCGAGCCGAAGGTGGTGGTCTTGCCGTCGTCGGCGATCTGCGGGATCGGGGCCATCGCCCAGTCGACCGGGTTCTTGCCCTGCGCCTTCTCCGCCAGCAGGGCCGCGCCCCACCAGGTGCCCATGGGGACCATGGCGGCCTTGCCGGTGGTGAACTGCGAGTCGTAGGTGATCTTCTGGCTCTTGGCGGTGCCGAACGGGATGGTGGCGCCCGCCTTCTGGATGTCCAGGGCCACGGTGTACTGGTCCTTCATCCAGCTGTAGTCCGGCTTGAGCAGGTCGCCGCCGGTCTGCGCGGAGGCGATCGCCTGCACCACCGAGCGCCAGGTGTGCAGGTAGGTGCCGTAGACCTTGGAGGAGCCGGAGCCCTTGGTGGACTGCTTGGCGAGCGTGTCGAACTGGTCCCAGGTCAGATGGGACATGTCGGCGTCGCCCACCAGGGCCTTGTTGTAGTACAGCACCCAGAAGTCCTGGCGGTAGGGCAGCGCGTAGTACTTGCCGCCCAGGTCGAAGTCCTCCAGGCCGGAGTACGACGCCTTGTCCGGCAGCTTGCCGACGTAGTCGGTGAGCGGCAGCAGCTGCCCGCGGGTGCCGTAGCGGGCGTAGTCCGTGACGTTCTTCATGGTCAGCACGTCGGTCTTGTCGCCGCCGGCGAGCATCGTGGTGACCTTGTCGGAGTAGTCGTCGGCCAGGATGTCGACCGGCTCGACGTGGATCTTGGGGTACTTCGCCTCGAAGCCGTCGATGAGCGCCTTGAACTCCGGGGTGGTCTTGTAGTTCCACAGCGCGATCTTGATGGTGGTCCTGCCGTCCGACGTCGTGCTGGAGCCGCCGCCGCCGCAGGCCGCGGCGCCGAACAGCGTGGCGGCGAGCGCGACGGGGAGGACTCTTGCGGTCGTCTTTCTCATGAGGGTGCGGCTCCTTGTGCGGTGGATGCGTGGGGTGCGGTGGGGTGTGCGATGGAGTGTGCGGTGGGATGTGCGAGGGGGTGCGGTGAGGGTGCGGTGCGTTTCGGAGGCGGGAGGGAAGTGTGGATGGTTGCGTAAACGTGGGTCAAGCGCTGAGACCGGACGCCCAGTGCTCCGCGGTGATCTCGGCCGTCAGCGGCTGGTGCGCCGTCCAGCGCGCGAGCTCGTCGAGGGTGTGGTCGGTGAGCCGGCCGATCTCGCTGCCCAGCGACCCGGCGATATGGGGTGTCACCATGACCCGGTCCGTCCGCCGCAGCGGTGAGTCGGCCGGGAGCGGCTCGGGATCGGTGACGTCGAGGATCGCGAACAGCCGGCCCGCGGCGCACTCGGCGGCGAGCGCCTTGCCGTCGATGAGACTGCCGCGGGCGGTGTTGATCACGGTGGCGTGGTCCGGGAGCCGGCTCAGCTCCGCGGCCCCGATCAGATGCCGGGTCTCGGCGAGTTCGGGGGCGTGCAGGGTCAGCACCTCCGCCCTGGGCAGCAGTTCGTCCAGGGGCACCAGGGTGGCGCCGGCCGCCGCGACCTCGTCCGGGTCGGCGTAGGGGTCGGCGACCAGGCAGGTCGTGCCCTCCAGCAGGCCCAGCAGGTCCACGACCCGGCGCCCGATCCGGGAGAAGCCGACCACGCCGACCGTACGGCCGAGGTTCGACAGGTCGCCGTAGCCGGTGACGCTGCCCCACCCGCCGTACGCCAGGCGTTCGTCGGCCGCGAGGAAGGGCGCCTTCTTCCCGGCGAAGATGATGGCCGCCAGGGTGTACTCCGCGACGGGCACGGCGTTGGCGTCGGCCGCGCTGGTGACGCGGATGCCGCGCTGCCACACCGGATCCCCGACCAGGCCGCGTACGCTGCCCGCGCAGTGCAGTACCGCCCGCAGCCTCGGCGCCGCGGCCAGCCGGGCGGGCGTGAGCTCGGGCGCGCCCCACGAGGTGAGCAGCACCTCGACATCGGCCAGCCGCCTTCTCGCCCGCCGGCTGTCGAGGTCGTCGGTCCACAGCGGGTCGCCCAGCGTCACCAGCGAGTCGAGCCGGTCCAGCCGGCCCCGGTCGAAGTGCGCCTCGAAGCTCGACCGGCTCATCGCGACCAGCGCGTGCGGCTTGGTCTCCATGGGTCGTCGGATCCTTTTCCTCGGAACGAGTGCTACACCGGTGTTTCCGATGAGTTCCGTTCCAAATACGTTGGAACAGAGATAGTGGTGTTCGGCATATGTTCACTAGAGTCCGAACAGAGCCGCAACCAAACGTTCAACTTCGAACACAGGGAGAGGCGCCTCGATGGGCGACGATCGGCTCTTCGCACTGCAGCGGCGTGAGCGGGTGATGGACGAACTGCGCAGGCACGGCGCGGTGCGGGTCCGCGACCTCGCCAGAATCCTGGAGGTCAGCGAGCTGACCGTCCGGCGGGACATCGCGGCCCTGGCCGCACGCGGGCTGCTAACCCGGGTGCACGGCGGTGCGACGCTGCCCACCGAACTCGACCCGGCCACCCCGGCCGTGCCGAGCCGCCGGCCGCGCACCGCCGCCACGGCGTTCACGATCGGCATGGTGGTGCCGTCGCTGGACTTCTACTGGCCGCCGATCGTCAGCGGCGCCCGCGCGTCGGCCGCCGCGCTCGGCGTGCACATCCAGCTGCGCGGCTCCAGCTACGACCAGGCGGAGGACCGGCGGCAGATCTCCCGGCTGATCGCCGCACAGCAGGTCCAGGGACTGCTGCTGGCGCCCAACCTCGAAGGCGAGGGGGCCGACGAGCTCATCGACTGGATCGGGAACCTCCCGGTGCCGACGATCCTGGTCGAACGGCAGACCCCGGACTGGACCCCGACCCCCCGCCAACTGGAATGGGTGCGCAGCGACCACGCCCTGGGGCTGGAGACCGCGGTACGCCATCTGCACGAGCACGGCCACCGCCGGATGGGGCTGGTGCTCTCCAAGGGCAGCCCCACCTCGGCCCATCTGAGCGTGGGATGGCAGCGGGCCTGCGCGGACCTGGGCCTGCCCGCCGAGTTCGTGGTGCGCGAGAGCGTCGCGCTCGACGTCCCCGGCCACCGCGAGATCATCAGCAGGATCCTGGAGCGCTGCCGGCACCACCGCACGACCGCGCTGATCGTGCACAGCGACCCGGACGCGATCTCCATCGCCCAATACCTCGCCGAGCAGGGCCTGTCGATACCCGGCGACATCGCCATGGTCAGCTACGACGACGAGGTGGCGCAGCTGGCGGAGCCGGCCATGACGGCGGTCCGCCCGTCGAAGTCCCGGGTCGGGCGGGTGGCGGTGGAGATGATGGTCGCCCGCCTGGTCGAGGGCAAGCGCCGCCCGCCGCAGCGCGTGCTCATCCTGCCCGAGCTGGTCATCCGCAACTCCTCGGTGAACTCCACCGGGCAGCTGTGGTCGGCCGCCACCGGCGACGCGGCGCCGTACACCTGACGCGGGCCGCACCGTACGGGCGCGACCGCACGCGCGAACGCGTTCGATCGTGAACGGTCGGTTTCGGATACGTTCCCGGCTGTTGACCCGGCGGCGTCCGGCGGCTTGGGTGGGCGGTCATCCGCCACCGGCCTTTTGCACCCACGGAGTTCGCCATGACGGCCGTCCCGCCCCCCGAAGACCGCAGCCGGTCGCCCTTCACCGGCTGGACCCGGGCGCACTGGACGGCACTGGCCGACCACGGCCTCGCGGCCGTCGAGCCCTACCGCTCCCCGAAGGGCGCCTACGTCGACCTGCCCGGTCCGGCCAGCCGCAACGGCCGGGTCTCGGACGGGCTCGAAGGCTTCGCCCGCACCTTCCTGCTCGCCGGATTCCGCGTCGCCGGCGAGGGCGGCGACGACCCGGCCGGGCTGCTGGAGCGCTACGCCCAGGGGCTCGCCGCCGGAACCGACCCGCACTCGCCCGAAGCCTGGCCGCGCCCCGACGTCCTGGACCAGGCCAAGGTCGAGGCCGCCTCGATCGCCCTGATGCTCCAGATCACCCGCCCCTGGCTGTGGGACCGGCTCGACGACCGGGTGCGCGAACGCGTCGCCGACTGGCTGGGCGCGGTCGTCGGGCAGCCGTACCCGCCCATCAACTGGGTCTGGTTCCGGATCGTCGTGGAGTCGTTCCTGCGCGAGGCCGGCGGGACCTGGAGCGCCGCCGACATCGAGGCGGACCTCGCCGTGCACGCCTCGCTGCGCCGCCCCGGCGGCTGGCTCAGCGACGGCCAGGAGCGCGCCTACGACCACTACACCGGATGGGCCCTGCACCTCTACCCGCTGCTGTGGACGCACGCCTTCGACGTGACCGGGACGCTGTGCCCGCCGCAGCTGCGCGACCGCTGGGCCGGCGACCTGGCCCGCTACCTGGACGACGCGGTGTGCCTGCTCGGCGCGGACGGCTCGCCGCTGCTCCAGGGCCGCAGCCTCACCTACCGCTTCGCCGCCGCCGCGCCCCTGTGGGTCGGCGCGCTCACCGGCACCGGGAACCTCGCGCCGGGGCTGGTGCGGCGGGCGGCCAGCGGCATGCTGCGGCACTTCCACGACGCGGGCTCCTTCGCGCCGGACGGGCTGCTGCGGCTGGGCTGGCACGGGCCGTGGCCGCCGATCCGGCAGGCGTACTCCGGCCCAGGGTCGCCCTACTGGGCCGCCAAGGGCATGCTCGGGCTGATGCTGCCCGCCGGGCACCCCGTGTGGACCGCCACCGAGGAGCCGCTGCCCGTCGAGCAGGGCGACGTGGCCCGGACCGTGACCGCGCCGGGCTGGCTGGTCTCGGCCCGCAGCTCCGACGGCCTCGCCGTTGTCGTCAACCACGGCACCGACCACGCCAACCCCGGCGCCACCTGCGCCGACAGCCCGCTCTACGCCCGCCTCGGGTACTCCACCGCCACCCTGCCGCCGCTGACCGGGCCGACCACCGCCGATCCGCTCGACAACAGCGTCGTCGTCCTGGACGCGGCCGGACGCGCCTCGCACCGCAGCGGATTCAGCACCCTGCTCACCGAACAGCGCCCCGGCGGCGTCCTGGTCGGCGCCTCCCGCGGCCGGGTCCGCTGGGTCGACACGGCCGGCGACACCACGCCCGACCACGGCTCCGGCCGCACCGGCGGATACGTCCAGGGTCCGCTGGTCACCGTGGCGTCCGTGCTGCGCGCCGGGCACGAGGTCCGGCTGGTCCGGGTCGACGCCCCCGAGGGCGCACCGCCCTCCTGGCGCGCACTGCGGCTCGGCGGCTGGCCCGTACCGCTCGCCGCCCCGCCCGCGCAGCAGCCCGGCCAGGACCGTACGGCGGCGGAGGTCGCCGGCCCCCGGCTGCGCAGCCGGCTGCGGGCCCTGCGCGGCTTCTCCCGGGCCGGCGTCACGTCCGAGCCCGCCACCGGCCCGCTCGCCGCGTGGACCGCCGTGCCCTGGCTGGCGACCGAGGACCCCGTGCCGCTCGGCGAGGTGCTGGCCGCCTCCGTCGTGCTCGACCGGGGCGCCGGCGACACCGCGGAGCCCACCGTCACCGTCCGGGACGCGGACGAAGGCGGACACCGGGTCACCGTCGCCTGGCCGGACGGCGTCCGGGCCGCACTCACCCTGCCCGCACCCTCATGAACCCGCAGGCCCCCGGCGTCCTGGCCCGCCGGTTCGCCGCCGCCCTCCCGCCCGGCGCCCGGCTGGCCGGCTACGCCCGCGCCGGCCGGCCGCCGGTGCCGGCCGCGGAGGACCGGGCGGTGTGGGACGCGGTGGACCCGGCGACCCGCGAGCGCATCCTCGCCGACGCCCAAGCCCACCTCGCCCGCCCCGCGCCGGTGCTGCGCGCCTCGGACTGGGCCCGCACGTTCCGCGACGGCGTGCGGACCGCGTACGAGGACCGGGCCCGCGCGCTGCGCGACCGCGTCGCCCTGACCACCCTGGCCGCGGTGCTCCGCGACGAGACCGCGCCGGCCGGTGCGCCGCCGGGCACGGCACCGTGCCTGGACGCCGCCGCGGACGGCCTGGTGGCGCTGCTGGAGGCGAGCACCTGGTGCTGGGCACCCCACGAGCGGTTCGCCGCCGAACGCGGCGAGCAACTCCCCGACCCCGACCGGCCCTTCCTCGACCTCGGCGCGGCCGAGACCGCGCTGGTCCTGGCCTGGGCCGACCATGTGCTCGGCGCCCGGCTGGACATGCGGCTGCCCGGCATCCGCCGCCGGATCAGGCGCGAGATCCGCCACCGCGTCCTCGACCCGTTCCGGGACGTACGCGACTGGCACTGGCTCGGGCTCGCCGGCGACGCGCACAACTGGAACGCCTGGATCCACCACGCCGTCCTCACCTGCGCCCTGCTGCTGGTCGACGACGACACCGAACGGGCCGCTCTCGTACGGCTGGTGGTCGAGGGCCTGGACCACTACCTGGCCGTGCTGCCGGACGACGGCGGCATCGACGAGGGCGTCGCCTACTGGTGGCTCGGCGCGGGACAGCTCCTGGAAAGCCTCGACCTGCTGGCGACCGCGGGCGGCCCCGCCCTGGACGCCCGCGACCTGCCGCTGCTCGCCGAACTCGTCCGCTACCCGCTGCGGATGCACCTGGCCGGCCCCTGGTACGTCAACGTCGGCGACGCCCCGGCGCGGCAACCCGACCCGCAGCCCTGGCAGTTGCTGCACCGCTGGGGCCTGCTGCTGGGCGCCGCCGACGTCACCGCGCACGCCGCGGCGCAGGGCCACGCCCTGGCCCTCGACGCGCACCCCGCGCAGGGCCTCGGCCGTACCCTCGCCGCCCTCGCCGACCCGCGCTGGCGCGCCGCCCGCCGCGCCGAGCCCGACCCGCGGGCCGGCCGGCCGCCGGCGGCCGTATGGCTGCCCCGGGTGCAACTGCTGGTCGCCAGGGAGGCGGAGGGCACCGCGGCCGGCCTGACGCTGGCCTTCAAGGGCGGCCACAACGGCGAGCGGCACAACCACCTCGACGTCGGCTCGTTCACCGTCGCGCTCGACGGCCGGCCGATGGTCGTGGACGTCGGCAAGCCCACCTACACCGCCGCCAGCTTCGGCCCCGACCGCTACCGGGCCTGGCCGCTGCGCTCCGACTGGCACAACGTGCCGCAGCCCGGCGGCCAGGGCCAGCTCCCCGGAGCCCGCCACGGGGCCAGGGACGTCGTCGTCCGGCTCGCCGGCGACTGCGCCTCCTGCGAGGCCGACCTGGCCGCCGCGTACCCCGACGGGCTCGTACGCTCCTGGCGCCGCACCGTGCGCCTGGTGCGCGGCCGGCGCGGGGGAGCGGCCCATGTGCTGGTCCTGGACACCACCGGGCAGGTACCGGCCGGCGGCGTGCTGCTGCGGCACGTCCTGGCCGGCGAGGTGACCCTCGACGACGCCGCCGGCACCGCGCTGGTGACCGCCGAAGGCGGCCGGGCGCTGCGACTCGGCTGGGACCCGGCACTGCTCACCGCCCGGCTCGACCACCGCGACCTGGACGACCCGCAGCTCCGGGCCTCCTGGGGCGACCGGCTGGCCCGGCTCACCCTCGCCCCGCGCGACCCGGAGGACGGGAGCACGGGGCTGCGCGCCCGGGTGCGGATCGAACGGGCGGGAAAGGCCCCGCACCCGCAGGCGCAGGTGCCCGGCGAAATGCCCCCGGGATTCACCGGAAGATGAAGCGCGCCCTTCCTGCCGCCGCCCGGCACGGCATTATGCGACGCCTGCGCGGGCGGCCCCATTCCGTACGGCCGGCTGCGGCACCGCAACGGCATATTCCGGCGAAGTCCCTTTCGCGCGCGGAAGGTTACGGGAATAATGAATACCCGCCGGAACCGCCGGTCGCCAGGGCGTGTTCGTACCCGAAGCGGAAAATCCACACTCGTACACGGAACAGGCTGCGGTAATGCCTTCGAGGCGGTGCCGGCGGCCTTTTGTTTCCGCGGTATTGACTCCGCCTCAGCCCGGCTGTAACAATCCTCGGCACATGGCTGTGAGCGATAACAGCCATCGGCGGCCGACAAAGCCGAACGCCACCGAATACCGGCCCCGGCGGTGGGCCGGCACCACGGGGCGGCAATTGGCGGAACGCCGCGAACCGACGGCATCACCCGGCCGTCATAGCCCCGCGCTCATGCGCTCGCCGATCCCCGTACGCGAGCCCCGAACCGGATTCCGCACCGCGCATGTGCCCGCGGGTGCCCGACCGTTCCGGACACCTCCCCCACAGAAGGGCAACGACCATGGCCGACGACACCCCCACCGGCGCTCCCCCCAGGGCGCCGTCGCGTCGCCAGACCCTCGGCATGCTGGGCGCGGGACTGCTCGCCGCCGCCGGCCTGCCGGCGACCCGCGCCGCCGCCGCCACCCCGGCGAGCACCAGTGTGCTCATCTCCGGGTCGCTGGCGTCCTACAGCACCTTCGAGAGCAAGTGGAACTACCTCTACCCCTGGGGCGACAGCCACAACGGCTCGGCCCTGATGGTCGCCAGCTCCTCCAACCACAACCACGTCTCGCTGTCCGGCGGCGTGCTCACCCTCACCTCGACGCCCTACGTGGGCGACGGCTTCAACTACCACTCGGGCACCGTCTACGCCAAGCAGCAGGTGCTCGTGGACAGCTCCTGGCCGTCGTGGGAGGTCAGCGGTGACTTCCAGGCGCCCTCCGCCAAGGGCACCTGGCCGGCCTTCTGGCTCACCGGCGTGAACAGCTGGCCCCCCGAGAGCGACATCCTGGAGTTCAAGGGCTCGGCGACCAACTGGTCCAACACCTACAAGAACACCTCGGGCGCCTGGTCCAACACCCTCACCCCGATCTCCGACCCCGGGGCGTGGCACACCTACCGGGCCGTGCTCAAGAAGTCCGGCAGCAGCAATGTGCAGATCCAGTACTTCATCGACGGCGTGCTGAAGGGCACCCACACCGGAGCGGGATTCGTCGGGCAGCCGATGTGGCTCATCATCGACTACCAGATGGAAGGCTCCTCCGGATCGCCGGGCCCGACCACGACGACGTACTTCCGGGCGCGCAACCTCTACCTCGCGCGCAGCTCCTCCTGATCCCCGGGGCCGGCCACGACCGGCCGTCCGCCCCGCCGGCGGCGCGATGTTTACGTAAACATCGGCCGCCAACACCCCCCACACCCACGGAAGGAACGCGGCAATGAGAACGCACACCCCCGCCACGACCGGCGTCACCCGCCTGGTCGCCGTCCTGGCGGCAGCGCTTCTGGGCTTCTTCGCCATGACCCAGACCGCCCAGGCCACCACCGTGACCCGCTATCCCGGCACCGTCGCCTACGACACCTCGGGCAACGTCATCCAGGCCCACGGCGAGGGCCTGATCAAGGTCGGCAGCACCTACTACTGGCTGGGCGAGGACAAGACCAACGGGTCGCCCTTCCAGAACATCAAGTGCTACTCCTCGACCGACTTCAAGAACTGGACGTTCGTCCGCAACGTGCTGACCCGGCAGTCCAGCGGCGACCTCGGACCCAACCGGATCGTGGAGCGCCCGCACGTCATCTACAACGCGGCCACCTCGACGTACGTGATGTACATGCACATCGACAACAGCAACTACTCCGAGCGCAAGGCCGGTGTCGCCACCAGCAGCAGCGTGTGCGGCGCCTACACCTACCGCGGCAGCTCCAAGCCGCTCGGCCACGACAGCCTCGACGACAACCTCTTCCTCGACGGCAGCACCGGCTACTTCATGAGCGAGGACCGCACCAACAAGAAGCTGCAGATCTACAAGCTCTCCTCGGACTTCCTGAGTGTGTCCTCCCTGGTCAAGACCCTCGACCAGTACGAGGCGCCGGCCATGGCGAAGATCAACGGCACCTACTTCGTCTTCGGCTCGCACCTGACCGGCTGGTCGACCAACGACAACCAGTACGCCACCGCGAGCTCGATCAGCGGCACCTGGTCGTCCTTCAGGAGCTTCGCGCCCTCCGGCACCAACACCTGCAACTCCCAGACCACCGCGATCGTGCCGGTCTCCGGCTCCAGCACCACCAGCTACATCTTCCTCGGCGACCGCTGGAACTCCGGCAACCTCGCCGACTCCCGCTACATCTGGGAACCGCTCACCGTCAGCGGCACCAGCGCCTCCCTCACCTGCCGCGACTCCTGGACCATCGACACCTCCACCGGTGTCGTCGGCTAGCTCTCCCCCCCCCACCCCCCCGGTCCGGCCGCGTACGAGGCGGCCGGGCCGGGGCCTGCGGCGGCGCGGGCTCACTCCTCGGTCGGCCCCAGGTCGGGGGTGCCGCACAGGCCGACCTCGGCGCGGGCGGTGGCGTGCAGTTCCAGCACGACGATCTCGTTGCGTCCCGGGCGCAGCGCCGGCCCCGGGACGTAGAGGCGGCGCTGCGGGCCGCGGGACCAGTAGCGGCCCAGCGCGAAGCCGTTCACCCAGGCGCAGCCCTTGGTCCAGCCGGTCAGGTCGAGATACGTGTCGGCCGGTGCGGCGACGTCGAACTCACCGCGGTGGAAGACCGGTCCGACCAGCGGGGCCGGCCCCGGGTCCGCGAAGGCGAGGCCGGACAGGTCGGTCAGCGGCAGCGCCGTGCTGGACCAGCCGGTCAGCGCGGCCCCGTTGGCCGTCACGGTGCCGAGCAGCCCCTTGCGGTCGTGGATCGCCCGGCCGTAGTTGACCCGGCCCTGGTTCTCCACCAGCAGCGACAGCAGCGCGCCGCCCTCGGGCACGGTGAACGCCAGCGCGTGCTCGTGGTTCTCCCGCTCCAGGACGCCGGCCGGCTGCCCGTCGAGGAAGACCTGCGCCCGGTCGCGCACCGCCGGCACATGCAGCACCGTGGCGCCGGGGACGGTCAGCCGGGCCTGGTAGAAGGCGAAGCCCAGGCCGTCCCCGGCGCCGTGCCGGGCGGCCAGCTCCTCCAGCGTCAGGGGCCGCTCGCCCGGGACCGCCGTCCCCAGGGCCGGCAGCTGCGCGAGCAGCGCGGCGCGCCGGGGCAGCGCGATGCCGGGCAGGTCGAGCTTCTTGGACGGTTCGGGCAGCGGCGCGTCGGGGACGGGCGCGTAGCGGGCGATGACCTCGCGGAAGGCCGCGTACTTCGGGGTCGGGTCGCCGGCTTCGTCCAGCGGCGCCCCGTAGTCGTACGAGGTCACGGTCGGCCGGTAGGTGTGCTTGTCGTTGGCGCCGTTGGTGAAGCCGAAGTTCGTGCCGCCGTGGAACATGTAGAGGTTGACGCTCGCCCCGGCGGCCAGCAGCCGGTCCAGATCCTCGGCGGCGCTCTCCGGGGGCCTTGCCGCGTGCAGGCCGCCCCAGCGGTCGAACCAGCCGTTCCAGAACTCCCCGCACATCAGCGGGCCCTCGGGCTGGTGCCCGCGCAGCCGGGCCAGGCTCTCCGCCACCCGGCTGCCGAAGTTCGCGGTGGCCAGCACACCCGGCACCGACCCGCGGGCCAGGTCCGCCGGCTGGTCGCAGGTGAACAGCGGGACGTCCACGCCGTGCGCCCGCAGCATCTCGGCCAGCCGCAGCAGATACGGCCGGTCGTCGCCGTAGGCGCCGAACTCGTTCTCCAGCTGCACCGCGAGCACCGGCCCGCCCCGGGTGCCCAGATACGGCGCCGCCCTCGGCAGCAGCGCGGCGAAATACCGCTCGACCGCGGCGAGGAAGCGCGGATCGGTGCTGCGCAGCCGGATGTCCGGCTCGGCCAGCAGCCAGCCGGGCAGCCCGCCGCCCTCCCACTCGCCGCAGATGTACGGGCCCGGGCGCAGCAGGACGTACAGGCCCTCCTCGGCCGCCAGCCGCAGGAAGCGCTCCAGGTCCAGGCCGCCGTCGGCGGTGAACTCGCCGGGCCGCGGCTCGTGCAGGTTCCAGGGCACATAGGTGTCGACGGTGTTGAGCCCCAGCAGCCGGGCCTTGCGCAGCCGGTCCCGCCACTGGTCGGGGTGCACACGGAAGTAGTGCAGGGCCCCGGAGATGATGCGGAAGGGCGCGTCGTCAAGACGGAAGCCCTCCTTGTCTATCCGCAGTACGGGCATGGGGTCCTGGTCCTCCGCGGTGGGTTGCTTCCGAAGATCGATGTTTGCGTAATCATTTCCCTCCGCGAGTCTGACCAGCGCCGAGTGCGGTGTCAAGGCTCGGCAATCGGGCGGCCGGCGATCGGCGATCGGCGGGGGAGAGGGGCAGGGGGGAGGGGGGAGGGGGGAGGCGGCGGTGCGGCTCAGCGGGCGGTCGCCGGCGGCGGTGGCGCGGTGCTGCTGCGGACCACCAGCCGGGTCGCCACCAGGTCGGTGCCGCGCTCGGCCTCGTCGTTGCGGATCTGCCGCAGGACGCTCGCGACGCAGCGCCGCCCGACCTCGGCGAAGTCCTGGTGGACGGTGGTCAGCGGCGGCAGGTACGACGCGGCCTCCGGGATGTCGTCGAAGCCGACGACGCTGACGTCCTCCGGCACCCGGCGGCCCGCCTCGTGCAGCGCCCGCAGCACCCCGAGGGCCATCTGGTCGTTGGCCACGAACACCGCCGTGCAGTCCGGGTCGGCGGCCAGCGCCAGCCCGGCCCGGTAGCCCGACCGCGCCGACCAGTCGCCGCGCAGCACCTGCGGCTCCGGCCGGCCGGCCGCCGCCAGCGCCGCCCGCCAGCTGTCCACCCGGCGCTCCGCGGCGTACGACTTCTCCGGCCCGGCCACATGCCACACCGTGGCGTGCCCGAGATCCAGCAGATGCCGTACGGCCGCCTCGGCGCCGCCGGCCTGGTCGGTGTCGACCACGCTGTAGCGGTCACCGGCGTTGGAATCGACCACCACCACCTGCGCGTTGGGCGGCAGCGTCACGGTGGCGGTGTCCAGCAGATGCACTTCCATGATGATCACGATGCCGTCGACGGCCAGTTCGCCGAGCCGGGTGAAGGCCCCGCGCACCTCGTCCTGGGTCGGGACGGTGACCGGCAGGAGGGTGGTGGCGTAGCCCTCCTCGGCCGCCGAGGTCGCGACGGCCTCCAGGGTGCGCATGTTGCCGGTGGTCGACAGGTTGAAGAGGATGACGCCCAGCGTGCGGAACTCCCCGCGCTTGAGGGCGCGGGCCGCGCTGTTCGGCCGGTACCCGAGCTCCTTCATCGCCGCGAGCACCTGCTGCCGGGTGCTCTCGACGACCCCGGGGAAGCCGTTGGAGACCCGGGAGACGGTCTGCGCCGAGACGCCGGCGAGCTTCGCCACGTCCGCCATGGACGCGCCCCGCCTGCGTCGCGGCCCGCTCACGGCCCCGCCCTCGGCGGCCGGCACCGCCGGCTGTGCCTGGCCGGGGGCGCCGCGCCGGCCCGGCCGGGCTTTCGTGCTGTCGCTCACGCCGTCGTCCACCTCGTTGTCGCGCCCGCCGTGCGGGCCTTCGCGCTCGTCGTCCTCAGGCGCCTGACCTGCCCGTTCTGGTGGGCGGCAGAGGCGCGGGGGTGATTGCGCAATCATATGGGCCGCCCACGGACCCGCCGCCCGCGCACCCGCCTGCCGGGGCCGGGTCCGCTCGGGCCCGCTCGGGCCGGCGAGTGGCGGAGCCGCGCCCACCGGGCCCCGCCACTCGGCTTGGATGCGGGCGTCAGCCCACGCTGAAGCCCTGCTGCTTGCCGTAGGAGACCGACCGGTCCTGCCACGCCTTGAGGCCGTCGGCCAGCGTGGTCGAGGACACGTACGCCTTGCCGACGGTGTCGTTGAAGACCGAGTTCGCGTACACCTGGTAGGGCAGGTACGACCAGCCGGGCAGGACGTTCTTCGCCGACGCGGAGAAGATCTTGTTGGCCTGCTGCCCGCCGAAGTACGGGAACGGCGTGTCGAGGAACGCCTGCGAGTCCAGGTCCGCGGTGGTCGCCGGGAAGGCGCCGCCCTTGATCCGGGTCTGGACGCCGGCGCCCTGGTCGGCGTACTGCGCGAAGGCGTAGGCCAGTGCCTTGTTGCCGCCGGCCTGCATCACCGCCAGCGAGCTGCCGCCGTTCTCGGCGCTGGCGTTCGCCCCGGCCTGCCACTGCGGCAGCGGCGCGGCGCGCCAGTCGCCCGAGGCCGCGGCGACGCCCGAGCTGAAGTTGGCGGGCATCCACGCGCCGGTCGCGAGGGTGGCGATGGTGCCGTCGGCCAGGCCCTTGTACCACTGGTCGCTCCAGCCGGGCACCGGCGACACCAGGTGCTCGGAGACCAGCTGCTGCCACACCTTGGTGTAGGCGGCCGTCCCCGGGTCGTTCGCGAAGTCGACCTTCACCTTGGTGCCGTCCACCGTGTACGGCTTGCCGCCGGCCTGCCAGATCAGGCTGGTGGTCATGCCGGCGTCACCGGTGTCGCTGGTGATGTACGCCTTGGGGTCGGCGGCGTGCAGCTTGCGGGCGTCGTCGAGGTACTGCTCCCAGGTGGTCGGCACCGGCAGCTTGTAGGTGTCGAAGACCTTCTTGTTGTAGAACAGCGCCATGGGCCCGGAGTCCATGGGGAGCCCGTAGACACCGCCGTTGATGTTCACGGAGTTCCACGGGCCGGGGGAGTAGGTCTTGGACAGGTCCTTGGCGCCGTAGGGGCTCAGATCGGCGACCGACTTGCCGAGCGCGAACTGGCTGAGCGCGTAGTACTCCACCTGCGCGACGTCGGGCACGCCCTTGCCGGCCTGGACGGCGTTCTGCAGCGCGGTGTACTGGTCGTTGCCGGTACCGGCGTTGACCAGCTTGACGTGCACCTTGGGGTAGGCGGCCTGGAAGTCGGCGACGACCTGCTTGAGGGTGGGCTCCCACGCCCACACCGTGAGGTCGCCGCCCTTGGCGAGCGCCGACCGGACCGCGCTCGCCCCGGAGCCGCCGTCCTTCGCGTCCGACCCGCCGGAGGAGCCGCATGCGGTGAGCCCCAGTGCGGCGGCGGCGACCGCCGCGACCGCGGGCGCCCAGCGGCGAAGTGCTCTGTTGGTCATCTCGTTTCACTCCATTGTGCTTGTGTCCCGTAAGGAGGGGATGTCAGAGGGGGCGGGGCGTTCGGGGCGCGGGCGCGGGGTGCGCCCTCGGCCGAGCGGGGGGCGGCTACTCCTTGACGCTTCCGGCCGCCAGTCCCGACTGCCAGTAGCGCTGCAGCAGGAGGAAGGCCGCGACGAGCGGGACGATGGTCAGCAGCGAGCCGGTGACGACCAGGTTGAACACCGGCTGGCCGCCCACCGTGGACGCCTGCTGGTTCCAGGAGTTGAGGCCGATGGTCAGCGGGTACCAGTCGGGGTTCTTGATCATGATCAGCGGCAGGAAGTAGTTGTTCCAGGTCGCGACCATGGTGAACAGCAGCACCGTGACGATGCCGGGGGCCAGCAGCGGCAGGCTGATCCGGAAGAAGGTGCGCAGCTCCCCGGAGCCGTCCACCCGGGCCGCCTCCAGCAGCTCGTCGGGTATCGCCTCGGCGGCGAACACCCACATCAGGTAGAGGCCGAACGGCGAGATCAGCGACGGGATGACGACCGCCCACGGGGTGTCGGTCAGCCCCATCTTGCTGAACATCAGGAAGGTGGGCACCGCGAGCGCCGCGCCGGGCACCGCGACGGCGCCGATCACCACGGCGAACACCGCGCGCCTGCCGGAGAAGTCGAACTTCGCCAGCCCGTAGCCGCCCAGCACCGCCAGGAACGTCGCCCCGCCGGCGCCGAGCACCACGTACAGCAGGGTGTTCAGCAGCCACCGGACGAAGATGTGGTCGTCGTAGGTGAACGTCTGACGGATGTTGTCCCACAGGGCGAAGTGCCCGGAGAACCACAGGCCGAAGGAGTCCAGCAGCCTCGGCTGGGTCTTGCAGGCGTTGACCACCAGCCAGGCCAGCGGGAGCAGCGCGTACAGGACGACGATCGAGGTCAGCGCGGTGAGCAGCACGCTGCGGCGCGGCCGGCCGGGGGTGTGCAGCCGCGCGGTGTGCGGGCGGGCCATGCCTCACACCTCCTTGCGCATACCGCGCAGCTGCACGACGTAGGCGACGATCATCGTGACGACCCCCATGACGATGGCGATCGTCGCGGCGTAGTTGTGCTGCTGGCCGGAGAAGGACAGCGAGTAGGTGTAGAGGTTCGGGGTGAAGTAGGTGGTGATGGCGTTGGGCGCCAGGTTCTTCAGGATGCTCGGCTCGTTGAACAGCTGGAAGCTGCCGATCACCGAGAAGATCGTGGCGATGACGAGCGCGCCGCGGATCGCCGGCAGCTTGATCGCGGCGATGATCCGCCACTGGCCGGCGCCGTCGATCGAGGCCGCCTCGTAGAGGGATGCCGGGACCACGCGCAGCGCCGCGTAGAAAATGAGCATGTTGTAGCCGACGAACTCCCAGGTCACGATGTTGCCGATACTGGCCAGCACCCAGCCGGGGGCGAGCGGGTCGGGCAGCGAGGTGTGCAGGTGCTCGTTGACGCTCGCCACCAGGCCAAAGCGCTTGCCGTACATGAAGCCCCACATCAAGGTGGCGACGACCGCGGGCACCGCGTAGGGCAGGAAGATCGAGATCCGGAAGAAGCCGCGCCCGTAGAGCCGGCCGCTGTCCAGCGCCAGGGCCACCAGCAGGGCGATGCCGAGCATGACCGGCACCTGGACGACCAGGAAGAGCCCGACGCGGGACAGGCCGGACCAGAACGCGTGGTCGTGCAGGGCCTGCGTGTAGTTGCCGAGGCCGACGAAGTGGTTGCCGCCGATCAACTGGTCCCGGAACAGGCTCAGATGGATCGAGTAGGCGATCGGGGCGAGGAACACCAGGGCGAAGACCAGCAGGAACGGGGCGACGAACGCCCAGCCCACCTGCCGCCGCCCGCCGGCCCGCCCGCCGCGGCTGCGCCCCCGGCCGGCGGCGGGGCGACCGGCCGCCGAGGGGGGCGTGAGGACCGCCATGACTCATCCCTTCGTTCACGGTTGCAGCCTCGCCGCGGACGCATGGCGAGGAGGGATGGTTACGCAATCATCACGGCTGTACGCCGCCTCTGTTTACGTAAACATCGACCGCCCGTGATGCTGGCACCGCCGTCCGGTGCCGTCAAGGTCTGCGTCAGGGCCGGGTCGGGTCCTCGCCCAGCCGCCAGCCGTGGGCGCGGGTGCGTTCGGCCCAGAAGGCCGCGTAACGGCCGCCCGCGGCCAGCAGTTCGGTGTGCCGGCCGGCTTCGACGACCCGGCCGTCGTCGAGGACGGCGATGTGGTCGGCGGCGGCGATGGTGTCGAGGCGGTGGGCGATCACCAGCACGGTGCGGTCGGCGGCGAGCTCGGCCAGGGCGGCGTGCACGGCGGCCTCGTTCTCCGGGTCGAGCGCGGCGGTGGCCTCGTCGAGCAGCACGACGGGGGCGTCCTTGCACAGGGCGCGGGCGATGGCCACGCGCTGCCGCTCGCCGCCCGACAGCAGCCGCCCGCCCTCGCCGACCCGGGTGTCCCAGCCGTCCGGGAGGCGGTCCACGATGCCGTCCACCCGGGCCCGGCGCGCGGCGTCGCGGACCTGGTCGTCGGTGGCGTCGGGATTGCCGAAGCGGATGTTCTCCTCGATCGTGGCGTCGAGCAGATGGACGTCCTGGAAGACGATCGCGACCCGGTCGAGCAGGTCGCGGCCCGGCAGGTCGCGGACGTCGGTGCCGTCGAGCAGGACGGCTCCCGAAGTGACGTCGTGGAAGCGGGCGATGAGCTTGGTGACGGTGGTCTTGCCGGCGCCCGAGGGCCCGACGAGCGCGGTCGTACGGCCTGCCGGGACGGTGAGGTCCACGCCGCGCAGGACCGGTGGCCGGCCCGGGTAGCCGAAGTGGACGCCGACGAGCTCGACGCCCCGGCCGCCGGTCGCGGCGCCCGCGGGCGGGCCGGCGGCGGGCGGGGCGGTGGCGGGTTCGGGCAGCGGCGGGACGTCCAGCAGGGCGCCGACCCGCCCCGCCGACGCCTGGCAGGCGCGCAGCGCGGTGCCCGCCGTGATCAGCGACTCCAGCGGGCGCAGCAGGCTGATGCCGAGCACGGCGAGCGGGATCATCCGGGTGGAGCCGAGGTGGTGGCCGCTCGTCAGGGCGAGGCCGGTGAGCAGGACGGCGGTGAAGGCGAGCTGCACGCCGAGCTGGCCGAGGTAGCGGCCGGGCAGGGACCCGGCGACCTCGCGCCGGGCCGCCCGGTGCTGGTCGGCCAGCGCGGTGTCCAGGGCCCGGCGGCCGACCGCGGACTGCCCGGCCGCCCGCAGCGTCGGCTGCGCGGCGGCGAACTCGACCAGCCGGCTGCCGGCTTCCGCGGCGGCGGAGTGGTGCGCGGCCTCGGTGCGCTCGGTGATCCGCCGGCCGAGGGTGAGCGCGACCAGCACGACCGGCGCCGCGATCAGCGCGGCCAGGCCCAGGCGCCAGTCGTAGCAGAGCAGGAACACCGCGACGGTGGCCGGGGTGAGCACCGCGGAGAACAGCGGCGGCACGAGGAAGACGGTGTTGGCCGTACGGGCGACGTCACCGGTGATCAGCTGCGGGACCCGCTCGGCCGACGGGCTGTCGAACCAGCCCAGCGGCAGCCGCAGCAACTGGTCGCCGATCCGGGCGTAGAGGTCGCGCCGCCACGCCGAGGACAGCCGCAGCGCCCGCAGCCCCAGCGCGTAATGGACGAGCCACCCGACGGCCGCGGTGAGCGCGAGCGGCAGCAGCCACCACCCGGCCGCACCCACCCGGTCCCGCAGCAGGTTGCTGAGCACGGGCACGAACAGGCCGTACGCGGCGCCTTCGCTGACCGCGTAGACCGCGACGGCGAGCAGGTACCGGCCCCACGCGCGCCGCTCGCCCTCCGGCACAAGGGCCCGCAGCGCGCCGCCGGCGCCGGATGCGGTCCCGGCCCCGGGCTTGGCTGCGCCGCGGGCCGCGCCGGCTCCGGGCCTCGCCCCGGCGTCGGCCTCGGCTGCGGCTTCCGGCGCGGGAGCCTGCGGTGGCGGCGTCTTCTTCATGCGCGGTCCCCCTGCTGTGCGCGCCACAGGGCGGCGTAGCGCCCGCCGAGGGCGAGGAGTTCTTCGTGGCGGCCCTGCTCGGCCAGCCGTCCCTCGTCCAGGACGAGGATCCGGTCGGCCGCGGTGATCGTGTAGAGCCGGTGGGCGATGACCAGGAGCGTGCGGCCTGCGGCGAGTTCGGCCAGCGCGTGCTGGACCGCGGCCTCGGAGTCCGGGTCGGCGAAGGCGGTGGCCTCGTCCAGCACCACGATCGGCGTCCTGGCCAGCAGGATGCGGGCGATGGCGATGCGCTGGGCCTCGCCGCCGGACAGGTGGGCGTCCTCGCCGACGACCGAGGCGTAGCCGCGCGGCAGCGCGAGGACGCGGTCGTGGATCGCGGCGGCCCGGGCGGCGGCCTCGACCGCCGCGTCGTCGGCGTCGGGGACGGCCAGCGCGATGTTGTCCCGGACGGTGCGGCGCAGCAGGACGACGTCCTGGAGCAGGAAGCTCACATGGCGGTACAGCTCGTCGCGGTCGAGGTCGCGCAGGTCGGCGCCGCCGATACGGATCGCGCCGCCGGTGACGTCGGCGAAGCGGGCCACCAGCGTGGCCAGCGTCGACTTGCCGGCGCCGGACGGCCCCACCACCGCGGTCACGGTGCCCGGTTCGAGCCGGGCGGTGATGCCCTTGAGCACGTCGCCGCCGCCGTCGGGCCGGTCCTCGCCCGCGTGGCGCGCCGGGTAGCGGAACCGTACGTCGTCGAACTCCACGGTCAGCGGTGTGCCCGGCTCCCGGGCGGCACCGGGGGCGACCTCGGGCTGGCGCGGCTCGCGCAGCAGCCCGCCGATCCGGTGCGCCGCGGCGCGGGCCCGGTCGCGCTGGTCGCGGGCGGTGTAGATCGGGGTGAGCTGCTCGAACAGCCCGACGCCGAGCAGCGCGAAGGCCACCAGGTCCACCGCGTCGGCCGGGCCGGCCCAGCCCGCGGCGGCGAGCCCGGTGCCGGCGGCGGCCAGCACGGCCAGCGTCGTCGCGGGGGCCACGGTGGCGCGGGCGAGGCTGCGCGGGCGTACGAAGATCAGCGCGGCCTGCTCGTCGGCGTCGGCGTGCTCGGCGGCGGCTGCGGTGAAGCGCGAGGCGCCCCGCCGGCCGGCGAACGCCTTGACCACCGCGATGCCCCGCACCGTCTCCAGGACGGCCGCGGTCAGTTCGAGGTGTGCCGCCCCGATCCGCCCCACCGGCTGCGCCGCGAGGCGCTTGAGCCGCATCCGGATCGCCTGCGCGGCGAGCACCAGCGCGAGCGTCACCAGCGCCAGCCGCCAGTCCAGCCACGCCAGGTAGCCGAGCACGACGACCGGCGCGGTGACCGCGGCGGCCAGGTCGCCGCGGGAGTGGGCGACGGCGTGGTGCAGCGTCGCCACGTCGTCCTGCACGGTCGTGCGCACCCGGGCCGACACCCCGCCGGCGAACCACGCCAGCGGCAGCGCGGCCAGCTGGTCCACCAGCCGGCTGCGCAGCCGGAACGCCAGGTCGGCGTCGGCGACATGGCTGAGCAGCCCGGCGGCGGCGTACAGCACGAACCTGGCCAGCAGCAGCCCGACCGCGAGCCACGCCAGCGGCCACACCGTGCGGTCCTGGTCGCCCAGCAGCCGCCGGCCGATCTCGACCAGCACCAGCGTCGGCGTCACCGCGAGGACCGTCGCGGCGGCCTCCAGCGCGGCGGCGACCGTGACCCGGCCGCGTACCGGCCGTTGCAGCGCGGCCAGGTCGGCCGCGGCGGTACCGGCCGCGGCCGGGGAAGCGGACTGGCTCATGTGTGCGGCCCGCCGGCTCAGGCCCTGCCGGCGGCGGCGACCAGCTGCGGGACCATGGTCGCCAGCCCGTACGGGATGCTCAGCACGGACGGGAAGGCCAGCGACACCGCGGCCCCCATGTCCAGGGCGATGTACGAGCCGCGCTGGACGGCGGGGAGCTGCTTGAAGACCGGCAGCGCCTCGAACTTCGCCCGGGTGGCCGCGTCCTGGTACGACAGGATCACCACGTCGGCGTCCAGCAGCGCCAGTTGCTCGGCGGAGATCTGGGCCCGGCGCGGCGTCGAGGAGTCGGGCAGCGAGGTCACCTTGGGGGACAGGACCATCCCGAGCTGGGCGAAGAACTGCGCGCTCGCGTCGGCGGTGTCGTTGATCGTGTAGATCGAGTTGAGGTTGCTGACCGGGCCGAAGGTGAAGGTCTTGCCGGCGAGCGAGGGGTTGTCCGCCTTGGCCTTCGCGATCGCGGCCTGCGTCTGCGTCACCAGCTGCTGGGCCTCGGCCTTCTTGCCGACCGCCTCGCCGACCCGGGTGGTCATGGTCTGCCAGGTGTCGGCGCCCACGCCGGTCTCGTAGCTGAGGGTGGGGGCGATCCGGGCGAGCTTGGGGTAGTCCTGGGCCAGGCCGTAGTCGTCGCCGGCCAGGATCAGGTCGGGGCGCAGCGCGGCGATCTGCTCGAAGGGCAGCCCGTCGGTGGTGTCGAACAGCTCGGGCTTCGTGGTGGGCTTCTGCCAGGGCGCCAGCCCCGAGGGAAAGGTCGCGTTGCGCGAGCCGCCCACCAGCGGCAGCCCGAGGGCCAGCGCGAGGTCGGTGTCCCGCAGATAGCCGGCCGCCACCACGCGCCGGGGCGCGGACTTGACGGTGAGCGAGCCCTCCTTGCCCGGCACCGTCACCGGGAACGATCCCTGGGCGGCGTCCGCCCCCGCCGTCCCGCCGGCCGAACCCGCCCCGGACGCGGGCGCCTTGGCGTCCTTCCCGTCGCTGCCGCTCCCGCAGCCGGCCAGCACGGCGGCGGTCGCGCCGAGTCCCGCGAGCAATATGCCGCGCCGCGGCAGCGCCTGCCCTGCGCCGGCCGGCCAAGACCCCAGTCCCCTCACGGTTGCACCCCTTCGTCCACGTTCGGCGGTCCGCCGACCAGGCTTGATGGTTAGGGAAGGCTATCCTAAGTAAGATCGACCGGCCAGGGGGGTGGGGGACCGGGGCCGGGCCACCCCGCCTTTACGGCACCGGTTAGGCAAACCTAACCTGTCCGGGTGGCTGCTCCCGTTCTCACCCGTGGTCCGCGCAGGACCCCCGCCCGCCCGGCAACGGGCCCCGTACCGGTCGGGTCGTCCCGGCAGCTGCTGTGGGGCGCGCTGCGCACCCGCCGCCGCGACCTGCTGGCCGCGTCGGTGCTCTACAGCACCCACCAACTGGGCGAGTCGATGGTGCCGGTGGTCATCGGCCTGACCATCAGCCACGCGGTGGACCACGGCAGCCGGGCCTCGATCGGGCTGTGGCTGGGCGTGCTCGCCGCCGACTTCGTGCTGCTGTCGATGTCGTACCGCTTCGGCGCCCGGGCCAGCATGCGCGCCAAGCAGCACACCGGCCACCAGGTGCGCATGTGGCTCACCGACCGGGTCGTCGGGCCCGCCGGCGGGGTGAGCCATCCGCCGGGCGACCTGCTCTCGCGCGCCTCCAGCGACGCCGACCGGGTGGGCGCCTACGCCGGCATGTTCGCGATCGCCGTCGCCGCCGCGGTGGTGCTGACCGCCGCCACCGCCGTGCTGCTGTCGTTCTCGCTGCTGCTCGGCGCGGTCATCGTGGCCGGCACCGCCGTCCTGCTGGTGGCGCAGAACTCCGCCTCCCGGCTGCTGCGCAGGCGCAGCGGTACCGAGCAGCACCAGCGCGCCCGGGCCACCACGCTGGCCGAGGACCTGGTGCGCGGGCTGCGGGTGCTCAAGGGCATCGGCGCCCAGCGCAACGCCGCCGACGCCTATTGCCGGGCCAGCCGCACCGCGGGCGCCGCGTCGCTGCACGCGACGTCCTCGCAGGCCACGCTGGCGTCCGTCGGCGCGCTGCTGACGGGCCTGTACCTCACGGCCATCACCGGCCTGGGCGGCTGGCTCGCGCTGGACGGCCGCCTGGACCTCGGCCGGCTCGTCGCGGCCCTCGGCCTCGCGCAGTTCGTGATCGGCCCGATGCGCGTGCTGTCCGGCGCCTCCGCCGCCTACGCCCGCGCGCTGGCCTCCGCCGAGCGGGTACGCGAAGTCCTCGCCTCCGAAAGCGCGGTGCAGGATGCGGTGCAGGTGCAGGTGCAGGTGCAGGTGCAGGACGCGGCGCAGCAGCAGCACACGGCCGTCGGCCGCGGCGGGAAGGGCGCGGGCGAGATCGCGTTCGCCGGCGTCGCCCTCGGCGGCGCCGCGGACCGGGCGGCCCTCCGGCTGGAGGCGGTCGTCCCGGCCGGCACGATGACCGGCGTCGTGTGCGGCGACCCGGTGGCCGCCGCCCGCATCCCGCACCTGCTGGCCCGCGAGCACGACCCGTCCTCGGGCACCGTCCTCCTCGACCATGTGCCGATCCGCGACCTGCCCCTGGACGACCTCAGGGCGCGCGTCCTGGTCAGCCCGCACGAGGCCGTGCTGCTGCCGGGCACCGTCGCCGACAACCTGGCCGCCCTCGCCGCCGAGCCCGCCGCGGTGGAACGCGCCGCCGCGGCGGCCTTCGCCGACCAGGTCGTCGAGGCCGTCCCGGCGGGGGAGCGCACACCGGTGGGCGACCGGGGCGAGGCCCTGTCCGGCGGGCAGCGGCAACGCGTCGCGCTCGCCCGGGTCCTGGCCGCCGCCCCGCCCGTCCTGGTGCTGCACGACCCGACGACCGCCGTCGACGCCGTGACCGAGGCCGGCATCGCCGCCCGGGTCGGGCGGCTGCGCCAGGGCCTGACCACGCTGGTGGTCACCACCAGCCCCGCCTGGCTCGCGCGCTGCGACCAGGTCGTCCTCCTCACGCCCGGCGGCTGCCGGGTCGCCCCCCACACCGCGCTGCTCGGCGAGGACGCCTACCGGGAGCTGGTGGCCCGATGAGCGCACCGCACGCGCAGCCGGCCCTCCTCCCGGTCGCGACGGGACGTCAGGTCCGCGACTATCTGCGCACTCTCCTACGGGGCCGCCGGCTGCTGCTGGCCGGCACGGTCGCCGCCATGGCGGCGCAGAGCGCGCTCGCGCTCGCCGGGCCGGTCGCGATCGGCCGGGCCACCCAGGCGGTCGTGGACCACCGGTCCTCCGCAGCCCTGGCCGGCCCGGTCGCGCTGCTGGCGGCTGCGGCCCTGGCCGCCGCTGCCACCGGATGGGCGGCCACCGTACTGCTCGCCCGCCTGGTGCTCCCGGCGATCGCCCGGCTGCGCGAGGACGCGGTCACCACGGTGGTCGAGCTCCCCGTCGACGCCGTGGAGGCCGGCGGCACCGGCGACCTGGTCTCCCGCGTCTCCGGCGACGTCGAACTCGTCTCGGACGCCGCCTCCGGCGCGCTCGGCAGCTTCGTCGGCTCGGCCCTGGCCATCGTCTCGGCGCTCGCCGGACTGGCCGCGCTCGACTGGCGCTTCGCCGTGGCGGCGCTGCCGGCCGTCCCGATCCAGGCCGGCACCCTGCGCTGGTACCTGCGCACGTCCCGGCCGATCTACGCCGCCGGCCGGATCGCCGACGGGCGGCGCGCCTCCGCGCTGCTGACCGGCTTCACCGCGCTGCCGACGCTGCGCGCCCTGCGCCTGGGCGCGTCCCAGCAGCAGCGGATCGGCGCGGCCTCCGCCGACTCGATGGAGTACGAGTTCCGCGCGACCCGCGCCGCCACCCGCTTCTTCGGCCGGCTCAACCTCGCCGAGTTCACCGGCCTCGGGGCGATCCTCCTGGTCGCCTTCCTGCTCGTCCGCTCGGGACAGGCGGACGTCGGCGCCGCGACCACCGCCGCGCTGTTCTTCGCCGGCCTGTTCGACCCGATCAACGCCCTGCTCGGCGTGTTCGACAGCATGCAGCAGGCCGGCGCGGGCCTCAGGCGCCTGGTCGGCATCACCACCGTCCGCCCCGCCGCCGCGCCGCCCGACCCCGACCCCGGCCCCGACCCCGGCCGCCGGCCGCCCACCGAGCCGAGCCTGGCCGCCGACGACGTGCGGTTCGGATACGGCCCCGGGCCCGATGTGCTGCACGGCGTGAGCCTGCGCGTCGAGCCCGGGCAGCGGCTGGCGGTGGTCGGCACCACGGGCTCGGGCAAGTCCACCCTGGCCTCGCTGCTCGCCGGCCTGCGCGAACCCGGCGCGGGCTCGGTGACGTTCGGCGGCGCCGCGCTGACCGCACTCGACCTGCCGCAGAGGCACATCGCGCTGGTCACGCAGGAGACCCACGTCTTCGCCGGCTCCGTCGCCGACAACCTGCGCCTGGGCCGCCCCGGCGCCGGCGACGCCGAGATCCGCGCCGCGCTCGCCGCCGTCGGCGCCACCGCGTGGGTCGACGCCCTGCCGGACGGCGCCGGCACCGCGATCGGCGGCGGCGGGCATCCGCTGACGGCCGGTCAGGCCCAGCAACTCGCCCTGGCCCGGGTGCGGTTGCTGGACCCGTCGGTCGTGATCCTCGACGAGGCCACCGCCGAGGCCGGCAGCGATGCCGCCAGGGCCCTCGACCACGCCGCCGCGGCGCTCGTCGAGGGCCGCTCCGCGGTCGTCGTGGCCCACCGCTTCACCCAGGTCGTCGACGCGGACGCGATCGTCGTCCTGGAGCAGGGCCGGGTCACCGCGCACGGCACCCACGACCAACTCCGGTCCGCGGGCGGCGCGTACGCGTCGCTGTGGCGGGCCTGGTCGCAGGGCCGTCCCGCGGACGAGGACTGACGGGCGGGGGCGCCGCCACCTGCGTTGACATCTTAGGTTAGGCTGACCTAACTTGATCGCGGGCGGACCGCCCCGACGTGCGGGAGGGTGAATGGTGAGCGTGGCCGAAAGACCTCCGCGACCGGCCGAGGCGGCCACCGGGAGCCGCCCGGCGAGCCGGCGGACCGTCACCCTGCGGGCGGCCGGACTGCTGGTGGCGCTGGCCCTGCTCGCGCTCATGGCGCTGCTGAGCGTCGCCGTCGGCTCCAAGGCGATCCCGCTCGGCACGGTCGTCCACGAGCTCTTCCACTACGACGGCTCCGACGACGGCGTGGTGATCCGCAGCCTGCGCATCCCGCGCACCCTGCTCGGCCTCGCCGTCGGCGCCGCACTGGGCCTGGCCGGCGCGCTCATGCAGGCGCTCACCCGCAACCCGCTCGCCGACCCGGGCCTGCTCGGCGTGGACGCCGGGGCCGCGGCGGCGGTCGTCACCGCGGTCGGCGTCCTGCATCTGGCGAACCCTTCCGCGTACGTCTGGTTCGCCCTGCTCGGCGCCGGCATCGCCTCGGTGCTGGTGTACGTGCTCGGCAGCCGTGGCCGCTCGGCGGCGACCCCGATCCGGCTGGTGCTGGCGGGGGCGGCCATCAGCGCGGTGCTCACCGCGTACGTCTCCGGGCTGATCCTGATGGACCAGAAGACCTTCGACAGCTACCGGTTCTGGTCGGTCGGCGCGCTCGCGGGCCAGCCGCTGTCGGTCCTGCGGCAGACCGGCCCGTTCCTGCTCGTGGGCGCGGTGATCGCGCTGGGCCTGGCCCGCCCGCTCAACGCGCTCGCCCTCGGCGACGACGCCGGCCGGGCGCTCGGCGCGCGGCTCGGCCGCACCCGCACCCTCGGGGTGCTCGCCGTCACGCTGCTGTGCGGGGCGTCCACCGCGGCCACCGGCCCGATCGGGTTCGTCGGGCTCACCGTGCCGCACATCGCCCGCGCCATCACCGGCCCCGACCAGCGCTGGGTGCTGCCCTACTCCATGGTGCTCGCCCCCACGCTCCTGCTCGGCGCGGACGTCGTCGGCCGGGTCATCGCCCGCCCCGGCGAGGTCGAGGTCGCCATTGTCACCGCCTTCATCGGCGCCCCCATCTTCATCCTGCTCGCCCGCCGCCGCCGGCTGGTGCAGCTGTGAGCGCGCTGCTGGCCGACGGCACCCGCACCGGCCGGCCGCGCCGCCGGGTCGTCGCCCACCTCGGCGGAGGGTACGCGGTCCGGCTCGACGTGCGGACGTGGCTGGTCGGCGCGGTGCTGCTCGCCGCGCTCGCGGTCGTCAGCGTCGTCACGCTGTCCACCGGCGACTACCATGTGCCGCCCGCCGACGTGGTCCGCACCCTCCTCGGCGGCGGCGACCCCGGTGACTCCTTCGTCGTCCGCACCCTGCGGCTGCCCCGGCTGCTGACCGGCCTGCTGGTCGGCGCGGCGCTCGGCGTCGGCGGCGGCATCTTCCAGAGCGTCTCCCGCAACCCGCTCGGCTCGCCCGACATCATCGGCTTCGACACCGGCGCCGCCTCCGGCGCGCTGGTGGTGATCCTGGCGCTGCACGGCTCGATGGCCGAGATCGCCGCCGGATCGGTCATCGGCGGCGTCGGCACCGCGGTCCTGGTCTACCTGCTGGCCATGCGCAAGGGCGTGCAGGGCTACCGCCTCATCCTGGTCGGGATCGGCATCGCCGCGCTGCTGGCGTCGGTCAACTCCTACCTGCTCACCCGTGCCTCCGTCACCGACGCCCAGTCCGCCGCGGTGTGGCTCACCGGCAGCCTCAACGGCCGCGGCTGGAGCCAGGTGCGGGCGGTCGCGCTCGCCGTCGCCGTCCTGCTGCCGCTCGCGGTGCCGCTCGGCCGGCTGCTGCGTATGCTCGAACTCGGCGACGACACCGCGCGGGCCCTGGGCCTGGCGCCCGAGCGCATCCGGCTGAGCGCCATCGTCGTCGGCGTCGGCCTGACCGCCACCGCCACCGCGTGCGCCGGGCCCATCGTCTTCATCGCCCTGGCCGCACCGCAGATCGCCCGCCGGCTGACCAAGGTCCCCGGCCCCAACGTCGTCCCCGCCGCCCTCACCGGGGCGCTGCTGCTGGTGGCCGCGGACCTGGCCGCGCAACGGGTGTTCGACCCCAAGCAACTGCCCGTCGGCATCGCCACGGGCGTCCTGGGCGGCCTCTACCTGGCCTGGCTGCTCGGCCGGGAATGGCGCAGGGGGCGCGGATGACCACCGGCGACGACAGACGACGGCTGCCGGGGACGCAGCCACGACAGCGGACGGGACGGACGGAGCGGACGATGGGCCGGAAGACACCCACACAGCGGCAGCCCGGCGACAACCGGCTGCACGCCGCGGAGCTGACGCTGGCCTACGAGCAGCGCACGATCATCACCGACCTCGACGTCAGCATCCCCGACCACGAGTTCACCGTGATCGTCGGCGCCAACGGCTGCGGCAAGTCCACGCTGCTGCGCGGCCTGGCCCGGATGCTCACCCCGCACCGCGGCGCGGTCTACCTCGACGGGCAGGCGATCGGATCGCTGCCGTCCAAGCAGGTGGCCCGCCAGCTCGGCCTGCTGCCGCAGGGCCCGATCGCCCCGGACGGCATCACCGTCGCCGACCTCGTCGGCCGCGGTCGCTACCCGCACCAGGGCCTGCTGCGGCAGTGGAGCCAGGCCGACGAGGCCGCGATCGACCAGGCGATGGCCGCCACCGGCGTCCAGGAGTACGCCGACCGCTACCTCGACGAGCTGTCCGGCGGGCAGCGGCAGCGCGTCTGGGTCGCCATGGTGCTCGCCCAGCAGACCCCGATCGTGCTGCTCGACGAGCCCACCACCTACCTCGACATCGCCCACCAGATCGAGCTGCTCGACCTGTGCGCCGCGCTGCGCACCGAGCACGACCGCACGCTCGTCGTGGTCCTGCACGACCTCAACCACGCCTGCCGGTACGCCACCCACCTGATCGTCATGCGCGAGGGCCGGATCCTCGCGCAGGGCCGGCCGGGCGAGATCGTCACCGCCGAGCTGATCGAGGCGGCCTTCGGCCTGGCCTGCCGCATCATCACCGACCCCGAGAGCGGCACCCCGCTGGTCATCCCGCGGGTCAACAAGACGCCCGCCCGCGGCGGCGCCGAGCCGCACGCAGGCGCGGAAGCCCTCACGCCCAGCGAGCGCTGACGCCGTCCCTGCCGTGCCGGCGCACCGCGCACCGGCTCCCCGGCGCACCGGCTCCGCGGCTCTTCCGCTCTTCCGCTCCACAGAACGAAAGCGACCCCCTCGTGCCGACATCCCTGCACCCCCGCGCGGCCGACACCCCCGCCGGCCGCACCCCCGAACCCCGCGCCGCCGCCGGCCGCATGACCCGCCGCGGGCTCCTGGCCGGCGGCATCGGTGCCGCGGCCCTGCTGGGCCTGGCCGCCTGCGGCTCGTCCGACGACTCCGCCGGCTCCCACAGCCCCGGCTCCGGCTCCGCGCCGCGGGCGAGCTCCGCCACCAGCCGCCGGGTCTCGACCCTGCACGGCGAGGTCACCGTGCCGGCCGCCCCGAAACGTATCGTCCCCTTCGACTTCCCCGAGGTCTGCGCGCTGCTCGACCTCGGCATCATCCCGGTCGGACGCACCACGTACGTACCGGACTTCGCCGCCTACAGCACCGCCCTGAAGGGCGTGCCCGCCATCGACGAGGCGTCGAGCGGGAACCTGGCGATCGAGAAGATCGCCGCCCTCAGGCCCGACCTGATCATCGGCGACGACTGGGCCGACCCGGGCAAGCAGCGGGCACCGTACGCCACGCTCCAGAAGATCGCGCCTACCGCCGTCTTCGCCTGGGAGCAGGCCGCGGGCAACTGGCCGGCGCTGGCCGCCCAGACCGCGGCGGCGGTCGGCAGGACGGCCGAGCTGAAGGCGCTGCAGGCCACGTACGCCGACAAGGCCGCCACGACCAAGAGCCGGTACGCCGCGCTGCTCGCCGCCACCCGCTGGGACGTCATCGACTGCGGCAAGGACTCCTGGGACCTCTACAGCGCCAACTCCTCGCACGGCAAGGTCCTGGCCGGCGCCGGGCTGCGGCTGGGCGCGGGCGCGAGCCAGAGCGACGGGTACAAGCAGTACTCCCTGGAACGGCTCGGCATGCTCTCCGCCGCCGGCGCGATCATCACCACCCCGGCCAGCCTGCCGTTCCTGCGCGCGCAGCCGCTCTTCACCGCCCTGCCCGCGGTCAAGGCCGGCCGCGTCTACACCACCAGCCTGTTCTTCCCGGCCAGCTACGGCATAGCGACCGCCCTGCTGGACGAATTCGCCACCATGTGCGGCACGCTCCAGAAGGGCGCCTGACGATGACGACCACGCTCCTGCCGCCGCCGGCCGGCCCCGCCACCGACGAGGAATTCCGCCGTATCGCCGCCGAGCTGACCCGCCGCGGCCTGCTGGCCGGCGGCGCCGCGGCGGCCCTGCTGGGCCTGTCCGGCTGCGGCCCGGGCGAGTCGCGCTCCACCGCGTCCTCGCCCGCCGCCCCGGCCACCCGCCGGGTGCACACCGCGGACGGCGAGGTGACCGTGCCCGCCGACCCGCGACGGGTCGTCAGCATCGACTACTTCACCGCCGTCTTCCTGCTGGAACTGGGCCTGACCCCGGTCGGCGGGATCGACTACTCGTGGGTCGACGACACGACGATGTACCCGCCCTACGTCGCACCGCTGAAGAAGCTGGCGGACATCGGGCAGATCACCTCCACCGACTACGAGAAGGTCACCGTCCTGCGGCCCGACCTGATCCTCGGCCCCAAGCAAGGCAGCCGCTACGACAACTCCAAGGGCGCGATGAAGACCCTCAGGACGGTCGCCCCGGTGGCGTCGGTGGACTTCGGCAACACCGGCGACTGGCGCGGCCCGCTCGCCCAGGCCGCCGCGATCGTCGGCCGCACCGCCCGGCTGCAGCCGCTGACCGCCGCGTACCGGGCCGCCGTCACAGCGGCCCGCAGCCGCTACGCCGACCTGCTCGCGACCACCAGGATCGCGGTGCTCGACTACGCCCAGGACGGGCAGTACACCGTCGACCTGGCGAACTCCGGCAACGGCGTCCTGCTCGCCGACCTCGGCGTCCGCTTCTCGGCGGTCGCCTCCCGCACGGGCGACCAGGGCGTCAGCCTCTCCTTCGAGCGCGTCCACGAGCTGGCCGACTGCGACCTGATCCTTTACCGCGCCGACGCCCACGGAAAACCCGGCCCGGGCCTCGCGGAGATGTTCGCCCTCGCCTCCTGGAAGGACCTGCCGGCGGTCGAGGCCGGCCACGCCTACCCGATCGGCTGGTGCGACCTGTGCACCTACCGCTGGGCCGAGGCCGCCCTCACCGACCTCACCGGCGTCTTCGACCGCTACCGCGGCCACGCCTGACGCCCCGGCACGATCCGCCGACCGCGGCCGTACCGGCCGGGCCGGCCGCCGGTGCAACCTTCCCGGCGGCGGCGGGGTGAGTAGGGCGGAACCGGGCCCACGGCGGGCCCGGGCGGCGCCGGCCGGCGCCGTACGCGTACACCACCGGGAAGTGGGGCAGTGCGATGAGCGGTATCGGCAGGCCGGGCGACGGGCACGACGGTGCGGGGGCCGGGGCGCTCGCGGAACCCGCGGCGGGCAGGCGGGTGCGCAGGCGGCCCGGGGCGGCGCGCCGGCTCGCGGTGCCCGCGGCGGCCTGCGTGCTCGCCGCCGGCGCACTCGCGGGCGCCGGGCAGGCGACGGCCGCCCCGGCCGTGAGGGCGACCGCCGCCGCGGTCACCTGGCAGCAGACGCCGGTGGACATGCCCTGGGGCAATCTGCTGGCCGTCGGCGGCGACGGCACCCCCGGCAACACCTGGGCCACCGGCTTCTCCCTCACCGACGACGGGCAGGCCACCCTCGCGGCCTCCGCCGCGCGGTGGAACGGCACCTCATGGATGTCCACCTCCGTGCCCGTGGCTGCGGCCGGCGGCTACCGCGTCTACGGCAGCCGGCTGGACAGCCGGGTCGGCGTCGTCGCCCCCGACGACATCTGGGCCGGCGGCGACATCATGACCGACGGGCCCGGCAGCGGGACGCAGCCGCTCATCGAGCACTGGGACGGCACCGCCTGGCACCAGACCCCGGCCGACGCCCTTCCGGCGGGCAGCGAGTTCTACGGCATGGCCGCGCTCGCCGCCGACGACGTCTGGGCCGGCGGCCTGATCGCCGACGCCCCCGGGCTGGCCCACTGGGACGGCCGGACCTGGACCCCGGTCACCCCGGCCGCGCTCGCCGGGCTCCCGGAGTACAGCTACGTCACCTCCCTCAGCGCCGCCGGGCCCGACGACATCTGGGCGGTGGGCGCGGCCGGCCTGGCGGTGCACTACGACGGGCACTCCTGGAAGAAGGTGCCGCTGCCCGCGGTCGGCGACGACGAGATCTGGCTCGAAGGCGTACGCACCGACCCCGTCCTCGGCACCTGGGCGGCGGGCTACCGGGTGGGCGCCGACCACATCCGCCACCCGCTGGCGCTGCACGCCGTCGGCGGCGCGTGGCGGCAGGTGCCGCTGCCCGCGGCGGACGCCACGCAGCTGGAGGACGTGGCCTTCACCTCGGCCGGGGCCGTCGCGTTCGGGTACGTCGACAGCGCCGCGGAGATCGGCGCGTACGGCGTGACGCTGCCGGTGGCCGGGCGCGGCCGTGAGGTCCCGGTGCCGACCGGGGTCGGCAGCCTCAACGGCGCGCTGGCCGGGCCCGGTGGCCGCAGCGTGTTCGTGGTCGGCGCCGGGACGTTCGGCGCTTCCGCCTTCCCGCCGTTCGCCGCGCGGACCACATCCCGCTTCTGAGCCGCGGCAGGGGAGCCCGGCCGGCGGTCGCGGGCCGGGCTCCCCGGGGCTGCCCCTGAGCTGCCCTCAGCCCGACGCCGGGACGGTGACCGTGGCCAGGACGCGGCCCTGCCGGTCGTACGCCGTCACCGTCGCCTCGGGCAGGCTGCCGGGGAACAGGAGCGGCACGGCCAGGTAGCCGGCGGTGTAGCCGGGGGTCCCGGGCAGCACGGCCATCCGCAGCGGGTAGCGGTGGCCGCGGGTCGCCAGGGTCATCCGGGCCGGGCTGGCGGGGCCGACGTAGAGCGGCACGTACACGGTGCCGTCCGGCGCGGGCCGCGCCTCGGGCCTGATCCACGCGGTGCCGCCGTCGTCGCTCGGGGCGGCCTCGCACTGCCAGGCGCCGCCGGCGGCGGAGAAGCAGACCTTGGTCGGGGCCAGCCGCATCCGCAGGCCCGCCCCGACGTCCACGGACCGGTCCGCCGGCACCACCTCGGCCGCCGGCCCGTCGGGGAGGGCCGTGCCGTGCCCGGTCGGGTCCGGCACACCGCCCGCCGCCCGGTCCCGTAGCTGCGGGGCCGTCAGGACGGCCGCGACCGCGACCGCGGCCAGCACCGGCAGGACGGCCGCGAGCCGGCGGGCGCGGCGCCGCCGGCCGGCCCGGGCCCGTACCGCCGCCGCGGGCCAGGGCGACGGGGTGAGCGCGCCGCCCGCGGCCAGCAGGCCCTGCCGGACGGCGCTCTCGGCGTCGGACGGCTCGTCGGAGGGCTCGTCGTACGCTGCCTGCCTCACGCCCCCGCCCCCTTCCGCGCCCGCCGGTCGTCCGCCGCCGTCCCGCCGGGCCCGGGCGCGGGCGCGGACGCGCCGGCCAGCTCCGCCAGCGCCGGGTGGTCGCGCAGCTTGCGCAGCCCCCTGCTGGCCTGGCTCTTCACATTGCCCGGCGAGCATCCCAGGATGTCGGCGACCTGCTGCTCGCTCAGGTCCTCCCAGTACCGCAGGACCACCACGGCCCGCTGCCGCGGCGGCAGCGCGGCCAGCGCCGCCATCAGCAGCGCGCGGTCCTCGACGGGGGAGTGCGGATCGGCCCGGGCCCGCTCCGGCAGCAGCGGGGTCAGCAGATGCACGACCCGGCGCTTGCGGAACCGGCTGAGGTTGTTGTTGACCAGGGCGCGCTGCACATACGCCTCGGGCACGTCGAGGCGCCGGATGCGCGGCCACCCGAGGTAGACCTTGGCGAGCGTCGACTGCACCAGGTCCTCCGCCTCGTGGTGGTCCCCCGTCAGCAGATAGGCGGTACGCACGAGATGGGGCCAGCGCGCGCCCGCGAAGGCGTCAAAGTCCCAGCCCTCCTGCTCCCGCGCCTCGGCGCCGGACGGCGCCGCCGCCGCAGCGCCGCCACCGGAGATCCTCCAGGCCCCCATCGCGCCCCTCCCCACCCGCCGCCTCCCCGCACCCGCCCCGGGGCCGGCCCACCCGCCGCCCCACCCCGCACGCGGGCCCCGTCCCTCCCACTCCCCGCGGCCGGAAAAGGTTGCACGCCGGCCGGCGGCCGGACGGCGTGGCGTGCGGGGGCGGTCGTCCCGGGGCCGGTCATGATGGGGGCATGCCGCAGATGACCGAAGCCGAGTGGCGGGAATTCCTCGCCTACGGGACGCGTACCGCCAAGCTCGCCACGACCCGCGCGGACGGCAGTCCGCATCTGGCGCCCGTCTGGTTCCTGCTGGACGGCGACGACCTGGTCTTCAACACCGGCCGGGAGACCGTGAAGGGGCGGACGCTGCTGCGCGACCCGCGGGTCGCGATCTGCGTCGACGACGAGCGCCCGCCGTTCTCCTTCGTCCTCGTCCAGGGCCGGGCGTCGCTCTCCGAGGACCCGGCCGACCTGCGCAGCTGGGCGGGCAGGATCGCCGCCCGCTACATGGGCGAGGACCGGGCCGAGGAGTTCGCCGCCCGCAACGGCGTCCCGGGCGAACTGCTCGTCCGGGTGCGCATCGAGAAGGTCGTCGCCCTGAGCAGCCTCGCCGGCTGACCGCCCGGTGCCGCGGGGCGGTCAGCCGGCCACGGTCGGCACCCCCGCCCGCGCCCCGTTCAGCCGCCGGCCCCCAGCAGGCACATCTCGCGGTGCCGGTGCAGCTCGTCCAGGTCCGCGCCGGGCAGCTCCAGCGCCCGGTCGAAGTCGGCGAGCGCCAGTTCCGTGACGCCCTGGGCGGCGTACGCGATGCCGCGGTTGAGCAGCAGGTCCGGGTCCTCGCCGACCAGGCCGAGCGCCGCGGTGAGGTCGGCCACCGCAGCCGCGGGGCGCTCCTGCCGGTAGTGGGTGACCGCCCGGTTGATGAGCGCCGCCGGATAGCGCGGGTCCAGCGCGAGCGCCGCGTCCAGGTGGGTCAGCGCCGCGGAGAGCGAGCCGCGCTGCAGCTGGATCGTGCCCTGCATGCACAGCAGCCGCGGCTCGTCCTTGCGCAGCTCCAGCCCAGCCGTCACCCCGCGCTCGGCCTCGTCCAATTCCCCCAGCTCCACCAGCAGTTCCGCGCGGGCCAGCAGCGTGTCCAGGTCGTCGGGCTCCATCTCCAGGACGTAGCCGAAGTCCGCGAGCGCCCCCTCGACGTCGTCGGCGTCCGCTCTGGCCGTACCGCGGTTGTAGAACAACTCGGGGAAGGGCGGGGCGAGTTCGACCGCGCGGTCGTAGTCGGCGAGCGCCGCGTCGAGGTCGCCGCGGTCGCGGGAGATCCGGGCCCGCTCGGAGAGGTAGTCGGTGTAGTACGGGTCGAGGTCGACCAGCGTGGAGTAGTCGGCGAACGCCTCGTCCGTGCGGCCCATCGCCGCCAGCAGCCGGGCCCGGTTGTAGAGCAGTTGCGAGCGGTGCAACTGCCATTCGCTCGCGTCCAGTTCGGAGTCCAGCCAGGCGATGCCGTCCTCGATCAGCCGCAGCGAGCGGTCGAAGTTGCCGCGGTGCATCTCGACCAGGGCAAGGCCGTTGCGGTGGAAGACGCTGAAGGTGCGGCGCTCCTCGGCGTCGGGCAGCACACCGGCGATGGCGACGGCGTTGTTCTGCCAGCGCAGGGCGAGGTCGTGGTCGCGCGGCCGGAAGAACCGGGTGTGCAGCATGGCGACGGCGTAGCTCGTCATCATGTGGACCTTCGGCTCGGTGTAGCGCTGGAGCAGGTCCTCGTAGAGCGCCAGCGACTCGTCGAGCAGGCCGATCGGGATGCACGCGGAGGCGGCCTGCTGGGTGAACTCCCAGTAGTCCCGCCAGTCCTCGACCGGGTCGGTGAGCGCCCGCCCGCGCCGGCCCAGGTCCACCACGGCCGCCGAGAAGCCGGTGTTGACGCAGAAGACCAGCGCCTCCAGCAGCGTCGCGCGGCCGGCGCCGCCCGGGTCGCCGCCGCGCTCGCGGTGGTAGGCGACGGCCCCGACCACCGTCCGCGGCCCGGCCCCGGGCTCCAGCTCCGCGGCCCGCTCGTCGTGCAGCCGCCGCACCAGCTCGGGGCGGTCGCGCAACGCCGCCTGGTAGGCGGCCACTTCGGCCGGGTCGTCGGCGGTGCCGTCCGCGCGGACGTACGCGGCGACCAGGGCGTCTGCCGTACGGTCCGGGTGGGCGCCCTCCGCGCCGTCCACGCCCTCCGTGCCGTCCGCGGCCTCGCCGCCCTCGCCGGCCTGCACCGTCCGCGCGTGCGCGGCCAGCACCGCGGCCAGCTCGTCGTCCCGCTCCTCGGCCGCCCCGGCGACCGTGACCCGCAGCAGCGCCGGATCGGCCCGGCGCACCAGCAGCGCCAGGAACTCCCGGGTGGTGGCCTCGGCCTCGTGCACCTCGTCGAAGACCAGCTCCGGCATCGGCTCGCCGGCCTCCCGCGCCCGGCGGGCGTACTCCAGCAGGAAGGTGACGACCCCCTGGCTCATGCAGCGGATCATCCCGGAGCCGAAGAAGCGGGTGCGCTGCTTGAACGGCGACTGCGAGGCGAGCGTGGCCGGCGCCGCGCCGATCAGTTCCTCCAACTCCGGCATGCCGTAGAGCAGTTCCACCCGGTGCCGCTCCACCAGCTCCGGGTACGCCTGCCGCGCCCGCGGCAGCACCGCGGACAGCACGGTGTCCACGCCCGTGTACGGGCCGCGCAGCCGCTGGTGGCAGCGGGCCACCAGCGCCGCCCCGCCCTCACCGGCGCCGCAGGCGGCGATCCGCCCCGCCCACCCCGCCCCGACGATCCTGCGATGTGCCGCCATGGACTTCGTCCCCTCTCACTTTCCCGGACCGGCCTGGCCGGCCGCGGCGTTGCGCTTCCTCCTGGCGAGCACGACCAGAGCGGTGACCTGCGCCGCGTTGAAGCCCAGCGAGACCACCGAGTCCCAGAAGTGCGCGTCCACATGCCCGGAGCCGATCGCCTCGCCCGCGATGACGAAGTAGCGAATGCCGACCGGAATGCTCGCGTAAACCGTCACCGCGATGAACGTGCATACACCAAGCACCAGGAAAGGCCCGTAGTAAGCGCCGACTTTCCGGTCCCGCTCGGTCCACTGCGACTCGTCCACGATCCGGTGCGGCAAGCGCAGTATTCGCCATACGCGGTTCTTCATCAGCGCCTTGCTCGCGTCGTGCAGGTCGTACGTCTTCATCGCGGTCGCCACGACGAAGAACAGATCGGTACGCAGGTACAGCTGGAACTGCCAGACCATCCGCAGCGCCACGGTGAAGGCGAGCGCGAGGCACACCTTCGAGGCCGTCGACAGCGCGCCGCCGTCCGTCCGGGCGGCCTGCGCGGCCAGGTCGAGCAGCGCCAGCACCACCGCGTCGCAGGCCATGCCGGCCAGGAACGGCAGATAGCGCTTGCGGCGCGGCACGCTCATCAGCCCGTTGATCTGCGTCTCGGCCACGATGTACGTCAGCCGGTTGCTCAGCCGCAGCCGCGTCGGCAGCCCGAGCCGGCGGCCGGCGAGCACATGGAAGCCCTCGTGCGCGAGGATCAGCGGCACCTGGCCGAAGGTGATCACCACCTGGACGATCAGCAGCGACTTCACGAAGAAGATCTGCGACGCCTTCGGCGCCAGGTCGCCGTGCCGCACCACCACCGCCGCGGCCGTGCCGACCACCGCCGCGTAGAGCAGCCAGGCCACCGGCGAGAACACCAGGCGGCCCAGCCGCCGATAGCGCACCGGGGCCGCCGGCGCGGCCTCCACCGGGGCCTCGGCCGGGTCCGGCCCGCCGGCCGCCGGCTCGCGCAGGAAGCCCAGCTCCTGGAGGGTGCCGACGAAGTCCTCGACGTCCACCGGCTCGTCGAAGGTGGCCTCGTACCACTCGGCGGCCTCCTCCAGCGGCAGCCCCGCGGCCAGCCGTTTGAGCAGCTCGGCGCCGTCCGCCGGGAAGACCGCGTACGAACCGGTGTCCATCCGGCCGACGAGGACGTCCTCGCCCTCGGGCACGAAGCTCAGCTCATGGACGGAGAGCGTCGATACGCCCACAGCGCCACCTTCCTGGAGTACCCGCCACCCACCTCGGACCGCCGGGGCCCGCAGTGGGGCCCCGGCGGCGTCACGCGGTCACCGCGCAGGCGGTCAGGCGGCGACGGAGTACGGACACTGGCACGCCGCCGAGGTGAGGCGGACGTCCCCGGTCTTGCGCACCGTGATCTTCTTCGCGACTCGCTTCATGCCCACCGTGGACTTCATCACGATCCTCCATTCAACAAAAAAGGGGCCGACCCGGCAGGGCGACGTACGCGTTCTGAATCTCTGACCGATCCAGACTTTCCGATTCGCCCGCGGGAAGGACCCGACGGCACCGACCGATCGGCCGATGCACGAAAAGGTCCGCCAGGAAGTCGCCTTGTGTCAAGTGGAATGCGGAGCCGCCGGATACGCCGAAGTGAGCAGACGGCGTAATAACGCATGGCCAAGCGCGCCGGCCGGCACCGCATCCGGAATCGTGGCGTGAATGGTGGGCTTGATGCCCTTCCGGTGTTTCGGGCCGGCCCGGGCGGCGGCGACCACTTCCGTCACGCCGTTCCCGGCCGACTCTTACGGCCCACCCGTCGGCCCGGGTGGCGGCGCCGGCGTATCCGCGCTGCGCCACCTGCGGTATGCGGACGGTTCACCTCCGGGACGGGTAGGGCTACTCCCGGGTGTCCACGGGGTCCCGGCGCCCGCTCCTTTCGGACGTTCCGCGCGGCGCGGCGGGCGGCCGGGCCCGGCGGGCGGACAGCGAAACGGCCCGGCCGGGGGTCCCGGCCGGGCCGCTTCGGTGTCGGGTGGTGCGTCAGGAGACCGTGCAGGCGGCGCCGTTGAGGGTGAAGGCGGTGGGCGCGGCGCCGGAGCCCGTTCCCTGGAAGCCGAAGCTCGTGGAACCGCCGGCCGGGACGGCCGCGTTGTAGCCCAGGTCGGTGGCCGTCACGGCGGCGCCGGACTGGGTGGCCTTGGCGTTCCAGGCGTTGGTGATCTTCTGGTTGCCGGGGAAGGTCCAGGCGAGCGACCAGCCGTTGACGGCGCTGGTGCCGGTGTTGCGCACGGTCACGTCAGCGGTGAAGCCGTCCGTCCAGGCGCTGGCGATCTTGTAGCTGATCGCGCAGCCCGCGCCGGCCGGCGGGGTCGTCGGCGGAGTGGTGGGCGGTGTGGTCGGGGGAGTCGTCGGCGGGGTCGTCGGCGGCGTGGTCGGAGGAGTCGTGGGCGGGGTGGTGGGCGGTGTCGTCGGGGGAGTCGTGGGCGGGGTGGTCGGCGGGGTCGTCGGGTCCGACGCGGCGGCGGAGGCCAGCGCGTAGGCCTGGTCGGGCAGGAAGGTGCCCGCGGTGCCGGCGCAGCCGTCCGCCTCACCCGGGGGCTTCACCCAGAGGAAGGCGTCGATCGCCGGGTCCCCGGTGTTGGTCGTGGGGTAGGTGCCGAGGGCGCGGCCGGACGGATCGCACCACTCGCCGCCGCCGGCCGGCCCGTTGCCGTTGCGGCTGGTGTCCACCACCGCGTGCAGGTTGGCCGGATTGCCCAGCGCGGACAGCACGTTCTTGGCGAAGTTGACCTCGTTCGCCGTCGTGTTGAAGTTGGAGACGTTGGTGAACAGCCCGTCGGCGTTGGTCAGGATGCCGGCGCTGCGCAGCCGGTTGGCCTGCTCCGAGGCGCTGTTCCAGGCCGAGTGGCCGCCGTCCAGGTAGACCTTGGCGTTGGGCGCGGCGGCGTGGATGGAGGCGCCCGCGCGGGAGAGCGAGGCGAACCGGTCCGACTGCTGCTGCGCCGACAGGCAGGTGGTCAGCGCGATGGAGTCCGGCTCCAGGATGATGATCGACTGCCCGCTGCCGAGCCCGGCGGCGAAGTTGCGCACCCAGGTGTCGTACGAAGCCAGGTCCGGCGCGCCGCCGGCGGAGGCGCCGCCGCAGTCGCGGTTGGGGATCTCGTACACCGCCAGCACCGGCACCTGCCCGGCGGCTGCCGCGGCGGAGGTGACCGTCCGGACGTCGCTGGTGATCGTGCTGGGGCTGTAGTTGGAGAACCAGATCGCCTGCGGCTGGGAGGCGATCCGCCGGGAGATGATCGGCTGCCGGGAGTCGCCGGGGTTGGCGGCGACCCACCGTACGACCTGGGAGTTGGGGTCCGTGTAGAGCTGGGTGCCCGCCGGCAGGCTGCCCTGCGGGGCGGCGCCGGCGCTCATCTGGGTGCCCAGTGCGATACCGGTGGCCGCGAGGCCCGTGGCCAGGCCGAGCGCCGCGGCCTTGCGCAGGCGCGAGGCGCGGGTGGGGGCCGCAGCCGCGCCGTCGGGGCGCGGGGTGGGGCTGGGGGGTGTCACAGTTGTCCTCCGTGCTCTCGTGGGGGGAGAGGACCCTCGTGGGGAAGGGCCGGATGCGCGGGGCGTCCGTGGGAGCGCTCCCGCGCAACCGCGCCGAGCCTAGCCAGTACGGCTGGGCCGCACAAATGTCCGTACAATACCCGGGCGTTCGCCGTTCGTCCCGGCCCGCTCCCCGACCGGCGTCCGGCGGCCCGAAGAGCCAGGTCGCAGGGCCGTCCGGCCGGTGGCGGGCGGGTGACCCGGCGCCGCGAGGACCGACCACCTGAGGAGCCGTGCCATGACCTCCGCCCCCGCTCCGCGCTTCCCGCGCGGCTTCCGGTTCGGCGCCGCCACCGCCGCGTACCAGATCGAAGGCGCCACCGGCGAGGACGGCCGCGGCGTGTCCATCTGGGACACCTTCTGCCGCACGCCCGGCGCCACCGCCGAGGGCTCCACCGGCGACACCGCCTGCGACCACTACCACCGCTACCGGGAGGACGTCGCGCTGCTGCGCGAACTGGGCGCCGACACCTACCGCTTCTCGATCGCCTGGCCGCGGATCGTGCCCGCGGGCACCGGCGCGGTCAACCCCGCGGGCCTGGACTTCTACGACCGCCTCGTGGACGAGCTGCTCGACGCCGGCATCGAACCGGCCCCCACCCTCTACCACTGGGACCTGCCGCAGGCTCTGGAGGACCGGGGCGGCTGGCGGGTCCGCGACACCGCCGAGGCATTCGCCGAGTACGCGCTCGTGGTCGCCGAGCGGCTCGCCGACCGGGCCGGGCGCTGGATGACGCTCAACGAGCCGTTCTGCACCGCCTTCGTGGGCCACGCCGTCGGCCGGCACGCCCCCGGCACCCGCGAGGGGAACGGCGCGCTCGCCGTCGTGCACCACCTGCTCGTCGGCCACGGGCTCGCCGTGGACGCGCTCCGCGCCGCCGGCGCCCGCGAGGTCGGCATCGCCCTCAACCCCGACCGGCTGCTGCCCGCCACCGGCTCGGCGGCCGACGCCGAGGCCGTGGCACGCGCAGAGATCCTGCACAACCGCTGCTGGTTCGACCCGGTCTTCCTCGGCCGCTACCCCGAGGGCGAGAAGGAGGTCTGGGGCGACATCAGCGACTTCTCCTTCCGGCGCGACGGCGACCTCGCGCTCGCCTCCCGCCCGCTGGATTTCTGCGGCGTCAACTACTACCGGCCCATCACCGTCGCCGACGCCCCCTGGCGGGAGGCCGATCCGGCGCGGCGCACCGCCGACGACATCCGGGTCCAGGAGACCTGGGGCGACGACACCGCCCGCCGCACCACGATGGGCTGGCCCGTGGTCCCAGCCAGCTTCCGCGACCTGCTCGTCGACCTGACCCGCCGCTACCCCGGCCTGCCGCCGCTGGTCATCACCGAGAACGGCTCCGCCGAGGCCGACGCCCCCGAAGCCGACGGCACCGTCCACGACACCGACCGCGTCGAGTACCTGCGCGACCACCTCGACGCCCTCGCCCAGGCCGTCGCCGAGGGCGTCGACGTGCGCGCCTACTACGTATGGTCGCTGCTGGACAACTTCGAGTGGGCCTTCGGCTACGACCGCCGCTTCGGCATCGTCCGCGTCGACTACGACACGCTGCGGCGCACGCCCAAGGACAGCTACCGCTGGTACCGGGACTTCATCGCCGCGGAGCGTGCCGCACACGCGCGCTGACCGCGGCGGGCCGGCCGGCGCGGCGGGCGGCTCACCAGCTGGACTTGCGGACGCCGGGCAGGTGCCCGGCGTGGGCGTGCCGGCGCATGCTCACCCGGGACAGGCCGAAGGCGCGCAGGTGACCGCGCGGGCGGCCGTCCACGCTGTCGCGGTTGCGCACCCGGGTGGCGCTGGCGTCGCGCGGCTGGCGGCGCAACTCCCGCTGGGCGTCGGCGCGTTCCTGCGCGCCGGTCGCCGGGGAGGCGATGACGCGCTTCAGCTCCGCGCGGCGTTCGGCGTAGCGGGCGACGACCTCCCGGCGGCGGTCGTTCGCGGCGATCTTGCTCTTCTTGGCCATGGTTCCCCCTCAGACGTGGTGGCCGCGGGCGCGGATCAGCCGCACGGCCTTGTCGATGCCGATGCGGTCGACGGTCTTGATGCCCTTGGCGCTGAGCGTGAGGCGTACGTACCGCCGCTCGGCGGGCAGCCAGTACCGCTTGGACTGGACGTTGGGGTCGAACCGGCGCGGGGTCCGGCGGTGGGAGTGGGAGATGGAGTTGCCGAAGCCGGGCTTGCGGCCGGTCAGTTGGCAGTGGGCGGACATGCGCACCCTTCGGTCGGGGGGGACGGTGGGGAAGACCTTATAGAAAAACGTTTTCATTTCCAAACGAGGTCGGGTGCGTCGGATCCGGGCGTCCGGGCGGGCGCCAAGGTGGGAGTCCGGGTGCTGTTGCGAATGAAAATCGTTTCCGTATAGTGGGCGCATGGCACGCACCGACGTACGACCGATCGTCAAGCTCCGCTCCACCGCGGGTACCGGCTACACCTACGTGACCCGCAAGAACCGCCGCAACGACCCCGACCGGCTGGTGCTGCGCAAGTACGACCCGGTGGCGCGCCGGCATGTCGACTTCCGCGAAGAGCGCTGACCGCAGCCGAGCCGAGCCGAGCCGGACCCAGCCTCAGACGAACACGAGGACGCATCCGTGAAACCCGACATCCATCCCCCTTACGGCCCCGTCGTCTTCCGCGACAAGGCCGCCGGCTTCGCCTTCCTCACCCGCTCCACCGCCACCAGCGACACGACGGTGGAGTGGGAGGACGGCCGGACCTACCCCGTCGTCGACGTGGAGATCTCCTCGCGGAGCCACCCCTTCTACACCGGCACCGCCCGCGTCGTGGACACCGCAGGACGCATCGAGCGCTTCGAGCGCAGGTACGCGCGCCGGGGTGCGCGATGAGCGGCGCGGGCGCGACCGGGACCGGCGCCGACGGCAGGCTTCCCGTCGTCGTCGTGGCCGGCATGCACCGCGAGGCGCGCCGGACCGTCGTCGGGCAGCTGCTGGGCATGGTGCCGGGCAGCGTCGCCCTGCACCACGACCTCTCCCGGGCGATGCAGGGGACGGTGCGCCGCGTCGTGAGCGACGCCGACGGCCCGCTGTCGGCGCAGGACACGCCCCTGGTCAACGACTGCGCCTGCTGCGCGCTGCGCGAGGACCTGGTCCCCGAGCTGGAGCGGCTGGCGGCCGGCGGCCTGACGCGGCTCGCCGTGGTGGAGCTGTGGGACTCGGTCGAGCCGCAGGGCATGGCCGAGGTCATCGCCACGGCGGGCGCGCAGTTCCTGGAGCTGACCGGCGTCATGACCGCGCTCGACCCCGTGCTGGTCCTGCCGTGCCTCGCCAACGGCGACGACCTGCACGACGCGGGCCTGGCCGTGACGGCGCAGGACCGGCGGACCGTCGCCGACACCTGGGCCCGCCAGCTGGAGTACCCGCCGGTCCTGGTCCTCGTCGAGGACGAGCAGGCGCCGGACGCCGAGGCCGCGGACGACGAGGACCGCGCGCTGCTGCGCCAACTCCACCCCACCGCCCGGCATGTGGCCGCCGGCACCACCGAACTGGCCAGGGCGGCGTTCGCCGGCTTCGACGTCTCCGCCGCGGCGGCGGCGCAGCACCCGGCCTGCTCCCGCCTGCCGCAGGAGGCGGACGAGGCGGGGATCACCACCGTGGTCTGGCGCCGCCGGCGCCCCTTCCATCCCGAGCGCCTGTATGCCGCGCTGGAGGACCTGGTGTGCGCGGCGGCCCGCAGCCGCGGGCGGTTCTGGCTCGCCGACCGCCCCGACACGCTGCTGTCCTGGGACGCGGCGGGCGGCGCCCTGTGCGTGGAGAGCGTCGGCCCCTGGCTGGCCTCGCTGCCCGACGCCGCCTGGGACCTGGAGCCCCCGGTACGCACCGCCGCCGCGGCCCTGGACTGGGACGCCGAGCACGGCGACCGCTGCCAGCACCTGGTCTTCACCTCGCCGGCGCTGGACCGCGAAGGACTCGCAGCGCTCCTGGAGTCGTGCCTGCTCACCGACGCCGAATACGCCGCGGGCCGCACGGCGTGGCGGGCGCTGCCCGCGGCCTTCGACCACCTGCTCGACCCCGTCCCCTGACCCGCCGGCCGGCCCCCGTGGGCCGTGCCGCCCGACAACCGAGGAAGCCTGATGGCCCGCCGAACCGATCCGCGCAAGGCGCCCAAGTCCCGCCCCAACCCGCTGGACGCGGCGAAGATCACGTACATCGACTACAAGGACACCGACCTGCTGCGCAAATTCATCTCCGACCGCGGCAAGATCCGCAGCCGGCGCGTCACCCGCGTCACCGCCCAGCAGCAGCGCCGGATCGCCCGGGCGATCAAGAACGCCCGCGAGATGGCCCTGCTCCCGTACGCCCCGACCGCGCAGAGCCGCTGACCGGCTCGGGGACGGCGGCGGCCCGGTCGCGCGCGGCGACGCGGGAGGGCCGGGAGCCGCCGCCGACCGTGAGGCTGACGACAGTCAGGGCGCAGCCGACGACACCGAGCCCGGCGCCGAGCCAGGCCGGCGCGAGGTAGCCCCGCCCCTGGGCGATGACCACCGCGCCCAGGGCCGCACCGAGGCTGTTGGCGATGTTCATGGCCGACTGGTTGACGGCCGCGCCCATGAGCTGGGCGCCGTGGGCCACCGAGATGAGCCGCGCCTGGAGGGCCGGGCCGAGGAACATGCTGGCCGCGCCGAGGAGGAAGGCGGCGGTGAACAGCCCGCCGGGGGAGTGCGCGAGGAGGGCGAACACCACGAGGGCGGCGACGATGCCGGGGAAGCCCAGCAGCAGGCTCAGCCGCAGGTCGCGGTCGGCGGACCAGCCGCCGGCCGCGTTGCCCACGGTCATACCGAGGCCCACGGCGACCAGCGCCCAGGGCACGGCCGCCGAGGGCAGCCCCGCCACATGCGTCGTGATCGGCGCCAGGTAGCTGTCGACCGCGAAGAAACCCGCGAAGCCGATCGCGGCGATGGCGGCGGCCATCCACACCTGCGGGGCGCGCAGCGCGCCGAGTTCCGCCCGCGCGGACCCTCCCGCGTACGCGGTGTCCTCGGGGACGACCAGCCACACCGCCACCAGCGTCAGGAAGAAGACCGCGGCGATCGCCAGGTACGCGATCCGCCAGCCCGCGGCCTGGCCGAGGCCGGTGATCAGCGGCACGCCGATCACGTTCGACGTCGTCAGGCCCGCCAGGACGACGGCGAATCCCTTGCCCTGGTTGCCGGGGCCCATCAGGCGCGCCGCGAGCATGCCGGCCGCGCCGAAGTACGCGCCGTGCGGCAGCCCGGCGACGAAGCGCGCCGCCAGCAGCGTCCAGAACGTCGGGGCGAGGGCCGACGCCACGGTGCCGGCGACGAACAGCACGAGCAGGCCCAGCACCAGCCGCCGGCGCGGCGCCCGGGCGGCCAGCACCGCGATCGTGGGCGCGCCGGTGACGACACCGAGGGCGTACGCGCTGACCGACCACCCCGCGCGGCTGATGGCCTGCGCCGAGGAGTGCGCGTACGGGCCCGGCAGCAGGCCGCGGGCGATCTCCGGGAGCAGGCCCATCGCGACGAACTCGGTGAGCCCCACGGCGAAGCCGCCCAGGGCCAGGGCCAGCAGCGCGGCCCGGCGGCGCGACTTCGTGAGGTCGTTCATGGACCAGGAGTATAGCAACGCTGTTGCGTAATAGAGTGGGCGGATGCGCAACCCCGCTGCCGGCCTCGGCTTCCTCCGCGACTACAACGAGGGCCTCGTCCTCGCGATCGCCCGCGGCGCCGCGCCCTTCGACCGCGCGTCGGTGGCCGCCGCGACCGGGCTGACCCCGCAGGCCGTCTCCAAGGTGCTGGCCCGGCTGATCAAGCAGGGCCTGATCGCGCCGTGCGGCCTCAAGCGCCAGGGCGCCGGGAAGCCGGCCACCTTGTACGAGCTCCTCCCCACCAGCCGGTTCGCCGTCGGCATGCATGTCGCCCGGCGGACGCTGCGGACCGTGCTGACCGACCTGCGCGGCGACATCGCGACCTCGCACGTCACCCCGCTGCCGCCCGACTTCACCCCGCGGGACCTGCTCGACGCGATGACCGGCGCCGTCGCGCGGCTCACCCGGGACCGGCCGCAGACCGCCGGCCGGATCGCCGGGGTCGGCATCGGCATGGTCGGGCCCCTGGACCACGCGCTCGGCATCGTGCGCGACGCGCACCGGCTGCGGCACTGGCACGACGTCCCCTTGCGCGAGCGCGCGCAGGACGCCCTCGGCCTGCCCGTCCATCTCGACAAGGACGTGACCGCGGGCGTCACGGCGGAAGCCTGGCGCCGGGGCCCGGCCTTCGACGACGCGGCCCTGATCATGGTGGAGTCGGGCGTCGGCGCCGGGCTCTGGCTGGACGGCCGGGCGCACCGCGGCGCCCACACGAACGCCGGCGAGTTCGGCCACACCGTGCTGCAACTCGACGGGCCGCGCTGCGCGTGCGGGCGCCATGGCTGCCTGGAGGTCCTGCACGACCTCGCCGTCGCCGACGGCGACATCCCGCGCGCCGCGCGCATCCTCGCCGCGGGCGTCGTCAACCTCGTCCAGGCCGTCGACATCGGCCATGTCGTGCTCGCCGGCGCCGACCTCCTCCAGCACCACCGGACCTACCGCGCCGCCGTCACCGCAGGGATCGAGACCGAAGTGCCCCGGGCCGACTGGCTCACCGTCGAGGTGACCCTGTCCAGCCTCGGCGCCGACATCATCGCCGCCGGCGCGGCCATGCAGATCCTCGACGCCTCCTACGGGGTCCCGAGCCCGGCGTCGGCCGCGCACGCGGCGCCGGTCGCCCAGCCGGCGCCCTGAGCCGGCGCCCTGAGCCGGCGCCCTGAGCCGGCGCCCTGAGCTGGCGCCCTGAGCCGCCGCCCGGCGGCGGGACGGCCCTCCCGCGCGGCCCGTCACAGGCTGCGCAGGAGACCGGCCGCCGCGGCCGGCCAGGTGTGGTGGGCGGCCAGGCGTGCCCGCAGCGCGGTCGCGCGGGCGAAGGCCGCGTCCCGGTCGAGCAGGGCGAACTCGATCGCCCGGGCCCAGTCCTCGGCGGTCCGGCCGGCATCGGATCCGACGGGCAGCACGACATCGGCCGCCTCGTCGGCCGGCAGGCTCTCCGCCAGCAGCCGGCCGAGCCCGCTCGGCGCGCTCACCAGCGTCGGCACCCCCGCGAGCAGGCCCTCAAGACCGGCCAGCCCGAAGCCCTCGGAGCGCGACGGCATGAGGACCACGCTCGCCCGGTGCAGATCGGCGGCCAGCTCGGCCGGATCGGTGGTGAACTCCCGCACCACGACGGGGAGGTCGCGGTCGCCCGACCAGTCGCGCAGCTTCGCCGCCAGCTCGTCGCCGGTCCCGGGCGGCGCGCCCCGCACCCAGAACTCGACCCGCGCGCGCCGCCCGCTCCGCCGCCGGGCGGCCAGGGCCGTCGCCCGGGCGGCGATGTCGAGGCCCTTGAGGCGCGACTCCTCCGCCCGGCCGAAGAGCAGCACCCGCCAGGACGTGCCCGGCGGCGGGGTGCGGGCCTGCGCGTCGTCGCCGAACCCGGGGTCGAGCCGGAGCACCGGGGCCGCCTGGAGCGGGGCGAACTCGGTCGCGTACCTGCCGTGCAGGACCGGACCGACGGCCACGACACGGTACGCGGTACGCCCCAGGGCCACCTCGCGTGCCGTGCGCTGCGCCGAGTAGCCGGCCCGGTCGGCGCCCCCCACGTCCTTGAACGGGTCGATCTCGTCGGGCGCCACATGGACGAGGTGCAGCCGCCGCGACCGCGGGAACGCCGCCGCGGCGGCCTCGGCGAGGTGGCCGGTCACCCGCCCGTGCCCGATGACGATCTCGGGCACGAACCCGCGCGGCAGGTCGGCCCGCGCCACGGTGCCGGCCGGCGACACCAGCAGCCGTACGCCGTACGAGGCGGCGTCCGCGGTCTCGGGCTCACTGGCGTGGTCGACGACGCACACCACCCGGCAGCCGGCCGCGGCGAGGGCCTGGCACAGCTCGCGGTTGAGCGTGTTGAGGCCGCCGAACTCCGAGCGCCAGGCGGTGCCCATGGCCAGGACGTGGAAGCGGGGGGCTGAGGGTGGCGGCGGCTCCTGCCGTGGCCGCCCGGCGGGCTCGGCCGCGGGCCGGCGGAACCGCTGGCGCCGGAGCAGCCCGGCGCGCTCCGGGGGGAGCCCCTCGGGGTCGGACATCTGTCGCCTTCCTCCTCACTGCCCTGCCCTGCCCTGACGTGACGTCACCGGCGCCCGGCCGCGCCCGGCGGCGGTTCACGGCCAGTACGGAGCGCTGAGGACGAGACGCAGCTCGTCCCGGTCGTCGTCCGCGACCGCGTCGGCGGCCCGCCGCAGCAGCGTCCACGGGTGGAAGCAGCCGTAGAGCAGGTCGCTGCCCTCGGCCGCCGCCCGCAGCATGCCGGTGCGGTCCCGCCCGGTGCCGCCCCGCCCGGCGACGGCCGCCAGCCGTCCGGCGTTCGCCGCCCACACCAGCCGCTCGCCCGCGTCGAGGTCGACGAGCCCGTCGTCGAGCAGGTGCACCAGGCGGTCGGCCTCCCAGCCGGGCCGGCCGGGGTCCAGCGGGGCCTGCCCGTGCCGGGCCAGGTCGGCGTCGAAGCCCTCGGGCCCGGGCCCGGTGGTGGAGTCCGGCGCGGTCAGCAGCCGCCGGGCGCCGGTCGAGGCCAGGGGCCGGGGGCGGGCGGCCCGGTCCTGCCCCAGCAGCGCCAGGCGTGCCTCGGCCAGCAGGGTCGCCGGATGGTCGCCGCCCAGGCAACCGCGGTGCAGGGCGACCGCCTTGCGCGCCGCCGCCTCGCCGGCACGGTCGCCCGCGCCGCCGGCCAGCGCGTGCGCCGCCCGGGCGTCCCAGGCCGCCGCGGCATGCACGCCCACCCCGCCGAAGGCGCGGACCACGTCCTCGGTGAGGGCGTCGAGGGAGGCCGGTGTCAGCGCGGCCAGGCCGCTGAGCCGGGCCGCGGCCAGCCGCCGGACCGCCAGGAACGGCGAGTGCGGGCCGAGTTCGCCGAGGGCCGCGGCGATCTCCCGGTTCGTGGCGGCCAGCGCCGCCGCGAGGTCGCCGCGGAACTGCCGCAGCCGGGTGAGCGAGGACAGCCGGATACGGGTCTCCCGGTCGTCCTCGCCGAGCCGCTCGGCCAGGGTCCGCCAGGCGCCCTCCACCAGCTGGAGCCCCCGGGTGGTCTCCCCGAGGTCGTAGGCGACCTCGCCGGTGTTGCACTGCTGGATGACCACGTCGGTGTCCTGGTGGTCCAGCCGGTCCCACAGCCTGTCGAGGCAGGCCCGCAACCGCTCGCCCGCCGGGCGCAGCCGCCAGAGCCGGTGGTCGCAGCGGGCGAGGTTGTTCTCGATGTTGTCCAGCATCGCGGCGTCGTCGGAGAGCGTGGAGCGGATGACGCCGGCGGCCCGCGCGAAGTCCGCGCGGCACTGGAGGTACAGGCCGCGCTCCAGCAGGATCAGGGCCCGGTCGTTGAGGAGCTCGCCGTACTTGTGGTCGCCCTCCGCGCCCGGACGCGCCCTGCGCAGCCGCAGGGCGGTGGCGAGCGACCGGTCCGCCCGCGCGAACTCCTCCTGGAGCAGCTGGAGGTAGCCGAGGTTGTCCAGCACCTCCACCCGGACCTCGGTGGTCCACGGCACCTCGCCCAGGCCGCCCACGGTGCCGGCCGACGGGAGGCTGCGGGGGACCAGCTCCAGGGCGCGCTCGGCGTACGCGACGGCCGCGGTGAGGCTGCAGTCGGCGAGCACCGGGGCGTTCTCGTTGATCCACCGCGCCGCGAGCAGCCGCGCCTCGGGGCTCGCGACCCGGCCGAGGTCGGCCGCCGGGACCACTTCGTCCAGGTCCAGGTCGTCGAAGAGCCCGGAGACGACACCCGACCAGCCGCGCACCGCCTTCGCCGCGGCCCGGTCGCCGTACAGCGCCAGGCCCAGCAGCCGGGTGCGGTAGGCGGCGCGCCGCGCCCCCATGTCGGCCAGGTGGCCGGCGGCCGGCCACAGGGCGCGGTCGGCGAGCGCCTGCGGTGCCCGCTCGGGCAGCCCGTCGTAGCCGTCCTCCAGCGCGTGGAAGACCAGGACGCAGGCCATGACCGCGGCGCTGACCAGGGAGGCGACGATCGGCCAGGTCGAGACGTCCTCGGGGTCGTAGTCCTCCATCAGCCAGGATGCCGCGCCGCCGACCCGCATGGCGGTGTCCGCGACGTCCATGCCGGGCTGGTCGCGGACGATCCGCGCCATGAGCGGATGGACCTGGAAGGTCTCGGTGTCCACCCCGGTCCTGATCAGCCCCTGGCGGCGCAGGGTGGCCACGGCGGCGTCCCGGCGGGTGAGGTCGGCGGCGAAGGGCAGCGTGGGCCGCTCGGGGAAGTCGTCGCCGAGCACGGCCAGCAGCCGCGCGGGCAGCGGCGCGGAGCCCGCGCAGGCCAGGACCCGCAGCAGGGCGGCGGCGTCCGGGTCCGCGTCGGCCAGCTGCGCCAGCCGCAGCCGCCATACGCCGGCCAGCCCGGCGGCGCTGTACGACGGGTCCGCCCGGTGCCGCTCCAGCCAGCCCGACATCGACACGCCCTCGGTGATCGCGACCGCGGCCTGTTCGAGGGCGAGCGGGAAACCGTCGAACAGCTCGGCGACGGCGGCGACCAGTTCCTCGGCCCGCGCGCCGGTGCGGGCCAGCAGGTACTCGGTCGCCTCGGACAGCGGCAGCGGGCCGAGCTCGACGACATCGGCGGCGGCCCGCCAGCGCAGCGACTGGGAGGTGACGATCCAGTGCAGGCCGGGCAGTTCCGGGAGCGCGGTGAACTGCTCGGGCCCGGGGGCGTCGTCCACGACGACCAGCGCCGGGGCGCGCTCGGCCAGTTCGGCCCACAGCCGGTCGGGCGCGGCGTCGTCGAGGCCCAACTGGGCCGCGAGCGAGGCGCGCGAGGACTCCCAGGTCGCCGCGTCGGTCGCGGTGAGCCAGCCGACCACCTGGTACTGGGGCGCCAGTTCGCGGCAGATCCGGGCAGCGAAGGAGGACTTGCCCATGCCCGACTCGGCGACCAGCGCCACCCGGGCCGCCCCCGCGGTGTCCGCGAACTGCCCGGCGGCCTGCGCCAGTTCCCGGCGCCGGGTGCCGCGCTCCGCGGGGCCGCCCAGGCCCGGGATGGCGAAGACCCGCCGGGCGGCGCGGCCCGGCGCCGGCTCCAGGGTGAGGTGGGTGAAGGGGTCCGGCCAGCCGGACAGCGCCCGCTCGTACAGGCGCGCGACCTCCTCCTGGTTCTCCACGCCCGGCGCCGGCCGCTCCAGGGCCCGGGCGATCTCCGCCGGCCTGGGTACGTAGATGCGGCGCAGCATGGCGTGCAGGCGTAACCGCCGGGAGGCCGTCGGGTCGCCCTCGTCCAGGTCGGCCAGCAGCTGGCGCGCGACCGCGTGCGTACCGCCCTGCGCGGAGCGCCGGAAGCCGGCGTTCGACGCCCTCAGCACGGCGGCGAGCGCGTCGGGGGTGTCGGCGAGCCGTGCGGCGTCGGTGAGGTCCCGCAGCCCCGGGGCGGTGTCCGGCACGGGCGCCGACAGCGGGGTGACCAGCAGCGCGGCGCCCCCGGGGTCGTCCTGCGGCCCCGCGACGAGCTCCACCGCGGGCCGGTCCAGCGGCGCGGGCAGCAGCCGTACGACCAGCCGCCGCAGGCCGATCGTGCTCAGCGCCGTCTCGACGGCCAGCTCCGGGCCGAGCCCGCCCGGCGCGAGCCCGACCTTGGTGACCGGGCCGCTCAACCCCAGCACCGGCCGGTGCGTGACGGCGCCGGCCAGGGCGACCCGCAGCAGGCCGCAGACCACCTCGTCCGGTCGCGCCCGGTCCTGCCCGCTCCGCGTCACCGCATCCCCTCCCCGCCCCCCAGCCCGCCCCCCGGGGGGCCGGCGTGAGCACACTCTAGAGCCGGCCCGGATTGCGTACTCGGCATTTCGTGTCGGGAGGCGAGCGGATACGGGCGAGGAGATAGGAAGAGGGGGTGAGTCACAAGGCCGAGGCCGCGTCCGGGCGGGGACGCCGATGGGAGCGCTGGAAGAAGCGCTGGGACGCGTCGTCCGCGGCGCTGGTCGTCCGCCGGGGCGTCGAGATGGAGCTGATGTCCCGGGCGCTGAGCTTCGCGGCCCTGAGCCTGCTCACGCTGCTGCCGCTGGTGACCCTCGTCGGCGCCGTCGACCCGCAGAGCGGCCTGGGCGCCGGCCGGTTCCTGGGGCGTGTGCTGGGTCTGTCCCCCTCGTCCCAGGCGCGGGTCACCGAGGCGGTGGTCAGCCCGACGCAGGCGCTGCGCCGTACCACCGCGTTCGGTCTCGCCGTGCTCGCCGCGTTCGGCCTCACCTTCGGGACGGCGCTCCAGACCGGGTACGAGAAGGTCTGGCAGCTCAAGTCGGCCCACTGGCACGCCCTGTGGCGGCATGTCATCTGGCTCGCGCTGTTCGTGGGCTTCCTGCTGATCGCCGTCGCGGCGCTCGGGCACGGCACGAGCCTGGTCCAGCAGGGCGTCGGGGGCCTGGCCACCGTCGCGGTCTCGCTGCTCTTCTTCTGGTGGTCCCAGCGGTTCCTGCTCGTCGAACGGGTGAGCTGGCGCGCCCTGCTGCCCGGGGCGGCGGCCACGACGCTGGGCCTGATCGGCCTGCGGATCTTCTCCGGCCTGGTCTTCTCCCCGCTGATCGCCTCGAACGCCGTGACGTACGGCCCGGTGGGCACGATCCTGGTCGTCCAGTCGTGGCTGACGGGCGTGGGCTTTGTGGTCTACGGCGGCGCCGTGCTCGGCCGGGTCCTGCACCAGCGCCACACCTCCCACGGCCGCGCCGGCCACACCTGAGCCGCCCCTCCCGCCTCACCCGAGCCGCCCTCCGCCACGCCTGACGGCGACTCATCGACCGCCGCACGGGCGGCAGTTGGCAGGGGCTAGGGTGTTGCCGTGGTCGTGGCGCGAAGTGCTCGGGGTGGTCGATGAAGGCGTTCCGGTTCGTGGCGAAGGGCGCCCCGCTGGTGAGTGTCGAGCTGCCGGATCCGGTGGCGGGCCCAGGGTGGGTCGTGGTGGACGTCGAGGCGGCCGGGCTGTGCCACTCGGACCTGCATCTGATCGACGGCACCATCGACCTCTCGCCCCGCCCGCCCTTCACCCTCGGGCACGAGGTGGCCGGCGTGGTGTCCGCCCTGGGCGAGGGGGTGTCCGGCTACGCGGTCGGCGACCGGGTGGCCGTGGCGATCGTCGCGCACCCGGAGGTGCAGGTGCAGTACGCGCCGGGTGTCGGGGTCGACGGCGGCTACGCCGAGCGCCTGGCGGCCCACGCCTCCACCCTGGTGCCGCTGCCCGACGCGGTCTCCGCGGTCCAGGCGGCCGTCGCCACCGACTCCGTCGTCACCGCCTACCACGCGGTCCGCACGGAGGGCCGGGTCGGGCCGGGCGAGGTGGTGGCGGTCGTGGGCCTGGGCGGCCTCGGCCTCAACGGCGTCCGTACGGCCGCCATCGCCGGGGCGGAGGTCTACGGCGTGGACGCCAACCCCGACACCTTCGAGGCCGCACGCGCGGCCGGCGCCCGGGACTGCTTCACCCGGCTGTCCGCGCTCGCCGACCTGCACCCCCATGTCGTCGTCGACTTCGCGGGCATGGGCACGACGACCTCCGACGCCGTCGACGTCGTACGCCGGCTCGGCCGCGTCGTCGTGGTCGGCCTCGGCTCGCAGACCACGACGATCTCCACCGGGGCCCTGGTCGGCAAGAGCGTGGAACTGCGCGGCTCGTACGGCGCGAGCAAGGAGGAGTACCGCGAGGTGCTCGGCCTCATCGCGGACGGCCGGATCACCCCCGCGGTGGAGGAGATCCCCTTCGCCGACCTCAACGACGGCCTCGAACGTATCCGCGCGGGAAAGGTCCGCGGCCGGCTGGTCACCCGGCCGGGAGCCTGACCCGCGGGGCCCGACCGGGAGCGACGGCCCCGGCCGCGTCCGAGCCCGGCGTTGTGGGAGAAAAGCCGCCACAGCCGGCCAGCACGTCTAAACTCCCCTTATCGACAGCGGACTTGACCGCTACGGGGGACGGGGGGACACGTGCCCGTATCACGTGGTGAGCCGGGCGGGGGCGCCGGCTCGCCCACCTTCCAGGAGCAGGTGGACGCGTTGTGCGTGCCGCAGGCCGACGGCACCCGGCGGGTGGACGTCAGCGCCTTGCGGGCCCTCGTGGCGGCCGATCCCGAGCAGACCGCGGCCACCTGCAGGACATGCGTCACCCGCGCCAAGGAGCAGGGCAGGACCTGGCGGGGGTACGCCCAGATGGCGATGACGCTCGCCGCGCTCTACGAGAGCGTCTTCGACGACGACATCCTGGCCGTATGGGTGACCGACGAGTTCGACCGCGCCGGGATCTCGGTGCCGAACCCCGCCGTCCGGGTGGTCGATCCCAGGACCGGCGCCCTGTCCGACCCCGACGAGCGACCCGAGGAGGGTCCGGTCCAGATCGCGGTCGAGCGGCGGTTCATCGACGCGTGCGACATCCGCCCGCTGGTCGTCCACCTCTCCCACCAGCCGGACGGGACCGGCCCGGAGCAGCTGCGACGGCTGCGTGGGCGCCGGGGCCGGGTGCTGATCACCTTCGACATCCCGGCGTCGGACCCCCGCGAGGTGTGGGAAGTCCCGGAGGTGCGCGATTACGTCGGCAGGCTCGCCGAGGCGATGCCTTACCTGCCCTACTACTTCCTGCCCCGCGACTTCGGCACGCTGTTCACCTGGCTGGCCTGCCTGGCCCCGCCCGAAGCCTGGTCGCCGAGCGGCATCCGGCTGCTGCACCCCGACGTCGTCCAGCAGGCCGCGCTGGCGGTGCACTCCGTCCGGAAGTTCGCCGCCTGGCTCGGCGACGATCCCGACGCGGTCGTGGCGACCGTCTTCTCCCCCCTGCCCGGGGAGTTCATGGCCTACGTCCACCGCGTCCAGGCCGAGCTGGACAGACGGCTCGGCGATGCCTCCTGAGGCCGCCGACGCGGTCGAGGCCGCACGGCGGGTGCTGGACGGCCGGTCGTCCATGGCCGAGGCGGCCGGCCTCCTGCGGCGCCCGCTGCCCTCCGCGGCGCACCGGCACGTCCGGCACGGTGAGGTGCAGCAGCTCACGGAGATGATCGACCGGGCCGAGGACGCCGGCCGGGTCGAGATGCTCACCGAACTCGCCGCCGCAGCCGCCGCACCCGTCGCGGACCCGGTTCGCGCGCAGGTCCTGGCCCGCGGCGCGACCCGGCTGATGGCACTGCACGCCCCCGAGCCGGCCGTGGCCCTGCTGGCAGCGGCCCGCCCGCTGCTGTCCGGCGACGAGCTGATGCAACTGGAGACCGACCGGCTCCGGCTGCACGCCCTCTGCGACCTCGACGACCGCGCCGCCTTCGAACGCGACCTGCCGGGCGTGGCCGGGCAGGCCGAGCGGCTCGGCAGCGACTCCCAGCTGTGCATGGTCCTCTACGACCGGGCGGTCCTGGCAGCACGCGCCGGGGACGCCCCGTGCGCGCTGGAGAGCGTGCGGGAAGCCCGCCGGCTGCGCGCCCGTGTGCCGACGGAGGACGCATACGCGCACGCTCCCGACCAGTTCGCCCTCCAGCACGCCAGGATCGCCCGGCAGAACGGCCGGTTGGAGGAGGCGCTCGGCGCCCTGGAGGACATGCGGAAGCTCGCCCTCGCGGCCGGCCGGCACACCGAGGCGGCGTGGGCGCGCAGCGAACTCGGTATCACCTGGGACCTGCTCGGCGACAGCGGGCGGGCCGGGAAGCTGCTGCGGAGCGCCGCGGCCGAGGCGGAGCAGGCCGGGCGGGGCGACCTGGCGAGCCACTGGCGGCATGAGGTCGGCGACGGCGCGGACGGCGCGGACGGCGAGGACGGCCCGTCCCGGTACTGGCAGCGGGCGTCGGCCCTCATGCTCGGCACGACGGGCCGGGCCGAGGAGGCCGTGCCGCTGCTGCGCAAGGCGATCGCCGACGCCCGCGACGCGCACCACGCGGACCTGGAGGCCGACGCCCGCAACATGCTCGCCGCCGCGCTGGAGGAGTGCGGGCAGCCCGAGCAGGCGCAGATGGCGCTGCGGACGGCGATCGCCACCGCCCGCCGGTCCGGCGACGCACTGCGCGAGGTCCGCTACGGCACCAATCTCGCACGCGTCCTGATGTTCGACGGCGGCGTCGAGGAGGCGCAGCAGGAGATCGAGTCCGTGCTCGCCCTGGGGGAGCGGCTGCGGGCGAGCGCCGCGACCGTCGAGCTCAGCCAGAGCGTGGCCATCACGCTGGCCCGCGCGTACGACACCGCGATCCTGATCGCCGCCGGGATGCACAAGACCGCGAGGGAACTGGGCGAGGACGCGAGCCCGCAGTTCGCGGCCTTCGCGCGCACCCGGCCCGACGCGCTGGTGCGGATGGGCCAGCGGGCCCGGGCCGCCACGATGACCGAGGCCCTGCGGATCGGCCGGGTCGTGGAGGCCGACGGGGGCTCGGCCCCGGAGCTGGTCTCGGCGATGCTCGACCTGCGGGCCGGCGAGGCGGCGGTCCAACTGGCCGCCGCGCGCGTGGAGGATCTCTCCCCCGCCCTGGCGGCGCGCGACCGGAGCGCCGCGCGACTGCGGGAGGCGGCCGGCTCGGCCGGGGTGTCCCTGACGGTCGGCTCGGTCCCGGTCGGGCGCGACGACCTGGCGGCTGCCCTCGCGCCCGACGAGGTCCTGGTCGACCTGCTCACCGTCCCCGAGGGCGTGGTCGTCACCATCCTCACGCCGGCCGGGGAGTCCGCGGTCGAGATCGTCCGGTGGCCGGAGGACGACCGGCGCCGCATGGTCAAGCAGATGGAGCGCGCCTGCCGCGAGCGGGTGCGCGCCCACCGCGACGACGTCGTCGAGACCCGGCTGGCGGTCGAGGCCGCCGTGGACGCCCTGGACGCGGTGCTGCTCACCACCGTGGCCGACACCGTACGGGCGGTGATGCCGATAGCGCCCCGGCGGATGCTGGTGAGTCCGGAGAACGAGCTCTTCCACCTGCCGTACTGGCGGCTGTCGGCCCGGCTCGACGACTGCACGGTGAGCATCCTGCCCACCCCGGGAGCGCTGCCGCTGCTGCGCGCCCGGCGCAGGGACGGGCGGCGGCCGTGGATCTCGGTGGGCGATCCGTCCGGGACGCTGCGCCACGCGGCGCAGGACCTCCCCGCCGGGCTCGGCTACCGGCCCTGCGCGCCGGAGACCGGCGCCCTGCTGCGTACGCTGCCGGCCGCCGGCCGGGTCCACTTCGCCTGCCACGGGCACTTCGAGCCGGGCAACTCGCTGCTGTCGGGGCTCGACGTCCGTGCCCCGGCCGGCCCGGCCGATCCGCTCGGGATGCCCCCGCCGGCCGGTCCGGACGCGCCCGGCCGCTTCACCGTGGCGCAGATCTCCGGCCGCCTGTACCTGCCGCACTGCTCGCTGGTGGTCCTGTCGGCCTGCACCTCCGGGCTGCCCCGGGTGCATCCCGCCAGTGAGTTCACCAGCCTGCCCGGGGCGTTCCTGATGTCCGGCGCCCGCAACGTCGTGGCGTCCCTGTGGTTCGCGCAGGACAAGGCGGCGGCGCTGCTGATGCGTGCCTTCTACGACGCGCTCGACGGCAGTCCGTCCGCCGCGCTGGTCGCCGCCCGGCGGCGGCTGGCCGCGACCGGCAGGGCGGAGGCGGCCGAGCTCCTGGGCACCGACGACCTCCCGCCCTTCGACCCGCCGTTCGCGGAGACCGTGTACACCGACTGCTTCCAGCACTACGGAGTCGACTGATGGCCGATCCTTCCCGTGCCTTCATCCGGGCCCTGAGCGGTGTGTGGGGCAGGGACTACTGGGTCACCTGGCATCCCTCGTCCCGCCGGGCCCTCGGCGACGTCGGCACGGTCGGGCCTTCCGGCCTGGTGCAGATCGCGACGCTGCCCGGCGCCGATGCCGTCCCGTCCGGCCCCGGCCCGGGCTCCGGCTCCGACCCCGGCCCCGCGGGACGGGACAGCCTGACCTGGTACACCACGGGGGCCGTCGACGTCACCTACGGCGGTACGGCGCAGGCGGCCGAGCCGACCGGGGCGCTGGCCGGTGCGCACGGGCGCGCGCAGGTGAGGTTCACCCGCAAGAACGCGCTGCTCGTGGCCTACCGGGGGCTGTCCGAGACCCGGCTCGCCGACCAGCCGCGCCTGGCCAGGGACTTGCTCACGCGTTACTGGGCCGGGGACTGGGACGCGGGCTGGTGCGTCGTCAGCCACCTGGTGACCGCGGCGTCCGGCACCGTACTCATGGCGGCCGGCAAAGGCGCCACGGCCGAACTCGCCGCCGGCGCCTCGCTCGCCGCCGGCCCCGCCGGACTCGCCGACCTCGCCGACCTCGCCGCGGAGGTCCGCGTGCACAGGTCGTCGGCCCTGCAATGCGAACTGGTCGGCCGCGGGCTGACCCCCTTCTACCGGGTGCTCCGGCTGCGCCGCCGCTTCCTGCGCGGCATCGAGGTGTCCTACGGGGACGTCCGCGGCCCCTCCGACCGCCCGCCGCAGGTGCCGCCGGACATCCTGGAAGAGGTCGAGGACACCCCGGAGGCGGCCCTGGAGTCGCCGCCGCAACCGGTGCCGCCCGCCGACGACGAGTGACGGCCGGCGGCCGACCCGGCGCCACCCGCCCGGCCCTGCGCGCGGAAGGCCGCCGCGCCGGACACGCCCGTTGACCGAGCCCCCGTACGCCGCGGTCGCCGCGTATTCTTGGTGGTGTCGTACGGCGGAGGGGCTCGCCGTCATCCGCGGCGTCGTGCCGCCAACGGTCCCTACCTTCACAGGTAGGAGAGCCATGCCCCCGTTTCCCACCCGCGCAGCGGCCCCAGCGCCGCGAGGCCCGCGCCTTGGTGCGCCCGGGGCCGGGCGCGGGACGCCGCGGCGCGGTGCGGGCGTGCGATCTTCCCCCGCCGGGTCTGCCCGGCTTCCTCGACGAAAGGCCGACCGTGTCCTTGCAGATCGTTACGCTGCGTGCTGTCGAAATCCTCGATTCCCGGTCGCGTCCGACGCTGTCGGTGACGGTGGGCCTGTCCGGTGGGGCGGTGGCGACCGCGGGGGTGCCGTCCGGGGCGTCGACGGGGTCGGGTGAGGCGGTGGAGTTGCGGGACCTGGACCCGGCGCGTTACGGCGGGCAGGGCGTGCGTACCGCGGTCGGGCATGTCAACGGGGTGATCGCCGACGCCTTGCGCGGGCGGGAGTTCGCCGATCTGGCCGCCGTGGACGGGGCGTTGATCGAGCTGGACGGCACGCCGGACAAGTCCCGGCTGGGTGCCAACGCGGTCATCGGGGTGTCGATGGCGGTGGCGCGGGCCGCGGCGGTCGAGGCGGGGGTGCCGCTGTGGCGGTATCTCGCCCCGGTGGGTGTCGCCCCGCGGCTGCCGGTGCCGCACTTCAATGTGCTCAACGGCGGGGCCCATGCGCCCAACCCGCTCGACTTCCAGGAGTTCATGATCGCCCCGCTGGGCGCTCCGGACATCGCGGAGGCGGTACGGGCCGGCGCCGAGGTCTACGCGGCCCTGCGGAAGAGGCTGCGTGATGCCGGCCATGACACCGGGCTGGGCGACGAGGGGGGCTTCGCGCCCGCGCTGTCCCGGCCGGAGGACGCGCTCGACGTCATCGCGCAGGCCATCGCCGACGCCGGGTACCCGGCCGGCCGGGACGGGGTCGCCATCGCGCTGGACCCGGCGGCCAGCGAGTTCCGGCAGAAGGACGGCCGCTACCGTGTCGACGGTGAGCTGCTGGACAGCGGGGACCTGATCGCCCGCTACCGGAGGATCGTCGAGGACTACCCCGTGTGGAGCATCGAGGACGGCCTCGGCGAGGACGACCGGGAGGGGTGGGCGAGGCTGACCACCGACCTGGGCGGGCACATCCAGCTCGTCGGCGACGACAACTTCGTCACCGACCCGGCGGTCATCTCCGCGGCGGTGTGCGACGGCATCGCCAACGCCTCGCTGATCAAGCCCAACCAGATCGGCACCGTGACCGAGACGCTGCAGGCGGTGGCCGTGTGCCGCGACGTCGGCTACGGGGCCATGGTCTCGCACCGCTCCGGCGAGACGGAGGACTCCTTCATCGCCGACTTCGCGGTCGCCACCGGCTGCGGCCAGCTCAAGTCCGGGGCGCCGGCCCGCGGTGAGCGCGTCGCGAAGTACAACCGCCTCGTCGAGATCGCCGCGGACAACCCGGACCTGCCCTACGGGCTGGGACGGTGACACCGCGGCAGCCGCCCGGCGTCCTCGTCCTGCTGCGCCACGGGCAGTCCACGGCCAACGCCGGCGGGGTCTTCACCGGCTGGATCGACGTGCCGCTGACACCGGACGGCCGGGCCGAGGCGCTCGCCGCCGGGCGACTGCTCGGGGCCGCCGGCCTGCTGCCGGACGTGGCGCACACCTCGGTGCTGCGCCGCTCCATCGTGAGCGCCGACCTGGTCCTCTCCGCGCTCGGCCGGGACTGGATCCCGGTCCGCCGCACCTGGCGGCTCAACGAGCGCCACTACGGCGCCCTGACCGGACGCCGCAAGGCCGAGGTGCGCGCGGAGGCGGGGGAGGAGCGGTACGCCCTGTGGCGGCGGTCCCTCGACGTCGCCCCACCGCCCGCCGTACCCGGCACCGCACCGCCGGCCGGCGACCCGCGCTACGCCGGCCTCCCGCCGGACGCCCGGCCCGCGACCGAGAGCCTCGCCGACGTCCAGGCGCGGCTGCTGCCGTACTGGGCCGACCACCTCGCCCCCGACCTGGCCCGCGGCCGTACCGTCCTGGTCGTCGCCCACGGCAACTCCCTGCGCGCCCTGGTCGCCCACCTCGACGCCCTCCCCCCGGAGCAGGTCGCCGCCCTCAACATCCCCACCGGCATCCCCCTGCGCTACCGCTTCACCCCCGACCTGCGCCCCGCCGAACCCGCCCAGTACCTGGACCCGGAAGCGGCGACCCGCGCGGCCGAGGCGGTCGCCCACCAGTGAACGCCCCGGTCACGCCGTCCGCGTACGCCCCATGCGCCGCACCCTCAGGAGCAGCGGCAGCGCGGCGGCCTGGACGACGACGGAGAAGACGACGGCCCCGCTGACCGACCGGTCGTAGAGCACGCCGCCTCGCCCTCCGATGAGCAGCACGAACCGGAAAGCCGAGCGACGCGCGTGGTCCTGCGGGGACGGCACGGCTACCTCGTCGACGACGGGGAGGCGTCGGGGCCGGGCGCTTCGCCGTAGATCTGGCGGTAGAGGTCGGCGCCGTCGGCGGTGGGTTGCGGGGGGCCTTCGGTGAGGTGGAAGGTGCGGGTGCCGTCGGGGCGGCGTTCGGCGCGCAGGAACAGGGCGTCGGGGCCGTACTGCTCGTGCAGGCTGGAGGCGAGGTCGTACAGGTGGGTGACGCAGACGATCTTCACGCCGGTCTCGCGCAGGGCGCGGAAGACCTGGCGGGCGATCTCGGAGCCCTCGCGTTCGTCGGTCGCGGCGAAGGACTCGTTGGACAGCAGGAGGCTGCCGGGGGTGAGGTGGTCGGCGATGGCGCTCATCCGGGCCAGCTCCTCGTCGAACTTGCCGCTGACCATCGCGGTGTCCTCCTCCCGGCGGAAGTGGGTGAACACCGCGTCGCGCAGGTCCGCGCGGAAGGCGTCGGCGCCGGTGAACATGCCGGCCTGCATCATGAGCTGGGCGAGGCCGACGCTGCGCAGGAAAGTCGACTTGCCTCCCTCGTTGGCGCCGGTGACGACCAGCAGGCCGCGCCCGTCGGCGTCGACGGTGTTGCCGACGACCGGCCCGTCGCGGCGCAGCGCCAGGCACACGTCGTACAGGCCCCGGCAGTTCAGCGCCGGGGTGCCGGCGGGCCGCGGCTGCGGGAAGCACACCGGGGAGTTCCGCGCGGCCAGCTCCTGGTGCAGGTTCAGGCAGGCGACGTAGAAGCCGAGTTCGCGGCGCAGCATGGTGAAGAAGCCGAGGATGTGGTCGGCGGACCGGGCCAGCGCGTCGGCGGCCAGGGCGATGCCGCGCCCGCGCAGCTCGCCGAGGAACTGCGCGCCGGCCTCGTCGCGGTCCGGGACGCGGTAGGTGTACGAGGTGGGGTGGCCGCCGGTGAGGCGTTCGCGCCAGCCGGGCCGGGCGGGCGGTTCGCGCAGGACGTACCCGGTGCCGGCCAGGCCGCGGCCGAGGTGGGCGCTGATGTGGACGCCGCCGCGGAATCTCAGCCGGGTCAGGTGCTCCTCGACGGTGTCGAAGTAGGCGTCGTCGAGGTCGTCGGCGAGCATGGTGAAGAAGCGGCCGAAGCCGGGCGAGGCGAAGTCGGCGGCGTGCTCGTCGCGGATGTGCCGCAGCCGGTGCAGGTGGTCCACGAACAGGTCGAGCACCTGGACCGCGCGGGACAGGACGGAGTCCGCGGTGTGCAGGAAGCTGCCGAAGACCCGCCGCTCGCGGGCGACGGCGCCGGCGGCGACCGCGTAGAGGTCGCGTACGACGTCGGGCCGGGCCAGCGCGTCGGCCAGGACCCCCTGGCGGTGCGCGATGACGCCGGCGTCGGGCACCGAGGTGAGCAGCACCCGGGAGGCGATGTCGCGCAGGTACGCGTCACCGCCGCCCATCGCGTCCAGCAGGGTGTCCAGGTCCAGGTCCCGGGTCAGGTCCGCCAGCTGCACGGGCAGTTCGGCCTGCCAGTCCGCGTCGTGGCCGGGGTGCAGCAGGAGCGTTTTCATGACGCGATCCGTGCCTTGAGCTGCCGGTAGGTCAGCCGGTACTTCTCCGCGACGGACAGGGCGTGGGCGAGGCCGTCGGCGGGCCTGCGCACGACGCGGTACGTACGGTGGCCGGGGTCGTCGGGCGCCACGGTGCTGACCATGCTCACCGTGCTCGGCCCGAGCGAGGCGAGCTCGTCGACGAAGGTGACGCACACGCACAGCAGGTCGCGCGCGACGACGGCGCGCAGGACGCTCGTGCCCAGGAGCACGGCGTCGGCGAGGGTCGTCGAGGTGAAGACCTCGTTCATCACGACGACGCTGGACGGCGTGGCGCGCTGGAGGATCTCGTGGGTACGGACCAGGTCGTCGTACAGCTTGCCGCTGAGGTCGGCGAGGTTCTCGCCCTGCTCGAAGTGGGTGAAGACCTGGTCGCACAGGAAGAGCCGGGCCTGCGTACCGGGGACGGGGCACCCGAGGGCGGCCAGGTGGTGCAGCTGCCCGAAGGCGCGGGCGAAGGTGGTCTTGCCGCCCTGGTTGGGCCCGGAGACCACGATCACCCGCTCCGGGCCGGACAGCTCGACGTCGTTGAGCACCACCGGCGAGCCCTCGCGGACCAGCTTGGCGGCCAGGGCGAGGTCGAAGGTGTCGCGGACCAGGGTCTGCTTGGCGGTGTCGTCGACCTCCGGGAGGCAGAAGGCAAGACCTGCGGCCTTCAGCGGGGCGGTGAAGTCCAGATAGGCGAGATAGAACTGGATCTCCCGGTCGAACGCGGTCACCACCGGGTCCAGGAAGTCCCGGTGCGCCGCGAAGTGCGCGTCCAGCGCGGCGAACGGCTCGGGGAAGAGCCGCGCCACCCGGTCCAGTACGGCCTCCTCGACGTGGTTCATGGCCAGGTTCGGGGCCGGCGGCGCCCGGTGGCCCGCGGTGTCCTCCTGCCCGAACCGCTCGAAGACCGCCACGACCCGGGCGCCGTAGTCGGCCTGCTCCTCGTATCCGCTCACGCGGACCCGGCCCCCGCTGATGTGCAGGCTGTAGCGGATCTCCGCCAGCCGCGCCCGCAGCGCCGCCGTGGACTCGGCCAGCGCGGTGAATCGGGCGTCGCCCGCATACGCGGCCAGGTACTCGTGCACCGCGCGCAGCCCCGCCGAGCGCAGGTCCCGGCCCGCGAGCAGCGCGGTGACCTCGCGGACCGCCGCGCAGTAGGTGCCGATCGCGTCGACGAGCAGGCTCTCGCGCTGGTAGGGGTGGTGCAGCTCGCGCGCCTGCCGGACCTGCTGCCGCATGGCGCGCAGCCCCGCCCCGAAGGCGGCGAGCCCCGCGGCCAACTCCGGGTCCGCCAGGTCGCGGAAGACGTCCTGCCGGTGGGTGACGGTGGCCAGGGTGCGGATCGGGGTGTGGAAGAACGGCGCGAGCGCGTACTCCCCGCGCCCGGACACCAGCGCGCCGACCACCTGGTCCAGATGCAGGTCGGCGAAGAACGCCGGCTCCTGCGTCCGGGGAAGTTCCGCGTCAGCCGCGTCGGTGAACAGCACGCTCGGCGGCGCCGCGGTCATGCCCCGCCCCCGGGCAGCAGGACCCCGACCTCGTCGCAGGCCGCCTGGCCGGCGCCGGTGGGCTCGTCGAGCCGCGGGAGGACGGGCACCGCGATGAGCAGCGGCACGGTGAGGGAGGAGCAGGCCATCGCCGGCACCGGCGCCGCGAGGAAGAAGGGACCGGCAACCACCCGCCGGACGGCGGAAGTCCCGGCCGCGCCGTCGTATGTCGCGCGCAACGCTCTCATCGGGGCCTCCACCGGGACACGGGCACCACGAACTCGGTGCCCTTGATCGGTAGAAGCCATCAGCGGCGCACAACCGCGGTCGAAGGCGGGCCTCATCGCCTGCGTTCCATGCTGGGCGCGGGCCGTGGCACTGTCAACGCCCCCGGGGGCGTGTCGCGCGGATCGGCCGCCGCCGGGCGCTGTCGCCGCCCGGCACCCCGGGCTCCCGTAGGGTCCGGCCCGGCCTCAGGCGATGTCCAGCCAGACGCCGATCCAGGCGATGGCGACGCCGCCGATGCCCATGGCGACGGTCCAGACGGCCACCCGGCCGGCGAACAGCCGCCCCAGCAGACCGCCGAAGGCCGCGAGGGCGAGCACGCCCAGCACCACGACGATCCATGACACGTCCGGCAGCGCGGCCCCGACCAGCAGCGGCACGGCGGCGCCGAGGAAGCTCGCGGCGCAGGCCACGGCGGTGGCGGCCAGGGACCTGGTCGCCGCGATACGGCCGAGCCGGGTGGTGGCCAGGTGCCCGCGGGCGGTGAGGTTCAGCTCGCGCGAGGCGCGTACGAGGTTGGCGCGGCCCTCGGCGTACTCGGCGACGAAGACCGAGAACGCCGCGGTCACCAGCGCGGCCCCGCCGACCCGGAAGGCCAGCCCGTACGTGACGCGCGAGCCGCCGCCGACGAGCGAGCCGGCCGTCAGCGTCAGCGCGTTGAGCAGCCCGTCCACGGTCCCGAGCGTCAGGGGCAGCAGGAAGCGGGCGAGCAGGCGGCGCACCGGCTGGCTCATCGCGAGCGCGGCGTCCCGTTCAGCAGGTAGTCGCCGGCCACGATCTCGTCGAAGCTGTGCACCACCGCGCCGGTGTGCTCGATCGCCCGCACCAGCGCCTCGACCTCGATGTCGTCCCCCTCGACCGTCATGTTCGTGCCCACGGTCTCGATGTCGATCTCCGTCACGGTGATGTTCACCGCGTTCACCCCCGGCAGCGCCTCGACGATCCGCGCGAGGTCCACCAGATCGGGCTCACTGATCGCCTTGTCGACATCCATCACGAGCCGTCGGACCGGCATGCGCGCGCTCCTCTTCTCTCCCGCCCGGGCGAACCCCGGCACGAGCGGCCCATTGTCCGATCGCGCGGCGCCGGCGCCGGCACGACACGCCAGGAAGCACTTAGCAGGGCCGGCGGACGGCAGCCGCGGTCGCGGGCCCCCGCTTGCCCCGGGCCTTGCACCCGCCGCTACGGCGCCGGATCGCGAAGGTGACCCGGCGTCATCGACACGGCACCAAAGTATGGTTAGGCTAACCTAAGTTCCTGACGTGGTGTCGAGCCGGCGGGCCCTGCCCGTCGTGCGATCTGGAGGACTTGACGTCGTGGTGAGCCGCTCTTCGATCCGTTGTGCCCGCCGGCGCGGCAACGCCGGGCGAGAGGCGGTGGCGCCGTGAGCCCCGAGCGGGAACTCTCCGGCCGGGTCGCGCTCGTGACCGGGGCCGCCCGGGGGATCGGGGCCGCCGTCGTCGAGGCGCTGGCCGGCCGGGGCGCGCGGGTGCTCGCCGCCGACGTGGACGCCGAGCGGGTGGCGGCGCTGGCCGGCCGGAGCGAAGGCCGGGTCGTCGCCCGCGCGTTGGACGTGACCGACGCCGCGGCGGTGGAAAGCGCGGTCGCCGAGGCCGAGCGGACCCTGGGGCCTTTGGACATCGCCGTCAACGTGGCGGGCGTGCTGCGTATGTCGCCCGTGGTGGACCTCAACGACGCCGACTGGGCGGCGGTGTTCGCCGTCAACACCGGCGGTGTCCTGCACCTCTCGCGGGCCGCCGCCCGCCGGATGGTCGCCCGGGGCCGCGGCAGCATCGTCACCGTGGCCTCCAACGCGGCCGGCGTGCCGCGCAGCGGTATGGCCGCCTACGCCGCCTCCAAGGCCGCCGCGGTGATGTTCACCAAATGCCTCGGGCTGGAGGTCGCGCCGTACGGAGTGCGCTGCAACACCGTCTGCCCGGGCTCCACGGCCACCGACATGCAGTTCGCCCTGTGGGAGGGGACGCCGGGAGGTGCCGGCAACGGGCGGCGCGCGGTCATCGAGGGGGACCTGGCCTCGTACCGCACGGGCATCCCGCTGGGCCGGATCGCCGAGCCCTCCGACATCGCCGACGCCGTCGCCTTCCTGGCCTCCGACCGGGCCCGGCACATCACCCTGCACGACCTCTACGTGGACGGCGGCGCCACCCTGCGCGCCTGACCGGCGCGCGGCCCAGCCGTCCGCCCCGAGCCGTCCGCCGCCAGCCGTCCGCCACCGAACACCGCGGGAGCTTCGCTGTGACCACAGAACCCATGCCGGCCCGGCCCAGGGCGGTCCCGGCGCTGACCCCTGGCGTGGACGCGCCCACCTGGCCCGAGGAGTTCGCCGAGCGCTACCGCCGGGCGGGCCACTGGCGCGGCGAGACCCTCGGCGGCATGCTCCGCGCGCGGGCCGCCGCCCACCCCGACCGGATCGCCCTGGTCGACCCGCAGCCGGAGCGCCGCAGCTGGACGTACCGGCGGCTGGACGAGGCCGCCGACCGGCTCGCCGCCGGGTTCGCCGGCCGCGGGATCGGCCCTGGCGACCGGGTCGTCGTCCAGCTCCCCAACGTCGGCGAGTTCGTCGAAGTGGTGTTCGCGCTGTCCCGGATCGGCGCGCTGCCCGTCTTCGCGCTGCCGGCCCACCGCGACACCGAGATCGCGCATTTCTGCTCCCTGTCCGGGGCCGTCGCCTATGTGGTCCCGGACGTGCACGCCGGCTTCGACCACCGCGAGCTCGCCGAGCGCGTCCGGCGGCGATCGCCCGCCCTGCGCGAGGTGTTCGTGGCCGGGGAGCCCGGCGCGCACACCGCGCTCGCGGACCTGCCCCGCGACCCGGCGGGGCCGCTGCCCGGCCCGGAGCCGCACGAGCTGGCCTTCCTCCAGCTGTCGGGCGGCACGACGGGCATGTCCAAGCTGATCCCGCGCACGCACGACGACTACCTCTACTCGGTGCGCGGCTCCGCCGGGATCTGCGGCGTCGGCCCGCGGACCCGCTTTCTCGTCGTCCTCCCCGCGGCCCACAACTTCCCCATGAGCAGCCCCGGTTGGCTCGGCACGCTGTACGGCGGCGGCACCGTCGTGCTGTGCCCGCAACCCGACCCGGCCACCGCCTTCGCGCTGATCGGGCAGGAGCGGATCACCATGACCGGGCTGGTGCCGCCGCTCGTCGCGCTGTGGACGGACGCCGCCGCGCGCGGTACGGGCGACCTGGGCAGCCTGGAGCTGGTCCTGGTCGGCGGCGCCAAGTACGGAGAGCAGGCGGCCCGCCGGCTCGAACCGGCGCTCGGGTGCAGGCTGATGCAGGTCTTCGGGATGGCCGAGGGACTGGTCAACTACACCCGGCTCGACGACGATCCGGAGACGGTCGTCACCACGCAGGGCCGGCCGATCTCGCCCGACGACGAGGTCAGGATCGTCGACGACGACGGCCGGGACGTACCCGAGGGCGAGTGCGGGCAGCTGCTCACCCGGGGCCCCTACACCATCCGCGGCTACTGGCGCGCCCCCGAGCACAACGCCGCGGCCTTCACCGCGGACGGCTTCTACCGCACCGGTGACCTCGTGCGCCGTACGCCCAGCGGCCATCTGGTGGTCGAGGGCCGCGCCAAGGACCAGATCAACCGCGGCGGGGAGAAGTTCGCCCCGGGGGAGATCGAGGACATCATCCTGGCCCACCCCGCGGTGCGCGACGTCGCCCTGGTCGCCGTGCCCGACGAGTACCTCGGCGAGCGCACCCTCGCCCATGTGATCCTGCGCCCGGACACCGACCCGCCGACGCCCGCCCAGATCAAGGCGTTCGTACGGGAGCGCGGCGTCGCCGCCTACAAGATCCCCGACCTCGTCCGCTTCGTGGACGTCTTCCCGCACACCGGTGTCGGCAAGGTCAGCAGATCGGGGCTGCGGTCGGCCGCGGCCTCCCGCGAACAGCGCTGAAAGGCCGGTCTCCGCATGGCACTTCCCATCATCGCCTCCTACCCGTTCCCGGACGCCGGCCGGCTGCCGGCCAACCGGGTGTCCTGGACCGTGGACCCGCGCCGCGCGCTGCTGCTCGTGCACGACCTCCAGCAGCACTTCCTCGCGGCCTTCCCCGCCGGCGCGCCGCCGCTGCCCGGCATGCTGGCCAACACCGCCCGGCTGCTGGCGCGGGCCCGCCGCGCCGGGGTTCCGGTGGTCTACTCGGTGCAGCGCGGCGGCCAGACGCCCGAGGAACGCGGGCTCCAGCTCGACTTCTGGGGCCCGGGGGTGGCCGACGACCCCGAGGCGCTCGCGATCCCGGACGCGGTGGCCCCCGGGCCCGGGGACACGCTGCTGACCAAGTGGAAGTACAGCGCCTTCGTCCGTACCGATCTCGCCGAGCGGATGCGGGAGCAGGGACGCGACCAGCTGGTGATCGCCGGGGTGTACGCGCACATCGGCGTGATGACGACGGCGTGCGACGCGTGGATGCGCGACATCCGGGCCTTCGTCGTCGCCGACGCCGTCGCCGACTTCTCCCGCGAGGACCACGAGATGGCGCTGCGCTGGGCGGCCGGCCGCTGCGCCGTGGTGACCACGACCGATGAGGTCGTCGCACGTCTGTGACCCCGGCCGGCCCTGCCGTCCCCTCGGGCGCATTGACCACCCCGTTGCGGATCAACTAAGGTAAGCCTTACCTAAGTTCGATCACGGCTTGTGCGACACCCGGCCTCCCGTGCCGGCGGGCACGGGCCCTGTGCCAGGAACGACGGCCGCCTGCTGGCTCGGGCAGCCCATGAACCATCTGCCCCGGTGTCGACCCCAGGGAGAAACCTCATGCCCACCCCCGAGCACGTCCCCAGCACCACCACGGCCGGCACCGCCGGTTCCTACGACGTCGTCGTGGCCGGCGGCGGACCTGGCGGTTCCACCACCGCCGCGCTGGTCGCGATGGCCGGCCACCGGGTCCTGCTGCTGGAGAAGGAGTCCTTCCCCCGCCACCAGATCGGCGAATCGCTGCTGCCCGCGACGATCCACGGTGTCTGCCGCTTCCTCGGGGTGACCGGCGAACTGGAGAAGGCCGGCTTCATGCCCAAGCGCGGCGGCACCTTCCGCTGGGGCGCCAACCCCGAGCCGTGGAACTTCCTGTTCGCCTACTCCCCGCTCATGTCCGGGCCGACCTCCACCGCCTACCAGGTGGAGCGCATGAAGTTCGACAAGATCCTCCTCGACAACGCCCGCCGGGTCGGCGTCGAGGTGCGCGAGCAGTGCACGGCCGTGGCCGCGCTGCGCGAGGGCGGGCAGGTCGCCGGGCTGCGCTGGACGGACACCGACGGCCGGGCCCACGAGACCCGCGCCCGGTACGTCGTCGACGCCTCCGGCAGCAACAGCAGGCTCGCCCGCACGGTCGCCGACCGCCACTACTCCGACTTCTTCCGCAACGTGGCCCTCTACGGCTACTACGAGGGCGGCAAGCGGCTGCCGGGACCCGACGCCGGCAACATCCTGTGCTGCGCGTGGGACGACGGCTGGTTCTGGTACATCCCGCTCACCGACACCCTCACCAGCGTCGGCGCGGTCGTCAACCGCTCCCAGATCGGCGCCCTGTCGCGCGATCCGGAAGCCGCCATGGCCCGGTTCGTCGAGCGCGCCCCGATGATCAAGGACTACCTGAAGGACGCCGTACGCGTCACCGACGGCCCGTACGGCCGACTGCGCGTCCGCAAGGACTACTCGTACGCCATGGAGCGCTTCTGGCAGCCCGGCATGGTGCTGGTCGGCGACGCCGCCTGCTTCGTCGACCCGGTCTTCTCCACCGGCGTCCACCTGGCCACCTACGGCGGCCTGCTCGCGGCGCGCTCGATCAACAGCGTGCTGGGCGGGGGCCTGGCCGAGGAGCGCGCCTTCGGCGAGTTCGAGCGCCGCTACCGCCGCGAGTACGGGGTGTTCTACGAATTCCTGCTCGCCTTCTACGACATGCAGCACAACGAGGAGTCGTACTTCTGGCAGGCCCGCAAGGTCTCCCGCGCCGAGGCCACCGACCTGCGCGCCTTCGTCGAGCTGATCGGCGGCGTCTCCTCCGGCGAGTCGGCGCTGATCGACCTCGACACGCTCAAGGAGCGCTTCGGCAGCTCGTCGAAGGACCTCGCGGACGCGGTGACCCGCACCGGGCCGGCGCAGAGCGAGAGCGGGGAGCGGATGGGCGAGCTGTTCGGCACCCAGGTGGTCACGGAGGTCATGCAGGGCATGAACGAGATCCAGGCCCGCGCCTCCATGGGCGGCGTGACCACGCTGGAGAAACCGCTGTTCGAGGGCGGCCTGGTGGCCTCTCCCGACGGCCTCGGCTGGGCCCTTCCCACGCCGGCCGGTACCGGGGCCGAGCCCCAGGCCGGTGCGTGAGCCAGGTGCCCGTGTCCACGCTGACCCGCCCCCGCCCCGTGCACCGGCCCGCCGAGCTGCTGGCGGCCTATCTCACCGGCTCGTTCTACTTCTCCTCGCCGTACGGGACGCTGCTCGCCGACGGTGTGCGCACCCGGGTGCACGGCAGTCCCCGGCGGCGGGCCGCCGCCGCGGCCCGCGCCCTCGACGAGGCTGCGGCAGGCGGCGTGCCCGACCCCGTGGTGGTCGGCGCCCTCGGCTTCCGCCCGGACGCCGAGGCCAGCCTGCTGGTGCCCGCGGTCGTACGGCGGGCCGCCGCCCCCTCGGCTGCCGCGGCCCACCCGCCGGGCGGGCAGGCCCCCACCGGATGGACGGTACGGCTGCAGCCCGAACCCGACGGCTACGTCGGCGCGGTGGGCCGGGCACTCGACCTGATCGGGCAGGGGGCGCTGCGCAAAGTCGTGCTGGCCCGCTGCCTGAAGCTCACGGCGGCCGACCCGGTCGCCGTGACGTCCCTGCTGGCCGGGCTGGTGCGGGCCAACCCCGCGGCCTACGCCTTCGCCGCCGATGTCACCGCCCCCGGGGACCGCGCCCCGCGCACCCTGGTCGGGGCCAGCCCCGAACTGCTGGTCGCCCGCAACGGCGTGACCGTCACCGCCAACCCCCTGGCCGGCTCCGCGCCCAGGGCCGGCGAGGCGTCGGTCGACCGCGCCAGGGTCGCCGCGCTGCGCGACTCGGCCAAGGACCTCGGCGAGCACGCCCACACCGCCGGGCATGTCGCCGACGTGCTCGGCCGGTTCTGCACGGACCTCGACGTACCCGAACGCCCCGAGGTGATCGGCACGCCGACCATGTGGCACCTGTCCACCCGGATCAGCGGACGGCTGCGCGATCCGGCGGACCCGGACTGCTCGGCCCTCGGCCTGGCCGAGGCACTGCACCCCACACCGGCCGTCGGCGGGGTGCCGGCCGACCGGGCACTGACCGCCATCGCCGCCCTGGAACCCCAGGACCGCGGCTACTACGCCGGGATGGTCGGCTGGACGGACCGGCACGGCGACGGCGAGTGGGCGCTGTCCATCCGCAGCGCCGAGGTCTGCGACCGGACGGTACGGCTGTTCGCCGGCGCCGGCATCGTCGCCGACTCCGATCCGCGCGCCGAACTGGCCGAGACCGCGGCCAAGTTCCGCACACTGCTGGGCGCCCTCGGCTTCGAGGACCCGGTATGAGCACCCGCCGGGGACCCCGCCCGTCCCGGCACCACCCCTCCCCCCTGCCGCGCCGCCCCACCGCGGCGCCGCCACGAGTAGGAGCCCACTGATGAGCGAGGGCCTGACGCCCGACCGTATCCGCGCGGACGTCGCCGAACTGCTCGGCTGCGACCCCTCCGACCTGGCCCCGGGCGAGAACCTGCGCGATCTCGGCCTGGACTCGGTGCGCCTGATGACCCTGGTCGAGCGGTGGCGCGCGGACGGCGCCGGCGAGCTGGAGCTGCCGGACCTGGCCGAGCGCCCCGAACTGGACCACTGGCTCGCCGTCCTGACGGGCCGTACGGCGTGACGGACACCGGGCAGGGGCAGCGCCACCTGGAGCGGATCGCGCAGGTCCTGGCCGGGCGCCGCCCCGAGAAGGTGCGCTACCCGATCCGCATCCGCCGTACGGAAGTGGTCCGTACCGCGGCGGTCGGCGCCGGCCTGCTGCGCGTCACGCTCGGCGGACCGGGCACCGCGGGGTTCGAGGCGCACTCGCCGATCGACCACGTCAAGCTGCTCTTCCCCGACCCCGACGGCTCGCTGCGCCTGCCGGAACCGGACGGTGACCTGCTGCGCTGGCCGCGCCCCCACCCCACGTCGCGGGAGTACACCGTACGGCGCCACGACCCGGTGGCCGGCGAGATCGACATCGACATCGCCCCGCACGAGGGCGGCCTCGCCTCGGACTGGGCCCAGGCCGTACGGCCCGGAGCGGTCCTGCATGTGGCGGGTCCGCCGGGCGGCCTCATCGTCCCGGCCGCCTACGACCGCTACCTGCTGGCCGGCGACATCACCGCGCTGCCCGCGATCGCACGCTGGCTGGAGGAGCTTCCCCGGGACGCCAAGGGCTGGGCGTTCGTCGAGGTCGCCCGCGCCGCGGAGGAGATCGAGCTCGCGCCGCCCCGGGGCGTCGAGGTGCGCTGGCTGCACCGGGGCGACCGCCCGCCGGGCACCGGCGGCGCGCTGGCCCGGGCGGTCACCGCGCTGACCGTCCCGCCCGGCGAGCGGCTGTACGCCTGGATGGCCGGCGAGGCGGGCCAGGTCAGGCCGCTGCGCCGCTGGGTGCGCGACGAACTGCGCCTGGAGCGCAGCGACTACGAGATCACCGGCTACTGGAAGCGCGGCGTCGCGGACTTCGACGACGACCAGGAGCACGAGCACTGACCAGCGGTGCCCCCGCGCAGATCCCCTCCCGGCGCCCTGCCGGGAGGCCATGGACCACGACGGGACCCGGCCGAGCCGGCCGGCCCCGCCCAGCAGAAGGAGTCGCACATGTTCACGCGCAGATCATCGGGCCTCGTCGGTGCCCTGGCACTGGCCCTGGCCCTCAGCGCGTGCGGGTCGTCGGACAACGGCACCGCGGCAGCGCCCCAGAAGGTCGAGACCCGGGTGTTCACCGCGGACAACGGCAAGGTCACCATCCCCGTCCACCCCGAGCGGGTGGTCGCCACCGGCTACGCGGTGCCCACCCTGATCGAGGCCGGCGCCCCCCTGGTCGGGATCTCCTCATGGCAGCGGGGCGAGGCCATGATGGACGCCGACGAGCTCGCCACCTACAAGAAGCTCGCCAGGGTCGCCGGCGAGCAGGCGTCGGAGACCAACTACGAGGCCATCGCCAAGGCCAAGCCCGACCTCATCGTCCTCGGGGTCCCGCTCCCCGCCCTCGGCGACATCGACGTCAAGCGGCTGACGGCGATCGCACCGGTGGTCGCGGTCGGACCGATGCTGCCCACCCAGTGGCGCGAGGTGTCCCGCAAGCACGCCGACGCCGCCGGGGTGCTCACCAGGTACGAGAGCGCGCAGGCCGCGTACGAGGCCAAGGCCGCGGAGCTGAAGAAGAAATACCAGAACGTCCTGCCGGCGCTGAAGCTGGGCCACGTCGGCGCCTACGGGGACACCTCCAAGGGCACGTTCCAGCGGGAGTTCAACGGCTCGTGGGGCACCAACGTGGCCCAGGACATCGGCGCGAACTACTACGGCAAGGTGAAGAAGCCGGGGCCCGGGTCCAAGTCGGTCAGCGAGTACCCGTCCATGGAGCAGCTCGGCGACTCCCTCGGCGAGGCCGACGCCATCACGTACTCCGTCAACTGCGACGGCAGCCTCCCCGATTCGGTCAAGGCCGTCGTCGGCTCCCGGCTGTGGCAGAACCTGCCGGCGGTCAAGAAGAAGATGACCTTCCCCATCGCCTGCACCGAAGCCGCCACGTACGGGGACGCCCTGAAGACCCTGGACGCGATCGACACCTCGTTCGCGCCGCTGCTGGAGAAGTGACCGGCCCCCGGCATCCCCCGCGCCGCCGGTGACCGTGGCGATCGTCGACCGGAGACATTGCAAGGAGAGTGAGTTGACCACCCCACCCGTCCCCGCGGATCGACTGCTTCCCCTGACCGGTGCCCAGCTGGGCATCTGGCACGCGCAACGCCTGGAGCCGGAATCGCCGTACTACGTCGTCGGCGACGTCGTCGAGATATCCGGCGGCGCGGACCCGATCGACCCGCGGGCGCTGGCCGAGGCGGTCCGGGCGACCACCCAGGAGGCCGAGAGCCTGCGCCTGCGGGTGTACGACACCCCCTCGGGGCCACGGCAGGCGGTGAGCGACGCCCCCGTCGGGCTGCCCCGGATCGTCGACCTCGGCGGCAGCGGCGACCCGGCGGCCGAGGCCGCCGCGCTCGTCGAGGCCGAGCGGGCGCGGGCCGCCGAGACCTGCCGTGCGATGGTGGACCGTCCCCTGTACTCGCCCGTCGTCATCCGGCTGTCCGACCGCGAGGTCTGGTACACCCAGATGGGCCACCACCTGGTCATCGACGGCTACAGCGGGGCCATGCTGGCGCGCCGCACGGCGGCCCACTACACCGCGCTGGTGCGGGGGACCGAGCCGCCACGGCCGCTGTTCGGCACGATCGAGGGCGTCGTCGCGGCCGACCGCGCGTACCGCGACAGCCAGGAGGCGGCCGTCGACCGCGCCTACTGGGTCGACCGCTTCACCCCCCTGCCCGACCTCGGGGAGACGCGCCCCCCGGCCGGCCCCTCCGGCCGCTCCCTGAGCGCCGGCACCGTCCTCGGCCCCGCCGGCACGGCAAGGCTGCGGGCCTTCGCGGACCGGGCGAAGGCCACCTGGGGCGAGGCGCTGATCGCCTGCTACGCCGCCTTCCTGCACCGCATGCTGGGCCGTACCGACGTGGTCTTCGCCCTGCCGCTCATGTGCCGGACCGCCTCCGTCGAACTGCGCACGCCGGCCATGGCCGTCAACGTGCTGCCCCTGCGGATACGCGTGCACCCCGAGGACGGATTCGCGGAGCTGACCGGGCGGGTGGCCGCCGCGCTCCGCGAGACGCGCAGGCACCAGCGCTACCGCGGTGAGGACCTGCCCCGCGACCTCGGCGCTCCCGGGGCGGGCGCGCTGCTGCACGGCCGCGGCATCAACCTCAAGGCGTTCGACCTGGCCATGGACTTCGCCGGCGCGACCGGGCGGATGCGCAACATCGCCGGCGGGCCGCCCGAGGACATGGGCCTGGCCGTGCTGCCCACCCCCGACGGCGGGCTGCACCTCGGCTTCGAGGTGGACGCCCGCGACAACGACCAGGAGTCGGTCGACGGCAAGCTGGCCGGCCTGTGCACACTGCTGGACGGCCTGCTCGACGGACGGCCCGTGGGCCGGATCCCCATGGGCGGCAAGGCGGCGGAGATCCCGGCCCCGTGGGTGCCCGAGGCCCTTCCCGGCACGCCGCTGCTCGTACCGGACGCCTTCGACGCCATGGCCGGCGCGGCCGATCCCGGGCACACCGCCCTGGTGTGCGGCACCGACCGGCTGACCGCCGGGGAACTGGCCGGGCGGGTGCACCGGCTGGCCCGCGCCCTGCGCGCCCGCGGTATCGGCCCCGACGACCTCGTGGCGCTGGCGCTGCCCCGCTCGGCGGACCTGGTGACCGCCCTGCTGGCGGTCCTGGACGCGGGCGCCGCCTTCCTGCCGCTGGACACCGCCCATCCGCCGCGGCGGCTGCACGACATCCTCGACGACGCCCGGCCGGCCCTGGTGATCACCGCGGGCGCGGTCGACGGAGTCCCCTGGGAGACACTGCTGGACGAGGCGGAAGACCTCTGCGCGGCGCCCCTAAACCTCGGTGAACTCGCCGCGCCCCGGCACCCGGAGCACCTGGCCTACGTCATCCACACCTCCGGGTCGGCCGGCCGGCCCAAGGGCGTGCTCGGCCGGGCCGGCGGTCTCGCGGCACTGCTGCACCACCAGCGCGCCACGGTCGTCGCCGAGGCGGAACACGCCGCGGGCCGGCAGCTGCGTGTCGCCCACACCTACTCCTTCGCCTTCGACTCGGCCTTCGACCACCTCGTGTGGCTGCTGTGCGGGCACCGACTGCACCTCTACGACGCCGACACCGTCCGCGACGCCGACGCCCTGCTCACCGCCTACGCCCGCGACGGCATCGACGTCGTCGACACCACACCCTCGATGGCCGCCGCCCTGGTCGACGGGGGCCTGCTGGACCTGCGGCCGACCCTGCTGGTCCTCGGCGGCGAGCCGACGCCCCCCGCGCTGTGGCGCCGTATCGCCGCCTGCGCGGTCACCGCCCGCAACATGTACGGGCCGACCGAGGCGACCGTGGACAGCACCACGGCGGTCGTCGCCGGCGACGAGCCGACCATCGGCGCGCCGCTCGCGGGCACCCGCTGCTACGTCCTGGACCACGCCTTGCAGCCGGTTCCGCGCGGCACGGCGGGCGAACTGTACCTGGCCGGGCCGCACCTGGCCCGCGGCTACCTCGGCGCGCCCGGCGCGACCGCGGAGCGCTTCCCGGCCGACCCCTACGGGCCGCCCGGGTCGCGGATGTACCGCACCGGGGACCTGGCCCGCTGGGTGACCGGACGCGGACTGGACTACCTGGGCCGGGCCGACGGCCAGGTGAAGGTCCGCGGCCACCGGATCGAGCTGGGCGAGGTCGAGGCCGCGCTCGCCGCCGTACCCGGAGTGGCCGCCGCCGCAGCCGCCGTACGGTCGGCCCGGCTGGTCGGCTACGTCGTGTCCGCCACCGTCACCGCCGAGGCGGTGCGCGCGGACCTGGCGGCGCGGGTGCCGGAACACCTGGTGCCCGCCGCCGTGGTCGTGCTCGACACGCTGCCGCTCACACCCAACGGCAAGCTCGACCGCGCCGCGCTTCCGCTGCCGGCGGTCGCGGGCGGCGGAAGGGAGCCCCGCACCGAGCGGGAGCGGCTGCTGTGCGCCGCGATCGCCGAGGCGTTCGAGGTGGAAGAGGTCGGCGTGGACGACGACTTCTACGACCTCGGCGGGGACAGCATCACGGCGATCACGGTCAGCAGCAGGCTGCGGGCAATGGGGCTCGAACTGCGGCCCCGCGATCTGCTGGCCCGCCGCAGCTTCGCCTCGCTGGCCGCTTCCGCCGGCCGGGTCGAGCAGACCGGCGAGGCGCCCGACGACCCCAGCGGGCCGGTCACCGCGCCGCCCATCGTGCGGGGCCTGCTCGACGCGCACCAGGACGTGGACACCGTCGCCGGCTACGCCCAGTGGACGGTCCTGCGCGTGGACGCGCTCTCCCCGGACACCCTCCGCGCGGGCGTACGGACCCTCCTCGACCGGCACGACGCGTTGCGGCTGCGCGTCCACGACGGCGGCCTGGAGATCCTCCCCGAGGGCTCGGTGCCCGCAGTCGTCACGGAGGCCCGGGGCGTGGACGCCGCGACGGCCGCCCGGCGGTCGGCGGGCCGGCTCGACCCGCGGCGCGGCGACCTGCTGCGGGCCGAGCTGATCCGCACCGAGGACGGCGAGCCGGACCAGGTGGTCCTCGTCGTGCACCACCTGGCGATGGACGGCGTCTCCTGGCGCATCCTCGTACCCGACTTGTACGCGGCCTGCACCGGCGGCGCCCTGGAACCGGTCGGCGCCTCCTGGCGGCGGCACACGGCGCTCCTGGCCGAGCAGGGCGCCACGGGGGCACGCCGTGGTGAACTCGCCCACTGGCAGGACGTCCTCGGCTCCGCGACCCGTATCGGACCCCGGCCGCTCGACCCGGCCCTGGACACGGTCGCCACCGCCCGCCGGACGGTCACCCTGGCCTCCCCGGCCGTCACCGAAGCCGTCCTGACCACGCTGCCGTCCGCCTACCGCGCCGGCGTCGACGAAGTGCTGCTGTCCGCGCTCGTCCTGGCCCTGCGCGAGTGGGGCGGCTTCCGTGACGCGGTCACCGTCACCCTGGAGGGCCACGGCCGCGAGCACCTCGACCTGGCCCGTACCGTCGGCTGGTTCACCAGCGAGTACCCGGTGCGCGTACCGGCTGCCGGCGACGTGCGGGAGGTGCTGCGCGCGGCGAAGGAAGCCAAGCGGGCGGTGCCCGGGCAGGGCCTCGGCTACGGCGTCCTGCGCCACCTCGACCCGGCCGGCGCGGGCCTGGCCGCCGTCCCGCCGCCCGACGTCCTGCTCAACTACCTGGGCCGCTTCGCCGCACCGCCCGGCACCGGATGGCGGCTGCCCGAGCAGGACGCCTTCCGGGTGCTCGAACCCGGCGCCAAGGCGCTGGAGCAGGTCCTGGCACTCAACTGCTTCGTCCACGAGGGCGACGCGCCCCGGCTCGCCGTCGAGTGGACGGCCGCGACCGGCGTCGTCACCCCCGAAGCGCTGGCGGCCCTGCACGAGGCATGGGGCCAGGCGCTGGACCTGCTGGCCGGGCACGCCCGGCACGCCACCGGCGGACTGACACCGTCGGACCTCCCGCTGGTCGCGCTCGACCAGGCCGCCATCGACCGCCTGGAGCGCGCCGGCCGGATCCAGGACGTGTGGCCCGCCACCCCGCTCCAGGTGGGGCTGTCCTTCCACACCCTGGTCCGCGACGACCAGGACACCGACGTCTACGTGGTCCAGGCCGTGACGACACTCGAAGGCGCACTCGACCGCGACCGCCTCGCCGAGGCCGCACGGGAGCTGCTGCGCCGCAACCCCTCGCTGCGTGTCCACCTCGCCCAAGCCGGCGACGAGGTCGTACAGGTCGTCCCCGCCGGCGTCACCCTCGAATGGCGTCAGGACGACGACTTCGACACGGCCGCCCGCGCCGAACTGGCCCGCCCCTTCGACCCGTCCCGGCCACCCCTCATCCGCTTCCTGCTCTCCCGCGTCGGCCCGGCCACGCACAAACTGGTGATCACCAACCACCACGCCCTGCTGGACGGCTGGTCCATGCCGCTGGTCGGCCGGACTCTGCTGGGCATCTACGCCGAGCTGGGCGGCGGGCCCGCCGTGCCCGCCGGCCCCGACGTCGCGGAATACCACCGGTGGCTGGCCCGCCGGGACCGCGAGGCGTCCCGGGCCGCATGGCGGCAGGCACTCGACGGCGTCGACGGCGCGACACGGCTGGCACCCGCGACCGCCAGGACCGCCCTCGCCCGGCCCGAACGGGTGGCGGTCGAGCTGGGCGCCGACTTCAGCGGACAGCTGCGCGCCTTCGCCCGCGAGCAGGGCGTCACCTTGACCACGGTGCTCCAGACCGCGTGGGGCCTGCTGCTGAGCCGGCTCACCGGACGCGACGACGTCATCTTCGGCTGCCCGGTCTCCGGCCGTCCCGCCGACGTGGACCGCGTCGAGCTCATGATCGGGCAGCTCGGGACCACCATCCCGGTGCGCGTGCGGTGCACCCCGGGGGAGACGGCGCACGACCTCATGGCGCGCGTGCACGCCCACAGCATCGCGCTGGCCGACCACCACCACGTCGGCCTGCCCGAGATCCAGCGCCTCGCCGGCGCCGGCGAGCTGTTCGACACGATGCTGGTGATGGAGAACTTCCCGCTGTCCGACCGCAGCCGCACCCCGCTCGGCCCCGGCCTCGACCTGGCCGCAGTGGACATCACCGACGCCACGCACTACGCGCTGACCGTCATCGTGCTGCCGGGGCAGGACATCACGATCGGGCTCGGCTACCAGCCCGGCGTCCTCGGCGAGCAGCAGGTGCGCGACTACGGGCGCTGGCTGCACAACCTGCTGCGGGAGATCGTCCGCGACCCGCGGCGGCCCGCCGTCGCACTGCCGGCGCTGGACCCCGCCGAGCGGGAGCGGATGCTGCGGGCCGGCGCCGGCCCGGTGCCCGCCGAGCGGCGCGGCCACTGGCTGGCGGAGTTCGCCTCCTGGGTGCGCCGCAAGCCCGACGGCCAGGCGCTGGTGTGCCGCGACCGCAGCCTGACCTACCGGGAGCTGGACCGGGCGGCCAACCGGCTCGCGCACGCCCTGATCCGGCGCGGCGTCCGGCCCCAGGACCCGGTCGCCGTGCTGCTCGGGCGGGACATCGAGATGACGGTGGCGCTGTTCGCCGTGGCCAAGGCGGGAGCGGTGTACGTGCCGATGGACGCGAGCTACCCGCGCGACCGACTGGCGTACATGCTCGGCGACATCGCCCCGGCCGCGGCGGTGACGACGGACGCGGGACTGCTCGCCGGGCAGGACATCCCGGTGGTGCGGCCGGACGACCCGGCCGCCCTCGCCGGCCTTCCCGACACCGACCCGGCCGGAGCACGCGCCGCGCTCACCGACGACGCGCTCGCCTACGTCATCTACACCTCCGGAACCACCGGACGGCCCAAGGGCGTCGGCATCACCCACCGCGGCGTCCCCGACCTGATCGCCCTCCAGGAGGACGTGGTCGGGATCACCGAGCACGACCGCTACCTGCACTTCGCGTCGACGGGCTTCGACGTGGCCTTCTGGCAGACCATGGTGCCGCTGCTGTCCGGCGGCACCAGCGTGATCGCCCCGGAGGAAGTACGCGTCCCGGGCGACGAACTGCTCGACTACATCGTCGAGCACAAGGTGACCGGGGTGAACCTGCTGCCGTCGTTCCTGGCCGCGATGCCCGACGACCGGACCGTGCACCCCGACGTGCTCTTCGTCGTCGGCGCCGAACGCCTCGACCCGGAGCTCGCACGCCGCTGGGGCGCCGGGCGGCGGGCGCTGTTCAACGCCTACGGGCCCACCGAGGTCACGATCAACTCCGTGACGTGGGCGTACGACCCGGCCGATCCCGGTCCGCTGCCGATCGGCCGCCCCGACCCCGGCGTCCGCGCCTACGTCCTGGACCGCGGCCTCCAGCCGGTCGGCTTCGGCGTGACGGGCGAGCTCTACCTCGCCGGGCCGAGCCTGGCCCGCGGCTACCTCGGCCGGCCGGGCCTGACCTCGGCCGCCTTCGTGGCCGATCCGTTCGGTCCGCCGGGGGAGCGGATGTACCGCACCGGGGACCTGGTGCGGTGGCGGCCGGACGGACAGCTGGTCTTCCTCGGCCGCGCCGACCACCAGATCAAGATCCGCGGCTTCCGCGTCGAGCTCGGCGAGATCGAGTCCGCGCTGACCCGCCACCCCGAGGTGCGTGCCTGCGCGGTGGTCATGCGGGAGGGCCGGCTCGTCGGCTACGTCATCCCGGCCGACGGCGCCCGGCCCGGCCCCGCGACGCTGCGTGCCCACCTGGCCGGGCTGCTTCCCGACCACATGGTGCCCAGCGCCCTGGTGACGCTCGACCGCCTGCCGCTGAGCCCCAGCGGCAAGCTGGACGCCGCGGCCCTGCCCGCCCCGCAGACCGCGGCGGCGCGGCGACGGGATCCCGCGACCCCGGCCGAGACGGTGCTGCTCGGCGTCCTCAAGGACATCCTCGCCCGCGACGACATCGGCCCCGACGACGACTTCTTCGCCCTCGGCGCGGACAGCATCGTCTCCCTCCAGGTGGTCTCCCGAGCCCGCCGCCAGGGCCTCGCGCTGACCGCACGGGACGTCTTCGAAGCAGCGACGGTCGCCGGGATCGCCGCCCGGGCCCGCACCCTCACCGAGACCGACAGCCCGGCCGTGGGCGACGCGCCGCTGACCCCCGTCATGCGGGACATGCTGCGCCGCGCGGGCGCCACCGCCGGCGGGTTCTGCCAGTGGACCGAGGTGTGCGTCCCGCCCGGCGGCGACGAGGACCTCTGGCGGACCGTGCTCGGCAAGATCCTCGCCCGGCACGACATCCTGCGTGCCCACCTGGCCGCGGACGTCCTGCGCATCCCGCCGGCCGGCGCGGTGACCGGCGCCGACGTCCTGACCCGGGTCCCGGTGCCACCGCACCTGCCGGCCGGCGAACTGCGCGCCCTGATCGACCGGCAAACCACCCGGGCGTGCGACGCGATGGACCCGCGCACCGGACCGCTGCTGCGCGCCGTCTGGTACGACGCCGGGCCCGACCGGCCGGGCCGGCTCGTCCTGGTCGCGCACCACCTCGCGGTGGACGGCGTGTCCTGGCGCATCCTGCTGGACGACATACGCGACGCCCACGCCGGCGGAACACCCGCCCGGCACGGCGTCTCCTTCCTGGCCTGGGCGCGCTCGCTGCGCGCGGCCGACCGCAAGGACGAACTGGCGCACTGGCAGCGGATGGTGCCGACCACGGCGCTGGCGGCCCGGCCGCTCGACCCGGACCGGGACACCGCGGCCACCTCCGCGCACCACGAGATCCACCTCGACGCCGCCACCACCCGCGCCCTGATCACCACACTGCCCGCCGCACTGCGCACCTCACCGGACGCCGTACTGCTCAGCGCGCTGGCCCGGGCGGTACGGGACTGGCGCGGTGCCTCCCGGGTGCTGGTGGCCCTGGAGAGCCACGGCCGCCCCGACCACGCCGACCTGTCGCAGACCGTCGGATGGTTCACCGCCGTCCACCCCCTGCTGATCGAGGCGGCCGACGACCCCGCGGCCGTCGCGGAACGGCTGCGGGCCCAGGGCGACGGCCTCGGCCACGGCATCCTCACCTCGGCCGGCCTGCTGGACCCGGTCCGGCCGGAGATCGCCTGGAACTACCTCGGCCGCTACCCGGGCGCCCCGGCCACGGAGACCGCGTGGCAGGCGCCGCCCGACGCCGGCCCGCTCGGCTCCGGCGCCGCGGACACCATGCCGCTGCCGTACGCCCTCATGGTCAACGCCCTGGTGCGCGACGACCGGCTCGGCATCCGGCTGACGTGGCCCGGCACGCTGCTCACGGCCGCCGAGGTCGAGCACCTGGGCGAGTGCCTGCGGACGTCCCTGCTCGCCGTCGCCGCCGCACCCGAGATCAGCGCGCTGGGCGATGGCCGGGCGGTCGCCGGCGTGCAGCCGCTGACGCCGCTGCAGGAGGTGATGCTGCGGCACTCGCGCACCGAACGGCCCGACCCCTACACGGTGCAGTCGGCCTTCTCCTTCACCGGATCGCCGGACGTCGGCGCCCTGCGCGCGGCGGGCGTGGACCTGCTGGCCCGGCACCCGAACCTGGGCGCCGCCTTCCCGGCCGGCTTCGCCGTCATCCCGCCCGCGCCCGAGCCCGGCTTCCGGGTGTGCGACGGGCCGGCCGAGGCGGTCCTCGCAGCAGACCTGGCCGAGCCCTTCGACCTGAGCACCGGCCCGCTGCTGCGCCTGACCGTGATCCGCCACCGCGCCGACCGGTTCGACCTGGTCCTGACCAGCCATCACGTACTGTCCGACGGCTGGTCGGCGCCCCGGATGCTCGGCGAGCTGTTCGCCCTGTACGCGGCGCGGCTGCGCGGCCGGGAGCCGTCCCTGCCCGCGCCGGTGCCGTTCGCCGACTACCTCGCCTGGCGGTCCGCCCACGACCCGGACCTCACGGTGTGGGCCGAGGAGCTGGACGCGCTGCCCGAGGGCGACTACCTGAGCGCCGGCGACCCGGGGCCCGCCTGGCAGGAGCCCGCGGTGATCACCTTCGACGCGGAGCTGGTCGCGGGGCTCACCCGCCTCGCCGCGGAACGGGGCCTGACCCGCAGCACCTTGGTGCAGGGCGCGTGGGCGATCCTGCTCGCCCGGGCCTGCGGCCGTGACGATGTCTGCTTCGGCGCCATGGTCGCCTGCCGGCCCCCGGAGCTGGCGGGCGTCGAGGAGATCATCGGGCTGCTCGCCAACACCGTGCCGGTCCGGGCGCGGCTGACCGGCACCCTCGCCGGCGTCCTCACCGGATTGCAGACCCGGCAGCAGGCCCTCGCCGAGCACCACCACGTGTCCCTCACCGATCTGGAGCGGCTGACGGGACGGCGCAGGCTCTTCGACAGCCTCGTGGTGTTCGAGAACTACCCCGTCGACCGCGACCGGCTGCGCGAGCCCGCCCCGGGGCTCACCCTCGTCGGCACCCGCTTCCGCGAGGCCACCCACCACCCGGTGACCCTGACCGTCATGCCGGACGGCGACACCTGGACCGGCGTGCTCGCCCACCGGGCCGGGGTCCGCGTCGACGGGATCGCCGGGGAACTGCTCGACCTGCTGCGCTCGCTGGGCGACCACCTCGACGGCGACATCCGCACCCTCCTGGAGCGACGATGACCAAGACCACCGCCGCACCGGCCCAGAAGGTCGACGCGGCGCTGCTCCGCGTCGCGTTCATCCTGGTGCTCGGCACGTTCATGGCGTCCGTCGACGCCACGATCGTCAGCGTCGGCATCGACACCCTGGCGCACGAGTTCGACGCCTCCGTCGCCGGGATCCAGTGGGTCAGCACCGCGTACCTGCTGGCCGTCGTCACCGCCGTGCCCGCCTCCGGCTGGCTCGCCGACCGCCTCGGCGGCCGGCGGGTCTGGCTGGTCGCGGTGGGCGTGTTCCTGCTCGGGTCCGCGCTGTGCGCGCTGTCCTGGTCGGTGCCGAGCCTGATCGCCTTCCGCGTCGTCCAGGGCCTCGGCGGCGGTCTGCTGCCGCCGACCGGGCAGGCGCTGCTCGCCCGGATCGCCGGCCCCGCCCGCACCGGCCGGGTGATCAGCGTCGTCGCCGTCGTGCCGCTGCTGTCGCCCGTGCTCGGGCCCATGGTCGGCGGCGGGCTGCTCGCGGTGGCCTCCTGGCAAGTGCTGTTCCTGGTCAACCTCCCGATCGGCGCCGCCGCGGTGCTGCTCGCCCGCCGCCACGTCCCCGTGGTGCCGCCGACGCACCGGCGCACGCCCTTCGACGTCCGCGGCGCGGCGCTGCTGTCCCCGGGCCTGGCCGTCCTCGTCCTCGGCCTGACCGAGGTCGCCCACGGCCGTACGCTGCCGGCCGCCGTGGGAGTGACCGCCGGGCTGCTGATGCTGGCCGGCTTCGTCGCCCACGGCCTGCGGACCGGCGGCACCCCGCTGATCGACCCGCGGATGTTCACCAGGCCGCCCCTGGGCGCGGCGGCCCTGGCCCTGCTCGTCCTGGGCGCGTCGGTGTTCGGCACCACCTTCCTGCTGCCGCTGTACTTCCAGGCCGGGCGCGGCCTGTCGGCATGGCAGACCGGCCTGCTCCTGGTGCCCCAGGGGCTGGGGGCCGCCGCCGGCTCGGTGCTGGTCCACCGCACGATCGACGCGGTGGCCCCGAGGACGCTGGTCATCACCGGCGTCCTGCTGGTCCTGGCCGGGACCGTGCCCTTCACCCAACTCGACCACGGCCTCCCGGACTCCGCGCTCGCCGCGGCGCTCGCCGTCCGCGGGTTCGGGATGGCCATGATCAGCGCCCCGGTGATGAACATCGTCTACAGCCGCATCGAGCCCCAGCAGATCGCCCGCGCCTCCGGAGCGCTCAACCTGCTCAACACCGTGGGCGGCTCCCTCGGAACCGCCGCCCTCGCCCTGGTGCTCCAGACCCGCCTGGACGCCCACCACCAGCACGTCCCCGCCGCCTTCGCCGACACGTTCTGGTGGGTCGTCGCCCTCGCCCTCCTGGCCGCCGCCGGCACCACCCGCCTCCCCAGGACCCGCCCGACGAGCAGGCCCTGACCCCGGACGGCGGCGGCTACCGCGCCGGCCAGCCGAGCCATTCGCTCAGTGCGCCTCCCGTCAGCAGCGCCACCACGTCCTCCGGCAGTCCCAGGGCCTGCGTGAAGAGGTGGACCGACTGCCGGTAGGTGCAGGGCAGCCGGGTGAGGTCGCTGCCCCAGAAGACGCGTCGCGGGCCGAAGGCGTCCAGCAGGCCGTGGACGAAGCCGTGCACGGAGCGGAACGGGTAGCCGTCGTCGGCGTAGCTCGGCAGGCAACTGGCCTTGAGGGCGACGTTGGGCAGGCGGGCCAGCGTACGTACCACGGCCAGCGCCGCGCCGAGGTCCGCGCCGCGGGCCCCGAGTGCGAGCCCGGCGTGGTCGACGGCGACGGGCAGCTGCGGGTGGCGCTCGGCGATCCGGCGGACCGCCGCCAGGCTGCCGGGCGCGTAGAGGGCCAGCGGGGTGCGGCGGGCGGCCAGCAGCGGCCAGAGCCAGTCGGCGGTGCCGTCGTCGAGCCAGGAGCGGGCGGCGCCGCGGGTGAACGTCAGCCGGACGCCCACCACGCCGGGTTGTTCCAGCAGGGCGTCGAGCTGCGCCGGCGGCAGCGGCGCGGCCGGCGGGAGGCGGACCATCACCGCCAGGCGCCCGGGGTGGGCGGCGGCCGAACCGAGCACGTAGTCGTTGCGGTCGCCCTCCCAGCCCGGCGGTACGAGCACCGCCCGGTCCACCCCGGCGGTGTCCATCTCGGCCAGCAGCTCGGCGACGCCGAAGGACCGCCGGTGCGCGTAGCCGGCGCCGCCCGGCGCCCAGGGGCGGGAGGGGGTCTCGGCCGGCCAGATGTGGACCTGGGCGTCGGTGACGGTCATCCGGCCGGCTCCCGCCGGGCCCGTACCGCGGCGGCGGCTGCGGACCCGGCGACCCGCCCCGAATACAGGCACGGCCCGAGCATCGTGCCCTCGATGGCGCCGTGCCCGTTGATGTGCCCGCCGCCCATGCCCGCGACCTCCCCGGACGCGAACAGGCCGGTGATGGTGGAACCGTCCGCGCGGCGCACCGCGCACACCTCGTCGGTGTGCACACCGCCCAGGTTCTTCTGCGCCAGCGGGAAGAACTGCACGACGTGGAAGGGCCCGCGGGCAATCTCCCGCAAGCCGGCCAGCGGGCGGCCGAACGCCGGGTCGTGCGCAGCCCCCTCCGCGATCCGCGCGTTGAACGCCGCCACGGTGGCCTCGACAGCACGGCCCGGCAGCCCGGCGCGGTCCGCGGCCTCACACACGGTGTCACCGGTCGCCGCGTACGGGGACTCCCGCAGGAACTCCGCGGTCCGGTCGCGGTCGACGTCGTCGCCGGAGGCGTAGTAGCGGTCGCCGCGCAGCAGCAGCGTCCGCACCTCGTCCGCGTCGAAAACCGCCCAGCAGGTCTGGCCGGGCTGCCGGAAGATCGCCCGGCCGCCGGAACCGCCGCCGCTGAGCGCCTCGTTGTGGAAGCGCTCGCCCCGCCGGTTGACCCAGATCGCGTTGCCGAGTCCGCGCACCGCCAGGCCCCTGGCGCTGGTGCCGCCGCCCAGCCGGTAGTTGGGGGTGCCGAACGGGTAGAACCAGACCTCGCCCATGGCCGTGAACTGCGCGCCCGCGTCGGCGAGCAGCCGGTGGCCCCGGCCGTCGGCGTGCGGAGCGCCGCCGCTGAGGAACCGGGTGTCCTCGGGCAGGCCGGTGTGCGTGCGCACGGTGTCCGGGTTGTTGACGAACCCGCCGGTCGCGACGATTGCGGCACCGCAGCCGACCGTCTGCTCGGACCCGCCCCAGCGGACGGTCACCGCGCTCAGTTCTCCGCCGGGCCGCCCGCCGCCGTCCGGCCCCCCTGCCAGGACCAGCCCGGTCACCTCCGCTTCCAGGGCCGCACGCACGCCCAGCCGTCCGAGGTGCCCGACCAGGCACGCGGCGACCGCCTTGCCGCCGCCCACCGTACGGTGCCAGCGCGGGACCGAGTTGCCCTCCCGCCAGGACACCTCCGTCCAGTGCAGGCCCAGTTGCTCGAGCCAGCCGTACACCTCGCGGTTGCCGGCCTCCAGATAGCGCCGCGCCCAGCCGGTGTCGACCAGGTCGCCGCCGGCGGACAGCCAGTCCTGGTAGGCCAGTTCGACGCTGTCCTCGATGCCCTTCCTGGCCTGGAGCGGGGTGCCGGCGATGCAGATGCCGCCGCCCGCCACCACCGCGGCGCCGCCGAGGGCCGGCTGCGCGTCGACGAGCAGTACGTCGGCTGGGTCGAGTCCGCCGGTGGTGACCGCCTCGATCGCCGCGCTCAGCCCGGAGGCGCCGCCGCCGACGACCAGCAGCTCGACGTACGCGGGAAGCGGCCTGACGCGCTCGGGAAGTGCCCGGGTGCCGGCGGCGGACCGGCCGTGTCCCGCGGGACCCTGGGGGAGTGGGATGCTCATCGCCGTCAGCCCTCGTACCAGTGCCGCTTGGCCGGCGCGTCCGGGCTGTACGGCCCGGTCCGCCCGCTCTCCAGGTACAGCACCTCGCCGGCGTGCGGCTGCGGCCTGCCGTCGAAGCGGTCGCGCAGCCAGTCGCAGGTGGTGGCGTGGACATCCGCCTCCCACAGCGCGCGCCGGCTGCCGCCCGACATCGAGGTGTGGTGGAACTGGTCGGCGTAGACCCAGAGCTCGGCGGGCGCCCGCATCGCGTCGTACATCTCGTAGACCGCTTCGAGGGGGCTGCGCGGATCGTACTCGCCGCTCACCAGCAGCGTCGGGACGGTGATCCGGCCGACGTGGTCGAGCAGGGTCATGCGGGAGGTGACCGCGTCGAGTTCGGCCTCGTCACGGGCCTGGGTGAGGTAGGCGAAGAGCTGCTTGAAGCGCGGGGACTCCTGCGTCATCAGGTAGTTCAGGTCGCAGTACGTCGCCCAGGGCGCGGCCACCGCGGTGATCCGGTCGTCGAGCGCGGCCAGCCGCAGCGCCCAGAACGAGCCGAAGCTCAGGCCGTAGACGCCGATCCGGCTGATCTCCGGGCGGGCCAGCAGCATGCCGACGGCGGCGGAGGCGGCGTGCTCGTAGCTGTCCGCCTCCAGCTTGATGCCGCGCAGGTTGCTCTCGCCCTGGCCGGGGCCGTCGAAGGAGAACACGTGCATGCCGCGCTGCGCGGCCTGGTTGAACGCGGGGTTGGGCCAGGACTCCTTGGTGACGTCGCAGCCGGGGATGAAGAAGACGCAGGGCGCGGGGCCCTCGGCCGGCGCCAGGTGCAGGTTGCCCGAGACCGTCACGCCGTTCCACTCCACGTCGATGTGCTCGATGCGGTAGGGGGCGTGCGAGCGTACCTGGTCGTAGCAGCGCAGCAGCGAGCCGTGCAGGTGGATCTTCTCCGGGCTGTTGCCGAACACGGTGTGCTGGGCCGCCATGAACGACAGCGCGGCCCGGTAGTAGAGGTCGGCCGCGGTGTGCTGGTGGCCGGCCGCGGACTCCTCGTGCGCCAGCTTCTCCAGCCGCGCGCCGGCCTGGCCGAGGTGCTTGGAGATCATCGCATGGCTGCGCACCGCGCGCGGAAGGTCGCCGCGGCCGTCGGGCTGGAAGTGGTAGACCCGGCCGGTCTCCTTGACCATCCAGTCGAACACCCATTGCTGGTTGTCCCGTTGCAGCGCGATGCGCTCCATCGGTGTGCCGGTGTCGGGGTCGTTCATCTTCGGTCTCTCGCTTTCTGTTCCGGTCGGTGGGCGCCCGGCGGCTCACGCCGGGCGGGACAGCAGCTCCACCCGCACCTGGTCGGGGCCCTGGACGAAGGCCACGAAGACGCCGGGGCGCAACTCGCGCGGCCCACTGCTGATCACGGCGCCGCGGGCCCGCAACTGCGCTACGGCGTCCGGCACGCTTTCCACCCGCAGCCCCATGTGGTCGGAGCCGAACCGGGCCGGCCCCGGCGGGCCGAGCGATTCCCCGGCCAGCCGCGGACGCAGCAGCACCGTGACACCGCCGAGGTCGAGGGCCACCGTCGGCGCGGCCGGCGACCCGCGGCGCTCGGTCACCCGGGCGTCCAGCAGATCGACGAACCAGCGCTCGCTGGCGTGGATGTCCGTGCAGTAGACGTGCACGTGGTCGAACGAGTACCTCAGGGCTGCCATGGGGTTGTCCCTCCCTCGTCGCGCGCCGCCGCCCGGTCCGGCCCGGTCAGCTCTCGCCGATCGTCTTGACCTGCTTCACCCAGTACAGGTCGGCGATCGTGTGCACCTGCGCGGCACCGATGTCGAGCACCTTGACGCTGGTGCCCTTGACGCCGGCCAGCGTGCCCAGTGACTGGAGCTTTTGGATGTTGAAGTACTGCGGGCGCAGCGTGAGTTCCACCTGCACCGAGTAGGAGGGCTGACCCGCCCTGAGCTGCTCGCGCAGCGCCGGGCTGATCCGGGACGAGGACGTCAGGCGCCCGTACAGCGGCAGGGCGCCGAGGACCACCACGATCGCCAGCACCGGCAGCGCCAGCCGGACCAGCAGCCCCGTCACCGCGCGTCTGCGGCTCATACCTGCCTCACCGTCCCCCAGCGCTGCACGGTCCGCCGTTCGATCGGGGCGAGGACGGCCATGTCGATGACGATCCACAGTGCGCCGATGACGATGATCCCGGCCAGGATCTGGTCGCCCCTGGCGTAGTTGCTCGCGTTGTAGATCAGGTAGCCGAGGCCGCTGGTGGCCGCGGTCAGCTCGGCGGCGATCAGCGCCCGCCAGCCGAAGCCGAAGCCGCCGCGGATGCCGGACATGATGAACGGCAGCGCGCCGGGCAGATACACCTGGAGGACCAGTTCGCGGCGCCCGCCGCCCAGCGTCTTCACCGCGTTCTCCAGCACCGCCGGCACCGAGCGGACGCCGAGCACGGTGTTGAAGAAGATCAGGAAGAAGATCGAGTTGACCAGGACGAAGGTGACGGTCACCGTGCCGAGGCCGAACCAGACGATGGCCAGCGGGATCCAGGCGATACCGCTGATGGAGTTGAAGAACGACACCAGCGGCAGCAGGAAGTCCGAGACCGGCCGGTTCAGCCCCGCCAGCAGCCCCAGGCCGACGCCGAGCACCAGGCTGACGGCCATCGCCAGCACCAGCCGCAGCAGGCTGGTGACGATGTCGTCCTGGAGCAGGCCGCGCGAGGCCAGGTCGGTGGTGGCCCGCCACACTTCGGGCGGCCCCGCCAGGACGTTGCGGTGCACCACGCCGGTCGCCGTGACCAGCCACCAGACCAGGCCGAGTACCGCGAACGGCAGCACGCCGAGCAGTTTCTCCGGATTGCGCAGTGACCTCATCGCTGCTCCATCCCCCACCGGACGACGGTCTGCTGCTCGATCGGCCGCAGCAGCGCCCGGTCGATGAACACCCAGATCACGCCCATGAGGATCATTTCGAAGACGATGACCGGAGTGTTCCGGGCACCGCCGGACTGGAAGAGGAGATAGCCGAGCCCGCCGGCGTTGAGCACCATCTCGGCGGCGATCAGCGCCCGCCAGCCGTAGGCCAGGCCGAGCCGCGCGCCGAGCAGGATGCTGGGCAGCGCGCCGGGCAGCCATACATGGGTGAACAGGTAGAACCGGCCCGCGCCCATCGTCCGCAGCGCGTTGCTGTAGGCGATCGGCAGCGTCTGCACGCCGACCATGGTGTTGAAGGCGACCGGGAAGGTCACCGTGTAGAGGATCACCACCAGGACGGTCCGGGAGCCGAACCCCAGCCACCCGTTCACCAGCGGCAGCCAGGCGATGCCGGACAGCCCCTGCATGGTGTTGAGCAGCGGCCGGAAGGTCATGCTGACCAGCCGGTTCGAGCCGAGCAGCAGACCGATCGGGGTGCCCACGGCGATCCCGATGGCACCGCCGAGGGCGATCCGCTCCAGGCTCTGCGTGGTGTAGTCCACGAGGACGCCGCTGCGGATCAGCGGGCCGACCGAGCGCACCGCCTGCGCCGGCGACGGCAGCACCGAGACGCCGAGCCCGAACACTGCCTTGACCGCCCACCACACGGCGACCAGTGCCACGAAGGGCAGCAGCGTCCTGCGCAGCGCGAGGAACGTCACGCGCCAGGCGGTTCGCCGGCGCGGGCCCGCCGGCAGCGCCGCGGTCGCCGACGAGGTGGCCGGCTGCGGCGCGGTCCCGGTCACCACAGCTCCGCCCGCACCGAGTTGGTGATCTCCACCCGCAGCGCGTTGAACGGCTCGTCGTGGGCCAGCGCGTCGTAGTCGCGTTCCTCGCGGGGAATCGGGACGTCGATGATCTCCTTGACCCGGCCGGGTCTGCGGGTCATCACCATGACCCGGTCGCCGAGGAACGCCGCCTCCTCCACACTGTGGGTGACCAGCACGATGGTCTTCCCGGTCTGCATCGAGATCCGCAGCAGGTCCTTCTGCAGCGTCACCCGGGTCTGCGCGTCCACCGCCGCGAACGGCTCGTCCATCAGCATCACCGTCGGATCGGCGGCGAGCGTACGGGCCAGCGCGACCCGCTGCTTCATGCCGCCGGACAGCTCGTGCGGATACCGTTCCTCGAAGCCGCCCAGGCCGATCATGGCCACGAACCGCGCGACCACCTCGTCGCGCCGCGCCCTGGGGACGCGGGCGATCTCCAGACCCTGCCCGATGTTGCCGTTGACGGTGCGCCACGGCATCAGGCCCAGCTCCTGGAAGACCACACCGCGGTCCGCGCCGGGCCCGCGTACGGTGCGGCCGTTCACCAGGACCCGGCCCTGCTGCGGCCTGGCCAGCCCGGCGATGAGGCTGATGAGGCTGGACTTGCCGCAGCCGCTCGGCCCGACGACGCACAGCAGCTCGCCGGCGCGCACCTCGAACGACACGTCGGTGAGCGCCACCACGGGCTCGCGCTCCTGGCTGCGGTAGGCGAAGTGCAGCCCGTCCGCGACGATCTTCGTGTCCGCGGTGCTCACAGCGCCACGCATGCGTTGCGCAGCCGGCCGATGCCGGCCACATGGGTCTCCAGCACGTCGCCGGGCCGCAGATACTCCTGCGGGGTGCGGCCGTTGCCCACTCCGCCCGGCGTGCCGGTGGAGATGATGTCGCCCGGCTGGAGGGTCAGCACCTGGCTGATGTCGGCGATCAGGGTGGGGATGTCGAAGATGAACTGCGAGGTGTCCGAGTCCTGTTTGAGCACGCCGTTGACCGAGCAGGTGATCCGCCGGCCGCCCGGATCGCCGACCTCGTCCGCGGTGACCAGCCAGGGACCCATGGGGGACGAGGCGTCGATGCTCTTGCCCTTGAACCACTGGTCGCCGTAGCGGTGCTGGATGTCGCGGGCGGTCACGTCGTTGAGTACGCAGTAGCTGTGGATGTGCTCCATCGCACGCTCCTTCGGGATGTGCCGGCCGGGTCTGCCGATCACCACGGCGAGTTCGGCTTCCCAGTCGTGCTTGCCGGTGAGGCTCAGATCCAGGCCGATACCGTCGGCCGGCCCGCACAGGCTGGTGACGGCCTTGGTGAACCACGCGGGGTGCTCGGGCATCCGGCCGTCGTTGCGGCCGTGGCTCGCGCCCTCCGCGATGTGCTCGGCGTAGTTGCGGCCGACGCACAGCACGTTGCGGGGCGGCACCGGGATCGGCGCCAGCAGCGTCACGTCGGCGAGGTCGTAGCCGCCGGACCCGGCGGCCACCGCGTCCTGCAGGCGGGCCGTGGTGCCCGCGTCCGCGGTGATCAGGTCCAGCATGGTCGGGCCGAGCGGTGTGACGTCGACGATCCGCTCGCCGACGACGACACCCACCCCCGTAAGGCCCTTGTAGTCGTAAGTTGCCAGGCGCATGGGAATCCTCCGTGATCCCGCCGCGCCGCCCGGTGCGTCAGCCGGCCACCGGGCGGCACGCCGTCGTCACAAGCTGGGGCAGGACGACGGGATCGGGGCCAGATCGGAGAACAGCTCCGGATACTGCTGCTGCGCCTTCTGCATGAAGGACACGTCCATCGTCGACGCCGCGTCGACGTTCGCGGTGACGGCCTTCTGGTCGTAGAGCTTCTTGTTCTCGGCGTTGAAGCCCTGGACCGTGCAGCCGCTCAACCGCGGGTCGAAGTCCAGGGTCTTGATCGACGCCTGGGCGACGGTGACCGGCAGACCGGACACGAAGTCGGTGGCGATCTCGGCGGCGGCGTCGGGGTTCTTGCGGGTCCAGGCGTCGGCGTCGGCGATGGCCGCGGTGAGTTTCTCGATGACGTCCGGGTGCGACTGCACATAGCTGCGCTGCGAGGTCAGGCCGACTCCATAGGCGACGTAACCGCCGCCGCGCGAGATGAGCCGGGCCTGGGCGCCGAGCTGCTGCACGATCTGCGTCCCGTACGGCTCGGCGGTCGATATCGCGTCGACCTCACCCTGCTGGAGCGCCACGAGCTGGTTGCCGAGGGCCAGGTTGATGATCTTGACCTTGCCGAGGTCCACGCCCTTCTTGGCCAGGTACGTCCGCAGGTAGTCGTCACCGGTGCCGCCGACGAAGTCGCCGATCTTCTTGCCGACGAAGCTGGACGGGTCGTCCGCGGTGATGCCGCTCTTGGCGCTCGCCACCAGCGCCACCGACTTGTCGTCGTACGGGATCGTCGCGTCGCCCAGGATCGGCGCGTAGTAGACGACGTCGGTACCGCCGGCCGAGGTCGTGGTGACCGTGGTGTTGGCCGACGAGGTCGCCTGCACCGTGCCGGACTGGAGCGCCTTGCTCACCGCCGCGCCGTTGGCGAAGATCTGCAGCTTGGCGCGGATGCCGTACTTGAGGAACGTGCCGTTCTCGATCGCGGCGTAGAGGGCTACGGTCGACATGTTGCCGACGGCGCCGATATCGACCGGCACCGGTGCGGACGACGCCGCACCGGACGACGTGCCGCCCTTCGAGGCCGCGGCGGACGCACCCGGCGTGCCGTCCGAGCCGTCGGAGCCGCACGCGGCGGCGGTGAGCAGCGCGGCCGTGACCAGGCCGGCGGCGAGTACCCGCGGGAGGTGCGAAAGGTGCCGGAGTCGTGAGGGGGAGGTCATGACGTCGGCACCTCGGCTCTGGCCGGCGACAGCCCCAGGATCTCCCGCGCCTGCGCGGGAGTTGCCACCGGACGGCCGAGGCGGGTGGCCAGATCGGCCATCATGGCGACCAGTTCGGCGTTGGACGAGGCGCGGACCCCGGGCCGGATCTCCGGCCGGTCCTCCTTGCCGGTGCGGACATGACCGCCCTTGAGGATGGCGTAGGTGAGCAACCGGGTGTGCTCGTCCGGCGTGGTGGGCGTCACGACGAACTGCTTCTGCGGGTGGGCGAACGCGGTCAGGTGCCAGAGCGCGCCCTCGGGCAGCAGGTTGATCCGGTAGTCGACCTCGGCCATCGTGCGCGGCGACCAGCCGCCGCCCTCGTGGTAGAGGCAGATGTTCACCCAGTACGGCGCCCGCAGCACGCCTTCCTTGATGAGGTAGTACAGGTTCCAGGCGGCACCGGCGTGGAAGACCTCCACCTCCGGCAGGATGTCGTGCTCCAGGCAGAATCCGGCCATCTCGGTGAACTCCGAGCGCTCCCGGTGGTTGGCCGGGATGCCCTGTGACAGGAACTTGTCGTTGTCGCTCAACGTCATGGACAGCATGTCGATCCCGACCGCGTTCGCCAGCGCGATCCGGCTTTCGTTGGTCGCGGTCGTCTTGCCGACCTGCACGATCGCACCCGGGCACCGCTCGCGCACCCCGCGGATCACCTCGGTGCTGCGCTCGATGTCGAAGGACAGGTACTCACCGGGCCTGGCCGGCTTGAAGATGAGGTGCAGGTGGATGATGGCGGCGCCCGCACGGTACGCTGCTGCCGCCTCTTCTATGATCTGTTCCACCTGGTCGGGGCCTTCCGGCACCTGCGGGTCGTTCGATGTGATGATGAGTGGTCCCATGTGCTGTGCTCCTGACGTCACGGCCCCGCGGCACGGGCATGTGCCGGTACGACGCCGCTGAACCGGCGTCCGGGGGATGTGAACACGGTGGAGGGATAGGCGGATCGGGCATCGCTCCCGCCGGGCATGGCGGGTGACGACCGGGGGGTCGGGCGGCGGCGCGCTGGGAAGGTGGCGTCCGTCCGACTTACTGGGTTGTCGGATTGCTGGGTGGCGGCGGCCCGCTGGGTGACAACTCACCGGGTGGCGGAGCCGCGCGGTCGCGGCTAGCCGGTGGGCTGTGCCGCTTGCGCGGCTTCCCTCGCCCTGGCCCTGACGAGCACGAGCGTCGGCTCCTTGTGCCGGCGGACGGCCGCCTCGATGGCTTCGCGGGGTGCGTTCGAGCGGATCAACCGGATGAGGTCCTGGTGTTCCTGGACCGACTGGTGCGAGCGCCGCTGCACGTCGAAGAACAGCGAGCGGCGGCCGATGTACGCGCGATCTGCCGTTCTGTGCAGCAGGTCGAGCAGCCACGCGTTGGGGCAGCGCTCGTAGCACGCGTGGTGGAAGCGGCGGTTGTGCCGGCTGACCTCGGCCAGGTCCCCGGCCTCGTCGGCGGCGATCATCGCCTCGTTGACGGAGTCGAGGACGGCGAAGTCGTCCTCGGTGAGAAACGGAGCGGCCAGCGCGGTCGCCGAGCCCTCCAGGATCGCCAGTGCTTCGAGGGTCTCACTGAGCAACTGGTAGTCCATGCCGATCACGGTGGCCCCGACATTGGCCTGATACGAGATCAGGCCGTCGGCTTCCAGCCGCCGCATCGCCTCGCGCACCGGGCCGATGCTGATCCCGGCCTCCGACGCGACCTGGCTCGCGGTGACGCGCGCCTGGGGCGGGTAGCGCCCCGACAGGATCGCGGACCGGAGAAAACGCAGGGCCTGGATGTCCTTGCTTTCTTTGCTCTCCCTGCTCATGGTCACCCGGTCGGCGGTCACGCGGCTCACCTCCCGGGGCGGATGTTAGAAGATTTTGTTGAAGGCGACGTTAGGACTGCCCTTCGAACGTGTCAACGGGTCGGTCCGAACAAGGTGTGAAAGCTGACGGGGGAGCCGGGCCACGGGGCCGCACCTTATGTGCCGCTGCGCTCGTTACCCGTGCATGAAGAAGCTCCTCATCGCCTCTGTGCTGACCCTCGCCACTGTCGCCCCGGCGGTCCCCGCGTACGCCGCCTCCGCCGGTGGTTCCGCCCCGAGCAAGAGCCTCAGCAGCGGCGCGGGCAAGGTGCCGAAGTCGACGTCGGTCGCCGGCGAGCTGAACAGCGGCATCCAGGGCGTGAGCGCGGAGATGTTCATCGGCATCAAGGACACCCTCGTCGAGATCTGGGACCAGGCCGGAACGAGCTTCCCCGACGACAATTTCGTCGTGGCGATGGCCAAGGAGTACGTGTGCGGCGTCAAGCGCCACTTCGACCTCGTCCCGAGGGACAGCCGCTGCAACAAGTGAGGCACCCGGTCGCGTCGGCCCCTGCCGACACCCGGCCCACACCTCCAGCCGGCTCGGCTACAAGGATCCCGACGGTCCGTACGGCATCCACCGGCAAGGGCGCCGCGCACCGGCTGTAGGGGCTTGGCCGGGCGCATGACGTCCTGGTGGCGCGGAATCCCATGCCGGGTCTCGCAGGCGTCGTCTAGGGTCGGGGAGCATGCGGCTGGTCGAGACGGAGATAGCCCGGCAGGTCTGGAAGGGCATGTCGTGCGGGTGCGGCGACTCGGCAGAGCACCTGGCCGGGGATCTGCTGCAACTCGCAGGCGGGAGATTCCGTCAAGAGCCGAGCCACGTCGGCTTCGAAGGGCATGTCTGGTCTCCGGCGGTCCTGTGGGAGCCGGCCCCCGCGGTGACGGCCGTCGCCCTCGCCGCCCTCGCGGACGATGTCCCAGCAACGGCACGCGAGTGGTTCCTCGACCTCCTCCAGCGCATGGTGGCGGGCGAGGCCACGGATCACGCGTCCGCCCGACGGGGACTCGACCTTCCGGAGCTGTGCCGGGACCTTGCCGTACGAGGTCTCTGGCTGCTTTACGAGGAGGTGATGTCGAATCGGTCCTCCGGGTCTGCCGGCACCGCCTTCGAGATCCTGACAGTGGTGGAGCCCGACAGGGCTCGCCTGCACCATGTCCGGGAGATCGCGGCCGACTGGCTGCCCCTGTGCTGCCGGACCGGCCAGTGCGACGACGCGTGGCGCCCAGTGGCGGCAGCCGGCCGGGAGGGGGATCCCGGCGCGAAGGCCGGCCCGCCGCCGCTGTGACGTGTCGTGCAGCTGCCTTGACGTGGCCGCCGAACCGTTGGTTTTCCGTGAGCCGTACGGGCAGAGGCCCGAAGCGCGCCGATCGGATGGTCTGACGTTCTCTTCACGCTGCCCTGTCAGCGGCTGACGGCGGTTGCTCGGGTGCGGGGTGACCGGGTCACCCCGTCCTGTCGACGATGACGAACTCGCCCGCACCCCGGCCCGCCCGCGTCCGACCCCTTGGCAGGATTGTCAGACAGTCATATAGTCAGGCAATCGATCGCGGGAGCCGAGCCAAAGGGGGCGATATGGCGATCAGTCATGCCATCCCGTCGGGGTACATCACCGGCGAGCGGAGGCACCCGTGACCGAGTACGAGATCGTCGTCGTCCGCTACGGGACGCGGCAGACGGTCCGCAGTGAGGTCTTCCTCAACTACGGCCTCTACGGCGAGCCGGACGCGCCGATCGGCATGGACTACTTCTTCTGGATCGTCCGCAACGACGAGCACACCTTTGTCGTGGACACCGGCTTCAGCCGGGCCGGCGGGGCGAACCGCAAGCGCACCACGCTCATCGACCCCGTCGAGGCGTTCGGCGCGCTCGGTGTCCAGCCGGCCGACGCGCCCACGGTGATCGTGACGCACGCCCACTACGACCACATCGGCAACCTCGACCACTTCGACCGCTCGCCGGTCGTGCTGGCCCGCGCGGAGGCCGAGTTCTGGGCCGGGCCGCACAGCCGCCGCGTGCAGTTCCACCACTCCGTGGAGGACGCCGAGCTCGCCGGGCTCGCCGCCGTCGTGGACAGCGGCCGGGCCGTCCTCTTCGACGAGCGGACCACCGTGGCCGACGGCATCGAGGTCATCCGCGTCGGCGGCCACACCCCCGGCCAGAGCGTGGTCCGCGTCCGGACCGCCGCCGGCCCCGTGCTGCTCGCCTCCGACGCCGTCCACTACTACGAGGAGAGCGAGAAGGCGATGCCCTTCGTGTCGGTCGCCAACCTGGTCGACATGTACGCCGGCTTCGACACCGTCGAGGCGCTGGCCGCGGGCGGCCAGGTGGTCAGCGGCCACGACCCGGGCACCCTGGACCGCTTCGGCCGCGACGGCGGCCCGCTGGGCGACGCCACCGCCGTGATCGGCAGGGCGCGGATATGAGCGGGGCACGCTTCGAGGGCAAGGTCGCCGTCGTCACCGGCGCCGGGGGCGGCCTCGGCCGGGGCAGCGCGCTGCGGTTGTCGCAGGAGGGCGCCCGTGTCGTCGTCGTCGACATCGACGAGGTCGCGGCCCGCCGCACCGCCGCAGAACTGCCCGGCAAGGCCGTCGCCGTGGCCGCCGACGTGGCCGACGAGGAGGCGACCGCCCGCTGGGACGCCGCCGCCGTCGACGCCTTCGGCCGGGTGGACCTCTACCACCTCAACGCCGGGATCTTCGGCACCTTCGCGCCGCTGCCCGAGCTGAGCGCGGCCGAGTTCGACCGGGTGCAGGCGGTCAACGTGCGCGGCCAGTTCCTCGGGCTGCGGGCCGCCTTCCGGCGCTTCGCCGCCCAGGGCGGCGGCGGGGCGATCGTCCTGACCGCCTCCATCGCGAGCCTGACCGGAAGCGCCGACCTGCTGGCGTACCAGACCTCCAAGCACGCCACGCTCGGCCTGCTGCGCGGGGCCGCCCTGTACGGCGGGCCCATCGGGGTGCGGGTCAACGCGGTCGCCCCCGGCATCGTGCCCACCGACCTGTTCGCCGCGGCGGCCGGCGCGGTCGGCGGCAAGAACGACATGGAGCGGCGGGCGTCCACCACGCCGCTGCGCCGGGCCGGGACCCCGGCGGACATCGCGGCGGTGACCGCGTTCCTGCTCAGCGAGGACGCGGCCTACATCACCGGCCAGGTGGTCTCGGCCGACGGCGGCGCCAGCGTCGTCAACACCGTGCGCCCCTCGGGCGGCGCCGGGGCCTGGCCCACCCACGAACTGGACGAAGCGCTGTACGGCACCGCGGTGCCGGCCGGCGCAGACGGAGGGACGGTATGAGCGGACGGATCGGATTCATCGGCCTGGGCAACATGGGCGGGCGGATGGCCAGGCGGCTCGTGGAGAGCGGGCACGAGGTGCTCGGCTTCGACATCCGGGAGGGCCTTGCCGCCGACGTGGGCGCGCAGCCCGCCGCGAGCGCCGGCGAGGTGGCCGCCGCCTGCCGCACGGTGCTGCTGTCGCTGCCCGACAGCAAGGTGATCGAGAAGGTCGTCGGCGGCAGGGACGGTGTGCTCGCCCACGCCCGCGACGGCCAGGTGGTTGTCGACCTCAGCACCGCGAACCCGGCCTCCACCCGGGAGCTCGCCCGGCAGTTCGCCACCAGGGGCGCCGCCTTCCTCGACGCAGGCATATCCGGCGGCGCGGCTGCCGCCGACAAGGGCGCGCTCACCCTCATGGTGGGCGGCGACCCCGAGGCGCTGGAGGAGGTCCGCCCGGTCCTGGACGCCTTCTCCTCGCAGATCTTCAGCCTCGGCGACAGCGGCGCCGGGCACACCGCCAAGGTCCTCAACAACTTCCTCAACGCCGTCGCGCTCGCCTCCACCGCCGAGGTCATGGTCGCCGGCAAGAAGGCGGGCCTGGACCTCGCGGTCCTGCTCGACGTGCTCAACGCCAGCTCCGGCGTCAACTTCGCCACCCTCAACCGCTTCCCGCGGATCATCACCGGCGACTACCTGGAGGGCGGCCTGACCAACGCCCTGATGATGAAGGACGTCACCCTCTACGCCGACCTCGCCGCCGCCCTCGGCGTCTCCTCGCTCAACGCCGGCGGCCCGCTGGCCAGTTTCGGGCTGGCGAACGGACTCGGCTACGCCGACCGGATCAGCAACACCGTCGTGGACGCGATCGGCGACATCTGCGGCGGGGTGCGGCTGCACACCGCGCCGGCCGAAGGGGGAGCGGCGTGATCATCATGCCCGGCCGCTCGGCCCAGCTGCCCGACTCCGCGCAGAAGTCCGACACCTTCACCGGCACCGTGTGGGCCGACCCGGTGCTGCCCGCCACCGACGGCGTCGTGATCAACACCGTCTTCTTCGCCCCCGGCGCCCGCACCTTCTGGCACCACCACGAGCACGGCCAGATCCTGCACGTCCTCGCCGGCTCCGGCCTGGTCCGCAGCGACGGCGGCCCGGTGCAGCCGCTGCGACCCGGCGACGTGGTGTGGGTGCCGCCCGGCGAGCGGCACTGGCACGGCGCCGGCCCCGGCTCCTATCTCGTCCATCTCGCCATCTCGCTCGGCACCACGGTGTGGGCCGAGGAAGTCGCCGGTGCCCAGGGCGCCGGCCCCTGCCCCATGTGAGGACTCCTTCGATGACGACACAGGCAACGCACGCCGAGACCTACGAGCGCGGGCTCGACCTGCGCCGCGCGGTGCTGGGCGCCGAGCATGTCGACCGGTCGCTCGGCCAGGTCAGCGACTTCACCCGCCCGGTGCAGGAACTCGTCACCGAGTACTGCTGGGGCGCGGTGTGGGGCCGCGAGGGCCTGGACCGCAAGACCCGCAGCCTGCTCAACCTCGGCATGCTCACCGCCCTGAACCGCTCGCACGAACTGGCCGTCCATGTGCGTGGCGCCCGGACCAACGGCGCCTCGGTGGCCGAGATCCAGGAGGCACTGCTGCAGACGGCGATCTACGTCGGCGTGCCCGCGGCCCTGGAGTCCTTCCGTGTCGCGGAGCAGGTGCTCAGGGAACTGGGCGAGGTCGGGGAGGCCGGCGATGAGTGAGGCGCACGAAGAGGCCGGGGGCTCCGCGGGAGCGGGAGCCGCGGGCGCCGGGGGATCCGACGCGGTGGCCTTCGTCGGCCTCGGCAGGATGGGCCTGCCGATGGCCTGCCGGCTGGTCCGGGCGGGCGTGCCGGCGGTCGGCTTCGACGTCGGGCCCGTAGCCCGCGACGCCTTCGCCGCCGCCGGGGGAGCGGTGGCGGACTCCGCGGCTGCCGCGATCGCCGGGGCCGGGACCGTGATCCTGATGCTGCCGGACTCCGGCGTGGTCGAGTCGGTGCTGGGCGACCCGCAGGTGGCCGCGGCGCTGCGGCCGGGCACGACCGTGGTCGACATGAGCTCCTGCGAGCCCGCCCGCACCCGGGCGCTGGCCGAGCGGCTGGCCGCGGCCGGCGTGGCGATGGTCGACGCGCCGGTCTCCGGCGGCGTGGCGCGGGCCGTCACCGGCGAGCTCGCGGTGATGGTCGGCGGGCAGGACGCTGACGTGGCGCGGGTCGAGCCCCTGCTGAAACGTTTCGGCACTCTGTTCCGCTCCGGCGGCATCGGCAGCGGCCACGCCGTCAAGGCGCTCAACAACCTGATGTCGGCCACGCATCTGCTGGTCACCAGCGAGGCCCTGCTCGCCGGCCGGCGGTTCGGCCTGGACCCCGCCCGGGTGCTGGAGATCGTCAACGCCTCCAGCGGACGCAGCGGTTCCACCGAGAACAAGTGGCCCCGCTTCGTGCTGCCCGGCAGCTACGACTCCGGCTTCGGCCTGCGGCTGATGCTCAAGGACATGCGGATCGCCGTGGACCTGGCCGAGCAGGTCGGGCTGCCGAGCCGGCTGGGCGCGGACGCCGTCGCGGTGTGGACCCGGGCCGCACAGGAGCTGCCGGCCGACGCCGACCACACCGAGATCGCCCGCTGGCTCGACGAGCACGCCCCGCCGTCCCCGGCCGCGTGACCACCGTCCCCGTACCGGCAGCCCCGGCGGCCCCCTTCCCGACCGGGCCGGGGCGCCCACCGCACGAGAAAAGGCACACCATGACACTCACCGCCCGCCAGGAAGAGATCAAGGCGCGGTTCATCGAGGTACGCGGGACATGGAGCCCGAGCTGGGAGTCGGTCCTGCGCCTCGACGCCGAGTTCCTCCTCGCCTACCTCGACTTCTCCGCCGTCCCCTGGCGGCAGAACCACCTGACGCCCCAGGTGAAGGAACTGATCTACATAGCCGTCGACGCCAACGCCACCCACATGTACCTGCCCGGGGTGCGCCAGCATGTGCGCGCCGCCCTGGACGCCGGCGTGCCGCCGGCCCAGATCATGGAGGTGCTGGAGCTGTGCGCCACGCTCGGCATCCACGCGATGAACATCGGCGTGCCCGTGCTGGTGCAGGTCCTCCAGGACAAGGGCCTGCGCACCGGGCCCGCCCCGCTCACCGAGCGGCAGGAGCAGATCAAGGCCGACTTCACCGACAACCGCGGCTACTGGAACCCCTTCTGGGACGACATCCTCGAACTCGACCCCGAACTCTTCGCCGCCTACACCGAGTTCTCCTCGGTGCCCTGGCGCAGCGGCTCGCTGGAGCCGAAGGTCAAGGAACTCGTCTACATCGCCTTCGACACCGCGGCCACCCACCTCTACACCCTGGGCCTGAAGGCCCACATCGAGAACGCCCTGGGCTACGGCGCCACCCCCGAGGAGATCCTCGAGGTGATGGAGATCGCCTCCGTCCTCGGCATCCACGCGGTCACCGCCGCGGCGCCTATCCTCGACGAGGTCGTCGACGAGGTACGCACCTCGCAGCGCGGCGGCGGGACCGGGCGATGACGGCGACCCCGACCGGCCCCGCGGCCGGCCCCGCCGACCAGGCCGGACCCGCGCAGCAGGGCAGCGGCAAGAAGCAGCCCCCCGCGGACCTGTCCGGCACCGCCCCGATCCTCCTGACCCGGCATGGCGACCGGATCGCCCGCATCACCCTGAACCGGCCGCACAAGCGCAACGCCCTGGACCGGCAGGCCCGCCAGGCGCTGCGGGACGCGCTGGAGCAGTGCAGGGACGCCAGCGTGGTGGTGCTCACCGGAGCCGGCGGCACCTTCTGCGCCGGCATGGACCTCTCCCAGCTCGCCACCAGGTCCCGCGGCGACGAGGACGAGCTCAACCACAGCTGGCGGATGGTGCAGGAGGACATCCGGCACCACCCCGCCATCGTCATCGCCTCGGTGGCCGGCTACGCCCTGGGCGGCGGCGCCACCCTGATCAACACCTGCGACCTGGCCGTCGTCGCGGAAGACGCGCGGATCGGCACCCCCGAGATCGGCTTCGGCTTCTACCCGGGCCTTGCCGGGCCGGCCGCCCAACTGCGGCTGTCCGCCAAGCGCGCGGCATGGATGGTGCTCACCGCCGAGCGCATCGACGGCCGTACCGCCGAGGCGTGGGGCATGGCCAACCTCGCCGTGCCCGCCGACGAGTTGGACGCGCGGACCCTGGAACTGGCCGAGCGCGTCGCCGGGTTTGACCCGGTCGCCCTGGAGTGGTCGAAGAAGGCGCTCTGGCAGATCCCGATGCAGATCGGCGAGTGGCGCGCGGCCCTGGAGTTCGGCGCGTACGTCAACGCCGAGATCCACGCGCGCACCCGCTCCCACGAGGGCGCCCTGGACGGCTTCCTCGGCGGCGTCCGCCACCCCGGGCAGGGGGCCGACCGATGACCGCGGAACCCACCGCCCCCGCGCCGCCGCGCCCGCTGCGGGTGCTGGAGCTGACCGAGAGCGTCGCCGGCGGCGTGTGCGGGCGGCTGTTCGCCGGCCTCGGCCACGACGTCGTCCGCGGCGCCACCGACCCCGCCGACCCGCTGCGGCACCGCACCCCGGTCAACCCCGACGGCCTGTCGCTGGAGTTCGTCGCCGTCCACGCGGGCAAGCGCGGCCTGACCGCCGTGGACCCGGCGGGCCGGCTGCTCCCGGACGCCCGCGGCCTGCTCGACGACGCGGACGTCCTGGTGCTCGACGCCACCCCGAGCCGGGCCCGCGCGCTCGGCGTGGACCCGCACGAACTCGCCGCCGCCCACCCGGAGCTGGTCGTCGTGTGGATCACCGGCTTCGGCCCCGGCAGCCCGTACAGCGACCTGCCCGCCGACAGCCTGCTCGCCGAGAGCTACGGCGGCCTGGCCACCATGATCGGCGAGGCCGGGCGGCAGCCGCTCGCCCTCGGCGGCGAGCAGGCCGCGCACTGCGGGGCCGTCACCGGCTTCCTCGGCGCGATGCTGGCGCTGCTGCGCCGCGATGCCGGGCAGGGCGGCGACCTCGTCGAGGTGGCGCTGTGCGACGTGGCCGCGTACATGGACTGGAAGGGCGACGTCAACTGGTCGATGACCGGCACCGCCCCGGGCCGCGCGGTGCGCGACGAGGGCGACTGGCGGCTGGTGCGCGCGGCGGACGGATGGGTCGGCTACATCTTCCTGCCCCGGCACTGGCCCGCGGTGGTCGAGCTGGTCGGCGACCCGGCGCTGCGCGACCCCGCGCTCGCCTCGCAGGACGAGCGCACCGCCCACCCCGAGCGCTGGTGGCCGGTGATCGAGCGGTGGACCGCGCAGCTGCCCGCGCAGGAGGTCTACGCCCGCGCCCAGCAGCTCGGCCTGCCCTTCGGCTGGGTGGCTCGCACATCCGACCTCGCCACCTGCGAGCAGCTGGCCGGCCGCGGCTTCCTCGACCAGGGACCGGCCGCCCGCGCCGGGAAGGTGCCCGCCGTCGGCGGCCCGCTGCACGGCGCGGGGCTCGGCTGGGCATCCGGCCCGGCACCGGCCGCGAACGCGGGCACCGCCGGCTGGCTGCCGCGCGAGGAGCCCGCCGCGCACCCGGCCGCGGCCGGCCGGCTGCCGCTGGAGGGCGTCGTCGTCCTCGACTTCGGGACGATCACCGCGGGCGCCGCGGTCACCCGGTTGCTCGCCGACCACGGCGCCACGGTGCTGAAGGTCGAGTGGACCGACCGGCCCGACACCTTCCGCACCTGGAAGCTCACCGAGTCCCAGCTGCGCTCGGGCACGCCGCCCACCTCGCCGTACTTCCCCTCGAACAACGTCGGGAAGCTCGACGTGGCGATCGACCTGAAGACCGCCGAGGGGCAGCTGCTGGTGCGCGAACTGGCCCGGCACGCCCACGTGGTGGTGGAGAACTTCCGGGTAGGCGTGACGCGCAGGCTCGGCATCGACGCCGCGACGCTGCTGGCGGAGAACCCGCGCCTGGTGTACCTGTCGCTGTCCAGCCAGGGGCAGCAGGGCCCGGAGTCGGGCAACCGCTCCTTCGGCTCGACGCTGGACCTGCTCTCCGGCCTCGCCTCCGTCACCGGCTACCCCGACCGCGGCCCCACATGGTCCTCCTACGAGGTCAACTACCCCGACCAACTGGTCTCCCTCATCGGTGCGGCGGCCGTGGCCTACTGCGTGCAGCAGGATGTCACCGGGGCCGCACTCGACCTGTCCCAGCGCGAGGCGGTCAGCTGGACGCTGTCGGCGCAGATCGCCGACCACGTCGTCAACGGCCGCGACGCGCAGGTGACCGGCAACCGCAGGCCCGGGGCGGCGCCCCACGACACCTTCCCGGCCGCGGGCGAGGACCGCTGGCTCGCGGTCGCCTGCACCACCGACGCCCACCGCGCGGCACTCGCCCACTGGCTCGGCCGCCCCGGCCTCGCCGCGCGCGGCACGCACTGGTGGGACGGTCCTGAGGCGGCCTCGCTGGTCGCCGCCGCGACGGCCGCGCTGCCGCGCGACGAGGCCGTGGCCGCGCTGCTGGCCGCCGGCGTGCCCGCCGTGCCGGTGCTCACCGCCGCCGACCGGGCGGCGACCGCGCGGTTCACCGAGCGCGGCGTGACCCTCGGCGGCGACGGGCCGCCGGTGAAGGGCTCCCCGATGGTGTTCGCCCGCTACGCCCCGGCCGTGCGGCCGGTGGCGCCGGCGATCGGCGAGCACACCCGGGAGGTGCTGACCGGACTGGCCGGCCTGGCACCCGGCGACGTACGGCGCCTTGAGGACGCCGGCGCCGTCCACTGCGCCCGGCCGGCGGTGCCGGCCGGGGAACCGACGGACGCAAGGAAGGTGAGAGCCGGTGGCTGACGCGACGAGCACCGTGCGCGGACTCATGGCAGCGGAGATGACCGCCGTCCCCGCCATGGTGATCCGGGGCGGCACCAGCAAGGGGGTCTACCTGCGCGGGCGCGACCTGCCCGCCGACCGCTCGCTGTGGGGCCCCTACCTGATCGACATGTTCGGCGCCCGCGACACCCGCCAGATCGACGGGATCGGCGGCGCGATGCCGACCACGAGCAAGTGCTGCATCGTCGAGGAGAGCGCCCGCCCGGACGCCGACGTGGACTACACCTTCGCCCAGGTCGGCATTGGCGAGGAGCGGGTCTACTGGGACTTCAACTGCGGCAATCTCACGCCCGCCGTGGGTACGTACGCGATCCTGGCCGGCCTGGTGCCGGCGGTCCCGGGGCGCACCAGCGTGCGGGTCTACCAGACCAACACCCGCATGCTCCTGACCGTCGACGTCCCGACCGGACCGGACGGCAGCCCCCTGGTCGCGGGCGACTTCTCGATGGCCGGGGTGACCGGGCCGGGGGCGCCGGTGACCACCGACTTCTCCCGGGCGATCGGCGCTTCGCTGGGCGGCGGGCTCTTCCCGACCGGCCGGCGCACCGATGTGATCACGGTGCCGGGCGTCGGCGAGGTGACCTGCTCGATCCTGGACCTGGCGAACATGTGCGTGTTCTTCCGGGCCGAGGACGTGGGCCTGACCGGCCTGGAGATGCCCGCGCAGGGCCCGCTGGGCGTCGCCGAGCGCTTCCACGCGGTGCGCCGGGCCGCCCAGGACCTGCTCGGCGTGGACCACGCCACGACCACGCCCTGGCCGGTCGGCTTCACCGCGGCCCGGGACTTCACGCTCTACGGCGGCGGGGACCTCGCCGCCGCGGACTACGACGTCGCGGTGCGGTTCGCCGGCATCCAACCGATGCGCGACACGCTCCACGAGGCGTTCCCGGGCACCGCGAGCTGCTGTACGGCGGTGGCCGCGGTGGCCGAGGGCACGGTCGTCCACGACCTGTACCCGCGGCGCAAGGAGGGCAGTGTGCTGCTCGCCCACCCCTCGGGCGTCTCGGTGGTCGAGGCGGCTGCGCACGAGGAGGGCGGCCGGTGCGTCGTCGACGCGGTCCGGATCGCCCGCACCGCCCGGCCGATCATGCGCGGGGAGGTGTTCGTGCGGAAGGCGGAGGTCGAGCGGCTGTGCTCGGTGATCCCCGCCGAGGACCGCATCCGGTCGGCGGTGCCGCCCGCCGGGTCGGCCCTCGGGTAGCCGCTGGGCCATCGCACCACGTCAGACCTATTGCTGTGCCTCCGTCCTGGGGCTACAGTCGGCACACTTCATAAATTGTCAGCCTGTCAGACAATCTCTCAATCCTTCCCCATCCTCCCCCATCCTTTCCAGGGACCTCGATGGGATGCGAAAGTCCACAAGGAGTCGGTGATGGCAAGACGTCACAGCGGACGGGTCGGTTCACGGCTCGCCGCAAGCGCCCACGAGCGGTCCGGCACGCGCAGGGGCGTGCTCGCCGCCGTCGTGGCCGCCGCTGCCCTGGTCCTGAGCGCCTGCGGCGGCTCGGGGTCGGGCTCGGGCAGCTCGGCGAGCGGTGACATCACACTGGGCATCTCGGTGCCCCTGAGCGGCGCGGTCGGCTCCAGCTGCGCGCCGATGAACAAGGCGATGCTCGCCTGGTTCGACCACGTCAACGCCCAGGGCGGCATCAACGGCCACAAGATCAAGGTCGACAACCGTGACGACGGCTACGACGCGGCCCGCGCGGTCACCAACACCAAGGCGTTCATCGCCGAGAAGGTCGCCGCGGTCACCGGCCAGTGCGGCAGCCTCCAGCCGCCGGCCCAGCTGCCGCTGCTGAACGCGGCCAAGATCCCGTTCATGTACGTCTTCGGCGCCTCGACCACGCTGCTGAAGCCGCTCAGCCCGATGTACTTCAACCTCATGCCGACCTACGGCAGCCAGCTGGTCGCCGAGATCCCCTGGGTCTTCCAGCAGCACGGCCCCGGCACCGTCGCCCTGATGAGCACCGTGACCCCGGACTCGCCCACCACCGCCAAGCAGGTCGAGGCCGCGGTGAAGCAGGCCGGCGGCACCTTCGTCGGCGACTACACCGCCCCGCCCGGCACCGCGGACTTCTCGCCCCAGGTGCTGAAGATGAAGCAGAAGCACCCCGACTACGTGGTGCTCGACCAGATCCCGCAGGACGCCGCCCGGCTCACCCAGGCGATGACCGACAACGGCTTCGCACCCAACAAGTTCCTGGTCGGCTCCAGCGCGGTCTCCCAGCAGACGTTCCTGGCCGGCGTCTCCGCCGCGCTCCAGCCCAAGCTGCTGGTCGCCTCCGACACCATCGCGCCCGCCAGCGCCGAGGGCACCGACTGCGTCACCGTGCTCAACGCCGCCAAGATCAAGGTCGAGGGCGTCACCCTGCGCGGCTGCGGCACCGCCCAGGTCGTGGAGTCGGTGCTCAAGGCCGCCAAGCAGCCGGTCTCCAGCCAGAGCGTGGTGGCGGCGATGGAGAGCATGGCGCAGGTGAAGGCGTCGGAGATCTACCCGCCTGTCTCCTTCTCGGCGACCAACCACGTGGGGGTCTCCGACCTCTACGTCTTCGGCGTGAAGAACGGCGCCTTCTACCAGGCCGGCTCGATCGGCGGATGACGGACCGAACGCAAGGACGCACGGCGGCGCGGCGGTGCGGGCCCCACCGGGACCCGTACCGCCGCCCCCGGCGAAGTGGGAGAACGACATGGGACTTGCTCTATCGGTCATCGTGAGCGGCATCGCCTTCGGGCTGCTCATCGGCATGCTGGCCTTCATCCTCGTCTTCCTCTACAAGACGACAGGAGTGGCCAACTTCGCCGTCGGCAACATCGGCATGTTCGAGACGTTCATCGTCTACGAACTGTGGAAGGACGGCATGGGCCTGTGGCCCGCGGCCGGCATCGGCCTGGTGTGCAGCGCCGTGTTCGGCGTACTGGTCTACCAGGTGGTGCTGCGGCCCTTCGGCGGCGGCCAGGCGAACACCCTGGTGCGCACCGTCGCGCTGTTCCTGCTGCTGGCGGCGATGGCGGACGTGTTCTTCGGCCGCGACCAGCCGTACCACTTCCCGTCTGTGCTGCCCGGCGGAGGCACCAAGGTCGGCGGGGTGCTGCTGCGCTGGTCCGACCTGATCACCGTGGGGATCGTGCTGGTGATCGTCACCGGCTTCGTGGCGATGTTCCGCTACACCCGCACCGGCCTGCAGTTCCTGGCCGTCGCGCAGCGCCCGGAGACCGCGCGGCTGCTGGGCGTGCGCGCCCAGCGCCTCTCGACGATCGCCTACATGCTCGCCGGCTGCCTGGCCCTGCTCATCGGCCTGCTGCTCGCCCCCAAGCAGCTGCTCTTCTCGCAGATGATGAACCCGATCCTCCTCTTCGCCTTCGCGGCGGCGGTCGTCGGCGGGTTCACCAGCCTCGCGGGCACGTTCGTCGGCGGCATCATCATCGGCGTCGCCACCGACCTGGTCTCCACCTACTGGGGCAGCGACCTGACCCTCGCCAGCGCACTGGCGATCATGCTGCTCACCCTCGCCGTACGCCCCAACGGGCTGTTCGGCACCGCCCAGGTGCGGCGGCTGTGACCGCGCGCACCCGAAACCGCAACGACCACCGGGGAGTTGAACCATGCTGACGCGAGCCAGGGACGACGTGGGACGGCCCGCGCTGCTGCTTCTGCTGCTGCTGGCGCTCGCACCGCTGGTGGTGACCGGAGTCAGCGACCAGGGCATCCTGGTCGTCGCCATGATCTACGCCGTCGGCGCCGTCGGCCTGGACGTGCTCACCGGCTACTCGGGGCAGTTCTCCTTCGGCCAGTTCGTGTACTTCGCCATCGGCGCCTACGTCATGGCCGCCGTGCGGGTCCACGCGCACTGGCCGTGGGTGCCCGCCATCATCGCCGGCGTGCTGGCCGCCGCGCTGGTCGCCGCCGTGATCGGTTCCCTCTTCGTACGGCTGCGGTTCTTCGGCTCCGCGGTCGGCACGTTCTTCCTGGGCGCGGTCGCGGTGGACCTGATCAGCGGCTCGCGGCTGTCGCACTGGACCGGCGGCTCCAACGGCCTGGCCGTGCTGCCCGTCACCATCGGCGACCACAGCCTCTCCGAGGGCGACTGGCTCTACTACACGGTGTGGATCGCGCTCGCGCTCAGCGTCGCGCTGTGCCTGCGCTACACCAAGGTCCGCGCCGGCATGGCCGCCCGGGTGGTCAAGGAGAACGAGGTCGTCGCCGCCGTCCTCGGCGTGCGGGTCTTCCGCGAGAAGGTCCGTGCGCAGGCGCTGGCCGGGGCGGTCGCCGGGCTCGGCGGGTGCATGCTGGCGCTCGACGTCGGCTACCTGTCGCCCGACACCTTCGGCATCAGCCAGTCCATCGAGCTGTTCGCGATCGTCGCCGTCGGCGGCACCGGCAGCATCGTCGGACCGGTGCTGGGCGCGGTGTTCTTCTTCAGCCTCGTCAACGGCTTCGCCTCCACCTCGGCGTCGGCCTCCCAACTGCTGTTCTCCCTGGTCGTCCTCGCCGTCGTGGTGCTCTTCAACCGCGGCCTGTACGACTTGGTCGAGCAGGGTGTGCGCAAGCTGCTCGCCCTGCGCGGGAAGGGGGTGCCCGTCGCCGAGCCGGCCGCGGGACCGGAGGCGCAGGCCGCACCGGCCGCATCAAGCGGACCGGCCGCAGTCGCCGGGCACCCGGCGCCCGCCGTCCGTACCGAGGTCCGCCCGCGCGAGGCCCGCCCGGTCCCGCAGGGTCCGCCGCTGCTCCTCCTGGAGGACATCGGCGTCGACTTCGGCGGTGTGCGGGCGCTGGGCGGGGTGGACCTGAGCGTCGCCCGCGGCGAGGTGCACGCCATCATCGGCCCGAACGGGGCCGGCAAGACCACGCTGCTCAACTGCATCAGCGGCATCCAGCCCGCCACCGGCCGGGTGGTCCTGGACGGCGACGACGTGACCGCGCTGCCGGTCTCCGTGCGCCGCGCCCGCGGCATCTCGCGGACCTTCCAGCACCCCTCGCTGGTCGCCGACCTCACCGCGCGGCAGAACGTCGAGGTGGGCGCCTACGCCACCCACGACGGCTCGGTCCTGCTGGAGATGGCCGGCCTGCCGGTCACCCGTAAGCGCGACCGCGTCGCCCGCGAACGGGCCCTGGCCGCACTGGAGCTGCTGGACTTCCCGAAGTCCCGCTGGGACGTGCACGCGGGGGAGCTGACGATGGGCGAGCAGAAGCACATCGACATCGCCCGCGCGCTGGCCAACGAGCCCGAGCTGCTGCTCCTCGACGAGCCGACGGCCGGGCTCGGCGAGGAGGAGATCGGGGCCGTCGCCGGCGCCATCGAGGGAGTACGGCGGGCGGGCGTGACCGTCCTGGTCATCGCCCACCACGTCGGCTTCGTCCGCAGGATCGCCGACCGCTGCACGGTGCTGGACTTCGGCCGGGTCCTCACCTCGGGCACGGCCGCCGACGTCCTCACCGACGACCAGGTCGTGGACGTGTTCGTAGGAGCCGGAGGGAAGTCATGACCGCGGTGAGCGAGGAGAAGGCGCGCCAGGAGCAGGCGGGCGCGGGCCTGAGCATCGAGGACCTGCATGTGCGCTTCTCCGGCGCGCGGGTGCTCGACGGGCTCTCGCTCGCCGTCGCGCCCGGCGAGATCGTCGGCCTGGCCGGCCGCAACGGCGCCGGCAAGACCACCACGCTGCGCGCCATCTCGGGCCTGGCCACCCGCAACCGCGGAGTGGTCCGGCTGGACGGCACCCCGCTGCCGGCCCGGCCGGAGGCGGTCGCCCGGGCCGGCGTCGCCCATGTCCCGGAAGGGCGCGGGATCTTCGCCGACCTGACGGTCGAGGAGAACATCCGGCTCGGCATCGTCCGCAAGGTGCCCGCCGAGCAGACGCTGCGGGGCGCGCTGGAGGAGGCGTTCCCCGCGGTCGTGCGGCTGCGCGACCAGAAGGCCGGTCGGCTCAGCGGCGGCGAGCAGCAGATGGTCGCCCTCTTCCGCGGCCTGATCGGCAGCCCCCGGGTGCTGCTGGTGGACGAGATGAGCCTCGGGCTGTCGCCCCGCGCGCTGCGCACGGCGATCGAGGCGCTGGCCGCGCTCGGCCGCGCGCACGGCATCGGCGTGCTGGTCGTGGACCAGAACAGCCGGATGCTGCACGAGCACTGCGACCGCGTCTACCTGCTGGGGGACGGGCGGGTGCGGCTGTGGGAGGACGCCAGCGACATCGCGTCGGCGTACTTCGAATGAGCGCACGGGAGCCGTCGCCGCCGGTGGCTGCCGCGTCCGCCGTGGAAGGGCGGCGGAGCGGGCAGCCGCGGGTGGCGGCCACGGACCGCGCAGGCCCTATGCTGGGTGGGCGCACCGGCTCATTGTCAGACAATATTTGAGTGCAGCTCGGCGTCCCCGGATCCGCCCGCCGGCACATGGACGCCGGCACGCGGGTGGCGGCACATGGAACGCCGGCACCAAGGCGCCGAGGCCTCGGGACGAAGGACACGGCCGCAGAAGGCCACCGTTGGGAGGACACAGCGTGGGATCGGACAAGAGCACGGCGGGCACCGCGGTCGGCAGCGCGGCCGGCGCGCCCTTGACGGGCGCCCGGATCGGCCGCGTCGCGGCCCCGATCCGCGAGCAGGTCCTCGATGTGATCCGGCAGGGCATCCTCGACTTCCAGTTGCGGCCCGGACAGCGGCTGATCGAGCGGGAACTGATCGAGCAGCTGGGCGTGTCGCGGCCGACCATCCGCGAGGTGCTCTCCCGCCTGGTCGCCGAGGGGCTGGTCACCATCCAGCCCCAGCACGGCGCGACCGTCGCGGTGCTCTCCCCGGTCGAGGCCGAGGACATCTACGAGATGCGGGTCCCGCTGGAGGTGCTGGTCATGCAGCGCTTCGTGAAGCGGGCCACCGACGAGGAGATCGCCCAACTGCGCGGCGCCCTGGGCCGGATCGAGGAGATCACCGAGGCCGGCTCGGAGACCCAGAGCCGGCTGCGGGCCAAGGACGACTTCTACCAGATCGTCTTCGAGGGCGCCCGCAGCCCGGTCCTCGCCCAGACGCTGCAGACCATGCAGGGGCGCATCCGGCTGCTGCGCGCCACCTCGCTGGCCACCGCCGGGCGCCCGGAGGCGTCGCTGGAGGAGATCCGCCAACTGGTCGGCGCCATCGAGCGGCGTGACCTGGACGCGGTGGCCGCCGCGGCGACCGCCCATGTGCGCAACGCCGCCGCGAGCGCGCTGAGCCAACTCGCCGAGAACGAGGCGGAGACCGCCCAGCGCTAGGTGTTTCTGTCCGGGGCGGACGCCTCCGCCGGCAGGCACCCGAAAGCCCCCAGGGGCGGCGGCTCGGGAAGCGGCGGCCCGGCATCGTGCCGGGCCGCCGCTCCGCCCGCTCGGCGCCCCCCGCTCAGCCGTCGGCCGACGGCGCCCAGCGGACGAAGGTCACCTCGTCGTCGGCCGGCTCGAACACGGCGGTGACCGCGCGGCCGATCACCATCTCGGCCGGGTCGCCGCGCATCAGGCCGTACATCTTCAACCCGCAGGTGAGTTCCACCAGGCCCACCACATAGGGCAGTTCGTCGGCGAAGGCCGGGTCCAGGGCGCGGTGGTAGGTGGCGTAGCTCCACAGGGTGCCGGCCGGCTCCACCTCCTCCCACGCGAACTCGGCGTGCTGGCACTGCGGGCAGACCGCCTCCGGCGGCCACAGCCGGTAGCCGCAGGAGGTGCAGCGCGGGACGGTCAGCCGGCCCTCGCGGGTGGCCGCCCAGAAGGGCGCGGTCACCGGGTCGCAGAGGTCGGGCAGGGGCTTGGCCGGCCTGTCGGCCTGCTGGGACGACTTGGACGGCTGGGACGGCTGGGACGTCGCGCTCATACCGCACTCCGGGTGGACAGGATGGTGGCGGCGCCCTTCCAGAAGTCGTGCGTCTGGGCGTGCAGGGCGACTTCGGCCCCCGGGACCTGCCGGTCCCCGGCCTCGCCCCGCAGTTGGGCCACCGCCTCGTACAGGTGCATCCAGTTGTGCGTGTAGCTCTCGGAGAGCTGCCCGCCGTGGGTGTTGACCGGCAGCCGCCCGCCGGGGCGGGTGTGCCCCTCGGCCAGGAACGGGCCCGCCTCGCCGAGGCCGCAGAAGCCGTACCACTCCAGCATCTGCAGCACCCACACCGAGGTGCCGTCCTGCAGGTAGGCCAGGTCCATGTCGTCCGGTCCCAGGCCCGCGTTGCGGTACACCTGCCCGGCGATGGAGCCCAGCCACGGGCGCATCAGCTTGTCCTCGTTCTGCTCGTTGCGGATCGCCGAGCGCTGCGCCATGCCCAGCAGGTGCACCGGCTTGGCGTGCAGATCGGCCGCGCGCTGCGAGGAGGTCACGACGAAGGCGGCGCCGCCGTCGGAGATGACCGTCAGGTCGGCCCGCCGCAGCGGCTCCACGACGTAAGGCTGCGCCAGGTAGTCGCCGATGCCCATCGGGGAGCGGAAGACCGCGCGCGGGTTGAGCGCCGCCCACTCCCGCTGCGCGACGCTGACCCACCCCAACTGCTCCTCGGTCGTCCCGTACAGGTGCATGTGGCGCCGGGCGGCCATCGCGGCCGGGCCTGCCACGTGCAGGAACCCGGTCAGGGCCGCCCACTGCGCCGAGCCGCCGATCGGGCGGGAGAAGCCGATGCGCGCGCTGCGGGCGTTGGTCCCGTAGGTCAGCAGCACCGTGCTCGCCAGGCCCGAGCGGATCGCCATCGCGGCGAGGTGCAGCGAGAAGCCGGCCATGCCGTAGTCGAGGGTGGTGCTGTAGTCGGGGTTGATCCCGAGCAGCGGGCCCATACCCTCGTCGGTGCCGTGCGCGGTGAGCGGCGCCTTGCAGGTGATCAGGCCGTCCACGGCCGACTTGTCGATCCCGGCGTCCTCCAGCGCGGCCACCGCGGCCCGGACCGCGATGACTTCGGGTGACTCACCGGGAATCTCCCCTTGCTCCGTGGCGCCCGCGCCGATGATTGCGGCCCCGGGGGGCGGCCCGATTCCTGAACCCACACCCGACTCCCTCTGTCAGTTCGTCCGACTGTCAGACGATAATATCGGCAAGGGTCCCGCCGGCACCATGCCCGAGCGGGAATCCATGGGCGGTACGCCGCAGGTCACGGCCGGGCGGCGGCGCCGCGACCGCCACACGCCACGGGGGTGCAACGGATGACATCGGACGAACCGCACACGCCACCGGCGCCGGGCGCCGCGCCGGACGGCTGGCGGCCGACCGCCATCGGCCGCGTCTCCACACCGCTGCGCAACCAGGTGCTCGACATCCTGCGCCGCGAGATCCTCGACCTCCGGCTGCGTCCCGGGCAGCGGCTGATCGAACGCGAACTCATGGAGCGGCTCGGGGTGTCCAGGGCCACGGTCCGCGAGGTGGTGGTCCGGCTGGAGTCCGAGGGCCTGGTCACCTCCGTCCCGCAGCGCGGCGCCATCGTCACCGTCCTGACCGTGGGCGAGGCCGCCGACATCTACGAACTACGCGGCGTCCTGGAGATGCTCGCCGCCCGCCGCTTCACCGAGCGCGCCACCGGCGCGCAGGTGCGCCGGTTGCGGGAGGTCTACGACGACCTCGCCGCCGCCTCCGCGCCCACCGACGACACCCTCGGCCCGCTGCGCGCCAAGGACGCCTTCTACGCCGTGCTGCTGGAGGGTGCCGCCAGCCCCGTCCTCACCTGGACCCTCACCGGCCTGCAGAGCCGGGTCCGGCTGCTGCGGCAGACCTCCTTCTCCGTGCCCGGCCGCGTCCAGCAGAGCCTGGCCGAGATCCACACGCTGCTCTGCGCGATCGAGGCCCGCGACCCGGACGCCGCAGCCGAGGCCAGCGCGACCCACATCCGCAACGCCGCCCGTATCGGCCTCGCCCGCATGTCGCACACGCCACCGCCGTAGCCGCACGGCGGTGGACCTGCCGTCGTGGAGCCCACGCGGACCGCCCCGTTGAGGCGGCTCCTGGTCGAGGTGTGCGGCCTGAGCGTGTGGTGGGCCGTATGCTGCGTGGCTCGATGGGGCGGTTCGCGGGAGCGGGGGAGGGGTGCCGTGAAGGTGTGGGTTGCGGGTCACAGGTGGTGGGTGCTGGGGGCGGGGGCGTTGGTCGTCGCCGCCGCCGTCGTGGTGGGCGTGGTGCTGGCGGGCGGTGGGGGCTCGCACGGCCGTACGCTGCCGCCGGCCCGGGCGCGGGTGTATACGGACCAGCAGGCGTGCCTGCTCACCGGGGAGAAGGGGACGGCCGACCCGGCGGCGGCCCCGGTGTGGGCGGGGATGCAGGACGCCTCCCAGCGCACCCGGGCGAAGGTGACGTACCTGGCGATGGCGGGGGAGCAGAGCGTGGGCGCCGCCGGGCCCTACCTGGCGACGCTCGCCGGCCGGAAATGCACGGTCGTGCTGACGGTGGGCACCGCGCCGGACGGCGCCGTCGCGGGAGTCGCGCCGGAGTATCCCGGGATCCGTTTCCTGGTGGTCGCGGCAGCCGGCGGCGGCCACGACGGCGCCAACGTCACGACGGTCGCCGGGACGCGTACCGCTGTCGGCGCCGCGGTGGAGGCAGCCCTCGGGCGGTGAGCCCGAACGCCCCGCGGCCAGGCCAAACCTGACGCCGCGTAAAGATCGCCCGTGGATCTAACCGGACATCGGGGCGTATTTCCCCCTCTATTGTCATGTGCCGGCAAAGAGTGTCACCGGAAAGCTTCTCCGGTCTAGTCCACGGGTGAGCGCAACAGGCAGGATCTGCGCGTTTTCTGTGTCGATTCTGTCAGGAGCCTGTGTCGTGCGCGCATCCTCCGGTCGTCGCCCGAAGCGCCGTTCCGCCCTTCGCCGTGGGTGGGTGCGGGGCACCGCGATGCTCGCCTTCGTCGCCCTGGCGTTCATGCTGACCACCAGCCAGGCCGCCGCCGACGGCGCGACGCTGCCGGCGCTGTCGATGCCGAGCCTGTCGTCGCTCGGCGCGTGGCTGAAACACCCACCGCACTGGAAGGACGTCCCGCAGCAGCAGAGCGGCACCGCGGCGGGCAGGAGCCACCGGGCGACCGCCGCCGCCACCCGGGCGCGCGGCGGCGCCGGCCGCAAGCCCGGCAGGTCGCCCAGCGAACTCGACCCCTACCAGCCCTACGCCAAGGTGTCGACGTCCGGCCGCAGCGCCGTCGTCGGCGGCTTCTCCGCGAAGACCAGCAAGCGCGACGCCGCCGCCTCCGACGCGACGACGACGGTCTACGACAACGCCGACGGCACGCACACCCGCCGGGTCTCCCAGACGCCCGTCAACTTCCGCGACGGCAAGGGCACATGGCAGCCCATCGACACCAAGGTCCGGCGCGGCCCCGACGGCCGGCTGCACGAGGCGGCCAACTCCCGCGGCGTCGACTTCGCCGGCGACAGCGCGGACGCCGACCTGGCCACCTTCCGCCTCGACACATCCCACAGCGTCAGCTACGGCCTTCAGGGCGCGGCGAAAGTCACCGGCACGGTGGCCGGCTCCGAGGTCACCTACGCCGGCACCCTGCCGCAGACCGACCTCGTCCTCGCGCCCTCCGCCACCGGCGTCAAGGAGTCCGTCGTCCTGCACTCGGCGCAGGCCGGCAACTCCTGGACCTTCCCGCTCGCGCTGCACGGCCTGACCCCGGTCCAGCTCGCGGACGGCTCGATCGACCTGCGCGACGCGGCGGGCAGGAGCACGGCCCAGATCCCGCGCGCCTACGCGTACGACTCCAAGGTCGACCCGCGGTCCGGCGATCCGACGACCACCTACGCCGTCACCTACCACCTGGTGCACACCGCCGCCGGCACCGCGCTGAAGGTCACCCTCGACCCGGCGTGGCTGCACGACCCGGCCCGGGCCTTCCCGGTCACCGTCGACCCGTCGATCGTCGACGGCTGGACGACGACCTATGCCGAGTCCGGCAACAACGGCGACCACTCCTTCGAGCAGACGGTCAAGGTCGGCTCCTACGACTCCGGCACCCACTCGGCGAACTCGTTCGTCAACCACTGGTACAGCGGCTGGGACGGCTCCGGCGTCACGGTCACGGCGGCGTCGCTGCACCTGTTCGACACCTGGGCGTCCACCTGCACCGCCGAGCGCTTCGACGTCGCGCTGGTCACCTCGGCATGGACGCCGACCGGCGTGACGACCTACCCCGGCCCCTCGAAGGGCGCCTCGGTCGGCAACCTCACCCCGAGCGTCCCGCACGCCTGCGCCAACACCGCCGCCGACCGCTCCGTCGGCGACTGGGTCCAGGTCCCGCTCACCACCGCCTCGATCCAGGGCTGGGTGAACGGCACCACACCGGACTACGGCCTGGCGGTCTACGCGGCCACCACCGACAACCTGCACTGGAAGCAGTTCGGTTCGTTCGCGGACCCCGGGCTCGGCCCGTACATCGACGTCACGTACACCGGGACGACCCCGCCGCAAGTCTACCAGCAGTACCCGAACAACAACGCGGTCGCCTCCACCACCACCCCGGAACTCACCGCCTGGTCCGGCGGCGCCAACTCGCAGGCGAACACCACCACCAAGTACGACTTCCAGGTCTACGACAACACCGGCACGAAGGTCGCCGACTCCGGGCTGCTGGCCGCCGGCGACTGGACGGTCCCGGCCGGCAAGCTCAAGTGGGGCCAGACCTACGACTGGACGGTCCAGTCCTACGACGCGGGCCTGTACTCCGGCGCGGTCTGGTACGCGCTGTCGATCGAGGTGCCGCAGCCGCTGATCACCTCAGGGCTGTCGCAGAACAGCAGCGACCACGGCTTCGACGCGTCGATCGGCAACTACACCACCTCCGACACCGACGCGAGCATCTCCGTGGTCGGCCCCGGTCTTGACGTCGACCGGTCCTACAACTCACGCGACCCGCGCTGGACCGGCGCGTTCGGCACCGGCTGGTCGAGCGTCTTCGACGCCCGCACCACCGACCAGTACAACGCGGCGGGCACGGTGACCTCCACCGTCGTCAGCTACCCGGACGGCTCCCAGGTCGGCTTCGGCAAGAACGGCGACGGTACGTACACCCCGCCGTCCGGCCGCTTCGCCACCTTCAAGGCGGTCTCGGGCGGTGGCTACACGCTCACCGACAAGAGCGGCACCGTCTACGCCTTCACCCAGCTGCTGAGCACCGGCACGTACGGCATCAGCTCGGTCACCGACGCCGAGGGGCACGCGCTGAGCTTCGGCTGGTCCGGCGGCCACATCACGCTGATGACCTCGGTCACCGCCCAGCGCGCCCTGCACCTGACCTGGCAGACCCCGGCGGGCGCGAGCGCCGCGCACATCAGCAGCGTCGTCACCGACCCCGTCGACCCCGCCGCGCCCACCAGCGCCCGCACCTGGACGTACGGCTACACCGGCGACCAGCTCACCTCGGTGTGCTCCCCGATCTCCACCACCAAGTGCACCGGATACGGCTACACCGCCGGCTCGCAGTACCAGAACGCCTCCCTCGACCTCGGCCCGCACGCCATGTGGCCGATGTCCGAGGCGTCCGGCACGACCGGCAAGGACGCGGTCCTGGCCAACCAGGGCGCGGACAACCTCACCTACAGCGGCGTCACTTTCGGGGCCGCCGGCCCCATGGCGGGCTCCTCCGCGACCGCGATCGGCTTCAACGGCACGAGCTCCTACGCCACGCTGCCGTTCGACATGGGCAACAACACCGACTCCGGCGCCCTCTCGCTGTGGTTCAAGACCTCCGCCGGCCCCGGCGTCCTCTACTCCTACGCCTCGCAGCCCGTCACCGCGGGCGACTCGCCCGGCGCGTACACCCCGGCCGCGTACGTCGGTACGGACGGCAAGCTCAAGGCCGAGTTCTGGAACAGCGGCGGCATCGCGCCGATCAGCACCACCGCGTCGGTCGCCGACGGCAAGTGGCACCACATGGTGCTCTCGGCCGCGGGCAACTCCCAGACCCTCTTCCTCGACGGCGCCAAGGTCGGCTCGCTGTCGGGCACCATCGGCATCCAGCCCGGCCTCGCCTTCGGCAAGAACCAGCCGTACAACACCCTCGGCGCCGGCTTCCTGGGCGGCAAGTGGCCCGACCAGCCGCACTCCAGCACCACCGACCCGACCGGCACGGCCACCTACTTCAACGGCCAGATCGCCGACGCCGCCTGGTACGACCGCCCGCTCGTCGCCGCCGACGCGACCGCCCTGCACAACTTCGGCACCCATGCCGCCGGCCTGCTCAGCACCATCACCCGGCCCTCCGGCAAGGCGTACCAGTCGATGACGTACGACCCCGCCACCACCGCGCTGACCCAGCTCACCGACGAGAACGGCGGCGTGTGGAAGCTCGGCGCCCCCACGGTCGCCGGCTCCAGCCAGACCTACCGGGCCGCCGTCCTCGGCGGGGCGCCCGCCACCTACTTCCGGCTCGGGGAGGCAGCGGGCGCCGCGACCGCCGTGGACGAGACCCGCGGCGGCAACGGCACGTACAACGCCGTCACGCTCGGCGCCGCCGGCCCCTTCAGCGACCAGAAGGCCGCCACCTTCAACGGCACCAGCTCGTACGTCAAGGTCCCGGACGCGCAGACCGGCGACACCTCCGCGTCCGCCGAGATGTGGTTCAAGACCACCCACCCGACCGCGATCCTGCTCAACGCGCAGGCCTCCGCGATCGGCACCACCCCGCCCTCGACCACCCCGCAGCTGTGGATCGGCAGCGACGGCAAGCTCCACGGCGGCTTCTACACCACCGCCGGCTCCGTCCAGCTGGGCACCACCGGCACCGTCACCGACGGCAAGTGGCACCACGTGCTGCTCAGCGCCGGCCCCACCAGCCAGACCCTCTACCTGGACGGCACGCAGGCCGCGACCAAGACCGGCACCGCCGCCCTCACCACCGGGGCGCGCAACCTCGACTACCTCGGCGCCGGCACCACCGGCTCCGGATGGGCCGGCCTGACCACCGGCACCATCGCCTACTTCAACGGATCCCTCGCCGAAGCCGCCGTCTACCGCACCGCGCTCACCGCGCAGGACGCCGCCGCGCACTTCGAGGCCGCGAAGAACTCCACCGGCCTGCTGCCCGTGGAGACCGTCAAGGTCACCTCGCCCGCGCCCTACAGCGCCGTCACGACGTACAAGTACGACCTGCTGAACGACGAGCGGGAGTTGAGCGAGACCGACGGGCTCGGCTACACCACCAGCTTCGGCTACGACACCGGCGGCTTCGAGCACACCGTCGTCGACCCGAACGGCGCGATGACGGTCACGGGCCACGACGTACGCGGCAACGTCGTCTCCTCGACCACCTGCCAGGACCAGGCGGCCCAGCGCTGCTCGACGGAGTACTACACCTACTACCCGGACGACACCACCGCCCAGCTGACCACCGCCGACCCGCGCAACGACGTGCTGCTCACCGAACGCGACGGACGGTCCGCCTCGGCGACCGACCCCACGTACCTGACCACGCACACCTACGACACGGGCGGCAACGAGACCGGCGTCACCACCCCGCCCGTCGCCGGCTTCCCGCACGGCCGCACCGAGACCATGGCGTACAGCGACGGGACCAGCGCCTTCCCGGCAGTCGGCGGCGGCAACGTGCCCAAGGGCCTGCCGGTGACGACCACCACCCCCGGCGGAGCCGTCAGCACCATCGGCTACTTCCAGAACGGCGACGTCGCCTCCACCACCGACCCACTCGGCCTCGTGACGTCCTACACCTACGACGGCCTCGGGCAGGTGCTGACCAAGAAGATCGTCTCCGACACCTACCCGGCCGGCCTGACCACCGCCTACACCTACGACCCGGCCGGCCAGGTCACCGAGGAGAAGGACCCGCCGGTCACCGACCGGGTCACGGGCGCCGTCCACACCGCCGACTCCACCACCGTCTACGACGCCGACGGCGACGTCACGTCCCAGACCGTCGCCGACCTCACCGGCGGCGACGCGCCCAGGACCGAGACGCAAGCCTACGACCAGTACGACCAGGTCCGCACCGACAGCGACGCGAACGCCGCAGCCGGGCTGCCCAACGGCAACACCACGACATACGCCTACGACCACTCGGGCAACAAGCTGAGCGAGGTCACCTCGTCGGGCACCACGACCCAGTACACCTACGACGACGACGGCCACCTGCTCACGCAGGGCATCCTCTCCACCGGCGACCCCGTGAACCCCCAGCCGGCGACGCTGCTCATCGAGTCCTCGCGCGCCTACGACCCGGCCGGACGCCTCGCCTCGATCACCGACGCGATGGGCAACACCACCAAGTACACCTACACCGACAACGGCCTCACCGCGAAGATCACCAAGACCAGCGCCGACGGCGCCGGCACCAGCGTGCTCACCGCAAACACCTTCGACGCGGCGGGCAACGAACTCAGCGAGACCACCGACAACGGCGCGACGGTCACCAACTACACCGTCGACGCCGCCTCCCGCACCACGAGCACCACCGTCGACCCGACCGGCGTCAACCGCACGACCTCCGTCTCGTACACCCCCGACGACCTCGTCGCGACCGAGACCGACAGCGACGCGAGCGGGAACCGCACCACCACGGCCAACACCTACGACGCGGCCGGCGACCAGCTTTCGGAGAGCGTCTACGGCGACTCCTCCGGCCACCCCGCGGGCTGGTGGAAGCTCGACCAGACCGGCGGCGGCACGGTCACCGACGCCTCGGGCAACGGCAACAGCGCCTCGGTCGGCTCCGGCGTGACGTGGTCGCCCGACGGCGCCGCCACCTTCACCCCGTCCGCGGGCACGAACGGCGTCATCGCCACCAACGGGCCGGTGCTGGACACCTCGACCTCCTACACCGTCTCGGCGTGGGTCGACCTCACCGACACCTCCACCTTCCGCACCTTCGTCGCCCAGGGCGGCACCAACCGCGCCAGCTTCTACCTCCAGTACAACCCGGCCGCCAACTCCTTCCGCCTGCACACCAGCAACGCCGACACCGCCTCCCCGACCTTCTTCGACGCCAACGCCGCCGGACCCGCGGCCCTCAACACCTGGACGCACCTGGTCGGCACCTTCGACGTCACCACCGGGGCGCTGCGCCTGTACGTCAACGGCACGCTGTCCGGCTCGGCCACCGACACGTCCCCGTGGACCGGCACCGGCCCGCTGACGATCGGCGGCGCCGAGATGGCCGACGGCAGCGTCCACGACGTGGTCGGCGGGTCCGTCGCCAACGTGCAGGTCTACCCGCGGGCCCTCAGCGCCGCCGAGGTGGCCACGCTGTACGGCGGCAGCCGCACCGGCGGAACGGTCGGCTCGTCCACCGCGCAGGTCACCAAGTGGGCCTACGACAAGCGCGGCCTGCCGACGTCGATGACCGACGCGGACGTGCAGACCACCGACTACAGCTACGACGAGGCTGGCAACCTCGCGGTCACCACCGCCCCCGCAGTCCAGGTCGAGACCGGCGGCGGCACCCCGTCGGCCCAGCGGCCCGTCACCACGAGCGGCTTCAACACCTACGGCGAGGCCGTCGAGGAGGTCGACCCCGACGGGAACCAGACCACGACGGTCTACGACCCGGACGGCAACAAGGTCTCCGAGACCCTGCCGCCCTACACCCCGGCCGGCTCCAGCACGCCGCTCACGGCGACGTCCACCTGGGCGTACGACAGCGACGGCAACCAGATCAGCGCCACGACACCGCGCAACGAGACGACGCACTTCCTCTTCGACCAGCTCGGCGACGTCGCCCAGACCACCGAGCCGGACGGGTCGGTCACCCACGCGACCTACGACGCCAACGGCGAGCAGCTGTCGATCACCGACGCCAACGGCGCCGTCAACCAGGCCACGTACGACTACCTCGGCCGCCAGGTGACGTCCACGGCCCTGGAGCGCTTCCCGACCGCGCGCACCCTCACCACCACGAACTCCTACGCGCCTTCGACCGGGAATCCGTACGGCGCGTACCTGACGTCCACCACCACGCCGGGCGGGGTCACCACCAGCTACGGCTACAACCGGGTCGGTGAGACGACCTCGGTCACCGACGGCGCCGGCAACACCACGTCCTACGCGTACGACTACCAGGGCGACCAGACCCGCACCACCGAGGCGGACAACACCTACTCCACCACCGAATACGACGCCTCCGGACGCCCGGTCTCCACCGAGCAGTACGACGCCGCCGGCACCCGGCTCAACCGGGTCTCGCAGGTCTACGACGGGGTCGGCAACGTGCTGGCGTCGACCGATGCCAATCAGCACACCTCCCACTTCACCTACGACGCGGCGGGCACCGTCACCCAGGAGGTGCAGCCGGTCTCCGACACCGAGTCGATCACCACCAGCTTCGGCTACGACGCGGCCGGCAACCAGACCCGCTTCACCGACGGCCGCGGCAACTCCTGGTACTACACCTACACGCCGTGGGGTCAGCAGGAGACGGTGCGGGCCCCGGCGACCGCCGACCACAGCTCGCCGGCCGACTCCACCACCACCAACGTCTACGACCTCGATGGGCAGCTGACGTCCAGCACCCAGCCCGGCGGCGTCACCACGACGATGACGTACGACCAGGTCGGCAACGTCAAGACCGCCTCCGGCAGCGGCGCCGACGCGGCCACCGCGACCCGCTCGTTCACCTACGACGGCGACGGCCAGGTCAAGACCGCCGCCACCAGCGAGGCCGGCGCCGCCACCGCCCGCGACCACCAGGCCGCCACCGCTGAGTCCTTCGGATACGACGACCGCGGTGACCTGCTGTCCGCCTCGGGCTCGGCCGGCTCGTCCTCCTTCAGCTACGACGACGACTCCGCCCCGCTGTCCCGCACCGACGCGGCCGGCACCACCGCCTACGGCTACGACACCGCGGGCCGGCTGTCCACGGTCGACGACGCGTCGTCCGGGACCCGGCTGACGTACGGCTACAACACCCTGGAGCAGGTCTCCTCGGTCAAGTACGGCGCCACCGGCCAGACCCGCACCTACACGTACAACACGGCACACCAGCTCACCGGCGACTCCCTCGTCCAGGGCGCGACGACGCTGTCCGGGATCACCTACGGCTACGACGACAACGGCAACCTGACCAGCAAGACCACCACCGGCGTTGCGGGCGCGTCCGCCAACACCTACAGCTACGACCAGGCCGACCGGCTCACGTCCTGGAACAACGGCACGACGACCACCGACTACAGCTACGACGCGTCCGGCAACCGGATACAGGTCGGCTCGAACGTCTACACCTACGACGCCCGCGACGAGATCACCTCCGACGGGACCCACTCGTACGCGTACTCCGCGCGCGGCACGCTGACGTCGGACACCTCCACCGCGGACGGGACCGTCCAGTACACCACCGACGCCTTCGGCAACCAGATCACCGCCGGCGACCACTCCTACACGCTCGACGCGGTCGGCCGGAACATCACCGACAGCAACGCCGCCGACCTGACGAGCCGCACCTTCCAGTACTCGGGCGCCGGCGACACCATCGCCTCCGACGGCAGCTATACCTACTCCTACGACCCGTCGGGCGGGCTGACCGGCGTCAACGCCGGTACGTCCCCGGGCGGCGGGCTGCTGGCCGTCACCGACGCGCACGACGACGTCGTCGGCACCTTCGCCTCCGGCGCCACCGCCCTGTCCGGGTCGGCCACCTACGACCCGCTGGGCAACGTGACCGCCGTGACCGGCGTCATGGGCCACCTCGGCTTCCAGTCCGGCTGGACCGAGGCCGACACCGGCAAGGTCGGCACCGCCTCGCGCTGGTACAACCCGGCGACCGGCACCTTCATGAACAAGGACTCGGTGTCCCTGAACCCGGTGCCCGACTCGGTGGAGGCCAACCCCTTCGCCTACGTCGACGACAACCCGCTGGGCGGCACCGACCCCTCGGGGCACTGGGGCTTCAAGAGCCTGGTCCACAAGGCCACCCATGCCGTCAAGAAGACCGTCCACAAGGCGGTCTCGCACGCGACGGCGTTCGTCTACCACTACACGCCGCCGATCGTGCACAAGGTCGTCAAGGCCGCCAAGCGCCAGGTCCACAAGGCCGTCAAGAAGGTCCAGGACGTCTACCACGCCACCGTGCGGCGGGCGGTACGCGTCTACCACTACGCGGCACGCCATGTGAAACGCGCCTACCACACGGCCGTCCGTAAGGTCACCACCGCTTATCACGCGGCGAAACGCAAAGTGAAACGGGTCGTCAAAAAGGCGAAGAAAGCTGCTCATGCCGTCGCCAAGAAGGCGAAGGCGGCAGCTCATACGGTGGCGAGCGCGAGCCGGACCGCCTACAAGGCGTCGGTCAAGGCGGTGAAGACCGCCGCCACCTACACCAAGAACCACGCGGCGGCGATCACGTCGTTCGTGGTGTCGACGGCGGTCTTCGCCGGCTGCGAGGCGGCGACGGTCGGCGTGGGCACGATCGGCTGCGCCGCGATCGCCGGAGCGGCGGGCTCGCTGGTCGAGCAGGGCTTTGCCTGCGCGGACCAGGGCGGCGCGGCATGCAGCGCGGGGGCGTTCGCCGCCTCGGCGGTGACCGGCGCGGTCGCCGGCGCCGTCGGCGGGGCACTCGGTTCCCTGGGCGGCAAGGTACTGGGCAAGCTCGCGCCGAAGGCGATGGAGGCGGTCGGCGGCCTGTTCGGCAAGGGCGCGAGCGAGGCGGCCGAGTCGGGGGTCGCCGACGCCACGGACGAGGCGGCGGCCCAGACCGAGGCAGCAGGCGCACGCTCGGAAAGCGAGGGCGCTGGCTGCAAGGCCGGGGTCCCGCACAGCTTCACCGGCAACACGCCGGTGCTCATGGCGGACGGCACGGCCAAGCCGATCTCCCAGGTGAAGACCGGCGACGTGGTGGCCGACGCCGTCCCCGGCACGGCGGGCGTGCAGGCACACAAGGTCACCGCGGTGATCGTGACGACAACCGACCACGACTTCGTCGACCTGACCGTGGCAGCAGCGAAACCCAGGGCGAACAGCACGGCCCCGGCCGGCCCCGCCGCAGCCACCCCGACGACCCCGGCTCCCAAGAGCTCGATCGTCCGCAAGGCGCTGCACCGCGCGGCGCTGACACTGGCGGCGTCGGCGGCGGTGCTCGGAACCCTCCAGCCGGGCCACCACCCGGAGCCGCCGACGGCCCCGGTGGCAGCGGTCTCCGCCGCACCGGCCTCAGCCCCCGCCACCCCGCCGGCGCACCTGACCACGACCTTCCACCACCCCTTCTACGACAAGACCCAGGCCGCCTTCGTCGAGGCCGCCGACCTCCACCCCGGCGACCTCCTCCAAACCCCCACCGGCAGTGCCCAGGTCACCGCCGTCCACCTCTTCCACGCCCACACCACCACCTACGACCTCACCATCGGCACCCTCCACACGTACTATGTGGAAGCCGGCTCCACACCGGTCCTGGTGCACAACTGCGGACCTGACACCTATGACTACGACGGTTCCGTCCGCTACCACGGCCTGGATGACGACGGACGGGCAACAGGTGTGTCGGCCACGATCAGGAAGAGCATGTTGAAGAAGGGGACACCCGCCAACAGGAGCGTCAATCCCTCCGGGTGGAACGGACACGGAACCCTTTACAACGAGGGGCGGGGACACCTGCTTGCCGATCGTCTCGGGGGAGACGGGGACCTGGAAGAAAACCTGGTCACCCTGACCCAGGATCCGACGAACACCCCGATCATGCGTGATGAGGTCGAGGGGCGGATCTTCGCCGCGGTCAAAAAGGGAGAGGTCGTTCAGTACACCGTCCGTGCCATCTACGCGAGGGGCGGATCGGACATGGCCCCGATGAAGCTGCTGATCGAGGCGTACGGGAACAGGGGTTTCAGTCTGCGGAGAGAGCTGGAGAATCCAGCAGGAATGTTCGGAATCGACAACTAGGGCACATGATGACGGAATTGGATGAACTCGTTCGGCTCGTTCCACCCCCTGACGATGTCGTGCCGTGGACGGGCTGGCGGGATCTTGAGGAACGACTGGGAACGGAACTCCCGGACGACTACAAGGCGCTCGTCGGACGTTACGGTCCCGGTTCGTTCGACAACTTCCTGCACGTGCTCCAGCCCGTCTGCGATTTTGGGCCGATCCTGATCGAGCCGTCCGCGACCCGATCCGCCGAAATCCTCGAACAGCTGCGCGCCGGTGGCGAGGAGATGCCCTACGCGCCGGACGCACTGCTGCCCGCGGCCAAGACGGACAACGGCGACACCGTCTACTGGCTCAGGGAGTCGTCCGCCGCACGACCGCAGGACTGGACGATCACCGCCAACGCAGCGCGCGGTACCGACTGGCCGACTTTCGGGGGAGGGCTTGTCGCTTTCCTGCTGGATACGCTGTCCAAGCGTTCCCACATGCCGATCTTCCCCCGTAACTTTCCCAGTGAGAAACCCGAGTTCGTGCTGTACCCCCCGAAGGGGGCGAGACGCCGCTGACCTGACACTTTGTGGAATGCGGTGCGACAGCTCCGTTGCAGTGGTGAACGAGGACCGGGGTGCCGCCGGCCCCGGGGCAGGGCCGGCGGGGGCAGGGGGGTGTCAGTGGGGGTCGAGGATGTGGTTGTGGCAGGCTGCGCGGTGGAGGAGGGAGTCGGGTTCTTCCGGGTCGATGGCCAGGACTTGGTCGAAGTCGGCGATGGCCGCCTGCCAGTTGCCCAGCGCCTCGTTGACCGAGCCGCGGTTGAAGAGCATCGCCGGGTCGGGCCTGATCGCTATCGCGCGGTCCAGGTCGGCCAGCGCGGCGGGCAGGTCGCCCTGGTCGTAGTTCACCGCCGCCCGGGTCGCCCACGCTTCGGCCATCGTCCCGTCCAGGCCGATGGCGGTGTCGAGCGCGGTACGGGCCGTGTCCGGGTCGCCCGACTCGTGTGCCAGGCGGCCACGCAGGCCGTGCAGGTGCGCATGGTCGGGCGCCAGTTCCAGCGCGGCCTCGACGAGGGCGCCGGCCTGGGCGAGTTCGCCCTCCTCGACCAGCAGGCCGGCGAGGTTGACGTAGGCGTCCACGAACGTGGGCTCGATCTCGATGACGTAGGCGAAGTCCGCGACGGCGCCGGGTATGTCGCCCGTCAGCGCGCGCAGGTCGCCGCGGTTGTAGTAGACCTCGGGGAAGGGCGGGGAGAGGCGGATCGCCGCGTCGTACTCCGACAGCGCCTCGTCGGTGCGGCCGAGCTTGCGCAGCACCGCAGCCATGTCGAAGTGGTATTCCGCGTAGTTGGGGTCCGCCTCGACGACCGCCCGGAAGTCCGCGAGTGCTTCGTCGAGCCGGCCGAGGGCGTTGAGCACCTGCGCGCGGTTGTAGCGCAGTACGGACCGGTGCAGCCGGTGCTCGTCCGCGTCCAGGTCGCCGTCGAGGCGTTCCAGGCCCTCGGCGACCAGCCGCAGCGCCTGGTCCGGGTGGGCCAGGTGGTTCTCGATCAGCGCCCGGCCGTTCTTGTGGAAGACCGTGTTGAACGCCCGGTCCTTCGGGTCGGGCAGCAGCTCGGCGATCGCGATGGCCTCGTTGATCCAGGCCATCGCGCGGCGGTGGTCCTTGCGGTCGTCCTCGTGGTGGCGGGTGTAGAGCATCGCGGTGGCGTAGGCCGCCTGCATGTGGATGTACGGCGACGCGGTGAACGCCCGCGCCTCGTCGTAAAGCGCCTCGGCCTCGACCGGCCGGCCCAGGGCGGCGAGCGATGTGGTCATCTTGGTGGTGAACGCCCACCACTGCTCGAACGACTGCTCCCAGTCGATCAGCGCCCTGCCGCGCTTGCCGTAGTCGACGGTGGCCTCGTAGAAGCCGAGGTCGATGCAGTAGTTCAGGGCGTGTTCGAGCGCCTTGGCACCCGACGTGGCCGGGTGCGCGCCGCGTTCGCGGTGGTAGGGGATGGCGCCGAGGCGCAGCGACTCCATGTCCAGGGCTTCGAGTGCGTCGGCGCGCTCGTCGTGCAGGGCGCGGCGCTCGGCCTCCGGGAGGCTTTCGTAGGCGGCCAGCAGCTCCGGGTCACCGCTGAGGCACTCGGCGGCGACGTGGCGGCGGGCGGACGAGGTGCGGTGGTCGTCGTCACCGCAACCGGAAGGCGTGGGCGTGCTCTGCGGCGGTGCGGGCGGCGCCAGTAGGGCCAGTGGTGCCGCCTCGACCCGGGTCGCGTACCGTGCCAGCATCGCGGGCAGGTCGCCGTCCTCCGGGAGGTCGCCGCGCGTGGTGACGACCAGGGTGATGCGCGCCGGGTCCAGCCGGCGTACGAGGACGCCGAGGAACTCCCGGTCCAGGCTGTCGGCCTCGTCCACCGCGTCGAACCACAGCGACACCGGTCCCTCGGCGACGGCGCCGACCATGTCCCGCAGGCACTCGGTCAGCCCGTGGGCGATGCGCAGGGTGCGCAACCGGGAGTAGAACCTGGTGCGTTCGACCGGAACGGCCAGGGACGTGAGCGTCTCCCGGGTGGCCCGCACCGTCGCGCGCAGCTCGGGCGCGACGGTCAGCAGCTCCACGTCGTGCGCGGCCACCACGTCAGCAGCCGCCTCGGCCACCCGCGGGTAGAGCTCCCGGAACAGGGTGCCGGTGGCGGTGTACGGGCCGCGCAGGCGCCGGTGCGCATGGATGGGCGGCAGCAGCGGCGCCGGCAGGTCCGGCCGTCCGGGAGCCACGAGCGACCAGTCGGCCGGCGAAGCCGGCGCCACCGGCGTACCCGGCGTGACCGGCGCGGACGGGGCAGCCGGGCCGGCCAGGCCGTCCGGCCCGTGGATCCACCAGTGCTGCGATTCCCCGGACATGCGATTCCTCCAGTCAGGACAAGGTCGTGGCAGTGGCGGCGGTGCCGGCGGTGGCACCGGCAGTGGCGGCCGTACGGGCGGCGCGACGGCTGCGCTGTGCCCGGACCGCCAGCCAGAGGGCGAAGCAGAGCTGCGCGAGATTGAGGGAGAGGAACACCGCGCTGTCGAGAAGCCCGCTGACGCTCTGCGCGCCCGGATCGTCCAGACGGCCGCCGACCTTGGAGAACACCCGGACCGCGACCGGGATGATGATCAGGCCCAGCGAGGCGAACGAGAACGTCCACCCGGCCAGCAGCAGCCAGGAGTACCAGCGGGCCACCGACCGGTCGCGCGGATGCCACACCGCCGGGTCGGTCATCCGCTGCGGCGTGCGGCGCAGCCGGTACCAGCGGTTGCGCAGCACCGCGCGTGCGGCCCCCTGCAGGTCGACGCAGCCGAGCACGGTGACGAACACGTAGTAGAGGTCCGTCTCGATGTAGAAGAAGAACTGCCAGAGCAGCCGCAGCACCGTGGTGTACGACAGGGCCAGCAGGATGCCGCCGGTGAGGCTGAGGCTGCCGTCCGCCCGCCGGGTCGCGTCGGCGCACACGGTGAGGACCATGATGACCAGGACGTCGGCGGTCATGCCGGCGAGCATCGGCAGGTAGCGCTTGCGGCGTGGAACGGTGACCAGTCCGTCCATCTCGGTCAGGAACACCACGTAGTACAGCCGCCGTCCGACCGACAGCCGGGAGGCCAGTCCGAGGCGGCGGCCGGCCAGCGCGTGGAACGACTCGTGCAGCAGGAGCAGCGGGAACTGGCCCAGGAAGGTGACCAGTTCCATCACCGTCATGTAGCGGGTGAAGAAGAGGTCGTGGTTGCCCGGCACCAGGTCCCGGTGGCGGACCATCAGCGCGGCGGTCAGCGCGGCCAGCGCCAGGAAGCACAGCCCGGACAGCGGGGAGAAGACGATCCGGCCCAGGCGCGCCCAGCGCACCGGCGGGGGCGCGGCCGGAGGGCGGCCGGCGGTCCGGCCGGCGGTGTCCTCGGCGGTGGGGCCGGCGGTGTCGACGAAGCCCAGGTCGACGATCGCTTCGAGGAATTCGGCGAGGTCGACCGTTTCGCCGTACGTCTCCCGGTACCAGTCCGCCGCCTCGCCCAGCGTGCCGCCCTCGCCGAGCCTGCGCAACAGCCCGGCGCCGTCCTCCGGCAGCACCGCGTAGGAGTTCGTGGCGGCGCAGCCGACGGTCACCTCGTCGCCCTCGGTCAGGTACGTCAGCGGCAGCAGCCTGATCCGGGCGTCCGGGTCGAGCTGCGCGGGCGCCGGCCCGGTGGCGGCGTCGCCGTCGTCCGCTGCGATGGTGGGCATGCCACTGCTCCTCGACACCTCTCGGCTGTGCACTGTCAGGTGGCCGGCCACCCGGCGCGACTGCTGCGGGGTGGCCGGCGACGCGGGCTCGCCGCGCGCGTACCGCGGGAGCCGGGACCGCTCTCGCGTCGTACTAGAACGGGCCGTTGTTGGTGTTGCCCCCGCAGCTGCCGTACAGCGCAGCCGCGACGCTCGTCAGGCGCACGGCGCCCGGCTTGCGGATCACGATCTTCTTCATCGATTCACCCCCTTCGCGAGGTCGGCCGGTCGGTGCCGCAACCGGCGGCTACGACGCAACCGCGTCGTCTCAGCCCTGGTTGCCCCCGCAGCTGCCGTAGAGCGCAGCCGCGACGCTGGTCAGGCGCACGGCGCCCGGCTTGCGGATCACGATCTTCTTCATCGGTTCACCCCCTCGCGACAAGTCGTCCCGGTCGTCCGAAGAGCAGATCAACGCAGCGCGGATGCGCGGCTCCGCGGACCAGGACCACCTGGACTCACACAGGCTGATCAAGCTCCGGAAGCCATTCATCTCAGCTAACGCCTGCCGGTCTGGAACGTAGACCCCGGGCCTCACACGGGTCAACGGACGCAACTGAACTGTCCGAAAGCCATGTACGGGGCGGTTGTGCATACAGATGCACGATGAACTGATCGCGCTGGTGGGCGCCGCCGCCCGGGAACCAAACCTGGAATCACGTCGATCCGCCCCGGACGGGATCCGGACGCGATCCGGACGCGATTCGGACGGGATGCAGTCGGGCTCCGGCCGGGCTCCGGCCGGGCGCGCGGTCCGATTATCCTCGAAGCTGCCCAAATCCCTTTTATCCCCGCTACATTGTGGCCTCTGCCGACCTTTCAGCCGCGGCAGACGCCCCCGTGCCGACGCCGTGCGGCACTCGGGGGCCGGGGGTAGGGGGAGGAACGGGTGCGCAGATTCACGCTCGGATTCGCGGTGCTTTCCGTGCTGCTGGCCGGCCTCGTCGCGCAGCCGCCGGCCGCGCACGCCGCCTCGGCCGACCCGGTGTCGGTGACCGCGGTCGTGCAGGGCCTGAACGTCGCCGTCACCTGGCAGGACGGCGACACCGCCGGGGTCACCGGTTACACCGTGACGACCTCGCCCAAGTCGGCCGGCAGCACCGTACCGCCCGGCGCGACCTCCGCGGTGCTCACCGACCTCCAGCCGGGGCTGGCCTACACCGTCTCCGTCGCCGCGCAGACGGCGGCCGGCACCGGAGCGGCCGTCACCGCACCCGGAACCGTACGGACGACGGCGCCCGGCGGCTCCTTCACCGGCCTGACGCCCGCCCGGCTGCTGGACACCCGCAGCGCGCTCGGCGCCCCGAAGGGACCGACGACCTCGGTGATCCTCGCCGTGACGGGCCGCGGCGGCGTCCCCGCCACCGGGGTGTCCGCCGTCGCGCTCAACGTCACCGTCACCGCGCCCACGGCGACCGGCTTCGTCACCGCCTACCCGGCGGGTGAGCCCAAGCCGAACGCGTCGAACGTCAACTACGTCCGGGGTGAGACGGTCTCCAACGCCGTGGTGGTCCCGGTGGGCGCCGGCGGCGCGGTCCAGCTGGCCGCCACCGGCTCCACGCAGCTGATCGCCGACGTGTCCGGCTACTGGACGACAGCCGCCGCGGCCTCCCCCGCGACCGGCCGCTTCCACGCCCTGTCCCCGTCCCGCCTGCTCGACACCCGCAGCGACCTGGGCGGATCGACCCCGAAGGGCGGCGGCACCGTCGACCTCCAGGTGACGGGGGAGGGGCCGGTGCCCGTGTCGGGCGTGTCGGCCGTGGTGCTCAACACCACCGTCACCGGCCCCACCGCGAACGGCTACGTCACCGTCTACCCGACCGGCAAGCCGCGCCCGGCCACTTCGTCGCTGAACTTCGCTCCGGGCGCCACGCTCGCCAACCGGGTCGTCGTACCCGTCGGCGCCGGCGGCAAGGTGTCCTTCTTCAACCACGCGGGCACCACCCAGATCGTCGCGGACGTCACCGGCTGGTACACCGACGGGTCCGACCCGTCCGCCGGCGGCTCCTACTTCGTCGCCGTCACCCCGCACCGGCTGGTCGACACGCGTACCGGCGCCGGCGCCCCCAAGGCGCCGCTCGGCGCGAACGGCGTGCTGCCGGTGCAGGTGGCGGGCGAGGACGGAGTGCCGCCGGCCGGCACCGACACCCCGCCGACCGCCGCGGTGCTGACGGTGACCACCGTCGCGGGGGCGTCCCACACCTTCCTGTCGGTGTACCCGTCGCTGGCCGCGCTGCCCCCGACGTCCGACCTCAACGCCCCGCCGCACGGCGCGGTGCCCAACCTCGCGCTGCCGGGGCTGGGCGTCGACGGTGCGGTGGACGTCTACAACCACGCCGGTGACGTGGCCGTCGTGGTGGACCTGTCCGGCTACTTCATCGGTGACGTGCACACCCCTGCCTCCACGGTGACCGCGCCGGACGGGGCGATCACGGCGGTGTCCACCGGGCCCGACGGCCCCGAGCAGATCACCGTCGCGCCCGGCGCCACCGCCCCGCGCGTCGGGCAGGTCATCGCCTCCGGGGTCACCCCGGCCACCCCGCAGGGCCTGCTGGCCGAGGTCACCGCCGTCAGCACCGACGCGGGCGGCGGCACGGTCGCGGCGGTACGGCCGGCCGGCCTCCAGCAGGCGCTGGGCGACAGCGACATCGCCCTGTCCGCGCCGCTCGGGGCGGACGACGTGGTGAGCGCCGACAGCGCCGGCCCCGCGGTCGTACCCCACGCCCCGGGCACGACCGGCCCCGGTCCCGCCACGGCCCCCACCGCCCCCACGGCCGCCACCGCCCCCACCGACCCGGCTCCCCTCGACCCGGCCCAGTTGCGGGCGCGGGCCACCGGGCACATCGCGTCCCGCGCGATCAGCACCGCGGGGACACAACACTGCGACGGCGACACCGGCTCCACCGTCTCCGTCACCGCCGCCTTCACCCCGACCCTGGTCTTCGAAGCGGCCATCGGCCACTCCGGCTTCCGGCCCACGGTCACCGCGAAGGCGGGCGCCGAAATCGGCGAGTCGACGAGCCTGTCCGTCGCCTTCGGCGGCAAGGTCGCCTGCACCTGGAGCGCGAAGCTCGCCACGTACACCTTCCGGCCGGTGGAGTTCGCCGTCGGCGGCGTCCCGGTGGTGATCGTCCCGGTCTTCACGGTCACGATGACCGGCAAGGCCGGCGGCTCCGCCCAGCTCAGCACGTCCGTCAGCCAGACCCTCACCGCGCGGGCCGGGATCCAGTACGCCAACGGCTCGGTGAGCCCGTACTCCGGCGTCACCCACACGACGTCCCACACCGGTCCGGCGGCCGGCGCCGCCCGGGCCGACGCCTCGCTCTCGCTGACCGGCGACCTCGAAGGAAAGCTCTACGGGATCGCCGGACCCGAGGCGTCGGTCACCGGGACGCTGTCGCTGAACGCCGACCCGGCCGACGACCCCTGGTGGACCCTCGGCTTCTCGCTCACCGCCGAGGCCGCGCTGCACATCAGCGTGCTCTTCCTCGACGTGGACGCCAGCGCCCGCTTCGGCATCCTCGACCTGACGCTGGCCCGGGCCGCGGCCGGCCCGACCGGCTCGCCGCCGGTCATCACCACCACCCGGCTGCCGGACGCCACCACCGGGCACCCCTACAGCGCGCAGCTGACCACCGCCGACCACCGGGCCGGCAGCTGGGCGCTGGCCGGCGGCGCGCTGCCCGCCGGGCTGACGCTGTCCGGCTACACCGTCTCCGGGACGCCGGCCACCGCGGGCACGTCCCCGTTCACGCTGCGCTTCACCGACACCCACGGCCACACCGTGCAGGCGGCAGGCACCCTCACCGTGTACGCCGGCGGCACCGCCCCGACGACCGGCACGGTCACCGGCCGGGTCACCGACACGCAGGGCCACCCGCTGGCCGGCGTCGAGGTGGAACTCCTCCAGTGCAGCTGCGGGGGCGCCCCGGTCGTCGACGCGGCGACCACCGCGGCGGGCGGCACGTACACCTTCACCGGCGTGCAGCCCGGCGACTCGTACGGCGTCTGCTTCACCCCGACCGACGCCACCGGCGGCATCTCCGACACCACCGGCTACGTCTTCCAGTGCTACGGCGACCACGGCGGCTCGTACCAGGTGCCGGTCACCGCGGGCGGCACGACCGCGGGCATCAGCGCGGTGGTGGCCGCCGGCGGGGCGATCAGCGGCAAGGTCACCGGCCCCGGCGGCCTGCCGCTCGGCTACGGCGACGTCTGGGTGCTCGCGTGGGACGGCGGAGGCGGCCTGATGCCGCACCGCGACGCGGGCGACTGGACCCACTCCGACGGCACGTACCTCATCAAGGGCATCCCCCAAGGGGAGTTCCCGCTGTGCTTCCTGGGCTCGGCCCCCGCCGAATACCCGGACGGCACCGGATTCGCCGCGAACTGCTACGGCGGCCACCCCCTGTCGGACCCGGCCTGGTCGTTGCGGGTGACGCCGCGGGAGACCGACCGCGGCTTCAACGGCCAGGTCGGCCGCGGCGCGGCGCTGTCCGGCCGGGTGACCGACACCTCCGGCGCCCCGCTGGCCGGCGTCCTGGTCGACGTCGAAGGCGTCTCCGGCGCCGACCCGGGCGGGTACGCCTACGAGGACCTCCACACGACCACCGACAGCAACGGCGAGTACGCGGTCGCCGACCTCACCCCCGGCACCGACTTCCAGGTGTGCTTCAACGGCTTCGGCGCAACCAGCACCTCGGCTCCCCGCGGCTACGGCAACCAGTGCTACAACGGTGTGCCCGAGGACTCCGGGAAGGCCACCCTGATCCGCCAGTCGGCCGGCCAGTTCCGCACGGGAGTCGACGCCCGCCTCCCGAAGACCCCCACCTCCGCGCTCGCCCCAGCCACCCCGCCCGCCTCTTCACGGTACGTCCGACGGCAGATGGGCGCCGCCGACCGGTAGGCACCGGGGCAGTTCGGCGACCTCGCCGGGCACGACGACCCGGTCGTGCACCTGCACGTCACCGATGTCACCGTGCCACCGGTCACGGTAGCGGGCGGCCCCGCGGGCCCGCCCTCCCCGGGGCCAACTCGCCGGCACTCGCAGCGTCACATCTCTTGACACAGCGTTCTCCTCGGGCCCACGATCGCGCAGCAGCTTTGGGAGAGCGCTCTCCCCGAGCACCCGTCCATGCCCCACTCCTCCGTCAGGAGAGTCGATGGGAACGCCGATGTCCCGTGCCGCCGCGGCGGCCGTGGCCGCACCGACCTGCCTCCTGCGTGCCGCGGTCGGCGGTATCACGATCCAGACCCCGGACGACGGCGCGACCCGGACTGACGTCCACTCCGCGACAACCGGGACCGGTGGCGCCCAGACGCTTCCCGTAAACGCTTCCGGGCGCACTGTCCGCGTGCACGGCACCCGGCGGGACAGCGGGCAGCTGCGCATGACGCCCAGCGGCCGGGCAGGCCGCCTTCACTGAGCGGACGCCGGACCCCCCACCCCGACCAGCAGCAGCCATAGGAGAGCCGTGTACACACGAACGCAAGGCCGCCCCCACCGTCCTCCGGGGTTCGCTCCCGTACCCCGGAAGACCGGCAGAACCCTCTGGACGGCGGCCCTCGCCGTCCTGGCGCTGATCACCGCTCTGCTCGTCTCCGGCGCGACCACCGCGAACGCGGCCCCCACGCTGCTCTCGCAGGGCAAGGCCGTCACGGCCTCCTCGGTAAACGCCGGCAACGCCGCCGCCAACGCGGTGGACGGCAACACCGGCACCCGCTGGGAGAGCGCCTGGAGCGACCCGCAGTGGCTGCAGGTGGACCTGGGCTCGACCGCGACGATCAGTCAGGTGGTGCTCCAGTGGGAGACCGCCTACGCCAAGGCGTACCAGATCCAGGTCTCGGCCGACGGGTCGACCTGGACCCCGGCCTACTCGACCACCACCGGAACCGGCGGCACCCAGACCCTCAACGTCACCGGGACCGGCCGCTACATCCGGATGTACGGCACCGCCCGCGGCACGGGCTACGGCTACTCGCTCTGGGAGTTCCAGGTCTTCGGCACCCTGGGGACCGATGGGGGCGGAACGACCTGCGGCACGCAGAACGCGGCGCTGAACCAGCCGGCGACCGCCTCCTCCACCGAGAACGCCGGCACTCCCGCCGCCGCGGCGGTGGACGGCAACACCGGCACCCGCTGGTCGAGCGCCGCCGCCGACCCGCAGTGGCTCGAGGTCGACCTGGGTTCCACCCTGACGATCTGTAAGGCCGCCCTCAGCTGGGAGGCCGCCTACGCCACCGGTTTCCAGCTGCAGACCTCGACGGACAACACCAACTGGACCACGATCTACTCCACCACCACCGGAACCGGCGGCACCCAGACCCTCAACATCTCGGGCACCGGCCGCTACATCCGGATGTACGGCACCGCCCGGGGCACGGGCTACGGCTACTCGCTCTGGGAGTTCCAGGTCTTCACCGGCGGAACCGGCGGAACCGGCGGGACCGGAGGCAGCACACCGCCGCCCACCGGCGGTTGCGGCACCACCAACGCGGCCCTCGGCCACCCCGCCACGGCCTCGTCGGTCCAGGACGCCAACCCGGCCTACGACCCGTTCTACGCCACCGACGGCAGCACCCTGACCCGCTGGTCGAGTGCGATCGCCGACCCGCAGTGGATCGAGGTGGACCTCGGTGGCAGCCTGTCGGTGTGCCAGGTGGTGCTCCAGTGGGAGAACGCCTACGCCTCCGGTTTCCAGCTGCAGACCTCGACGGACAACACCAACTGGACCACGATCTACTCCACCACCACCGGAACCGGCGGCACCCAGACCCTCAACGTCACCGGGACCGGCCGCTACGTGCGGATGTACGGCACGGCCCGCGGCACGGGCTACGGCTACTCGCTGTGGGAGTTCTCCGTCTACACGGTCGGGAACCAGACCGTCACCATCCCGCCGCCCCCGCCGCAGCCCGCACCGGGCAACTGCCCATGGATCAACGAGCCCAACGTGGCCGTCTCGACCCGCGTCGCCCAGCTGATGGGCGCAATGACGCAGGACCAAAAGGCCGGGATGCTGCACGGCGACGGCTCGAACGTCTACATCGGGCAGATCGCCGGCCAGCCCGCGCTCTGCATCCCGGACGTCAACCTGGAAGACGGGCCGACCGGCGTGGGCGACGGCCTGGCGGGCGTCACCCAGTTCCCCGACGGCGAGACCTCCGCGGCCACCTTCGACCCCGCCTACGAGCACGACTTCGGCGTCGCGGTGGGCCAGGAGTTCGCAGGCAAGGGCGTCAACGTCTCGCTCGGCCCGACGATCAACATGGTGCGCGACCCGCGCTGGGGCCGGTCCTATGAGACCTTCGGCGAGGACCCGTACCTCACCGGCGAGATCGTGAGCGCCGACGTCCAGGGCATGCAGAGCCAGGGCGTGATGGCCATGGTCAAGCACGCAGCCGCGTACAACATCGAGCAGCCGTCGGCGCCCGGGAACGAGATCGTGGACGGCCGCACCCTGCAGGAGATCTACCTGCCCGGCTTCCAGACCGCCATCGAGAAGGGCGGCGCGGCGGCGCTGATGTGCGGCTACAGCATGGTGAACGGCGCCTACTCCTGCCAGAACCCGCAGATCGAGAACGTGCCGATGTACCAGCAGGCCGGGTTCCAGGGCTTCATCTGCTCGGACTGGGGCGGCATCCACTCCACCGCGCCCTCGGCCAATGCCGGCGAGACGATCGAGATGCCGTTCGGCGGGTTCTTCGGCACCGATCTGGAGCAGGCCGTCGCCGCGGGCCAGGTCACCCAGGCGACCTTCGACGCCATGGTGTCCCGGGTGCTGACCCAGATGTTCCGCTTCGGCATGTTCGACAAGGCGCCCAGCGGCTCCACCACCGCCATCGTGGCCACGCCCGAACACCGCGCGGTCGCGCTGCGCGGTGACGAGGAGGGCTCGGTCCTGCTGAAGAACAACGGCGTGCTGCCGCTCAGCCCGAACGGCGGCGAGTCCGTCGCGGTCATCGGCACCAACGCCGGCGCCGGCGTGATCACCGCCGGCGGCGGCAGCGGCACCGCCACCAGCACCGGCACCTACAACCCGCTGTACGGGATCCAGCAACGCACCGCCGGCACCAACGTCAAGGTCGCCTACGACGACGGGACCGACCAGAGCAGCGCGGTCGCGCTGGCGAAGTCCTCGAACGTCGCGATCGTCTTCGCGGCCGACAACTACGGCCACGAGGAGTCCGACAACCCCACGCTCAACCTGCCGAACAACCAGGACGCGCTGATCTCCGCGGTCGCCGCGGCCAACCCCCACACGATCGTGGTGCTCAGCGACAACTCGGCGATCATGATGCCGTGGCTGAACCAGGTCGCGGGTGTGTTCGAGACCTTCTACCAGGGACAGGAGTTCGGCCAGGCGATCGCTGCGCTGCTGTTCGGCGACGTGAACCCCTCCGGGCACCTGCCGATCACCTTCCCGGCCTCGCTCGCGCAGGTGCCGGCGAGCACGGCCGCGCAGTGGCCGGGTGTCAACGGCACCGTCCAGTACTCGGAAGGGCTGGACATCGGGTACCGCTGGTACGACGCGAAGAACGTCACGCCGCTGTTCCCGTTCGGCTTCGGCCTGTCCTACACCGGCTTCTCGTTCGGCAACCTCAAGGTCGGGGCGCTGAGCAACGGTCAGGCGACGGTGACGGCCACCGTCACCAACACCGGAAGCCGGGCAGGGACCGAGGTGGCCCAGCTGTACGTCGGTGATCCGGCCCCGGCCGGCGAGCCGCCGCACCAGCTCAAGGGCTTCCAGCGGATCACGCTGAACCCCGGTGCGTCCGGCACGGTCACGTTCACGGTGACCGCGCACGACCTCGCGCACTGGGACACCGCGTCGGGCAACTGGATCGCCTCGGCGGGCAACTACCAGATCCTGGTCGGCGACAGCTCGCGCAACCTGCCGCTGACCGGCAACCTCAACAACCCGAACGACGTCACGGCCAACGCCATGGACTGATCCGGGACCGCCCCTGAGGGGCGTGAGGCGCTGCTGCCCGGCCACGGCAATGGAACCTCACGCCCCTCTCACGCGCCACGGCGCTGCGCGCTCCCCCGGGGGCCGTCACGAGCCAGGGCGGTTGCAAGTTCCGAGATCGCGTAGACCGTCCGCGCGGAGAGGGAGTCGACGCGGGAACAGCACAGGCACGGGGTCGGTGGTCATCAGGGTGTCTACGCCAGCTGATCACATCGAGGTCCTGTGCCTGCCGCTCCATCCTCCCCGATCCCTGTCGCCCTGGTGAAACCGGGCCGTGGTGGTGGCGCGCTGTCCCCACTCGGCGATGCCGCCACGTGCTCGGGCGTCGACACGCCACTTCCCATGCGACCCTCACCCGGCTCCTGTCCGCCCTCGACGGCAATGCCCTGGATGCCGCGCCCGGCGCCCATCCGGCTGCACACCACCACATCGCTGCTGGCGACACCGGCCCGCCGCCGCGGCCGGCGATCGCAGCGGCCGGCAAGGCGCTGCCCGGCTCCGCGCACCAACAGCAGCGCCACCGGCACCTGCTGTCCGCCGTCACCCACGCCCCCACCGTCGCATCCACCGACGCTGCCAGGAGTCCGGAAAGCGGCAGACCCGCGAGACCGTCTACGCCGACACCAGCCTCGACACCCACCAGGCCAGCCCTGGTGACCTGGGAAGATACGTCCGCGGGCACTGGGCAGTCGAAAACTCCAGCCACCACGTCCGAGACGTGGTCTTCGCCGAGGACTCCTTCACCGTCCACACCGGCAGCGCACCGCGGGCGATGGCCTCGTTACGGAACCCGGCCATCGGCAGACTGCGACGCTGGGAGCGAATGCCGCGTCGGCGCAGGTGCTCGCGGATGGCGCGTGAGGAGTAGGCTTTGTCGGCCAGGACCACGTCCGGTCTGGTGCGGGGTCGTCCTCGCGGCCGGGGAACGCGCAGGGCGGCCATCACGTCGGGGGAGGCCGGTGTGTCTCCGGCCTGCCCTGCGGTGAGGACGAAGGCCATCGGCCTGCACCGGTCGTCGGCGGCGAGGTGCACCTTGGTGCTCAGACCCCGCGGGACCGTCCGATGGCATGATCTGCCGGCTCGCCGACCTGGGCCATCAACGCGGTGAGGACCCGCTCCCACGTGCCATCAGCGGCCCACATCCGCAGTCGGCTGTAGACCCCGCGCCAGTTCCCGTACCTCTCCGGCAGATGGACCCACTGCGATCCGGTCTGGAACTTCCAGGCGATCGCATCGATCACCCCACGGTGGTCCCGCCACCGCCCACCCCGCCTGGGCGTCCGGTCCGGCAACAACGGCTCGATCCGCGCCCACTGCGCGTCACTCAACGGCACACTCAGAACAACGATCAGATGATCCGAACGAAACGGCCTAGGTGCTCTGTCCGGGGAGGTTGTGGACAGTGCTCACGTGCCGCGGGGCCGGCCGGTGACGGGGATTGGCGCTCGGACTCACCGACCTTCCCGCCGCTCGGTCGTGATGCGTTGCTGGAGGCTGTTCCGCGAGCGGCCCCTGCTCTGGTTGCGAGGGTGACGTGACCGCGACGGATTGTTAGGTTTGGCGGACTGTCGTACTGCCTTGGGGGGTCGGACGGATGGGCTTCAAGTCGTTCGTCAACAAGGTCGGGGACGGGATCGAGCACGGCGTCGACAAGGTCAAGAAGAAGGCCGGCGAACTCGTCGACGACGGTGCGCACATCGTCGGGGACGGCCTGGACCACGTCGGGCTGGACGACGCCGCGGACTGGGTGGAGGACAAGGGCGATCACATCGCCGACCACCTCGGCGCGCACGTCGCCGAGCAGCAGCTCGGGCAGACCGATGACCCGAAGGAGCTGCTGCACGGCGACCCGGACAAGATCCGCAAGGTGGTCACGCACCTGGCGAAGTTCGCGGTGGCCTTCGACTCCGGCCACACGGGCCTGTCGCACCTTGATCCCGGCGACTGGGACGGCCTGGGTGCCGAGGCATTCCGGGCCACGTTCACCGCGCAGCCCGCGAAATGGGCCCGCGCCGCCACCGCCTGCGCGGACGCCGGCCTGGCCCTGGAGTCGTATGCCGAGACGCTGGTATGGGCGCGCGGCCAGGCCGAGGAAGCAGTACGCCTGTGGAAGCAGGGTGTGGCTGCGCGCAAGTCGGCCGCGCAGGCGTACAACGCGACCATCGACCGGTACCAGGACGACGTCAAGGCATACAACGACAAGGTCGACGGCGGTGAGGACCCCGGCGCGATGCCGACCGCGCCACCCGCCTTCTCCGACCCCGGCGCGCACGACAAGCAGGCGGCGAAGGACATCCTCGACGCCGCCCGCAAGCAACGCGACACCGCCGCGAGCCACGCCGAGGCGGCGGTCAGGACAGCGACCGAACTCGCCCCGCCCAAACCAGAGTTCACCGACCGGATGCAGAACGACTTCGGCGACGTCGGCAAGGCATTGCCCATCGCGGGCGAGCACTTCGTCGGCGGCCTCGTCCGATCGGGCACCGACATCCTCAAGTTCGCCCGCGGCCTGAATCCGTACGACCCGTACAACATGACCCACCCGGCGCAGTACCTGACGCACCTCAACGCCACCGCTGCGGGCCTGGTCGACATGACCCAGCATCCCGAGCGCCTCCCCGCCGCCGTCCTCGGCACCGGCTGGGGCTCCGACGGCTCCGAGGCCGGCGGACGCCTCATCGGCAACATCCTGCTCACCATCGCCACCGACGGCGGCGGGACCGCAGCCAAGGCGGCGGCGGAGAGTGCCGCCAAGAACGCGGCCAAGGACGCCGGAGAAGGGGCAGCCAAGAACGCCGCGACCGCTGCCGCGGCGGATCCCGCCAAGACGGCCATCGAGAACGCGGCGAAGAAGACCGTCTCCGACCCGATCGACGTCGCCACCGGTGACATGGTCCTGTCGCAGACCGACATCGCCCTGGCGGGCACGGTCCCGCTGGTACTGACGCGCACTCACCTGTCCTCGTACCAGGTCGGCCGCCTCTTCGGCCGCTCCTGGGCCTCCACCCTCGACCAGCGCCTCGAACTCGACGACAACGGGGTGGCGTTCGTCGGTCAGGACGGGCTCATCCTGCTCTACCCGGTGCCGCAGGCCGGCGTTCCCGCGCTGCCCGTCCGTGGTCCCCGCTGGCCCCTCCTGTGGGACGGCACCCCAGGATCACCGCTGTGCATCACCGACCCCGGCACCGGCCGCGTCCAGCACTTCGCCGCCGTCTCCGACGCGCTTGCCGCACCGGGCGGCGGCACGCTCCTGCCCCTCACCGAGGTCAGGGATGCCAACGGCAACGGCTACGAGATCAGTCACGACGCCCACGGAATCCCGACCGAGGTCCGCCACAGCGGCGGCTACCGCGTCGCCCTGGACAGCCAGGACGGTCGCATCTGCGCACTGCGGCTCCTCGATCCCGCCGGTGGGCCGTCCGTCCTGGTCGCCTCCTTCGGCTTCGACGCCGCCGGAAACCTCACGGAGACCGCCGACTCCTCCGGTGTCCCCTACCGGTTCACCTACGACAGCGGGGCGCGGCTCACCTCGTGGACCGACCGCAACGCCAGCACCTACCGCTACCAGTACGACGCCCGGGGACGCTGCGTGGCGACCCACGGCCCCGGCGGTTTCCTGAGCAGCACCCTCGACTACGACGACACCACGCGCACCACCACGTTCACGGACTCGCTCGGACACCGCCGCACGTACACCCACAACGCCGCCTACCGCCTGATCGCCGAAACCGACCCGCTGGGCAACGTCACCCGCTACGAGCGGGACAGCGAGGGCCGGCTGCTGTCCACGACCGACGCCCTCGGCCGCACCACCGCGTACCGGTACACCGGGAGCGGGTACGTCTCGGAGGTGGTACGTCCGGACGGTCGGCGGACGTGTTTCGAGTACGACAAGGGCAACCGCCCGGTCAAGGTGACCAGGCCTGACGGCAACTCCACGTGGGAGACCTACGACGAGCGGGGCAATCGCACCTCGTCCGCCACCCCCGCCGGCCAGGTCACCCACTACACGCGCGACGCCGCAGGCCACCTCACCGCCGTGACCGACCCGCTCGGCAACGTGACAGCGGTCCGATGCGACCAGGCGGGCCTGCTCGTCGAGGTGGTCGACCCGCTCGGCGCCGTCACCCGCTACGACCGCGACGCGTTCGGCAGGCCCGCCGCCATCACCGATCCCACCGGCGCCGTCACCCGGTTGGAGTGGACGGTCGAGGGAAGGCTCGCCCGGCGAAGCGCTCCTGACGGGACCACCGAGTCGTGGACCTACGACGGTGAGGGCAACCGGGTCAGCCACCATGACGCGACCGGCGGCGTCACCCGGTTCGAATACACGGACTTCGACCTGCTCAGCGCCCGCACCGATCCCGATGGCGTGCGGCACGAATTCGTCCACGACACCGAGCTGCGACTGACGCAGGTGATCAACCCCCAGGGACTGAGGTGGAGTTACCGCTACGACCCGGTGGGGCGGCTGATCGAGGAGTCGGACTTCGATAACCGCAGGATCAGCTACGCCCACGACGCGGCAGGTCAACTCACCTCTCGTACGGACAGCCTCGGTCAGACCATCACCTACCAGCGCAACGCGCTCGGACAGGTCATCCGCAAGGAGGCCTGCGGCAAGGTCACGACCTACGCATACGACCTCACCGACGAGCTGGCCCGGGCCGAAGGACCGGACGCGGTCCTTTCCCGGGTACGGGACCGGTACGGTCGCCTCCGGTCCGAGACCGTCAACGGTCGGACCCTCACCTACGCGTATGACAGCCTGGGCCGTCGCACCGGCCGGACCACCCCGACCGGGACGACGACGCACTGGGCGTACGACGCGGCCGGCAACCACCGGCGCATGGTCGCCTCCGGGCGGACCATCGACTTCTCCTACGACGCCGCGGGACGTGAACTCTCCCGCCGGATCGGTGACTTCGTCACGCTCACCAACGAGTTCGACGAAGCGGGGCGGCTTGCGACCCAGTCGGTGACCTCGACCACCGATGCCGCCACCGTGCAGCGCCGGTCCTACGCCTACCGCTCCGACGGCCATCTGACCGGCGTCGACGACCTGCTCACCGGGCCGTCGCGGCTCGACCTGGACACCACGGGCCGGGTCACCTCCGTCCAGGCGCAGAACTGGTCCGAGACCTACACCTATGACGCGGCAGGAAACCAGGCGTCCGCCTCCTGGCCGGCCGGGCACCCGGGCTCCGAGGCGACCGGTCCGCGCACCTACGCCGGGACGCGTATCACCCAGGCGGGCCGCGTCCGTTACGAGCACGACGCCCTGGGACGCGTCACCCTGCGCCAGAAGTCCCGGCTGTCCCGCAAACCGGAGACCTGGCGGTACGAGTGGGACGCCGAAGACCGGCTGACGTCCGTCACCACGCCGGACAACACGCGGTGGCGCTATTCCTACGACGCACTGGGGCGCCGCACGGCGAAGACGCGGCTCGCCCCGGACGGTGAGAGCGTCGTCGAGGAGACCCTCTTCACGTGGGACGGCACGACGCTCTGCGAGCAGACCACGCTCGGCTCGGAGGTGCCGCGCCCGGTGACGCTCACCTGGGATCACCAGGGACTGCGTCCGGTGGCCCAGACAGAACGCGTCACGGCCGCGGGCCTGCCACAGGAGGAAGTCGACACGCGGTTCTTCGCGATCGTCACCGACCTCGTCGGCGCCCCGCGCGAACTGGTCGACGAGCACGGCGGCATCGCCTGGCGTGCGCGCAGCACCCTGTGGGGTACGACAGCTTGGGCGACCGGAAGCACCGCCTACACCCTGCTGCGCTTCCCAGGCCAGTACTTTGACCCGGAAACCGGGCTCCACTACAACTACTTCAGGCACTACGACCCGGAAACGGCGCGCTATCTCAGCGTGGACCCGCTCGGCCTGGAGGTCGCGGCCAACCCCACCGCATACGTGCACAACCCCCTGACATGGAGCGATCCGCTCGGCCTGGCTCCCTGCGGGCCGATCCAGGACTACCGGCCCTCCGCCCCCAGTTTCGCCGTCGGCAGTGACGGTGTGATGCAGGATCTGCGCTCGCTCGGACGCCCGGACAACGAGTTCGTCTACAGCGGCCACGGCGGGATACGGGTGGGGGACGGAACGCCGGTCACCGTCCCCGAGGGCACGACCCTCCACATGTACAGCCACCACGGTGAGACGATCTCCGACCGGCTGGGGAACAAGATCGAGACCGGCTCGCCCACGCCCGTCGAGGTCTACGGGCCCGGCGAGCGGCTGCCCAACTACACGCTCTTCCCGCCCGACGGCCTGAACATCCTCGGATCCCCCAGGAATCTCACCGTCACCAGACCGTTCAGCCTCTCCGAACTGTTGCAGCCTAATATGGGCAACGTCCACTGGGCGGCCTGCAGAAGCGTCATCGGTATAGGATAAGAGAACGTGGCAATTTACAGCGATCTGTCCGCGTACGTATACGCGGAGGAAACGGTTCCGTCCGGCGTGCGCGCGCTGAACGTCGGATGGCTCGGCGAGGGTGCCGATTTCCCCCAAGGGGAGGTGCCGGAAGGTTTTCTCGACGCCTTCCTCTCCCTGGCGAGGGACCATCCCTCGGCGAGGATGCGCGGGTGGCATGCCTGCACGCTGCCGCACGGCGAGGACGCTCTCCCCTACCCCTTTCGCGCGCAGGCCGGTGACACCGGCATCGCCCTCGGGTCGGCGGAAGTCCGCGTGCTTTCTGCGTCAGGAGACGTGCTGATCGCGCCCGATCTCGCATACCACTACGTCAAGGACCACCGTTACCTGCCACCCGGCGAATTCGTCGAGGGCGTTATGGCGCGGCGGTATGCCATCGAAGCCCCTTCGTGAACGTTCCGGTGGACCTGTACGACAGATCTGGAGCCGCAGGTACGGGACGGGGCCGAGGCGTTCCGGACGGCGCAGGGATCGGCCGGCTGCGCCTGCGGGGGAAGGCTGCCCGGACAGCTGTGGACACGGCAGGCGGGCACGGGTGCCTTCCAGCGCATGGTCCAGCGTTTGCGGCCCTTGCCGGCCGGGTCCAGGCTCATGAGGGCGGTGAAGACGCACGGCCGCGGCCTCATCGGGGAAGGGGCCGCGGGCGCGTACGGCCTTGTGGATGCGGGCGTTGACGGACTCGATGGCGTTCGTCGAGCAGATGACCTTGCGGATCTCGACGTCGAAGGAAAGGAAGGGCACGAACTCCGCCCAGGCGACCGGGCCTTGACCCCGGATTCGCAACTGGGCCCGGGACGCTGGTGCAAGTCGGCCTCGCGGTCGCCGGGCGGCCGTACCGGCCGAGCCGCCGACGCCGCTGGAGGCGGAGAACGCTGCCCTTCGGCGGAAGGACCGTCAACTGGAGGAGGAACGCGAGATCCTGCGCAGGGCCGCGAAGTATTTCGCCGGGGAGACGCGCTGGTGAACCGCTTCCAGTTCGTCGCAGACCACCACCGCTACGGCGTGAAGCGGCTGTGCACCATCCTCGGTATCGCCCGCTCCAGCTTCTGCTACTGGCGGTCGACGGCCGCCGACCGGGCCGCTCGACAGGCCGCGGACGCCGCACTCGCAGCCTGGATCCGGGCTGTGCACGTCGGCGTACCGGTCGCCCGGGCGGACCAAGGCGTCCTGCTTGCAGCCGAGGCTGTAGCACCAGCGGAAGTTGGACGGCGCCTCGTCTTCCACCAATTCTTTGAACAGCGTGACCTCCTTCGTGCAGCAGTAGAAGTCGCCGGCCGCGTGAATGCGCACTGTGCGGCCCGCGTAGCGCTTGTGCTGGATCTCCTCGCCCATTTGTTCGAGGCGGGGCAGATCCAGCGTCAGCATCAGATTCCGCATGTGCGCCGCGCGGACGGACGCAAGATTGTACGTCTCCGCTCGGAGCAGAGCAGGACGACATCACTGAAAAGATGACTGATCTCGGGGGTGCGTTAACGGATGGGTCACCTACTTCAGTGATGTTTCGAGTCGCCGCCCGCGCGGTGCTGGGTACCCAGGGCCGAGTCCCATGGGAGTTGTCGTCAGCGGTGAGGGCGTTGCTGGGTGGGGATGGGTCAGTTGTCGACCTCGACGATGTATGCGTCGCCGGTGATCATCCGGTTGTTGGTGTACATCGTCCCGACCGCCGTACCCACCGCCCGGTTCAGGTCATTGGGTACGTGTCCGCGCTCGCACGGTTGTGCTCCGACGTTGCCGTGCAGCAGGTAGATGACCCAGGACCCGTCGCTTTTCTGCAGGGCGATCGTTTCCAGGCAGGACGCGCCCGTGAAACCGCGTTGTGCGCCGCTTTGCTGGCTGGAGGCGAACGGGTATTCGTCGCAGCTGTCGTTCGGCACCAGGATGAGGCTCGGGAAGAACGAGCTGTCGCAGATGGCGTCGCGGTTGGGGTCGGTCACCGAGGGGTTACCTCGGGTCAGAGGCGCTGCCACGGTGCCGTAGGGCTGGTTGAGGTATTTCTGGCCGATCGCGACGTTCACGGCCGCAGCGCCGTAGACGGACACCGACAGATTCAGTGTGGGTCCCTGCTGCGGGAAGACGCAGCCGGGCGACCGCGGGGCCAGCATGTTGTCGCACCTGATCGCCTCGGGCGAACTCCAGCTTATGCTGTCGCTCCCGACGAGTTGGTCCAAGAAATCCATGCTGAGGTTGTAGAAGGTGTCGAACGTGTCCTTCTGCCCGAGGGCGGGAGCGTCGGAGTACGAGAGAGTGAAGTCTGCGGTTGAGCCGATGTTCGGGAGCGAAATTGCGTTGGCGGGGTTGTTGGTCAGGCATTTAGAGCCGCAACTGGAGGCGAAGTGCACGATCACCCAGTCGGCTGCGAATTCCCCTGTCCCGTGGTCACGGGTGATGGTGTCCTGCTCGGTGATGCCGGGGCCGTTGGTGTTGAGGATGATGTCCTGGTTCACGAGGAAGTGCTGTGTCCCGATGACGGGTCCGTTGGGGTACCTGATGTCCGCGGTCAATCCCCAGCTCTTGATGCATGCGGTGGTGCGGTCTACCTCCCACACACCGGTCTTGTTGAGGCAGTTTGATCCGACGAACGTCTTGGGCGTGACCGACCCTGCAGCCGTCTGCGTCGATGCCGACACGGCGATCGGGTCTGCGGTCAGGCAGACCACCGGCTTGCCAGCCTGCGCAGCGTTCTGCTTGACGTGGGCGCCAGAGGTGGGGCAGGTGCTGGAGGCGACCGGCTTGACCTGCTTCGGCTTCTTGGTGGTGGGCTTTGCGGGCAGGTTCAGCGGCACCACGGCCGCGCCGGCCGCACTCGCCGCCCCCGTCCGTGCGACGCTCGGCGAGGCGGCGGCCGTCCTGCCGGGTGTGTCCAGCGGCGCGGCGGTGGCAGGCGCTGGAACGGGCGCGCGGCTGGATACTGCGACGGGTGTCATGCCGGCCGACCCGGTGGCGGCGACACTCGCGCTGGCGGTGAAAGCCAGCGCAGCGATCAGGACGGCATTGAGACGATGTTTCGACTTTTTTATGGTCATGGAGTGCCTCTCTTTGTCTCACAGCTGGGCGATGCCGG
>NZ_JAATEJ010000025.1 GCF_012034175.1 Actinacidiphila epipremni
GTGAGTTGACGACCAACGCATTACTGCATGGCGTGCCGCCCGGGCGCGGGTTCCTGCTCCAGTTGCGCCGGGACGGCGGCGGGGTGCTGCGGGTGGAGGTGCACGACAGCGGCGGGGGGTGGCCGCGGGTGCCGGCGGGCGTCGCGGACGCCGTTGCCGCCACGGTGATCGGGCGGAGGGCCCAGGGCGTGCATGAGCCGCCGGAGGCGCGGGAGTCCGGGCGGGGGCTCTTCCTCGTGGACGCGCTCTCGGACAAGTGGGACGTGGGGGAGCGGTCGCCGGGCAAGATCGTGTGGTGCGAGTTCGCCCCGCGGTGAGCAAGGCTGCGAGCCCCGCGGTGAGCTTCGCCCCGAGCCGGCCCGGCAGGGCGTCCCGCGGCTTGACCTTGACGTGCGGGTCAGGGCTTAGCGTCTGCGGGCCCGGCGCGGATCCATGCGCTCGGGTCATGTCTGCGCATCCTCGGGAGAGTCCGACCATGAACGCCCCCTCCAGCCGCCCCACCACCAGCCTCACCAGCCGCGAGGTGCGGCTCGCCGCCGTGCCCCGAGGGCTGCCGCAGCCCGCGGACTTCACCGTCGAGGAGGTCGAGGTGCCGCGGCCCGCCGGCCAGGTCCTGGTCCGTAACCAGGCGTTCCTGGTGTTCGGCGGGCTGCGCACCCTCCTCGGCGGCGCCGCGAAGGACACGCCCGTGCCCGGACTCGCCCCCGGCGACGTCCTGTTCGGGCCCACGGTGGGGGAGGTGGTGAGCGCGGGCGAGGGGAGCGAGTTCGCGGCCGGCGACGTCGTGTCGCACCTGCTCGGCTGGCGGGAGTACGCGCTCGTGCCCGAGGCCGGGTGCGCGGCCGTCGATCCGGCGCTGCCCGACCCCGTCGCCCAACTGGCGTCCGGCTCGGCCGCGTACGGGGCGCTGACCCGGGTGACCGGCGTACGCGAGGGGGACGTCGTGCTCGTCACCGGGGCCGCGGGCGGCGTCGGGTCGCTCGCCGGGCAGATCGCGCGGTTGCTGGGCGCCGCGCGGGTCATCGGGACGACCGGGTCACCGGGGAAGGCCGGGCGGCTCGTCGACGAGCTCGGCTACGACGCCGCGTTGACCGCCGGGTCCTGGCGGGACGCCCAAGGCGCCCAGGCGCAAAGGGACTTCGCCGCGCAGCTCGCGCAGGCCGCGCCGGACGGCATCGACGTGCTCCTCGACAACGTCGGCGGGCCGCAACTGGCCGCCGCGGTCAAGGCCGCCCGGCAAGGGGCGCGCTTCGCGCTCATCGGCGCGCTGTCGGGGCAGTTGGCGGCCGAGGGGACGGGCGGCAGCGCGCCGGTCGAGATCGACGTCTTCCGGCTCATCCTCAAGGGCGTCACCCTGCGCGGCTACCTCGGCGCCGAGCACCCCGGGGTGGAGGAGGAGTGGGCCAAGCAGTTCGGGGCGTGGCTGCGCGCCGGCGAGATCCGCTACCCCCTGACGCGGTTCACAGGTATCGATCGGGCGCCTCACGCGTTGAAGGAACTGACCGAAGGACGGCAATTCGGCACGGTCGTCGTGGAGCTGCCACCGCGTGGCTGACGGCCGGCGCCGGTGAGCGCGCGCCGCTGAGCGCGGGAGGGGCAGTCGGCATGCGGATCGGCGACGCGGCGGCGGTGGTGGGGACGACGCCCAGGGCGCTGCGCTTCTACGAGCAGCGCGGGCTGCTGCCGCCGCCGCGGCGGACCGGGGCGGGGCAGCGCGACTACGGGCCCGAGGACGTCGCCCGGCTGCGCGTCATCCGCGAACTGCTGGCCCTCGGGCTCACCGTGGAGGACCTGCGCGGCATCGCCGACCGGCTGCCCCTGCTGCGCCCCGGCGGCACCGACCCGGCCGTCTGCGGCACCGCCCCGGGCGGGGTCGGCGTCGCGGTCGTCCGGCGCCGTATCGCCGCGCTCGACGCGGACATCGCCCGCCTGACCCGCCTCCGCGACGCCCTCCACTCCGGCCTCACCCCGCGCCGGAGCTGAAACCCACCGCCGTGCCGGGCCTCGCGCCGGCGCCGGGCCGGCGGCTACTCCAGGCGGGGCTGGTGCGTCGGGGCCGGGCAGATGCGGCGGCCCTCGTTGTCGAAGACGTACAGATGCGCCAGGTCCACCAGCAGCGGCACCCGGTCGCCGCGGCGGACGCGGATGTCGGGGCCGGTGCGGACGACCAGGTCGCCGGTCTGGGTCTCCGGGGAGCCCGGGCGGTCCATGACCGACACCGGGGCGGGCGTCGGCCGGCCGCCCTGCGTGCCCTCGGCCGGAGCCGAGCCGGGGGCGCCGTCGCGGTCCATGACGCTCGCCTGGAGGCGACGCGCGGCCTTCTGGGCGAGTTTGCCGAGCCCGACGCCGGAGGAGGCGCCGCGGCGCGAGCCGTTCTTCGACGACGCCGCCGGACGCGGCGCCTCCAGCTCCGGCACGATCGCCGGACGCGACCCCGTATTGAGATGCACCAGCGACTCGTGCCCCTGGTACTCCACGTGCTCCACGATCCCCGACAGCACCACCTCGCCCGCGTGCGCCTGGCTCGGCTGCGCAATACGCACAGCCTCCGAGCGCAGCCCGACGATGATGTCGCGGCCCTGCTGGATGCGCAGCATCTGGTGGTCGTAGCTCAGCGGCTCCGGCAGCCCGAGCCGCTGCCGGCCGAACTCGATCCACATGCCGCCGGTCAGCGGTGCGATCACCGTGGCCTGGAGCAGGTTGATCCGCGGGGTGCCGACGAACGCGGCGACGAACACGTTCTCCGGCAGGTGGTAGGCCAGCCGCGGGGTGCTGACCTGCTGGAGCACACCGCTGCGCATGATCGCGACCCGGTCGCCCAGCGACATCGCCTCGGCCTGGTCGTGCGTGACGTACACGGTCGTGACGCCCATGCCGTGCGTGAGGCGGGCGATCTCCGCGCGCAGGTGCGCGCGCAGCTTCGCGTCCAGGTTGGACAGCGGCTCGTCCATCAGGAAGACCGACGGGTGCCGGGAAATGGCCCGGCCCATGGCCACGCGCTGGCGCTCGCCGCCGGACAGCTGGCCCGGATAGCGGTCCAGGATCTCCTCGATGCCGAGGATGCGGGCGGTCTCGTCGACGCGCGGCCCGTGCTCCTCGCCGGGCATCTCGAAGCGCAGCGGGAAGCCGATGTTCTCCCGGCTGGTCATGCTCGGGTAGAGGGCGAAGTTCTGGAAGACCATCGCCATGCGCCGGTCGCCGGGGGCGAGGTCGTTCGAGTATTCGCCGTCCAGCAGCAGCTCACCTGTCGTGATGTCCTCGAGCCCGGCGATCATCCGCAGGACGGTCGACTTGCCGCAGCCCGACGGGCCGAGCAGCACGAGGAACTCCCCTGGTGCGATGTCCAGCGAGAACCTGTCCACTGCCGGCGACGGCTGCTTCGGGTAGTACTTGGAAACTTCGTGCAGAGTGATGGCGCGAGTCATAACGGGAGCCGCCAGGTGGTTCGGACGCGGTGACGGGACACGTGGGGGGAGCCTTGCGTAGGGGCCTGTGTGAGGCCCGTGTGGCGCGTGTGTCGGCGCCTAGCGTGGGGCTGCGTGCGGAGAAGACGTGCCGGACTTGCGGTAGTGCGTGGGTGACGCTGCGGAGAAGGTAGTCCACCGCACATGGGTTGCGGAACGTTTGTATCAACACTCCATTGATACTTTTGGATCGTGATGACCATCGCGCTCGGCCCGAGCTGGCTCTCTCCCGACCATCTGATCAACACATACGGCCTGTGGGGCGTCCTGCTGATCGTGTTCGCCGAGTCCGGACTGCTGATCGGATTCTTCCTGCCCGGCGACTCGCTGCTGTTCACCACCGGGCTCCTTGTGGCGGGTGGGACGCTGCACAGGCCGTTGGCGCTGGTCGCGGTGCTGATCGCGCTCGCCGCGGTGGTGGGACAGCAGGTCGGCTACCTCTTCGGCCGCAAGGTCGGCCCGTCCCTCTTCCGGCGGCCGGAGTCCCGGCTGTTCAAGATGGAGAACATCGAGAAGGCACATGCCTTTTTCGAGCAGCACGGTTCCAAGGCGATCGTGATGGCGTGCTTCGTACCTGTCGTGCGCACGTTCACCCCGATCGTCGCAGGCGTCAGCCGAATGAACTACCGCACCTTTGCCACCTTCAATGTGCTCGGCGGGACGTTGTGGGGTGCCGGCGTCACCCTGCTGGGCTACTGGCTCGGGCAGATCGATTTCGTCAAGGACAACATCGAGGCGATCTTGGTCCTGGTGGTGCTGATCTCCGTCGTGCCGCTCGGCATCGAGTACCTGCGGTCGCGGCGCAAGGGCGAGCGGGCGGGCGAGCCGGTGCCTGCGGGCGCGGCAGCCGGCGAGGGCGCGCAGAGCGTCGAGCAGGGCGCCGCCGGGCGCGGTGGGCGGCACCGGGCGCAGAAGGGCTGAGGAAGGCCGTGGAGGGCCCGCGCGGGGGTGCGTACGGCGGGGGGCCGCGGTGAGCGCTCCGCGGCCCGCAGAGGACCCCTCGGAGGGCGCCGAGCCGCACCGGGCGCTGCCGCCGGGCGATGCGCGCTGGCAGGACCGGATGCGGACCTTCGTACGGCTGTCGGTCACCGAGCGCCCCGGGCCCGAGGCGCTGCTGGAGCGCGAGGGCGGGCACGCGGTCTCCGTACCGCGCGTGCTCGACCTGAGCCTGCGCATCGGGGAGCTGCTGCTCGCCGGCGGCGAGGGCGCGGAGGACGTCGAGGCGGCGATGCTCGGGGTCGGGTACGCGTACGGGCTCGCGCGCGTCGAGCCCAACGTGACGTTCACGCTGCTGGGGATCTCGCACCAGCCCTCCCTCACCGACCCGCCGCTCACCTCGACCCGTACGGTGCGCAGGCGCGGCAGCGACTACACGCGGCTCGCGGCGGTGTACCGCCTCGTCGACGACATCACCGCCGGTGAGGTGACGCTGGAGGACGCGTACCGGCGGCTCGCCGACATCCGGCGCAACCGGCACCCGTACGGCAGCTGGACGCTCACCGGCGCGGCCGGGCTGCTCGCCGGGGCGGCGAGCCTGCTGGTGGGCGGCAACCTGATCATCTTCCTGGCGGCGGGGCTCGCCGCGATGCTCGGCGACCGGCTCGCCTGGCTGCTGGCCGGGCGCGGGCTGCCCGAGTTCTACCAGTTCGCGGCGGCGGCGATGCCCGCGGCGGCGATGGGCGTGCTCGTCGACAAGGCGCACTGGATTCCCGGGACGGCGGGCGTGCAGTCCTCCGCGGTCATCACCGGCGGGCTCTTCGCGCTGCTGCCCGGGCGGGCGCTCGTCGCGGCGGTCCAGGACGGGCTGACCGGCTTCTACATCACCGCGTCGGCGCGGCTGCTGGAGGTGATGTACCTGGTCGTCGGCATCGTGGTGGGCGTGACGCTGGTGCTGTACGTGGGCGTGTCGGTGGGGGCGGAGCTCGATCCGGACCAGGCGCTCAGGGCGTACGACCACCCGTGGGTGCAGTTGGTTGCGGCGATGGTGCTGACGTTGGCCTTCGCGGTGCTGTTGCAGTGCGAGCGGGCGGTGCTCGTGCTCGCCACGCTCAACGGGGGTGTGGCGTGGACCGTCTTCGGCGTGCTCCACCAGCAGGCGGGCGGCAACCAGGTCGCCGCGACGGCGGCTGCGGCGGGGCTGGTCGGGCTCTTCGGCCAGCTCATGGCGCGCTACCGGTACGTGTCCGTCCTGCCGTACGTGACGGCGGCGATCGGGCCGCTGCTGCCCGGGTCGGCGACGTATTTCGGGCTGCTCGCGATTACGCAGAACCATACGTCGCAGGGCTTCACGCAATTGACGCGGGCCGCGGCGTTGGCGCTCGCGCTGGCGATCGGCGTGAACCTCGGCAACGAAATCGCCCGCCTCGCCTTGCCCACCCCTGGCCCTGCGACCCCCCGCCGCGCCGCGAAGCGCACCCGCGGCTTCTGAGCCCACCTGACCTTGCCTCTTCGCCCCGGGGTGCCCCCGCGCGCCTCTTACGCCTGGGGGGATGCCCCTTGCGGTCGTCCCGCGCCCATCCGCCGGTTGACGGCTGGTCGCGCAGTTCCCCGCGCCTCTTACGCCTCGGGGATGCCCCTTGCGGTCGTCTCGCGACCTTCGGCCGGTGGTGGGTTGCTCGCGCAGTTCCCCGCGCCCCTGAAAAGCATCCGGCGACGCAGTCATGGCCCCCTGCCGCCCGCCCAGCGCCGCAGGCGCGGGCTCCACGCGCGAGGGTACGCAAACCAGGGGCGCGGGGAACTGCGCGACCAGCCATTCACCGGGCGAAGGTCGCGGGACGGCGGGGAGGGGCAGGTCGGGGTGTTAGGGGGCGGATAGGGCGGAGGCGAGGGTGTCTAGGGCGGATTCGGCGGAGGGGGTGGAGGGGGCGTGCTGGGTCATGAAAGAGAAGGCGAGGGTGCGGCCGGAGGGGGTGGTGGTGAGGCCGGCGATCGTGTTCGTGCCGGTCAGCGTGCCGGTCTTCGCGCGGACGACGCCGGCGCCGGGGGCGTCGGAGGGGAAGCGGGCGGCCAGTGTGCCGGTGAAGGCGGCGATGGGGAGGCCGTCCACCACCGGGCGGAGCTCGGGGTGCGCGGGGGACGCCGCCAGCGCGAGGATGCGGGTCAACGTCGCCGGCGACAGCGCGTCCTCGCGGTTGAGGCCGGAGCCGTCCGTGAAGACGGAGTGCGTCAGGGGGACGCCGTACTGCCGCAGCGCCGCCGGGATCGCCTTCGCCGCCCCGGCGAAACTCGCCGGCTGCCCGGACGCCCGGGCCACCTCCCGCGCCAGCGCCTCGGCGAGATCGTTGTCGGAGTCCGTGAGCATCTTCTCGACCAGCTCCCCGAGCGGAGCGGAGTGGTGCGCGGCCAGCCGCGTCCCCCCGGCCCCGCTGGTCTCCTCGTAACCGCCGGTCACCGTGATCCCGCGGGCCCGCAATTTGCCGGCGAAAGCCTGCGCAGCAGCCCGCGCCGGGTCGGCGGCCCGCGGCGCCGGCCCGTTCGTGCTGGCGTCGAGCCGCGCCTCGTCCACCATGAGCGCGGTGACCCGTGCGACGTTGTCGTTGACGCCGATCGGGTGAAGATCGGGCCCGGAGTAGTACGAGGTGTCATACCCGAGGTGGACGGATGTCTCGCCGCGGGCCCGCAGCGCGGCGGCCGTGTCGGCGGCGAGGCCGTCGAGGGTGAGTGTCGGGTCGCCGCCGCCGACCAGCACGATGCGGTCGCCGCCGGTCGCGACGACCGTGGTGGTGAGGGTGTGCGCGTCGCCGAGCAGGCCGAGCGCGGCCACGGAGGTGGCCAGTTTCGTCGTCGAGGCGGGCGCGGACGCCCGGCCGGAGTCGTGGTCGTAGAGCACCTGGCCACTGGCCACGTCCACGACCGCCCCGGTCCGTACGCTCCCCAGGCCCGCGGAACTCATCGGCCCGGCCAATTGCTTCGCCAGCGCCGCGGCCAACCCGGCCGGCGCGGCCCCCGTCCCGGCGGCCACAAACACCGGCCCGGCCAACGGCGCCGGCGCCGCCTCCCCGCCCTCCCCCGCACACCCTGCGCCGCCCGCGCCGGGCGTACCCGCACCCGGCGCGCCCGCAGCGCCCGCGTCCGGCGTCCTCGCGCCCCGCGCGCTCGCGCCGCCCGGCGTCCCGGTGCCGTCCCCGGCCGCCGGGCCGGCTGCGCCCGCGCCGGGCGTACCCGCGCCGCTCGCGTCCGGCGTACCCGCGCCGCCCGCGCCGGGCGTACCCGCGCCGCTCGCGTCCGGCGCACCCGCGCCGCCCGCGCCGGGCGTACCCGCGCCGCTCGCGTCCGGCGCACCCGCGCCGCCCGCGCCAGGCGTACCCGCGGCACCCGCGTCCGGCGCATCCGCGCCGGCCGCGCCCGCCGAAGCGCAGGGCGCGGGCCTGCCCGCGGGCTTCGCGGGAGACGCGGCAGCGTCGCGCGATGTTGCGAAGGTGCGTTCGGCCGTACGCTGGCCGCCGTCCCACGGCCCCGCGGCCACCGCCGCGCCCGTGGCGGCGACCGCGCCTATTACCGCGGAAATCGCCACGACCTGCACCGTTCTGATGCGCGGCACCCCCGACCAGCCCCTTTCGCGACCACCCACTTGCGTGGGAGACACTTAACCACCCGCACTATGCGCTGATCATGGAGGAGTACGGCCTTGGAGTTCGACGTCACGATCGAGATCCCGAAGGGTTCGCGGAACAAGTACGAGGTGGACCACGAGACCGGTCGTATCCGCCTGGACCGCAGGCTCTTCACCTCGACCAGCTACCCCGCCGACTACGGCTTCATCGAGAACAGCCTCGGCCAGGACGGCGACCCGCTGGACGCGCTGGTCATCCTGGACGAGCCGACGTTCCCGGGCTGCCTGATCACCTGCCGGGCGATCGGCATGTTCCGGATGACGGACGAGGCCGGCGGTGACGACAAGGTGCTGTGCGTGCCCGCGTCGGACCCGCGCGTGGAGCACCTGCGCGACATCCACCACGTCAGCGAGTTCGACCGGCTGGAGATCCAGCACTTCTTCGAGGTCTACAAGGACCTGGAGCCCGGCAAGTCCGTCGAGGGCGCCGACTGGGTCGGCCGCGCCGAGGCCGAGGCGGAGATCGAGGACTCCTTCCGCCGCCTCAAGGAGCACGGCCCGGGCCACTGAGCCGGGCTGCCGCCGTGGGGGCGGGGACGGGGAACGGCCCGTACCCGCCCCCGCGTCGTGCCCGGACCCGTGCGCACCCCCCAAAGCGCGGACCGGCAACGTACCGTGAAGACATGACGAGCATCGGTGGAAGCGAGATGGTCGACTGGAACCTCGCCGTGGCGACGGCCCAGAAGCTCACCAGGCCGGGCCCCGAGGTGAGCCGGGAGGAGGCGCGGGCGATCGTCGCCGAGCTGCGCGGGCACGCGCGGGACTCCGAGGAGCACGTCCGCGGCTTCACCCGGATGTACGGCGAGGACGCGCCGGCCCACGGCACCCCCGTGCTGATCGTGGACCGGGCCGGCTGGGTGCGGGCCAACGTGGCGGGCTTCCGCGAGGTGCTCAAGCCGCTGCTGGTCAAGATGCAGGCCCGCCGCCCCGGCGGCCCCGGCGGGGCGGTGCTCGGCACGGTGGGCGGCAAGGTCACCGGCGTCGAGGTGGGGATGCTGCTGAGCTTCCTGTCCTCGCGGGTGCTGGGGCAGTACGAGACCTTCGCGCCGCCGAGCCGCGACATGCCGGCCGGGCCCGTGAAGCCCGCGCCGGGGCAGGCGCGGGCCGGCCGGCTGCTGCTGGTCGCGCCGAACATCGTGCAGGTCGAGCGGGAGCTGGACGTCGACCCGCACGACTTCCGGCTGTGGGTGTGCCTGCACGAGGAGACCCACCGCACGCAGTTCTCCGCGGTGCCGTGGCTGCGCGACCACATCGAGGGCGAGATCCAGTCCTTCCTCGGCGAGACCGAGCTGGACGCCTCCACGGTCGTCGAGCGGGTCCGGCAGGCCGTGCAGTCCTTCACCGGCGCCGGCCCCAAGGACCCGGAGGCCGACAGGGACGGCGACAGGCACGGGGAGGCCGAGGCGGAGGCCGCCGCGGACGGCGGCGACGACGGCGGGCGCAGCCTGGTGGACCTGGTGCAGACCCCGACGCAGCGGGAGATCCTGGCCCGGCTGACCGGCGTGATGTCGCTGCTGGAGGGCCACGCGGACTACGTCATGGACGGCGTCGGCCCCGAGGTCGTGCCGAGCGTGGCGGAGATCCGGGAGAAGTTCAGCAGCCGCCGGGCCAAGGGCGCGGGCCGGCTCGACCAGGCGCTGCGCCGGCTGCTGGGCCTGGACGCGAAGCTGCGGCAGTACCGCGACGGCGAGCGGTTCGTACGGGCGGCGGTGGACGCGGTCGGCATGGACGGCTTCAACAAGGTGTGGACCTCGCCCAACACGCTCCCGACGAAGGCGGAGATCGCCAAGCCGGCCGAGTGGGTGGCGCGGGTGCACGGGCGCACGGGCGAGTAGCCGGGGGAAGGGGGGCGAGGGGGCCGAGGGCGAGGGCGCGCGACGGGCGCGGGGCGGGCGCGGGGCGGACTGGAACCCCCTTCGGGGGAGCCGGTGCCGCGCGGTTCACCCGTCCGAGGGACCGTATGCGCAGGGTAGGGCGTGCGATGCTCGGGTAATGCCCGGGCTTCTGTCACCATCTGAATACCCTGCGTCATCACCTCTCGTCGAACCCGCTCACAGCAGTAACAGCAGCACCAGCAACACCTCTGAGAGCAACAGCAGCACCCGCACCCCCAGCACTCACGGCGCCCGTCGTTCCTTCGGCAGCGGCGGCGCCGGCAACCTCCTCAGGAGGGAACCGGACATGGGACCCCACCCCACGGTCGCGGCGATACGCCTGGCGGTCCGCCGCGTCCTGAACGACGTCCTCGGCTCGTCCCCCGACCCGAACCCCCTGGTGCTCGCCGCGTGCAGCGGCGGCGCCGACTCCATGGCGCTGGCCGCCGCCCTGGCCTTCGAAGGCCCCCGGCTGGGCGTCAGGTCCGGCGCGGTCACCGTCGACCACGGGCTGCAGGACGGCTCCGCCATGCGCGCCCAGGAAGTCGCCGGGCGGCTGCGCGCCCTCGGGCTGGACCCGGTGGACGCGGTCGGCGTGACCGTCGGCCGGCAGGGCGGCCCCGAAGCCGCCGCCCGCGACGCCCGCTACGCCGCGCTCGACGCCGCCGCCGACCGGTTCGGCGCCTCCGCCGTCCTGCTCGGTCATACCCGCGACGACCAGGCAGAAACAGTGCTCCTCGGCCTCGCCCGCGGCTCCGGCATCCGCTCGCTGTCCGGCATGGCCGCGGTCTCCGGCCGCGGCGGGCGCTACCGGCGGCCCTTCCTGCTGCTGGACCGCGACACCGTGCGCCAGGGCTGCCTCGCCCAGGGCATCACGGTGTGGGAGGACCCGCACAACCACGACCCCGCCTACACCCGCTCCCGGGTCCGCCACGAGGCGCTGCCGGTGCTGGAGAAGTCGCTCGGCAAAGGCGTCGTCGAGGCGCTGGCCCGCACCGCCCAGCTCTCCCGGGACGACGCCGACGCCCTCGACCAGTGGGCCGCCGACGCGCAGGCCGACGCCGCCGGCGACGACGGCAGCCTGGACGTCCGCCGGCTCGCGACGCTGCCGGCCGCCGTACGCCGCAGGGTGCTGCGCCGCGCGGCCATCGCCGCCGGATCGCCGCCCGGCTTCCTCTTCGCCCGGCACATCGAGGAGGTGGACCGCCTGGTGACCGGCTGGCACGGGCAGAAGGCCCTCAACCTGCCGGGGGGCGTCGCCGTCCGGCGGGCCAATGGCAGACTGGTGTTCTCGCCGTCGTAGCCCGCAGGTGCGCCGACGTGCGCCGACGTGGACCCGAGAAGCTGAGGACGTACCAGGCAGTGAACGAGACGGACATGGGCACCGACCTGGAGAAAGTGCTCCTCTCCAAGGCGGACATCGACGCGAAGCTCGCCGAGTTGGCCGCGGAGATCGACCGGGACTACGCGGGCAAGGACCTGCTGATCGTGGGCGTCCTCAAGGGCGCGGTCATGGTCATGGCGGACCTGGCCCGCGCCCTGTCCAGCCGGGTCACCATGGACTGGATGGCGGTGTCCTCCTACGGGGCGGGCACCAAGTCCTCCGGTGTGGTGCGCATCCTCAAGGACCTCGACACCGACATCGCCGACCGCCATGTGCTGATCGTCGAGGACATCATCGACTCCGGCCTGACGCTCTCCTGGCTCATCAGCAACCTCGGCTCGCGCGGACCGGCCTCGCTGGAGGTCTGCACGCTGCTGCGCAAGCCCGAGGCGGCCAAGGTCGAGATCGACGTCAAGTACACCGGCTTCGACATTCCCAATGAATTCGTCGTCGGCTACGGCCTGGACTATGCCGAGAAGTACCGGAATCTGCCGTTCGTCGCGACCCTCGCACCGCACGTCTACGGGGGCTGAGCGGCGGCTGAGCGGGGGCTGGGCGGGGGCTGGGCGGCGGCTGCGCACGCGCGGGGAACTGGAGCCGATTGCCCGGCGTTGGAGCTGGAAAGCGGGTTGGTTAACAGTCGGCGCCGCCTTCGGGTGACAATGCTGGGGTACCGTCCGAAGGTCGGGTCATTACAACACCGGATGCACACGCCGCCCTGACAGGCGGCGGTGCCTCACTGTGGCAGGAGGGACGGGGCGGTTTCGCCCCGCATGGATGGACGTGAAGCGCTATTTCCGTGGGCCAGTCATGTGGATCGTGCTGGCTGTCCTCGCCGTGGTCGTGTTGATGCAGGTCGTCGGATCCGGCGGCGGCTACAAGACGGTGGACACCGGCGCGGTCTTGCACGCGATCGACACCAACAAGGCCAAATCCGCCGAGCTGACCACCGGAGACGACAACTCCATCAAGGTCCAGCTCAAGGACGGTCAGAAGATCGAGGGCAGCTCCAAGGTCCGCGCCAGCTACATCGGCGACCAGGGCGCCGCGATCGCCGAGGACCTGCAGCGGATCGTCGACGGCAAGGTCCCGGGAGTCCAGCTCCCGGACAAGTACACCGTCTCCCAGTCCAAGCAGAACGCCTTCGTGGGCATCCTGCTGTCGCTGCTGCCGTTCGTGCTGATCGTGGTGGTCTTCCTCTTCCTGATGAACCAGATGCAGGGCGGCGGCTCGCGCGTCATGCAGTTCGGGAAGTCCAAGGCCAAGCTGATCACCAAGGACACCCCCAAGACGACGTTCGCCGACGTCGCCGGATGCGACGAGGCGGTGGAGGAGCTCCAGGAGATCAAGGAGTTCCTGCAGGAGCCCGCCAAATTCCAGGCCGTCGGCGCCAAGATCCCCAAGGGCGTGCTGCTCTACGGCCGCCCCGGCACCGGCAAGACCCTGCTCGCCCGGGCCGTGGCCGGCGAGGCGGGCGTGCCGTTCTACTCGATCTCCGGTTCCGACTTCGTCGAGATGTTCGTCGGTGTCGGCGCCAGCCGGGTCCGCGACCTGTTCGAGCAGGCCAAGGCCAACGCGCCGGCGATCGTCTTCGTCGACGAGATCGACGCCGTCGGCCGGCACCGCGGCGCGGGCCTCGGCGGCGGTCACGACGAGCGTGAGCAGACCCTCAACCAGCTGCTGGTCGAGATGGACGGCTTCGACGTCAAGGGCGGCGTGATCCTCATCGCTGCGACCAACCGGCCCGACATCCTCGACCCGGCGCTGCTGCGCCCGGGCCGCTTCGACCGGCAGATCGCGGTCGACCCGCCGGACCTCCAGGGCCGGCTGGAGATCCTGACCGTGCACCAGAAGGGCAAGCCGATCGCCCCGGACGTCGACCTCATGGCCGTCGCCCGCCGCACCCCCGGCTTCACCGGCGCGGACCTGAGCAACGTACTGAACGAGGCGGCGCTGCTGACCGCCCGCAGCGACAAGAAGCTCATCGACAACGCGGTGCTGGACGAGGCGATCGACCGGGTGGTCGCCGGTCCGCAGAAGCGCACCCGCATCATGTCGGACAAGGAGAAGAAGATCACCGCGTACCACGAGGGCGGACACGCCCTGGTCGCGGCGGCCTCGCCGAACTCCGACCCGGTGCACAAGATCACGATCCTCTCGCGCGGCCGTGCCCTCGGCTACACGATGGTGCTGCCCGACGAGGACAAGTACTCGACCACGCGCAACGAGATGCTCGACCAGCTCGCCTACATGATGGGCGGCCGGGCGGCCGAGGAACTGGTCTTCCACGACCCGACCACCGGCGCGTCCAACGACATCGAGAAGGCCACCGCGACGGCCCGCGCGATGGTCACGCAGTACGGCATGACCGAGCGGCTGGGCGCGATCAAGTTCGGCTCCAGCGACTCCGAGCCCTTCCTCGGCCGTGAGATGGGTCACCAGCGCGACTACTCCGAGGAGGTCGCCGGGCTGGTGGACGAGGAGGTCAAGAAGCTCATCGAGGGCGCGCACAACGAGGCGTGGGAGATCCTGGTCGAGAACCGGGACGTGCTCGACAACCTCGTGCTCGCCCTGCTGGAGCGGGAGACGCTGAACAAGGAGGAGATCGCCGAGATCTTCGCCCCGGTCGTCAAGCGCCCCTCGCGCCCGGCCTGGACCGGCTCCTCCCGCCGTACGCCCTCCACCCGGCCCCCGGTGCTCTCGCCGAAGGAGCTGGCGCTCACCAACGGCAGCCAGGCCGCGAACGGCAACGGCCCGGCGGCGATCACCACCGCCAAGCCGCCGACCGAGCCGGTCACACCGCCGGAGGACGGGCGCAGCGACGGCTGAGTGCGACTGAGCGCCGCTGAGTGCCGGTGAGCGCGGCAGCGCTCAGCGGAGAAAACGGAGAAGTCGCAGGTCCGGGGACATCCCGGAATGAAGGCCGCGGCCCAGGGGTTCTACCCTGGGACCGCGGCCTTTGCCGCATGTACCCGGGAGCAGAGCAGGAACGAGGCACCTCATGACGGACCCCGTGACGCTCGACGGCGAAGGCACCGTCGGCGAGTTCGACGAGAAGCGGGCCGCCGCCGCCGTGCGCGAGCTGCTCTACGCGGTGGGCGAGGACCCCGACCGCGAGGGCCTGCGCGAGACGCCGGGGCGCGTCGCGCGGGCGTACCGGGAGATATTCGCCGGGCTCTGGCAGCAGCCGGAGGACGTGCTGACCACCACGTTCGACCTCGGGCACGACGAGATGGTGCTGGTCAAGGACATCGAGGTCATGTCGTCGTGCGAGCACCACCTGGTGCCGTTCGTGGGCGTGGCGCATGTGGGGTACATCCCCTCGGCGAGCGGCAAGATCACCGGGCTGTCGAAGCTCGCCCGGCTCGTGGACGTCTACGCCCGCCGGCCGCAGGTGCAGGAGCGGCTGACGACGCAGATCGCGGACTCCCTCATGCGGATCCTCGAACCGCGCGGGGTGATCGTCGTCGTGGAGTGCGAGCACATGTGCATGACGATGCGCGGGGTGCGCAAGCCCGGCGCGAAGACGATCACCTCTGCGGTGCGCGGCCAGCTGCGTGACCCGGCCACGCGCTCGGAGGCGATGAGCTTGATCATCGGTCGGGGCTGACGGGACCTCCCCCCAGGCGTGAGCTGAGCCAGGCGAGGGCGGAGGGGATTTCGCGGGACCAGGTGGTGAAGTTGTGGCCGCCGGTCGGCAGGATGATCGAGGAGACGTGGGTCGGCGCGCCCGCCGCGGCGATGAAGCGGACCGTCGCGCGGTAGTTGCGCTCGCCCCGGCGGCTGGAGGTCACCAGCAGGCTCACCGGCGGGTGCGGGAGGTGCTGGAGGCGCCAGGTCAGGTCGGCGGCGCAGCGGCGGGCCGGGTCGCCGCCGTAGAGGTCGCCGGTCGTGGCGTCCTGCGGGGCGCCGTAGTCCGCGGACAGGCCCACCGCCGCCGAGTAGGCGCCCGGGTCGCTCATGGCGAGCTTGAGGGCGCAGTAGCCGCCCGTGGAGTCGCCGATGACGCCCCAGTTCCGCGCGCCCGGCGCGATCCGGTAGCGGGCGCCGAGGGCCTTGGGCAGGTCCTTGGCGAAGAACGTCTCGACCTGCGGCCCGTGCGGCACGTCCGTGCACTCCGTGTCGCGCGGCGGCGCGACCGTGGGCCGCATCATGACCAGCACCATCGGGCGCTCGGTGCCCGCCCGTACCTGCCGGGCGGCGATCGCCGGGTACTTCAGCTTCTTGTACAGCGACTCCGCCGTCCCCGGGTAGCCGGTGAGCACCAGCACCGCCGGGAAGCGCGCGGACGGCTGCCGGAAGTATTCGGGCGGCAGGTACACGTACGCCGTACTGGTGATTCCCGACGCCCCGCCGGCGATCGCGATCTGCTGGATCTGCCCGCCGCGGCGCGGCGCCCGCCCGCCGGGCAGGTCGGTGCGGACGGTGCCGAGGACCCGCATCCCGCCGTCCTGCGGTGAGCCCATCGTGTGGTCTATGACCACGCCCGGTGCCCGCTCCCGGCCGAACAGGTCGGCCCAGGAGGCGTAGAAGCCGAAGGAGTCGTTCGCGGCCAGGCCCAGGGCCGCGAGCAGCGCCAGCTGCGTGCCCAGCAGCGCGCCCACCCTGCCCAGTACGGGCAGCGTCCCGCGGCGGGACAGCCGCGGCCACAGCCACACCGTGGCGATGAACAGCGCGATCGCCAGCAGCAGCGCGGCGAGCAGCACCTTCTTGCTCGTGAGACCCATCGTGGCGGTGTACTTTCTGCGTCGGCGTCCAGTGAAGTCCTCCGGGAGGGAACCCGGGCGGCCCGGTTCCCGTCCTAGAGGGCGCAAAAAATTCGTACTGGAGCAGATTGCGGGGTATGCCCGTGATTTCCCGGTGATGCTGTGGTTTGGTGGCCCATGTCTGTAGTGCTAGAGGGCGAAAGCCAGGTACGGGTTCCGCGGGTGGTGTGTGATGTCGGCTGACCGGCAGCAGCAGGCCGAACGGCGGCACCGGTGGCCGGTACGCTCCGCCGCGGTGCCCCGGATCATCGGCACCGCCGCCGCCGTGATCGGGCTGCTCGACGTGATCTCCGCGGTCTTCCCGGCCTTCCGCAACGGCCGGATGCACCACCTGGCCGCGGTCTTCCCCGGCACCGTCAGCAGCCTGGCCGCCGCCACCTCGGTCGTCACCGGAATGCTGCTGCTGATGCTCGCGCACGCCCTCAAACGCGGGAAGCAGCGGGCCTGGTGGGCCGCCGTCGCGCTGCTGCCGGTCGGCGCCGCCACCCAGCTGATCTACCGGCACTCGCTGTTCGGCGTGTGCGTGTCGCTGGCGCTGCTCGGGGTGCTGATCCACAACCGCGGGGAATTCACCGCGCTGTCCGACCCGCGCACCCGCTGGCGCGCGCTGGTCAACTTCGTCGCGCTGAGCGCCTTCGCCTTCGCGCTCGGCCTGGTCATCACCAGCGCCCACCCCGCCTCCGAGCGCGGCAACCCCGGCCTGCTGGACCGCTGCGAGCACGTCCTGCTCGGCCTGTTCGGCGTCGAGGGCCCGGTCGACTACACCAGCGACCGCGTCGGTGACCTGGTCGGCTACTCGCTCGGCGGCCTCGGCCTGCTCATCGCGATCTCCACCGCCTACCTGGCGCTGCGCCCCGCCCGCCCCGTCGCCGAGCTCAGCGAGGCCGACGAGGCCCGGCTGCGCGCCCTGCTCGCCCGGCACGGCGGACGCGACTCGCTCGGCCACTTCGCGCTGCGCCGCGACAAGTCCGTGGTCTTCTCCGGCAGCGGCAAGGCCGCCGTGTGCTACCGCGTCGTCTCCGGCGTGGCCCTGGCCGGCGGCGACCCCATCGGCGACGTCGAGGCGTGGCCCGGCGCGATCGAGCGCTTCATGGAGCTGGCCCGCGCCCACGCGTGGCTGCCGGCCGTCGTCGGGTGCAGCGAGACCGGCGGCGAGGTGTGGACCCGCGAGACCGGCCTGGACGCGCTGGAACTCGGCGACGAGGCCATCGTCGACGCCTCCGCCTTCACCCTCGAAGGCCGCGCCATGCGCAATGTCCGGCAAATGGTCAAGCGGATCGAACGGGCCGGCTATGTATGCCGGGTACGGCGGGTCAGCGAACTCGGCGAGGACGAGAAGCAGCAGGTCAGGCTGGCCGCCGACGCCTGGCGCGGCACCGACACCGAACGCGGATTCTCCATGGCGCTCGGCCGCTTCGGCGAGGACGTGGACGGCGACTGCGTCGTCGTCACCGCGCACAAGGAGCCCGAGCCGGGCGCCGCGCACCCCGAGCTGGGCGATCTGCGGGCCGTGCTGCACTTCGTGCCGTGGGGCCCGCACGGGATGTCGCTGGAGCTGATGCGGCGCGACCGCGCCGCCGACCCGGGCCTGAACGAGCTGCTGATCGTCGCCGCCCTCCAGCAGGCGCCGGCCCTCGGCGTCGAGCGGGTGTCGCTGAACTTCGCGATGTTCCGCTCCGCACTGGCCCGCGGCGAGCGGATCGGCGCCGGGCCGGTGCTGCGCGGCTGGCGCGGCCTGCTGGTGTTCCTGTCGCGCTGGTTCCAGATCGAGTCGCTGTACAAATTCAACGCGAAGTTCCAGCCGGAGTGGGTGCCGCGCTTCCTGGTCTTCCCCAACTCCCGCGACCTGCCCCGTATCGGCTTCGCGATCATGCAGGCGGAGGGCTTCGTCACGCTGTCGCTGCCGCTGCCCGGCGCCGTCCAGCGCTTCCTGCCCAGCCGCGCCCGCCGCCCGCACCGGCACCGCACCGGCTACGCCGCCCCGCCCGACCACGCCGCCGCCGGGGCCGGCCGGGAGCCGGGCGGCGCGAACAAGCGGAGTGCGGTCGCCTGAGCCGTGCCGGGAACACCCTAGGCTGGACGCATGAGTACCCAGCAGGGTCCGGCCGGACCCGTAGGACTGCCGCGGTGGGACCGCTGCGCGGTCATGGGCGTGGTCAACGTCACGCCGGACTCCTTCTCCGACGGCGGGCGGTGGTTCGACCCGGAGCTGGCCGTCAAGCACGGCCTGGACCTCGTCGCGCAGGGCGCCGACCTGGTCGACGTCGGCGGTGAGTCGACGCGGCCCGGCGCCGCCCGCGTCGACGAGGCCGAGGAGCTGCGCCGGGTGCTCCCCGTCGTGCGCGAACTGGCCGCCGCGGGCGTGCTGGTCAGCGTGGACACCATGCGGGCCAGCGTCGCCGGGCGGGCCGTCGAGGCCGGCGCCCGGCTCGTCAACGACGTCAGCGGCGGGCAGGCCGACCCGGCGATGATCCCGGTGGTCGCCGCCGCCCGGGTGCCGTTCGTCGTGATGCACTGGCGCGGCCAGAGCATCGACATGAACAACCGGGCCGTCTACGGCGACGTCCTCGCCGAGGTCGTCGGCGAGCTGCGCGACTCGCTGGAGCGGGCGGTGGCCGGCGGCGTCGACCCGGACCGTATCGTCCTCGACCCGGGCCTGGGCTTCGCCAAGGAGACCCCGCACGACCTGGCCCTGCTCGCCCACCTCGGCGACCTGCGGGCGCTCGGCCGGCCGCTGCTGGTGGCCGCCTCCCGCAAGCGCTTCCTCGGCCGGGTCCTGGCCGGGGAGGCCGGCGACCCGCCGCCGGCCCGCGAGCGGGACGCCGCGACCGCCGCGGTGACTGCGCTCGCCGCCCGCGAGGGCGCCTGGGCCGTCCGCGTCCACGAGGTCCACGCCAGCGCCGACGCCGTACGCGTCGCCCGCGCCATCCAGTCCGCCGCCGCCGACTCCGGTACGGGCCCGCAGGCCGGCCCCGGCGCCGGGCCGGGCGCGCTGGGGGCCGGCGCATGACGCCGAAGACGGCGGAGGCCCGCGCGGTGGAGCGGGCCAACCAGGCCTTCTACGACGCCGTCGAGAACTCCGACCTCGACGCGCTGGAGGCGGTGGTGCTGGACGGGCCGCTCGCCGAGTCCGTCGCCGTCGTCCACCCCGGCTGGCCGGTGCTGCGCGGGCGGCGCGAGGTCATGCGGTCCTTCGCGCTCATCATGGCCAACACCGACTACATCCAGTTCTTCCTCACCGACGTCGAGGTCGGCGTGGACGGCGACGCCGCCGTCGTCACCTGCACCGAGAACATCCTCACCGGCGGCCCCGAGGACGACGACCCCGGCTCGCTCGTGGGCGGCCTGGTGGTCGCCACCAACGTCTTCCGCCGCACCCCGGAGGGCTGGCGGCTGTGGGTCCACCACGGCTCCCCGGTGCTGGCCGAGCAGGACGACGAGACCGCCGCGGCGGAACACGAGGAGTGAGCGGGACATGACGCAGACCGGTGACACGCGCGAAGCCCGGGACGGCGGCCGGGACGCCCGGGACACGGTGGCGCTGCGCGGGCTGAAGGTGTTCGGCCGGCACGGGGTGTTCGCGCACGAGCGCGAGGACGGCCAGATCTTCGTCGTCGACCTGCGTCTGCGCCTGGACACCGCCCCCGCGGCAGCCGGTGACGACCTCTCCAGGACCGTGCATTACGGTGTGGTCGCCGAGGAGGTCGCGGCCGTCGTCTCCGGCGAGCCCGTCGACCTCATCGAAACCCTTGCGCAGCGCATCGCCGACACCTGCCTCGGGCACGAGGCCGTGCAGGAGGTCGAGGTGACCGTCCACAAACCCGACGCCCCGATCTCCGTGCCCTTCGACGACGTGACCGTGACCATCACCCGGAGGCGCCCGTGACCACCGAATGGCCGCAGCAGTCCGCAGACCCCACCGTGCAGCCCGTCCCCGCCTCGGTGGTCGCCGCGGTCGACGCCGCCGACCGCACCCTGCAGAACCCCAAGACCGCCGTCATCTCCCTCGGCGGCAACCTCGGCAACCGGCTGGAGAACCTCCAGGGGGCCGTCGACGCGCTGGAGGACACCCCGGGCGTGCGGGTCAAGGCCGTCTCGCCGGTCTACGAGACCGAGCCGTGGGGCGTGCCGGCCGGCAGCCAGCCCGGCTACTTCAACGCCGTCGTCCTGATCCGCACCACCCTGCCGCCGACCTCCCTGCTGGAGCGCGCCCACGCCATCGAGGAGGCCCACTCCCGGGTGCGCACCGAACGCTGGGGCCCGCGCACCATCGACGTCGACATCGTCGCCTACCAGGGCGCCCGCTCCGACGACCCCGCCCTGACCCTGCCGCACCCCCGGGCGCACGAGCGCGCGTTCGTACTCGTACCGTGGTACGACGTCGATCCCTCGGCCGAGGTACCGGGGCGCGGCACGGTCGCCGAGCTGCTGGCGGCCGTGGACCGGCACGGCGTGCGGCGCCGGGACGACCTGGAACTCCGGCTGCCGGAGTAATCGTTGCGTCCGTGGACGGACATGGCGGGAAAGATGCCCCGGGTTCCCCTCGCGAGCGGGCCGGCGGCGCAGGCGGAGTACGTGGAGGCGGGCGCTCGGTGAGGACACTGCGGGTCAGGATGCTGGCGGGGCTGTTCGTGATCGCGGCGATCATCACCTGGTCCGCCGCGCGGCTGTGGGACACCCTCGGCACACTCCCCGGCGTCCCCGTCGCCGCGCCCATTGTGCTGGCGCTCATCGCGGTCGCCCTGCTCGCCACCGGCCTGTCCCTGCGCGCCCGGCTGCGCGCCCAGCGCGAGCGCCGCCCCGGCGCGAAGGGCGTCGATCCGCTGGCCGCCGCCCGCGCGCTGGTCTTCGCGCAGGCCAGCGCGCTGGTCGCGGCGCTGGTCGCCGGAATGTACGGCGGCACGTGCCTCTACCTGATCATGTACAAGCTCGACATGGACCCGCGCCGCAACCAGGCCGTCTATTCCGGCCTCGCCTTCCTCGCGGGCGTCGCGGTGGTCGCCGCCGCCATATTCCTCGAACGCGTCTGCAAACTCCCCGACGACCACGACCAGAACCATCCGCACGGGCCGCAGCCGACCCGCCGCTAGACCCGCCGCTGGATCAGCCGTTGGATCAGCCGCTGGACCCGCCGTTGGATCAGCCCGGTTGACCGCGGGGGTAAGGGCATGGTTACCTCGCGATGTGAACGCCCACGCAACGCGCCTTTACCGGAGGGTCCACCTGGACCTGCTCCGGTACGCCGGTTGCGTGTGTACGGCCGCGCGCTGAGCGCGTCGTCGCCCAGCGCGCCCTGAGGGCCCGCCGTTCACCTTCGCACCCCAAGGGTGGTTATCCCGTGCTCACCCCACGCCGGCCGCAGACCGACACTGCCTCTGCTCCTGCCCCCGCTCCCACTGCTCCCACCGCCGCCGAGCTGCTGGACTTCGCGCGGCGCACCGCCGCGGACACCGACCTCGTACGCAATCTGCCGCTGGACCCCGAAGGGCGCACCTGGGTGCGGCTGGAGGGCCCCGGCGGGGCCGAGGCGTGGCTCATCGGGTGGCCGCCCGGCGCCGAGACCGGCTGGCACGACCACGGGGGCTCGTACGGGGTGTTCGTCACCGCCGCGGGTGAACTGACCGAGCAGTCACTGGCGGTGGCGCTGCCCTCCGAGGGCTGGCGGTCGCTGGAGCTGGCCGAGGGCCTCGACCGCAGCCGCGTGCTGCCCGAGGGCAAGGGGCGGGCGTTCGGCCGGCACCATGTGCACCAGGTCGAGAACCGCTCCCCGAGCACGCACGCGGTCTCCGTGCACGCCTACTACCCGCCGCTGCCGCTCATCCGCCGCTACAGCCGCAAGGGCAGCACCTTCCGCCTGGAGCTGGTCGAGCGCCCCGAGGAATGGTGATGGCGGCGCCTTCCCTCGACGGCCACCTCGCCGCGCTGCGGGCCACCTACCGCCGGCTCGGGCCGCAGGAGGCGGCGCAGGCCGCCCGCGACGGCGCGCTGCTGGTCGACATCCGCTACAGCGCCCTGCGCGACCGCGACGGCACGATCCCGGGCGCGGCGATAGTCGAGCGCAACGAGCTGGAATGGCGGCTGGATCCCGCCGGTTCGCACCGGCTGCCGCAGGCCGTCTCGTACGCGCTGCCGGTCGTGGTCATCTGCAACGAGGGGTACGCCTCCACGCTCGCCGTCGCCTCGCTGCGGACGCTGGGGCTCACGGCGGTGACGGACCTGGCCGGCGGGTTCCAGGCGTGGCGGGCGGCGGGGCTGCCGGTGACGGCGCCGGACGGGACGCCGAGCCGGCCGGCGGGGACGATAGCCGATTAAGTGTTCGGGGCGGTGAATACCTTTGCGGAAGGCGCTTTTTGATCTTGACGTGGGAGGTCAAGATCAAAAAGCGGGGGCGGGAAAGGCCGCGAGGGTGCCGCGGCGGGGGCATGACCGTATGGCAAAAGGGATAAAACGGGCGGCGGGGAATGCCCGTCGTATTCGCCCGGCATTCCGTGCCGGAATCGCGCGGAAAAAGTGCGACCCGCTGCCCCACGGACGCGTCCCGCACGCTAAATTTCTGGCCATGCCCCGTGGACGACACCGCCATTCCCAGCCGCTGCACCGGATGCTGCCGCCGCTGACCGTCACCGGAACCGCGGTGGTGCTCGCCGCCGCCTCGCTCTTCACCACGGATACGGGCGCGATACGGATCGTCACCGCCGCGACCGCCCTCACCGCGCTGGCCGGCGCCGTCCTCGCCCGCACCTGGGACCGGTCCGCCGGCCGCCGGGTCGCCGAGCTGGAGGCCGCGCAGGTACGCGAGGAGTGGCGCACGGAGGAGCGGGTCGCCGAGCTGGAGTCGGACCTGGAGGAGTCGCGGGAGATCCGCGGCCGGCTGGAGAAGAAGCTGCGCGGCAAGCGCTCGGAGCTGGCCCGGCTGCGCACCGAGCACGCCGACCTGCTGCGGCGGTACGCCACCGCCGAGGCCGAGCGGGCGCGGGCGCTGGGGCAGATCCGCCAGCTCAAGGTCGGCGACACCCCGCAGCAGCAGCTCGCCCTGACCACCGGGACCTCGCCGGTCGGGCCCGCCGCCTTCCTCAAGGCCGAGCAGGCGCTGCGCGAGCTGGCCCGCAACGCCGCGCGCCAGCAGGCGCAGGCCACCGTCGAGGCGGCCCGCCGCCGGGAGGCCGCGGCGCACGTCGAGGAGGAGCCGCAGGGCCGGCACACCGCCGAGTCGCACGCGCGCACCGCCCCTGCCGCGGGCGGGCCCGCGCCCCGCGAGCACCGGCTCGTCCCGGCGGCTGCGGCGGTGCTGCCGTATGCGCAGCCGTCCTCGTCGACGGGGGCGCAGCGGGCGGTCGGGGGGTTCGACTTCTTCGGTACGCAGAAGGCGCTGCCGCCGGCGGCGGAGGCTGCGCAGGTCGAAGGGGCCGAGGAGGTCGTCGAGGTCGAGGGGGCGGCCGGGGAGGCCGTCGTGGAGCCCGCGCTCGCGGCGGAGGAGCACACGCAGGCCGGGGACCCGGAGGTCATCGACCTGACGGCGCACGACGAGACGGAGCAGCTGGACATGTCGGGGCTGCGGGCCCAGGCGTAGGCGTCGCCCTTGCCGCCCCTGCGCGCTTCCGGGCGGCGGGGGCCGCGCGAGCCGGCGGGCCTACTTGTCGACGTCGCCGACGACGAAGAACATCGAGCCCAGGATCGCCACCATGTCCGCGACGAGCGTGCCGGGCAGCAGCACCGTCAGGGCCTGGATGTTGTTGAACGACGCGGAGCGCAGCTTCAGCCGGTACGGCGTCTTCTCGCCCTTGGAGACCAGGTAGTAGCCGTTGAGGCCGAGCGGGTTCTCCGTCCAGGCGTACGTGTGGCCCTCCGGGGCCTTGAGCACCTTCGGCAGCCGCTGGTTGACCGGGCCGGGCGGCAGCTCCGCGAGCCGGTCCAGGCACGCGTCGGCCAGGTCCAGGGCGACATGCGTCTGCTCCAGCAGCACCTCGAAGCGGGCCAGGCAGTCGCCCTCGCCGCGGGTCACGACCCGCAGCTCGTCGCTCAACTCGCCGTACGCCAGGTACGGCTCGTCGCGCCGCAGGTCGAAGTCCACGCCGGAGGCGCGGGCGATCGGGCCGCTCACCCCGAAGGCGTGCACGTCCTGGCGGGAGAGCACGCCGACGCCGCGGGTGCGCCCGCGGAAGATCTCGTTGCCGAGGACGAGGTCGTCGATCCGGCCCATGCGGGCCCGTACGCCCGCGACCGCGGCCCGGGCCCGGCCCGTCCAGCCGTTCGGCAGGTCCTCCTTCAGGCCGCCGACCCGGTTGAACATGTAGTGCATCCGGCCGCCGGAGACCTCCTCCATGACGTGCTGCAGCTCCTCGCGCTCGGTGAACGCGTAGAAGATGGGGGTGATGCCGCCCAGCTCCAGGGGGTACGAGCCGAGGAACATCAGGTGGTTCAGCACGCGGTTGAGCTCGGCGAGCAGGGTGCGGGTCCACACCGCGCGCTCCGGGACCTCCATGCCGAGCATGCGCTCGACGGCGAGGACGACGCCGAGTTCGTTGGAGAAGGCGGAGAGCCAGTCGTGGCGGTTGGCCAGCATGATGATCTGGCGGTAGTCGCGGGCCTCGAAGAGCTTTTCCGCGCCGCGGTGCATATAGCCGACGATCGGCTCGGCGGACCGGATCCGCTCGCCGTCCAGCACGAGCCGCAGCCGTAGCACTCCGTGCGTGGAGGGGTGCTGGGGGCCGATGTTCAGCACCATGTCCGTACCCTCGGCTGCGCCGCCGACCCCGACCGTGGTCTCCGTCATGCGCATATCCTCTCAGGCCCGCCCCGGCACCCTCCGGGCTGCCCCGTCCCGCCCTCGCGGGATCGTCCCTTGTCCGTGGCCGGTCGCGCAGTTCCCCGCGCCCCCGGTCTGCCTGCCCTCGCGGGTGAAGCCCGCGTGTTCGCTGTGGGCTGGGCTGGGAGGGGGAGCCGGCGGGGGCGGAACGGGGGAGGGTGGGGGGTATGACGAGTGTGCTGATGCTGGGTGGGACGGGGTTCGTGGGGCGGGCCGTGGTGGAGGAGGCCGTGGCGCGGGGGTGGGAGGTCACCGTGTTCCACCGGGGGAAGCGGGGGGCCGTGCCGGAGGGGGTCGCGCGGAGTGTGGTCGGGGACAGGGAAGGGGACCTCGCGGGGCTGGGGCGCGGGGAGTGGGATGTCGTCGTCGACACGTGGTCGGGGGCGCCGGGGGCGGTGGAGCGGGCGGCCGGGGCGCTCAAGGGGCGGGCCGGGGGGTACGGGTATGTGTCGAGCCGGTCGGTGTACGCGTATCCGACGGGCGCCGGGATGGACGAGTCCGCGCCCGTCGTCGAGGGCGGCGACGGGGACTACGCCGCGGTCAAGCGGGGCGGCGAGCTCGCCGCGACCGAGGCGTTCGGGGACGCCGCGCTGCTGGTGCGGGCCGGGCTGATCCTCGGGCCGTACGAGGACATCGGCCGGCTGCCGTGGTGGCTGAACCGCGTCGCGCGCGGCGGGCGCGTGCTCGCGCCGGGGCCGCGCGACCTGCCGATCCAGTACGTGGACGTCCGCGATCTCGCCGCCTGGACGCTGGACGCCCTGGCGGCAGGCCTCGGCGGCCCGTACAACATCGTCAGCGAGACCGGCCACGCCACGATGCGCTCCCTGCTGGAGGCGTGCGCCGCGGTGACCGGCGGCGCCGCCGAATTCGTGTGGGCCGACCCGGAGACCGTCACCGCCGCCGGCATCGAGCCCTGGACGGACCTGCCGGTGTGGCTGCCGCCGGGCCCGCTGTACGACACGCTGCACCGCGGCGACGTGAGCAAGGCGCTGCGCGCCGGCCTGCGCTGCCGGGACGTCACGCAGACCGTCGCCGACACCTGGGCGTGGCTCACGTCCATCGGCGGCAGCCCCTACCAGCGCCCCGACCGCCCGCCGCTCGGCCTCGACCCCGAGGTCGAGCAGCGCGTCCTGGCCGCGCTGGGCTGAGCCGCGGGCGGCGCTTGTGAGCCGCGGGCCCGCTCAGGCCGCGCCCAGCGCCGCCGCGAGCTCCGCGCAGGCGGAGGTCACCGGTGTGACCGCCCACGTGAAGTCGCCCAGGCCGCCCGGGGCCGTCAGGGACGCCGCCTCGCTCGCCGCGGCGAGGGCGCGGACGTAAGCGGCCGGGTCGGTCGAGGCGAGGGCGAGCGGGGGGCGGGGCGCCGTCAGGCCCAGCGCCGGGAGGGCGGCCCGCTGCGGGACGAGCAGGGCGCCCGGCAGGGAGTCCGCCGCGACATGGGCCGTCAGGTCGCAGGAGCCGTCGGGCACAGGCGGGACCTGGCGGCCGTCGCGGTAGCCCGTGAGGGTGCCGTACGGGGGGCGGGCGGCGCGTACGTGGCCGTAGTCCGCGGCGACCGCGAGCCCCGCGGTGAGCGTGCCCACCGCCGCGGACCACGCCTCGTCCCGGGGCCGGCCGACCTCCGCCCGCGCGCCCGGCACGTCACCGGCGAAGACCGCCGGCCACCAGCGGCGCAGCCACCGCTCGTCGGCGCCCTCCACCGGGCGCCCGAGGCGTTCCGCGCCGTCCGCCGCCCGCACCTCCACGTACCGCACGACGCCGTCCTCGCCGGCCTCGGTGACGTCCAGCGGAACATTGTCGAGCCATTCGTTGGCGAAAAGGAGTCCGCGGACCCCGCGCGGCGGCTCCGCCGCCCAGGTGACGCGCGGGTCCAGCCCCGCCGGGCGCGGCGCCAGCTCGACCGCGTACGTGCGCAGCCGCGCCGCCACGGCGGCAGGAACCGCGGGCAGCACGCCGGCGCACAACTCGCCGCCGCCCGCCGCCATGTCGACGAACGCCAGCTCCGCCGGGCGGCCCAGCGCCGCGTCTACCCGGCACAGCAGCTCGGCGACGGCCCCCGCGTACCGGGGCGAGGCGTGCACGGAGGTGCGGAAGTGCCCGGCGGGCCGCTCGCGCAGGAAGAACCCGCCGGGCCCGTACAGCGCGCGCTCCATCGCGGTGCGCCACGGCAGCCATCGGGGGGTGGGGCTGGTCACAGCGGGCACCTTCCTGGAACCTTCCGCGCCCGGCGGCGCGTCCTACGGGAGCACCGGAATCCCGTGCCGCGGGCCGCTCGCGGGCCCGGCCCCGAGCGTCGGCCCGCCCCCGGGGCTGGGCACGGGTCCCCGCCGGGCCGGTAGGGTTCCGGCATACCACAGTGCCGTGAGCGCCCGCGAAGGTGGCGGCGGATGTGCGGTAAGGCAGTACGAGGGAGTGGACAGGTATGACGGCCGGACAAGACGGCACGCCGGAGAACGACGACCCGTTCGGGTACCTCTACCGGTCCGAGGACGGCAGCGAGCAGCCGGCCGCGCCCCGTAACGCGTTCAACCAGGTGCAGCGGGTCGGCGAGCGGCGCAGCCCGCAGCAGGCGCCGGTCCAGCAGCAGGGCGGGTACGGCTACCCGCCGCCCCAGCAGCAGCCGGCCCAGCAGCCGGGGGGCTACGGCTACCCGCCGCAGCAGCAGCCGTACGGCGGGCGCGGGCAGCAGCCGCTGGTGGGCGGGCCGCCGCAGTACACCGGCCAGCAGCCGCAGTACGGGCCCGGCGGCCAGCCCGGTGACGGCGGCCACCGCGGCGCCGGGCACGGCGGCGGCAGCGGCGGCGAGGGCGGCAACCGCAAGGGGCTGCTGATCGCGGCGATCGCGGTCGTCGCGGTCGTGGCGGTGGTCATCGCGGTGGCGATGATGAACGGCTCCGGCGACAAGAACCAGGCCGACGACAAGCCGACGGCTCCGCCGGTGAGCGCGAGCAGCGCGCCCACGACCGAGTCGACGCCCTCGGACACGCCGACGCAGTTCGCCTCCGACAAGGTCGACGCCTCCACCCTCCAGCTCGCCGGCGGCGCGGCACCCAGCACGCAGTGGCCCGGCGCGAACGCGGCGGGCGGCACGTACGTCGACCACATGAACGCGGTGGGCGCGAGCGCGACGTGGACGGTGAGCGTGCCGGAGGACGGGACGTACACGTTCTTCATCGACTACGGCAACGCCGGGGACGATGCGACGCTGTCGCTCGCGGTGAACGGGAAGACGCGGACGACGCCGGTGAAGCTGAAGAATTACGGGCACTCGACGGACTGGTCGAAGGCGTGGAACAACACGACGTACGCGTACGTAACCCTGACGAAGGGTGAGAATACGCTGGCGCTCAGCTTCCAGCAGACCGACCAGGGCGGCGTCAACCTCGACCAGGTCTGGCTCAAGCAGGGCCAGGTCAAAAAGTAACCCGCGGCTGCGCCGCAGCCCAGCGGCGCGAGCCCGCGTTCGCCATGCGGCTGCCGCCGCGCGGGCCCCCAGTCCGGCGCTGCCTTTGCGCCGGACGGTGACATCCAGGGGCGCGGGGCTGTATTTGCCCTGCGGCTGCCGCCGCGTGGGCGCTCCCGGCCGGGGGCTGCGTCTGTGCCGGACGGTGGCATCCAGGGGCGCGGGGCTGTGTTTGTTGTGCGGCTGGCGCCGCGTGGGCGCGCCCGCCCGGGGGCTGCGTTTGCGCCGGATGGTGGCATCCAGGGGCGCGGGGCTGTGTTTGTTGTGCGGCTGGCGCCGCGTGGGCGCGACCGGCGGGGGTTTGCGGCTGCGTCGCGGGGTGCTTTTCAGGGGCGCGGGGCTGTATTTGTGTGCGGCTGCCGCCGCGTGGGCGCGACCTGCCGGAGGGCACGGCTGCGCCGCGGGGTGAGCTTTTTAGGGGCGCGGGGAACTGCGCGACCAGCCATGGACCGGCGTGCACGTCGCCACCGTCCGAAAGGGGCTGTTCGGTTCGATCCGGACCACCGGCCGGTGGCCGGTTGCGCGCGCAGTTCCCCGCGCCCCTGGTGGATACCCGGCGGCGCAGCCGCAAGCCCCCGGCCGGGACGCCCACGCGGCGGCAGCCGCACAGCAAACACAGCCCCGCGCCCCTGGTTTGCTGGCGTCCGACGCAGACGCGCAGCCCCGCGCCCCTGAAAAGCACCCCGCGGCGCAAGCCGCGGCCCCTGGCTGGTCGCGCCCGCGCGGCGGCAGCCGCAGATCGAATACAGCCCCGCGCCCCTGGTTTGCTGGCGTCCGACGCAGACGCGCAGCCCCGCGCCTCTGAAAAGCTCGCCCCGCGGCGCAGCCGAAAGCACCCCGCGGCGCAGCCGCGAGCTCACCCCCTGGCGTAGCCGCAGGCTAAGGGTGGAGGATCCAGGTGCCCTGGCGCATGACTGCGGTGACGGTGAGGTCTGGCGTGAGGACGACGAGGTCCGCGTCTTTGCCGGGCTCCAGGGAACCCGTGCGGTCGGCGAGGCCGATGAGGCGGGCCGGGGTCGTGGAGATCGCGCGGACCGCGTCGGGGAGGGAGAGGCGGTCGACGGTCACGGCGCGCTTGAAGGCGGTGTCGAGGGTCAGCGTGGAGCCGGCGATCGTGCCGGTGTCGGCCAGGCGGGCGACGCCCTCGCGGACCTCGACCCGCAGCGGGCCGAGCTCGTACATGCCGTCGCCGAAGCCCGCCGCGTCCATCGCGTCGGTGATGAACGCGACCCGGTCCGCCCCGGCGGAGCCGAACGCCAGCTCAAGCACCGACGGGTGCAGGTGCGTACCGTCGTTGACCAGCTCGATCGTGACCCGCTCGTCCTCCAGCAGCGCCGGGATCGGCCCCGGCGCCCGGTGCGCCAGCGGCGGCATCGCGTTGAAGAGGTGCGTCGCGACGGTCGCCCCCGCGTCGATCGCCTCGACCGTCTGCTCGTACGTCGCGTCGGTGTGGCCGATCGCCGCGATGACGCCGCGCTCGGCGAGCAGCCGTACCGAGTCGATCCCGCCGGGCAGCTCCGCCGCGAGCGTGACCATCTTCGCGGTGCCGCGCGCCGCGTCGATGAGGGTGCGTACATCCGCCGGGTCGGGATCACGCAGCAGGCTCTCGTCGTGCGCGCCCTTGCGGCAGGGGGAGATGAACGGGCCCTCGTAGTGGATGCCGGCGATGTCGCCCTGCTCGACCAGCTCCGAGAGCATCCCGGCGCGCCGCACCAGGAAGTCCATGCTCTCGGTCACGGTGGAGACGACCAGCGTCGTGGTGCCGTGCTCCCGGTGCGTCTGCACGCCCTTGAGGACGTCCTCCGCCGTCCCGGAGGTGAAGCTCGCACCGCCGCCGCCGTGGTTGTGGATGTCGACGAAGCCGGGCACGACGAGGTGCCCCGCGCCCAGGTCGACCACGACGTCGTCGGGCCGCGGCCCGGAGCCGTTGCCGGACACCGTGTCCGCGCCCAGGGCCGGGCCCACGGAGGCGATCCGCGTGCCCTCGACCGTGACGCGTCCGCCGTCCACCACACCCGAGGGCAGCACCACTCGGGCACCCGCCAGCACCGTGCGCTGCGTTGTCGTTACGGGGGCCATCAGGCAGTTACCTCCACGGAGAGTAGGTCCCAGGCGAGCAGGCCCGCGCCCAGGCACCCGGCGGTGTCCCCCAGGGCGGCGGGGGCGATTCGGGGGAGTTTCTGGAAGGTGATACGGGACTCGACCGCGGCCCGCAGCGGGCCGAAGAGCGTGTCGCCGGCCTCGGCGAGCCCGCCGCCGACGATCAGCACCCGCGGGTCGAGCAGGGTGAAGCCGGTGACCAGCCCCGCGGCGAGCGCGTCGACCGCGTCCCGCCACACCTCGGCGGCCCGCGGGTCGCCGGCCTCGACGGCCCGCGCGCAGTCCGCCGCGTCGGCGCCGGGGCCGCCGCCGGCCGCGGCCCAGGCCCGGGAGACCGCGCCGGCCGAGGCCAGCGCCTCCATGCAGCCGCGCTGGCCGCAGCCGCACTCGGGTCCTTCGGGGCGTACGACGACATGGCCGATCTCGCCGGCGTAGCCGTGCGCGCCCGCCTCGATCCGGCCGTCGATGCCGATCGCGCCGGCGATACCGGTGCCGAGCGCCACGAACAGGAACCGGTCGGTGCCCCGGCCCGCGCCGATCCGGCCCTCGGCGAGCCCGCCGCTGCGTACGTCGTGCCCGAGCGCGACGGGCACCCCGCCGAGCCGCGCCGACAGCAGGGCGCGCAGCGGCACGTCCGTCCAGCCGAGGTTGGCGGCGTAGACGGCGACGCCGCCGGCCTCGTCGATGATGCCGGGCACGGCGACCCCGGCGGCCACCGCGGGCTCGCCGTACACGGCGGCCCCGTGGTCGCGCAGGTCGGCGGCGAAGTCGAGGATCGCGGCGACGACGGCGTCCGGTCCGCGCTCCCTGCCGGTGGCCCTGCGGTCCTGGTGCAGCAGCGTCCCGTCCGCTGCGACCAGGGCGGCTTTCATCCCGGTGCCGCCCACATCGAGGGCGATGACATGTCTCACGGAGGACAGTCTCGCGCGCGATCCCACAAAAGGTCTAGTCCACTCGGCGGAGAAGATCCGTCGCGTCGCGGCCCCCTTCCCGGGACGAAAATTTTCGTAGCCGGGCCGGTCGGGTGTATGTACTGGTCAGAGCGTTTGCGGGGCACCGTTGGCGCCACCCGCTGAATGCGGGATTCCGTTAGTGGTGTAGACCTTGGTGAACCTGTGGGGAAGACTCTGCGCTTCCGCAGACAATCCATCCTCGAAGGCGGTAAAGCGGTAATGAGCGGAATGCGCGTGCAGCGGCGAAGACTTGGGGAACCCGGGCGCGGACGCGGGCGCGGCCCCGGGCGCCGGCTCGGCGCCGCGGCGGCCGGCATAGGCACGGCCCTGGCCCTGACCGCCCTCAGCGGATGCAGCGGCCACACACCGCTGAGCAAGGACAAGGACGTCACGCTGCACGTCGTCGCCGCCGACTACGGCGACGCCAAGACCGGCAACAGCTCCACCGGTTACTGGGACTCCGTCGCCGACGCCTTCGAGAAGGACAACCCGCACATCACGGTGGACGTCCAGGTCGTCGACTGGGACCACGTCGACGACACCGTCGACTCCATGGTCAAGGCCGGCAAGGCCCCCGACATCGCGCAGATCGGCTCCTACGCCGACTACGCCGCCAAGGGCCTGCTCTACAGCGCCGACGACCTGTTCACCATCAGCCAGCAGGCCGACTTCCTCTCCTCGCTCGCCGCCGCCGGCAGCGTCAACCGGGTGCAGTACGGGCTGCCGTGGGTCTCCAGCTCCCGGCTGTTCTTCTACAACAAGACGCTCTTCGCGAACGCCGGCATCAAGAAGGCCCCCGCCACCTGGGACGAGCTGGCCAAGGACGCCAGGAAGCTCAAGGCCGACGGCGTCAAGGAGCCCTACGGGCTGCCGCTGGGCACCGAGGAGGCGCAGGCCGAGACGCTGATGTGGATGCTCGGCGCCGGCGGCGGCTACACCGACACCGTCAACGACTACACCTTCGACTCCGCCGCGAACGTCACCGCCTTCAAGTTCCTCAAGAACGACCTCGTCGGCAAGGGCCTGACCGGCTCCGGCGACCCCGCCACCACCAACCGCCGGGACGTCTTCGCCGACTTCCTGGCCGGCAAGGTCGGCATGCTCAACGGCCACCCCACGCTGCTCGCCCAGGCCAAGGCCGCGCACATCGACGTCGGTGTCGCCCCGCTGCCCGGCCTGAAGGGCCCGGCCAACGACACCCTCGGCGTCGCCGACTGGATGATGGCCTTCAAGCAGAAGGACGACCACCTCGACGCCGACAGCGCCTTCCTGCGCTACGTCTACAGCGCCCAGAACTCCCGGAAGTTCCTCGACGAGTACGGCCTGCTGCCGGTGACCACCTCGGTCCTGGACCAGATGCAGGCCGACCCGAAGGAGGCCGACATGCGGCAGTTCCTGGTGCAGCTGCCCCGCGCGGTGTTCTACCCGGTCAACAAGACCTCCTGGGGCCCGGTCTCCGACCAGGTCAAGAAGACCATCGGCAAGGCCGTGCACGGCGACCCGGCCCAGGTGCTCAACTCCCTCCAGCGGTTCGCGGTCTCCCAGACCGGGAAGTAGCCCCTACGTGAGCGATCAGGAGCTGTCCCCGCGCGACCGGGCCGTACTGGACCTCGCGTCCCGGTCGTGGCCCGGCCCGGGCGCGCGGGACCGCGCGGTGCGCGAGCGCCTCGGGATGTCCCCGACGGCGTATCTGCAGCTCCTGAACGCGCTGCTGGACGACCCGCGCGCCGCCGCGTACGCCCCCGTCACCGTCAACCGGCTGCGCGCGTCACGCGAGCAGCGCAGAAGCGAGCGTTAGGCGGCCGGGGCGGGGGTAGGTTGGGCGCATGGCCCACGCCGAGATCCCGACGCCGACCACGGGTGAGGGCAAGGAAGCCCTCGCCGCCCTGCTCGCCGAACCGCGCCGCGCGGTCGTCGCCCTGGACTTCGACGGCACGCTCGCGCCCATAGTCCCCGACCCCGAGCAGGCCAGAGCCCACCCCGGCGCCGTCCCGGCGCTCACCCGGCTCGCCCCGCACGTCGCCGCCGTCGCCGTCGTGACCGGCCGGCCCGCGGGCGTCGCCGTACGGTACGGGGGCTTCGCCGGCGTACCGGAGCTGGAGCACCTGGTCGTCCTCGGGCACTACGGGGCCGAGCGGTGGGACGCGCACTCCGCGCAGGTGCACAGCGCCGGGGCGCATCCCGGCGTCGAGGCGGTGCGCGCCGAGCTGCCCGGCTTCCTCGACCGCAACGGGGCGTGGCGGGGCACCTGGATCGAGGACAAGGGCGGCCGGGCCGTCGCCGTCCACACCCGCCGCACCGAGGACCCCGACGCCGCCTTCGAGGCGCTGCGCGGGCCGCTGGCCGAACTCGCCGCGCAGCACGACCTCATGGTCGAGCCCGGCCGCTACGTCCTGGAGCTGCGGCCACCGGGCGTCGACAAGGGCGTGGCCCTGGCGGCGTACCTGCGGGAGGTCGGCGCCGGGAGCGTGCTCTACGGCGGCGACGACCTCGGCGACCTCGCCGCCTACGCCGCCGTCCGCGAGCTGCGCGAGGGCGGGCTGCCCGGGCTGCTGGTGGCCAGCGCCGGCACCGCGGAGTCCCCGCACGAGCTGACGAGCCAGGCCGACCTCGTCGTGGCCGGGCCCGAGGGCGTGGTGGCCCTGCTGGACGCGCTGGCCGACGCGATCACCGGGAGCTGAGCCGGCGGGGGCTTGACCGGGGTCGTGGCAGGGCTGCGCGCGCTCCCTACGCCTGCTCCTCCAGCGCCGTGAGCTGGTCGACGAACCACCGGGTCGGCGGCAGCGCCGTCGCCGCCGCGGCCAGCCGCTTCGTACGGTCGGCCCGCTCGGCGTCCGGCAGCGTCAGCGCCTCGTTCAGCGCCTCCGCCGTCGCCTCGACGTCGTACGGGTTGACGACGATCGCGTCCTCGCCCAGCTCCGCGTACGCGCCCGCCTCCCGGGACAGCACCAGCGCGACCCCGTTGTCGGAGACCACCGGCATCTCCTTGGCCACCAGGTTCATCCCGTCCCTGATCGGGTTGACCAGTGCCACGTCCGCGAGCCGGTAGGCCGCCAGCGAGCGCGCGAAGTCGTCGTCCACCTTCAGCAGCACCGGCTGCCAGTCCGGGGTGCCGAACTCCGCGTTGATCTCGTCGGCGACCCGGGAGACCTCCGCGGTGTAGTCGCGGTAGACCGCCAGATCCTGCCGCGAGGGGTACGCGAACGCCACGTGCACCACCCGGCTGCGCCAGCCCGGCCGCTCCACCAGCAGCCTGCGGTACGCCAGCAGGCCGCGCACGATGTTCTTCGACAGTTCCGTGCGGTCCACCCGCACCACCAGCTTGCGGCCCGGGCCCGCCTCGGCCCGCAGCGCGGCCATCCGCTCCACCACGTCGTCGCGGCCCGCGCGCTCGCGCAGGAAGTCCGCGTCCGCGCCGAGGCCGTGCACGCCCAGCCTGGTCGTACGCCCGCGGTGCGTCACCGAGCGGCGGTCCGCGGAGACCTCCGCGCCCAGCAGGTCCGCGCAGCACGCGGCGAAGGAGTCGGCCCAGCGCCGGGTGAGGAAGGCGGCGCGGTCGGCGCCGAGTATCCCCTCCAGGACGGCGACCGCGGTGTCGTCCGGCAGCAGCCGGAAGTAGTCCGGCGGGGCCCACGGGGTGTGCGAGAAGTGGCCGATTTTCAGGTCCGGGCGCCGCTCGCGCAGCAGCGCGGGCACCAGGACCAGGTGGTAGTCCTGCACGAGGACGGCGGCCCCGGGCGCGGCCTCCTCGGCGAGCGCGTCGGCGAAGGCGGCGTTGTAGGTCTCGTAGGCCGCCCACCGGTCGCGGAACCCGGCGTCGAAGACCGGTTCGAGGGGCGTCTGGTACAGCATGTGGTGCACGAACCACAGCACGGAGTTCGCGATGTCGTTGTACGCGGCGTGGAAGACGTCCGGCGCGATCGCGAGCATCCGCGAGCCCGGCTCGCCGACCCCGCGGCGCACCGCCTCCCGGTCGCCCTCGCCCAGCGCGGCGCACACCCACAGCGAGGAGCTGTCCGCCTCGATGGCGCTCAGCCCCGAGACGACCCCGCCCCCGCCGCGCTTGCCGCGCAGCTCACCGTCCTCCCCGACGCTGTACGAAACCGGGCCGCGGTTGGACGCGACAAGTACCCGTGCTGCTCCATCCACGCCCTGAGCCTTGCCTCCGACACCCCGCCCCAAACCTCACTCCCGCCCCGCGCGAGGCACCCGCGTCCGGCAGCCGCGCGAGCCACCCTCGCGAGCCACCCGTGCGAGGTCCCGCCAGGGGTGCCTGCGGGGATCAGGCCGCGCGGTGGTGGACGTACTCCGGGACGGCCAGCATCGGGGGGCGCTCCTCGGTGTCGACCGGGTGGGTCGAGGGGACGAAGCCGGAGGTCTCCCGGGTGTACTGGGTGAGCCGGGAGCGCACCAGCTGGCCGCGGGCGAGGCGGGTGTGGGCCGTGCGGTAGATCGCCGCCGCCATCCGGCCGAGCGCCGCGTCGTGCTGGTGGCGGTGGTGGCGCACCCCGACGTCGACCTGGCCGAGCGCGTCCAGGCCGACCAGGGCGAGCGCGTCGACCAGCAGGCCGAGCTCCACGCCGTAACCGACCGGGAAGGGCAGCTGCTCCAGCAGCGAGCGCCGGGCCGCGTACTCCCCGCCGAGCGGCTGCACGAAACCCGCCAGCCGCGGCCAGTGCAGATTGAGCAGCGGGCGGGCGACCAGCTCGGTGACCCGGCCGCCGCCGGCCGGCAGCACCGTGCCGCCGGTCTCCAGCGGCCGGTCGTACATCGCCTTGACCAGCTGCACGCCCGGCTCGGTCAGCAGCGGCCCCACGGTCCCGGACACGAAGCGCGCGTCGAACTCCCGCAGGTCGGCGTCCACGAAGCAGACGATCTCGCCGCTGGTGGCCAGCAGCGACCGCCACAGCACCTCGCCCTTGCCGGGCAGCGCCGGCACCCGCGGCAGGATCGCGTCCCGCCGCACCACCACCGCCCCCGCCGCCGCGGCGACCTGCGCCGTACGGTCGGTCGAACCGGAGTCGACGACGACCAGCTCGTCCACCAGCGCCGCGCCCGGCGCCATCAGGTCGCGGCGGATCGTCGCGACGATCTCGCCGACCGTCGCCTCCTCGTTCAGCGCGGGCAATACCACACTGACCGTCCCCGCCGCACCTGCCGTCCGCTTGGCGGCCAGCAGCCGATCGAGCGGTCGCTCGTCCGCCGACCACGACCGGGCGGCCAGCCAGCGCTCCACCTCTTCCAGCACGTTGTGCGCTCCCGTGTGTCCCGTGTGTGACGCATCTCGCGGTACGGACGGCTATCTCACCTACGACCCCTGTCGGTTACAGTCTTGAACAACGCCGCCACGCCCCGCATGCCGGGGTCCCGCGGCGGGACAAACGCACCGACCGCCGTGCCGTCCGGTGCCATACCGCTCATCCAGAGGGGCAGAGGGAACGGCCCGTTGAAGCCCCGGCAACCCTCCCGCCGACCGCGAGGTCAGGTGGGGAAGGTGCCAATTCCGGCTCGCGGCGACGTACGCCGTGGGGAAGATGAGGAGAAAGGGCCTCGCCATCATGGCTGTGCAAACCGTCGCCGGCACCACCACCCCCCAGGACGCCTCCCCCGCGAACCCGCACGGGGACGCCTTCGGACCGGCAGCAGCGCTGTCGTGCCGGGAGTGCGGCGCCCGCTATCCGCTGACCCCGGTCTTCGCGTGTCTGGAGTGCTTCGGCCCGCTCGAAGTGGCGTACGACCTGCCGCTCGGCGACCCGGAGCACCTGCGCAAGCAGATCGAGGCCGGCCCGGCGAACATCTGGCGTTACGCCCCGCTGCTTCCGGTCCCGGCCGACGTGGCCGACAAGCAGAACCTGCACCCCGGCTGGACCAAGCTCGTCAAGGCCGACAACCTGGCCCGCGAGCTGGGCATCACCGGTGGCCTGCACATCAAGGACGACTCCGGCAACCCCACCCACTCCTTCAAGGACCGCGTCGTCGCGATCGCGCTGGAGGCCGCCCGCACCTTCGGCCTCACGACGCTGTCCTGCTCCTCGACCGGCAACCTGGCCGGCGCGGTCGGCGCCGCCGCCGCCCGTGCGGGCTTCCGCTCGTGCGTGTTCATCCCCGACGACCTGGAGCAGGGCAAGGTCGTCATGGCCGCGGTCTACGGCGGCGACCTGGTCGCGATCAAGGGCACGTACGACGACGTCAACCGCTTCTGCTCCGAGCTCATCGGCGACCCGGCCGGCGAGGGCTGGGGCTTTGTGAACGTCAACCTGCGGCCGTACTACGGCGAGGGCTCCAAGACGCTGGCCTACGAGATCGCCGAGCAGCTCGGCTGGCGGCTGCCGGACAACCTGGTCATCCCGATCGCGTCCGGCTCGCAGCTCACCAAGATCGACAAGGGGCTCAAGGAGCTGATCGCCCTCGGCCTGGTCGAGGACAAGCCGTACAAGATCTTCGGCGCCCAGGCCGAGGGCTGCTCCCCGGTCTCGGCGGCCTTCAAGGCCGGGCACGACGTGGTGCGCCCGGTCAAGCCGGACACCATCGCCAAGTCGCTGGCGATCGGCAACCCGGCAGACGGCCCGTACGTGCTGGACATCGCCCGGCGCACCGGCGGCGCGATCGAGGACGTCACCGACGAGCAGATCGTGGACGCCATCAAGCTGCTCGCCCGCACCGAGGGCATCTTCGCCGAGACCGCGGGCGGGGTGACCGTCGGTGTGCTGCGCAAGCTCATCGAGACCGGGCAGCTCGACCCGGCCGCCGAGACCGTCGTGTTTAACACCGGCGACGGCCTGAAGACCCTGGACGCCGTCTCCCCGACCACCGGGCCGACCGCGACCATTTCTCCCACCCTTGCCGCGTTCCGAGAGGCTGGCCTCGCATGAGTGCTTCCGTCCGCATCCCCACGATCCTGCGCACCTACACCGGCGGCCAGGCCGAGGTGTCCGCCGACGGCGGCACCCTGGCCGAGGTGATCGAGTCGCTCGAAAAGAATCACACGGGTATTTCCGCGCGGGTTCTCGACGACTCCGGAAAGCTCCGGCGTTTCGTGAACGTGTATGTCAACGACGACGATGTCCGCTTTTCCGAGGGCCTCGCCACCGCGGTGCCCGACGGCGCGAGCGTGTCGATCATTCCGGCGGTCGCGGGCGGCTGAGCCTCCCGTACCGAAGCGGATCTCCAGCGGATCTCCGGCCGATCTCCACCCGATCTCCCGCTGATCTCGGCGGCATGTGACAGGAATCCGCAGAAGGTCAGACGTTTAACCGGCGCCCCACCCGGGAACTGCTTTTGCCCCGGGTGGGGCGCCCGCGTGTGAGGCGGCGGGGGGCCGCCGGAAACGTTGCCCGCGGCAAGGTCTCCCGGCAGCGCTGTTGTGCAGCGGTTGCGCCGATTTATCGGCAAAGTCACAAGCGATAAGCCCGATGTGCACCTTATGCCCGGTCCGAATCGTCCCGCATTATCGATTTTTCGCGGGGTATTTCCGATGCGTCTCGCCAAGAATTCTCGTCCAATTGACCTGTTGCGGACGGCATCCGTGCAGATACATTCAGCCGCGGTCGACGCGTTCCGGCGCACACCCCCTCGGGGGTGAGGTCTGACCCGGGCCCGCGGAGCGCGGGGCCGCGATAGGGCCAGTAATAGGGGAGTTAGGAATGGCTCAGGGCACCGTCAAGTGGTTCAACGCGGAGAAGGGCTACGGCTTCATCGCGGTCGACGGTGGTGCGGATGTCTTCGTCCACTACAGCGCGATACAGATGGACGGTTACCGCACCCTCGAAGAAGGCCAGCGAGTCGAGTTCGAGATCTCGCAGGGGCAGAAGGGGCCGCAGGCGGACATGGTCCGGCTGGCCGGCTGATCGGCTCGGGCGCGTTCGGCCACCGACGCGACGCCACCGCGAAGGGCCGCCTCCCGCACGGAGGCGGCCCTTCGCCGTGCCCGGGCCCCGCGGGCGCTTGCACTCGCAGGGGGAGAGTGCTAATCATTGGCGTTAGCACTCTCACTACGAGAGTGCCACCTGGACCGGGTCGGTGAGGCCCGTCCGGACGCCGGGAAGGAACCGGTGGCCGGCAGGCCGTCCGTCGCGGGCGCCACGCGGTCCGTACCACCGCCCCCCGCCACCGGTGGGGGAACCCCCAGTCCGCGGAGGACACTTCACATGGCTAAGATCATCGCGTTCGATGAGGAGGCGCGGCGCGGCCTTGAGCGCGGGATGAACCAGCTCGCCGACGCCGTCAAGGTCACCCTCGGTCCCAAGGGCCGCAACGTCGTCCTTGAGAAGAAGTGGGGCGCCCCCACGATCACCAACGACGGTGTGTCCATCGCCAAGGAGATCGAGCTCGAGGACCCGTACGAGAAGATCGGCGCCGAGCTGGTCAAGGAAGTCGCCAAGAAGACGGACGACGTCGCCGGTGACGGTACGACCACCGCGACCGTGCTGGCCCAGGCGCTGGTCCGCGAGGGCCTGCGCAACGTCGCGGCCGGCGCCAACCCGATGGCCCTCAAGCGCGGTATCGAGAAGGCCGTGGAGGCCGTCTCCGCCGCCCTGCTGGAGCAGGCCAAGGACGTGGAGACCAAGGAGCAGATCGCTTCCACCGCCTCCATCTCCGCCGCCGACGTCCAGATCGGCGAGCTCATCGCCGAGGCGATGGACAAGGTCGGCAAGGAAGGCGTCATCACCGTCGAGGAGTCGCAGACCTTCGGTCTCGAGCTGGAGCTCACCGAGGGCATGCGCTTCGACAAGGGCTTCATCTCGGCGTACTTCGCCACCGACCTGGAGCGTATGGAGGCGTCGCTCGACGACCCGTACATCCTGATCGTCAACTCCAAGGTCTCCGCGGTCAAGGACCTGCTCCCGCTGCTGGAGAAGGTCATGCAGTCCGGCAAGCCGCTGCTGATCATCGCCGAGGACGTCGAGGGCGAGGCCCTGTCGACCCTGGTCGTCAACAAGATCCGCGGCACCTTCAAGTCCGTCGCCGTCAAGGCCCCGGGCTTCGGCGACCGCCGCAAGGCCATGCTCGGCGACATCGCCATCCTCACCGGCGGCACGGTCATCTCCGAGGAGGTCGGCCTCAAGCTGGAGAACGCCGGGCTGGACCTGCTCGGCCGCGCCCGCAAGGTCGTCATCACCAAGGACGAGACCACGATCGTGGACGGCGCCGGCGAGGCCGACCAGGTCGCGGGCCGGGTCAACCAGATCCGCGCCGAGATCGAGAACAGCGACTCGGACTACGACCGCGAGAAGCTGCAGGAGCGCCTGGCGAAGCTGGCCGGCGGCGTCGCCGTCATCAAGGCCGGTGCCGCCACCGAGGTCGAGCTCAAGGAGCGCAAGCACCGCATCGAGGACGCGGTGCGCAACGCCAAGGCCGCCGTCGAGGAGGGCATCGTCGCCGGTGGTGGCGTGGCCCTGCTCCAGGCGTCCGCGGTCTTCGAGAAGCTGGAGCTCGACGGCGACGAGGCGACCGGTGCCAACGCCGTGAAGCTCGCGCTGGAGGCCCCGCTCAAGCAGATCGCCGTCAACGGCGGCCTGGAGGGCGGTGTCATCGTCGAGAAGGTGCGCAACCTGCCCATCGGCCACGGCCTGAACGCCGCGACCGGCGAGTACGTCGACATGATCGCCGAGGGCATCATCGACCCGGCGAAGGTCACCCGTTCCGCGCTGCAGAACGCCGCGTCCATCGCCGCGCTGTTCCTGACCACCGAGGCCGTCATCGCCGACAAGCCGGAGAAGGCCGCCGCGGCTGCTCCGGGCGGCATGCCCGGCGGTGACATGGACTTCTGATCCCCCTTCCGGGATCACCGTCCACGGACACGAGGCGGCGCCCTCTTCCCCGCAACGGGAAGGGGGCGCCGCCTCGTTCGGATACGGCGGTGCTCAACGCCGGGCGGACTCCAGGGCCTTGCGCAGATGCCCGCCCGACTCGTGCAGCAGCCGGTCCGCGGTCGGGGCGTCCACCCGGGCCAGCAGGGTCAGGATCGCCGGCTTCACCTCGCCCCGGGTGGCGGTGAGCGCGTCCTCGATCGCGGTGTCGTCCGCGCCGGTGGCCAGCGACACGATGCGCCGGGAACGGGCCCGCAGCTTCTCGTTGGACGCCCGCACGTCCACCATCAGGTTCCCGTACGTCTTCCCGAGCCGGATCATCGTGATCGTCGAGAGCATGTTGAGCACCAGCTTCTGCGCGGTGCCGGCCTTCAACCGAGTGGAGCCGGAGACCAGTTCGGGCCCGACGACGACCTCGATGCCGTGGTCCGCGGCGGCGGCCAGCGGCGACCCGGCGTTGCACGACAGGCCCACCGTCAGCGCCCCCAGCGCGCGGGCGTGCTCGACCGCGCCGACCGCGTAAGGGGTGCGCCCCGAGGCCGAGACGCCGACGACGGAGTCGGCCGCGGTCAGCCCGAGCGCGTCCAGATCCGTCGCCGCCAGCGCCTTGCTGTCCTCGGCGCCCTCCACCGAGGTCACCATCGCGCCGGGCCCGCCCGCGATGAGCCCCACCACCTCCTGCCCGGGCGTGGTGTTGAACGTCGGCGGGCACTCGCTGGCGTCCAGCACGCCGAGCCGCCCCGCCGTGCCGGCGCCGGCGTAGACCAGCCGCCCGCCGCGCGCCATCCGGTCGGCGATGCCGTCGATCGCCGCGGCGATGGAGGGCAGTTGGGCGGCGACGGCGGCCGGGACGGTGGCGTCCTCGGCGTTCATCGTGCGGGCGATCTCCAGCGTCGGCAGCCGGTCGATCTCGGCGAGCTCGGGCCGGAACGCCTCGGTGGTCAGGGCGTCCAACTCGCGGCGCAGCTCGGTGTACTGGGGCATATGCGGCTCGTTCATCCTTCTCGCAGCGGTCGGGTGCGGCGTGGGGGTGAGGCGTGGGGGGAGTGGGGGGCGGAAGGGGGTGGAAGCCGCGGAAAACGGTCTCAGTCCATTATTTCCTTGCATGATCCGGCGAACCAGCACCGGGAGGGGCCGGCCCGGTGCCGTTCCCGCGGTGTTCACGCACGTCGCGGGCGTGGCCGGTGCCGGTGGGCGAGCGCTTCGTAGGAGGCGGCCAGCGCCGGCGCCGCGGAGTCGTACGTGCGCTGCGCGACCCCGACGAACAGGCAGTCGACGACGAGCAGTTGGCTCGTACGGCTGGACATCGCGGCCGGCCGCAGCTCGCTCTCGCGGGAACTCGACGTCGTCAGCACGACATCCGCCCACTCGGTGACCGGGCTGTCCGGCCGGCCGGTCACCGCGATCGTCGTCGCACCGCGGTCGAAGGCCGCCCGCAGCGGCTCGATGACGTCGTGCGTCGTCCCCGAGTGGGTGATCGCGACCGCCGCGTCACCGGCCCGCAGCTGCACGGCGTTGGTGACCGCCAGATGCGGGTCGGCGTGCGCGTGCGCCACCAGCCCGATCCGCAGCAGCTTCTGCGCCAGGTCCTGGGCGACCAGGCCGGAGGCGGCGATGCCGTACACGTCCGTCCGCCGGGCGGCGGACAGCGCGGCCACGGCCGCGTCGAGCTGCGCCATGTCGAGCTGGGCGGCGGTGTCGGCGAGCGTCTGCTGCTCCTCGTGGGCGAGCTTGGCGACGACATCGGGCAGCGGGTCGTCCACCGCGATGTCCGCGGTGACCGCTGGCGGCGCGCCCGCGGCCTGCTGCGCCGCGAGCGCGGCGAGCGCGAGCCGCAGGTCCCGGTAGCCGGGGTAGCCGAGCAGCCGGGCGGTGCGGACGACGGTGGCCTCGCTCGTGCCGGTACGGATCGCGAGCGCGGTGACGGTCTGCTGGGCGCAGCCTGCCGGGTCGCCCGCGACGGCTTCCGCGACGCGCTGCATGGAGCGCGTCATGGACGGCGCGAGCGTCCTGACCTTGGCGGCGAGCGCCCCCGGGTCCGGGGGCGTGACGGGTATGACGTGCGCGTCCGCGGCGCCGCGGAGGGGGCGGACGCCGGGAGGGAAATTTTCCTTCACGCTGGGGGTCACCCTGTGAAAGGTATTTTCACGCCCGGGGGCCGTCAAGCGGGTTTGCCCGCCGGACGGTTCCGGGAGAGGGCCCCGCTACCTGGGACTCTCCGGGGTGGGGCGGGGGTTGCCTCGGGGAGGGGGGAGGTTTGGCGGTGGGGTGGGTGGGGTGGGAGTGCGCTGGGGGTTTTGAGGGTGGGGGTTTTGAGGGCGGGGGTGCTGGGGGTGGGGGTGCTTTGGGGGGTGGGGCGTGCGGTGGGGTGCGCCGGTGCTGTACGGGGCCGGCGGGGGGTGCGGGTCCGCCTGCCGGGGCGCGGCGGGGGCCGCCGGGTGGGGCGCGAGGGGCTCTGCGGGCATGTGCGGGGCGTTCCGGGGGTGGTGGGGCTCGTGGGTCCGGGACGGGCTCGTGCGGCCTCCTGGCGCCTCCTGGGGCCTTCTGGGGCCCTTGAAGGGGCCGTCGCGGCGGAGGGCGTCGCGGCGCGGGGCCCGGGCTGCCGGCCGGCTTTGGGACAATGGAGCGCATGGAAGACCCCGCAGAGGCGGTGCTGCACGCGGCCCGCGCACGCGTCCTGGCCGACCTCACCGCGCGCGACGTCGCCGGGCCCGCCGTCGTGTCCCTCGTCGAGGACGCGGTGGCGGGCCGCCGCTGGTGGCTCGGCCAGTGGCCGGACGGCGCCGCGTACGTCCCCGGCCTCGTCGCGCAGGACGTCCAGGACGCCCTCATGGAGACCTACGGCCGCTGGCCCCTGTGCCCGCACTGCGCCGCGCCGCACGCGCTGGCCGTCGAGCCCGAACTCGGCCCGGACCCGCACTGGGTGTGCGAGGAGCGCGGCGAGGCGATCGCGCCGGTCGGCGCGCTGGGCGGCGGGGCGCCGCGGTGACCGTCTACCTCGACCCGCCGACCTGGCCGGGCCACGGGCGCATGTGGTCGCACCTGGTCAGCGACACCTCATACGCCGAGCTGCACGCCTTCGCCGCCCGTCTCGGCGCCCCGCCCCGCGCCTTCGAGCGCGACCACTACGACATCCCGGCCGAGCGCTACGCCGACGCGGTGCGCCTGGGCGCGGTCGAGGTCGGCAGCAAGGAGCTCGTCCACCGCCTGACGGCCGCGGGGCTGCGCCGCCGCAAATACGCGCCGGGCGCGGGGAGGGGCTGAGGCGCGCCCGGCGGTGCCGGCTGCCGCAGGTGGGCGCCCGGTGCTGTCCCTCTCGGCGCCGCTTTTGCGCGCGCGTGCGCGGTGCCGGGCATGACGGTGCGCTGCCCGTGCCGCGGGGGCGGGCTAGCCGTGCCGGTCGGGCGGGTCCGGGTCGTGGGCCGCGTGCAGTCGGCCCAGGAGGTCCATCAGCTGCCGGGCCTCCGCCGCCCCGAGCGGAGCGAGAAACGCGGCGTTGGCGCGTTCGGCGAGCCGCGCGCAGCGCTCCAGGGTGCGTAGGCCCGCGGGGGTGGCCGTCACCGCGTTCTTGCGGCGGTCGCGCGGGTCGGGCTCCCGTAGCACCAGGCCGGCGTCCTGGAGGTGGTTGAGCAGCAGGACCACGTCCTTCGCGTCGAAGCCGAGCCGGCGCACGAGTTCGGCCTGGGCGAGCGGCCCGTGCTCGGCGACGGCGGCGAGCACGGCGTGCTGCGACAGCTTCAGGCCCTCCTCGGCGAGCGCGTCGGCGACCATGCTCCGGCCGCGCGCGGCGACCCGGCCGGCCAGCCAGCTCGGGAGGGACTGGATGTGGGCGAGCGCGCCCGGCGCCCGGGCTTCCCCGGCGGGTGCGTCCAGGCCGGCGGGTGCGCCCTGCGTGGCGGGCTCGATCAGCTCGGCGGGCACGCCCAGCGCGGCGGGCTCGTCCTGTCCGGCGGGTCTCGCCGGCTCGGCGGAAGGCATGGTGCCAGGCTAGCGGCAAGTCATTGGACGCCCCAACGACCTCTGCCCTACGCTGCATTCCGTTGGGAGACCCAATGGATTCTCCCCGTTCGATCCGCGCACCGGAGGTGCCCATGCGTCGTGTCCGCTACGAGGTCAGCGGCGGTCCCGAGGTCCTGTTCACCGAGGACGCCGCCGTGCCGGAGCCCGGCCCGGGCGAGCTGCTGGTCCGTACCGAGGCGGTCGGCGTCACGCTCCCGGCGGTGCGCAAGGTCCGCGAGGGCGCGCAACCCGGACCGCTCGGCGGCGAGGTCGCGGGCACCGTCGAGGCGGTCGGCGAGGGCGTCACCGGCTTCGCGGCGGGCGACCGGGTCACCGGCCTGTGCTTCTCCCACGCCTACGCCGAACGGGCCCTCCTCCAGGAGCCGATGGCCTCCGCCGTGCCCGAGCGGGCGAGCGCCGTCGAGGCGGTCGCCCTCGTCCGCAGCGGCCTGGTCGCGCGCGGCGCGTACGAGGCGGCCGACCCGCGCCCGGGCGACGCCGTGCTGGTGACCGCGGCGGCCGGCGCGGTCGGCACGCTGGCTCTGCAATATGCGAAGGCGGGCGGCGCCTCCCGGGTCGTCGCCGCCGTCAGCAGCGCGGCCAAGGCGGACTTCGTCCGCTCCCTCGGCGCCGACGAGGTCGTGCTCTACGGCGACGCGTCCTGGGGCGAGCCGGTCGACGTCGTCCTCGACGGCGTGGGCGGCGACCTGCTCACCCCGGCGGTGCGCGCCCTCGCCCCGCGCGGCCGGCTGGTCGCCTTCAGCTCGGGCGGCGGCACGATCGACGCGTACGACCTGCTCGTCCGCAGCGCCTCGGCGATCGGATTCCAGATGGCGGCGGTCGCCCGCAGCGAGCCCGAGACCTACGCGCGCTGGCTCGGCGACGTGTGGGAGCTGCACCGGGCGGGCACCTTGAGCCCGCGCGTCTCCGCGCAGGTCCCGCTCGCCGCGGCGGCCCGGGCGCACGAGATGATCGAGTCCCGCAGCAACCTCGGCAAGGTCGTCCTCATCCCCTGACGCCCCGGCCGCGTACCGCCTCCGCCACCTGCCGGGCCAGCACCAGGACGCTCAGGCCGAACATCAGCACACCCAGCGGCACATGGACGGACGGCACATGCGCGATGCCCAGGACGACCTGGATCGACGCCAGGACCAGGAAGCCGGACGCGTGCGCAATGGGCGCAGCCGAGCCGCCGCCCGGCCGCCACGCCAGCACGGCGGCGAGCACGTACAGCATCGCCGCCCCGTACATCACCCGCGCCCCGGCGCTGTGCAGGTGCTCGCCGTACGAGGTGGACAGCAGCAGGCCCGCGCTGGCGGCCTGGAAGAAGATCGCCAGGGTCTGCAGGGCGGTCGCGACCGCCAGGAAGGTGACGGTCCGGCTGCGTGGCGCCGGCTTCTCAAGGGCCATGACGCGCCCCTCTCTTCTGCCCTCGGGCAGGGGATCGATTACGGTCTCACCAGGCCGACGACGCGGGAGCCCGCGATGTCAGGCGGCGGCGCGCGACATGTGACGCGCGCCTCAGGGGGAGCCGGGAAAGGGGCGGGGGACGGGCCATGGGCGAGTCCGGGAAGCAGCAAGGAGTGGCCGAAGTGGCCGCCGAGCGGGGCCAGTTGATCAACGTGGCCTATCGGCTGCTGGGTTCGCTGGCCGAGGCGGAGGACGCCGTGCAGGAGGCGTACGCGCGCTGGTACGCGCTCCCGCCCGGCCGGCAGCGGCAGATCGTCTCGCCCGGCGCGTGGTTGACGACCGTGGCCGGCCGCGTGTGCCTGGACCTGCTCGGCTCCGCCCGCGCCCGGCGCGAGCGCTACGTCGGCGCCTGGCTGCCCGAACCGGTGCCCGACCGTACGCAGTGGGCGGCCCGGCCCGGCGCCACGTCCGGTGAGGCCGCCGACCCCGCCGACCAGATCGTCCTCGACGAGTCCGTGGACATGGCCCTGCTGGTCGTGCTGGAGACCATGACGCCCGCCGAGCGGGTCGCCTTCGTGCTGCACGACGTCTTCCGCTACCCCTTCGCCGAGATCGCCCCCGTCCTCGGCCGCACTCCCGCCGCCTGCCGCCAACTCGCCTCCTCCGCACGGGCCCGGGTCCGCGCCGCCCCCGCCGTCGGGGCCGCGTCCGAGCCGGACCAGGCGGAGGCGGTGCGCCGCGTCAAGGAGGCGTGGCAGTCGCAGGACATCACCGCGCTGGTCGAACTCCTCGCCCCCGACGCGGTGATGACCGCGGACGGCGGCGGGCTGTCGTCCGCGGTCCTGCGCCCGGTCGAGGGCGGCCGGCGGATCGCGGAGTACATGCTCCACATGGCCTCGCGCGCCACCGGCCTGACACTGGTGGAGCGTTCCGTCAACGGCCGGCCGGGCCTGGTCGCCGAGATCGGCGGAGTGCCGCTGACCGTCGCGGCGTTCGCCGTCGCGGAGGGGCGGGTCACCCGGATCTGGGTGGTCCGCAACCCGGAGAAGCTGCGGGCGTGGGCGGGTTAGCGCGGGCCGGGTGGCGGGCGCGAGCGGCAGCGTCAGGGCGAACGCGGCAGCGTACGCGGTGAGTTGGCCGTCCGGTAGTCGCCGGGAGTCGTGCCGAGGACCCGGCGGAAGGCGACGCTGAGCGCGCTCTCCGAGCCGTAGCCGACCGAGCGGGCGATGGCGGCGAGGGTCGCCCCGCCGTCCCGCAGTTGGCGGGCGGCGAGTTCGATGCGCCACCGCGTGAGGTATTCCGACGGCCCTTGCCCGACCGCCGACTTGAAGCGGGCCGCGAGCGTGGAGCGGGAGACCGCCGCGGCGCCCGCGAGTTCGGCGACCGTCCACGTGTGCGACGGGTCGCGGTGCAGGCATGCCAGCGCCTCGGCGACCACCGGGTCGGCGAGACCGGCCAGCCATCCGGACACCGCGTGCGGCTCGCGCGCGAGGTGCAGCCGCAGCACATGGACGAGCATGACGACGGCCAGATGCTCGGCCACCAGCGTCGCGGCCATCGGCCGCTGCGCCAGCTCCCGGTCGATCGCGGCCAGCGCCCATTGCACCGTCTCGGCGTGCGGGGTGCCGGCCGGCACATGGACGACGGGCGGCAGCCGGTCGAGCAGCAGCTCCTGGGCGCGGGCGCCGAAGGTGAAGCCGCCGCCGAGCAGGAACACCTCGTCGCCGTCACCGTCGCCGGCTCGGGCCACCCCGCGCTCGGCCCGGGCGAACAGCGGCCCGGCGGGGACGGGGGCGGTGTGCGGATCGCCGCGCAGGGTGAAGGGCACGCTGCGGGTGAGCAGGTAGCAGTCGCCCTCCGCCAGCGCGACCGGCCCGCCGGCCCCCGCTCCCTCCCCGTCCACCTCCAGCAGGCAGGAACCGCGCCGCACGGCGTTGAATTTCACGACGTCGGGCGCCTCGAACCGCACCGCCCAGCGCCCGGCCGCCGCGAGGCCCGAGGAGAGGTGGGCGCGGGTGTCGAGCAGCGTCAGCACGTCCTCCAGCGGATCCACGGCACCTCCTCGTCGCGTTGACGGCGCCTCTTGCGGCCATTGCGCCTCTTGCGCCTCTTGCGCTCACTATGCTCACTGCCGCATGGGCTGGACGATGGCTAAAGAATAACGGACTTCCGACCATAGGGAGTCCGGGTGCGCGGCCGTAGCGTGGACATATGACCACGAACATCCAGCCCGGCACCCCCGCCCGCGACGACTCCGCCCTGCTCACCACCCCCTTCGGCCCGCACGCCACCGCGCGGGAGGTGATCGGCGGTGTGGACCTCCACGGCCGCCGCGCGGTCGTCACCGGCGGCGCCTCCGGCCTCGGCGCCGAGACCGTACGGGCCCTGGCGACCGCCGGCGCGCAGGTCACCGTCGCCACCCGCCGCCCGGCCGACGCCGCCCCGCTGGTGCGGGAACTGGCCGCCGTGCCCGGGGCGGGCCGGGTCACGGCGCACGCCCTCGACCTGTCCGACCCGGCCTCGGCCGCCGCCTTCGCGCGGGACTGGCGCGGCCCGCTCGACATCCTCGTCGCGAACGCCGGCATCATGGCGCTGCCCACCCGCACCCTCACCCCGGCCGGCTGGGAGATGCAGCTGGCCACCAACCACCTCGGCCACTTCGCCCTGGCCACCGCCCTGCACCCGGCGCTGGCCGCGGCCGGCGCCGCCCGCCTCGTCGTCGTCAGCTCCGGCGCCCACCGGGACGCCCCCTTCGACTTCGACGACCCGCACTTCGCCCGCCGCCCGTACGACCCCTGGGCCGCCTACGGCCAGTCCAAGACCGCCGACGTGCTGCTCGCGGTGGGCGCCGCCCGCCGCTGGGCCGGCGACGGCATCACCGCCAACGCCCTCAACCCCGGCTACATCCTCACCCGCCTCCAGCGGCACATCGACGACGCGACCATGCGCGCGTTCGGCGTGCTGGACGACGAGGGCAACCTGACGCCGCTGCCGTACTACAAGACCCCCGAGCAGGGCGCCGCCACCTCCGTCCTACTGGCCGCCTCGCCCCTGGTGGCCGGCGCCACGGGCAGCTACTTCGAGGACAACCGGCAGGCGCCGACCGTACGCCCGGGGGCCGTCGCCGAGGAGGGCCGCCCGGCCGGTGTCGCCGCCCACGCGCTCGACCCCGGGTCCGCGGACCGGCTCTGGGAGTACGCCACCGCGGCACTGCGCGCCTGACCGGCGGCTGCCCCGGTGCCGTGGTGCCTCGCCGGCGCCGGCCTGGGAGCCGGGGCCGCGCGGGGTGACCGTCAACAGCGTGCTGCCGGGCGGTGGATCACCGCGCAGACGCTGCACGCGGCCGGCGGCATGGTCTGAGCGCCGGCCGCGCAGTACGCCGGCGCGCCGCCGTGCACCCGGACGGGCCAGCGGCGGCGGGGTGAATTCGGCGAGTGGCGGACCTGAGCGCGGGGCATCCGCCAGGATGTGGCGGTGATTTCCGTGACATCCCTCACCACACCGGGGCCCACCGCGCAGGAGCGGCTGTACTGGGACTGGTACCAACGCCTCGGCCCCGGCGCCGAGATCCTCGGTGACGTCGCCGGAGCCTGCGTCGCCGACCTCGGAGCGGGGAACGGCGAACGGGCCGCGTACGTCGCGCAGGCGCTGGGCGCCGGCCAGGTCGCCGCGATCGACACCTCGGCGGTGCGCGTCACGCAGGGGCGCGAACGCTACGGCGACATCGCGGAGTTGGACTTCGTCCACGGCGACGCGGCGACCTACCTCGCCGCCGCCTCGGGCAGCATCGACGTGGCCTATTCCTGCTTCGGCGCCGCCGACTTCTCCGACCCCGTGCACCTGCTGCCCGCCGTCACCTCGGGCCTGCGGCCGGGCGGCGTCTTCGTCCTCGCGACGCTGGCCCACTACGAGGACGGCTCCGCGCCCGCGTCGCAGGTCCGCCCGGCCGAGGTGTCCGTACGGGCGCTCAGCGGCGGCCTGACGACCCGGCGGCGGTGGGTGCTCGAACCCGGCCTGTGGGAGAAGCTGCTGGCCGGCTGCGGCTTCACCGGCATCACCACCGAGGTCGTCCGCGACCCCGGCGGCGACCGCGAGCCGCCCGTCGCCACGACCCTCATCCGGGCGGTACGGGCCGCCGGTTGACCCCGCGCGGCCTCAGGCCTCCAGCAGTTCCAGCTCGGTGGTGAGGTTGCGGCGGGCGGTGCGGTCCCACTGCTCGCGGCCGTAGGGCGTATGGAACAGGTGCGGCAGGTCCAGGAGTTGGCGCAGGATCGCGGCCCGGCCGGTGCGGAAGTCCTGGTCCGGCACGAAGCCGTACTCGGCGCGCACGGCGGCGGCGTATGCGGCGTAGGAGGCGGGGTCGCCGGCCAGCACGGCGAGGTCGGCGTCGCACAGCACCTCGCCGTCCGCGTCACCGGGCGCCGGGTCGTGCGTCACCGTGAGCCGCACCAACCGCGCGACGTCCGCGATGCGTTCGGCCCCGACCCGCGCCTCCGCCAAGGCCCGCTCGGCGAGTTGGGCGCTGCGCTCCTCGTTCTCGCTGCGGTCCGGCCGGTAGACGGCGTCGTGGAACCACACGGCGAGCGCGACGGTGTCGGGGTCGTGCGCGTAGGCGGTCAGCTCCGTCGCGCGGGCGAGCACGTCCGCGAGGTGGTCCACCGTGTGGTACCGCCGCTGCGGTTCTGCCCACCGCTCCAGCAACTGCTCGCCGTACGGCTGGGGATCGGGCGCGTCGCCCGGCTCCGGGCCGGTGTCCCGCGCCGCCTCCTCCTGGCAGCGGCGGAGCAGCTGGTTCCACTCGGCGAGCAGGGCGTCGTGGCGGGGATGCGCGGCGGACCTGGTGTGAGGCATGCGGGCCATTGTGGCGGAATCACGCCACCGGTTCGCTCACGGGGGTGCACCCATGCCGCGCGTCGCGCTCACCGCAGCAGCGAGCGCTCCAGCCGCCGCAGCGCCAGCGCGAGGCAGCCGCCGCCGAAGACCGCGAGATAGAGCGCGGCGAACCCCACCCCCCACGTCATCCGCCCCAGGCACGGCTCGCGCACCAACTCGATGCACTGGTAGAGCGGCAGGCACTCCACCGCGATCTGCACCGGCCGCGCGTAGACGCCCAGCGGGTAGAACGTCGTCGCGAACAGGAACATCGGCAGCATCACCAACTGCACCAGCTGGAAGTCCTGCCAGCTGCGGATGTACGTGACCACGGCCAGGCCCGCCGCGGCGAAGGCGAACGCGATCAGCAGCGCGCCCGGCAGGACCAGCACCGCCCAGGCGGAATGGACCAGCCCGAAGGCGGAGATCGCGGCGCCGAAGACGACAGTGACCGCTGTGCCGCGCAGCAGCGCCCACGCCACCTCACCGAGCGCGATGTCGCGGATGCCCAGCGGGGTCGCGAGGATCGCGTCGTAGGTGTAGCGCGGCCGGGCACCACCCTCAGGGGCGCGAGGAACTGCGCGACAAGCCAAGATCCGGCGGATGGTCCCGCGACAACAGCAAGTGGCACCTCGCGGGGTGCAGCGCCGCCGGGCAACCAATCCGGGGGCGCGGGGAACTGCGCGCCCAGCCAAGAACGGCCGGACGATCCCGCGACAACAGCAAGCGGCACCCCGCAGGGTGTAGCGCGGCCGGGCAACCAATCCGGGGGCGCGGGGAACTGCGCGACAAGCCGCGGACCGGCGGATGGTCCCGCGACGACAGCAAGCAGCAGCCCGCAGGGCAGAGCCCGCCCGCAAGGGCACCCCCCGGGAGGGCAACCCCCCGGGACTCGCGCGCCGCGTAGGCGTATGGCAGGCTTAGCCATATGTCTAGACCAATCTTCGAGGTCATCGCCCTCGGCCCCGACGACGCGATCGCCGCCCAAACCGGCGGAGCCGACCGCCTCGAACTGGTCACCGACATGGCCGCGGACGGCCTGACCCCCTCCCGGGAAACCTTCGGCGCGATCCGCGCCGCCGTCGACCTCCCCCTCAGGGTCATGCTCCGCCTCTCCGACGGCTTCAGCGCGGGCGGCGCCCGCGAGCTCGACGCGCTGTGCGAAGCCGCGCAGGGCCTGCGCGCGGAAGGCGCCGACGAATTCGTCCTGGGCTTCCTCGACGACCGCGGCTCCGCCGACCTCGACGCCGTGCACGCCCTCGTCGACGTCCTCGACGGCTGCCACTGGACGTTCCACCGGGCCATCGACCGCGCCGCCGACCGCGACGCCGTACGCCTCCAGCTCGCCGGCCTCCCGGGCCTGGACACGTACCTGACCGCGGGCTCCCCGAAGGGCGTCGGCGCCGGCATGGACGTGCTGTGCGCGGAGGCCGCCCGCGGCGGCGAGCCCGGCTACGAGCCCCACCTCCTCGTCGGCGGCGGCCTCCTCCTCGACCACGTCCCGGAGCTGCGCGCGGCCGGCCTCGACGGCTTCCACGTCGGCGGCGCCGTCCGCGCCGGCGGCTGGTCCGGCGCGGTCGACCCCACCGCCGTCCGCACCTGGCGCGAGGCCCTGGACGCCCCCGTCGCCGTGGCGTAAACGTGCCCGGTGCCGCCCCCGGCGGCTACCCCGCCAGCGCCGCCGGCAGCTCCTGCGCGTGCAGCACCGTGAGCCCGGACACCGCACGGGTCAGCGTCACGTACAGCCGGCGCAGCCCCGTACGCCGGTCCGGCTCGGCCGCGACGATCGCCGCGGGCTCGGCGAGCACCACGTAGTCGTATTCGAGGCCCTTCGCCAGCGACGCCGGCACCAGCGTGAGCCGCGCCTGCGCGGACGTCTCCTCGCCCGGCGCGAGATACGCCAGCCCCGCCGCGTCCAGCGCGGCACCCAGCGCGGCCACGTCCGGGTCCGCCGCGATGAGCCCGATCGAGCCCTCGTGCGCCAGCGCCTCCTCGCACGCCGCCACGACCGCCGCCGTCAACTCGCCCGCGCCCACCGGCCGTACGGCGAAGTCGCCGCCCGCCTCACGTACCGACGTCGCCGGCGCCAGGTCGGGCGCGATCTCCGGCAGCAGCCGGGACGCGTACGCGATGACCTCGCGCGGCACACGGAAGCCGCGCGTCAACTCCTCGACGCGCGAGCCCGGTTTGCCCAGGTGCCGCAGCGCCTCCGCCCAACTCGCCGTCGACCAGGGCGTCGTGCCCTGCGCGATGTCCCCGAGCACGGTCGCCGAGCCCGTCGAGCAGCGCCGCCCCACCGCCCGGTACTGCATCGGCGAGAGGTCCTGCGCCTCGTCCAGCACCACATGCCCCAGCGACGGCGTGCGCTGCACGAGATCGCGCGCCTCGTCCACCAGCACCGCGTCCGCCGCCGACCACTTCGCCGACGCCAGCCCCCGCGCCGGCTTCGCCCACAGGATCGTCTGCTGCTCCTGCGCGTCGAGGATCCCCTCCGCCGCCTGCGCCAGGAATTCCGGCTCGGACAGCAGCCGCAGCACCAGCTTCGCCGGATCCACCGGCGGCCAGCACTGCTTGACCGCCGCCTTCACCGCGGTATTGCGCGCCACCGCGTCCTGCACCCGGTCGTCGGGCGCCTCGCCCGCCCGCTCCATCTGCACCAGCACCGCGTGCGCGATCCGCTGCGGCAGCGCGTCGTGCGCGGCCCCGTAGCGGATGTCCCGCTCGGCCATCTCCCGGACGATCTCCTCCAGTTCGTACGCCGGTACGCGCCACCGCCGCGAGCCGCGCACCACCACGACCCCTTCCGTGGGCATCCGGATGCCCGACCGCACCGCCCGCCGCAGCACCTCCGCCATCCGCGCGTCGCCCTTGATGCGCGCCGCGTCCGCCGGGTCCGCGCCCCGCACCGGCACATGGGCGACCAGGTCGTCCACCGTCGCCTGCTTGACGTGGAGTTCGCCGAGCGCCGGCAGCACCTGCTCGATGTAGCGCAGGAACGACGCGTTCGGCCCGATCACCAACGTGCCGGTGCGCGCGAGCCGTTCACGGTGCGCGTACAGCAGGTACGCCACCCGGTGCAGGCCCACCGCCGTCTTGCCGGTGCCCGGTGCCCCCTGCACGCACACCGTGCCGGTGACCCCGGCGCGGACGATCTCGTCCTGCTCGGGCTGGATCGTCGCCACGATGTCGCGCATCGGCCCGACACGGGGCCGCTCGATCTCGGTCTGGAGCAGCTTGCTCGCGGTCTCCGACTCGCCCGGGTCGGTGAGGTGCTCGTCCTCGTACGCGGTCAACTCCCCGCCGGTGTAGCCGAACCGGCGGCGCAGCAGCACGTCCATCGGCTCGGCGCGCGAGGCGCGGTAGAAGGGCTGCGAGACCGGCGCGCGCCAGTCGATCACCATCGGCTCGCCCTCGGCGTCGTGCACGTGCCGGCGCCCGATGTAGAAGCTCTCGCCCTGCGCGCCCTCGGCCAGCTCCACGCCGGGAGCGTGCTCGTAGTCGAGCCGGCCGAAGAACAGCGGGGTGTCGGAGAGGTCCGCGAGCGCCTTGATACGGGCGTCGATGGTGGAGGCGAGGATCTTGGCGTCCACCCAGTTGCCGGTGACGTCGCTGATGTCGAGCGCCTCGACGTCCTCGCGCATGGCCCGCAGTGCGGCGCGGGAAGCGGCGAGGTGGTCTCGCTCGCGCCGCAGGGGCGCGGGGGAGGTGTCCGCCGGCACCTCGGCGGCTCCGGACGGGACGGGGGTGGTGCGCTGGTTCTGGGCGTGCGAGGGCACGGCTCTGCCTCCGACTGGTCGGCGCTGGTCTGCGGTACGTGACGAGGGCCGGCCGGTTTCCGTCCGGTCGGCGGCACTCCCGTCCGGGAGGCGGGCAAGACGCGCGATCTTACGCCTGGGGCGTGCGGGTTGCGAACGGATTAACGGCCGGGGCCGCCGGCCGGGCGACGGGGCCGTACGACCCGGCCCGGTGACGTGGCCGGTACGACGTGCGCGGTCACCCGGCGGACGTACGACCGAGGGGGCAGGGTCAGGGTCGCCCCTGAGGGCGGAGTAGGGGGTGGGGGTCCGCCCGTGGGCGGAGGCAGGCTCCGCAGAATTACATCCTCAGCCCGACGTGGAGGGAATGCCGGATTTCGTACCGTAGGGACATGGCCTCCTCGACGATCACCCCAGGTCCGGCCGTGCACGGAGCGACCGTGCTCGGCACCCGTCCCGACGACCACCCACGCCATCGGCTCGGCGACGCGCTCCGCGCGATACGCGTCTACGCCGTCACCGCGGTGGAGGTGGTGCTGCTCGGCAACGAAAGGCAGCGCTTCTGACCACCCCCGCCACCGCCCCTGCCCCCGCGCCCCCGTCCGCGGACGCCCGCGCGCCCCTCAGATGTCCTCGCCCGCGCCCGTGAGCAGGTCGTCCGCGTCCACGATCCGGTACGCGTAACCCTGCTCGGCGAGGAAACGCTGGCGGTGCGCCGCGAAGTCCTGGTCGATGGTGTCCCGCGCCACCACCGAGTAGAAGCGGGCCTCGTGCCCGTCCGCCTTGGGCCGCAGCACCCGTCCCAGTCGCTGCGCCTCCTCCTGGCGGGAACCGAACGTCCCCGAGACCTGGATGGCGACGGTCGCCTCCGGCAGGTCGATGGAGAAGTTCGCCACCTTCGACACCACCAGCACCGACAGCTCACCCTGCCGGAAGGCCTCGAACAGCTTCTCGCGCTGCGCGTTCGGCGTCTCGCCCTTGATCACCGGGGCGTTCAGATGCTCGCCCAGCTCGTCGAGCTGGTCGATGTACTGCCCGATGACCAGGGTCTGCTGCCCGGCGTGCTTGGCCACCAGCGCCTCGGTGACCTTGCGCTTGGTGGCGGTCGTCGCACAGTAGCGGTATTTCTCCTCGGTCTCCGCGGTCGCGTACGCCAGCCGCTCGGAGTCCGTGAGGTTGACGCGCACCTCGACGCAGTCGGCGGGCGCGATGTAGCCCTGCGCCTCGATCTCCTTCCAGGGGGCGTCGAAGCGCTTGGGCCCGATGAGCGAGAAGACGTCCGACTCACGGCCGTCCTCCCGGACCAGCGTCGCCGTGAGCCCCAGGCGGCGCCGGGCCTGGAGATCGGCGGTGAACTTGAAGACCGGAGCAGGAAGGAGGTGGACCTCGTCGTAGACGATCAGGCCCCAGTCGCGGGAGTCGAACAGCTCCAGGTGCGGATAGACGCCCTTCCGCTTGGTCGTCAGGACCTGGTAGGTGGCGATGGTGACCGGGCGGATCTCCTTGCGCGTGCCGCTGTACTCGCCGATCTCGTCCTCGGTGAGCGAGGTGCGCCGGACCAGCTCGTGCTTCCACTGCCGGGCCGAGACGGTGTTGGTGACCAGGATGAGGGTCGTCGCCTTCGCCTCGGCCATCGCGCCGGCGCCGACCAGCGTCTTGCCCGCACCGCACGGCAGCACGACGACGCCGGAGCCGCCGTGCCAGAAGCCCTCGACGGCCTGCTTCTGGTACGGCCGCAGGGCCCAGCCGTCCTGCGCGAGCTCGATGGGGTGCGCCTCGCCGTCCACATAGCCGGCGAAGTCCTCGGCCGGCCAGCCCAGCTTGAGCAGCACCTGCTTGATCTGGCCGCGCTCGGAGGGGTGGACGGCGACGGTGTCCTCGTCGATCCGGGCGCCCACCAGCGGCTGGATGCGCTTGGACCGCAGGATCTCCTCCAGCACCGGGCGGTCGGTGGTGGTCAGCACGAGTCCGTGCGCCGGGTGCTTGCTCAGCCGCAGCCGGCCGTAGCGGTCCATCGTCTCGGCGACGTCGACGAGCAGCGCGTGCGGTACGGGATAGCGGCTGTACTCGACGAGGGCGTCCACGACCTGCTCGGCGTCGTGCCCGGCGGCCCGGGCGTTCCACAGCCCGAGCGGGGTGAGCCGGTAGGTGTGGATGTGCTCGGGCGCCCGCTCCAGCTCGGCGAAGGGGGCGATGGCCCGCCGGCAGGCGTCGGCCAGCTCGTGGTCGACTTCGAGGAGGAGGGTTTTGTCGCTCTGGACGATCAGACAGGACACGCGGGTTACCTCCGGGGCGGCCGGTGGAGGGCGAACGAAGAATTGTACGTCCGGCGGGGCGGGCGACAGGGTGGCCGCGGTCACTCCGGCCGTTGCACGGGGGCCGTGGTGTGAGGGGCGGACGCCATCCGTGCGAATCTGCTCCTTCCTTACTCGTGGCTTACATCCGCATTAGTCGTATTTGATGTTTTCTGCGGTCATGGATCACCAGCAGACGCATCCCCCCGCCGCGCCGCGCCGGCGAGGGACGTTCCGCGCGCTCGCGGCCTCCTCGGCCGTGGTCGTCGCGGGAGTCATGGCCGCGGCCGGCCTGCTGCTCCCCGGCTCCGCCTCCGCCACCGGCGGGGGCGCGACGGGCGCCCTGGGCCCGGCCTCCCACCCCGGCTCCTCGCAGCCCGTCGACTGGCCGACCGCCTGGCCCAGCCAGGCGGCAGCGGCGAGCCGGCCCGACACGGCGGACCGCCCCCACGACACGACCACGCGGCCCGGCACCCAGAGCCGCCCGCACGACACCGCGGCGCGACCCGGCGCCGAGAGCCGCCCGCAGCAGTCGTCGGGACGCCCCGACGGCGCGGGCACCCTCGACACGGGGTGGCCGCAGCCCGGCGAGTCGACGCCGCCGGACACGGGGTGGCCGCAGCCGAGCGAGTCGGACTGCCCGCCCTCGACCCCGCCCACCCGCCCGACGCACCACCCGACCCACCACCCGTCGCACCCGCCTACCCACCACCCGCATCCCCCGACGCACCACCCGCACCCGCCGACGCACCACCCGTCGCACCACCCGTCGCACCCGCCGACCCACCCGCCGACCCATCCGCCGACGCACCCTCCGACGCACCCGCCGACCCATCCGCCAACCCATCCGCCGACGCACCCCCCGACGCATCCGCCAACCCATCCGCCGACGCACCCCCCGACGCATCCGCCCACGCATCCCCCGACGCACCCGCCGACCCATCCCCCGACCCATCCGCCGACGCATCCGCCCACGACTCCGCCGACCACTCCGCCGACGACGCCGCCCACCAGCACGCCGCCGACGGTTCCGCCGACGCATGGGCACCCGTCGCATCACCCCTCGCACCACCCGTCGCAGCCGCCGACCACCTCGCCCGGCCTTCCGCACACCGGTGCGGACGGGGTCGAGTGGATCGGGGCGGCAGCGGTCGCGGTGCTCGGGGCCGGCGGAACGCTGCTGTTCATGTCGCGTCGGCGCCGTGGGCAGCACCACTGAGGCATTGCCCGGCCCGGCACAGGTGCGGGGGCCGCAACGGCGGTGAGACGTTCGCGCCGCCGTGACAGCCCCTCACCGCCGTGAGACCCCGGCACCACCGCGACAGCCGGTCGCGGTGGTGCCGGGGTCTTTGGCGTACGGCGGCGGCACGCGGGTAAACGGCGGCCAGAGGGCTTCGACCGAGGGGGGTTACGCCAGATGGCGATGCGAGTGGCACTCTTCGACCGGCTCCGCGGATCACGTCCCGAGCCGCCGCCCGAGCCGCGCCCAGGCCGTAAGACGGCGGCGAAACGCACGGCGTCGCCGGCCGAGGCGAAGACGGCCGCGGGCGCCAAGGCCAGGGCCGGTGCGAAGTCCGGGGCCAAGGCCAGCCCGAAGGCCGGCGCCAAGGCCACGGCGAAGGCCGCCCCCGCGCCGGGTTCGCGGCTGCGGCGGAAGCCCGCCGTGGCTGCCGGAGCCGAGGCGGCGAGCCCCCGCAGGGTGAATGTGCGGCCGTGGCGCAAGGCCGGGCCCGCGGAGCCCGCGCCCCCGCCCGAGCCGGCGGCGGAGCCGAAACCGCGGCTCTGGCGCCGCCCGGCCGGCCGTACCCACGAGCGCGAGCGGGCGCGGGAGCGAGTGCGCAAGCCCCCGCCGCCGCTGCTCCAGCGGCGTTCGGTCCTGCCGATGCTCGCGCGGGCGGCGGTGCTGGCCGTCGCGATCGTGTGCATGGCGGCGTTCGCGGTGGCGCTCGCGAAGGTCACCCTCGTGCCGTCACCCTCCTCGGACGCCCTGATCCACACCAACCTCAAGCCGGGCGCGTCCATCCACGCCTACCTCGACCAGCCGAACGTCCGCGACTCGGTCAAGCAGATCGGCGGCAACGTCCTGCTCGGCGTCCCCTTCGGCGTCCTGCTGCCGATGCTCTTCCCCGGCGCCCGCGGCCTGCTGCGGGTGGTCGTGCTGACCGCGCTGGTCATGGTGATGATCGAGATCACGCAGGGCGCGATGGTGGAGGGCCGGGCGTTCGACATCGACGACGTCATCCTCAACACCGCCGGCTCGCTCCTCGGCTATCTGCTGCTCGGCCGCCGCCTCGGCTCCGCGCTCCACCCGCACCGCACGCACTGGTGGCACCGCTACTTCCCGCCGGCCGCCGACCGGGACCGTACGAGGCCGTAAAACCGTAAAGCCGTGAGGCCGTATCGCCATAAAGGCGTGTGCCGCCGGGCTCAGGCCCCTTCGTCGGCGAGTTCGGCGACGCCCGTGATGCGGTGCAGCGCGAAGGTGCGCATCTCGTCCGTGGTGTGGTCGTACGCCGTCACGTGGCCGCCCTCGACGCGTACCGGGGCGATGACGCGCTGCGTGGCGGAGCCCTCGGCGTTGACGTAGCCGATCCACAGCGCCTGGCCGGTCAGCACGGCGGACTGCACCGTGGCGAGGGTTTCCGCGGTCGGCGTGCGGGGGACGCCGGGCGGCGGGTCCTCGGGCGGGCGGCGGACCGCGGTCGCGGCGCGGTCGCCGGCCCGGATGGTCTTGACGGCGAGGCCGAGCAGCGTGCCGTCGGGCGTGGGCGGGCCGTCCGGTACGGGCACGGGCGCCGTACGGGGCGGGGTGCGGCGGGCGTCGGGGCGGGTGATCAGGACGTCGCCCTCCGCGGACTCCGCCGCCGGGGCCAGGCCCATCGCGCGCAGCCGCTCCAGCAGCGTCGCCGGGTCGGCCTGCGCGGCCAGCACGGTGGCGGCCAGCCGGCGCAGGCCCAGGCCCGAGGCGCGCCGGTCGGCGAGGAGCTCGGTGAGCAGGGCGTCGTCGTCGCAGCGCAGATACGCCGCCGCCGCGCCGACCCGCAGGGTGCCGTGCCGCCGGGCGACGTCGTCGATGAGGTAGGCCAGCGGCTGCGGTACGGGGGTGCGCGAGTGCGCGGTGAGGAAGTCCTTGAGCTCGGCGGCGGTACGGCCGGCGTCCAGGGCCCGGCGCACCGAGTCCGGGGTGAAGCGGTAGACGGTCGCGCCGCCCTTGGACTCGATGTCGGCGAGCACGCCCAGCGTCTCGGCGAGCGGCGCGATCAGCGGGCCCGGCGCGACGGCGGTGAGGTCGGCCTGGAGCAGCACATGGTCCAGCGGCTCGGGCAGCAGCGGCGCGAGCAGGGCCGCGGCGCGGGCGGCCCGCGCGTCGGCGCCGGACCCGGCGGCAGGGCCCGCGCCCCGGCGCCCCGCAGCTCCCTTCACGGCGGCCCCCGCGGCCCCCGAGCCCTCGGAGCCCTCCGCGCCCCCCGGGTCCTGCGCCCCGTCGCCGCCCCGCTCGCCGGCCGCCGTGACCGTGAGCAGCGGCCTTGCGTGCGCGGCGAGCGCCCCCCGCCCCGTCACGCCCAGCGCCTCCGCGTCCTCCAGCGTCCAGCGGACCAGGTCCGTACGCAGCGAGTCCGCGGACGCGCGCAGCGGACGGTCCCAGCGCAGCCGGGCCAGCAGCTCCTCCGGCCTTGCCGCCGCGCCCGGCGGGAGGGCGGCCAGCAGGCCCAGCACCGCCTGCCGGACGTGCGGGGCGAGCGAGCGGTCGAGGTCGGGGCCGAGCGCGGCCAGGGCGCGGCCCTTGGCGTCGCGGGTGCCGACCAGGCCCGGCGTGCGGGTCGCGGCGAGCCATGCGCCGGCCAGCGCCGTCCACTGCCGCTCGGCCGGCAGCAGCAGCCATTCGTCGGCGGCCGGCGTGAGCGCGTACGCCTCGTCCACCTCGCCGTCGCCCGCGACGAGACCGGCCGCGTACGCCAGCTCCAGCCAGAAGGCGGCCTGCGGCTCGGTGAGGTCGAGGGCCGCGGCGGTGCGCTTGAGGTCGCGCACGCTCAGGCCGCCGGCGCGCAGCACCGCAGGGCCGCCGGTCTGCCACTCCTTGAGCAGGTCGGCGACCGTGCGGACGGCGGTGAACGCCTGGCCCGCGGCGGTCGCGTCCACCGTCTTCTGCGTCCGCTGCACCGGCGCGACCTGCGGCGGCAGCGGCTGCGGGGCGCGGTGCGCGCGGCCGGCCCGCAGGCCGAGGGCCGCCTCGCGCGGCAGGACGACGTTGTTGCGGCCCGCGGGCAGCAGCAGGCCGCGGGCCAGCAGCCACTGCACCGGCGTCTCCGCCTCCTCCGCCCGCCACGCCACCGTGGCGTCCCTGACCTCGCCGTACGGCGGCCCCCACACCAGCCGGTCCAGCACCGCCCGTACGCCCTCGGGCGCCTGCGCCAGCAGCGCGGCGAACCGCCCGGGGTCGCCGAACAGCGCCGCGAGCGCCGCCACCGCGCTCTGGGGGTCGTGCGTCGCGGGGAGCCCGGCGTCGGCCAGCAGCTCCTGGAGCCGGGCCGGCGACATCCCGGCGGTCGCCTCGGCCACGGACGGCCCGAGGCCGGTCGAGGACGGCATCGAGGCGGACGGCGCGAGCACGTCCCGGGCGGTGCGCACCAGCCGCAGCCGGTCGTCCTCGCCCCACACCAGGCCGCTCTCGCGCAGCGCTGCGACCGCCCGCGGCAGTTCCCCGGCCACCGCCCGCGCCGTCCCGTCGTCCAGCGGCTCGCCGAGCCCCGCGGTCGCCTCCGCCGCCGGCACCCCGGTCATGAGGCCGCCCAGCGTCTCGTACGCGCACCCGTCCGGGGCCAGCGCCAGCGCCTCCGCCACCTGCCGCGTGAAGGCGTCGAGCCGGTCCAGGGCCCGTACGACCGAGGTACGGGTGGCCGCGCGGGTCGCGAGCTGCGTGAGGTCGCTCGGGACCGGCGCCATCAGGTCCGGGCGGGCACGCAGCAGCCGCACCAGCGCGTCGTCGTCCCGCGCGCGCAGGTCTTCCGCGAGGGTGCGCGGCGCACTGCTCTGGCCACCGGTCGTCATCCGTCCCACATTAGGCCCTGCCACCCGCGTCGCGCCGGGCCCGGGCACCGTGTTCGCCCCCGCGGTCCGGCTCCACCGCCGCCACCGCCCCCGTCACCTCCGCCTCTGGGCCGGCCACCGCCTCCGCTCCCGGCGGCGCCGGTCGCCGCCTGCGGTGCAGGAGGCGGGCGCCCAGCGCGATCAGGCAGAGGGCCAGCGCGACGAGGCACAGCGTCGCGACGACCGACCCCAGCACGATCAGCGCGAACATGGCGGCCAGGTGCTCCAGGCCCTTCCCGATGTCCATGGCCGGACCCTGCTCGCCGCCGGCCGGCGCCATGCGGGCCGTTGGCGATTCGCGGCCCGCGGGTGTCCGATCCGCAACCGGAACGCCGTCCGCGAGGTGTCCCGGCGACAGCCGCACCGGCGGGCCGGTACCTTCGGCTGAGGCGAAAACGGTGCGGGGGGAGGGCGGTTGGTCGTGGGCGTCGAGAGCGATCGGCTGGTGTTCGACTACCTGAGCCGGGTCGGTGACCTGGCCCAGACCGCGATGCCCGCCGCACAACGCATGCAACTGGTCGCGCAGTTGCGCAAGGACATCGAGCGCGAGACGCGCGGGGCGGACTCGGCCGCCGCCGTGCAGCGCGTCCTGGGCCGGATCGGCAGCCCCGACGACGTCGTGGAGGCGGCGGCGGAGCAGGTCGCGGGCCGGGCGTCCCGGGCCGGCGCCGCAGCCCCGCCGCCCCCGCCCGCGCAGGAGCCGCCGCCCGGCTCGTACGGGCCCTACGCCAAGCCGCCGGGCGGCGGCAGGGTGCCCCGCCCGGGCCGGCCGGCCCAGGGCCGTACGGAAGGCGCGGGCGCCGGCGGGTTCACCGGCGGGACCGGCGGCTTCTCCGGCGGAGTCGAGTGGTGGCAGGGCGACGGGCGCGGCGGCCTCGGCTCCGGCGAGGAGCTGGTGGGGCTGCCGGGCATGACCGGCGGGATCTTCATCCCCGTCGACGACGAGGACTTGGACGCCGCCGGCCGCCCCCTCGCCAAAACCGCCGTCGAGGAGGCCGAAGCCGAGGCCGAGGACGAGGCCGAGGAGGTCGCGGAGGAGGTCCCGGCCGGCGCCCGGCCCCGCCGCCGCCTGCTGCCGCGGATGCTGCGCGCCGGCGGGGCCGCCCGCGGCTGGGGCAGCCCCGTCCTGCTGCTGGCCGCCGCGCTGCTGCTGGCCGGCGCCGCGATCGGCTCCCTCATCCCGCTGGGCCTGGGCTGGCTGACGGCCTGGCTCTCCCGCAGACTCAGCCGCCCCCAGGCCAAGTTCGCGGTGCTGGTCATCCCGGGCGCGTTCGCCGCCGGCATGCTCGTGTGGATCTGGGGCCGCGACGTCGGCAAGTGGGGCGACCCCATCGCCCAGGGGCAGGTGGGCCAGGCGTTCCAGGACACCTACCCGCTCACCGTCCGGCTCGCGGCGGTCGGCACGGCCCTCTACCTCCTCTGGCGCAGCCGCCGCTCGGCCTAGGGGAGCCGCAGCGGCGGTATGCACCACCAGCCCGCCACCGCAAAGGCCGCGCCGACCGTGGCACCCGCAGGCCGCGGAGCACCTCGGCGTTCCGGCTCGTGCCGCCGTGCAGCAGCGCGTCCAGCACCTGCGGCGGCGCGGCGTCCCACGGCTGCCGACGGCCCTCGGACGGCACGCCGGGCATGAGCTCAGGCCGCGCCAGCTATGCGTGGTGACCCCGTCACCTTTGCGGAGAGGTTGACCCGCCAGGTGACAATAGGTGCCGTGACCAACGACCTCTTCTCCGTTCCGCCGGCCCTCACGGTCGGCTTCGACCTCGACATGACCCTGATCGACTCCCGGCCCGGGATCAAGGCCGTGTACGACCGGCTCGCGGCGGAGACCGGCGTCTTCATCGACTCCGCGCTCGCCGTCACGCGACTGGGACCGCCGCTGGACGACGAGTTGGCCAACTGGTTCCCGCCGGAGCAGGTCCCGCAGATGGCCGACCGCTACCGTGACCTCTACCCGCACCACGCCATCGCCCCCACGCCCGCGATGCCGGGCGCGACCGACGCGGTGGCCGCGGTCCGGGCGGCAGGCGGCCGTCCGGTCGTGGTGACCGCCAAATACGGCCCCAACGCCGAGCTGCACCTCGCGCACGTGGGAATCGAGGCGGAGCTGCGCGGCTGGCTCTGGGCGGAGGCCAAGGCCGAGGCACTGGTCGAGTGGGGCGCGACCGTCTATGTCGGCGACCACACAGGGGACGTACGGGGCGCGCACCGGGCGGGTGCGCTCTCCGTGGCGGTGGCCACCGGGCCGTGCAGCGCGGCGGAGCTGCGGGCGGCGGGAGCCGATGTCGTCCTGGCCTCTCTGGAAGAATTCCCCGGCTGGCTGGCCGCCCACACCTCGCAGGCGGCCTGACCTTCGAATTCACGCCTGCGGGTGACCCCCGGGCCGCCGCTGCGCCAGCGCCGACCGCAGCAGGCCCAGCAATGCCAGCGCCAGCCCCACCCCCATCAGCATCGACACGAAATACGCCGGCGTCGGCAGCCGGCGCGTGCCGAGCAGCAGCGGGGCCACCGTGGCCAGGGTGCCGGCCGCCCCGACCACGAAGACGATCGCGCCGATCCTGACGAGCAGGTCACCGGCGCCCATGGTTTGTTTGCTCACCGGACAAGGGTAGGTCCGTGCTGTACGGGCGGGGGATCGGGACCTCGCCGTCTTGTCACACGGCATCTGGCCATTAGCCTTGGTGTCGGCGGGTCTCCGGTGGACCCGCTGCTGTCTTATTCAGAGCGGTTTCGAGCAATGAGGACGAGGTCGGACGTGCCTACCGGCAAGGTCAAGTGGTTCAACAGCGAGAAGGGCTTCGGCTTTCTCTCCCGCGACGACGGCGGCGATGTCTTCGTGCACTCCTCGGTGCTGCCCGACGGCGTCACCGCCCTCAAGCCCGGCCAGCGCGTCGAATTCGGAGTCGTCGCAGGCCAGCGCGGCGACCAGGCGCTCTCGGTGACCCTGCTCGACCCCGCGCCCTCCGTCGCCGCGGCCCAGCGCCGCAAGCCCGACGAACTGCTGCCGATCGTGCAGGACCTCACCACGCTGCTCGAAGACGTCGCCCGGTCGCTGCAGCGTGGCCGCTATCCCGACAAGGCCCACGGCCACAAGATCGCCGCCGTGCTGCGGGTCGTCGCCGACCAGCTCGACGTTTAAGGCAAGGCAAAAGCGGCGCTTTACCGGAGGAAGTTGTTCCGGTAAGCGCCGTTTTCGCTCCGCGAATTTCAGAAAGCCAGTGCGTCGGCGCCCAGCGCCGGCACGAGCCCTTCCGCCGCCGCCCGGGTGAGCAGCCCCCGTACCGCCGCGTAACCCGCCTCGCCCAAATCCGCTGTGAATTCGTTCACATACAGCCCGATGTGCTGGTCGGCGACCGCCGGATCCATCTCCTGGGAATGCGCCAGCACATACCCGCGCGACGCCGCCGGGTCGTCCCACGCCATCCGCACCGAGGTGCGCGCCGCCTCCGCGAGCGCGTGCAGCCGCTCCTTGCCGAGCGACCGCCGCGCGATGATCGCGCCCAGCGGAATGGGCAGCCCCGTGCTGCCCTCCCAGTGCTCACCCATGTCCGCGAGCTTGTGCAGCCCGTAGTTCTGGTACGTGAAACGCGCCTCGTGGATCACCAGGCCAGCGTCCACCCGGCCGTCCCGCACGGCCGGCATGATCTCGTGGAAGGGCATCACCACGATCTCCCCGACGCCGCCCGGCACTTCGGCAGCCGCCCACAGCCGGAAGAGCAGATACGCCGTCGACTTCTCGCTCGGCACCGCGACCGTCCTGCCCGACAGGTCCGTGCCCGGCTCCCGGGTCAGCACCAGCGGCCCGCAGCCGCGGCCCAGCGCCCCGCCGCACGGCAGCAGCGCCCACTCCTCCAGGACCCACGGCAGCACCGCGTAGGAGACCTTCAGCACGTCGAACTCGCCGCGCTCGGCCATGCCGTTGGTGATGTCGATGTCGGCGAACGTCACGTCGACCGGGGGCGCGCCCGGCACCAGGCCGTGCGCCCACGCGTGGAAGACGAAGGTGTCGTTGGGGCAGGGGGAGTACGCGATCCGCAGCGCCTCACCGCTCCCGTTCCCGCCCCCGCCCGCGCTCCCGTACGCGAGCCCGGCGCCGTCGCCGTCAGCGGTCCCCGGTGTCCTCGGTGTCCCCGGGTTCATCGGGTTCGTCGGTGTCGTCATGTGCCGCCTCAACCTCCAAGATTCCCGGGAGCTTCCCGAACGCCGCCGTCAGCGCCGCCAGCGCCTCACCGATACGCCACGCGGCGCGGTCCCGCGGGCCGACGGCGTTGGAGACCGCCCGGATCTCCAGCACGGGTATCCCCAGCTGCGCCGCCGCCTCGGCCACGCCGAAGCCCTCCATCCCCTCGGCCACCGCGCCGGGGTGACGGGCCGCCAGTTCCGCCGCGCGCTCCGCCGTCCCGGTGACCGTACCGACCGTCAGCACCGGCCCGTAGGCCGCGCCCAGCGCGTCCGCGACCGCCCGGCTCAGCCCCGCCGGCGGGTAGTGCTCGCCGCGCCCGAAGCCCAGCTCGGCGACCGGCGTGAAGCCCTCGCCGGTCCGCACCCCGAGGTCCGCCGCCACGATCGTCCGCGCGACGGCGAGCGAGCCCACCGGCGCGGCCGGCGCGAAACCGCCGCCGATCCCCGCGCTGACCACCAGGCCGGGCCGCCGCCCCGCCCCGCACGCGGTCAGCATCGCGTGCATGGCCCGCGCCGCCGCCGCCGCGGGACCCACGCCCGCCGCGACCACCTCGGCACCGCCGCCGGGCGCCCCGGCCGCGGCCAGGCCGGCGGCGACCGCCTCGCGCTCCGCGTCGACCGCGGTCAGCACCAGGACGCGCCCGCGGCGGGTGGACACGGCTAGTTGCTCCGGATCAGGTTGACCTGGATGACCCGGAAGGAGTCCTCACCGGTGGTGTCGGACGACTCCACGATGTTCAGCGTCACCTGCTTAGCGGTGGTGGTGCCGCCGGTCGTCGGGTCCTGCTGGTTGAACAGCTGCTCGCTGTCCACCGACCAGTACGTCTTGTCCTTCAGCGGCTCCGGCGTCACCAGCGTCGTCCCCGACGCGATCAGCCAGCCCTTGTCGGCGATGGACGGGTCCACGCCGATGCGCACCTGGTCGCCGACCGGCACTGTGATGTGGTGCTTCGGGGTGACCTGCAAGCACGCCAGGAACACGTTCTGCGCCAGCTTCTTGCCGCCGTCGTAGCACTTGTCGGCGGCCTCCGCCTGCACGGTCCTGCCGCCCACCGTCACGGTCGCCATGGCGGTCGGCTTGTCGCAGGCGGTGAGGACGACAAGCCCGAGGGAGAGGGCACCAAGCGTGGTGGCGGCGCGGCGAATGCTCATGGCAGGAGGCTACCGGGCGGTCGCCCCCAGCCCGCGCGGGGGTGCGCGTGTCCCCAGGTGGGGGCACCCCCCGCCGCCGCGGGCAGACCCGTACGGGGGACCCGCCACGCGGCGCCGGCGCGCGTACGGGTGCGGTGTCCGGCCCGCCCGGCTCCGGACCCGGCGCCGACCCGGCGCCGGGCGGCCTCAGGCCACGCGGGCGCGGGCCGTACTGCCGCGCCGGGCGCCGCCGAACAGGCCGCGTACCGACACGCCGAAGGCCACCAGCACCAGGCCCGCCGCGCACCCCATGCCCAGCGGGCCGTTCAGCGGCAGCAGTATGCCGAGCCCGCCGCCGACCACCCACGACAGCTGCAACGCCGTCTCCGAGCGCGCGAAGGCCGACGTCCGCACCAGCTCCGGCACATCGCGCTGGATCAGCGCGTCCAGCGACAGCTTCGCCAGCGCCTGCGAGATGCCCGCCACCGCCGTCAGCGCCGCGACCGTGAACAGGGTGTACCAGCCGGCCGCCACCGTCGCCGTCGTCAGCGCGCACACCAGCACCGTCGCGATGATCATCTCGGGGCCGCGCGCCTTCAGCCACGCCCCCAGCGCCGTGCCGAAGGCGTTGCCGACACCCGCCGCCACGCCGACCACGCCCAGCGACATCGCCGGCGTCAGCCCGTTCAGCGGGTGCTCGCGCATCATGAAGGCCAGGAACATCGTCAGGAAGCCCGACAGCGCCCGCAGCCCCCCGTTGCCCTGGAGCGCGTGCAGCACCGACGAGCCGACGCTCAGCAGCCCCGGCTTGCGCCCTGGCAGCCCGGCCGGCTCCGGCGGCGCCTCCTCGTCCGCCGACAGCCGCACCTTCTCCTCGCCGCGCGCCGAGTCGACCTTCGCCGGCAGCGACAGCGACAGGATCGCGCCGCACAGGAACACCACGAAGGCCCCGTAGAGCGGCCACTGCGGCCCTATCACGTTCAGCCCCGCCGCCACCGGCGCCGCCACCGCCGTCGCCAGCAGGCCCGACAGCGTCACCCGCGAGTTGGCCTTCACCAGCGTCGTACGGCCCGGCAGGAGCCGCGGCACCACCGCGCTGCGCACCACGCCGTACGCCTTCGACGCCACCAGGACCCCGAGCGCCGCCGGATACAGGCCCAGGCCCGCCGTGGCGATCACCCCGGCCATCGTCCAGGCCAGCACCGCCCGGGCCATCATCGCCATCGCCATCGCGGCCCGGCGGCCGTGCTGCAACCGGTCCAGCAGCGGGCCGATCACCGGCGCCAGCAGGGCGAAGGGCGCCATCGTCACCAGCAGATACAGCGCCACCCTGCCGCGCGCCTCGCCACTGGGCACCGAGAAGAACACCGTGCTGGCCAGCGCCACGGTGATCATCATGTCGCCGGCGGAGTTGACGGCGTGCAGCTCGATCAGCTTGGCCAGGCCCGACTCGCCCGCGCCGCCGGACCGTGTCGCCCGCCGGATGCGCCGGCCCAGCGCACCGGCGGGACCGCCCACGCCGCGGGCGAGGGCGCGTCCCGCGCTGCGCACCGGCCCGCGGCCGGCTGTGACGGTTCTTGCCATGACGCAATCCTGCCCCAATCGGAAGAGTGCTCACCCCCTCCTTTGCGGGCGTGGTGCGCACAGGTACCGTGCGATCACGCAGAATGGGTGGCAACAGGTGCGCCCGAGGACGCTCGGGCAGGACCGGATTGGCAGGGAGACCAGGCGTCGAAGCGGTCCACAGGTCCGCTCCGCTGCGACTCTCCGCGTCGGGTCCTTTCCGCCCGCGAGCGCACACGTGAGACGGCGTAGAGAGAGAAACGATTTCTGTGAGTGCAGCGATGCGAAGCCGTACCCCTGACCGCCTGTGCGCCGAGGCGGTCGAGATGGCCAGGGACGTCACGGTGGAGGCGGCGGGACCGGACTCCGTGGGCGAGCACCTGGGCGTCGCCGCGGAGGGGGACCGGGTCGTCACCCATTACTTCGCCTGCACCGAGCCCGCCTACCGCGGCTGGCGCTGGGCCACCACGCTGACCCGCGCCTCCCGCGCCAAGGTCGTCACCATCGACGAAACGGTGCTGCTGCCCGGCGACGACGCCATCCTCGCCCCGGAATGGGTGCCGTGGAGCGACCGGCTGCGCCCCGGCGACATGGGCCCCGGCGACCTGCTGCCCACCGAGGCCGACGACCTGCGCCTGGAGCCCGGCTACAGCGGCGAGGACGAACCGCCGGCCGCGCCCGTCATCGAGGAGACCGTCGCCGAGGACGTCATCGTGCCGTCCGTCGCCACCATCGCCTCGATCGCCGGGCAGCTCGGCCTGGGCCGCCCCCGCGTGCTGTCCCGCTACGGGCTGCACGCCGCCGCCGACCGCTGGGACGAGCAGTTCGGCCCGAAGACCGCCATGGCGCAGGCCGCCCCCGCCAACTGCGTCAGCTGCGGCTTCCTGGTGCCGATCGCCGGCTCCCTCAGCCAGGCCTTCGGGATCTGCGCCAACGAGTTCTCGCCCGCCGACGGCCGCCTGGTCTCCCTCGGCTACGGCTGCGGCGGCCACTCCGAGGCCGCGGTCATGCCCAAGCCCCCGCAGCCGGCCCCCATGGTCCTCGACGAGTACCACGACACCGACCCGATGACGCTGGAGGCCCGGGAGCCCGGCGCCTCCTGACCGCTTCCCGCGGCAATGTACGGAGCCGTCCGCGGCAATATGCGCCTCCCGCCGCCATATGCGCAGCCGTCCCGCGGCAGCACGTCAGGCCGCGGGATGAAGGGCACGCCGAATGGCGGTACGGTCACCGTGCACAGCCCCCACCCGGGGCCCACCCGCCAGGAGCGAAGGACCGTACGTGACCCGCGCAGGCGTAATCCGGACGCCCCCCGAAGGCCACCCCGACCCGTTCCGCACCGCGGAACTGCGGCGGGCGGTCCTGACCGCCTGGTCCGCGTCCGCCGCCCGCTTCCGCGAGGACGCCAACGCCGAGGAGGACCTCGCCCTCGGCGGCCACCGCGACCGGCTGATCATCGAACTGGCCCAGAACGCCGCCGACGCCGCCACCCGCGCCGGCGTCCCCGGCCGGCTGCGGCTGACCTACCACGAGGCCGCCGGCGACGCCCCCGCCGTCCTCGCCGCCGCCAACACCGGCGCCCCGCTGGACCACACCGCCGTCGAGTCGCTGTCCACCCTGCGCGCCTCCGCCAAGCGCGACGACGGACCCGCCTCCGTCGGCCGCTTCGGCGTCGGCTTTGCCGCGGTCCTCGCCGTCAGCGACGAGCCCGCCGTCGTCGGCCGCGGCGGCGGCGTGCGCTGGTCCCTCGGCGAGGCCCGCGCCCTGGCCGCGGCCGTCCCCGGCCTGGCCGACGAACTGCGCCGCCGCGACGGCCACGTACCCCTGCTGCGGCTCCCGCTGCCCGCGGAGGGCACCGCACCCGACACGTACGACACCGTCGTCGTGCTGCCGCTGCGGGACGGCGCGGCGCAGGACCTCACCGCCCGGCTGCTGGCCGCCGTCGACGACGCGCTGCTGCTGGCGCTGCCCGGGCTCGCCGAGGTCGTCGTCGAGACCCCGCAGGGCGTGCGCACCCTGACCCGTACCGCCACCGCCGACGGCGACGTCCTCGTCGAGGACAGCGCCGCGCCCGCGCCCACCCGCTGGCGCGTGCTGGGCGACGGCGGCGCCCTGACCCCCGACCTGCTCGCCGACCGCCCCGTCGAGGAGCGGCTGCGGCCCGTGTGGTCGGTCACCTGGGCGGTGCCCGTCGCCGCCGACGGCGCCCCCGCCGCGCCCCGCACCGCCGCCGTCGTGCACGCCCCGACGCCCACCGACGAACCCCTCGGCTTCCCCGCGCTGCTGCTGGCCTCGCTGCCGCTGGACCCGACCCGGCGGCACGCCGCGCCCGGCCCGCTCACCGACTTCCTCGTCGAACGCGCCGCCGACGCCTACGTCCGGCTGCTCGCCGCCTGGCGCCCCACCGGCACCGGCGTCGTCGACCTCGTGCCGGGCCCGCTCGGCTCCGGCGCCCTGGACGCAGAACTGCGCCGCCGCGTCCTGGCCCGGCTGCCCCGGACGCCCTTCCTGCCGCGCGCCGCCGAACCGCCCGCCGACGAGGCCGCCGCGCCCGCCGACGGCGGCTGGGAGGACGACGGGCCGCTCGCCGGCGACGGCCACGCCCTGCGCCCGGTCGAGGCCGAGGTCGTCGAGGCCGCCACCGCCGAGGCCGTACGCGTCCTCGCCGAGGTGCTGCCGACGCTGGTCCCCGCCGCCCTGGAGCGCCGCCCGGCGCTGCGGCAGCTCGGCGTCGCCCGGCTCTCCCTCGGTGAGGCCGTCGACCGGCTCGCCGGCGCCGAACGGCCCGCCCAGTGGTGGTGGCGGCTCTACGACGCCCTCGCCGGCACCGACCCCGACGTCCTCAGCGGCCTGCCCGTGCCGCTCGCCGACGGCCGCACCGTTGTCGGCCCCCGCCAGGTGCTGCTGCCCGTGCCGGGCGACGACACCGCGCTGGACCCCGCCCTGCTGGCCCGGCTCGGCCTGCGGCTCGCCCACCCCGACGCCGCCCACCCGCTGCTGGAGAAGCTCGGCGCCGCCCCCGCCACCCCGCGGGCGATCCTCACCTCGCCGCAGGTACGCGCCGCCGTCGCCGCCTCCCTGGACGAGGACGCCGCCTGGGACGTCGAGGAGTCGGGCCTGGACGCCGACGAGCTCGCCGACACCGTCCTGGGCCTCGCCCGCGCCGCCGGCCTCGCGCCCGGCGAGGAGCCCTGGCTCGCCGCCCTGGCCCTCCCCGACGACGAGGGCGAGCTCGCGCCGGCCGGCGAGCTGGTGCTGCCCGGCAGCCCGCTGGAGGCCGTGCTGCGCGAGAACGAGCTCGGCACCGTCGACCCCGACCTCGCCGAGCGCTGGGGCGAGCAGCCGCTCACCGCCGTCGGCGTGCTGGCCACCTTCGCGCTGGTCCGCGCCGCCGACGTCGTCCTCGACCCCGACGACCTGGAGCCGCGCGACAGCGACTGGGCCGAACCCGACGACGTGGGCCTGCTGGACGCCGTCGACGTGTGGTGCGAGGACGTCCTGGACCAGCTCCCCGAGACCGACGTGCCGCCGGTCGCCACCGAGATCGTCGGCGTCCGCGACCTCGACCTCGTCGACGACGACGCCTGGCTCCAGGCCCTCGCGCTGCTGTCCCGGCCCCCGCTGCGGGAGGCCGTGACCGCGCCGGTACGCGTCCTGCTCCCGGACGGCACCACGCAGTCCGTACGCCCGTACGCCGCCTGGTGGCTGCGCGACCACCCCGTCCTCGACGGCCGCAACCCCGTCGGGCTGCGCGCGGCCGGCGGCGACCGGCTGCTCGCCGGGCTCTACGAGGAGGCCGAGACCGACTCCGGCGTCGACGAGCAGGTTCTGCGCGCCCTCGGGGTGCGCACCACGGTCGCCGCGCTGCTGGACGAGCCGGGCGGCGCCGCCGAACTGCTCGCCCGCCTCGCCGACCCCGACCTGCCCGTCGCCCCGGCCCAGCTGCACGGCCTGTACGCGGCCCTGGCCGTCCTCGACCCCGACCAGGTCACCCTGCCCGACGAGCTGCGGGCCGTCGTGGACGGCGAGACGGCCGTCGTCGACGCCGCGGACGCCCTGGTCGCCGACGCCCCCGACCTGCTGCCGCTGGCCGCCGGCCTGCCGCTGCTGCCCGTACCGCCGCGCCTTGCCGCGGAACTGGCCGAACTGCTCCAGGTGCGCCGGCTCAGCGAGACCGTCGAGGCCGCCGTCGTCTCCCAGGGCGAGCCGCACGAGGTGCTGCCGGCCGTCCACGACCTGCTGCCCGGCGCGCCGACCTCGTACGTCGAGCACGAGGAACTCCTCCTCAACGGCGACATCGAGGTCGACTGGCGCTACGTCGACGGCGTCCTGCACGCCGCCACCGTCGAGGGCGTCGCCGCGGGCCTGGCATGGGCCGCCGGCCGCTGGGAGCGCCGCTTCGAGCTGGCCGCGCTCCTGGAGGACCCGTCCCGCACCGAAGAGCTGGCCCGCGACCGCTGGTTCGACTAGCCCGACCCGGCCCCGCCTCCTGCCGGTGGCGGGGCCACTTGCCGAGCCGTGGCACATTGCCGCGGCTCGGTCCATTGCCGCGGCTTCGCCTATTGCGCGGTCGCCTCCCGGCGCCGCATCCACGCCCAGGCGACCTCCAGCGCCACCGCCCCCACCGCGGCGATGCCCACCGCCGCCCACGGCACCTCGTCGCCGACCAGCCGCAGTGCGAAGACCCGCTGCAACCACGGGGTCACCAGCACGATCACGAACCCCACACCCATCGCCAGCACCAGCGCGATCCGCCACCAGGTGTAGGGCCGGGCGATGATCGCCAGCACCCACACCTCCAGCAGGAACAAGGTGAGCGTCGCCGCGCTGGTCTCGGCGTCCAGCGCGCCCGCGCCGGTGTAGTGGTGCCGGGCCAGCAGGTATGCCGCGAAGGACGCCACCGCGCAGATGACCCCGGCGGGCGTGGCGTACCGCATGACCTGGCGCACGAAGTGCGGCCTGGCCCGCTCCTTGTTGGGCGCCAGCGCCAGGAAGAACGCCGGGATGCCGATGGTCAGCGTCGACAGCAGCGTCAGATGCCGGGGCAGGAACGGATACGGCACCTGCCAGCACACCACCAGCACCGCCAGCAGCACCGAGTAGACCGTCTTGGTCAGGAACAGCGTCGCGACCCGGGTGATGTTGCCGATCACCCGGCGGCCCTCGGCCACCACCGAGGGCAGGGTGGCGAAGCTGTTGTCCAGCAGCACGATCTGCGCCACCGCCCGGGTCGCCTCCGAACCCGAGCCCATGGCCACGCCGATGTCCGCGTCCTTGAGCGCCAGCACGTCGTTGACGCCGTCGCCGGTCATCGCCACGTTGTGCCCGCGGGACTGCAGCGCGCCCACCATCTCCCGCTTCTGCTGCGGCGTGACCCGGCCGAAGACCGCGCCCTGCTCCAGCACCGCGGCCATCGCGTCCCGCTCGGCCGGGAGGCGCCGGGCGTCCACCGGCTCCTGCGCACCCGGCAGCCCCAGCTTGCCCGCGACCGCCCCGACCGACACCGCGTTGTCCCCGGAGATGACCTTCGCGTGCACCCCCTGCTCGGCGAAATATCGCAGTGTGTCGCCGGCGTCCGGCCGCAGCCGCTGCTCCAGCACGACGAGCGCCACCGGCTCGACGGCGTCGGGCCTGGCCACCCGCGGGTCGTCCAGCGCGCGCCCGGTGCGGGCCAGCAGCAGCACCCGCAGCCCCTCGTCGTTGAGCCGGTCCACCTCGCCCAGCGCCGGATGCCCGGCGGGCAGCAGCACGTCGGGCGCCCCCATCAGCCAGCCGCTCCGCGTACCGTCCGGCTCGGTGAAGGCGGCGCCGCTGTACTTGCGGGCCGAGCTGAAGGGCAGCGCGGCCGTCTCCCGCCAGCCGGCCGCGTCCCCCGGCGGGAAGGCGTCGATGATCGCCTGGAGGCTGGCGTTGGGCCGCGGGTCGCTGCCGCCGAGCGCGGCCAGCACCCGGCCCACATACCCGCGCTCCCGGCCGCCCCCGGCACCCTCCCCGCGCCCGTCCCCGTCGTCGCGCTCGCCTGCACCAGACCCGCCGCTGCCCAGGATCCGCAGCTCGGTGACGTCCATGCCGCCCTCGGTGAGCGTGCCGGTCTTGTCCAGGCACACCACGTCCACCCGCGCCAGGCCCTCGATCGCCGGCAGCTCCTGCACCAGGCACTGCCGGCGGCCCAGCCGGACCACGCCGATCGCGAAGGCCACCGACGTCAGCAGCACCAGCCCCTCGGGCACCATCGGCACGATGCCGCCGACCGTGCGGCGCACCGCCTCGCGCGCGTCATGGCTCTCCACGGTGAACTGGCTGACGATCAGCCCGGCCGCCGTCGGCACCATCGCCCAGGTGACGTACTTCAGGATCAGGCTGATGCCGCCGCGCAACTCGGAGTTGACCAGCGTGAAGCGCGACGCCTCCTCGGCCAGCTGCGCCGCGTAGGCTTCCCGGCCCACTTTGGTCGCGGTGAAGGCGCCCCCGCCGGCGACCACGAAGCTGCCGGACATCACCGTGTCGCCGGGGTGCTTGAGCACCGGGTCGGCCTCACCGGTGAGCAGCGACTCGTCGACCTCCAGGCCGTCCGCCTCGGCGACCTGCCCGTCCACCACGACCTTGTCGCCCGGGCCCAGCTCGATCAGGTCGCCCAGCACGATCGCGGAGGTGGGGATCTCCCGGGTCGTGCCGTCCCTGCGCACCTCCGGCCGGGCCTCGCCGACCACCGCGAGGCTGTCCAGGGTCCGCTTGGCCCGCAGCTCCTGGACGATGCCGATCGCGGTGTTCGCGACGATGACGAAGCCGAACAGGCCGTCCTGGATCGGGCCCACCACCAGGATGACCAGGAACAGCACGCCGATGATCGCGTTGAACCGGGTCAGGACGTTGGCCCGGACGATCTCGCCGGCCGAGCGGGACGACCGTACGGGGACGTCGTTGACCTCGCCCGCCGCGGTCCGCCGCGCCACCTCGGCGCTGCTCAGCCCCGGAAGCCGCCCCCCGCCGCCCCGGCCGTCCGTGCCGCCGCCCCCGCCGCCCTGCCCGGCGCCCGCCTGCGCACCGGTCACCTCGCCTTCCGTCATGGCTCGACGGTACGCGGCGGCGCCGGCTTTCGGCCGGTTCCGTGCGCCTTACGCGCCCTGCGTGGTCCGGTCCTCGCCGGCCGCCCGGGCCCGCGCTATGGCGTCCCGCCGGGCCCGCGTGTACCACAGGCCCACGAGGCCGAGGCCGCCGCCGGCCGCGCAGGTCCAGATGAACCAGGTGTGGCCGTGGTCGGAGTACCAGCCGTAGAAGGGGAGCTGCACGACGAAGAGCGCGAACCAGACGATCGTGCCGACCGTGACGGTCGCGACGTCGTTGGCCTCCAGCGGCTCGGGGGCCTCGCGCAGTGGGCTCCGCTGCTTGCTCATGACGCCATGGTATGCGGCGGGCGTACGGCGCCGGTGAGCGGCCTGCCTGCGGGGTCTACGCGCGGAGATGGTTTTTCGCCAGTTGGGTATTCATACTGAAACCGGTCACCGCTGACCGGTTTCATTCGTTTGATCGCCCAAATGCGGGCGAGAATGCGCCCCCCTTGAGGTCTTACATGCCCACCCCGGCCACCGCTCAGGTCGACATGGGGCGGCCGTCCGGCCCGCCCACCAACCCGCTGGACCGCTTCTTCCGCATCTCCGAGCGCGGCTCCTCCCTCCCCCGGGAGATCCGCGGCGGTCTCGCGACCTTCTTCGCGATGGCGTACATCATCGTGCTGAACCCGATCATCCTCGGCACCGCCGAGGACAAGTTCCACCACCATCTCAGCGGCGGCCAGCTCGTCACCGCCACCGTGATCACCGCCGCCTTCACCACGCTGCTCATGGGCGTCCTCGGCAACGTGCCGATCGCGCTCGCCGCCGGCCTCGGCGTCAACACCGTGGTCGCCCTCCAGCTCGCCCCCAAGATGAGCTGGCCGGACGCGATGGGCATGGTGGTCCTGGCGGGCCTGGCGATCATGCTCATGGTCGCCACCGGACTGCGCGAGCGGGTGATGACCGCGGTGCCGCTGGGCCTGCGCAAGGGCATCGCGATCGGCATCGGCCTGTTCATCCTGCTCATCGGCCTGGTCGACTCCGGCTTCGTCACCCGCATCCCGGACAAGGCGCACACCACCGTGCCGTTGCAGCTGGGCGCGGACGGCCACCTCACCGGCTGGCCCGTGCTGATCTTCATCCTCGGCACGCTGCTGACCCTGGGCCTGATCATCCGCCGGGTCGCGGGCGCCATCCTGATCTCCATCGTCAGCATGACGGTCCTGGCGCTCATCATCGACGCCGTCGCCGACGTCCCAGCCGAGAGCTGGGGCCTGACCGTCCCCAAGTGGCCCGGCAACCCGGTCTCCACCCCCGACTTCGGCCTGCTCGGCAAGGTCAGCCTGTTCGGCGGATTCCACAAGGTCGGCATCCTCACCGGCGTGCTGTTCGTCTTCACCGTCCTGCTGTCGTGCTTCTTCGACGCGATGGGCACGATCCTCGGCGTCAGCGACGAGGCCGGGCTGCTGGACGAGAAGGGCGACCTGCCGGGCATCAACAAGGTCCTGATGATCGACGGCATCGCCACCGCCGTCGGCGGCGCGAGCTCCTCGTCGGCGAACACCTGCTTCGTGGAGTCCACCGCCGGCGTCGGCGAGGGCGCCAAGACCGGCCTCGCCAGCGTCGTCACCGGCCTGATGTTCGTGCTCGCGCTGTTCCTCACACCGCTGGCCACCATGGTCCCGGCGCAAGCCGCCACCCCCGCGCTGGTCGCGGTGGGCTTCCTGATCCTGTCCGGGTCGATCCGGGAGATCGACTGGAGCGACTTCACCATCGCCGTCCCGGCGTTCCTGACGATGGTGCTGATGCCGTTCACGTACTCGATCACCAACGGCATCGGGATCGGCTTCCTGACCTTCTGCGTCCTGCGGCTGGTGGCCGGCCGCGGCAAGGAGGTGCCGATCGCCCTCTACGCGGTCGCCGCCGTCTTCGCCTTCTACTACCTGATGCCGGCGCTGGGGCTGCTGTAGGGCGGGGGCGCCGGGGCCGCCGGGTCGTCCCCGCCTCGGTAGAAGCGCTCGGTCTCCTCGACCGCGGCGTGGAAGCGCTGGTCGAAGTCGTCGCGGACCAGGGTCGCGACGACGTAGTCCTGTGCGGTCATCCCGCGTTTGGCGGCATGATCGCGGATCCGGTCCCACAGGCGTGCGTCTATGCGCAGGCTGAGCACTCTCGATGCCATACGCCCACGGTCGCGGGCGAAGGCGGCCGTCCGCGCCGCTTTCGCCCGCGATCTCACCCGTTCGGGTGAGATCCGACCGGGTGGCGGTTGAACGCGCCGGGCCCCGCCCGGCGCGTTCTCGCGTTCCCGGGCGCCTTCCGCGGGCGCTTCCCCGGAGTGTGCTTAGGTTAACTAATGAGCTAGACTAAACATCGTGACCGAACTGTCCGAGGACGACCGAGCCGCGGTCAACGAACTGCGCGGCGCCGTGATGCGGCTGTCCCGCCGGCTGCGCAACCAGCGCGTCGACGAGACGCTCAGCCCGACCGAGATGTCGGTGCTCGCCACCCTGGCCCGCTGCGGTTCCGCCACGCCCGGTGAACTGGCCCGCAAGGAGCACGTCCAGCCGCCGTCGATGACCCGCATCGTGGCGATGCTGGAGGCCAAGGGGCTGGTCCGCCGCGAGCCGCACCCCGACGACCGCCGCCAGGTCGTGGTGAGCCGCACCGAGCAGGCCGACTCGATGCTCGCCGAGAGCCGCACCATCCGGAACGCCTGGCTGGCCGATCTCGCCGCGGGCCTGACCGAGGAGGAGCTGGCGATCATGCGGCAGGCCGCGCCCGTCCTGGAGAAGCTCGCTCACCTGTGACCACCGCACGCACGACCCGACCCGAAGCACCCGACGAGGGGGAGGCGAGAACCGATTGAGTTCGGCAGCCGGACCAGACACCGCAACCGAACACGACCGTCCCGCGGACCGGAAGACGGGCACTTTCAGCTCGCTCAAGATCCGCAACTACCGGCTCTTCGCGACCGGCGCCGTGGTGTCCAACACCGGCACCTGGATGTCGCGGATCGCCCAGGACTGGCTGGTGCTCAGCATCACCGGCTCGTCCTTCGCCGTGGGCATCACCACGGCGATGCAGTTCCTGCCGATGCTGCTCTTCGGCCTGTACGGCGGCGTCATCGCCGACCGCTACCCCAAGCGCAAGATCCTGCTCTCCACGCAGGCCGCGCTCGGCGTGCTCGGACTGCTGCTCGCCGGCCTCACCCTGGGCGGCGTCGTCCAGGTCTGGCACGTCTACACCATCGCCTTCCTGCTCGGCGTGGTGACCGTCGTGGACAACCCCACCCGGCAGACCTTCGTCGTCGAGATGGTCGGCCCCGACGTCGTGCGCAACGCCGTCTCGCTGAACGCCGCCAACTTCCAGGCCGCCCGCCTCGTCGGCCCCGCCGTCGCCGGTGTGCTGATCACCGCCGTGGGCAGCGGCTGGGCCTTCCTCATCAACGGCCTGTCCTTCCTCGCCCCGCTCACCGGCCTGCTGCTCATGCGCACCTCGGAGCTGCACACCATCGAGCGCGCCCCGCGCGGCGGCAAGGGCCAGCTGCGCGCGGGCCTGCGGTACGTCCGCAGCCGCCCCGAGCTGATCTGGCCGATCGTGCTGGTCGGCTTCATCGGCACCTTCGGCTTCAACTTCCCGATCTGGCTGTCCGCCTTCGCCAACGACGTCTTCCACAGCGGCGCCGGCACCTACGGCCTGCTCAACTCGCTGATGGCCGGCGGCTCCCTGCTCGGCGCCCTGCTCGCCGCCCGCCGCACCCGCACCCGGCTGCGCATGCTGGTGGCCGCCGCTGCCCTGTTCGGCCTGCTGGAGGCCGCCGCCTCCCTCGCGCCGGCCTTCTGGCTCTTCGCCGCGCTGCTGGTGCCGATCGGGATCTTCGGGCTCACCTTCAACACCACCGCCAACGCCACCGTCCAGCTCGCCACCGACCCCGTCATGCGCGGCCGGGTGATGAGCCTGTACATGATGGTCTTCGTCGGTGGCACCCCCATCGGCGGCCCCGTCATGGGCTGGGTCACCGACACCTTCGGCGCCCGGGTCGGCTTCCTCAGCGGCGGCCTGGTCGCCGCCGCCGCCGCGGCCGGCGTCGGACTGGTGCTCGCCCGGGCCGCGGGCCTGCGCCCCCAGGTCGACCTGCGACGCGGCAGCGGACGCCCGCTGGTCGCCTTCGTACCGCGCGACCCCGACGAGCACACCGAGCCTGCCGAGCACGACGAGCCCGCCCAGGCCCCCGAGGCCGCCCAGCGCGCGGACAGCACGCCGAGCCCGGCGCTGTGAGGCTCTTCGTCGCGCTGCTGCCGCCGCCCGCCGCGATCGCCGGCCTCACCGCGGCCCTGGCCCCGCTGCACCGGCTGCCCGGCGCCCGGGACCTGCGGTGGACCGCGCCGGACGGCTGGCACTACACGCTCGCCTTCCTCGGCGACGTACCCGACGACGTCCGCCCGGACCTCGACGAGCGGCTGGCCCGCGCCGCCCACCGCCACGAGCCCTGCGCCCTGCGTACGGCCGGCGGCGGGCGCTTCGGCAGCCGCGCCCTGTGGACCGGCGCCGAGGGCGACCTGCGCCCGCTGGCGGCCCTCGCGGCGACCGTACGGGCGGCGGCCCGCCGGGCCGGCGCCCCCGCCGACGAGGAGCACGGCTTCCGCGCCCACCTCACACTCGCCCGGGCCTCCAAGAACGCCCCCGTGGACCTGCGCCCCTACGCCGCCGCGCTCGCCGACTTCCGCGGCACCTGGTGGACCGCGGACACCCTGAGCCTGGTCGCCAGCCAACCGCCCGCCTCCGGCGTGCCCGGGGAGCGCTCGCACTACACCGTCGCCGCCTCCTGGCCGCTCGGCCGGGCCGCGGCCGACCCGCCCGGGCGCGGGGCACCCGGCACGGCCGGTTAACCTCGAAGGGTGGACCCCAAGACCCGTACCCGCGTGATGACCGCCGCCCTCATCCTGATGCTCGCGGTGGTCGCGGTCGCCGCCGCGGTGCGCTGACCGCGGCGGCGACCGTCGTTCCGGCCCTGCACGGGCCGCCCGCCGGGGGCTGCCCGGTGGGGGTGTGCTACCAGGCGAAGGCCTCGGGGGACGGGCCCGGGCCGGGGAAGATCTCGTCCAGCGCCGCCAGGAAGTCGGCCGACAGCTCCAGCTCCACCGCCCGCAGCGCCGACTCCAGCTGCTCCGCCGTACGCGGGCCCACGATCGGCCCGGTGACCCCCGGACGGGTCAGCAGCCACGCCAGGCCCACATCGCCCGCCGTCAGCCCGTGCTTGTCGCACAGGTCCTCGTACGCCTGGATGCGCGCGCGCTGCTCCGGGTCGGCCAGCGCGTCCGCCGCGCGCCCGCCCGCCGACCGGGACGCGCCGCCCTCGGCCTGCTTGCGCAGCACACCGCCGAGCAGCCCGCCGTGCAGCGGCGACCACGGGATCACGCCGAGACCGTAGCCCTGCGCCGCCGGGATCACCTCCATCTCGGCCCGCCGCTCCATCAGGTTGTACAGGCACTGCTCGGAGGTCAGCCCCAGCGAACCCCGGCGCCTGGCGGCCTCGTTGGCCTGCGCGATGTGCCAGCCGGCGAAGTTGCTCGACCCGGCGTAGAGCACCTTGCCCTGGCTGACCAGCACGTCGACGGCCTGCCAGATCTCGTCCCACGGCGTGTCCCGGTCGACGTGGTGGAACTGGTACAGGTCGATGTGGTCGGTGCCCAGCCGCTTGAGGCTGGCGTCCACCGCCCGGCGGATGTTCAGCGCGGAGAGCTTGTCGTGGTTCGGCCAGGCCGCCTCGCCGTCCGCGGCCATGTTGCCGTACACCTTGGTGGCCAGCACCGTCTTGTCCCGGCGCCCGCCGCCCTTGGCGAACCAGCTGCCGACGATCTCCTCGGTCCTGCCCTTGTTCTCACCCCAGCCGTAGACGTTGGCGGTGTCGAAGAAGTTGACCCCGGCGTCGAGGGCCGCGTCCATGATCGTGTGGCTGTCCGCCTCGGAGGTCAGCGGACCGAAGTTCATCGTGCCGAGGACCAGGCGGCTGACCTTGAGACCGGTGCGTCCGAGATGTGTGTACTCCATGGCTTCCAGCCAAGCCGTTGGAGTGCGCTCGAATCAAGAGGCCCCGGCGTAGGGCGCGCCGATGCCCCACGCCTGGTACATGGCGTCGGCGAAGGCCGCCGCGAGCTTGTGCTCGCCCTGCGCGTTGGGATGCGTGCCGTCGTAGGTGTCCAGCAGGATGTCGTAGCCCTCGGGCCGGGAGGCCAGCAGCAGCGGGGACTCCGGCGAGTCGTGGTCGGCGACCGCCTTGGCCAGCAGCGTGTTCAGCTCCGCGCACTCGTCGGCGAACCCCGGGTCGAGGTCGGCCCGCGAGTTGGGTATCACCGGCAGCAGCACCATCCGCACCCCCGGCGCGCCGTCCCGGGCGGCGGCGATGAAGCGCTCGGCGTTGCCGGCGGTCTGCCGGGCGTCGGTGTAGAAGCCCAGGTCGATCAGGCCCAGCGATACCAGCAGCACGTCCGGCCGGTGCTCGCGCACCACGTCGCCGACCAGCGGCGCCAGGTGCAGCCACCCCTCGCCCCATCCCGCCAGATGGCGCCTGGCGTGCGGCGGGAAGGCCGGGTCGGCGTAGTCGGCGGAGACCGGCGCGTCCGCCGCCCGGTCGTACAGCCCGTCGCGCGGCCCCACCACTGCGAACGGCTCGCCCAGGGTGCTCAGATGCCGCCACATCCGGTAGCGCCACGTGTAGTCGCCGGCGGCGCCGATGGTCATGGAGTCGCCGACGAAGAGGTAACGCATGCCGGGCATCATCCCCGACCCGCCCGCGACCAGGGACACTGGGGTGCATGCGCGCGTACATCCCGACGGCCGCCGCCTGCGCCGCCCTCGCCCTGGCCTGGGGCTGCACGGCACCGGCCGCCGCGAACTCCGGGCCCTCGGTGGCCTTCACGATGTCCGACCCGCGGATCACCGAGTCCAGCGGACTGGCCGCCAGCAAGCTGCACCTCGGCGTCTACTGGACCCACAACGACAGCAGCGACGGCCCGTACGTCTACGCCGTGGACTCCGCCACCGGCAAGACCGTGGCACGGGTGACGATGCGCGGTATCCACCCCCGCGACGTCGAGGCCATATCCCTCGGCCCGGACGGCGACCTCTACGTCGGCGACATCGGCGACAACCTCGACGGCGCCTGGAAGGAGGTCTGGATCTACCGCTTCGCCGAGCCGAAGACGCTGCACGACCAGACCGTGGCCGTCACCCGCTACACCATCCGCTACGACAACGGCCCGCGCAACGCCGAGGCGATGATGGTGCAGCCCACGACCGGGCGGGTCTACATCGCCAGCAAGAACGAGGACGGCGGCGGACTCTACGAGGGCCCCGCCGAGCTCACCGCCCACGGCGTCAACACCTTCCGGCGCATCGCCGACGTCCCGTGGGTGACCGACGGGGCCTTCTCCCCCGACGGCAGCCGGCTGGTGCTGCGCGGCTACTTCTGGGCGTCGGAATACTGCTGGAGCGGCGGCGCCCCGCGCAAGCTCACCGATCTCACCGTGCCCATGCAGCCGCAAGGGGAGGGCGTGACCTTCACCGCGGACGGCAGGGCGCTGATGTTCAGCAGCGAGGGCCGGAACAGCCAGGTGTGGCGCACGGCGCTGTCGGACTCCGAACTGCCCGACAGCGTCGCCCCCGAGGCCGCACCGCCCAAGGACGCCGGCGGCACGAAGGGCGCCGGGGACTCCGCGACCGGCGCGGCGGGGCAGGACTCGTCGTCCGGCGGCACGGGCGACAAGACGATCGGCTTCGGCGTGCTCGTCGTGCTCGGCGCCCTGGTCCTGGGCCTGCGCCGGGTGCTGCGCCGCCGCCGGGGGTGAACCCGGCGGCGGCGCCTGCCGCTTCAGCGGATCAGAGCTGACCGATGACGTAGTCCACGCAGGCCGTCAGCGCCTGGACGTCGGCCGGCTCGACGGCCGGGAACATCGCCACCCGCAGCTGGTTGCGGCCCAGCTTGCGGTAGGGCTCGGTGTCCACCACGCCGTTGGCGCGCAGCGCCTTGGCGACCGCCGCCGCGTCGATGCCCTCGGCGAAGTCGATGGTGCCGACGACCTGCGAGCGCTGCGCCGGGTCGGCGACGAACGGCGTGGCGTACGACGACTTCTCCGCCCAGCCGTACAGCCGCGACGAGGAGTCGGCGGTCCGCTCGGTCGCCCACTTCAGGCCGCCCTGGCCGTTGATCCACTCCAGCTGCTCGTTGAGCAGGAAGAGGGTGGCGAGCGCCGGCGTGTTGTACGTCTGGTTCTTCAGCGAGTTGTCGATCGCGGTGGGCAGGTCGAAGAACGCCGGGATGTGCCGGCCGCTCTCGGCGATCTTCGCGGCGCGCTCCAGGGCGGCCGGCGAGAACACCGCGATCCACAGGCCGCCGTCGGCCGCGAAGGACTTCTGCGGCGCGAAGTAGTAGACGTCCGTCTCGGCGATGTCCACCGGCAGGCCGCCGGCGCCGGAGGTGGCGTCGACCAGGACCAGCGCGCCCTCGTCGGCGCCCGCGACCCGGCGGATCGGGGCGGCGACACCGGTCGACGTCTCGTTGTGCGTCAGCGCGTAGACGTCCACGCCGCCTTCCGCGACCGGCGTCGGGTGCGTGCCCGGCTCGGACTTGACGACGGTCGGCTCGTCCAGCCACGGCGCCAGCTGCGCCGCCTTGGCGAACTTCGACGAGAACTCACCGAACGACAGGTGCTGCGACTTGGTGGAGATCAGGCCGTGCGTGGCGATGTCCCAGAACGCCGTGGACCCGCCGTTGCCCAGGACGACCTCGTAGCCGTCGGGCAGGGAGAAGAGCTGCTTGACGCCGTCGCGGACCTTCCCCACCAGGTTCTTCACCGGCGCCTGCCGGTGGGAGGTGCCGAGCAGGGACGTCCCGGTGGCGGCCAGCGCGTCGAGCGCCTGCGTGCGCACCTTGGAGGGGCCCGACCCGAATCGACCGTCGGCGGGCTTGATGTCAGCGGGAATCTGGATATCGGCCACGACCGCAGCGTAGTGCGTTACGCCCGCGTTTCCCCGGGCGTCCCATCGGATGAGACGGCCTCTTGGGGCACCGGGGAGGTGCGCGCCGTCCGCCTCGCGCCCCTCCCGGCACGCCGCGGCGCGCCGGGTCGGGCAAGGTGGTGGTCATGACGGGTGGTGGCGGGGCCGGCGGGCTGGAAGCAGCGCTGCGCGCGGCGGTGCGCGGCGAGGTGGAGTGCGACACCGGCGCGCGGGCGCTGGTCACCATGGACGCCTCCAACTACCGCCGGGTGCCGCGGGCGGTGGTGGCGCCGGCGGACGCCGACGACGTGGCGGCGGTGCTCGCGGTGTGCCGCGACCACGCGGTGCCGGTGACCGCGCGCGGCGGGGGCACGTCGATCGCCGGGCAGGCCCTCGGGACCGGCGTCGTCCTGGATTTCACCCGCCATATGAACCGGCTGCTGGCCCTCGACCCGCAGGCGCTGACCGCCCGCGTGCAGCCCGGCCTGGTGCTGGACGACCTGCGACGGGCCGCCGCCCGGCACGGCCTGACCTTCGGCCCCGACCCGTCCACCCACAGCCGCTGCACCCTCGGCGGCATGATCGGCAACAACGCGTGCGGCGCCCACTCGGTGGCCTGGGGCACCACCGCCGACAACGTCCGCGCCCTGGACGTCCTCACCTACCGCGGTGAGACCGCCGTCCTCGGCACCCGGGGCCTGGCCGGGCTGCCGGACCGGCTGCGCGGCGGCCTGACCGCGCTCGCCGACGACCACCTGGCGCTGCTGCGCACCGGCTTCCCCCGGCTGCCGCGCCGTATCTCCGGATACGCCCTCGACCGGCTGCTGCCCGAGCACGGCAGGGACGCGGCACGCGCCTTCACCGGGAGCGAGGGGACGCTCGGCATCCTCACCGAGGCCACCGTGGCGCTGGTGCCCGCGCCGGCGGCACGGGCGCTCGCGGTCGTCGGATACGCCGACGAGAGCGCGGCGGCGCAGGCCGCGCACCTGCTGCTGCCGCTGCGGCCCCTGACGGTGGAGGGGATGGCCGCCGACCTGGTGGGCGGGGCCGCGGCGGCGGAGCTCCCGCGCGGCGGTGCCTGGCTTTTCGTCGAGACCGGCGGCGGCGGTCCCGACGAGGCCCTGGCACACGCGCGGGAGATCTGCCGCGCGGCCGACGGCGCGACCGGTCACGCCGTCGTCGCCGATCCCGCGCGGCAGCGCGCCCTGTGGCGGATCCGGGAGGACGCGGCCGGAACCGCCACCCGCATGCCCGACGGCACGGAGGCATGGCCGGGCTGGGAGGACTGCGCCGTTCCCCCCGCCCGGCTGGGCGCTTATCTGCGGGATTTCCGGGCCCTGCTGGCCGACCACGGGCTGCGCGGCGCGCCGTACGGCCACTTCGGCGAGGGATGCGTGCACGTACGGATCGACTTCGACCTCGTCGATCCGGCCGGCGTCGCACGCTTCCGCCGCTTCTCCGAGGACGCCGCGGACCTGGTGGTGGCCCACGGCGGCTCGCTGTCCGGCGAGCACGGCGACGGTCAGGCGCGTGCCGAGCTGCTGCCGAAAATGTACGGCCCGGAAATGATGACACTCTTTTCATATTTCAAGGATCTCTGGGATCCCGACGGCGGGATGAATCCGGGAACGCTTGTTCGTCCCGCCCTCATTGATAGCAACCTCCGCTTCGCCGCGCTGCCCTCGAAGCCGGCCGGGCGGGTCGCGGTGGAATTCACTTATCCGGGTGACGGCGGTGATTTCGTTGCCGCCGTGCGCCGCTGTGTCGGAGTGGCCAAATGTCGCTCCTCGGCGTCCGTGTCCGGCGGTGGTTCCGATGTCATGTGCCCGTCGTACCGGGTGACGGGGGAGGAGCGGCACTCCACGCGCGGGCGGGCCAGGCTGCTGCACGAGATGCTCGCCGGCGAGGTCGTCACGGGCGGGTGGCGGGCTCCCGAAGTGAAGGAAGCCCTGGATCTGTGCCTGTCCTGCAAGGGCTGCCGGTCGGACTGCCCGGTCGAGGTCGACATGGCCACGTACAAATCGGAATTCCTCTCCCACCACTACCGGAGGCGGATCCGGCCGCGCTCGCACTATTCGATGGGCTGGCTTCCGGCGTGGCTGAAAATCGCTCATCGGTTCGCGCCGGCGGTCAATATGCTTGGCCGGGTACGGTCAACCGCATGGCTGGCAAAACGATTCGCCGGTATGACAAACGAACGGGACATTCCCGAACTGGCGCGCGAGACTTTCACCCGATGGTGGCAAAGGAACGCCACGGACGAGGGACACCGGGGCCCGGGCGGCGACCGGCAGCAGCCCCGCGGCGGGCCGGGAACCGGCGCGCGGACCGTCGTGCTGTGGCCGGACACCTTCACCGAGCACCTCACGCCCTCGGCCGGCCGCGCCGCCGTCCGGGTGCTGCGGGCCGCGGGACTGGACGTCACCCTGCCGCCGGGACCGGTCTGCTGCGGGCTGACCTGGGTCTCCACCGGCCAGCTCGGCCGCGCGCGGACGGTGATGCGGCGCACCCTCGACCGGCTGGAGCCGCTCCTGGACGCCGGCACCCCGCTCGTCGTCCTCGAACCGAGCTGCGCCGCCGCCCTGCGCGCCGACCTGCCCGAACTGCTCGGCACGGACGACCCGCGGGCCGCCCGGCTCGCCGCGTCGGTGCGGACCTTCGCGGAGGCCCTGGAGGAGTACGCCCCCGACTGGCAGCCGCCCCGCCTGGACCGTACGGCCGTCGGGCAGACGCACTGCCACCAGCACGCGGTGCTCGGCGACGCCGCCGACCGCCGGCTGCGTGAGCGCGCGGGCCTCACCGGCGACCTGACCGGCGGCTGCTGCGGCCTTGCCGGCAACTTCGGCTTCGAGGCGGGCCACTACGAGGTCTCCGCCGCCTGCGCCGAGGAGGCGCTGCTCCCCGCGCTGCGCGCGGCGCCCGACGACGCGGTGGTGCTGGCCGACGGCTTCTCCTGCCGCACCCAGATCGCCCACCTCGGCGCCGGCGCCACCGCCCGCCACCTGGCGGAAGTCCTCGCGGCCGGCCTGGACGCGCAGCCGCCGGGCACCCCCGGCGGCTAGCTCGCGGCTCCTCCCGTCAGGACGAGACGGTCGGGTCGCCCTCGATGGTGTGCAGGCTGCGGGCGCCCGGGCCGGTGTAGCGCGCCGAGGGGCGGATCAGCCGGCCGGTGCGCTTCTGCTCCAGGATGTGCGCCGACCAGCCCGCGGTGCGGGCACAGGTGAACATCGAGGTGAACATGTGCGCCGGCACCTCCGCGAAGTCCAGCATGATCGCCGCCCAGAACTCGACGTTCGTCGCGAGGACCCGGTCGGGCCGGCGCTCCTGCAGCTCGGCGAGGGCGGCCTTCTCCAGCGCCTCGGCCACCTCGTAGCGCGGCGCGCCCAGTTCGCGGGCCGTGCGGCGCAGCACCCGCGCCCGCGGGTCCTCGGCGCGGTAGACGCGGTGGCCGAAGCCCATCAGCCGCTCACCGCGGTCGAGGGCGCCCTTCACATAGCCCTCCGCGTCGCCCGTGCGCTCGATCTCCTCGATCATGCCGAGGACCCGCGAGGGCGCGCCGCCGTGCAGCGGCCCGGACATCGCGCCGACCGCACCCGACAGGGCGGCGGCCACGTCCGCGCCGGTGGAGGCGATGACGCGGGCGGTGAAGGTGGAGGCGTTCATGCCGTGCTCGGCCGCCGACGTCCAGTACGCGTCCACCGCCGCAATGTGCCGCGGGTCGGGCTCGCCGCGCCAGCGGATCATGAAGCGCTCGGTAATGGACCGCGCCTTGTCGATCTCCCGCTGCGGCACCATGGGCCGGCCCTGGCCGCGGGCGGACTGGGCGACGTACGACAGCGCCATCACCGCGGCGCGGGCGAGGTCGTCCCGCGCCTGCTCGGCGTCGATGTCCAGCAGCGGGCGCAGCCCCCACACCGGCGCGAGCATCGCCAGGGCGGACTGCACGTCGACCCGTACGTCACCGGAGTGCACCGGGATCGGGAAGGGCTCGGCGGGCGGCAGACCCGGGTCGAAGCGCCCGTCCACCAGCAGGCCCCACACATTGCCGAAGCTCACCTGGCCGACGAGCTCCTCGATGTCGACGCCGCGATAGCGCAGCGATCCGCCTTCCCGGTCGGGTTCGGCGATCTCCGTCTCGAACGCGACGACTCCCTCGAGTCCGGGTACGAAGTCGGACATGCGGCGGCTCCTCTGGATGCTGTCGACAGCTCGCGGCGGTGGCCCGGCTCCGCCCATGTCCCGTGGCGGCCGAGCCCACCTGCCCCGTTCGGACCAGCCATTCTCCCGGCATGTGGACATGACAGACAGGGTGAGATGCCGCACACCGCGCGCGACCGGCCGGGACACGTACCCGCCGACCCCTGCGAGTATGTGCGCGTGCCAGAACCCCACGACCCCCTGCCGGACGGGCTCGACCCGGCCGCCATGCGCAGGCGCTACCGCTGCGTCGGCATCACCGAGGACGAACTGGCGGCCGAGCCGTACGCGCAGTTCGCGCGCTGGTTCACCGACGCCGTCGCCGCGACCGAGGACGGCGTCATCGCCGAGCCCAACGCCATGGTGCTGTCCACCGTCGACGCCGACGGCCTGCCCAGCTCACGCACCGTGCTGCTCAAAGGCTACGACCTGCGCGGATTCGTCTTCTACAGCAACTACCTGTCCCGTAAAGGCCAGGCGCTCGCCGCCAACCCGCGCGCCTCGCTGCTCTTCCCCTGGCACCCGATCGCCCGCCAGGTCATCGTCGTCGGCAGCGTCACCAAGGTCGCGCCCGAGGAGACCGAGGCGTACTTCCACAGCCGCCCGCACGGCTCGCAGGTCGGCGCCTGGGCCAGTGAGCAGTCGACCGTCGTCGACTCCCGGGAGGTGCTGGAGAAGCGGTACGCCGAGCTGGCCGCCCGCTGGCCGGAGGGCGCGCGGGTGCCCGTACCGCCGTTCTGGGGCGGCTTCCGGGTCGAGCCGGCCACCGTCGAGTTCTGGCAGGGCCGGGAGAACCGGCTGCACGACCGGCTGCGGTACGTACGGGACGCCGCCGGCGGCTGGTCGGTGGAACGGCTCGCCCCCTGACGCCTTCCCGCGCTCCTGGCGCCCGTGGAGCCCCTGGGACCTTGAGCGCCGCCACCGGCCCCGGACCCCGGTCCCGTACATGCGAACGACCCGCGGGCTGCCTCCCGGAGCCTGCGGCTCCGGGCACCGGCCGGACAAGTCCGGCGAGCCCGCGGGTCGGGTGATCGCGTGGAATTGGCGCGCTGCGCGCACGCCCAGTGCGCGGAGCTAGCCCGCGACCACCTCACGTGTCCGACTGCAAACCATGCTTCAGACCACCTCCCTTCATGTGTGCCGCAACAGTAGGAACCGCACCGGAGCCCGCACAACCGATTTATGCAAAAACGGTGTGACGCAGCCCACACGGGGGTTGAATGTGGTGACGTGCAGCCTTTCGACGCGCAACCGAAGCCGCTGGACGACGGCAGCGGTGATGACGACACCGGCGGCCCGGCGGGCGCGGCGGGCGGCGAGGGGCAGGGGGACGACGAGCGGCTGCTGGCCGCGCTGCTCGACGGCATGGAGGCGGGACTGGTCGCCTTCGACGGCGCGGGCGTCGTCACCCACTGGAACGCCGAGGCGGCCCGGATCCTCGGCTGGACGGCCGCCGACGCCATCGGACGGCACGGCCTGGCCGGATGGGCGGCACGGGCGTCCGACGCGGCGGAGACCGAGGAGCGGCTGCGGCGGGTCATGGACTCCCGCGGTCGCCAGGTGCACGAGTTCGCGCTGCTGACCAAGGACGGCCACCGGGTGCTCGTACGCGCCCAGTCCGCGGCCGTACCGGGCGCCGGCGGGCGGCCCGCGGGTGTGTACTGCGCCTTCTCCGCGGTGCACGCCCAGATCGACCTGGAGCGTTCCCTCGCGCTCAGCGAGGCGCTGTTCGCCGACGCGTCGTGGGGCGTCGTGCTCATCGACGCCGACCTGCGGCCCGCCGTCGTCAACCCCAGGGCCGCGGCGATGCTGAAGACCGGTCCTGACGAGGTATTGGGCCGTCCGCTGGGCAATCTGCTCACACGCGGCGTGGAGGAGCTGGAGAACGCGCTCCAGCACGTACTCGCCGAGGGTCCGCCGCCGGCCACCGCCGACCTGTGGGTGGCGCTCAGCGCCGACCCGGAGGGCAAGCGGCGCTGCTGGCGCTGCGGCTTCGTACGGCTCGGCTCGCCCCTCGGCGAGGAGCCCGTGCCCCTCGGCGTCGGCTGGCTGTTCATCGACATCACCCGGCAGAAGACCGCGGAAACGGAAGGCGCGCAGATCCGCTTCCGCTACCAGCAGCTCCACCGCGCCGACCGCGCCGCCGCCGAGTCCGGCACTGCCCTGGAGGCGGCGGCGCTGCACATGGACTACGCCCTCGCCGGTTTCGCCGACCATGTGCTGCTCGATGTCGCCGACGACGCCGAGCGGCTGGTCCGGGTCGCGGCGACTCCGGCGGGCGAACCGGGCCCGAGCGAGCTGTCCCGCGACGCCGCCGACAACGGCATCCCGGTCGGCTACTCCGCCACCCATCCCGCCGTCCAGGCACTGGAGCGGGTCGGCACGGTGCGGACCAGTTGTGCGGCGACGGATCCGGCGCAATCTGCCGAGGCTTCGCACATGGACGCGTGGGCGGCTGCCAGGCGCTGGCCGCCGGGGACGGCGCACGGGCTGGTCACCGTGCTGCGCAGCCGGGGCCGCACGGTCGGCGCGCTGACCTTCCTGCGCGGCCCGGGGCGGCGGCTGTTCGACCGCGCCGACGCCGCCTACGCCGAGGACGTGGCCGCCCGGGTGGCCATGGCCCTGGACCTGGCGCGGCTGGCCGGCGAGCGCTGAGGCGCGGCGCTACGCCTCAGCCGCCACCCGGGTCCGGTTTCGGGTCCGGCTCCGGTTTCGGCTCCGGTGGCCGCTGCCGTTCAGCGCCGGAAGAAGATGCGGTCGCGGTACTGGTCGAAGATCTTGGCGTTCCAGTCGTGGCCGCCGTCGACGTTGCCCGAGCGCAGCATCGGCGGGGTGATGCCGCGACCGGCCAGGTCGGTGGCCGCGGTCGCCACGACCGCCTGCATCAGGGCACTGGTCACCACGGTGGAGGCGGGGGCGAAGGGCGCGGGAATGGCGTCGTCGGTCAGCTCCGCGTCGCCGACGGCGATCTTGGAGTCCAGCACGATGTGGCAGTGGTCCTTCAGGAACGTGCCGGACACGTGCCGCGAGCCGGTCTGCTCCGCGTAGACGACCGACGTCACGCCGATCACGGTCAGGCCCAGTGCGCGCGCTTTCTGCGCCATCTCGACGGGCAGCGCGTTGCGGCCGGACAGCGAGATCACGAACAGGACGTCCCCCCGCCGGATCGGGCTGGTGTCCAGGACCACGCCGGCGAGCCCGTCGACCCGCTCCAGCGCGCTGCCCAGCGTCGCCGGCATCACGTCCACGCCGACGACGCCCGGCACGGCCAGCAGGTTGATCAGTGCCAGGCCGCCCGCGCGGTAGACGACGTCCTGCGCCGGGAGCGAGGAGTGGCCCGCGCCGAAGACGAAGACCCGGGCGTCGGAGGCGACGGCGTCGGCCACGGCGGTGGCCGCCGCCTTGATGGCGTCCGCCTCCTCGTCGCGCACCCGGCGCAGCAGCGCGATCGCGGCGTCGAAATACCGGTCGGCCAGGTCGTCGCGGGGCTCAGTCATGCGGATCACCGTGGGGCCAGGGCGTGGCCGGTGTCAAGAAAAACCGGGTGGCCGGCGGGCGCGGGGCCGTCGCCGGGGACCGCAGGGCCCACGTGCCGCACCGCCGTCCACGATACGGACGCCGGGCCTGCGGCCGGCGGTGGCCGCGGGCGTCCGCGGGGCGGCGCCGGGAGCGGGCGGCGCGGCGGCCTCCCGGGCTGCTCAGGGCCCCCGCGGGGCCGCCCGGAGGCGGCGGGGGAGGGGCAGCGGCGGGTGACCGGGTGGTTGCGGAGGGCTCCTCGGCGGTGGGCGTTCTCACTTCGGGGCCGGTTGTCGGTGGTATGCGTCAGAATTGTGTGAGGGCCACGCACGATTTACACGAGGGGCGCGCATGTCCGGACTGATCGACACGACGGAGATGTATCTCCGCACCATCCTGGAACTGGAGGAGGAGGGTGTGGTCCCGATGCGCGCCCGAATCGCCGAGCGGCTCGACCAGAGCGGCCCGACGGTCTCCCAGACGGTCGCGCGGATGGAGCGGGACGGGCTGCTGCACGTGGCCGGGGACCGCCACCTGGAGCTGACCGAGGAAGGGCGCCGCACCGCCACTCGCGTCATGCGCAAGCACCGCATCGCCGAGTGCCTGCTGGTCGACGTGATCGGCCTGGAGTGGGAGCAGGTGCACGCCGAGGCGTGTCGCTGGGAGCACGTGATGAGCGAGGCGGTGGAGCGCCGCGTGCTGGAGATGCTGCGCCACCCCACCGAGTCGCCGTACGGCAACCCGATCCCGGGCCTGGAGGAGCTGGGCGAGAAGGGCGAGGCGGAGACCTTCCTGGAGGACGGGATGGTCAGCCTGAACGACCTCAAGCCGGGCGACGCGGCGGCCAGCGTGGTCGTGCGCCGGATCGGTGAGCCGATCCAGACCGACGCGCAGGTGATGTACACGCTGCGGCGGGCCGGCGTGCAGCCGGGCGCGGTGGTGAGCGTGACCAGCTCGGCAGGCGGGGTGCTGGTCGGCAGCGGCGGCGAGGCCGCCGAGCTGGACGCGGAGGTCGCCTCGCACGTCTTCGTCGCCAAGCGGTAGCGCGGTGGAGCGGTAGCAGGCGCTCGGGGCCGTACGGCGGCCCGCGGGCGGACACGCACGGAGCGGACACAGGGCCGCCCCGGTGCCGTCGTGGTCGACGGCACCGGGGCGGCCTTTTCCCTCCCTGCCCCTCCCGCTCCCTCCCCTTTTCCTCCCGCTCCCTCCCTGTCCCCCCTTTTCCCTCCCCGCGTCCCCGCGGAGGTGCCGGGACCCCGAGCTTCCCGGTACCTCCTCGCGACCCGCTTCCCCTTCGCGCCGCGTCCCGCTGAAAGATCTCCCCTCGGCGCGTGCCGCCAATCCTTGAGCCTTGTCACTCGAAAGAGCGGTGTTGGGCGCGGGAGCCCCTTGTTCGAATAAAGGTTCGATAGCCTGGTCGTCGAAGTGATCCAGCAACGGCACCGGGACGGACGACGACCGGGCGAAAGGGGGTGAGGCGTATGAAGCAGCAGGCGGACGAGCGCGGGCCGCGCCGCTTCGAGGTCACAGGAGCGGGTGGCACCCGCCTCATGGCCTGGGACTACGCGGCGGCGACCGCCATCGCCGACCGCGCGGCCGGCGCCGCGCCGGCGCCCGTTCCGGCGGCTCGGCGCGAGTCCGGGCAGGCGCCGGGCCCCGACGCCAGACCCGGCGTGCTGCTGCTGCACGGCCTGCTCGGCCGGGCGTCGCACTGGGCGGAGACCGCGCGCCGGCTCGCGCCGCGGTACCGGGCGATCGCGCTCGACCAGCGCGGGCACGGCCGCAGCGAGCGCCCCGAGGGCGCGAGCGAGCCGGAGGTGTACGTGGCGGACGCGGCAGCCGCGGTCGAACAGCTCGCCCTCGCGCCGGTCACCGTGATCGGGCACGGTCTCGGCGCGTTGACGGCGTGGCAGCTTGCGGCGCAGCGGCCGGATCTGGTGGCCGCGGTGGTCATCTGCGAGATGCGGGCGGCGGCGCCCGGTGAGGCGGGCCGGCGCGCGTGGGAGGAGTGGACACGGTCCTGGCCGGTGCCCTTCGCCACCCTCGCGGACGCCCGCCGCTGGTTCGCCGAGCAGGATCCGTGGGCCGACGCGCCGGGCCCGGCGCGGGGTGACTTCTTCGCCGAGGTCATGGCGGAGGACGACGACGGGTGGCGTCCGCAGTACGCCCCCGCGCATTTGCTGCGCACGGGCGACCCGTGGACACGGGACGCGCACTGGGACGAGCTGGCGGGTGTGGGCTGTCCCGCGCTGGTGGTCCGCGGGCTGGACGGTCAGTTGGGCCGTGCCGAGGCGCAGGAGATGGTGCGGGTGCTGCCGGACGGGCGCTACGCCGAGATAGCCGACGCCGGTCACCTCGTGCCGTGGGACCAGCCCGACGCCTGGTGCGAGACGGTCGAGCGCTTCCTGCGGGAGGTGCCGCGCCGACCGTGGGGCGCCCGGGGGAGCGGGGGCGGGGCCGACCCCGCCGCCGAGGTGCCCGACCCCGCCGGCCCCGCCGGACCCGCCGACCCCGCCGACGGCGCCGGGAGCGCGGGCCGGGGCCGGGAGGGCAGCCGGGGCGGGGGCGGCGGTGCAGGGGAAGGCGGGGCCGGAAGCGGGCGGGAGGCAGGTTGTGCGTGCGGGACGGACGTGAGGGTGATGTGAGAAGTCGGTGATAAATGGCGGGGCCTGCGTGCGGTGGGGCACGCCGTGTGCGGGCGCCGAAGGGCCGGTACGAGGGCCCGCGGGCTGCGCCAGGGCGGTGACGCGGTGTCCGCGCCCGGGTGCGGAGGCCGTTCGGCGGCGTGCGCGCATTGCCGTGGCCTGCTGGTAATTTGCGATCGCTGGATTCGTTTGCGTCATGGGGGAGCACAGTGCGCCACGGAGTGTTGAGAGCGGCGGTTGCCGTGGTCGCGGTGGCTGCCGCGCTGGCGCTGGGCGGTTGCAGCGGCGGTGGCGGTGGCGGCAAGCAGGCGTCGGGCGGGGCGTCGACGCCCGCGGCGGACTCCTCGGCGGCGACGCCCGCGAGCACTCCGACCGCTTCGGCGACGGGTACGGCGACCGGCAGCGCACCGCCCCCGGGCTCCAGCGGCGCCGGGACGCAGACCGTGGAGGGCGTCTGGCTCGCGGCGGACGACGCGACGAAGGTGCAGCTCGTGCTGGGCAAGGGCGAGGCCGCGCTGACCAGTACGCATCTGTGCGGCGGCGGCTACACCGGCAAGGGCCCCATCACGATCACGCTGACCTGCATGGACGGCGACACGGAACGCACCGCCGGCCACGGCGTGCTGACCCCCGACGGTGCCACGCTGACGGTGCAGTGGACCGACGGCCCCACGGATGTCTTCTCCCGCACGGGCCTGCCCAGCGACTGACCGGCCGTCGGGCGGCGGGCCCCTGAAGGGCGCGCCCGGCGAGGCGTCGGTGGTGTCAGGCGGAGGTACGGGCGCGGAGGGCGGATTTTTTCGCGCGGTTGCCGCAGACGTCCATGGAGCACCAGCGGCGTGTTCCCGGGCGGGAGGAGTCGAGGAAGACCGCCCCGCAGTCGGGAGCGGCGCACTCGTGGAGGCGGTTCACCAGGGCGGGGTCCGCGGCGAGTTCCAGGGCGTCGCGGGCGACCAGGGAGAGTACGGCGGAGACCGGGTCGTCCGCACGCCACCGCAGCGCGCCCTGCGCCGACAGGTACGGCACGGGCACGTCCGGGGCGGCGGCGCCGTTGAGCCGGGCGGCGACCTCGGGGCCGGGGCTCCCGCCGGACCGCGCGGCGGCGATGTGCGCGTACACCGCCTCCCGCAGCGCCCGCGCGGCGCGCACCTCCGCCTCGCCCGGCCGCCCGCCGGCCCGCGCGCCCGGCGGGGTGTCGAGGGCGGGGCCGCACTGCCGGACCCACCGCGCGAGCGCCGCGCCGTCCGGCAACTCCTCCTGCTCGCCCGGCGTTCCGCGATAGCGCAGGGTCCGGACGAAGTCCAGGGACAGCCGCCCCGCGCCCTGGCGGAAGCGCGGCGTCGCGTCGATCTCCTCCATGCCGGCCAGCCTACTGCCGGAACCGGTTTGACTGGTACCGTCAGTGGACCGGTATAACCGGTTCCGGTGAAACAGTCGTCAGCCAGCGCAGTGAGGTGCCGATGTCCCAGCCGAACGGTCCCGCCGGCCTTGCGAAGCCCGCCCGGGGGAGCGGCCGTCCGCAGACCCGCCGGGCGCCGCGGGAGGTGCCGGGGCACGGCGGGCCGCCGCGCGCCCTGGTCGTGCTGCTCGCCGTCTCCTGCGGCCTGACCGTCGCCAACCTCTACTACGCCCAGCCGCTGCTCAGCGACCTGCGGCACTCCTTCCACATCGGCACCGTCACCGCCGGCAGCCTGGTGACCGCCGGGCAACTGGGTTACGCGCTCGGCCTGCTGCTCGTCGTGCCGCTCGGCGACGTGCTCGAGAAGCGCCGGCTGGCCACGCTGCTGCTCACGCTCACCACCGCCGCGCTGGTGCTGGCCGGCCTCGCACCGGACTTCGCGGTGCTGCTCGCCGCCTCCCTCGTACTGGGCTGCACCCTCACCGTCGCGCAGATCCTGGTGCCGTACGCGGCCGACCTCGCGCCCGACGCCAGCCGCGGGCGGGTCGTCGGGCAGGTGATGAGCGGCCTGCTCACCGGCATCCTGCTGTCCCGCACGGTCGGCAGCGTCGTCGCGGACGCCACGAGCTGGCGGGTGGTCTACCTGGGCTCGGCCACGCTGATGGCCGTCCTGACGCTGGTGCTGCGCTCGGCCCTGCCGCCGCGCCGGCCCGCGGCGACGCTGCCGTACGGGTCGCTGCTGCGCTCCACCGTGCGGCTGCTGCGGATCCACCCGGCGCTGCGCCGCAGGGCGCTCTACCAGGCGGCGATGTTCGGCGCCTTCAGCGTCTTCTGGACCACGATCTCCTTCGTCCTGACCGCCGCGCCCTTCCACTACAGCCAGTGGCAGGTCGGACTGTTCGCCCTCGCCGGCGCGGGTGGCGCGCTCATAGCGCCGCTGGCCGGGCGCTGGGCCGACCGCGGGCTGGTGCGGCCGATGACGGCCGCCGCGTTCGTGACGGCGGCTGCCGCCTTCGGCGTGGCGGGCGTCGGACGGCACAGTGTGCTGGCGCTGGGGGCCGCCGCGGTGCTGCTGGACATGGCCGTGCAGACCACGCTCGTCCTCGGCCAGCATGTCGTCTACCAGCTCGACGGCGGCGCCAGGGCCCGGCTCAACAGCGCCTTCATGGCGACCTTCTTCGTCGGCGGCGCCCTCGGCTCGCAGGCCGGCTCGGCCGCCTACCACCTCGGCGGCTGGCCGCTGACCGCCGGCCTGGGTGCCGCCCTGCCGCTGCTGGCCCTGGCCGCCACCTTCGTCCGCGGCAAGGCGCCGGCTACGAGCTAGCCCGCACCGTCGCCAGGATCTCCGGGAGCCGGTCCAGCAGCCGCGGCGCGGTGAACCGCACCGCCAGCGCCGCGAGCGCGGCCCCGTATATCGCGCCGGCCGGCAGCGCGAGCCACAGCAGGCCGTGGTGCCCGGTCAGGTGCAGCGCGAGCACCGGGCCCAGGACGGGCAGGCACAGGGCCGCGCCGGTGAGGGTGCCGCCGATGACGTTGAGGACCACCAGGCCGCTCTGGCCGGGCGCGGCGTTGGCGAACGGGTTGTCGCGCGGCACCGCGTACGGGAAGCGCACGCTGGCCAGGCAGCCGACGGCGAGCAGCGCGCCGAGGAAGGCGTACGCCAGGCCCAGGGTCTCGGCCAGCGAGCCGACCTGCCCGAGCAGTACGGCCGCGCCGACGGTGACCACGGTGACGTACGGCAGCGCGACGACGGCCACCGACAGGGCGCGCCCGCGCAGTTCCAGCTCGGCGTCGCGGCGGTCGGCGGTCGCGGACGCCACGACCCAGAAGGCGGAGCCGTCGGTGCCGAACTGGTTGTACATCTGCACGCCGAGCAGCCCGGCCGCCCACAGGCACTGGTAGACGCTGCCGTGCTGGACGACCGCGATGAGCGGCAGCAGCAGGCCCACCGCGAGCCCGGTGGCGAGCGCCGCCTTGGCGCGCGGGTCGCGCCACATGTAGCGGAACTGCCGCTGCATCACCGTGCCGGTGCGGCCCTCGGGCAGCCGGAGCCGCAGTCGCAGCCGGGAACCGCGCCGGGCGCGGCCACCGGCGGCGGACTCGGAGGCGGCGGCGATCGTGGACGCGTCGGGGGAGACCATCAGCCGCACCAGGCTGCGGTGCCACCACCACAGCACCAGGGCGACGGCCGCCGCCGTCATGGCCAGTTGCAGCACCGCCAGGCCGTACGCGCCCCGGCCGGTGGAGCGGACCGCGTCGACCGCGGTGGCCGGCGGGATCCAGCGCAGCACGTGCCCGGCGGAGTCGGCCCGGTCCAGCCCGTCGCTGTCGGACAGCGACTGGGCGCCGAGGTTGGCCAGTTGCGCGCCGACCGCCACGAACAGGCCGCTCAGCAGCGCCAGGTCGCGGCCCTTGCGGCTGGTCAGCAGCCGGGTGTTGGCCGCCGCGACGGCCCGGGAGAGCGCCACGCAGAAGGCCACCACCAGCACGCCGGCCGGCACCGCGACGACGGCCGCCGCCGCGCCGTAGGCGACCGACGTCACGGCGCCGGCCACGATCAGCGACGTCACGAGCGGGCCGACACCGACCAGGGACGACACCATGAGCGCGGTCAGCAGCGGGCGCGGGCGCAGCGGCAGCATCGTCAGCCGCGTCGGGTCCAAGGTGTCGTCGCCGCCGAAGAAGAACAGCGGCACCACGGCCCAGCCGACGCCCAGCACGACGGCGACGGTGACGGAGGCGGCGGGCGCGTGCTCGTTGTGCCGCAGCGCGATCAGGCCCGCGCCGTTCGCGAGCGCGTACAGCAGGGCGAAGGTGACGCCGATGCACCAGCCGACCGTACGGCCGCGCGATACGCGCAGCCCGTTGCGCAGCAGCGACAGCTTCAGGCGGACGAAGACGCCGGTCACGGACGGGGCCGCGGCCATACGTGCCGGGGCCGGGCCGGCGGCGGCCGGGGCGGCGGGGGCGCTCACCGGGAGTCCCCGCCGAGCCAGTCCAGGTCCTGGCCGCCGACGCGGTCGGCGCCGACCAGGGACAAGAACGCGTCCTGCAACGTGGAGGCGTCGCCGCGCACCTCGGCGAGCGGGCCGCGCGCCACGATCCGGCCCGCGGCCATCACCGCGACCCAGTCGCACAGGCTTTCCACCAGCTCCATCACGTGCGAGGAGAACACCACCGTGCCGCCCCCGGCGGTGAAGCGCTCCAGGACACCGCGGATGACCTGCGCCGACACCGGGTCGACGCCCTCGAACGGCTCGTCGAGGAAGAGCACTTCCGGGTTGTGCAGCAGGGCCGCGGCCAGGCCGATCTTCTTGCGCATGCCGGTGGAGTAGTCGACGACGAGCTTGTGCTGCGACCCGGTCAGGTCCAGCACGTCCAGCAGCTGCGCGGCGCGCTTGTCGACCTCGGCGCCGGGCAGCCCGCGCAGCCGGCCGGTGTAGGCGAGCAGCTCGCGGCCCGACAGCCGCTCGAACAGCCGCAGGCCCTCGGGCAGCACGCCGATCCTGGACTTGACGGCGACCGGGTCGGCCCACACGTCGTGCCCGTTGATCTGCACCTGGCCGTCGTCGGGCCGCAGCAGGCCGGTGACCATGGACAGCGTCGTCGTCTTGCCCGCGCCGTTCGGTCCCACCAGGCCGATGAAGCGGCCCGCGGGCAGGTCCAGGTCGACGCCGGCGACCGCGGCCTGCTCGCCGAACTGCTTCCACAGCCCGCGCACCCGCACCGCGGGCACCGGACCCTCCGGCCGCGCACCGATCGCCCCGCCGTCCCGGAAATCCCCGTACGACGGCAGCGCGTCCCGCCGGCCCGTCTCCTGCGACTCCTCGGCCATGCCTCGGTGCCTCCCCCGGTCTCCCCGTAGCGTCCCCGAACCTGCTCCGCCTCCTCCGGCGGACGACTCCCACCCTAAAGGGGACCACTGACAGTGACCAGAGCGGCGGGGTGGTCGACGTTCGGTGACCGCCGCCCGGACCCCCGGACCCTCGGGACCCGGACCCCCGGGGCGCCCGCGTACGGCCCCGCGCTCAGCGCACCCCGGCCGCCGCACGCGCCTCGGCGGCCTCCCGCGCCTCGATCGCCTCACGGGCGCACGCGTACGCCAGCGCGCCGATCAGCTCCGCGGCGTCCGGCAGCCAGCGGTTGGCCAGGGTGGGCCGGCGGGCCCACTGGACGCACCCGGCCGGTACGGTCCTGGTCGGCGGCGCGACGACCCAGTCGCCCTCGCCGAGCACCGCCAGGTCCAGCGACTGCGGCGCCCAGCCGTGCCGGCGCAGCAGGTCGGGCACCTTGGCGCCGGTGCCCGGCAGCACGAAGAACAGCAGCCGGCGGCGCGGGGTGCCCAGCACCGGCCCGATCGCGAGCGACATCCGCTCCATGCGGGCCAGCGCCAGGCAGCCGGCCTCCTCCGAGACGTCGAGGGCGTCGAAGCTCCGCCCGGCCGGCAGCAGGATCGAGGCCCGCGGCTGCTTCTGCCACATGCGCCGTACCGCGGGGGCGGCGCCGCTCGCCCGGGCCGCCCAGTCGGGGCGCGTGGGGTGTGCGCCGGGAGCCGGGCAGAAGGCGAAGCCGCAGGAGCAGCGGGGCGCACCGTGCGGGCCGGCCTCCAGCCAGGCGCCCGGCAGGACGTCCCAGTGCCGTTCCTCGGCATAGCCGGCCGCCGCGTCGGCGAGCCGGCCGGTGAACTGCTGCGGGACTGCGCTGCTGTCTTCCACGCGCTGCACAACACGCGCCCGCGCCCCCGGGTTACGGGGTGGCGCCGCGGGTCACGGCGGGTCATGGCGGGCGCACGGATGCACGGCCGGGGGCGCGTACGGGCAACGGGCGTCGGGTGCGGGTAGGCAGTGGGGGGTGCCCACGGGCACCGTGCGGCGAAACTCCCGCAAAGAGGGGCATTTTCTGGCCGCCGGATGGGCAGTATCGACACGCATGAGCCGCACAGCCGTGCGGGCCGTACCGCCTGGCGGCACAACTGCCGCCGGGCGCAACGCAATCGGACCGCGGGAGCCGCGGCGCCGCAGAAAGCCGCAGAAAGCGGCACAGCAGCACGACGGCACAGCGGCACAGCGGCACAGCGGCACAGCGTGCCGCGGGACCGTACGGACGTCGGTCACCGGGACGGGTCGACGAGGACGAGGGGGACACGATGGCCGCACGACCACTTGTGGCGCGCCAGCCCAACGAGCGGCTCCAGGCGCTCATCCAGGAAGCCGGCTGCTCCAACGCCGGCCTGGCCCGCAGGGTCAACATGTGCGGGGCCGAGCACGGCCTCGACCTGCGCTACGACAAGACGTCGGTGGCCCGCTGGCTGCGCGGCCAGCAGCCCCGCGGCAGGGCGCCGGGGATCGTCGCCGAGGCGCTGGGCCGCAAGCTCGGCCGCGCGGTGTCGATCGAGGAGATCGGCATGGCCGACGGGAAGAACCTGGCCACCGGTATCGGCCTGCACTTCTCGCCGACGGTGCTCGGCGCGATCGAGCAGGTCTGCGAGCTGTGGCGCAGCGACGTCGGCCGCCGCGAGTTCCTGACCGGCTCCACGGTCGCCGCCTCCGCCCTGGTCGAGCCGAGCAGGGACTGGCTGATCACCCGCCCCGACCAGGGCGTAGCGCGCAACGGCGGGGCCAGGGTGGGCGCTTCGGACGTGGAGGCGGTCAAGGCCACCACGCAGGCGCTCACCGAGCTGGACCACAGGTTCGGCAGCGGGCACGTCAGGCCGGTGGTGGTGCACTACCTCAACAGCGTGGTCTCCGGCCTGCTCGCGGGCAGTTACCGCGAGTCGGTGGGCCGCGAGCTGTTCTCCGCGGTGGCCCGGCTGACCGAACTGGCGGGATACATGGCGGTGGACACCGGCCAGCCGGGCCTGGCGCAGCGCTACTACATCCAGGCGCTGCGGCTCGCCCAGGCCGCCGGCGACCGCGGCTACGGCGGCTACATCCTCGCCGCGAGCATGAGCCACCTGGCCGCCGCGCTCGGCAACCCGCGGGAGATCGCCCAACTCGCCCGCGCGGCACAGGAAGGCGCCAGGGGCCAGGTCGGGCACACCGCCGAGGCGATGTTCTACGCGGCCGAGGCGCGCGGCCACGCGCTGCTGGGCGACGCCCGGACCTTCGCCACCGTCGCGGGGCTCGCGGTCGACGCCATGGACCGCTCCCAGCCCGACGAGGACCCGGCGTGGATCGCGCACTTCGACCACGCCTATCTCGCCGACGAACTGGCCCATTGCCACCGCGACCTGGGCCAGGCCGTGCCCGCCGCGCGGCGCGCCGAGGAGGCGCTGGCCGCGCACCCGGTCGCCCGGGCCAGGCGGCGCGCCATCGACATGCTGCTGCTCGCCGACGCCCAGGTGCAGCAGCGCGAGATCGAGCAGGCCTGCCACACCGGCGCACAGGCCGTGGCGCTGCTGTCCGGGCTGCGCTCGGACCGGGGCGCGGAGTATCTGGAGGACTTCCGGCGCCGCCTCGAACCGTTCTCCGCGGAGCCGTCGGTGCGGGAGTTCGGCGCCCGCCTGGACACCCCGGAGGCCGCCTGAACACCTGCGCGGGCCCGCCCGGGACGCCGTACCGGAGCCGTACGGAACGGTCCGCGGGCACCAGCACACCGAATCGTTACCGTTCCGTCACCGGACCGGCGGGCGTTCCCAAAGCGCTGGAAATTGCCGCGCCGTGGCCATATGCGGAGCCCTGTGCCCTATTGCCGCGCCTTCAGGGGCCGTTCACCCGTTCGGCTTCGTGGCCGGTGTCGCCGTTGACCCGGTAGCGTGTGCGGACGTCCGACACTTGGTGAAGGCGGGAGTCAACGGCGATGCACAGCAACGGACGCGGCGAGCACACGCCCGACCCGTACCAGGGCGTCGTCCTCCCCGCCGGGCAGCAGCCGCCGGCGGCGTACGGCGAGCACGTCCAGCCGGCCGGCGGGACCCCGTGGGGCGACCCGGCGGCGCAGCAGGGCGGCGGCGCGGCGCCCGTACCGCCGCAGGGCCCGCCCGGGTACCCGCCGCAGGCCCAGGAGGCCGCGGACGCCACGCAGATGCTGCCGCCGTACCCGGCCGCCACCCCGCCGCCGATACCGGGCCTCCCGCCGCAGGCCCCGGCCCCGGCTCCGGCCCCCGCGCACGTACCGTTCGCCGAGCAGGCGCCGCCCGCGCACGTACCCTTCGCCGCGCAGCCGCAGCAGGCACCGCAGCAGCCCCCGCAGCCGGAGCCCGCGGCCTTCGCCGACGCCACGCAGATGCTGCCGCCCTACCCCGCGGGCGGCCCGGCCCCCGTACCGCCTAGCGAGCCCGCGCCCGCCGAGGCCACGCAGGCGCTGCCGCTCTTCCAGGACGCGCAGCCCTTCGACGAGTACGGCCGCCCGCAGCAGGCCCACCCCGGGCAGCAGTACGGCGGCGGGCAGCCGTACGCCGACCCGCAGGCGTACGGCGCCGAGCAGCAGTTCGCCGCGCCCGCCGGCTACGACCAGCAGCCCGCGCCGCCGGCCGGCTACGACGAGCAGCCCCCGCCGCCGGACAGCGACTACGACCACCTCTTCCGCAACGACGTCCCGGCCCCCGAGCCGATGCGCCCGCGCATCCTCCAGCCGCACGGCGCCCAGCAGCCCCGGCCCCAGCAGCCCGGTTACGGCCAGCAGCAGTGGCAGCAGCAGGGCGGCGGCTACGCCGACGGCGGGTACGACGGCTACGAGGGCTACGACGACGGGGACGACGGCGGCCGGCGCCGGATGTCGCCCAAGGTGCTGATCGGCATCGTGGTGGCCGGCTGCGTCGTCGCCGGGCTCGTGGTCGGCGGCCTGATGAGCGGGGGCGGCGGCAAGGCCGGCGCCGACGACTCGGCCGCCAAGCCGTCCGCCCCGGCCTCCGGCAAGCCCGGCAGCAGCGCCTCGGGCGACGGCGCGTCCACCGGCGCGGCCGACGGCGCCGAGGGCCAGGCCAAGGCGCTGGACGCGCTGCTGAGCTCCAGCGGCGCCAGCCGCAGCTCGGTGGTCAACGCGGTGGAGGACATCAAGGGCTGCAAGGACCTGCAGAAGGCCGCCGCGGACCTGCGCTCGGCCGCGACCCAGCGGGACGGCCTGGTCACCCAGCTGCAGAACCTGTCGGTGGACAAGCTCCCCAAGCACGACGAGCTGACCTCGGCCCTGACCAAGGCGTGGAAGGCGTCCTCGGCCGCCGACGGCCACTACGCGGCATGGGCGGACCAGGCCGCGAACAACGGCAGCGTGTGCAAGGGCGGCCACGCCCGCTCCACCGGCGAGCAGCAGGCCGGCAACCAGCAGAGCAGCACGGCGACCACGCAGAAGAAGGCCGCCGTGAAGCTGTGGAATTCCATCGCCGCGCAGTACGGCCTCACCAAGCGGCAGTACAGCCAGCTGTGAGCCGCCGCACGCAGCGGGCCGCCGACGGCCCCCACGCCTTAGCCGCCCAGGCCGCCGCTTTACGCGCCCCGGGCGCCGTTTCCCGCGCCCCAGGTGCTGCTTCCCGCGTCCCGGCCGCCCGCGCCCGCTTACAGGGCCCCGGTGGCTTCCTGCAGCGTGCGCGTCACGTCCACGAAGCCGCCGGTCTGCTGCACCAACTGCCCGTTGCGGACGACCTGGTAGGTGACCTTGGCGTCGCCGAGCCGGCTGTGGTCGGGCAGGTTGAGCAGGTCGGTGTCGGTCCAGCCGAGGTCCGGGGTGAGCCCGCCGGTGGACAGCGCCGTGGTGTGGTCGAAGGCCTTCTCCACCGTGGTCGCGGTCACCTTGGTGTTCTTGTCCATCGCCCGGAGCACCTTGGCGAAGACGGAGTAGGCGATCCATGTCGTCTGCACACCGGGGTCGGCGACGTCGATGCGGTCGTCGGAGAAGGCGTACTTGTCGATGACCGACTTCATCTCCGCCCACTTGGGGTCGGAGGCCGGCGGGTACCAGTCGGTGACCAGCGCGTTCTCCAGCGGGCTGTTGGCGCCGCCGGTGGCGTTGACCAGCGACTGCTGGACGCTGCCGATGACCGACGACAGCCGCACCTTGGGCGGCTTGTCGCCGAGGCGGCGCAGCGAGTCGAAGAAGGTGCTGGTGTGGTCGCCGAGCACCGCGGACACGCAGTTGCTCGCCTTGTTGTCGCCGACCGCCTGCTCGGCGACGCCGGTGTACTCCGTCGCGTCGTCCTGGGCCCGCAGGTCGCGGGCGGGGTTGTGGCCCATCGACTTCAGGCCGTGGTTGAGGAAGTTCGGGAACTGGTCGCCGGTGATGGTGTCGGGGCGCACGAACGCCACCTTCTTGCACGCCGCGGCCAGTTGCGCGCCGCTGCCCGCGAGCAGCGCCGGCACCCCGCCGTTGACCGGGTAGGACAGCGGGCTCAGGAACTCGTCCTGCGTGATGCCGTAACCGCCGATGTACGGGATGTCGTTGGACTCCAGCGCCGTCGTGAACGACCTGCCCTGCTCGCTGTACGAGCCGACCACCGCGACCGCGTGCGCGTCGGCGGCCTGCTGCACGCACTTGGCGACGGCGACCGAGTCGTTGCGCTCGTTGCAAGTGAGCACCTTGAGCTTGCGGCCCCCCAGGCCGCCGTTGTCGTTGACGTACCGCTCGAACGCCTGGGCCATCGCGATCATGCCCGGCATGTTCGTCGCCTTGGTGTCGACCGGGGCCCATGTCATCACCACCACGGGCCCCTGGGAGTCCCCCGAGCCCCCAGGAAGCACACCGCAGCCGCTGAGCAGCGCACTTGTGGCCACCAAGGGGACGACAGCGTGGCGAACCCTGCGCATGCGCCGTTCAGTCATGATTACGGAAGATGCTGGTCCGCCCCCAACGTCAGGGTGATCTCAACCAAACAGGCGGTCACTTTCAGGTGAATTACGGGTGCCGTCGTTCGAGTGCGTACGATTGCCCGTCGTGCAAGGTTCCGAGAAAGCTTCCCGTCGCGGCCGTGTCTCCTCCACGATGGGAGGCATGCCGCTCAACGACATGCCGTGGTGGCGCTGGCGTGCCAATGTGCGCTCGGCGCTGCACATGATCAGCGATCCGGTCTTCCAGCGTGAGGTGTGGCAGACCGGGAGCCCGGGCTACGGGGACGTCACCGACGCCGTCTACCGCCTGGTCGAGGACACCTGGCTCGACAACTGGTCCGCCGAGAAGTACGTCGGGACCGTCTTCCGCGACGCCCAGGAGGCGGCGCTGGTCGACGTCGCGGTGCTGCGGGTGCTCAAGATCCTGCACCAGGTGGGGGCGGACGCGCCCGTTGCCGCGTATCTGGACCACCCGGGCTGGCCGGACGCGGTGCACGCCGCGCGGGACGCGCACGTCCTGCTGGCCGGCGCGGACGGCGAGGACCCGGACACCCCGCCGCGCTCGCTGGAAGTGCTGGCGATCTACACCAGGTCCGCGTGACGGACAGCGCGGCGCGCCGGCGGCCGGGTGTGCGAGGCTGACCGGGTGAACGAACAGCCGACGCAGCAGCCCGCCGAGCCGCAGTACGTCCTCACGCTGTCCTGCCCCGACAAGCAGGGCATCGTGCACGCGGTCTCCAGCTACCTCTTCATGACCGGCTGCAACATCGTGGACAGCCAGCAGTTCGGCGACCGCGGCACCGGGCTGTTCTTCATGCGCGTCCACTTCTCCGCCGAGCCCCCGGTCAGCCTGGACAAGCTGCGGGCGAGCTTCGCGGCGGTCGCGGACGCGTACCACATGGACTGGCGCATCCACCCCTCGGCGGAGCGGATGCGGATCGTGCTCATGGTCAGCAAGTTCGGGCACTGCCTCAACGACCTGCTCTTCCGCGCCAGCAGCGGCGCGCTGCCGGTGGAGATCGCGGCGGTCGTCTCCAACCACACCGACTTCCGCGAGCTGTCGGCCTCCTACGGCGTGCCCTTCCTGCACATCCCCGTCACCCGCGAGACCAAGGCGGAGGCGGAGGGGCAGCTGCTGGAGCTGGTGCGCAGGGAGGGCGTGGAACTGGTCGTCCTGGCCCGCTACATGCAGGTGCTCTCCGACAACCTGTGCCGCGAGCTGTCGGGGAAGATCATCAACATCCACCACTCCTTCCTGCCGAGCTTCAAGGGCGCCAAGCCCTACCACCAGGCGCACGACCGCGGCGTCAAGCTGATCGGCGCGACCGCGCACTATGTGACGGCCGACCTCGACGAGGGCCCGATCATCGAGCAGGAGGTCGAGCGGGTCGGCCACGGCGTCACGCCGGAGCAGCTGGTCGCGATCGGGCGGGACGTGGAGTGCCAGGCGCTGGCGCGGGCGGTGAAGTGGCACAGCGAGCACCGCGTGCTGCTCAACGGCAGCCGCACCGTCGTCTTCGCCTGAGGCGCGGCTCAGGGCTTACGGCTCAGGGCCCATGGCTTGCGGGGCTTGCTGGGATTCGGAGCCTGCGGGCTTACGGGGGCTTACGGGGCCTGCGGTCGGCGCCGGCTCACAGCCGGGACAGCGACGCCGCCGCGAACAGCGCGTCCCTGATCACCGCGCGGTCGCCCTGCTGGCCCACCGCGATCCGCTCCGGCTCGAGGTGACCGGCCGCGAGCTGGCAGAACTCCACGCCGTCCATCGCCACCTCGGCCACCGCGTGCTCGGGCGAGGCGGTGGTGCCCGGCGAGTCCACCGGCAGGCACCAGTCGCCGCCGCCCGCGCCCTCGATCCGCAGCACCAGCGACCGCCCGGGCGCCCCGGCGTCCGCCAGCCGGGCCGGGAAGCTCGCGAGCCCCTGCCGGCGCCGCCCGGCCATCGCGCCCGGCAGCAGGTTCGCGGCGAGGTCGATGATCCGGTTGAGGTTGCGCGGCGCGGGCGGGTCGTACGGGTACGCCACCGCCTCGGCGATGTCCCACGCGTGGATCCAGCACGCGAAGGCCCGGTCCACGAAGGCGGTACGCAGCGGCAGCGTGCGCAGGCCGTAGTCGACGCCGACCCCGGCGGCCCCGGCGCCCGCGAAGGAGACCGTACGCAGCAGGGTGTGGCTCTGCGCGCGCCAGACGTCCCGCAGCCCGGCGGCCGGTCCCGCACCCGTACCCGCGCCCGCGCCGCCGGCCGCCGCGGCCCGCCGTGCCGCCCACAGCGCCTCGGTGCGCCGCGTCGGGTCGGCAGGCAGGTCCAGCCCGTCGGACGCCGCCGCGCCGGGGACGTCGAGGGCCGCCGCGACCAGGCCGTCCACGGCCGTCAGATGGGCGATGACCTCGCCGACGGTGGCCTTCCTGGTCACCGGGCCGTTGTCGTACCAGCGCAGCTCGACGGGCTCCTGCCAGTACGTGTCGCCGAGGTCGCGCAGCAGCGCGTCCAGCCGGGCGGCCTCGGCGTCGTACGGGCCCGCCCACTCCGGCACCGGGATACGGGCCGGGCGGCGGCCGAGGCAGCCCTCCAGCACCCGGGCGCGCAGCAGCGGGTCGAGGTCCAGGCTCTCCTCGCGGTGCAGCAGGCCGACCGCGTCGCGCAGCCGCAGCGCTTCCTCGGCGCAGGTGGCGCAGTCGGTGAGGTGGACCTCGACGGCCAGCGACTCGTCGCGCGAGCAGGCCGTGAGCGCCCAGGCGCCGAGCAGCGCCTTGAGCGTGGCGTGGTCGTACAGCGGCAGCCGCTCGGCGGGCTCCTCGAAGGTGCCGCCGGGCCGGCGACCGGCCGGTGCCGAGGGTCCTGCGGGGTGTACGGGCTCTGCGGTGCCGTTCGGCTCCGACGGCTCCGACAGCTCGGCCGGCCCTGGCGGCGGGTCGGGGACGGCCCGCGGGATGCCGGGCTGGTCGCGCTGCTGCGGCACGCGCGGCAGCCCTTCGCCCTCACCGCCGCCGCCGTGCGTGCCGTCGCCGTTGCTGTAGGCCGGGCCGCTCACGGCTGTCCCCGATCGGTGCGCAGGTGCGGGCTCAGGTGCCCGGGCCCGCCGGACGGCGTGCGGGGGTCCTGGCTGTCGGCGGGGTCCATGGCGGTGGAGAGCAGTTGCAGGCCCAGCCGCAGCCGGCGGCGCGACTCGTCGGCGCTCACGCCGAGCCCGGCGGCTGCGTCGCGGTAGTCCAGCCGGTCGCGGTAGGCCAGGTCGAGGGCGTCGCGCAGCGGGGCGGGCATGGAGGTCACGATGAAGTCGGCGCGGGCGGCGGCGGTGGCCTCGCGGACCCGGGCCTCGACCTCGCCGGGCGTGGAACGTCCGCGGCCGGCGTACTGGCGCAGCCGGTGCACGGCCTGGCTCTGGGTGAGGCCGGCGATCCAGGAGCGCAGCGAGCCGTGCTTGGGGTCGTAGTCGTCCGGATTCTCCCAGACGTAGCCGAAGACCTCGCGGGTGATCAGGTCGGCGGCCTCGTCGTCGTCGAGCACCCGGTAGGCGAGGTTGTGCACGAGGGTGGCGTAGCGGTCGTAGAGCTCGCCGAGCGCGGCCTCCTCGCCGCGGGCGAGCCGCTGCTGCATCTTGCGGTCCCAGCGCGGCGGTGCGGGTGTCGCCATCTGCCGCCCCCTTGCCTCGTCGGCGCTGCTCGCGTGCCGTCCGTGTGCCTTCGACCGTACCCGCCGGCCACCGCGGCATGCGTGCCTTTGCGGCAACATGGCCCCTCATGTGATCGGTTCTGTCGGTCTGTTATCCGGGTGTGACCGGAAGAGGGCAGAGTTACGGCTGTGATTGGGCATAGGCTCGGTGGGATGAGACAGCTGAATCCGACGTCGAGGCGAGGAGCGGTCTGTTGCGCGTGACCCGGGCCGAGCGAGACGGCTGGGCGGTGGTGACGGTCACGGGCGAGATGGACCTCATCTCGTCGCCCGCGGTACGGCAGAAGGTGCACGACGCGGTCGCCGACGGGCGGCGCGACGTGGTGCTGGACCTGGCCGGCGTGCGCTTCTGCGACTCCAGCGGGGTCGGCGTGCTGATCGGCTCCCGGCGGCTGATGCGGTCCTGCGCGGGCCGGCTGCGGGTCGTGCTGCCCGCGGCGGACGCACCTCCGGGCCAGGGCGCCCACGTCAACCGGGTGCTCGCGGCGCTCGGCGTGCGCCGGCTGTTCGAGGTCTTCCCCGACCTGGCCGCCGCCACCGACGAGTCCGCCCAGCCGCTGAGCGCCTGACCGGCCACGGCGGTACGTCCGCGCGGTCCGATTACGGAGCGTCCGCGCGCAGTTGTGTCCGATGCGTGACTTGTCACGCGGTGGAGTCGGCTCCGACCTCGGGTACGCTCCATCGGGTGCGGCTGCGTCCACGGCCTTCCCGGCCTTCCCGGACCACCGCCCGGCGGGCCCGGGCGGTGGTGAGCTCCGGGTGTTCGTCGCCCGGCCCCACGCGGCGCACAGTATGCGGCACCCGTGACCCGTTGCGCTGGAATATGACGGAAGCGCTTGTTGGAGTGACTGACGGTCGATCATGCTGTGTGCGGCGGGCATCACACACGGTGATCCCGCGCAGGCATGAGGCCCTGTGTCCGCCGGCTCGGATGGTGTGAACGTGCAGATGCTGCAGGTGCAACTCGAGGTGGGCGCCGACCCCGCGGAAGTGGGGCGCGCGCGCCGCTGGGCGAGGTCGCGGCTGGCCGGCTCCGGCATAGGCGCCGACGAGCCGGTCGCCGAGACGCTGATCCTGCTCATCTCGGAACTGGTCACCAACGCCGTGGTCCACACCGGCTGCCCCGCGGTGCTGCGGATGCTCTTCCCGTCCGCCCCCGCCGCTCCGGTACGCGTCGAGGTCGCCGACACCAGCGAGACCCCGCCGGCCCCGCGGCACGCCCGCCGGGACGACACCGGCGGTCGCGGCCTCGAACTCGTCGACGGCCTCGCCGACCGCTGGGGCTGGCAGCCCGAGGGCGCCGGCAAGCAGATCTGGTGCGAGGTCGACCGCGCCGCGGACTGCGCCGCCGACCGGAGCGCGGACTGCGCCACCGACCGGACCGCCGGCCGGGCAGCCGAGAGCTCAGCGTGTGCCGGACGACTGGAAGGTGCGGCGGTACGCGGTCGGTGAGACCCCGAGCGTCAGCTGGAGGTGCTGCCGCATCGAGGCCCCCGTGCCGAACCCGGCCTTCCGGGCGACCTGGTCGACGCTGAGGTCGGTCGACTCCAGCAGGTGCCGGGCCAGTTCGACCCGCTGCTGGGTCAGCCAGCGGCCCGCGCTCATCCCGACCTCCTCCCGGAAGCGCCGGGTGAAGGTGCGTACGCTCATCGACTCCCGCTCGGCCAACTGCCGCAGCGTCAGCGGCTGGTCGAGCCGGTCCAGCGCCCACGCCCTGGCCCGCTCGGTGCCGGCCAGTTGCGGCTCCGGCAGCGGCCGGCGGATGTACTGCGCCTGCCCGCCCTCGCGGTGCGGCGGCACCACGGTGCGGCGGGCCACCGCGTTCGCCACCGCCGTGCCAAAGTCGCGCCGCACCACGTGCAGGCACAGGTCCACCCCCGCGGCCACCCCCGCCGAGGTCAGCACGTCCCCGTCGTCCACGTAGAGCACGTCGGGATCCACCCGCACCCGCGGGAAGAGCCGCTGGAAGTGGTCGGTGTGCATCCAGTGCGTGGTCGCCGGCCGGCCGTCCAGCAGGCCGGCGGCGGCCAGCAGATACGAGCCCGTGCAGATCGACAGCACCCGGGTGCCCGGGCGGATCGCCGCGAACGCCCCGGCCAGCCGCGGTGACAGCACACCCTCGTGGAACACCGGCCCCAGCTCGTGCGACGCCGGGACCACCACCGTGTCGGCCTGCGCGAGCGCCGCCACGCCGTGCTCCACCACCACGGGGAAGTCCGCGTCGGTCCGCACCGGCCCCGGCGCGAGACTGCACGTCACCACCTCGTACAACGGCTTGCCGTCCTCGACGCCGAGCGCACCGCCCAGGATGCGCAGCGGGATGCCCAGCTCGAACGGGATCACGCCGTCCAGCGCGAACACCGCGACGCGGTGCCGTCCGGGGTGGCGGAAGACTTCCGTGCTGCGCTCCATGGCCGGATCCATGGCCCGATTCTTGCACATCATGGCCATCGGGCCACTCGTCGCCCGCCACCGCCCAGCCGAGACTTACCGCGTGACGCAGACATCCCACGCACCCGTGTCCGCCGCCGGCGGTCCTGCCGCCCCCGGCCGCCGTCGACCGCGCCCGCACCGTGCCTGGGCCGTCGCCGCCGTCACCTTCCTCACCCTGATCGGCGCTGCTGCATTCGCCTCCCTCCCGGGCCTGCTGATCGACCCGCTGCACTCCGAATTCGGCTGGTCGCGCGGCATGATCGGACTCGCCGTCTCGATCAACCTCGCGCTCTACGGACTGACCGCCCCCTTCGCCGCCGCGCTGATGGACCGCTTCGGCATCCGCAAGGTGGTCGTGTGCGCCCTGCTGACCATCGCGCTCGGCGCTGCGCTGACGGTCCGCATGACACAGGTGTGGCAACTCGTCCTGTGCTGGGGCGTGCTGGTCGGCCTCGGCAGCGGCTCCATGGCCCTCGCCTTCGCCGCCACCGTGACCAACCGGTGGTTCGTCGCCCAGCGCGGCCTGGTCACCGGCGTCCTCACCGCGGCGGGCGCGGCGGGGCAGCTGGTCTTCCTGCCGCTGCTGTCGTGGATCACCGAGCACCACGGCTGGCGGCCGGCCGCCGTGACCGTGGCCTGCGCCGCGGTCGCCGTCGTCCCCTTCGTCTGGCTGCTGCTGCGCGACCATCCCGCCGACGTCGGCCTCGCCCCTTACGGAGCCGAGGAGTTCGTCCCCAAGCCGCCGCCCGCCACCGGTGCCGCCGGCCGTGCGCTGCGCGCACTGCGCCAGGCCGGCCGCACCAGTACCTTCTGGCTGCTCGCGGGATCGTTCGCGATCTGCGGGGCCTCCACCAACGGCCTGGTCAAGACCCACTTCGTGCCGGCCGCGCACGACCACGGCATGCCCGCGACCGCCGCGGCCTCGCTGCTCGCCGTCATCGGCGTCTTCGACATCGCGGGCACGGTGGCCTCCGGATGGTTCACCGACCGCATGTCGCCGCGCCGCCTGCTGGCCCTCTACTACGGCCTGCGCGGACTCTCGCTCATGTTCCTCCCCATGCTGCTCGCCGACAGCGTCCATCCGCCGATGGTGCTGTTCATCGTTTTCTACGGGCTTGACTGGGTGGCCACGGTGCCGCCGACGATCGCCCTGTGCCGCGAGCACTACGGCGAGAACAGCGCGATCGTCTTCGGATGGGTGCTGGCCGCCCATCAGATCGGTGCCGCGCTGGTCGCCTATCTCGGCGGTGTGGCCCGTGATGTGTTCGGTACGTACGATCCCGTCTGGTACACCTCCGGTGCGCTGTGCGCGGTGGCCGCGCTGATGTCCCTGGTCGTCCGCCGCCGGCCGGTCGCCGCACCCGCCGCGGTGGCGCTCGGCGCGTGACCCTCCGTCACGCGCCGCCCTTTCTTGTCACACACTGTGAACGACCGCGATCCCGTGAGGTGTTCCGGAATCGCCGGTTATCACTCGCACGGGTGAGCGAATTCCCTGCCGCCGCAGGTCAGGACGGCAGGGACACCAGCAGCCGGGCCGCGGCAGCGGCGATCTTGCGCGAGTCGATCGCCATCTCCCGGAGCATCCCGCTGATCGGGTTGGTGAACCCGGTGAAGAACAGCCCCCGCGCGCCCGCCGGCTGCCGCGCGCCGTGCGCCACCGGCCGGCCCCGCCCGTCCAGCACCCCGAGGTGCCCGACCAGCGGTTCCAGCCCGCGCCGGTAGCCCGTCGCCGCGATCACCGCGTCCGGCGCGATCCGCGTCCCGTCCGCGAGCAGCACCTCGCCGTCCTCGAACCCCTCCACGGCCGCCACGATCTCCACCCGCCGGGACCGTACCGCCGCGATCAGGCCGACGTCCTGCACCGGGATCGCACCCTCCAGCACCCGTGCGTACAGGCCCGTCTGCGGACGCGGCAGACCGTACTGCGACAGGTCCGGGACGCTCAGCCGCTCCACGCGCGGAGCCACCTTGTCGACCAGGAACGGCGGCAGCCGGCGTACCAGGATGCCGCTCGCCTGCGCCGGCCAGCCCGCCGTGGAGCGGCGCATGATGTGCGGCGCGGTGCGCACCGCGAGCCGTACCCGCGAGGCGCCGCCCTCCACCAGGTCGACGGCGATCTCCGCGCCGGTGTTGCCGACGCCGACCACCAGCACGTCGCGGCCCGCGTACGGGGCGGGGTTGCGGTAGCGGGCCGCGTGCAGCAGCTCGCCGGGGAAGGCGTCGCGGCCCGGCCAGTCCGGAATGTAGGGCGTGTGGTTGTGGCCGGTGGCGACCACGACGACCGGTGACCTGAGCACCCGGCCGCCGGTTGCGGGCATCTCCCAGCCGTCGCCGTCGCCGTCGCCGTTGCCGCCGCGGTCGATCCGGTCCACCGTGATGCCGGTCGCGATGTCCAGGGCGTGGTGCTCGGCGTACGCCTCCAGGTAGCGCACGACGTCGTCCCGGCCCACCCACCGGCCGTACGCCCGCGGTATCCGCAGGCCAGGGAGGGAGGAGAGTCTTCGGGTGGTGTGCAGGTGGAGGCGGTCGTAGTGGCCGCGCCAGGAGGCGCCGAGCTGCTCGGCGCGCTCCACGACCAGCGGGCGCACCCCGCGCTGCCGCATCGCCGCCGCCGCGGCCAGCCCGCCGGGGCCCGCCCCGATCACCAGGGCGTCCGGCGTCGCGGCCTGGTTCACGGCCTGGTTCGCGGGCGTGGTGGAGGGGCTGCGGTCGGGCATGCGGAACTCCTGCGGTGCGGCGGCCTACTGGGGTGCGTTCGTGAGCGTAACCCGTGCCGCGGCCCGGTCCGTCCACGCCTTGCGCCTACCCGGGCCCGCGCGGTACGCACCGGTCCTGCGCGGGCGCCGGTACGCGGTGGCGGCCCGTCAGGACGCGGGCGGGGAGGCCGCCGTGGAGCCGGCCGCGGCGGCGGTGCGCAGAAGAGAGAGGACGGCGTCGGAGAAGAAGGGGCTGTAGGAGATACGGTCGTCCGGGCCGCCGCCGTCGAGGCCGCCGACCAGGCCGACGACCGTCCCGGTCCGCTTGCGGGCGTCGTATCCGACCAGCCAGGGCCCGCCGGACGTGCCGGCCGCGAAGCCGTCGCAGTAGATACGGAGTTGGTGCCGCTCGTCGAGCTGCTCGGAGGACGTCGTGCAGATCACCGGCCGGTCGGTGGGGTCGCCGGCCCGGCGCGGGTAGCCGATGACGGTGACGCGGTTGCGGTAACCGGGGGTACGGGCGAGGCGGTCGGCGCCCGTGACGTCCTCGATGCGCCGGCCCCGCGGCCCGGGCAGCACCCGCGCGAAGGCGATGTCGTGGTCGGAGGCGGCGGCGTCGCCGGGGCGCCAGCGCGGATCGGTGAAGACCCGGTCCACCGCCCAGATGCCGTACGGCTGCCGGGCCGCGCCCGCGCGGTACTGCGGGACAAAGCCGATGTCGCTGCCCGGGTGGCAGTGCGCGGCGGTGAGGATGAGGTCGCGGCCGGGGCTGTGGACGACGCTCGCCGTGCAGCGGTGGGCGGCCAGGTCGTCGCCGAGGGAGAACAGGACGCCCACGGTGGGGATGCCGGCGAAGTAGACGGCCGCGTCGACGGGGCGGCCGTCGGCGGGCAGGGCGCTCAGGGACTGCCGGTTCGGCGGCTGCCCGGTGCCGGGGCGGGTGCTGGGGCGGGTGCCGGGCCGGGCGTCCGGCGGGCGGTCGCGGTCCGCGGCCGGCATCGAGTCCGCCATCCGCTCGGGCGTCCAGAACCGGGCCGCGGCCTGGGCCGTCCAGGCCCGCGCCGCCCCGTCGGGCCCGTGGTGCACCGGCCACACCGCGGCGACCGCGGCGAGCAGCGCGGCGGTCGCCAGCACCGGCAGCGTGCGTTGCGGCATGGCGGCCGGCTCCTTCGGCGCGCGGGCGGACCCGGTGCCGGGTGCCGGGGCCCCGGCGCCTCGTCGTACCCCTCTATAGGGCCACTGCTCCACAGGGCGCAGGGCACAGGGCTGCAGGGAGGTGAGGAGGGGTCGGGGGAGAGCGGTCCGGCGGGCGCGTCGCCCGGGCTCCACCGGGGTCCGCTCGGATGAGTGGGCCGTCCAGGGGAGGAGTGCCGAGCAATGTTGCCCCGGGATTTATTTGGGCGGCTTTTTCCCGGTCACCCCGAGATGCACCAGAAGCGCCAGGTTCGGCTTGAGGTCGGCCTGCTTCATGCCCGAGCCGCTGCTGAAGCCCTTCTGGTGGGCGGCGACCCCGGCGAGCATGGTGACCAGCGAGCCGGCGATGGCCGGGGCGCTGACGTCCTTGTCGACCCGGCCCTTGCCCTGGAGCTCCTTGATGGACTCGGTGAGCGAGCCCGTCACGGAGGTGAGGATCCTGGTGCGGATTCTGGAGAAACGTTTATCCCCTTCCGCCGCACCGAGGTCGATGACGCGAAGGATGGCGTCGTTCTTCTTCCAGAAGGAGAGGAAGCCGTCGACCAGCTCATCGGCCGCCTGGGCGCCCGACTTGCCGACCCACGAGCGGCCCGCGACCAGCTCGGTCAGGGACGCGCCCTCCTTCGCCATCTCGTCGGCGAGCTCCAGGACGGCGCCCTCGACGTCGGGGAAGTACTGGTAGAAGGTGGCCGGCGAGGTGCCCGCCATCCGCGCGACGTCGATCACCTTGACGTCCCGGTACGGCGACGTGCTGAGCATCTCGCTCAGGCAGTCGAGCAGCTTCTGCCGCGTCGCCTGCCCTCGGCGACCCGCGACACGTCCGTCGACGGTGCGAACTTGTCCTGTCATGCCGTCAGTTTACCGGCGGGGGGTTCGCGCGCGATTTGGCGGCGTGCAAATGGGGAGGGGGTGTCTGGTGGTACGGAAGACGCAGGTCAGTGGGCATTTGTGCAGGCTAAGCGGAACCCGGATCGGGGCGGGCGGGGCTTGCGGTTCGCGCCTTTTGTGGCGATCTGGGGGGCGGAGGTCGCGAGCTCGTCCAAAATTGACCATATGTTCGAATTAGGGAGGTGTGAGTGTGGGCAAGATCACTGCAGACGGGGTCCGGGGAGTCCTCGCAGACGGAGATGACGCGCGCAGGGAAGCGCAAGAAAGGGGAGGGGATCATGTACGCAACCGGTGAGGGCGCGCCGCGGCGGGGGTTCGGCGGTGCGGGAGCCGTGCGAGCCGTGCGAGCCGTGGGAGTTGCGGGAGTTGCGGGAGCCGCAGGAGTCGGCCGGGCGCGTCTGCTTCGTCGCCGACGACGAGGGCGCGGGCTTGACGTTCCTCGACCCGGCGCGCGCAAGGACGGTTGCATAGCCGGGAGTTGACGGAGGGGCGACACCCACCGGCGCGTCGCGACGCCTTCCGCCGGCCGGTCGGCGGATGATAACGAGTTCGCTCGATGGGCGTGTCGTGACGGCCCCGGGTTCGCAACCGACGCCCTTCCCAGGAACAATCAGGTCCGTACCCTGGCGTGGGCACGGGGGAACGGGCCGCGGAGGACAGGACGTACGCACGCGGAACACAGCCGCAACAACGCGGGTACGGGGAGGTGGCAGGGCAGTGGTGGAGCAGCTGACGCAGCACGACCCGAGACGGATCGGCCCTTTCGAGGTGCTGGGACGGCTCGGCGCCGGCGGCATGGGGCTGGTCTATCTCGCCCGTTCGGCATCCGGCCGCCGGGTGGCGATCAAGACCGTGCGCGCGGAGCTCGCCGAGGACCAGCTGTTCCGGGTCCGCTTCACGCGTGAGGTCGAGGCCGCCCGCGCCGTCTCCGGCTTCTACACGGCCGCCGTCGTCGACGCCGATCCGCGGGCCGCCGTGCCGTGGCTCGCGACCGCGTACGTGCCCGCGCCGTCGCTGGAGGAGATCGTCAACGAGGCGGGGCCGATGCCGGCCCAGGCGGTGCGCTGGCTCGCCGCCGGGATCGCCGAGGCCCTGCAGTCCATCCACGCCGCCGGCCTGGTGCACCGCGACATGAAGCCGTCCAATGTGCTGGTGGTCGAGGACGGCCCGCGGGTCATCGACTTCGGCATCGCCTCCGGGGTGTCCAACACCCGGCTGACGATGACCAACGTCGCGGTCGGCACCCCCGCCTACATGTCGCCCGAGCAGGCCCGGGACTCGCGCAGCGTGCGCGGGGCGAGCGACATCTTCTCGCTGGGCTCCACGCTGGTCTTCGCCGCGACCGGCCACGCCCCCTTCCATGGCGCCAACCCCGTCGAGACCGTCTTCATGCTGCTGCGCGAGGGGCCCGACCTGGCCGGGCTGCCCGACGAGCTGCGACCGCTGATCGAGTCCTGCATGCGGATGGAGGCCGAGGGCCGGCCCACCCCGGCCGACCTCCAGGCGCAGCTCGCCCCGCACCTGCTGTCGGCCGGCAGCGACGATACGGGCACGGCTTCGGCGTGGCTGCCGCCCGGCGCGGTCGCGCTGATAGAGCAGCGGCGCAGCGGCCGTGGCCGCAGCGGACCGGTCGCGAACGGCGGGCGCCGGGCCGAGGCGGGCGGTGGCCCGCAGGTGCCGGTCGAGCCGGTGCCGCCGCGCCCGGTGCAGCCGCCGCCGGTGCCCTCGCACGGGCCGGGCGAGGACCACCACGGGCGGCACGGCAGGGAGTCCGTCGCCGAGCCGGTACGTCTCGCCGGGTCGGCGCCGATCGGGCCGGGGCTGCGGGTCGCGGAGGCCGCAGAGCACAAGGCGGCGGGCGGGGCGGCGCCCGGGACGGAGTGGGTGCGGCGCAGACCCGGTGCGCACCGCGCGGGCGACCCGGCGGCGGCCGTGCCCGCGCAGGCCCCGCCGGTGACGGCGCCGGCGGAGTGGCGGCCCTGGCGGTTCCGGATGTCCAACGACGTCTGGGGCACCCCGGTGGTCGCGGGCGGGCTGCTGTACGTCACCTCCTTCGAGGTGCACGCGCTGGACGTGGCGAGCGGGCGCCGGGAGTTCAAGACCCGGGACGTGGCCTGGACGATGGCGGTGGACGACGGGCGGATCCACGCGTCCGACGGGCCGAGCCTGTTCGCGCTGGACGCGAAGGACGGCTCGGACCGGTGGCGGACGCCGATAGACGGGTGGGTGTACGCGGTACGCACCGACGCCGGCACGGTCGTGACCGGTACGCGGGGCGGCGGGGTGCAGGCGTGGGACGCGGCGCGCGGGATGCTGCGGTGGGAGCGGGGCGGGGCGCAGACCGAGTTCGAGTCGCCGGAGTCCGGGCCGACCGTCGTCGGCCGCGCGGTCTACTACCAGGGCGGCGGGCAGTTGCACGCGGTGGACGCGCTGACCGGGTCGGAGATGTGGTCCTACCCGGTGGGCGAGCCCGGGGCGGCCGGGTCCATGCCGACCCGGCCGGTGGTCGCGGACGGGGTGGTCTACCTGACGGCGGGCACCCGGGTGCTCGCGCTCGACGCCCGCAACGGCGTGGAGCGCTGGCACTTCGACGCGCCGGCGGTGATGTTCGCGCCGCCCGCGCATGTGCCGGGGCCGGCGGCGAACGGCGGGGGCGTCTACGTCGTCGACCACCTCGGTACGGTCTACGCGCTGGACCCCGGCGCGGGCGGTCGCCAGCGGTGGCGGGTGGCGACCGAGCCGCGGCAGTCCGTGGAACCGGTCGTCGTGGCGGCGGGCGCGGTGCATCTCGGCGCCGGAAGCGCTCTCTACACCCTGGACGCGGCCGGCGGCACCCCGCGGTGGCGGTTCGCCGCGCAGGGTGAGGTCGTCGGCTCGCCGGCGGTCGCCGACGGGCGGGTGCACTTCGGCTCCAAGGACCACTGCCTCTACACGGTGGACGCGCAGGGCGGCCAGTTGCGCTGGCGGCTGGAGACGGGCGGCGAGATCACCGGCTCGCCGGTGAGCGCGGAGGGCGTCGTCTACGCGTGCTCGAAGGACCGCTGCGTATACGCGCTGGACGCGACGAAGGGCACGGGGGCGGCGGCCCGCCGAGCCTGAACACGGCCTGCGGCCGGCCTGGCCGGGTCGGCGCATGGGCTTCGGCGAGCCCGGCGGCTGAGCCCCGGCGTGGGCTGGCGCGCTTCCGGGTGCGGGCTCCGGTTGCCGTGCCTGCGGCAGCCTGCGGTGCCGCCGCGGGAGGGTACGCGGCTGTGCGGGCGGCTGGCTGGGTGGGCTGCGGGCTCGGGGGTGCCCGGGCGCTGTGGCTTCCGCGATTCGCGGGGCCGTTGCGGGTGGTACCTGGCCGTGACCTCGGCTGGCAGGGGTGGCCGCGGGCCCAGGGGCTCCCGGTGGGGGTGGCTTCCGCAGCTTGCGGTGCCGTTGTTGGTGGGTGCGTGGCCGTGGCCTCGGCTGGCAGGGGTGGCCGCGGGCCCAGGGGCTCCCGGTGGGGGTGGCTTCGGCAGCTGGCGGTGTCGTTGTTGGTGGGTGCGTGGCCATGAGCCCGGCTGGCGGGGGTGGCCGCGGGCTCAGACGTGCCCGGTTGGCCCGGCTTCCGCGATTCGCGGGGCCGTCGCGGTGGGACCTCGGCGGGCTGGGTCGGGTCGGGCCGGTGACGGGAGGGTGAGGGAGCCGAGCGGGGCGCGGTTGGCGGGGTGGGGGCGGCCTCTCGGGAGAGGTCGTTCACCTCGGGGCCGGGCCCCTGGTGCGCGCCGGGCCGGGTTCGGAAGGGGTTCCGGGCGGCGGGCACCGCTCCGATGAGCGCGAGGGGTGGGCCGGAGATGTTGCGGGGCATCTGACGGCGCCGCCTCTGTGCGTACTCAGCCCCCTCGGGGCCGACACTACGCCCCGAGCTGCGGCTTCGCCACGTGGGCCGGGTCGCCGGCGGGCGTCGCCCGCGTGCTCCCGCGCCGCCTCGCGCTCGCCCCTCCCACGTAGTCCCCCGGGTAAGCCCCGGCAGCGTGACCCGCCCGGGCCCGGGCCCGCCGGGTGACCCCCGTTAGCCCCCTGGGTAAGCCCGCGCCCCGGCAGCGTGGCTTGCGTGGCCCGCGCGCCCGCCTCGCCCCCCGGCAGCCTGGCCCGCGCGGCACCGCGCCCCCCCCGGCGCGAGCTCGCCGCCCGGCGCCGGGCGTGGACCCGGACGCAAAGGTGCCGGGCGGTGGCCTCCGCCGGAAGGCCACTGCCCGGCTGATGGCGGGTCGGCCGCGGCATCCCCTCCTCACCGCGACCGAGCCGCCCCCCAACGCCCGGGTCAGTCGTCCGCGGTCCCCTGATCCGCGGGCGGCTGCCCCCTCCCGGGCGTTCCCCCCGGTTCTCCCCGTTCCCCCAGCCCCCCTGGGTTCCCCCGGAAGTCCCCCGTGCGTCTGAATCCCCCTGTGCCCCCGTGCTCTTGCCGGGTGGGCGTTACTGCTTGGTGCCCTCGGCGTGGAAGTTGTCCGGCTTGACGGTCTCGGCGTGGAAGTTGTCGGGCTTCACGGCGGGCTTGCCCGTGGTGCCCTCGGCGTGGAAGTTGTCCGGGTCGACCGAACCGTCGCCGGTGGTCGGGGCCTGCGGCTGATCTGCGCTCATGGTGCTCTCCTGTGTGCGTGTCCAGCTTGGGACGCTCTGACGTGACGCCCGCCCGGCAGCGACCCCCGTGCACCGCCGGACGGGCAGCTCGTGCAGTGATGGAATCCTGGCACCCGCCGATAATCAACTGATAAACGCCGTCCGTTGGCGATCCATCGGCCGTCCGGCGCCCGCGCCTGCCCCGCCGGAATCCGCCGGCCCGCGCCCGGAACCCGTCGGCCCGCGCCCGGAACCGCCCCTCAGACCGCCGCCGAGGTCCCCGGCGCCTCCGCCGGCCCCGCCGCCCCGGCGCCCGGCGACGCGCCCAGCAGCTGCCGCACCTCCGCCGCCTCCGGCGAGCCCAGCGCCGCATACGCGGCCAGCGCGTCCCGCCAGCACGCGTGCGCCCGCACCTGCTGCCCCATCCCTGCCAGCGCCCGGCCCAGCACCGTCAGCGCGTTGGCGGTACGCCACTCGCCGCCGATGTCCCGCATGATGACCAGCGCCTGCTCCACCTGCGACGCCGACTGCCGGTAGCGCCCCGCCGCGAGGTGCAGCTGCGCGAGCCGCCACAGCGTCAGCCCCTCCCACAGCTGCTGCCGCACGGAGCGGAAGATCTCCAGCGCCTCCGTGAGGCAGCTCAGCGCGCCGTCGTGCGCACCGGTCGCGGTGAGCGTGACGCCCATCGAGTACAGCCCGTTGCCCAGCCGGAAGCGCGCCCCGAGCTCGCGGTATATCGCCACCACCCGGTCGGTCGCGGCGACCGCCGACGCGACGTCCCCCAACTCCAGCTGCGCCCGGGCCAGATTGCTCAGCGCCGCGGCCTCGCCGTGCTTGTTGCCGTCCTCCCGGAAGGCGTCCAGCGCGCTGGTGAGGTAGTCGGCGCTCTCCGCGAAGTGCCGCCCGCGCAGCGCCAGGATGCCCCGCAGGTTGCGGGCGTAGCTGCACGCCATCGGGTCCTCGGCGGCCAGCCCCAGCACCAGCGCGCGCTTGGCCTCCTCCTCCGCTTCCTCGAACCGCCCCGAGAGCCGCAGCAGTTGCCCGAGCCACACCCGCCCGCGCCCCTCGACGAACGTCTCCCCGCACGTGTGCGCGGCGGCGACCACCGCGGCGGTCGCCTGCTCGTACTGCCGTGCGTACACGCCCGACTCCATCAGGTCCTGCGCCACGAGCAGGACGTGCACCGCCCGCCGCAGCGACCCGGAGCAGCCGCCCTCCGCGGCCTGGCGCACCGCCGCGAGCAGCCCCTGCGCCTCGGCGAACATCCAGTTCAGGGACTCCTCCCTGGTCGCGAAGCCCAGCCCGGGGTGCGCGGTCGGCGCCAGGTGGTCCAGGACCCGGTCGCCGGGGTTCTCCAGGGCGTACGCCGACACCGCCGAGTCGAGGTAGAAGTCCAGCAGTCGCGACAGGGCCGCGCACCGCACCTCCTCGGTCTCGTCGGCCTCGGCGCGCTCGCGGGCGTAGAGCCGCAGCAGGTCGTGGAAGCGGTAGCGGGCGGGCGCGGCGGACTCGATGAGGCTGATGTCGACGAGCGCTTCCAGCAGCTCCTCGGTCCGGTAGCGGTCCAGGTCGAGCACCGCGGCGGCGGCATCGAGGGAGATGTCGGGGCCCTCCGGCAGCGACAGCAGCCGGAAGGCGCGGGCCTGCGCGGGGGAGAGGTGGTCGTAGCCGAGGTCGAAGGTCGCCTTGACGGCGAGGTCGCCGGCCCGCAGCTCGTCCAGCCGGCGGCGCCGGTCGGCGAGCTTGTCGGCGAGCACCGACACCGTCCAGGTGCGGCGGGCCGCGAGCCGGGCGGCGGCGATCCTGATGGCCAGCGGCAGGAAGCCGCACGCGGCGACCACGTCGAGGCTGGCCTGCCGTTCGCTGCCGACCCGCTCCTCGCCCACGATCCGGGTGAACAGCAGCAGCGACTCCTCCGGCGACATCACGTCGAGGTCGACCAGATGCGCCCCGGCCAGGTCCACCATCCGCACCCGGCTGGTGACCAGCGCCGCGCAGCCGGGCGTGCCGGGCAGCAACTGCCGGATCTGCGCGGCGTCGTAGGCGTTGTCGAGCAGCGCCAGCACCCGCCGCCCGGACAGCGTGGAGCGGTAGAGCGCCGCGCGGTCGGCGAGCGAGTCGGGGATGGCGCCGTCCGGCAGGCCCAGCGCGCGCAGGAACGAGCCCAGTACGGCCTCGGGTTCGGACGGCCGCGGGCCGGTGCCCTGCAGGTCGACGTACAACTGCCCGTCGGGGAAGGCCTCCCGCGCGTTGTGCGCGACCTGCACGGCCAGCGTGGTCTTGCCGACGCCGCCGATGCCGGCGACCGCCGAGACGGCCATCACCCCGCTGCCCAGCGACGCCGCCGCCAACTGCTCGCCCAGTTCCCGGACGAAGGCGGCCCGCCCGGTGAAGTCCGGTACGGTCGCGGGCAGTTGCGCCGGGCGCAGGATCTCCGGGGCGCCGGGAGTGCCCGAGCCCTGCGGCGGGGCGAGGCTGGCGTCGGCCTCCAGGATGCGCTGGTGCAGGTCGCTCAGCTCGGCGGACGGGTCGATGCCCAGCTCGTCGGCGAGCAGCCGGCGCGTGTCGGCGTAGACGCCCAGCGCCTCGGCCTGCCGGCCGCTGCGGTAAAGGGCGAGCATCAGCAGGGCGCGCAGCCGCTCGCGCAGCGGGTGCTCGGCGGTGACGGCGGTCAGTTCGGAGACGGCCTCGGCGTGCGCGCCCATTTCCAGGTCGAGTTCGAGCCGCACCTCGATCAGGCCCAGGTGCCACTCGGCGAGCCGGACCCGCTGCGTCTCCGCGAACGGCCCGGGAAGCCCGGCCAGCGGCTCGCCGTTCCACATCTCCAGTGCCGTGCTGAGCAGTTCGCGGGCCTGCCCCGGGTCGGACTGGCGTATCTTCTCGGCCTCCGCGGCCAGTTGCTCGACCGTCGTGGCGTCCAGCGCCTCGACGGGTATGTGGATCGCGTAGCCGCCGGAGTCGGTGACGAGGGTCTGCGGGCCGAGGGCCTTGCGCAGCCGGAAGGCGTACGAACGCAGGGCGGCCAGCGCGGTGTTGGGCGGGGCGTCACCCCACAGCGCGTCCAGCAGCTCGGCCGCGGTGGCCGTCCGCCCGCCGCGCAGCAGCAGCACCGCGAGCAGCGCACGCTGCTGCGGCGCGCCCGTGCTGATCTGCTCGCCGTCGCGCCAGGCGCGCACCGGCCCCAGGACCGCGAATCGCAGGCCCTTGCCCGGCTCCGCCCCGCTTCCCATCCAACGCCCCCTGAACCGACGCGAGCCGCGCGGCCGGGAAAGGCCGGACCGCGTCGGCTCTCCACGCGTATATCAATCATTCATCGGCGGACGGAACAGTTGTCCGCGTGGCACTTCCCGGACGGAGCCGGTGGTTCGGCCCCGTCCGTGCCAGTTTGCCGTGCCGGAAGCTCCCGGGTCACCCCATGCGGGTCCCGAACCGGCCGGACGGCGAAAGTTGGGCTGAATTTCCGATTCCGTCTGTGAGGACGCGGAGGCTGTGGTGTGTGGGGATGGTTCGTGCCGTGGGGCTTTCTGCGACAAGACGGGTAGCTGAGCGGCAATGTGCACGAAGTGTACGGAGCATGCGCGGGGTCCGCGCGGGACGGCCGGCGTCGTCGCGATGCCCGGTGAGAACCGTTGTGCGGCGGGCGAGTTCGTCCCCCTGGAGCCCCGGCCGGAGCCGGGGCGGCAGGCCCGACCGGAGTCCGGCGCGGGGTTCCTCGGCGAACTGCCGTCGTACGGGCCGCCGCGGGGTGCCCCGGCGCGGGAGAACACGGCGGTGAGCGGCGGCAGGCACAGCCGGCCACCGCGCCGGACCCGGCCGGGCAGCGGCGGCGGAGGCGGCGGCGCCCGCCGGATCAGCGGCGACGGCGCCGGGCTGCCCGGCCCGCTGCTGCGCCGGCGCGCCGAGCGGTACCCGACGCTGGTGCCCGCGCTGCCCTTCGACAGCCGGGCCGGCGCCGGCACGGCGGGCTGCAGCTTCGCCGAGCTCGACCGCCGCGCCCGGGCGATCGCCGCCCGCCTCGGCTCCCTGCTCAGCCCCGGCAGCCGGGTCCTCCTCGTCTACCCCGAGGGCCCGGACCTCGCCGGCGCGTTCTACGGCTGCTTGTACGCCGGCATGGCCGCGATCCCGCTCGTGCTGCCCACCCCCGGCGCGACCCACACCGTGCCGCGCGCGGTCCAGCGCTGCTCGCCCGACCTCGTGCTGACCGGCACGGACGGCTGGTACGCGCTCTCGGTCGACCGCCACCGCACCCAGGTGGTGGAGGCGGACGGCGTACGCGTCGCCGGCGAGCCTGTGTGGCGGCTGGCCCAGCAGTGGCGCCCGGTCGGCGTGCTGCGCGCCGCCCCCGCGTACCACCGCTACCACGACGACGGCCCGGCCGGCGGCCGGCTGGAGGCCGCCATGGACCACGGCGACCTCGCGGAGGTCCTCGGCGAACTCGCCCAGGCGGTGCGGCTGGGCACCGACGAGGAGAACATCGGCTGGATCGCGGCCGTCCACGGCCTGGAGGAAGCGGTCTGGCGCATCCTCCTGCCGGTCCGCGTGACGGGCTGACCGGCCGACCGGCCGAGCACCACCCCGGTACGGCCCGCGCGCGCACGACAGCGCACGGGCCGCGGGCCCCGGGGCCGCCGCACGGGGGGCGGTGGCCCCGGGAGCCCGCACACACCCCGCACCACCCCGCAGACACCGCGCACCCCGCACCCGGACGACCGCAGAGCGCGTGCGAGGAGCGGGAATACGTCCCGACGGGTGAAAACCCGGCGGCGGCCGACGAGTTCCGGCGCCGCGCGCGGTCTGTACCGCCGACGGAGAAATGGCCCTCGGCGGAAGGCGTGGCGCGATGGCGGATCTGGAGCCGGTCAAGACGGTGAACCTGGACCGGGTGGGGTACGGGACGCAGACGTTCCCGTGGAGCAGGGCGCGGGACCAGCTGGCGGTACGGCCGGAGCGGGTGGCGGCGCTGTCGTACTTCCTGGGGACGGTCGGCCCGCGGGGGATCCCGCACGCCGCCGGCGTGGGGGCGCTGTGGGACGACGGGGACTTCTACTTCACCAGCGGGCCGGGGACGCGCAAGTCCCGCAACCTCGAAGCCAACCCGGCGTGCACGCTCGCGGTGCGGCTCACGGACCTGGACGTGACGCTGACCGGGACGGCGCGGCGGGTCACCGAGCCCGCGGTGCTGGAGCGGATCGCCGCCGCGTACAACGAGCTGGGCTGGCCCGCGGAGGTCGCCGGGCACGCGATCACCGCGCCCTTCAGCGCCCCGAGCGCGGGGCCCCCGCCCTGGCACCTCTACCGCTTCGTCTTCACCACCGCGGTGGGCCTGGGCATCATGGCGCCGGAGGGCGCGACCCTTTGGCGCTTCGACCGGTGAGCGCGTCCGCCGGACCGCCGGACCGCCGGACCGCCGGACCGCCGGACCGCCGGACCGCCGGACCGCCGGACCGCCGGGCCGCCGGGCCGCCGGCAGGCCCCTGAGCAGGGCGGTCGCTGAGCAGGCGTCAGAAACACGCTGCCCAAAATGGCTGGTTCGGCTCCGCCCCCTGATGTTGACTGCCCTACGGCTCAGGCAGCGCGGCGACAAGGGGGCGGCATGGCACCGCGGTTCCGTACGGCAGGGCGCGGGGACGCGGAGGTGGTGGCGCGGCTGCACGCCGACAGCTGGCGGCGGCACTACCGGGGCGCCTACTCCGACGCCTACCTCGACGGCGACGTCGTGGCCGACCGGCTCGCCGTCTGGTCGCAGCGGCTCGCCGCGCCCGCCGGCACGGTCACGCTGCTCGCCCAGGACGGCACCGGCGACGCCCTCGGCTTTGTGCACCTCGTCCTCGACGACGACCCGGCCTGGGGCAGCCTCGTGGACAACCTGCACGTCACCGCCGCCCGGCAGCGTACGGGCGTGGGCCGCGCCCTGCTGCGCCGCGCGGCGGCCGAGGCGGTCGCCGGGGCGGCCTCCCCGGCGCTCTACCTGTGGGTGCTGGAGCAGAACACCGCCGCCCGGGCCTTCTACGCGGCGATGGGCGCGGCCCACGCCGGGACCGTGCCCGTCGGCCCGCCCGGCGGCGACCCCACCCGGCTGGTCGGCGCACCGGCGAAGCTGCGGATGTCCTGGCCCGACGCCTCGGCCTGCGCGGCACCGACCGCGTGAACGCGGCGGACGCGGCGCCGTAACGTCACGCCGCGAGCGTCACGCCGTGAACGTCACACCGTTGACGTCACCTCGCGAGCGTCCCCCGGGAAGGCGGCGGGCGCCCCGGCGCGCCCGCCACCCCCGAAGAACCTCAGCTCACCTGCGCCCGAGCCAGATCGGGTTGGTGATCGCCACCGCGGGACCGAGCAGCCCCGCGGGCGTCCCGGCGGGCGCCGGGTGGCGGACCTCCGCGCGGACGTACGCGGCAAGCGACGCGGTGGTCTGCCAGGTCACCGTGCCGGACGCCGGGAGCGCGGCGGCGAAGACCTGGCCCTCGTCGGAGACGAGGCGCAGCAGCGCGTCCGCGGGCACCCCGGAGACCGTGAGGGACACCGTCACCTGCGCGTTCAACGCCACCTGGAGCCGTTCGCCGATGCCGGCGTGCTCGCCGCGCGGGCCCACCGCGGTGAAGCTCAGCTGCACGTCGGCGTTCTCCGCGATCCAGGAGCGGCCGGCGCGGATGCCGTCCTGCAGCGCCTTGCGGTTGAGGCCCTCGGCCAGGACGACGGTCTGCGGCAGGCCCACGACGTCGGGGTCGCGGTGGGCGTCGGAGTTGCCCATGGCCGGGATCCAGTGGCCGTCGCCGCGCCGCACCGCGCCGGTGAGCAGGTTGTCCCAGGTGAACAGGGACGCCTCGTCGTCGGTGGTCCAGGGGCCGTTCCACACCTCGATGGCGTCGACGTTGTCGTAGCCGAACTTCCACTGGCTGGCCAGGCTCGTACCGTACGGGTGGGCAGGCACGACGATGCCGCCGGCGCGGCGGATCTGCCGGGCGAAGCCGTCGAAGGCGTCGTCGCGCGCCCGGTAGCGCCAGTCGACGAACTCGCCGCCGTCCAGGCCGATGGCCAGGTAGTGGCCGTTGCGGGTGGTGATCTCCTCACCGGTGAGGATCAGCAGGTCGTCGCCGGCCAGCGGGCCCAGCTGCGGGTGGGCGGAACTGGTGTTGTGGTCGCTGGAGTTGATGAAGTCCAGCTTCGCGGCCCGGGCGAGCGCCGCCAGGTCCTCCAGCGTGCGCTTGCCGTCGGAGTGCACGGTGTGCAGGTGGCAGTCGCCGCGGTACCAGCCGCGCCCGCGGCCCTTGACCTGCTCCGGCGGGTAGTCCGGCTTCGGCGTGCGTCCGCGCTCGCCGGGCGTGAGCGTCACCGTCACCGAGTAGTCCAGCCCCTGCGGCGCCACGGTGTACGGGCCGAGGACCACGTACCAGGTGCCCGCCTCGACGGGGCCGGCCAGGTAGCCCGGCGTCGACTCCTCCGCGCTGATCGCGAACTCGGTCCTGGCGCCGCCCGACCAGCCGCGGAAGCCGCGCCCGCCGAGCCCGGTGCCGCGCTGGTCGAAGATGCCGATGTCGCACGCGTTGCCGAGCGTGCCGGCCGGCACGGCGGGGCGGTCGTAGGTGTACGACACCGCGATCTGCCGGATGCCGTGCGGCACTTGCACCGGCAGGTACACGAAGTCCGCGACCCCGGTGGGCAGATGGCCGGTGACGGTCCTCGTCAGGTCCCCGCCCGGGCCCGAGGGCGAGGGCGCGGCCGTGGTCGCGCCGGACGGGCCGGCCGGGTCGTCGGCTGCGGCGAAGTCCACGGGCGCCAGCGTGATCACACCGGCCGCACCCGCCACAGCGGAAAGCTTCAGTACGTCGCGTCGATCCATGCCCCCACCGTCACCCCTCCGCATGACGCCCGTGTGGCCGCGAGGCGTCCGCCGCCGACAGGAACGGTGTCCTCCCCGCCACCCGTCCGGGCCCTGCGACCCGCGGCCCGTCCGGCCGTACGGGCCTCACCGCGGATCTCACCGCGGGCCTCACCACGTGCCTCAGCACGGCCTCACCGCGGCGCCTCCCGCTCCAGATGCCCGGTGCCGCCCCATTCCGTCAGGTGCAGCCGGCGGCCGTCACCGGTCCAGCGCGAGACCGACGCGTTCGGCACCGGCGGCAGCCCGTCCGGGACCGGCGCCCCGACGCCCTCGACGACGAACCGCACGCCGGCGACGACCGCGTCGTGCGCGACCAGCAGCACGCGCCCGCCCGGCAGCGTACGGTCCAGCTCGGTCAGGAAGTCCCGCACCCGCAGGGCGACATCGGCCGTCGACTCGCCGCCCGGCGGCCGGTACGCCCAGTCGCCCAGCAGTTCGCGGCGCGCCGACTCGCGCGGGTCACGGGCTCGCAGGGCCGGTGGCGGATGCAGCTCGAAGACGCCCATCTCCCGGTCCCGCAGCCGCTCGTCGACGAGCACCGGCGGCACCGCGGCGCCCAGCCGAGCGGCCGTCCGCGCCATGACCGCCCATGTCTCGCGGGCCCGCCGGTAGGTGGAGCAGATCGCCATCTGCGGCTGGTCCGCCGCGCCGAGCCCGGCGAACCACCGGCCGAGCGCGCCGGCCTGGCGCACGCCGAGCAGGGACAGCCCGACCTCGGCGTCACTGCCGGGCATCGGCTCGGTCGCGCCGGTCCCGACCGCCTCGGCGAAGGCGACGTTCGCGGTGCTCTCGCCGTGCCGTACGACGGTGACACCGCCGAGCGCGAAGGGCGCGCCGAGGCCGCCCGGGGCGCGCTTGGGCGGCGGCTCGGGCACTTCCACGGGGCCCTCCATGGACTCCTCCATGGACTCATTCCTCCCCACCGGCCGCCTCCGTCACTCCCGTTGCCGCCGCGGCCATGCGCACCGACCGCGCCCTCACGGGTCCACGCGGCCCGGGAGGCGGGTGGTGATCTCCTGCACGAACCAGCCGTTGCCGTCCGGGTCGTCGAAGGACAGGAAGGAGCCGTAGCTGGTGCCCTCCGGGTCGGCCCCGGGCAGCCGCTCGCCGGTGCCGCCGTGGTGGAAGACGCCGGTGGAGTCGTGGAAGACCTCGCTGGGCTCCGCGCCGCGCCGGGCCAACTCCTCGCGGGCGGCCTCGATGTCGTCGACGACGAGCTGGAGGCCCTGCGCGGAGCCGGGCTGCTGGTTGGTCACGCAGGTGCCCAGGACGATCGAGGCGGCCGAGCCCGGCGGGGTGAACTGCACGACCCGGTAGTCCTCGTCGGGGCTGACGTCGGCGTCCAGCCGCCAGCCGAGCCGGCCGTAGAAGTCCTTGGCCCGCTCCACGTCGGACACCGGGACCACGGTGACTTCGAGTTTCATGTGCATGGCGGCGTCTCCATCCGTACGGCTACGGCTACGGCTGCGGGCCCGGGGCCCGGTCCTGAACGCGGGCCGGGCGCGGGGGAGTTCAGGCCGGGACGAGTTGCTGGCCCCCGTCGATGTCGTACGTCGCCCCGGTGAGCGCCTCGTTGAGCATCAGGTGCACCGCGAGCGCGCCGACGTCCTCGGGCCCGACCACCCGCCCGATCGGCAGCGTCCTGCGCAACTCCTCGCGCCGGGCTTCGAGTTGCCCGCCCAGCAGCGAGGCCGACAGCGGGGTGTCGACGAAGCCGGCGGCGATGAGGTTGATCCGCACCGGCGCGATCTCCAGCGCCAGGTTCGCGGTGAGCGCCGGCATCGCCGCGGTGACGGCGCCCATCACCTCCATCCCCGGCGCGGGCCGCCGCCCGCCGGTGCCGCCGACGAAGAGCACGGTCCCGCCGGGCCGCAGGACGTCGCGGGCCGCCCGGGCGACCGCCAGCATCGTCGCGACCCGGTTGCCGAAGTCGTGGCCCGCCTCGGCGAGGTCCAGCTCGTCCAGCGGGGTGTACGCCGGGCTGCCGGCCGTGACCAGCACATGGTCGACGATGCCGGGCAGCTCGCGCAGGAAGGACTCCAGGCGCTCCGGGTCCTGCGCGTCGAAGGCTGCCGTGCCCACCGCGCCGACCTCGCCGGCCGCCCGCTCCAGCCGGTCGGCGTTGCGTGCGACCAGCACCACGTCGCCGCCGGCCGCCCGTACCTGCCGCGCGGTCTCCAGGCCCATGCCGGTGCTGCCGCCGACGAGCACGACGGTCTGCCCGGCCAGGGCCCCGCCGGCAGCCGCCCGCCGCTCCGCGATCCCGCTCGCCACACGCATCACCGCCCGCCCAGCCGACTCGGCGCCTGAATGTTCAGTATTGCACCCGTTTGGGGGCATCGCAGCGGCACGACCACCACCTGCCAGAACCCGCGCCCCGCCGCCTCACGCCGGCCGCCTCGCCGCCGCCTCACGCCCCCGCCGTCTCCCGCCCGCCCGGCAGCCCCTCGCTCGTCGCGAAATAGAAAGCCGGCAGCAGCGCGAACCCCACCAGTGCGATCAGCGGCGTGACCAGCCACCCCAGGAAGCCGACCAGGCAGTACACCAGCGCCCCCAGCGCCGAGCGGATGATGCCGTGCGTGACGTACGCCGGCTCCACCCCGCTCTCCAGCAGCCCCGGGCAGACATGCAGCCGGTAGTACAGCACCACCCAGCTCAGGCACAGCGCCGCCGCGATCCCGGCGTAGAGCGCGACCGCCACCCGCGCGTCCCGGCCCGCCACGTCGGCCTGCACCGCGTCGGCGACGACGTCGGTGGGGAAGGCGAGCACCGCCGTCGTGAACAGCACGAAGAGGTTCGCCGCGTGCAGGCCCCGGTTCATCACCCGGATCCGCACGAACGCCTGGTGGTGGTTGAGCCAGATCACCGCGATGTAGCTGAAGGACGCGATGTAGCCCAGATACGCCGGCCACTGCCGGGCGAGCGCCCGCCCCAGGCCGCCGGGCCGGTGCGGCGGGGCGAGCAGCCCGATCACCAGGATCGTCGCCGCGATCGAGAAGACCCCGTCGCTGAACGCCTCGGCCCGCGCCGTCTCGGCACGGTGGAACCGCGAGCTCCCCGCCGAGGGCTGCACCGAAAAGGGGCGGAACACAGCTGTCCTCCCGGCTTGTGAAGGGGCGTCACCCTTGCGGTGGTTCGTGCGCCCACCGTACGGTCCCGGCCGCCGCACCGGGCGCGGGAAACGCGGGAGCCGCCCGTACGCCCTTCCGCCGCGCCGCAGCCGCCCCCGCGGCCATCCCCGCCGGCGTCCCGCACCGCCGCCCCCGCGCATATTCCCGCCCGGCCGCCCCGGACCAGGTGAGAAAGCCGACAGCGCCACCGGGTGACGTGCCCCTCCGAAGCCGGGCCCGCGACCTATGCTCGGGGGATGAGCTCGACCCCGCCGCCCACCGCAAGTGCCATGCGCCGCGCCCTGCACCGCGCCGAGGAAGGCGTCGCCCTCGACACCGGGGAGGCCGCCGTGCTGCTCCAGGCGCGCGGCGCGGACCTGGAACGGCTGACCGGGACGGCCGCCCGGATCCGGGACGCGGGACTGGCCGAGGCCGGCCGGCCGGGCGTCATCACGTACTCCCGCAAGGTCTTCATACCGCTCACGCGGCTGTGCCGGGACACCTGCCACTACTGCACCTTCGTCACCGTCCCCGGCAAGCTGCGCCGGGCCGGGCACGGCATGTACCTCTCGCCGGACGAGGTGCTGGACATCGCCCGCCGCGGCGCCGAAATGGGCTGCAAGGAGGCGCTGTTCACGCTCGGCGACCGGCCCGAGGACCGCTGGCCCGAGGCCCGCGAGTGGCTGGACGCGCACGGCTACGACGACACGCTCGCGTATGTGCGCGCCATGGCGATCCGGGTGCTGGAGGAGACCGGCCTGCTGCCGCACCTCAACCCCGGTGTGCTGAGCTGGACCGACCTGCAGCGGCTCAAGCCGGTGGCGCCGTCCATGGGCATGATGCTGGAGACCACCGCGACCCGCCTGTGGTCCGAGCGCGGCGGCCCGCACTACGGCTCCCCGGACAAGGAACCGGCCGTCCGGCTGCGGGTGCTGGAGGACGCCGGCCGCTCCAACGTGCCCTTCACCACCGGCATCCTCATCGGCATCGGCGAGACGTACGAGGAGCGCGCCGACGCGCTGTTCGCGATCCGCCGCACCGCCCGCCGCTACCACGGCGTGCAGGAGGTCATCGTCCAGAACTTCCGCGCCAAGCCCGACACGGCGATGCGCGGCATGCCGGACGCCGAACTGGAGGAACTGGCCGCGGCGATCGCCGTCGCCCGGCTCGTGCTGGGCCCGGCCGCCCGCATCCAGGCGCCGCCCAACCTCGTCGACGGCGAGTACGCCCGCTTCATCGCCGCCGGCATCGACGACTGGGGCGGCGTCTCCCCGCTCACCCCGGACCACGTCAACCCCGAGCGCCCCTGGCCGCAGATCGACGACCTCGCCGCCCGCACCCGCGAGGCCGGCTTCGCGCTGCGTGAACGCCTCACCATCTACCCGGAGTTCGTCCGCCGCGGCGAACCCTGGCTGGACCCGCGGCTGCTGCCGCACGTCACCGCGCTCGCCGACCCGCACACCGGCCTGGCGCGCGAGGACGCGACCGTGACCGGCCGCCCCTGGCAGGAGCCGGACGACGCCTTCCCGGCCGCCGGCGGCCGTACCGACCTGCACCGCACCATCGACACCGAGGGCCGCACCGCCGACCGCCGCGACGACTTCGACGAGGTCTACGGGGACTGGGCCGAACTGCGCGAGCAGGCCGCGCCCGGCATGGTCCCCGACCGGGTCGACGCCGACGTGCGCGACGCGCTGTCCACCGCCGCCGACGACCCCACCAAGCTCAGCGACGCGCAGGCCCTCGCCCTGCTGCACGCCGACGGGCCGGCCCTGGACGCGCTGTGCCGGATCGCCGACGACCTGCGCCGCGACGTCGTCGGCGACGACGTCACCTACGTCGTCACGCGCAACATCAACTTCACCAACGTCTGCTACACCGGCTGCCGTTTCTGCGCCTTCGCGCAGCGCCGCACCGACGCCGACGCCTACACCCTGTCCATGGACCAGGTCGCCGACCGCGTCCAGCAGGCGTGGGACGTCGGCGCGACCGAGGTGTGCATGCAGGGCGGCATCCACCCCGACCTGCCCGGCACCGCCTACTTCGACATCGCCCGTGCGGTCAAGGCCCGGGTGCCCGGCATGCACCTGCACGCCTTCTCGCCCATGGAGGTCGTCAACGGCGCGACCCGCACCGGCATGTCGATCCGCGACTGGCTGACCGCCGCGAAGGAGGCGGGCCTGGACTCCATCCCCGGCACCGCCGCCGAGATCCTCGACGACGAGGTCCGCTGGGTCCTCACCAAGGGCAAGCTCCCCACCGCCACCTGGATCGAAGTCGTCACCACCGCCCACGAGTTGGGCATCCGCTCGTCGTCCACCATGATGTACGGCCACGTGGACCAGCCCCACCACTGGCTCGGCCACCTGCGGTTGCTCGCCGAGATCCAGCAACGCACCGGCGGATTCACCGAGTTCGTGACGCTGCCCTTCATCCACACCAACGCGCCGGTCTACCTCGCCGGCATCGCCCGCCCCGGCCCGACCGCCCGCGACAACCGCGCGGTCACCGCCATGGCCCGGCTGCTGCTGCACCCGCACATCCCCAACATCCAGACCAGCTGGGTGAAACTCGGCACCGACGGCGCCGCCGAGATGCTCCGCTCGGGCGCCAACGACGTCGGCGGCACGCTCATGGAGGAGACCATCTCCCGCATGGCGGGCTCGGCTTACGGCTCCTACCGCTCCATCCGCGACCTGGTCGCCATCGCCGAGGCCGCCGGACGCCCCGCCCGGCAGCGCAGCACGCTGTACGGTGAAGTGCCCGCCGAGCGCGTCGCGGCCGGTCTCGCCTCCGACGGGCACCTGCCGGAGCTGCTGCCCGTGCTGGGGGACTGAACACCTGCCGCACCGGCCGACCGGCGAAGGGGGCACCCGGGGCATGAACGGCGAGCCGCTGTCGATGCAGGAGCGGCTGCGCCGCCGCAGGAGCGGCGGATTCGTCGGCCGGCAGGCCGAGTTGGCGGTCTTCGCCGGCAATCTCGCGACGACCCCCGACGACCCCGCCCACCAGTTCCTCTTCCACGTCCACGGCCCCGGCGGCGTCGGCAAGACCACGCTGCTCGACCAGTGGCAGGCCGCCGCCCGCGCCCGCGGCGCGCTCGTCGCGGCGGTCGGCGAGAACGCCGGCACCGTGCCCGCCGCGATGGCGGAGATCGCCGGCCGGCTCGCCGAACAGGGCCGCCCCCTCAAGGCGTTCGAGCGGCTGCTCGCCGTCTACCAGCAGCGCCGCCAGGAGGCCGACGCGGCGCTCGCCGCCGACCCGCAGCCGTCGATGGCCGGCACGGTGGCCGCGCAGGCCGGGCTCGCCGGGCTCGGCCTGCTGCCCGGTGTGGGCGCGCTGGCCGGCGCCATGGACCCGAACCAACTGGCCCTGGGCGTCGACCGGTTACGTGCCCTGCTCAGCGCCCGCTTCCGCGACGAGCAGGACGTCCGGCTGGTCCTCGACCCGGTCGCCGTCCTCAGCCCGGTCCTCACCGCCGACCTCGCCTCCGCCGCCGCCCGCGCGCCCTGGCTCACCCTGTTCTTCGACACCTACGAGCGCACCGGCCCCGCCCTGGACGGCTGGCTGCGCGACCTGCTCGTCCTCGGCCGGCACGGCGACCTGCCCGGCAACGTCGTCGTCGTCCTCGCCGGGCAGGGCGACCTCGACCCCGCCGTGTGGGCCGACCACCTCGACCTGGTCACCCGGGTGCCGCTCGGGCCGTTCACCGACGCCGAGGCGCGGCAGCTGCTCGCCGCCAAGGGCGTCACCGACGAGGCCGTCGTCGCCGCGGTGCTGCGGCTCACCGGGGGCCTGCCGGTGCTGGTCGGCGCGCTCGCCGCGACCCGCCCCGCCGGGCCCGACGCGGTCGGCGACCCGGCCGACACCGCCGTCGAGCGCTTCCTGAAGTGGGAGGCCGACCCCGCCGCCCGCGCCGCCGCGCTCGCCGCCGCCCTCCCGCTGCACCTGGACGAGGACGTCTACCGGCTCGCCGTCGCCGACGACGCCCCCGGCGCCGCCGACCGCTACGACTGGCTGCGCGGCCTGCCCTTCGTCACCGAGCACGCCGGCCGGGCCCGCTACCACGACGTCGTCCGCACCCAGATGCTGCGGCTGCGCCGCACCCGCGCCCCGCAGCGCTGGCGCGAGCAGCACGAACGCCTCGCCGCCGGCTACGGCCGCTGGCGCGAGCGCACCGAAGGCGGCCGGGGCGTCGGGGAGTTGTGGGCCGACCCCGGCTGGCGCGACCACCGGCTGCACGAGACGTACCACGAGCTGTGCGCCGACCCGCGCACCGCGCTGCCCGGCGCCCTGCCGCACCTCGCCCGGGCCTGCACCGCCGGGCCCGAGACCGCCCGCCGCTGGGTGCGCATGCTCACCGACGCCGCCGACGACGCCGACGCCCCGGAGCTGGGCGCGCTCGCGCGGGCGCTGCGGGAGGTCTACGGCGAGCGGCCCGGGACCGTACCCGCGCCCGAGGCCGGGCTCGCCGCCCGGGCGCTCACCGTGCTGCTGGAGCGCGGCGGCCAGGACCGCGACCGGCGGGCGCTGATGTACGCGGTACGCGCCTGGGCGCACCGGCAGGCCGGCGACCCGCTCGCCGCCCTCGCCGACTACGACCGCGCCGAGCACCTGGGCCTGCGGAGCTTCCTGCTGTACTCCGGCCGCGGCGACACCGCCTGGACGGCCGGCGACCCGGCCCGTGCCGTCGCCGACTACACCGCCGCGCTCGCCGCGGAACCCGGGCACCCGCGCGCGGCGCACATCCGTACCCAGCTCGGCGGCGCGCTCATGGTCACCGGGTGGTACACCGACGCGGTGCTGGAGCTGGACACCGTCGTCGAGGCGGACCCCACCGACATCCGGGCCCGCGACTACCGCGCCATGGTGCTGCTGCACCTGCGGCGGCCCGCCGAGGCGCTGATCGACGTCGAGGCGTGCATGGCCGTCAGCGATACCCCCGAGCTCGGCCACCGCATCCTGCGCGCGGTCGCGCATCTGGAGCTCGGCCATCGCACCGAGGCCGCCGCCGACCTCGACGCGCTGCTGGCGAACCCCGCGGCGGTCCTGGCGTGGGCCGAGGCGCTCGGCCCCTACGCCGAGACCCCCGACGCCGTCCGGCCGGCGCCGCGCGAGGTCTGAACACCCCCTGCCCGCACGGAACTTCACGACGCCGTCATCCGGTGTCGGCGCCCGCGTGCCCGGGGAGTGATGGAGTCGGGCCGACGACAGAGGCGGATGAGACGGAACGAGACGGAACAATACGGAGGGGACATGCGTGACATGAGGCGACGCCGGTTCGGCACGGGCGCGGCGGCACTGGCGCTCGCGGCGGTGGGCGCGCTCGCCGGCGCGGGCGGCGCGCGGGCCGCGGCCGGACCGGTGACGTACAGTCAGAGCGAGCGGCTGGCGCACGGCGTGGAGTATCAGGAGATCACCGTGGCCGCCGCGGCCGGCACCGTCCACGGCCACGTCGTGACGGTGGACCTGCGCGACCCGCGGGTCCGCGTCGACCTGCTCACCCCGGGCGCCGTCGCGGCAAGGGCAGCGGTGTCGCAACTGGCGGACTCGCGCGGGGCGGTCGCCGCCGTCAACGGGGACTTCTTCGACATCGACGAGAGCCAGCACCCCGGCGTCACCGCGACCGGCTCCTCCGTGGGACCGGAGATCGCCGCCGGCCGGGCGCTGAAGGCCGCGGTGCCGGACGCCCAGCGCTTTGGCCCCGCCCTGCCCAAGGGCGAGACGACGCAGGACGTCCTCGGCGTCGGCGCCGACCGCCGCGCCCGGCTCGACACGCTCACCCTGCGCGGGCAGGTGCGCACGGCCGCGGGCACGTACCCGCTCGGCGGCCTCGACCAGTACGCGCTGCCCGTCGGCGGCATCGGCGCGTACACCGCCGACTGGGGGACGACCTCCCGGCAGCGCGCGGTGTGCGGAAGCGACACCTCCCGCGCGGCCGGGTGCAGCACCGACACCTACGAGGTCGCGGTACGCGCCGGGCACGTCGTGTCCACCGCCGGCGCGCCGGGTACGGGCCAGGTCCCGCGCGGCACGACGGTGCTGCTCGGCCGGGACGCCGGCGCGGACACCCTGCGTACGCTCAAGGTCGGCGACCGGGTCCGGGTCGAGGAGCACCTGGCGGCGGCCGGCAGCCGCGTCCCGTACGCCTTCGCCGTCGGCGGCTTCCCGGTGCTGCGCGCCGGCGCCCCGCTCGCCGGGCTCGACGACAAGACCGCGGCGACCCGCAGCGCGGCCGGCTTCGGCGACGGCGGCCGTACGCTGCGGCTGCTCGCGCTCGACGGCAGCGCCGAATCCGACGCGGGGCTGACGGTCGCCGAACTGGCCACCGTGATGGCCGAGTTGGGCTGCGACAACGCCGTCAACCTGGACGGCGGCGGCTCCACCACCCTGGTCACCCGCGCGCCGGGCGCGCCCGGGGCGACCGTACGCAACCACCCGACGGGCGGGGCGGAGCGTCCCGTGGCCAACGCGATCGGCGTCCTCTCCGTGCGCTGAGCCGTCCGGCGGGCCCGCGCCCGAGCCCCACCCGGGCCGGCACCCGAGCCCGCGCCGAGCCCCCGCCCGAGCGCCTGTGAACGCGCCGGAGCGCGCTCCGGGGAGATATCCCGCCATCCCCCCGGAGCCGCACCTTCCGGGACAACCCGTATCAACCTCGCGCCCCTCTTCCGCTCCTGGTTACGTCGGCTATCGTGCAGCCCCAGAACGGATCCGATCGGGGGCAGATCGAAGGGGACCGCCTTGACCGCTGTCTGGGGACGCGCGCAGCAGCAGGACTTCCGCAGCCGCGTCCGGGGCTGCCTGCTCGGCGGGGCCATCGGCGACGCGCTGGGCGCGGGCGTGGAGTTCGAGTCCCTGCAGGCGATCCAGTCCGCCCACGGCCCGGACGGCGTCGTCGACTACGTGCCCGCCTACGGCAGGCGCGGCGCGGTCACCGACGACACGCAGATGACGCTCTTCACCGTCGAGGGCCTGATACGCGCCCAGGTCCGCCGGGACACCGGCGCCTGGCACCCGCCCACCGACGTCCACCGCGCCTACCGCCGCTGGTCGGCCACGCAGAGCGAGTGGGGCCCCGACGAGCGCCGCAAGGACGCCGGCTGGCTGGCCCGCGAGGAGTGGCTCTACGCGCGCAGGGCCCCCGGCAACGCGTGCCTGAGCGGCCTGGCCGACGACCGCATGGGCACCCTGGAGGAGCCCAAGAACCCCGGCTCCAAGGGCTGCGGCACCGTCATGCGCTCGGCGCCCTTCGGGCTGCTCGTCGGCTGGGAGCCGCAACTGGTCTTCCAGCTCGCGGTGGAGTGCGCCGCGCAGACCCACGGCCACCCCACCGGGCAGCTCGCCGCGGGCGCGTTCGCCGTCATCATCCACGGCCTGGCGCGCGGCGAGGCGCTGGACGGCTCCGTGCAGCACGCCCTGGCGCTGCTCGGCGCCCGCCCCGGCCACCAGGAGACCACCGACGCCCTGCAGAGCGCCCTGGGCGCCGTCCGGCAGGGGCTGCCCTCGCCGCAGCGCGTGGAGGCGCTGGGCGAGGGCTGGACGGCCGAGGAGGCGCTGGCGATCGGCGTCTATTGCGCGCTGGTCGCCGAGGACGTCCGGCACGGGCTGCTGCTCGCCGTCAACCACTCCGGCGACAGCGACTCCACCGGCTCGGTGTGCGGGAACCTGCTGGGCGTCCAGCACGGCGAGACCGCGCTGCCGCCCGCGTGGATCGCCGAGCTGGAGGGCCGGGCGACGATCCTCCAGCTCGCCGACGACTTCGCCATGGAGATGACGCAGGCGCCCGCCCTGCACGGCCCCGCGGGCGCCAGCCCGGCATGGCTGGACCGCTACCCGGCGGCGTGAGCCACCGCAACCGCCGCCGGCGCCTCCTCCTCGGAGTTGATCGCGGCGATCACCGCGTCCCGCTCCGGGGTGTCCTCGGGCCTGATCCACCCCACCGCCACGTACAGCACCAGCGAGACCGCCAGCGGCAGCGCGATCTGGTACTCCAGGTTCACCCCGCCCGAAACGGCGTCGTTGATGGGGTAGTTGACCAGGTAGAAGGCGAAGAGCCCGAGCGCCCAGCTGGTGAGCGCCGCGGTCGGTCCCGAGCGGCGGAAGCGCGGCAGCAGGCCGAGCATGAACGGGATCGCGATCGGCCCCATGAGCCCGGCCACCCACTTGATCACGACGGTGATGATGTCCTTGAACGTCGGCGAGTTCACCTGCGTCGCCACCGCCATCGACAGCCCCAGGAAGGCCAGCGTCGTCACCCGCGCCGCGATCAGCCCGACCCGCGCGGTCCATTGCCGCGCCTGCCGCGAGAAGGCGGGCGCGATGTCCCGCGTGACGACGGCCGCGATGGCGTTGGCGTCCGAGGAGCACATGGCCATCGTGTGCGAGAAGAAGCCCACCACGACCAGCCCCAACAGCCCGTGCGGCAGCAGCTGTTCGGTGAGCAGCGCGTAGGAGTCCGAGCCGTCCGGCTTCTTCGCGTGCACCAATAGCGGCGAGACCCACATCGGGAAGAACAGCACGACCGGCCACACGAACCACAGCGCCGACGACAGCGCGGCCCCGCGCGTGGCCTCCTTCGCCGAGCCCGTCGCCATGTACCGCTGGGCCTGGTTCCACATGCCGCCGTTGTACTCGAAGGTCTTGATGAACAGGTACGAGATCAGGAAGACCGTCGTGTACGGGCCCGCGGTCGGGTGGCCGTGGTGGCGCAGCGCCGGCTCGTCCCACACGTTCCAGATGCCGCTGATCCCGCCGATCTTGCCGAGCGCGGCGACCAGCATCGCCAGCCCCGCCACCAACTGGATGACGAACTGGCCCAGTTCGGTGAGCGCGTCGGCCCACAGCCCGCCGACCGTGCAGTAGACCGCGGTGATCGCGCCGGTGATGACGATGCCCTGGGTGAGGGTCACGCCGGTGAACACCGACAGCAGGGTGGCGATCGCGGCCCACTTCGCGCCGACGTCCACGATCTTCAGCAGCACGCCGGACCACGCGAGTGCCTGCTGCGTGGTCAGGTTGTAGCGGGTCCTGAGGTATTCCAGCGGCGAGGCGACATGCAGCCTGGCCCGTACCCGGTTCAGCCGCGGCGCGAAGGTCTTCGCGCCGATCGCGACACCCACGGCAATGGGCAGCGCCCAGGTGACGTAGGAGGTGACGCCGTACTGGTAGGAGATGCCGGCGTAGCCGGTGAACATCACCGCGCTGTAGCCCGACATGTGGTGCGAGATGCCGGACAGCCACCACGGCATCCGCCCGCCCGCGGTGAAGTAGTCGCCGACGTCGCCGACCCGTCTGTGCGACCACACGCCGATCGCCACCATCACACCGAAGTACGCGATGAGCACGGTCCAGTCGAGACTGTTCATCGTCCCCTCCAGGGGTCCGCCTTGTGAACGGGAGGGCACTTCGCTGCGACACGTCACCGGGCGGTGCGCCCCCGTGCGGGAGTGGGGACTTGGGGGATTGAACCGTTGCCGCGGAGCGGCGGTCAAGGGATTCGACGTTCACGAGTCTGAATCCAGGTCAACAAGACGAACGATTTTACGTTCTCTTTGCCTGTGGTGGCATTGTGATGCCCATGACCGCCCGCCGACCATGAGCGGGCACTTCGCTGCACGCGGGCAGGACGGGACCACGGGCCAAGGGCCACGGGACCACGCGGCGACCCGCGCGGGACCGACGACGCAGCGCCGTACGGGAGCGGGTCCCGTACGGCACGGAAGGGGGCGCGCGGCGCGCGGGCCGCGGGGACGGTCAGCCGAAGGCGGGCGCCAGCCGGCGCAGCCCCTCGGCGATCTCCTCGGGCGTGTGCGTGGTGAACGACATCCGCAGCGTCGCCGGATCGGGCGCCGCCGCGTAGAAGGGTGCGCCCGGCACATAGGCCACGTCGTGGGCGATCGCGGCCCGCAGCCGGCGCGTCGCGTCGTAGCCGTCGGGCAGCCGCACCCACACGAACATCCCGCCCTCGGGGCGGTTCCACGTGCTGCCGGCCGGCAGCGCCGCGGGCAGCCCCGCCAGCAGCGCGTCCCGGCGCGCCCGGTAGGCCGTACGCACCCGGTCCAGATGCACGTCGAGGTCGTGGTCGGCGAGGTAGCGCGCCGCGGCGGCCTGGTCGACGGCCGACGTATGAAGGTCCGCCGCCTGCTTGGCGATCACGCACGGCCGCCGCAGCGCCTCGGGCGCCCGCAGCCAGCCCAGCCGCATGCCGGGCGCCATGACCTTCGAGAAGCTGCCCAGCAGCGCCGTACGGTCGCCCGCGGCCTCGTACGAGCTGATCCACGGCCCCCGCTCGCCCTCGAAGCGCAGCTCGCCGTACGGGTCGTCCTCGGCGATCCACAGGCCGTGCCGGCCGGCCACCGACGCGACCGCGCGCCGGCGGGCGGCGGGCATCGTGCGGCCGGTCGGGTTCTGGAACTCCGGGATGAGGTAGAGCAGCTTGGGCCGCTCGCGCAGCACCAGCTCCTCCAGCGCGTCCGGCAGCACGCCGTCGGCGTCGGTCGGCACCGGCACGACGCGGGCGCCCGTGAAGCCGAAGCACTGCAGGGCCGCCAGATACGTCGGGTTCTCCACCAGGACGACGTCGCCGGGCTCCAGCAGCGCCGTCGCCAGCAGCGTGAGGCCCTGCTGCGAACCGCCGGTCACGACGAGGTCGTCGGGCCCGGTCGCGAGGCCGCGCGCGCTCAGCCGGGCCGCCACCACTTGGCGCAGCTGCGGGTCGCCCTCGGTCGTGGCGTATTGCAGGACGGTGCGCGGGCGCTCGGCCAGCACGCGGTCGAAGGCCGCCCGCAGGCCGGCCGCGTCGAAGAGCTCGGGGGCGGGGAGGCCGCCGGCGAACGAGATGACCTCGGGGCGGGCGGTGAGCGCCAGGATCTCCCGGACCGGCGAGGCGCCCACGTCCCGTGCGCGCGCGGCGAGCCGGGGCAGGGCGGCGGCGTCTGCCTCTGCGTCGGCATCGGCGGGGGAGGACGGGGCGGCGGCGGTCGGCGTCATGGCGGAAGCCTACGAAGTGTCGTTGTAATGTCCAGGTACTTTTCACGATCCGGTCGCCGGCGGGCCCGCGAAAAGCAGCGAGCCCTCTCGGCCAGGACGGCGGCCGGTCGAGAGGGCTCTGTCGGTGGTGCTGTGCTCACGTGCTGCTGAGCTGCTGTGCTCATATGTTGCTGAGCTGCTGCCCACGTACTGAGGTGCTGAGGTGCTGAACTGCGTTGTGTGCGTGGTGCGGTGGTGCGGTGGCGCTGTGCCTGCGGATCAGCGGAGGTCGAACGCGCCGTGGTCGACGTCGGTGACGAAGGACGACCATGCCTCGGGGGAGAAGGTGAGGACGGGGCCCTGGGGGTCCTTGGAGTCGCGGACCACCACGGCCACGGCGGCCGGGGACTTCACTTCGACGCAGGCACCGTTGCCGGTGGACCGCGAGGACTTCCGCCACTCGGGGGTGCTGCCCAGCTTGATTGCCATCTCTGCTCCGGTCTGTGCTGGTGACGGCGGCGGGGTGTACTCCGCTTCGTGATGGAGCTGTGGAGAGGAGGTGTACACCACTGCCTGACTGCGTTCGACGCTACTCGCCGACATCACCGGCAGCGGGAGTCCTTCACCCGACCAGGTGGCATATTCCTTGCAACCCTTGCCAGTTGCGTAGCCCAACCTGTACCGTGCGCGCCTTCAGCAAGCGGAGTCAGACATACCGCTCGGCCGCCTCGCCGATGAACTGCCGGGTCGCCTCGGCGCTGAGCGCCTGTGCCCGCAGGTGCTCGTACATCACGCTGTACGCCTGCACGTCGGTGTCCTTCTCCAGGTAGAGGTCGCTGTTGACGCCCTCCAGATACACCACGGTCGCGTCCGTCGCGTCGGTGAACTCCAGCACCGCGAACTGCCCGCTGAGCCCCGGGTGGGCGCCCGCGTCGAACGGCAGCACCTGCACCGTCACATGCGGCAGATGGCTCAACTGCACCAGTCTGTCGAGCTGTTCGCGCATGATCTCGGCGCTGCCGACCCTGCGGCACAGCGCGGCCTCGTCCACCACCGCCCACAGCCGCAGCGGCGCGTCGGGATCGGTGATGCGCTCCTGGCGCCGCATCCGGACGCTGACCCGCTTGTCGACCTGCTCCGGTGTCGCCTCCGGGAGGTTGCCCGCGATCATCGCCGCCGCGTAGGCCGGGGTCTGCAACAGCCCCGGCACGACCTGCGGTTCGAAGACCCGCAGGCTCGCCGCCTCCGTCTCCAGGCCGATGTAGACGCTGTACGGGATGTCGCCGAAGGCGTGCCACCAGCCCTGCTGGCGCGACTCCTTGGCCATCTGCATCAGCGAGTCGACGATGCGCATGTCCTCGACGCCGTACACCCCGCACAGATCGCGTACATCGCGCTGGCTGATGCTGCGGCGGCCGTTCTCCAAGCGGCTGATCTTGGACTGGGAGACCAGGAGCCGGGCCGCGACCTCCTCGGCCGTCATCCCCTTCTCCTCGCGGAGCTTGCGCAGCTCCGAACCCAACCGGCGGCGCCTGACGGTGGGGTTGACGTTGGCGACCACAGGGACTGCACCTCCACGCTGAACCGTACTGATGGTCAGCAGCCTGCCACTAGCGGTCATCACCGCGCTGGCGAATGGTCGTAACAAGCTTGCCCGGCCCCTGCGCCGGGGCGCGCGGATCGCCCTCGCGCGCCCCCGCGGAGCGGAAAAACGTACCGCGCGGGGCACCGGGCCCGGACGTGTGTCCGGCACCCGGCATCCCGCGCGGTACAGCGGCTCCCGGAGGGGATCTGCGCCGCGGACGGCACCGGTGCACCCGGTGCGCGGTACCCGGACCCTGCCGTCGGGCACCGCAGCCGCCCTTGCGTCGTTACGTGGTGCGTAGGGGTGTTGCTCGGTCGTACGGAGGTGCGTGCGGTGGTGCGTGGCCCAGCCGGCGGGCTCGGCGTGCTCGCGGTCCTCGGCGTGCTCGGTGTGCCTGGTGTACGTGGTGTACCTGGTGTGCTCGATGTGCTCGGCGTGCTCGGTGTACGTGGTCGGCGCTGTACGTCAGCGGGCCCCGGCCCTGGCCATCGTGCCGTGCCCCACCGTGCGCTGGGCCTGGGCCGGTGGCCGCTTGGGCTGCGCGGCCACACCGTTCTGCACGTCCATGACGGCGTGCGCGACGAGACCGCCCATCGGGTCGTATCTGATCAGGTCCCGCAGGCGCGATCGGGACGACCGCCCCTCGTTGCCCGGATAGAGGTGCTTGCCGAGCCCCACGGAGTGGGCGAGCGCGGCGAGCGCCGCGGTCCGCGGGTCCGGCGGTACGCCGGTGCGGATCGCGCTGTCCAGCCGGGCTCTGATGTCCCTGCTGACCGCGCTGTCGGTCGCCTGATACCGGGTGGTCGGCAGCACCCCGCACATCTGACCCGGCACGGCGTGCACCATGCCGCACCGCTCCAGGTGCGCGAGGTACGTCTGGCGCAGCCCCAGCCGGGGCCCGCCGATCCAGTGGACCGCCCGCACCGGAGAGCCGCGACGGCGCAGCAGCTCCAGGGCGGAGTCCAGAGTCGGATCTCCAGTCGGCCGTGGGTGCACCACGGCGATACGATCCCCGTCAGGGGCTATCCGTCCGGCCAGAGCCAGCTCGACGAGCTGCGCTCCGGCGAGGCCGAGGTCGAGTGACTGCGGCTGCGCCGTGGTCCCGGTCGTCGGGTCCAGGGCGAGCAGCAACAACTCTTCCGGAATTGTTCTGCGGCTCTTGCCCATCCATGCCTCCCCGCGTGGATGAATGACAGGGTGACGCCTCTCACACCGGCCTGTCGAGAGCGCCTTTTCCATATCTGCGGGAACCGGCTGGTATGTCGTTCTCGTCTACGGAGGCGGCGCTGGTGTCGCAGACGGGCCGCGGGTCGGTTGCGGGGACCATGTCGGATGTGGGTCATGACGGGGCGGGGCGCCATCGCGCGCCCCGCGTGATGCGTGGAGGAGGTCTGCGTGGCGGGCGAGTCCCCCGGCAGGGAGAAGCAGCACGGAATGTCGGGGGAGGGAGCCGCGCCGCAGGCCGCGGATCCGAGGCTGGTGGTGTTCGGGACGCCCGCTGTGGCCCGTGGGGCGTCAGTGGCGGGCCCCTCGCCCGTACGGCCGCCCGCCGGGCCCGCCGCGGGCGGCCGGGACGCCGCCGCGGATTCGTCCGAACTGCCCGGCTCCGGCGGCGCCGGCCGGTCCTCCGCGGCGTCCAGCGCAGTGTCCGGTGCGGATACGCCGGGCGACGTAGCCGTCGTGGACGCCACTGACGCGGTGCTTACGCCGCAGGTGCCTGCGGAGCCCGCGGACGGCTCCGGGGAGGGCGGGAAAACGGAACCAAATCGTGATCCGGCGCCTGGGGCTGATGAGGCGGACGAGGCTGCTGATGCGGCTGAGGTGAGTGAACGTTCAACCCGTGAGGCGGAGGAGCCGGCTCCGGCGCCGCCCCAGGACGCCCCGGCGGAGGACCCGGCGGACGCGCCGCCGGGTGAGCGGGGGCGCACTCCGGTGGCGCAAACGGGCGCCCGGACGGCGGGCAACCGGGCGGGTGAGTCTGCTGAGGGCGCTGAGGGCGCTGAGGGCTCGGGGGGCTCGGGGGCGGCTTCGGAGGGCGAGCCGCCCGCCGAGGAGCCGGCGGATGCGCCGCCGGGCACGGACACCGGGCCCGAGGGCGAGCACGAGGCGGACGCCGGGCCCGAGGACGGCGCCGGTGCCGTATCGGCTGCCGGGTCGCGTAACGGCGCCAAGGGCAAGCCGGGCGCTCAGGACAAGCCCGGCACCAAGGGCAAGCCCGTCACGAAGGCCGAGTCCGGCGACAAGGGCGAGCCCGTCACCAAGGCGGAGTCCGGCACCAAGGACAAGCCCGGCGCCAAGGATGAGCCGCGCGCTGCGGCGGGCGGCAAGGCCGCGTCCGCCCCGGCCTCGGAGGTCGAGGACTCGGGGGTGCACCGCGCCGAGATCCGCAAATCGCTGCTGCGCCCCCTCGTCTCGGACCTGCCCGCCGAACGCCCCGACGCTGCCGCGCCCGGCCGCCCGGTGGGCCGTACCGGCACGCCCGCCGCCGGCGCGACGCCCGGCTGGGCGGCACCGCTGCCGCCGCTCGCGGCCCCCGACGGCCCCGACGCCCAGGGCGCCGAGGTCGCGGACGACCCGTTCGGCCCCGAGGGCACCCGGCGCATCCAGGCGCCCCAGGTGCTGCCGCCGGGCTCCGGTCACACCGGCTCGACCCCGCTCAAGCTGCTCGCCGAGCTGACCAACACGCCGCCGCCCCGCCCGACCCTCCTGCGCGGCATCCTGCGCCGGTTCAAGATCTGGACCCCGCTGGTCGTCCTGCTCGCGGTGATCTTCGTCATCGTCCAGGCGGTGCGCCCGGTGCCGACGCCCACGCTGAAGTCGACGGCGGCGTCCTCGTACTCCTTCCCCGGCACCCCCCTGCCCCAGACGATGCCGTGGCCCACGCAGGGCCAGTCCGTCGCCGAGGTCGAGGGCGTCGGCTCGCTCGGCGTGCACGGCGCGCAGACCCCCGTGCCGATCGCGAGCGTCACCAAGGTCATGACGGCGTACGTCGTCCTGAAGGACCATCCGCTGACCGGTAAGCAGAACGGTCCGATCATCACCGTCGACAAGCAGGCCGCGGACGAGTCCGCGTCCACCGACGAGTCGACCGCGCACGTGACGCAGGGCCAGCAGTTCAGCGAGCGCCAGATGCTGCAACTGCTCCTGGTGCCGTCCGGCAACAACATCGCCCGCCTGCTGGCGCGTTGGGACGCCGGTACGCAGGAGGCGTTCGTCGCGAAGATGACGGCGACCGCGCGCACGCTGGGCATGACGCAGACCACGTACACCGGGGCGAGCGGCTTCGAGGAGACGACGGTGAGCACGGCCGTCGACCAGCTCAAGCTGGCCCGCGCGGTCATGCAGAACGAGGTCTTCCGGTCGGTCGTGGCGCTCGCCAACGTCGACATCCCCGGCGTCGGCCGGATCTACAACAACAACAACGACCTGGTGAAGCCCGGCGTCATCGGCATCAAGACCGGGTCGAGCACCCCGGCGGGCGGCGCGCTGATGTGGGCGGCGCGCAAGAACGTCGGCGGCAAGGACCAGTTGATCCTCGGCGTCGTCCTCCAGCAGCGCGGTGGCGTCACCGTCAACGACAGCCTCCAGACCGCCCTCGACCGCGCCCAGCAGCTCATCGAGTCCGTCCAGCACGGCCTGACCTCGGCGACGGTCGTCAAGAAGGGCACGGTGGTCGGCGCGATCGACGACGGCCTCGGCGGCTCCACCCCCGTCATCGCCGCCGCCGACCTCACCACCCCCGGCTGGCCCGGCCTTCACACCCCCCTCACCCTGACCCCCTCCCACGACCTCCCCCACTCCGCCAAGGCCGGCACCCAGGTCGGCACCCTCTCCCTGGGCCCCACCACCATCCCCGTCACCCTCCAGTCCGACCTGAAGTCCCCTTCCTTCACGGCCAAACTGACCCACTTCTGACCCCCACGAAGAGCCCCTCCCCGCATCTAGGGGGGAGGGGCTCCCCCCTGGGGGCCCTTGCCCCCGCACCGGCGCCCCGGAGCCCCCACCCAGGGGCGCGAGGAACTGCGCGCTCAGCCGCAGCGCAAGGGACGATCCCCCGACAACATCAAGGGGCACCCCGTAGGCAAAGGGGCGCGAGGAACTGCGCGCTCAGCCGCAGCGCAACGGACGATCCGGCGACGGCATCAAGGGGCAGCCTGTAGGCAAAGGGGCGCGAGGAACTGCGCGCCAAGCCACGATCCGGCGGACGATCCCCCGCCGGCATGAAGGGGCACCCCGGCGGCAAAGGGGCGCGAGGAACTGCGCGCTCAGCCACAGCGCAACGGACGATCCCCCGACAACATCAAGGCGCACCCCGTAGGCCCCACCCTCAAAGCGAAAGCTCGCGCTCGAGCGGCGTGCGAAACCTCGGCGTCACCCGGGCGGAGCCCATTGCTGAGCCCAACACCGCAGCCGCAGCCCCCGTCGCCTCGGCAACTTGCGCCCCGCGATCGGCGAGCAGCCGCCACACCACCGCCCCGTCAGCCCGTTGCGCCCAGCCCCCGACGACCTCCCCGCCCCACCACACCGTCGGCCCGATGTTCCCGGAGCGGTCGAACAACCGCTCCGACCCCTCCGGCAGGAACCACCCCCGCTCCCGCCACCCCATGGCCAACGGGTCCAGCGCCGGCAGCAGCGCAACCTCCGGCGCGGGCGCCGAACCCCCCACAACCTCCGCCGTGTCGCCCGCGGCCACATACCCCGTCACCCCACCCCCGAGCTCGACCTCCTCCGCGCCCGCGGCCTTCAGCGCCGCCCGCGTATCGCCCAGCGTCCACCCCGTCCACCACTTCACGTCCGCCTCCGTCCCGGGCCCGTACGCGGCCAGCCACGCCCTCACCAGCTCCGCCCGCGCCGCAGCGCCCGGCACCTCGGGCAGCGGCTCCGCGTTCGCCCACCGGAACTGCCCGCTGACCCACGACCCCGCGGGCCGCCGCCGCTCGATGCGCCCCTCCGCCGCCATCGTCCGGATGATCCTGCTCGCGACGTTCTGCGTCGCCTCATACGGCTTGCCCCGCGCCACGACGACCTGCTCCCGCAGCCTCGGCACCAGCTTCGACAGCTCCGCCCCGCTGCTCTCCGGCCGCCCGTCCAGCGCCGCCACGACCTCCGCCTCGACCTCGTCGAGCCACGCCTCGTCCCAGCCGCCGCCGTCCCGCAGGAAAACCAGCAGCTCTTTGCGCAGCCGCGCCGCGACCGCGCGCCCCGCGGCTGCGTAAACCTGCGGAGCGAAACTCCGCTCGACGACGAACATCGTGCGGCGCATCGCGAGCATCCGGGTGAGCGTCGCCGGCTGCCCGTAGAGCGCCATGTCCAGCAAGGGCACCGCCTGCGCCGGGTCCTTCAGCCGCGCGGCCACCGACAAGTACACCGTCGCCGGGTCCGTCGCGTGCAGCGCGACCAGCTGCCGTACGACCTCCTCCGCCCCGCCCGCACCCCCGCCGTGCTCGCCGCCACCCCGCAGCAGCCGGGCCGCCGCCCGTACCCGCCGTTCCTCCGCCGAAACCCGCCGCCGTACGTTCGCCATGGCCTCATCCTGCCCGGATCCGGCCCGGCCGCGTACGCCGGCGGGGGCGCCCCCCCCCCCCGCCCCCCCCCCCCGCCCCCCCCCCCCCCCCCGCCCCCCCCCCCCCCCCCCCCCCCCCCGCCGCCCCCCCCGCCGCCCGCCTGCGGTTGCGGCGGCGGACAACGCCCTGGGCGCCCCCGCGGCCCCCCCCGGACCCCGGGTGTGCGCGCCCCCC
>NZ_JAATEJ010000026.1 GCF_012034175.1 Actinacidiphila epipremni
TATCCCCGGGTGATCCGGGGGTTGGTGTGGGTGTGTGGTGTGTGTTTCATGGTGTTTCGGTGGTCATAGCGTCAGGGAAACGCCCGGTTACATTCCGAACCCGGAAGCTAAGCCTTTCAGCGCCGATGGTACTGCAGGGGGGACCCTGTGGGAGAGTAGGACACCGCCGAACAAATATTGATGGAGGCCCCGGCCCCGAGAGTGATCTCGGAGCCGGGGCCTTTTTCGCGTTCCCCGACAGGTTTCCGGGCCGCGGTGTGTCTGTATCAGGGGAGACCCGGAGAAGACTGGACTCATGCGGTGAGGAGGGCCGGCGATGGCGGCCGAGACGGGGCAGGGCGGAAGTGGGACCGGCGGCGGTGAGGTGCTGGAGGCGGCGCGGGGTGGGGACGGGGAGGCGTTCCGGGAGCTGACGGAGCCGTATCGGCGGGAGTTGCAGCTGCACTGCTACCGCATCCTCGGGTCGTTGCAGGACGCGGAGGATCTGCTCCAGGAGACGTTGCTGGCCGCGTGGCGCGGGCTGGACGGTTTCCAGGGGCGGGCGTCGATGCGGACGTGGCTGTACCGGATCGCCACCAACCGCTGCCTGAACGCGCTGCGGGCGGGGGAGCGGCAGCGGCCACGGGAGGTGGGGGCGATGCCGGCGGGGTTGGCGTATCCGGAGCCGTCGCGGCGGCGGGCGGATCCGGCGTGGCTGGAGCCGTATCCGGAGGGGCTGATCGCGGATCTGCCGGACCGGGCGCCGGGGCCCGAGGCGCGGTACGAGACGCGGGAGGCGGTGTCGCTCGCCTTTGTCGTGGGGCTGCAGCAGCTCGGGCCGCGGCAGCGGGCGGTGCTGGTGCTGCGGGACGTGCTGGGCTTCCGGGCGGCGGAGGTCGCGGCGATGCTGGGCACCACGGACAATGCGGTGAACGTGGCCCTGCGGCGGGCGCGGGCGGCGCTGGCGGCGGAGTTGCCGGGGCAGGACCGGGAGCGGGCGCCGCTGCCGGGGTCGGCGCGGGAGCGGCGGGTGGTGGAGGCGTTCGCGCGGGCCTTCGAGGCCGGGGACGTGGCCGCGGTGGTCGCTCTGCTCACCGAGGACGCGCGGCTGACGATGCCGCCGCGGGAGCTGGAGTACGAGGGGTACGGGCCGGTGGCCGAGTTCCTGCGGGCGGTCGTCTTCCGGGAGGGGCTGGGGTACGTCCTGCGGCCGTTGCGGGCGAACGGGCAGCCGGCGTTCGCGCTCTACCGGCGGGACGCCGGGTCGCCGATCGCGCATGGGCACGGGGTGATGGTGCTGGCGCTGGAGGGCGACCGGGTCGCGGCGATGACCAGGTTCGTCGACAACGGGCTGCTCGCGGAGTTCGGGCTGTCCCGGTCGCTGCGCGGGCGGTAGCCGGCCGTCCCGGGGGGCGGGGGCCCGCCGCGGGTCAGGCGCGGCGGGTCTGCTCGACCAGGGTGGAGGTCGCGCGGTCGAGCAGGTCGACCAGGGCGGCGTGCTCGGCCGGGCTGAAGGCGGCGGCGAGCTGCCGCTCCAGGACGTTGACCTCGCCGTACGCGCGGTCCAGGAGGCCGGTGCCGGTCGGGGTGAGGCGGGCGATCAGCACCTTTGCGTGGACGGGGGAGGGGTCGCGGCGGATGAGGTCCTTGCCCTGGAGGGTGGTGAGGACGGTGGCCATGGACTGCTGGGTGACGCCGCAGGCGCGGGCGAGCTGGGCGCCGGACATGCCGTCCTCGCGGGAGAGAGCGAGCAGGACGGTGTACTGCGTCATGGTCAGGCCGTAGCCGCGCAGGACGGCTTCGTGGTGGGCCATGAGGGCCTGTTCCGCGCGGCGGATGCGGGTGCACAGGTGCTCTTCGACGGGGACGTCGATCGCGCCGGGTGCGTCGGTCATGGCGGGCACGCCTCTCATGGGTTCACATGTTCCTGAGTTGACTCAGGTAGTTGATACTGCTTGGATCGGTGCTGCCTGAGGAGTCTCAGGATACTGAGTCAACGCAAGGAGCTGGGGTCATGAAGGCTGTCGTGCTCGACGACGCGGGGACGTACCGACTCGACGACGTACCGGAGCCGATGCCGGGGCCGGGGGAGGTGGCGATACGGGTCGCGTACGCGGGGGTGCAGTGGGGGGACGTGCTGCTGCGGGACGGGCACTTCCCGGTGCCGCGGCCGTTCGTGGTGGGGTTCGAGGCGGCGGGGCGGATCGTCGCCGTGGGGGAGGGGGTCCCGGCCGGGCGGATCGGGGAGGAGGTCGTGGCGCTCGTCGACGGCGGGGCCTGCGCGGAGGTCGTCGTGGCGCGGGAGGTGCTGGCGCTCGGCGTCGGGGCGGCGGCGCTGCGGGACGCGGCGGCGCTGGGGTGGGCGGGGCCCACCGCGTACGACCTGGTCGAGCAGGTGGGGCGGATACGGCCGGGGGAGCGGGTGCTCGTGCATGCCGCGGCCGGCGGGGTGGGCACGCTCGCCGTGCAGTTCGCCCGGGCGGCGGGGGCGGGGGAGGTCGTGGGGGTGGCGCACGGGCCCGAGCGGGCCGCGTACGCGAGGTCTTTCGGGTACGACCGGGTCGTGGAGCGGGAGGGTTTTCCGGCGGGGGTGGGGGAGGGGCTCTTCGACGTGGTCCTCGATCCGGTGGGGGGTGCGGTGCGGGTGGCGAGCTTGGGGCTGGTCGCGCCGCATGGGCGGTTGGTGATGTACGGGAACATCGCGAGCTTTGACTCCGTGGGGTTCTCGGCGAATGAGCTTTTGGCGCGGGGGGTTTCGGCGGTGACGTACAACGGGAGTTTGCTGGCGCGGACGGATCCGGGGCGGTTGGCCGCGAGTGCGCGGCGCGTGCTTGAGGGGGTGGGCCAGGGTGGGGTGCGGGTGGGGGTTGCGGGCGAGCTCGCGCTCGATGAGGTGGGGGAGGCCGTCGCCGCGCTTGCGGCTGGCGCCGCAGGCCCTGGCAAGGTGCTGCTCAAGGTGGCTTGACCCCAGCCCTCCGGGCTGCCCCGTTCTGCCCGGTCGGGACCTTCCGCCGCCCGTGGCTGGTCGCGCAGTTCCCCGCGCCCCTGAAATGCCGGCTCCGGGCGTTGGTCTTCAGCCCCGGCGGGGCTGGGCAAGTCCCTCCGGGCTGCCTCGTTCTGTCGTCTCGGGATCGTCTGTCGGCTGTGGCTGGTCGCGCAGTTCCCCGCGCCCCTGAAATGCCGGCTCCGGGCGTTGGTCTTCGGCCCCGGCCCCCGGGGGGAGCCCCTACGCAGTAGGTAGGCGGCGGACGCTGTTGCGGAGGACGGTGTGGGTGCCCAGGAGGTGGCGGGATTGGGTGGGGGAGCGGGGGGTGGCGGATTCTTCGGTCAGGGCGAGGCGGACGGCTTCGCGGCCGAGTTCGTAGGCGGGGATGTTGACGGTGGTCAGCGGGGGGTTGAGGTCCTGGGCGAGGCCGTCGTTGTTGTAGCCGACGACGGAGATGTCCTCCGGGGTGCGCAGGCCGAACTCGCGCATCGCGGCCATCGCGCCGGCGGCGGCCTGGTCGTCGCCGGCGAAGACCGCGGTGAACGGGGGGCGGCCGTCGCATTCGGCGAGGATGCGGCGCATGTTGGCGTAGCCGTGGGCGCGGCCGAGGCCGGTGCCGGCGACGCGTTCTGCGGAGGGCGGGAGGCCGTGGTCGGCCAGGGCGCGGCGGTAGCCGGTGATGCGGGGCTCGACGGTGGTGTGGCCGGGCATCGTGCCGAGGTAGAGGATGTCGCGGTGGCCGGCCCCCAGCAGGTGGCTGACCACGGCGTACGCGCCGGCCTCGTTGTCGTACTCGACGACGAGGACGGGCATGTCGGTGCTGGGGGCGGGCCGGCCGCACAGGACCAGGCGGGAGCCGGCGGCGGCCAGGCCGTGGGCGTATTCGCCGAGCCGGGCCTGGTAGCGCTCGTCCTCGACGGCGCCGCCGACCAGGACGACGAACTCGCAGCGCTGCTCGCGCATCATCTGGACCAGGGCGAGCTCGCGGGCCTCGTCGCCGCCGTGGCTGCACACCATGCACAGCCGGCCGCGGGCGGCGGCCTCCTGCTCGACGCCCTGGGCGACGGTGGCGTAGAAGGCGCTGTCGACGGAGGAGACGATGACGGCGATGGTCTTGGGGCCGGTGCCGGCCAGGGCGCGGGCGCGGCCGTCGATGACGTAGTCGAGGTCCTTGACGGCCCGCAGCACCTTGGCGCGGGCGGCGGCGGACGTGGGGTAGTTGCCGGCGAGCACGCGCGAGACGGTGGCGACCGAGACGCCCGCGCGGTCGGCGACGTCGCGGATCGTGACGCGGCGCGTGGGGCCGCCGGACGTCGTGCCGGCGCCCGGCACTGGTGAGGTCTCCGCCATCTCCGCCATCCGCTGTTGCCGGCGAGCCGGTCGCCCGTGCCGGTGGTCCGTCGTTGCGGCCAGGCGCCGCCGCCCCAGCGTAATGGGCCGGGTGCGGCGGCGCGGGGCCGGTGCGCAGGGTCGGTGCGCACCTGTGAGGCGCCTGTGCGGGCCCGCGGGTGTTCGCGGGTCCGCGGGGGCGCCCGTCGGTGGGGGCGCCGGCCGGGGCAGGCGCGGGGTCAGTGGTTGGCGGCGTAGTCCTTCGCGTAGTCCTCGGCGATCTGGTCCAGGCCCTGGTCGCGCATCTTCTTGACGGTGTCGTCCCATGCGCTGAGCGGCTTGCGGCCGGCGACGATGGAGCCGATGGTGTCGGTGCGCAGGGTGTCGATGGCGGCGCCGACCCGGCTGGCGGTCGCGGACTGCAGGCCGAAGCGCGGGTTGGGCACCAGCATCGGGGCGACCTTGAGCTGCCAGGTGTGGTTGCGCTGGACGACGTCGGGGCGGCCGGGGATGTAGAGGACCTGCGGGGCGTCGCACAGGTACTTGACGGGCAGCTGCACCGGGTTCTCGACCAGGCCCAGCTCGGTGGGGATGGGCGAGCCGTCCTTGTCGCGGGTGAAGTGCGTGCCCTCGACGCCGAAGTGGTTGAGCTCGTACTCCTTGGTGCCGAACGGCGAGGCCAGGTAGTCCAGGACGCGCAGGATGAGCTTGACGCGGTCCGGCGTGGTCTTCTTCAGCACGGTGTAGCCCCAGGCGCCCTTGGCGCGCTGCATGCCGGGCTTGGCGCCGTTGGCCGGCTTGTACGGCACGGCGGCGTCCAGGACGAAGGCGTCCTTGATGCTGGGCACGGACGTGCTCAGGGCGCCGAAGCCGTCGACCATGGAGCCGACGGTGCCGTTGTAGAAGAACGTCTTGCAGTCCACGGTGGAGGTGCCGAGCACGTTGGGGTTGTAGAGCCCGGCCTGCCGCAGCTTGCTCATGTACTCGATGGAGGCGCGGTATTCGTCGGTGGTGTACGCGCTGACGAAGGCGCCGCCGTCGAGCTTCCACTCCTGCGGGGCGCCCCACGCCATGGAGTGCATGGTCTCGCCGAACAGCAGCGGCGCCGACGAGCCGAGGCCGTACTTCTTGTCGTGCGTGGCGGCCTTGGCGACCTCCAGGAAGTCGTCGGAGGTCCAGCCGTCCTTCATGCCGGCGGCGGTGAAGACGTCGTTGTTGATCCACAGGCAGTTGCCGGGCGCCGAGCGCTGCACGGGTACGCCCCACAGCCGGCCGCCGATGTGGCCCATGTCCTGCCAGACGTACGTGGGCAGGTTCGCCAGGTTCGGGTACGCCTTGATGGCGTCGCCGGTGAGGTGGTCGGACAGGTCCGCGCACTTGGAGACGACGAAGTCGGCCTCGCGGGGCAGGGTGTGGCCGCCGCCGAAGTTGATGACGTCCGGCAGGTCGTTGCCGGCCATCATGGTGGCCATCTTCGTCATGTAGTCGGAGTCGGGGACGACGGTGAATTCGAGGTTCACCCCGAGCGCCTCGTTGATCGCCGTCCAGAACTTGTTCTGGCCCGCGGGCTTGGGCGGGGTGCCGTAGGTGATCGTCATCACCTTGATCGTCTCGCCCTTGCCGGGCTTGTCGTGCACGGCGGTGGCGAGGTCCTTGGGATACGTCAGGTAGCCGGGCTGTATGCCGTCGGCGGTGCCGGGCAGGTCGGGGGCGGGGCCGGGGAAGGGCACGTAGGTGGGCCACGGCACGAGCTTCTTGCCGACGTTGCCGACGTCGTGCTTCTTGGCCGAGGTGGAGCAGGCGGCGAGAACGGACGGCGCGGCCACGGCGGCGCCGCTTGCGGCGATCGAGCGCAGGAGGGAGCGCCGCGAGAACGACGGGGTACTCACGGGAGGTCCTTTCGTCAGGTTTTTTCGCTAGCTCTTGATGGCGCCGGTGAGCACGCCCTTGGTGAAGTACTTCTGCAGGAAGGGGTAGACGACGAGGATCGGCACGGTGGCCACCACCAGCACCGCCATCTGGATCGTCTGCGGCGCGGCGACCTGGCTGGCGTCGCCCACGCCGGTGTCGGCGAGCTGCGCGCCGCCGACGACGTACGTGCGCAGCACCTGCTGGAGCGGCCACTTGTCCGACTCCAGGTAGATCGAGGCGTAGAACCAGGCGTTCCAGTACGAGACCGCGTAGAACAGCCCGACCACCGCGAGCGCGGCCTTCGACAGCGGCAGCACGATGCGGCGCAGGATGAGCCATTCGCCGGCGCCGTCGAGGCGGGCGGCCTCGTACAGCTCGTCGGGCAGCGACTGGAAGAAGCCGCGCAGCACCACCAGGTTGAAGACGTTGATGAGGACGGGGGCGACCAGCGAGCCATAGCTGTTGAGCAGGTGCAGGCCCTTGACCAGGAGGAACGCCGGGATCATGCCGGGCGGGAAGAGGAAGGTGAAGAGGATCAGCAGCAGGACCGGCTTGCCGCCGAACACGTCGCGGCGGCTGAGGGCGTAGGCCAGGCCGATGGTGCAGGCCATGCTGATCGCGGTGCCGACGACGGTGATGCCGGCGCTGACCCACAGCGCGTGGGTGACGATGCCGCCGTCGAACAGCTCGTGGTAGGCGCGCAGCGTCGGGTGCTGCGGCCACAGCACCCAGCCGCCGTTGGCGACGACCTCGTCGGTGGAGGCGAGGCTGGTGGCGACGATGATCAGGAACGGCACGGTGACCAGCAGCACCACCGCGACCAGGGCGATCGCCTTGGCGGTCTGCGTGATCGGCCTCGGGCGCTCCATCCACGCCGGGCGGTTGGTCCTGCGCGGCCGGCCGGCGGATCCGGCGGTCCGGCGCAGGCCCTGGGTGAGGCTGCTCACTGGTAGACCCCCTGTTCACCGAGGCGATGCGCGATCTTGTTCGCGGCAAAGACGAGTGCGGCGCCGACGACGCCCTTGAACAGGCCGGCCGCGGCGGCGTATCCGTAGTCGCCGCCGACCAGGCCCTTGTAGTAGACGAAGGTGTCGATGATCTCGGCGGCGTCCGGGCCGACCGAGGAGCGCTGCAGCAGCATCTGCTCGAAGCCGACGGACAGGATGTCGCCGAGCCGCATGATGAGCATCAAGATGATGATCGGCCGGACGGCGGGCAGCGTGACGTGCCAGAACCGCCGCCACGGGCCGGCGCCGTCGATCGCGGCGGCCTCGTACTGCTGCTCCTCGACCTGGGTGAGGGCGGCCAGGAAGATGATCGTGCCCCAGCCGCAGTCCTTCCAGATGACCTGGGCGATCACCAGCGGCTTGAACGCGGTGGGGTTGCCGATGATGTTCACGGTGTGCAGATGGGCGTCGCCCAGCACGTTGTTGAGCAGGCCGGTCTCGCCGAGCACCTGCTGGAAGATCGCCACGACGATGACCCAGGACAGGAAGTGCGGCAGGTACGCCACCGACTGCACGAAGCGGCGCACGCTGTCCCTGGTCAGGCTGTGCAGCAGCAGGGCGAGCGCGATCGGCACGGGGAAGAAGAACACCAGCTGGAGCAGCGCGATCACGACGGTGTTGACCAGGGCGTGCCAGAAGTCCGGGTCGCCGAACATGGTCTGGAAGTTGCCGAAGCCGACCCATGCGCTGGCCCACAGGCCGTCGAAGGGGACGTAGTCCTTGAACGCGATGACGTTGCCCGCCAGCGCTCCGTAGTGGAAGACCAGGAAATACAGCACGCCGGGCGCCATGAGCACCAGCAGTGCCGCGTCCCTGCGGAGCCGTTTGAGGCGTGTTCCGCGCCCCTTCCGACCGGCCCGTCGGTCTGCGCCGGACGCACCTGCCGCCCCTGCGCGGCCGGTGGCGTCCCGTTCGGCTATCGCCATTGCGTCCTCCTCGACGCCTAAGGTGGGACGGAACCTAAACCGGTTACTACGGCAGGGTCAACCCCTCTGTGCCGGACAGCGTTGACCCGAGGGGGGTGCGGACCTAGGCTGGATGCATCAGGAAGTAACCGATTACACGATTGAGGGCAGACATGGCGGAACGGCCGAAGCTCGTACTGGCGATGCGGCGCGACATCGTGGACCTGGTCCTGCCGCCCGCGCTGCGCGCCCGGCTCGACACGCTCGCCGACGTCCATCCGCTGCTGGTCACCGACGCCTCGGACCCGGCCGCCGACGCGGCCTTCGCCGACGCCGAGATCCTGCTCACCGGGTGGGGCGCGCCCGAGGTCGACGCCGCGCTGCTGGCCCGGCTGCCCAAGCTCGGGGCGGTCGTGCACGCCGCCGGGACCGTCAAGCACCATGTGCACCCGGTGGTGTGGGAGCGCGGCATCGGCGTGTCGTCGGCCGCCGACGCCAACGCCGGGCCCGTCGTGGACTTCACGATGGCCACGATCGTGCTCGCCGCCCGCCGCACCCTCGGCGCCGCCGCCGACTACCACCGCGGGGTGCAGCCCAGCTACCCCGAACGGCGGGGCGCGGACGGCGCCGTCGTCGGCGTCATCGGGGCCTCCCGCATCGGGCGGGGGGTGCTGGCCCGGCTGGCGTCGGCCGCCGCGGACTTCGAGGTGCTGCTCGCCGACCCGTACGTCTCGGCGGACGAGGCCGCGCGGCTGGGGGCGCGGCTGGTGGACCTCGACGAGCTGTGCGCCGGCTCCCACATCGTGACCGTGCACGCCCCGGACCTGCCCGAGACCAGGCACCTGCTCGACGCCCGGCGGCTGGGGCTGCTGCGGGACGGGGCCGCGGTCGTCAACACCGCCCGGGGGCGGCTGGTCGACACCGAGGCGCTGGCCCGCGCGTGCGAGACGGGCCGGCTCGACGCGTATCTCGACGTCACCGACCCCGAGCCGCTGCCCGAGGGGCATGTGCTGCACCGGCTGCGCAATGTGCTGCTGACCCCGCACATTGCCGGGTGCCAGGGCACGGAGGTCGCCCGGCTCGGGGCGTACGCGGTGGACGAGGTGGCGCGGTTCGCCGCGGGGCAGCCGCTGCTGGGGGCCGTACGGGTGGAGGACCTGGCGCGTATTGCGTAGCCGCCGGCTTTCCGGCGCCTATGGCGCAGGGTTTCGCTGCCCTGCACCTATTGCGCAGGGGTGCCTTTCCCGGCGCCCATGGCCGAGCCGATGGCCCGCGGCTCAGCGCGGCGCGTGCGGGCGGTGCTTGAGCAGGGCCGCGAAGCCCGCGCCGGCCAGCCGGGTGCGCAGGTCCGCCTCGGACCGGCCCAGGGCCTCGGCGGCGCGGGGCAGGGACCAGTCGTGGGCCGCGAGGGTCGACAGCAGGTGGCCGCGGCGGGTCTGGGCCTCCGACAGCCGGAACGTCTTGAGGTAGGCCAGCCGCCCGTCGGCGGTGGTGATGGCCTCGCCGACGTGGTTCTCGGTGCGCGGCCGGAAGGCCGGCAGGAAGCGCAGCAGGGTGAAGTCGCCCGCGCGGTGGACGGTGCGCGCCGCATACGCCGGGGCGAGCAGGCCCGCGGCCATCGTGCCGGCGTGGAAGTCGGCCCAGGCGGCGCGCTGCCCGGCGAGCGCCGCCCGCAGGTCGGCGGTGGAGGACACGGCGGCGGCATCCAGCCGCGGCACGAAGTCCGGCACGGGCGCGCTCAGCAGGGCGTAGTGGTGGACGAGTTCGCCGTACAGGTCGTGCACGAGCGTCGCGTGCAGGGCCCGGTAGTCGTCGGGGTGCGGGACGGCGAAGGCCGCGGTGAGGGCGTCGGCGGTGTAGAGGAGCAGCCCGCACTGGCCCGGGTGGATCTCGAAGACCCGCAGCGCGTCGCCGAGGCCCTGCACCTCCAGGCCCGCGTACGCCTCCTCCACGCGCGGGGACAGGCCGCGCCGCAGCGCCCGCTGCGACCACTCCTCCCACGCGACGGCCGGCCCGCCGAAGTGCAGTGCCAGATAGCCCTCCAGCGCCAGGTGCAGCGGCAGGAAGCGCAGCCGGCGGCGGCCCTGCCGGCGGGCCATCCGGCGGTGCACCCGCACCGGCACCGCCTCGACGGGCACGCGGGCGGAGGTGGACGCGGCGGCCTGCTCGCCGCGCAGCTGGGTGCCGTACGCGGCGGCGTCCCCGGCGCCGCTCCAGTCGGCGACGAAGCCGTGCGGGATGTACGAGGTGTAGACGGTGTGCGGCGCGACGTCCACGACGCCGTACCCCTCGCCGTACTGCTCACGGTGCAGCCGCAGGCCCGGCACGGGGGCGTCGCGGACCAGCGGCACCAGGCGTATCCCGCCCCAGACCTGGGCCGGCGCGGTGCGCAGCCCCGCGAGGTCGAGGCGCAGCTCGGCGGCGGCGGTCACGGGGCGGCGCCTTCCTCGGGTACGGGGGCCAGGAACGCCGCGACCCGGGCGTCGAGGTGGGCCCGCAGCTCGGGCAGGCCCGTGCGGCCGGCGGCGAACCGGGCCAGGCCGGTCAGCACGGGCAGGTCCTCCGCGTCGCGGATGCCGGCCGTGGGGACGGTGGGGGACAGGCGGCGGACGGTGAAGGTGTCCGCGTCGTAGACCGGGTTGAGGTGGACCACCGAGACCCGGCCGTGCGGGTCGAGGCGCTCGTGCCAGACCCGCAGCACCTCCGCCGCCATGCCCGGCGGGGCGTTGTCCCAGCCGTCCGAGACGATGACCAGCCGGTCCGGCCGCGGCTCCAGCGCGTCCAGCACCCGCTCGCCCAGCGGCGTCGCCCCGTGCGGCACGGCCGGCAGCGCGTCCCGGCGGCCCGAGGTCCAGTACGGGGCGTAGGCCGCGCCGAGTTCGGCCAGCAGGAAGTGCGCGGCCAGCGCCACGGCCAGCGGGCGGCGGCGCTTGTGGCCGGAGGCGTAGGCGGAGAAGCTGTCGTCCAGCACCGCCGCCACCCGCCCCCACGTCCCCGCCTCGGGCCCGGCGGCCCGCCGGGCGGCGGCGCGCAGCGCGGCGGTCAGCTCGGCGCGGCGGGCGGCCCGGTCGGGCAGCGGCAGGCCCAGGACGTACGAGGCCAGCCGGGTCAGCGGCATCGCCGTGAGGTCGGCGCGCACCGCGGCGGCGCCCTCGCGGCGGGCGGACTCCTGGAGCCGCAGCCGCTCCCCGCGGGTCATGCGCGGCGCGATCCGCTCCAGGAAGGCGGCCCGCGCGATGCCGTGCCGGGCCGCGAAGCCCTCGGCGACGGTGAACGGCAGCTCGTGGACGGCGCCCTGCTCGTAATGTGCGCGGCGCCAGGTGTCCAGCAGCGGCGCGGTGTAGCGGGCGCGGGCCCGCGGGCGGAACAGGAAGTCGCCCAACTCGGCGCTGGGCGGCGGCAGATGGGCGTGCCGCAGCGCGGTCTTCAGGCCCGTGCGGTACTTGACGGCGTCCAGCGCGAGGTCGGGCCGGGCGGCCAGCCAGTCGCGGACGATCGCCCGGGTGCGGCGGTTGTTGACCTTCGCCTCGCGCAGCGCCGCGACGAGCGCGTAGCCGCGCTGCGGCGGCAGCAGCGCGAACCGCCGGGCGATGAGCCGGCCTTCGAGGTGCCGCTGCCGCGGGGTCGCCTCGCCGGCGGTGGCGAGCAGGCCGTGGATGACCAGGGCCGCGTTGTGGTCGTTGATGCCGAGCGCGAGCACGGCGGCGTACAGGTCGCGGTAGTTGCCGAGCATGTAGGCGTGCAAGAAGTCCAGCGACATGCGCTGCTCGGCCGCGCCGCCGTGGAATTCGCGCTGCGCGGTCGCGGTGATCGCGGCATTGGCGAACAGCAGCACGTCCTCGGCGGCGACCAGTCCCTCGGCGGGCATCGGCGGACTCCCAACGCGCGGGCAACGGTGCGGGGGTTGCCGACCGGGGAGTGAGGGCGCGAGCTGCGAATCATTGCTTCAGAGGCAGGTTCCGGAAGTCGCGACGAAGTCCCGCGGTCGGCCCTGGCACGGTAACAGGCCCGCCGGGGAGCGCTCCTGGGGTTTTACGTGCCAGGTGGGCGCCCGGCCAGGGAAAGGCGCCCGGCGCACGCCCGGCCCGGCGCATGCGCGGCTCAGCGCACGCCCGGCCCGGCGCATGCGCGGCTCAGCGGAGCCGGATCGCGTCGCGCACGCTCGCCGCGGCCTCGCCGTCCAGGGCCAGCCGCAGGTCGGCGTCCTGCCACAGCGGGGCCTGCCAGCGGGCGGTGGCCTGCTCGGGGGAGCGCAGCACCGCGAGGGTGGGCAGGCCCGCGGTGGTGCCCTCGGCGAGCAGCGCGGGCAGGTCCGGGACCGGGGCGAGGGCGGCGACGTCGTCGAGGACGAAGGTCAGTGGTGGGTCGAGCCGGCCGGCGGGTGACCCTGCGGCCATGCGCCGGCCGTGCTCGACCACGCTGGAGACGAGTGCGGTGAGCAGGGGCATCGCACCCAGGTGGGAACGCGGGTCCTCGATCCGTTCGCCCACCACGTAGAGCGTTCCCAGTTCCGCGGCCCACGACTCCACGTCCAGGCCGCCGGTACGGGACGGATTGCACGCGTCGCGGATGTGCACGGAGTTCAGCGGCGCCAGGATCTGCCGGATCAGCGCCTGCGCGGCGTCCCGCCGGTCGGGGTGCGCGTGCAGCACCGACTCCAGCTCGCCGCTCCACCCGGACGCCGCGCCCGTGTCGCTGCGCAGGATACGGACCGCGTCGGCCGCCGCCGCGCCGCCCGCCGCCCAGCGGTGCACCTGCCGGAAGGGCCGGCCGTCGACCGCCGCCGCGTGCAGCCAGCAGCGCAGCAGCGTGACCGCGGTGCTGTGCACGATCGCCTCGTCGGCCCGCGCGGTCCGCAGCGGCGCCAGCAGCGCCGCCGCCCTGGTCCCGGCGGTCGCCGGCCGCTCGCACCCGCCGTGCGGCGCCCACCGCAGCCGGCCGGGCACGTCCAGCAGATGCGCCGGGTCGTACACATGGACCGGGCCGAGCTTGCTGCGGTTGCCGACCGTCTGGTGGTACGTGTCCGGGTCCGCGGTGGTCACCAGCACCGGGCCCGCCGCGGCCAGCACCGCCGGCTGCACGACCCGCTTGGCCTGGTCGCCGCGCGGCCCGGCGAACAGCGCGTACGTGCGGGTGACCTCGCCGCCGTCCAGCGCCGGCGGGCGCGCCTCGCGCGGGGCGGGCGGCGGGTCCTCGCCGACCGGCGGCAGCTCGGCGGTGACCGGGTCCGCGGGGCGCGGCGGCACGGCCTGCGGGACGGTGCGGAACCACGCGTCCAGGCCGTCGCCCTCCCCGCCCTTGCCCCGGCCGCCGTACGCACCCGCGCCGGCACCCGCACCCGCCGCCGTACCCGGCCCGTACCCGGCGTCGCCGCCCCTGCGGCGCGGCGCGGGCAGCGGCCCCGAAGCCCCCGGCCCCGAGGGCTCCTGCTCGGAAGGGTCCGGCCCGGACCCGGCCTGCGCGACCGGGGCCGGCGCCGCGCGGACCGGCCCGCGGCGGGCCCGCGCCCGCAGCCGCGCCAGGACGTTCAGCACCCACACCGCGACGGCGAACAGCACCATGAACTGCCCGATGAAGATGCCCCAGAACAGCCCGGGCCCCGGCAGCTCCGACGGCTTGGCGCCCGGCCACGCGCCGGGCAGGTCGTGCGGCTGCCCGATCAGGCCCCGCATCGCCCGCGGGGTGCGGGTGAAGTGCACGTCCGACGGCCACGCGCCGTGCGAGAGCAGGCCCGCGACGCCGGTCGCCGTCCACACCAGCACCGTGACGCCGAGCAGCAGCGCGATGATGCCGACGACCAGCCCGTCCGGCAGGCCGCCGCCCCCGCTCTGCTCGCGCCTCTGCGCCGCCACGGCCGGCCCCTCACGCCACCGCGTCGTCGGCCATATGCTTGGCGAGCGCGACCTGCGCGGCGGCGTGCGCCTCCGCCCGCGCCTCGGCCTCCGCCTCGGCCAGGTCGGCGGCGTGCTGCGAGGACGACTCGGTCATCGCCCGGTCGGTGAAGACCAGTGGCCGCTCGGCCTCGGTGATCAGGTGCTTGACCACCTGCACATTGCCGTTGACGTCCCACACCGCGATGCCCGGCGTGAGCGTCGGGATGATCTCCACCGCCCAGCGCGGCAGCCCCAGCACCCGCCCGGTCGCCCGCGCCTCGTCGGCCTTCTGGGCGTAGATGGTGCGGGTGGAGGCCATCTTCAGGATCGCCGCCGCCTCCTTGGCCGCGGCCCCGTCCACGACGTCCGACAGATGGTGCACGACCGCGACGAACGACAGGCCGAGCCGGCGGCCGAACTTCAGCAGCCGCTGGAAGAGCTGCGCCACGAACGGCGAGTTGATGATGTGCCAGGCTTCCTCGACCAGGAAGATCCGCTTCTTGCGGTCCGGCCTGATCCAGGTGTGCTCCAGCCACACCCCGACGATCGCCATCAGGATCGGCATCGCGATCGAGTTGCGGTCGATGTGGGAGAGGTCGAAGACGATCAGCGGCGAGTCCAGGTCGATACCGGCGCTCGTCGGCCCGTCGAACATCCCGCGCAGGTCGCCGTCCACCAGCCGGTCCAGCACCAGCGCCACGTCCAGGCCCCACGCCCGTACGTCGTCCAGGTCGACGTTCATCGCCTCGGCCGACTCCGGCATCGGGTGCCGCAGCCGCTCGACGATGTCGGTGAGGATCGGCTGGCGGTCCGTCACCGTCTCGGCCACATAGGCGTGCGCGACCTTCAGCGCGAAGCCGGACCGCTCGTCCAGGCCGCGGCCCATCGCCACCTCGATGATGGTCCGCAGCAGCGCCAGCTGCCCGGTCACGGTGATCGCCGGGTCCAGCGGGTTGAGCTTGATGCCGCCGTCCAGCGCCGCCATCGGGTCCAGCCGGATCGGGGTCAGGCCCATCGCCTGCGCGATGAGGTTCCACTCGCCGACGCCGTCCTCGCCCTGCGCGTCCAGCACCACCACCTGCCGGTCCCGGAACCGCAGCTGGCGCAGCACGTACGTCTTCTCCAGCGCCGACTTGCCGTTGCCGGACTCGCCCAGCACCAGCCAGTGCGGGGCCGGCAGCTGCTGGCCGTACAGCTGGAACGGGTCGTAGATGTAGCCCTTGCCGGAGTACACCTCCCGGCCGATGATCACCCCGGAGTCGCCCAGGCCCGGCGCCGCGGTCGGCAGGTAGACCGCCTGCGCCTGGCCCGTGGAGGTGCGCACCGGCAGCCGGGCCGTCTCGACCCGGCCGAACAGGAAGCTGGTGAACGCCTCGGTGAGCGCCGCGAGAGGGTCCAACATGGGCATGGCGACGGCCTCCTCATGAACCTCGTGACGGCGACTAGCGGCGGATGCCGGTAGCGAACGGCAACGTATTGACGAATGCCCGGTGGTGTTCACGATCGCACCATTCGAGCTTCAAATACGACTTACCGGCGGAAGCACGAATGGTGCGCTTGTCGCGCGCCAGCGCTTCCGGGGAGCGCGACGACACCGTGATGTACCCCACCAGGTTCACCCCCGCCGCGCCGCTGGCCAGGTCCTCGCCGCGCTGGTCGAGCCGGCCGTGGTGCGCCACGTCCCGCGGGTCGACCGTGCGGTTCATCTTCGCCGCCCGGCTGGCCTCGGCGTCGTCGTTGGTCTTCTCCGTCAGCATCCGCTCGATGGCCACGTCCGTCGGCTCCAGGTCCATCGTGACCGCGACCGTACGGATCACGTCCGGGGTGTGGACCAGCAGCGGCGCCAGGAAGTTCACGCCGACCGGGGTCAGCGGCCACTCCTTGATCCAGGCCGTCGAGTGGTGCCAGGGCGCGCGGGTCGCCGACTCGCGCGTCTTGGCCTGGAGGAACGTCGGCTCGGTCGCGTCGAGTTCGGCCGGCCAGGCGTTGCGGCGGGTCATCGCCTGGATGTGGTCGATCGGGTGGTCCGGGTCGTACATCGAGTGGATGAGCGACGCGAGCCGGGCCTGCCCCAGCGGCTGCCGCACCCGGATGTCGGCCTCGGCGAGCCGGGCGCAGATGTCGTTTAGCTCACGGGCCATCACCGCGGCGAGCCCGGCGTCCTTGTCGACCTTCCGGCCGCGCACCGAGGTGGCGCGCGCCAGCGCGTTGCCCTCGGCGGCCAGTTCGCGGGTGAAGTGCATGCACGCCACCAGGTAGGCGCGGTGCTGCTCCGAGGACGTCGAGACCATCGACTGCAACTGCTCGTAGGAGTCCTTCAGCCACCGCTCCGCCTCCGGGTCGCCGCGCATCGCGACGTCCTTGGCGTGCGCGTCGGGGTCGGCGGGCAGGGTGCGGGCCAGCATCTGCAGCCGGGTGACGAACCCGTCGCCGTTGGCCACGTGCTTGAGCAGCGTGCCGAAGCGTTCCACCAGGGCTTCCTGGTCCTCGCTGTCGCGCAGGCCCACGCCCGGGCCCTCGATCTCGATCGCCGCGGTGACCGTACGCCGGTCCACGTGCAGCAGCACCGCGATCTCGTCGGGGCCGAACGGCGCCGACAGCCAGCTGATCCGCCCGATCCCCGGCGGCGGCCCCACCTCGATCTCCCGCCCGTCGAGCATCGTGCCCGCCTCCTGCACGGTCGAGCGGTACGTGGGCGTGGTCCGCAGGGTGCGGCGGTAGGCGCGGTTGATCTCGAACCAGCGGTAGAACGTACGGCGCCGGTAGGGCAGGAAGACCGCGGCGAGCGCCAGCAGCGGCCAGCCGATCAGGCCGACGATACGCAGCAGCAGCACCGGCACGAGCAGCCCGTTGAGCATGCCGAGGCCCGCGCCGAGCACGATCAGCACGATCTCGCCGGTCTCCCGGTTCTTGCCCACGATCGCGTTGGGCCGGGCCTTGCCGATGAGATAGGTGCGGCGCGGCTGGGTGAAGGACTGGGTCGTCACCCGCGGTCACCTCCCTGCGATGAGCCGTTGTTCGGTCCCTGGTTCGGCCGGAAGGCACCGCCGAAGCCGCCCCCGCCACCGCCGCCGGCCGGTCGCGGCGGCGGGGCGGACGCCCCCCCGCCCTGGCCGCCGGTACGGGTGCTGTGCGCGGCCATGCCGCCCGCGACCGCGTTGGAGGGCTGCGGGCCGCCGCCCTGCGCCTGCTCCTGGGGGCCGCCGCGGGCGCTGTGCGTCTTGATGCCCTGCTTGACCAGCGCGGCCGGCGAGGAGATCACGGCCGCGGCGGGGCTCTGGCCGCTGGCCTTGCGGCTGTTGCGCAGATTCACCACGTCGTCGCCGAAGCCCGGCACGAAGCGGTAGATCATGACGCTCGCGAAGATCGCCAGCAGGATGATGGCCAGGCCCGAGACGACCGCGGAGAAGGCACCGGGCCCGTCGTCGGAGGACGACAGCGCGCCGGCCAGGCCGAGCACGACGACTATCACCGGCTTGACCAGGATCACCGCGATCATGATGCCCGCCCAGCGCCTGACGTGGTGCCACATGTTCTTGTCCACCAGGCCGGCGTAGACCGCGGTGCCGAGCATCGCGCCGACGTACAGCAGCGCCGCCCGGATGACCAGCTCCAGCCACAGCACGCCGGCGGCCAGCACCGACACCAGGGACACCACGATCAGCATGATCGGGCCGCCGCCGATGTCGGTGCCCTTGGTCAGGGCGGCGGAGAAGGAGCCGAAGAAGACCTCGGTGTCGGACTTCGTGCCCGACGAGACGACGTCGGTGACCGCGTCGGTCGCCGACACCACGGTGTAGAGGATCAGCGGGGTGAACGCGGAGGCCAGCACCGTCAGCCACAGGAAGCCCACGGCCTCGGTCAGCGCCTCGGTCATCGGCACCCCGCGCACCGCGCGCTTGGCGACCGCGAGCAGCCACAGGATGAGGGTGAGGATCGTGGAGGCGGCGAAGACGACGGCGTACTGGCGCAGGAAGGCGGTGTTGGTGAAGTCGACCTGGGTGGTCTTGGTCACCGCGGCGGAGAGCTTGTCGATCGTCCACGCGGCGGCGTTGCCGCAGCCCCTGGCGAGGGAGCTGAGCGGGTCGACGCTGTCGGTCGGGTCGACGCCCTTGGCGGGGGCGTTGGAGTCGCCCTTGGTGCAGTAGGCCTTGGCGGCGCTGATCAGGCCGTCGCACGCGTGGTTGGCCGTCGCCGACGGGTTCACGGTGGGCGTCGCCGTCGCGGGCAGCCCGGACAGCGGTGCCGTCGGCGTCGTGCTCGGGGTCGGGGTGTCGGCGAGGGCCGCGGGGGCGGCCATGGCGCTGATCGCGAGGACGGCGGCGGTCGTGAGGGACCGGCGCAGACGGCTACCTGGCATACGTGAACCCTCCGTAGTCCCGGACCGCGCCGGCGATTTCGTCGGCGGAGGCCGCCTGGTTGTCGGCGGCGACGGGGGCGGGGCCGTCCTTCTGGGAGGAGGAGCGGAGCTTCCAGTCGCCGTTCGTCCAGACGAGCTGCTCGGTGATGGTGAACCAGGCGGTCGCCACCGGCTTGGTCGAGCCGGTGCCGGCCAGGCCCACGAGGTCGGTGCACCACACCTCGACGGTGGTGGTGGAGGAGCTGCCGGAGCCGCCCGCGGTGACCTTGGTGCCGACCGGGACGGTGCGGGAGACGAAGGTGAGGCCGGCCGGGGCGGTGCCGTCGGCGTTCAGGCCGAGGTTCTTCAGGGCGTCGCCGGAGTAGGCGCCGTCCAGGTCCTTCTGCGCGCCCGCGGCGACCGAGGGGTCGTAGATCGCCTCGACGATGCCGTGCCGCCGGGCGGTGTCGAACATGTCGGCCGAGCCCAGCGCGACCGCGAAGTTGGCCGCCGCGGACTGCGCGCCCTGGCTGGTGTGGGCGAAGCCGGCGGGGATGCCGGCCGCGCCCTTGCCGGTGACCGGCTCGGTGCCGGTCGGGTCGGTCGGCGCGGCGTGGGCGCCGCTCTTGCCGCCCTGGGCCGTGGCGCCGACCGATGTGCCGCCGCTGCTGCCGCTGCCGGAAGCCGGGTCGCCGCCGCCGGACGACGGGTGGTCACCGCGGTTGGCGAAGGCCAGCGCGGCGATCAGCAGGACGACTATGCCCACCACCGTGACCAGGGCGCGGCGCGGCTGCGGGCGCCGGGTGCCGCCGTGCGTCCCGTGGCCCTCGGGCAGCCGGGTCCTGGTCGGGGGTCCGTCCTGGCCGAGGCTCATCGCGGGACCGCCCGTCGGGGCGCTGCGGGCGTGCGGGTGCCACGGTCGGGGCGGACGGCTCCGCTGCTTGGTCGAGTGGGCATCAGCACGCAGCCTCAGGTGGGACGGTGGAGCCGGGGACGGGCTCCGGGGGGATGTGGCACGGGTCGCGGGACGGTACGGGACACGGGCGGTTCGGCGGGCGCGGCTACACGGCCATTCCGTACACGATGGTGAACAGCGTGCCGAGCGATCCGATGATGAACACGCCGGTCAGCCCGGCGATGATCAATCCCTTGCCCTGCTCCGCGCTGAAGGTGTCGCGCAGCGCGGTCGCGCCGATCCGCTGCTTGGCCGCGCCCCAGATCGCCATGGCCAGGCACAGCAGGATCGCCACGGCCATGACCACCTCGATCATCACACGTGCCTCCTGGCCGAGAGACCCGAAGGGTCCCCAGTCGGGCGCGATGCCGCCGATGATGGTGTTGATGTCGCCCTTGGGGGCTGCCACGAACATGTAACTCACCACCCCGCTCTGTCAGTTGGCTCCCCTGCCGGGGCGCAAGGGGCCAGCATCTATCTTGACCGACGTTTCCGCTGTTGCGCGTCGCTCGGCGACTTTCTCGGCGGATCGTCCGTGTGATCCGGCCCGGAGCCGTCAGACTGGTGGACGGACCGGTGTTCGATGGGACAGGGTTGACTACTCTGTGTATCACGAGCATGACCGTGGGGCAACGAGACAGGAACGTGTGTTCCTGCGCGAAGGGCGCGAACGGCATGAGGGGAGGGCTCGCTGATGGGGCGTAAGATCTGGCTCGGCGTCATCGTCGGCGGCGGGCTGTTCTTCTCGTTCCTCGCGCTGCTCGTCGTCGGTACGTACTCGGCCGCCGCGGGCCTCGTGGGCAGCTCGCGCGGCGCGGTCGGCCTGGCCAAGGGCGCGGTGCCGAACGTCTACCAGGCGCTCGTGCAGGACTGGGGCAATTTGTGCCCGGCGCTCAACCCGGCGCTGCTGGCGGCGCAGCTCTACCAGGAGAGCGGCTGGAACCCGCGCGCGCAGAGCGGGGCCGACGCGCAGGGCATCGCCCAGTTCATCCCCGGCACCTGGGCGACCCACGGCCTGGACGCCAACCACGACGGCACCGCCGACGTGTGGGACCCCGAGGACGCGATCCCCTCGGCGGCGCAGTACGACTGCGACCTGGCCTCGTACGTCAAGAACGTGCCGGGCGACAACACCGACAACATGCTCGCCGCCTACAACGCGGGCGCCTACGCGGTGATCCAGGCCGGCGGGGTGCCGCCGTACCGCGAGACGCAGAATTACGTGAAGCGCATCCGCACCCTGGAGAAGAGCTTCGCCGCGCCGGTCGGGGCGGTCGCGCCCTCGCAGCAGGCGGCCGGGGCGATCTACTTCGCCCAGCAGCGGCTCGGGACGCCGTATCTGTGGGGCGGCGAGGGGACGGCGGCGCAGGGCGGGCGGTTCGACTGCTCGGGGCTGACCCAGGCCGCGTACGCCTCGGTGGGCATCACGCTGCCGCGGGTGGCCAACGACCAGTGGAACGCCGGGCCGCACCCGGCGCGCGCCGACCTGCTGCCCGGGGATCTGGTCTTCTTCGCGACCGACCTCGACGACCCGCGCTCCATCCACCACGTCGGGATCTACGTCGGCGGCGGCTACATGATCGACGCCCCGCACACCGGCGCGGTCATCAGGTTTGACCCGGTCGACAGCGCGGACTACATCGGCGCGACCCGGGTCACCCAGGCCGGCGCGCAGGCGCTGCCCACCCAGCCGGCGCAACCGGCGGTCTGAGCCGCGCCCGTCGCCGTACGGACGGCCCACCGTCATCGGTGCGTCACCCTCTGGCCCACGGTTTGCCGTTCAACCCGGCGTATCGGTCACTCTTGCATAACAGCATGGTGATCTTCTGGCGAAGACCGGAACGCTACGTACAGTGCGGGCCGTTGTACGGGCGACAATGGCTTGGTACGCATGCGACAGGCGTTGCGCACGTGCCGAGCCGTGAGGCACGGTCAGTTGCTAGTGGTTAGAGGGGCACCACCGCTATGGCACAGGTCGCCGACGACAGCGCTAACCCCGACGTATCCCTGCTCAGATCGATCAACGACCTCGCCAAGCAGGCGCCGCGCGGCGTGGACCGCGCCGTGGAGTTCGCCGGCGAGTACGGCCTGGTCGCGCTCAGCGCGCTGCTGGCCGGATGGTGCTGGTGGCGGCTGGCCCGCCGGTCCCCGGACGCGCCGGCGGCCGTCGCGGGCGTGGCGTGGGCGTGCCTGGCCGCCGGGCTCGCGGCGCTGCTGAACATCCCCGTACGCGCGCTGGTGCGCCGCCCCCGCCCGTCCGTCGACCACGACGGGCTCGACGTGCTCGCGCCCGGGCACCACACCATGGCCTTCGTCAGCGACCACGCCGCGATCACCGCGGCGGTCGCGGTCGGGCTGTTCATGGTCAACCGCCGGGTCGGCGTCGCGGCGATCGCGGTCGCGCTCGCCGAGGGCTTCACCCGGGTCTACCTCGGCACCCACTACCCGACCGACGTCGTCGGCGGCTTCGCGCTCGGCGCGGCGACCGCGCTGCTGCTCGCGCCGCCGGCGCTCGCGCTGCTCACCGCGCTGGCCCGCAAGGTGGCCGGCGGCCGGGCGGCGGCGCTGGTCCTCGCCCGGCCCGCGCCCGCACGCCGGCCGCGCCCGGCCGCCGCGCACCACTGGCACCGCGCCGACGACAAGGACCTCGCGGCCTGAGCCGGCTGCCCGGGGCCGCCCCGGGCTGGCCGCGATGGCCCAACTGCCCCGACCACCCCGACCGAGCCGGCCGGTCCGGCGTCAAGGCGCTTTCCGGCCGTCGGCCGCGGGCCCCGGGGCCGTCACAGGGCCTGCGGGAAGTCGAAGAGCCGGTCCGGGTCGAGGGTGTGCTTGATACCGGCGAGCCGGTCGGCGTTCGCGCCGTAGTAGGCGGTACGCCAGTCCTTCAGGGCCGGGTCGGTGTAGTTCTGGTAGGCGCCGCCCGAGGCGTAGCGGCGCATCGCGTCGTACGTCGTGTCCAGCCAGGAGGCCGCCGACAGCGCGTCGGAGGCCAGGTACTGCGCGAGGAAGCGCGAGCCGCGGTGGCTGAAGGCGGTCGCGGCCGGGTCGACGCGGTTGACGGCGCCGCCCAGCGCGGTGAGCGCGACGCTGCCGGTGCCGCCGCCGCGGGTGTTGGCCAGCCGCTGGACCTGCGCCAGCAGGGCGTTGACGCCGGCCGCCGGCAGGTCGGCGTCGTAGAAGTCGGAGCGCGCGGTGTACGTCTCGCGTCCCAGCCGGCCCGCGGGCGCCAGACGGCACTGGGCGGCGGACCAGCCGCCGCAGCCGGCGTAGGAGAACATCGCGTCGACGTAGGTGTGCGGGTGCAGGGACACCGAGGAGGCGGCCGAGCCGACCTCGGTGGCGAGCGCGTCGGCCGCCGCGGCGAGGTCGGCGCGCGAGCCGGTGGAGAGCATGGGGACGGAGACGGTGGGCGCGCCGCCCGCGTCGCAGTCCAGGTGCAGCGCCGACCACAGGTGGTCCGGCTGGTCCGGGCCCCAGCCCTGCCAGGCCGTCACGACGTCCGCGGCGCGGCTCCAGGGCCAGGTCAGATAGCCGGTGACGACGTCCGGCACCGGGTGGGTGGTGAAGCGCAGCGAGGTGACGACGCCGAAGTTGCCGCAGCCGGCGCCGCGCAGCGCCCAGAAGACGTCCGGCTCGCGGTCGGCGGAGACCTCGTGGACGGTGCCGTCGGCGGTGATCAGCGTCGCGCCGACCAGGCTGTCGCACGTCAGGCCGAGCGAGCGGCTGACGACGCCGTGCCCGCCGCCCAGGGTCAGCCCGGACACGCCCACGGTGGGGCAGGAGCCGGCGGGGATGGTGCGGCCGTGCTTGCCGAGCGTGGCGTAGACGTCGATGAGCTTGGCGCCGGCGCCGATCGTGGCCTGGCCGCCGTCCACCGAGATCGTGTTGAGCTTCGAGACGTCGATGACGAGCCGGCCGTCGCCGCTGGACCAGCCCGCGTACGAGTGGCCGCCGCTGCGGATGGTGGGCGTGACGGTGGTGCGGCGGGCGAAGTCCAGGCAGCGGCGGATGTCGTCGGCGCCGCTGACGTAGGCGATGCCCGCCGGGCGCAGGCCGTCGAAGCGGGTGTTGTACAGCCGCCGGTCGGTGGCGTATCCGGCGTCCTGCGGCCGGACCAGGGTGCCGTGCAGGTCCTTGGCCAGCGCGGACCAGTCCGCGGTGGTGGGGGAGGTGCGCGGGGCGGGCGTGCGCGAGGCGGCGGCCGGCGGGCTGCCGGGCGTGCCGCCGCCCTTGCCGTCCGCGGAGCCGCCGGCCCCGCCGGCCCCGTCGTCGGAGGGGCCGCATCCGGTGAGCCACGCGGCGGCGAGGGCGCCGCCGCCCGCCGCGAGCGCGGTACGCCGCCGCACACCGGGAAGGGCCGCGGGCCGGGGCTCGGGTGCCGGGACGTTCACGCGTTCACCGCCGCAATCAGGCCGGACACCGCCGGCGTCCGAGGACTCTGCAAGTCCAAGACGTGACAAGGCCGATGCCGGTTGCGCGGCTCCACCGGCGCTTTCCCCGCCGGCAATCCCACCGGGCGGTGAGGGGCCCGCGGGCGAGGGTGTGTCAGTCGGGGGTGTGGTCCGCGGCGTCGCGTCTGGCGCGGTCGCGGGCGCGGCGGGCGGGGCCGCGCCAGCCGCAGGAGCAGCGGGCGGTGACGAAGGAGCCGCGCTCGACGACGGTCGTGCGGTGGCCGGTGCCGCCGCCGGTCTGCTCGCCGCGGTCGTCCTGGCTGCGGAGCTGAGGCACGACTCCACGGTAACGGGCGTGACGGTGCGCTTCCGACCGTCGTTACGGAGGTGAGGCCCAGGCGCGCGGACGGGGATGGTGCAGGGATGGTGGCGGCGAAGTCCACGGCGGTCCTGGCGGCTGCGCGGCGCAGGCGGCGGCTCCCCCGTACGGCGGGCGCGGTGGCCGCCGCGGGCTGCGCGATGGCGCTGGTCGCGGGTTGCGGGGCGGCGGCCGGCGGCGGCTCGGCGGCAGCGGCGGCCCCCGCGACCGGCGGCGAGGCCAAGGGCGCGGGCGCCCCCGGCACGGCGGGCGACCCCGCGGCGGCGGTGCGGGACGCGGCGGACGCGCTGGTACGGGCCGGCAGCGCGCGGGTCGGCACGCAGATGCGGATGGCCTCGGGCGGCACCTGGGTCACCGTCACCGGCACCGGCAGCTTCGACTTCACGGCCGGCCGCGGCCGGCTCACCCTGGTGCTGCCGCGGGACGCGGCCGGCGCGCAGGAGCACAAGCCCGTCACCGAGCTGCTCACCCCGGGCGCCCTCTATATGAAGGACCGCGGCGAGGGCGTGCCGGAGGGCAAGTGGGTACGGGTGGACACCACCGCCCTCCCGGACGGCAACCTCGTCACCGGCGGCGCCACCGACCCGCTCGCCGCGGCGCAGCTCCTGCGCGGGGCGCGCGACGTCACGCTCGTCGGCACCGAGTCGCTGGACGGCACCGCGGTACGGCATGTGCGCGGCACCGCGGACATCGCCCGGGCGGCCCGGCTGGCCGGCGGCGGCGCCACCCCGCTCGCCGCGGCGGCGAAGGGCTTCGCGGTCACCGGCGTGCCGTTCGAGGCGTGGCTCGACGCGCAGGGCCGGCTGCGCAAGCTCACCGAGCACTTCACGTACGGCCCGGCGGCCACCGGCGTCGGCGTGCAGGCCACCACCTCCTACGACGCCTTCGGCTCCGCCGTGCCCTTCGCCCTCCCGGCGGGCGCGGACATCTGGACCGGCAAGATCGTTTCTGCCCCCTGAGCCACTGAGCCCCTGAGCCCCTGAGCTCCTGGATGGCCCGCCCGGCGGGGTGGAGGGGCACCGGAAATGGTCCTTACGTGCCATGCGGCGGGGCAAGGGTTGTCCCTACGCTGGACCGAGGTCCGCCGCGCCCGGGTCGTACGCGAGCGCGCGCGGGGACGGGACGCCTGGCGGAGAGGGGATGCGCAACATGGTGCCGTCGCCCGGGGCTACGGTCCAGGACGATCCGGTGGCGCTGGCGGAGATCGAGCTCATCGGGGAGCTGATGATCGCCGCGTCCACCGCCGCTGAGGAGCGGCTGAGCTTCGCCCGTATCGACGAGGTCCTGGAGGTGGACCGCACCGCCGTCCCCTGCGCCAATTGCTAGCCCCGAGCCGTACGCACCGGACCCGTGAAGCCGGACGGCACCGGACCCGTGAAGCCGGACGGCGCCGGACCCGTAAAAGAAGCGGACGCGAAGCCGGACCCGTAAAAGAAGAAGCGCTCAGGTCCGCAGCAGCCGCGCTATCGCGGCCGTCGCCTCCGCGACCTTCTCGTCGATCTCCGGCCCGCCGCCGACCGCCGCCGCGGCGACGCAGTGCCGCAGATGCTCCTCCAGCAGTTGCAGCGCGAAGGACTGCAGCCCCTTCGTGCTCGCCGAAACCTGGGTCAGGATGTCGATGCAGTAGACGTCCTGCTCCACCATCCGCTGCAGGCCCCGGATCTGCCCCTCGATCCTGCGCAGCCGCTTGAGGTGGGACTCTTTGTCATGGCTATAGCCATGCGGGCCCGACGGCGACACAATCTCGTCTGCTGCCGCAGCCGCTTCCGCCGCCGGTCCTGCCACCGGTTCCGTCACCGCCGCCCGTCCCGTCGCCGAGTCCGCCGCCGTGTCCACCATCGCGCCGTCCGCCCTCTCTGTCCCCTTATACCCCTAGAGGGTATATCTTACCGAATCGATATCGTGTGCGAGCCATCCCCCGTCAGGGGGACTCTGTCCCATGGGCGACACTGGAAGCGCCGGTTAGCTGTGGCCGGATGGTGCGCCTAGCATCAACGAGACGACTCCCATGTATCCCGAGGAACCCACGTGCGCTTTCGTCTGACCCCCAGGGAGACGAGCTTCTACGACATGTTCGCCGCGTCCGCGGACAACATCGTCACCGGTTCGAAGCTCCTCATGGAACTGCTGGGAGCCGATTCGGCTACCCGCACCGAGATCGCCGAGCGGATGCGGGCGGCGGAGCACGCGGGAGACGACGCGACCCACGCGATCTTCCACCAGTTGAACTCGTCGTTCATCACGCCCTTCGACCGCGAGGACATCTACACCCTCGCCGGCTCGCTCGACGACATCATGGACTATCTGGAAGAGGCCGTTGACCTGGTCGTCCTCTACAACGTCGAGGAACTGCCCAAGGGGGTCGAGCAGCAGATCGAGGTGCTCGCCCGGGCCGCGGAGCTGACCGCCGAGGCGATGCCCAACCTGCGCACGATGTCCAACCTCACCGAGTACTGGATCGAGGTCAACCGGCTGGAGAACCAGGCCGACCAGATCCACCGCAAGCTGCTCGCGCAGCTGTTCAACGGCAAGTACGACGCCATCGAGGTGCTCAAGCTCAAGCAGATCGTGGATGTGCTGGAGGAGGCCGCGGACGCCTTCGAGCACGTGGCGAACACCGTGGAGACCATCGCGGTCAAGGAGTCCTGACCTACGTGGACACCTTCGCACTGATCGTCACCGTCGCGGTGGCGCTCTTCTTCACGTACACCAACGGTTTCCACGACTCGGCGAACGCCATCGCCACCTCCGTGTCGACCCGGGCGCTGACCCCCCGGGCGGCGCTGGCGATGGCCGCGGTGATGAACCTGGCCGGCGCCTTCCTCGGCAGCGGCGTCGCCAAGACGGTCAGCAAGGGCCTCATCGACACCCCCACCGGGCGCTCCGGCATGGGCATCCTGTTCGCCGCGCTCGCCGGCGCGATCGTCTGGAACCTGGTCACCTGGTACTTCGGCCTGCCGTCGAGTTCCAGCCACGCGCTGTTCGGCGGGCTGGTCGGCGCGGCGCTGGCCGGCGGGATCGCCGTGCACTGGTCGGGCGTGATCGAGAAGGTCATCATCCCGATGTTCGTCTCGCCCGTCGTCGGCCTGGTGCTGGGCTATCTGGTCATGGTCGCGATCCTGTGGTTCTTCCGCCGCTCCAACCCGCACAAGGCCAAGCGCGGCTTCCGTATCGCGCAGACCGTCTCGGCCGCCGCGATGGCGCTCGGCCACGGCCTGCAGGACGCGCAGAAGACCATGGGGGTGGTGGTGCTGGCGCTGGTCATCCACGACCCGGGCAAGGGCTTCGGCATCCCGATCTGGGTCAAGCTGGTGTGCGCGGCGATGATGTCGCTGGGCACGTACGCGGGCGGCTGGCGCATCATGCGCACCCTCGGCCGGCGGATCATCGACCTGGACCCGCCGCAGGGCTTCGCCGCCGAGACGACGTCGGCCGCGATCCTCTACGGCACCTCGTACATCTTCGAGGCGCCCATCTCCACCACCCACGTCATCACCTCGTCGATCATGGGCGTCGGCGCCACCCGCCGGGTCAAGGCGGTGCGCTGGGGGGTGGCCAAGAACATCGTGGCGGGCTGGTTCATCACCATGCCGGCCGCGGCCCTGGTCGCCGCCGCGTGCTTCGGCGTCGTGAAGCTCGTCTTCGGCTGAGCGCGCGCCGGCCGCGCGCCGGCCGCGTACCGGCGGCCTACCGGACACGTATCAGGCCCCGCCCCCCTGACCAGGGGAGCGGGGCCTGCGCCTTGCGGTGGCACCGCCATGCAGCACCGCACGGCGGTCTGGGTCACCCGAAGCGGCCGGAGATGTAGTCCTCGGTGGCCTGCACGGACGGGTTGGAGAAGATGCGCTCGGTGTCGTCGATCTCGATCAGCTTGCCGGGCTGCCCCACGGCGGCCAGGTTGAAGAAGGCGGTGCGGTCCGAGACCCGGGCGGCCTGCTGCATGTTGTGCGTCACGATGACGATGGTGAAGCGGTCCTTCAGCTCACCGATCAGGTCCTCGATGGCGAGGGTGGAGATCGGGTCGAGCGCGGAGCACGGCTCGTCCATCAGCAGCACCTCGGGCTCGACCGCGATGGCGCGGGCGATGCACAGCCGCTGCTGCTGGCCGCCGGACAGGCCCGAGCCGGGCTTGTTCAGCCGGTCCTTGACCTCGTTCCAGAGGTTGGCGCCCTTGAGGGACTTCTCGACGATGCTGTCGAGCTCGCCCTTCTTGCGGATGCCGTTGAGCTTCAGGCCCGCGGCCACGTTGTCGTAGATCGACATGGTGGGGAACGGGTTGGGGCGCTGGAAGACCATCCCGACGGTGCGCCGCACGGTCACCGGGTCAACGCCCGAGCCGTACAGGTTCTCGTCGTCCAGCAGCACCTTGCCCTCGACGCGGCCCCCGGGGGTGACCTCGTGCATACGGTTCAGGGTGCGCAGGAAGGTGGACTTGCCGCAGCCGGACGGGCCGATGAAGGCCGTCACGGAGCCGGGCTCGATGGTCATGGAGATGTCGTCGATCGCCTTGTGGGCGGTGTAGTACGCGGACAGGCCGCTGACGTCGATGCGCTTGGCCATGGTGGGGATCACTTCTTTTCTACGACGGTCCGGCTGACTGCTGGGATGGCCGCGTCAGCGACCGGCCACGCGGCGGAGCCGCTCATTGATGCTTCGGTGCCTTCCAGCGGGCGATGGCCCGGGCGACGAGGTTCAGGATCATCACGAACGCGATGAGCACCAGGGCGGCGCCCCAGGCGCGGGCGTAGCTGGGCTCGTTGCCGTTCTTGTACTGCTCGTAGATGTAGTACGGCAGCGACGACTGCGGGTCGTGGAAGGGGTCGGTGTTGATGACGTTGCTGCCGAAGACCAGCAGCGCGATCGGGGCGCTCTCACCGGCGATACGGGCCACGGCCAGCATGACGCCGGTGGTGATGCCGCCGATGGACGTCGGCACGACGACCTTGACGATGGTGCGCCACTTGGGCACGCCGAGCGCCAGCGAGGCCTCGCGCAGCTCGTTGGGGACGAGCTTGAGCATCTCCTCGGTGGAGCGCACGACGACCGGCAGCATCAGGATCGCCAGCGCCAGCGAGCCGGCGAAGCCGTTCGCGGGGGCTTTGTCGAGCAGCACGAACCAGATCGACAGGATGAACAGACCGGCGACGATCGACGGGACACCCGTCATGACGTCGACGAAGAAGGTCACCCACTTGGCGAGCCGGCCCTTGCCGTACTCGACCAGGTAGACGGCCGTCAGCAGGCCGATGGGGGTCGCGATGACCGCGGCGATGCCGACCTGCTCCAGGGTGCCGATGATGGCGTGGTAGACGCCGCCGCCGGGCTGGAGGGTCAGCACGTTGTTCATCGAGTGCGTCAGGAAGGTGCCGTCGATGACGCCGGCGCCCTTCTTGATCGTCGTCTCGACCAGCGAGTACAGCGGGATGACGGCCAGGATGAAGCTGGACCACACCAGGCTGGTGGCGACCCGGTCCTTGGCCTGGCGGCGGCCCTCGACCTGCGCGGTGATGGCGTACGAGCCGCCGACGAACAGCAGCAGGGCGATCAGGCCCCACTGGATGTGGCTGCTGAGCCCGGCGCCGGCGCCGATGGCGACCGCGACCACGATGGCTCCCGCGGCGATCGCCAGCGGGCTCCAGCGGGGCAGGTGGCGGGAGGCGAGCTTGGTGTGCGCGGGACGCCCGGCGGCCGGCGTGGCGTCCATGACCGTGTCACTCATGCGTTGGCCCCCGAGTATTCCTTACGCCGCTGGATGATGATCCGCGCGGCACCGTTGACCAGCAGGGTGATGAGGAACAGCACCAGGCCGGAGGCGATCAGCGCGTCCCGGCCGAAGTCGTCGGCCTCGCCGAACTTCGCGACGATGTTCTGCGAGAAGGTGCCGCCGACCGGGTCCAGGATGTGCGCCGACAGCGTCGGCGAGGCGGACAGCACGGTCGCGACCGCCATGGTCTCGCCGAGCGCGCGGCCCAGGCCCAGCATGGAGGCGCTGATGATGCCGGAGCGGGCGAAGGGCAGCACCGACAGCCGGATGACCTCCCAGCGGGTCGCGCCGAGCGCGAGTGCCGCCTCCTGGTGCATCTTGGGGACCTGGTTGATGACCTCGCGGCTGACGTTGGTGATGATCGGCAGCACCATGATCGCCAGCAGGATGCCCACGGTGAACAGCGAGCGGGCCGCGGAGTTGGGGTCCTCCTTGTGGAAGATCACCGTCCAGCCGAGGTAGTCGTCGAGCCACAGGTTCAGCCCGCGCATGTGCGGCACCAGGAAGAGGGCGCCCCACAGGCCGTAGATGATGCTGGGCACGGCGGCGAGCAGGTCGATGACGTACGCGATGGGGCCGCCGAGGCGGCGCGGCGCGTAGTGGGTGATGAACAGCGCGATGCCCAGCGCGATCGGCACGGCGATGACCATCGCGATGATGGCGCTGACGACGGTGCCGTAGGCCAGCACCGCGATACCGAAGACCGGCGGGTTCAGGCTCGGCGTCCACTCGAAGGTGGTCAGGAAGTTGCCGTGGTCCTTGGAGATGGCGTGGACCGCGCGGACGGTGAGGAACGCGGCGATCGCGGCCATCACCACCAGCAGCGCGATACCGGACCCGCGGGCCATGCCGGCGAATATCCGGTCACCGGGCCGGGTCACGGGCCCGGTCGCCCGGTGCGGCTCGGGCTTGGTGGGGGGTGGAGCGGTGGTTGTCATGGGAATCGTTTCTCCGGTCTGGGTGGGGGAGCAGCGGACTCCCCCGGCGGCGGTGCACCGGATACGCGGCGGGGGCCCCGCGGTCGAAGGACCGCGGGGCCCCCGCCGCGCGTGGTCAGGCGAGCGAACCGATGGTGGTGCGCACCTTGGCGGCGATCTCCGGCGGCAGCGGGGCGTAGCCGGCGTCGGACAGCTTCTGCTGGCCCTGGTCGCTCGCGATGTAGTTCAGGAAGGACTTGGTCAGCGGCAGCGTGTCGGCCTTGTTGCCCTTGTCGCAGGCGATCTCGTAGGTCACCAGGACGATCGGGTAGGCGTTGTCCGCCTTGGTGGTGTACGCGGCGCCCAGGTCGAGGGCCAGGTCGGAGCCGGTGCCGACGATCTTCGCGGAGGCGATGCCCGCGGAGGCGTTGGCGGTGGTGGCCTCGACCGGGGCGGAGGCACCGGTGTTGATCTTGACGGTCGGGATGCTGTTGGCGGTCGCGTAGGACAGCTCGAAGTAGCCGATCGCGCCCTCGGTCTGCTTGACCAGCGCGGCGACACCGGAGGACTGCGCGGCGGCCTGGCCGCCCTTGGCGGCCCACGCCTTGGCGTGCTCGTACGGCCAGTCGGCCGGCGCGGCGCCCTTGAAGTACTTGGTCAGGTTGTCGGTCGTGCCGGAGTCGTCCTGGCGGTGGACCGACTGGATCTTCGTGCTGGGCAGCTTGGCGCCGGAGTTGAGCGCGGCGATCGCCGGGTCGTTCCAGGTGGTGATCTTGCCGTTGAAGATCTTCGCCAGGGTCGACGCGTCGAGGACCAGGTTGTCCACGCCGGGCAGGTTGTAGCCGATGGCGATCGGGCCGCCGACCATCGGGATGTTGATGCCCTGGCCGCCGACGCAGACCTTCTTGGAGGAGGCGACCTCTTCGGGCTTCAGCGGGGAGTCGGAGCCGGCGAAGGCGTCCGTGCCCTGGTTGAAGTCGATGATGCCCTCACCGGAGGACGACGCCTTGTAGTTGATCGTGGCGCCGCTGCAGGCCTGCTGGTAGTCCTTGACCCAGGACTCGATCGCGTTCTGCTGGGCGGTCGAGCCGGAGGAGAGGATCTTGCCGTCGGCGCAGGTGATGCCCAGCGCGTTCGTGCCCCCGCCCGTGCTGCTGCTGCTCGCGCTGCTCGACGTGCTGGGCGACGACGAGTTGTCGCTGTCGTTGTCGTCCGAGCCGCAGGCGGACAGGACCAGCGCACCGGTAATCGCGACCGCGCCGACGGTCAGGGCGCGCAGCCCGCTCTTACGCTGAAGCTTCACCTTCGTGTGTTCCTTCCGAGAGCCCGCCGGTGCACGGCGAAGCAGAGGGTTTGTGTTTCTGCGTCCCCCGGCGGCTGATGACCACCGGTACGGCCGAAATTAGGCAGATCAGGTGAAGCGACCAACGGGAGAGGGTGAACGCCAGGTGAACCTCGTCCGTCAGTGCGGTGATGCCCGTGGGGAAGCGCTACCGGGGCCCGCGCAGCAGGCCCTCCGGGAGGCCGAGACGGCCCCGCAGCGCCCGGGCGCCGGGCGGCGTGACGGCGACGGCACGGGTGGTGCCGACCCGGGTGATCCAGCCCGCGTCGAACGCGTGGCGGCACAGGGCGGCACCGACGGCGCCGGCCAGGTGCGGGCGGCGCTCGGTCCAGTCCAGGCATGACCGTACCGCAGGGCGGCGGGTGCCCGCGGGCACATCGACACCGAGGTCGGCCAGCCAGGCCGCTCCCGCGGCGGTCAGGCCCAGCCCGTGGGTGTCGTCCAGCAGCCGCCGGGCCACCATCGCGTCGGTGAGCGCCACCCCGACCGCGCCGGCGAGGTGGTCGTAGCACGTCCTGGCGTGCGCGAGCGCCTTGCGGCGGCCGGCCGCCGAGAGCGTACGGGGCGGCTGCGCGGGGCGGCCGGGGGCCAGCGCGGCCAGGCTCTCCACGACCTCGGCGACCTGCGGCCCGGCCAGCCGCACATACCGGTGCCGGCCCTGCCGCTCCTGCGCGAGCAGGCCGCCGGCGACCAGGGCGTTCAGATGCCCGGTCGCCGTCGAGGGCGCGACGCCCGCGTGCCGCGCGAGCTCCGCGGCCGTCCACGCCCGGCCGTCGAGCAGGGCGAGCAGGAAGCCGGCCCGCGTGCCGTCGGCCAGCAGCTTGGCCACCCCGGCGAGATCGGGCGCGGACCCGCTCGCGCGCGGGTCGGCCGCCTGCGGTCCGCCCGCCTGCGGCCCGGCCGTCCGGGGCGTGTCCGCCCGCCGCGCGGTGTCCAGGGCGTGCGCGGGCCGGCCTGCGTCCGGGGCGGGCCCGGGCGGCGGAGCGGCGGCGCGCTGCCTGGAGGTCATGCGGTCCATTCTCGCCCCGGACGCTTCGGCCGGCGCCGAAGGGACCCGCTCCTACGCTGCCGGGCATGGACACTGCACCTGCCGGCACGCTGCCGGGCCCCACGGCGGGCGGGCACCTGCGGATCAAGCCGAGCATCCTGTACTTCGGCACACCCGTGGTGCTCGTCTCGACCGAGAACCCGGACGGCACGTTCAACCTCGCGCCGCTGTCCTCCGCCTGGGCCCTGGGCCGCACCGTCGTACTCGGGCTCGGCGGCGACGGGCAGACCGCGGACAACCTCGCCGCCCGCCCCGAGCTCGCGCTCAGCCTGCCCGCGCCCGAGCAGTGGCCGGCCGTGGAGCGGCTCGCGCCGCTGACCGGGCGCCATCCGGTGCCGGCGACCAAGGCCGCGGGCTGCCGCTTCGAGCCGGACAAGTTCGGCGCCGCGGGGCTCACGCCCGAGCCGTCGCACGGCATACGCCCGCCGCGGGTGGCCGGCTGCCCGCTCCAGCTGGAGGCCCGCGCCACGCGCGTACGGCCGGGCACGACGGGCGACTTCGTCATCGTCGAGGCCGCGGTCGCCGCGGTGCACGCCGACCCGCGCATCGTCGTCCCCGGCACGGACCACGTCGACCCGGGCGCGTGGAGCCCGCTGGTCTACAACTTCCGCCACTACTTCGGCCTCGGACCCGAGCTCGGCCACTCCTACCGCACGCAGACGCCCCGCACGTAAAGCCCCGTCAGCGCCATCAGCCCCGTCAGTCCCGCCAGCTCCGGCCCGGCGCCCGTCCGTCCCGTCGGTCCGGCGCGTCGAGGGTGCGCAGGAGTGCGTCGATGAGGGGGCGGTCGCGGTCGTGGGTGAGGCGGTGCCGGGCGGCGGTCGGCGGGAGCCAGACCAGCGCGTCGACCTCCGCGTTCGCGGCGAAGTCGCCCGCGTGCGCGTGCGCCGCCCAGTAGCGGACCTCCTTGGGGCGGCCGGCCACCAGGTAGTACGTGGCCGGCAGCGCCGGGCCCAGCTCGCACTCCAGGCCGGTCTCCTCGCGGGTCTCGCGGACGGCCGCCGCCGCGTACTCCTCGCCGCGCTTGAGCTTGCCCTTCGGCAGGCTCCAGTCGTCGTAGCGCGGCCGGTGGATCAGCGCGACCTCCACGTCGGGGCGGCCGGGCGCGGTGCGCCACAGCACCACGCCCGCCGCCCGGACGGTCGTCCCCACCGGGCGGTCCGGGCCCGCCGGCTCGGGGTGCGTGCTCATTCCCGGCGCGCCCCCGGGACCGCGGGCTGCCACAGCCGGGAGAAGGCGAAGCGCGCCGCCTCGACCTCGTGCCGCTGGTCGGCGTGCAGTACGCCCAGCGCGTACGCGGTCGCCGGCGCTATGCGCGGGGTGCGGGCCGCGGCGGCGACGGCCGCGGCGGACTCGGCGGCCTCCCGGTGCCGCTCCAGCAGCCGGGCGGCGTCCGCGAGCCGCTGCCGCTCGGCGGTGTCGCCCTCGGCCCGGGTCACCTCGGCCGCGTAACGGGTCAGCCGCAGCAGGATGCGCACCTGGTGCCAGGGCGCGTCCTGGAGGTCCGCGGTCAGCTCCGCGCCGAGCGCGGCCTGCACGGCGTCGGCGTTGTACGGGTGCGCCGCCCGGCCCAGCGGCAGCGCGGCGGCGGCGTCGGCGAGCCGCTGGGACGCCTGCCCGGCCAGCTGCGGCAGTACGGCCTGGGCGGGCTGCGCGGCGGCCGGCGTCAGCGGCACCTCGGAGACCAGGACGGCGATCGCGTCGGCCAGCGCGTGGAACCGCGAGGAGCCCATGGCCTGCAACGACGCCGAGTGCGCCCGGGTGCGGGCCAGCGTCAGCTGCCGCTCCAGCAGCGCGCCCGCCCGCGCCGCGCCCAGCGCCAGCGGCCCGCCCGACGCCGGGGCCGGCACCGCGGGCGGCGCCGCGCCGCCCGTACCGCCGGCGAGCACCGGCTCCTGGCCCTCGGGCGCGGCGACCGACAGCCGGCGCAGCGCCTCCAGCAGCCGGGCCAGCCGCCCGGCGTGCTGCGGCTCGCGGCCCAGTGTCGCCGACAGCCACGCCAGCTCGGCCCGCAGCGGCTCGGCCCACGCCGGGTCGGTGAGCGGCCCGAAGGTGTGCAGGGCCCCGCCGATGCGCCGGGCGCTGCCGCGCAGCAGCGCGTCGGCCTCCGCCTCGTTCTCGCCGCGCAGGCTCAGCCCGCGCAGGAAGCCGGCGGCGCGTTCGTGCAGGTAGCGGGTCAGCACCTCACCCGCGGTGGCGCCGGCCGGTGGCATGGCGTCGTAGGAGTCGGCGTTCATGATGGTGCTGGTCCCCGTGTCCCCGTTGTCTGCCGGTGCAGGCGTCGGTGCGCATGCAGGTGTGCGTGCGGGCGCTGTCGCGGGCGTCGGCCCGGCGCCGGTGGCGCCGGGGCCGGCCGCGGCGGTGGCCGCCGCCCGCCCCGCGCGGCCGGACGGCGGGCGCGGCTGCCGCGCCGGTGCCGCCGCCGCTCCGGCGGCCTGTGCCGGCCCGGCGGCAACCGGTCCCGGCGCGCGGTCAGGTAGCTGCTGAGGGGCCACGCCGGCGCCTCCGGGCGTCGATGAGCATCTCCTGGACGTTGCGCAGCGGGCGCCCCTCGGCGTCGGCGCTGTGCCGGGTCCAGTCCCCGTCCGCCGCCAGGTGCCAGGAGGACGTCTCGTCCGACATCCCGGTCTCCAGCAGGCGGTTGAGGGTGGCGCGGTGTGACGGGTCGGTGACCCGCACCAGCGCCTCGATGCGGCGGTCGAGATTGCGGTGCATCATGTCGGCGCTGCCCAGCCACACCTCGGGCTCGCCGCCGTTGCCGAACGAGAAGACCCGGGAGTGCTCCAGGAACCGCCCGAGGACGCTGCGCACCCGGATGTTCTCCGACAGGCCCGGCACTCCGGGCCGGACCGCGCAGATCCCGCGCACCCAGATGTCCACCGGCACACCGGCCTGCGAGGCGCGGTAGAGCGCGTCGATGACCACCTCGTCCACGATCGAGTTGACCTTGATCCGGACGAACGCCGGCCGGCCGGCCTTGTGGTGCTCTATCTCGGCGAGTATCCGGGTGACCAGGCCGTCGCGCAGGCTGCGCGGGGCGACCAGCAGCCGGTTGTACGTGGCCCGGCGCGAGTAGCCGGACAGCCGGTTGAACAGGTGCGACAGGTCCGCGCCGACCTGCGGGTCCGCGGTCAGCAGGCCCAGGTCCTCGTAGAGCCGGGCGGTCTTGGGGTGGTAGTTGCCCGTCCCGACGTGGCTGTAGCGGCGCAGGGTGTCACCCTCCTGCCGTACCACCAGCGACAGCTTGCAGTGCGTCTTGAGGCCGACCAGGCCGTACACCACATGGCAGCCGGCCTCCTCCAGCTTCCTGGCCCACTTGATGTTGGCCTGCTCGTCGAAGCGCGCCTTGATCTCGACCAGCACCAGCACCTGCTTGCCGGCCTCGGCGGCGTCGATGAGCGCGTCGACGATCGGCGAGTCGCCGGAGGTGCGGTAGAGGGTCTGCTTGATCGCCAGCACGTCCGGGTCGGCCGCGGCCTGGTCCAGGAAGGCCTGCACGGAGGTGGAGAAGGAGTCGTACGGGTGGTGCAGCAGGATGTCGCGCTCGCGCATCGCGGCGAAGATGTCCGGCGCGGTGGCCGACTCGACCTCGGCGAGGTCGCGGTGCGTGCCGGCGATGAAGCGCTGGTACTTCAGCTCCGGGCGGTCCAGGCCGGCGATCGCGAACAGGCCGGTCAGGTCCAGCGGGCCGGGCAGCGGATAGACCTCGGTGTGCTTCATCTTCAGCTCGTGCACCAGCAGGTCCAGCACGCGCGGCGCGATCGACTCCTCGACCTCCAGGCGCACCGGCGGGCCGAAGCGGCGCCGCATGAGCTCCTTCTCCAGGGCCTGGAGCAGGTTCTCCGCGTCGTCCTCCTCGACCTCCAGGTCCTCGTTCCTGGTCACCCGGAACATGTGGTGGTCCAGGACGTCCATGCCCGGGAACAGCTCCTCCAGGTGCGCGGCGATCACGTCCTCCAGCGGCACGTACCGCTGCGGGCCGGCCTCCAGGAAGCGCGACAGGATCGGCGGCACCTTCACCCGGGCGAAGTGCTCGTGCCCCGAGACGGGGTTGCGCACGACGACCGCGAGGTTCAGCGACAGGCCGGAGATGTACGGGAAGGGGTGCGCGGGGTCGACCGCCAAAGGGGTGAGGACGGGGAAGATCTGCTGACGGAAGAGGGTGGCCAGGCGGGCCTGCTCCTTGTCGGTCAGCTCCGCCCAGCGGATGACGTGGATGCCCTCGTCGGCGAGCTGCGGGGCGACGTCGTTCTGGAAGCACGCGGCGTGCCTGGCCATGAGCTCCCTGGACCGGGTGAGGATCAGGTCCAGCACGTCGCGGGGCTGCAGCCCGGAGGCCGAGCGGGTCGCGACGCCGGTCGCCATGCGGCGCTTGAGGCCGGCGACGCGGACCATGAAGAACTCGTCCAGGTTGCTGGCGAATATCGCCAGGAAGTTGGCCCGCTCCAGCAGCGGGGTCGCCGGGTCCTCGGCGAGCTCCAGGACGCGCTCGTTGAACGCGAGCCAGCTGCGCTCGCGGTCGAGGAAGCGGCCCTCGGGCAGCGCCTCGCCGAACTCCTCGCTCGCCGCGCCCGGCGCGACGGCCTCCGGCTCCAGGTCCGGCACGACCCGCGGCCGGAAGGCGCCGACCCCGTCCGCGCCGTCCTCACCCAGCCCCTGCTGGGGCGGTACGGGGACGCTGGGGTGATTCGTCTGGGCCATGGTGTGCGAGCCCTCCTCCGGTTCCGGCACGTCGTACGCGCGGCCGACGCCCCCCGTCTGGCGGCCTCCAGCCGTCGCTCCATTGTCGCGTGCCGACGGGGGTTCCGGCAGGTCGGGCGGGTTCCGCCAGTGGGGGGCACCGGGCTGCATCCTGCGATGCTGGCAAGCTCGGTTGAATCGCCGGTAACGAGAGCGTGGCCGTCAGGCAAGCGCACCGCCTCCGGCGAGGTTCCCGTAACTCCCCGGGGCGACCCCCTCGTGCCCCCGTTCCCCTCCGACCCCGGCCCCGCCCCTGCCCCCTCCCCCGCCGCCCGGGACCACCCGCCCGTGGTGGGCTTGTCGCTCCGTTCTCCCCCAGGGCTTCGCCTGGGGGTACCCCCACGCGCCCCTGACCGTGCGGGCTGCCCCGTCCTGCCGTCGCCGGATCTTCTGCCGGTGGGTGGCTTGTCGCGCCGTTCCCCGCGCCCCTCGCTTCGGGGTGCCCCTTGCGGCCGTCCCGCGATCGTCCGCTGGTGGTGGGTTGCTCGCGCAGTTCCCCGCGCCCCTGGTTTGTTGACCTCGCGCGATGCGTGGCGTCTGGTGCTTGCCCTGCGCCGTAGGCGCGGGCTCTACGCGTGAGGGCACGCATACCCAGGGGCTGCGTGGGGGTACCCCCAGGCGAAGCGCTGGGGGAGAACGGAGCGACCAGCCGAGATGGACGGAAGGTCGCGGGACGGCGGGACGGGGCACCCCGAAGCGAGGGGCGCGGGGAACTGCGCGAGCAACCCACCACTGGCGGATGGTCGCGTCACGGGGGTGAGGGGGCATCCCCCGAGGCGGAAGGGGCGCGTGGGGGTACCCCCAGGCGAAGCCCTGGGGGAGAACGGAGCGACCAGCCCACCACCGGGGGAGGTCCGGGGGCGGCAGGACGGGGCAGGGCGGGCGGGATCGCCTCAAGCCAGGCGGCTAGCTCTCCGTGCGGTACATGAGATCGACCTCGTGGGTGGTGAAGCCGAGGCGTTCGTAGACGGCGACCGCGGGGGCGTTGTCCGCGTCGACGTAGAGGAGGACTCCGGGGAGCCCGCGGTCCGCGGCAAGGTGGCGCAGGCCGATCGCGGTGAGGGCGCGGCCGAGGCCGCCACCCTGCGCGGTGGGGGAGACGCCCACCACGTAGACCTCGCCGAGCCCCAGGTCGGAGTGGACCTTCGTCCAGTGGAAGCCCACGAGCTCGGCCCCGCGGAAGGCGAGGAAGAAGCCCGCCGGGTCGAACCACGGTTCGCTCATCCGGTCGTCGAGGTCACGCTGCGTGAGGGAGCCCTGCTCGGGGTGGTGGGCGAAGGCCCGCGCGTTGAGGGCGAGCCACGCCGCGTCGTCCTCGCCGGGCCGGAAGGTCCTTACGGTCACGCCGGGCGGCAGCACGGGCTCGGGCAGCCCGTCGAGCCCGGCGTCCAGGGCCCTGCGCATCTGCCGCAGCTCACGGAAGAGGCTGAGCCCGAGCTGCACCGCCAGGTGCCGCGCCGCGGGGTGGCCCCCGTGCGCCCACACCCGCAGCCGATGCGCGCTCGCCCCGAGCAGCGCGTCCCCGAGCGCCCGCCCGTGCCCGCGCAGCCGGTGCCCCGGATGGACGAGGAACTCCGCGGCGGGTGCCTCGACGGGATCGGTGTCCTCGATCTGCCCGTACCCGGCGAGTACGTCCCGCCCGTCCTCGCCCTCGGGCGCCCACAGCAGCAGGTGCCGCACCCCGGTCCGCCCGGGCCGGCGGACGTGCAGCCGGCCCTGCTCGGACACCGCCGGCTGGCCGTCGGCCTTCGCGGCGGCGGCGATGAGGTCCAGCACCGCCTGCGCGGTGTCCGCGGGCAGTTCCGTCTGCGTGTCGATCCGCCGGGCGCTCATGCCGGAATCGTACGGCGCCCCTCCGGCGCGTCCGCGGCGGGCACGGCTCCGCGCAGCGGAATCAGCCCGGCGGAGGCACAGGTGGCCGCCGCGGCGAGCGCAAAACCGGGCCAGTAGGCGGTGGCACTGATGAGCGCGGCCATGACCGGCGGCACGACCGCCGCCGTGAGGTTCTGGCCCGTGTTGTGCACCCCGAGCGCCCGCCCGGACCACGCGGGCCCCGCGTGCTCGGCCGTCGAGGTGAACGACAGCCCGTTCGTGCTGGAGGTCACCGCGATCGCCGCGACCAGCAGCACCGGCGTCAGCGGCGACGGGAAGGCCGTACCCACCGCGGTGGCCCCCACGACCACCCCGGTGACCACGGCCAGTTGCCGCATCGGCCGCAGCCGGCTGCCCACCCGGTCCGACCAGCGCCCGACCAGGATGCGGGACACCGCGCCCAGCCCCTGGGCAACGGCGATGAGCTGCCCCGCGTGCACCGGCGACCAGCCCCGTACGTCCACCAGCAGCACCAGCGCGAAGGCCCCCGCGGTGAACTGCGGGATGACCAGCAGCGCGGCCGACCCGTGGATCCGCCACAGCAGGCTCGACCCCCGGTACGGATTCGGCGCCGGCTGCGCGGCCACCGCCCGCGGCCGTACCGGATCGGCGGCGAACAGCGCGATCAGCACGGCGATCACCCCGCACACCACGGCCAGGAAGCCGAACGCCCCCACCAGCCCGTGGGACGTCGCCAGCGGCGGCATCGCGAGCGCCGCCACGCCCATCCCCAGCGGTGTGGAGGTCTGCCGGATGCCCATGGCGAGCCCGCGCTGCTCCTTGCCGAACCACCCCATGACCAGCCGCCCGCTCGCCGAGTACACCGACGCCCCCGCGGCCCCGGCGAGCGCCAGCAGCGCCCCGAGCGCGACCATCCCGTGCGCTCCCCACGCGGCCCCGGCCAGCGCCCCCGCCGCCCCGGCCAGGCCCACCGCGATGACCACCCGCTCACCCCACCGGTCGGCGGCGGCCCCCCAGCCGTACAGCGCCAGCACCAGCCCCACGGTCGGGCACGCCACCAGCACCCCCACCTGCGTGAGCGTCAGCCCTTCCCGCCCCCGCAGCTCGTCCGCCAGATACGGCACCCCGTACACGAACGCGCAGGCCGCCGTCTGCGCGGCGGTCCCCAGCCCCAGCATGACCCAGCGCCGCATGCCCCTGCCGCCCCTCACTCGGTGGATGGTGCAGCCAAGTATTCGCCTCTCGCCGCGATCTGAGACGGCAATTCCACATGGCGAGACGAGTGGTGTACCGGCTCACCCCTCCGGCGGGGTGTCCGGCGGGGCCGTGGGGGCGCCGGGGAGGTGCAGCGTGGCCAGGGTGCCGGTCGGGTCCGCGCGGGTGAGGGTGATCGTGCCGCCGGACTGGTGGACGGTGCGGGCCACGATGGACAGGCCCAGGCCGCTGCCCGGCAGCGAGCGGGCGGACGGGGAGCGCCAGAAGCGCTCGAAGACGTGCGGCAGCTCCTCCGGCGGGATGCCCGGCCCGTGGTCGCGCACGGTGAGCCGGCCGTGCCGCAGGACCACCTCGATCGTGCCGCCCGGCGGGCTGAACTTCACCGCGTTGTCCAGCAGGTTGACGATGGCCCGCTCCAGCGCCGGCGCCTCCCCCCGTACGTACCAGGGCGAGAGCTCCGCGGTGATCGTCAGGCCCGGCCCGCGCAGCCGCGCGCGCTCCAGCGCGGTGCCGGCGATCTCGTGCAGCGGCACCACCGTCAGCACCGGCGCGGTGTCCGGGCGGTTGAGCTCCTGGAGGTCGCCGATGAGCGCGGCCAGCTCCGTCATCTGCGCCTTCACCGACGCCAGCAGCGCCCGCCGGTCCTCCGGCGGGATCGCCCGCCCGGTCGCCTCACTGCGCTCCAGCAGCTCGATGTTGGTCCGCAGCGACGTCAGCGGGGTGCGCAGCTCGTGCCCGGCGTCCGCGATGAGCTGCCGCTGCCGGTCCCGGGAGGACGCCAGCGCGGACGTCATCGCGTTGAACGACTGCCCGAGCCGGGCGATCTCGTCCTCGCCCTCCACCGGCAGCCGCACGTTCAGGTCCTCGGTGCGGGCGATGTGCTCGACGGTCTGGGTGAGCCGGTCGACCGGCCGCAGCCCCGTCCGGGCGATCCACAGCCCCGCGCTCGCCGCGCCGAGGACGCCGATGCCGGCGACGATGAAGAGCACCCACGCCAGCGTGGTCAGCGGCTTGTCGACCTCGCTGAGCGGATGCGAGATGGACACCGCGAATCCGGTGAGCGCTCCGTTGGGCCCGGCGGTGAGCGGTTCTGTGTAGACCCGGACGCTGCCGCCGCTGTCGGTACGGGCGTTGTGCACGGTCGAGCCCAGCGTGCCCGCGGCCACCTCGACGTCCTGCGCCCGCACCGCGAACGGTGTGCTGCCGGCCCCGACACAGCGGGTGCCGTCGGCCTTGACGACCTGGACGCCGACCGCGCTCGGCGGCACGTTGCCGCCGGTCTGCGCGGTGGAGGCGCAGGTGGCGATGGTCGCGTTGAGGTAGCGGGTGTCGACGCGGGTGCTGCGCAGCGTCGAGTCGAGCTGCCGTACGAGCTGGTCGCGGGTGATGAACCAGGCCGCGAACGCCACCGCCGCCACCGCCACCGCCACCGCGGCAGCGGTGAGCAGCGCCAGCCGGGACCGCAGGGGGAGCTTCCTCACGCGTGGCCGCCGTCCGGGGCGCGCAGGACGTAGCCGACGCCGCGCACGGTGTGGACCAGCCGGGGCCGGCCGCCGGCCTCGGTCTTGCGGCGCAGGTACATCACGTAGACGTCCAGGGAGTTGGAGGAGGGCTCGAAGTCGAAGCCCCACACCGCCTTGAGGATCTGCTCGCGGGTGAGGACCTGCCGCGGGTGGGTCAGGAACAGCTCCAGCAGGGTGTATTCGGTGCGGGTCAGCTCGACGGGGGCGCCGCCGCGGGTGACCTCCCGGGTCGTGACGTCCATCCGCAGGTCGGCGAAGGACAGCACGTGCGCGTCCGGGTCGCCGCCGGCCGCCGCGGCGGTGGCGTACGCGCTGCGGCGCAGCAGGGCGCGCAGCCGGGCGAGGAGCTCGTCCAGCTCGAAGGGCTTGACGAGGTAGTCGTCGGCGCCCGCGTCGAGGCCGGTGACGCGGTCGCCGACGGTGTCCCGGGCGGTGAGCATGAGGATGGGCGTGGTCACCCCGGTGGCGCGCAGCCGCCGGGCCGTGGTCAGGCCGTCCATCCGCGGCATCAGCACGTCCAGCACGATCGCGTCCGGGCGGTACGTGTCGGCCGCCTCCAGCGCCGCGAGGCCGTCGGCGGCCAGCTCGGTGCCGTAGCCCTCGAAGGCCAGGCTCCTGCGCAGCGCCTCGCGCACGGCGGGCTCGTCGTCCACGATCAGGATGCGCGCGGCGGCCGGCTCGGCGGCCTCGCCGGTGCCGGGGGCGGAGCCGGGACCAGGGCTCATGGTGTCTGCTACCTCGCTGGGGATGACGGACCGGGGGACGGACCCGACGGCGGACTCGGCGACGGAGCCGACGCGGGACCCGGTGACGGACTCGGTACTGCACGACGGTACGGCGGCGGCCGGGGCCGCCGGGAGTCCCGGCACCCTCGGCCGCCTCACGCCGCCGCCGGCCTCAGTGTGAGCCGCCGGCGCGCAGCGTCGCCAGATCGGCCTTGACGGTGTTGACCGGGATGGCGAAGCCCAGGCCCACGCTGCCGGCCGACGACGAGGACGAGCCGCCCGAGGACGAGGAGTCGGAGTACATCGCCGAGTTGATGCCGATGATCTGACCGGACATGTTGATCAGCGCGCCACCGGAGTTGCCCGGGTTGAGCGAGGCGTCCGTCTGGATCGCCTTGTACGTGGTCGTGGAGCTGCCGGTGTCGCCGTTGTACTGGTTGCCGCCGAAGGAGAACGGCCACTGGTCGCCGCCGCGCCCGCCGCTGCCGCCGAACCCGAAGCCCTGCCCCTGGCCCTGGTCCTGGCCGCCGCCCTGGTCCTGGCCGGTCTCCACCGGCACGGTCACCTCGCGGTTGAGGGCGGACACGATGCCGCTGGTCACGGTGTTGCTCAGGCCCTCGGGGGAGCCGATCGCGACGACCTGGTCGCCGATCGCCACCGAGGAGGAGTCGCCGAGGGTCGCGGCCGGCAGGCCCGAGGCGCCCTGGATCTTGATGAGGGCCAGGTCCTTGTTCGGGTCGGTGCCGACGACGCTCGCGCTCGCGGTCTTGCCGTTGGGGTACGTGACGCTGATCTGCTGGGCGCCGGCGATCACGTGGTTGTTCGTGACGACCTGGCCGTCCGAGGTGATGATCACGCCGGAGCCGGTGGCCTTGCCCTGGCCCGAGGTCGCGTTGATCTCCACGACGCTGGGGTCCACGGCCTTGACGACGCCGGCGATGGTTCCGTTGAGCGCGGCGGCGTTGATCGCCGCGGAGCCGGTCTGCGCGGTGCTGCTCGCGGCGGCGGGGTGGTCGTCGGTGGCGTGCCCGACGAAGGCGCCGACGCCGCCGCCGACCAGGCCGGCCGCGACCGCCGCCGCGGCCATCAGCGCGACCGGCCGCGGCACCCGCCGCCGCCGGTGTCCTGCGCCGCCGCCCTCACCGGGGCCGCCGGTCGCGGTCTGCGGACCGCCGGGGCCGTACGGGGGCGGCGGCGGGAAGCCGGCGTAGGAGTTGTCCGGGGCCTGCGGTGCCTGGGGAGCCTGGCCGGACGGGACCGGGGCCTGGGCGGGCCCGGAGTAGAGCGGAAGCTGCGGGTCGTACGGGTTCTGGGGTTCGCCGTTGCGGCTGCTCTCGGTCATGTCTACGACTGTGGGGCCGGAACATGAGAGCTGGCTGAGCACACGCTGAGAAGCCCGACAGAACCCCGTATGCCCTAAATAAAGATGATCGCCCCGGCGGGGAGCCGGGCCCTCAGTGGCAGCCGCAGGACTGCCGGACCACCAGCCGGGACGGGAACTGCCGCAGCCGCTCGCGCCGGGCGCCGGGCACCCGCAGCGAGTCGTCCAGCACCGCGTCCACCGCCGCCCGGGCCATGCCCTTGCGGTCCGAGGCCACCGTCGTCAGCGGCGGGTCGGCGAGCCCGGCCTCCTTGACGTCGTCGAACCCGGCGACCGCGAGCTGCTCGGGCACGTCGAGCCGCAGCTCGCGCGCCGCCCGCAGCACCCCCAGCGCCTGGTCGTCCGTGGCGCAGAAGATCGCCGGCGGCCGGTCCGGGCCCGCCAGCAGGCCGAGCGCGACCTCGTAGGCGTCGTAGCGGTTGTACGGGGAGTGGAAGAGCCGGTCCTCGGTGGACCGCCCCGCCTCCTCCATCGCCCGCCGCCAGCCCTCGACGTGGTCGGTGACCGGGTCGCCGACCATCGGCGTGATCTCCGTGCCGCCCAGGCACGCGACATACGGGTGGCCGTGCTCCAGCAGGTGCCGTACCGCCAGCTGCGCCCCGCCGACGTCGTCGGTGCGCACCGCGATGTCGTCGATCGCCTCGGGCCGCTCGTGCAGCAGCACCACCCGGGCGTCCCACGCGTCGATCTCGGTCGCCGCGTTCTCGCTCAGGCCCTGGCTGATCAGGATCAGCCCCGAGACCCGCATCCCCAGGAACGCCCGCAGGTAGTGCGTCTCGCGCTCGTCGAGGTAGTCGGAGTTGCCGACCAGCACCATCTTCCCGCGCTCGGAGGCGGCCTGCTCGACCGCGTGCGCCATCTCCGCGAAGAACGGCTGGCGCGCGTCGGGCACGATCAGCCCGATCAGGTCCGTACGGCGGCTGGCCATCGCCTGGGCCACCCGGTCGGGCCGGTAGCCGAGCTGCTTGATGGCAGCCAGCACCCGCTCGCGGGTGGCCGGGGCTACCGGCCGGGGTCCATTGTTGATGACGTAGCTGACGACCGCGGTGGAGGTCCCCGCCAGCCTGGCCACGTCGTCGCGCGTCACCTTGGGCACGACGGGAAGTCTACGCGTGTCTATCGGATCGTCACACGGATTGTCATACCGGCTGCTCTGTGGACGAACGGCGCTCCGCGGCGCCCCGCGTCCCACCGCGCCCGGCGGCGCCCTCGGTACGTGCCGCGTCCTCCGCCGCCCGCTCGGCCTTCTCCGGCGTCACGAAGCGGTAGCCGACGTTGCGCACCGTCCCGATCAGCGACTCGTGCTCGGGGCCGAGCTTGGCCCGCAGCCGCCGTACGTGCACGTCCACGGTCCGCGTGCCGCCGAAGTAGTCGTAGCCCCACACCTCCTGGAGCAGCTGGGCGCGGGTGAAGACCCGGCCCGGGTGCTGCGCCAGGTACTTCAGCAGCTCGAACTCCTTGAAGGTCAGGTCCAGCACCCGGCCCTTGAGCTTGGCGCTGTAGGTGGCCTCGTCGACCGACAGGTCGCCGTTGCGGATCTCCATCGGGCTGTCGTCGCCGGCGATCTGCTGCCGGCCCGTCGCCAGCCGCAGCCGCGCCTCGACCTCGGCCGGGCCCGCGGTGTCCAGCAGCACGTCGTCGATGCCCCAGTCCGCGGTGACCGCGGCGAGGCCGCCCTCGGTGACCACCAGGATCAGCGGGCAGCCGGGGCCGGTGGAGCGCAGCAGCTGGCACAGGCTGCGCACCTGCGGCAGATCGCGTCTGCCGTCGATGAGGATCACGTCCGCGCCCGGGGTGTCGACGAGGGCCGGGCCCTCGGCGGGGGCCACCCGCACGCTGTGCAGCAGCAGCCCGAGCGCGGGCAGCACCTCGGTGGACGGCTGGAGTGCGTTGGTCAGCAGCAACAGAGAACTCACCGGGTGACTCCCGTCGGTCGGACTGGTGCGAGAAAGCACGAAAGGACCCGGGGGCGGCGTTGCCCAGGTCCTCTTGCACGGAACAATAGCCGACATGGACACCGCTGCCGAGACCGACGACGGATGTTTGCGTGTTTCGCCGACCACATCGGGTGGTTACGGCGCGGTTTTGTTGACGTCCGACGGCATCGCGATCGAGGCGGAGCACCGCGGCGCGGACGGCGGCACGCGCGACCTCGCGGTGGTCGTCGCGCACGGCTTCAGCGGCGCGCTGGAGCGGCCCGCGGTGCGCCGCGCGGCCGGTGTGCTGCGCGGATACGGCGGCGTCGTCACGTTCTCGTTCCGCGGCCACGGGCGTTCCGGCGGGCACTCCACGGTGGGCGACCGCGAGGTGCTGGACCTGGACGCGGCGGTCGGCTGGGCGCGTCGGCTCGGCTACCGGCGGGTCGCCACGGTCGGCTTCTCCATGGGCGCGTCGGTGGTGCTGCGGCACGCCGGGGCGGGGCCCGGCTCGGGAATGGGCGAGGTCGACGCGGTCGTCGCGGTCAGCTCGCCGGCCCGCTGGTACTACCGGGGGACGGCGCCGATGCGGCGGCTGCACTGGGTCGTGACCCGGCCGGCGGGGCGGCTCGTGGGCCGCTGGGGCCTGAAGACCCGGATCAACTCCCGCGACTGGGACCCGGTGCCGCGCTCGCCCGTGGAGTCCGTGCCCTACATCGCGCCGACGCCGCTGCTCATCGTGCACGGCGACCGGGACGCGTACTTCCCGCTGGACCACCCGCTCTCGCTCGCCGCGGCGGCCGGCGAGGGCGGCGCCGACCTGTGGATCGAGCGCGGCTTCGGCCATGCGGAGAACGCGGCGGACGCGGCGCTGCTGGGCCGGATCGGCGAATGGCTGACCGCCCGTGGTGGAGTGCGGTGAGGCCGAAGGGCCATGATGGACACCGCGCGGCGGCATGCCGCGGCGCCGGCGGGACGACGGTACGGCTGCCGGTGCCGGTGCCGGTGCCGGTGCCGGTGCCGGGCCGTACGGCGGTGGGTGCCGGCGCCCGTACGGGCGAGGCGGGCCACTCGGGTGGCTTGAGCCGCCTGAGCTACCTGAGCCGCGCAGCACGAGGAAAGACGAGGGACGGAGCCCCGATGGCCGCAACCGACACGGCAGCACAGCCCGTGGCGGGCACGATCCGCTACTGGGCCGCCGCCAAGGCCGCCGCGGGCACGGCGGAGGAGCCCTACCGCGCCGTCACGCTCGCCGACGCGCTGGCCGCCGCCCGCCGCCGGCACGCCGCGACGCCGGACTTCGCCCGGGTGCTGGGGCGCTGCTCCTTCCTGGTCGACGGCCACCCCGTCGGCACCCGCGACCACACGCAGGTCCCCCTCCCGGACGGCGCCACCGTCGAGGTGCTGCCCCCCTTCGCGGGAGGCTCCGCATGACCGACCACCGCGACAACACGCCGTACGGCTACGGCTCCGGCTACGACTCCGGCTCCGGCTCCGGCGAGCAGCCCGCACAGGGCCGCGGCCACGAAGAGCTTCCCCATCCGCCGGGCTCCTACGCCCCGGAGGGGACGGGGCTCTACGCGCCGGACGGCACCGGGCCTTACGCCCCGGACGGGACGGGGCCGTACCCGCCGGAGGGCGCGGGGTCTTACGCGCCGGAGGGGGTTGCGCCCTACGCCTCGGACGGCGCTGGGCCTTACGCCCCGGACGGCACCGGGCCTTACGCCCCGGACGGCACCGGGTCCTACCCGCCTGACGGCACCTACGTGCCCGAGCCGCTGCCCGCGGCCGTACCGCCGCACGCCGGCCAGGACCTGCCCTTCGGCGCCCCGCCGCCCGGCGACGGCTGGTCCGCCCACACCGCCGGCCAGGACGGCTCCCCGTACGGAGCCCCCGCGCAAGGCGACGGCTGGGCGGCCACCCCCGCCTCGCCCCACCCCTGGACGCCGCCCCAGGAGCCCTGGGCGCAATACGCCGAGCCCTCGGGCTACGGCGACCCCGCCGGCCACGGCAGCCCGGGATACGCGAGCCCCGGCTACGGCACCCCCGCGCCCGGCGCCGCAGGCGAAGCCGCCGGGTTCGACGGCGTGGCCCCCGGCCACGTGAGCCCCGGCTACGGCGCCGCAGGTGAGCCCTGGCAGCAGCAGGCGCAGCCGCAGCCGCATGCGTACGACTATGCCGAGCCGCAGGCTCATGGCGCGGAGCACACCGCCGTGCTGCCGGTCGTCCCCGAGGCGGACGAAAACCCCGCCCCCGCCGGGGGCCGGGCCGCGCGCAGGGAGGCCGGGCCCATGCGGGCGGACGGGCGGACCGGGTCGCCGATCATCGCGCCCGGGGTGCAGCCCGCCGCGCTGACCGCCGGGCTCGGGCTGCTGCTCGCCGGGGGCGCCGCGGTCGGCAAGCCGGCCCTCGCGGTCGTGCTGGTGCTGCTCCAGGCGGTCACCGCCGCCGGGTGGTTCCGGCTCAACGGCATGTGGCCCGCCCGGCAGGGCATCGTGCTGGCCTTCCTCGCGGGCGTCACCGCCGACGTCGCGATGCTCGCGGCGAACGGCTCGCACGCCCCCGTGGTGATGGCCGGCACCCTCGGCATCTGGCTGCTGCTCGTGCTGGTGCTGCAACTGCGCCACCACGGCAGCGCCGACGAGCGGCTGTCCTCCCTCACCGCGACCTCCGCCTCGACCCTGATCACCGTCCTGGCCTGCGGCTACCTCGCCGCGCTGGTCTCGGACGCCGGCCACGGCCCGGTCGTGACCGGCGCGGTCGCGGTCGCCGCGGCGACCCTGGTACGCGCCCTGCCGCTGCCCGGCCAGCCGCTCTCCCTCGCGGCGGCGCTGCTGGTCGCGGCCGGCGCCGGCGTGCTCGCCGCCCACACCGGCGGCCTGGCCGGCGGCGACGGCGTCCTGCTCGCGGTGGCCTGCGGAGCCTGCGCGCTGATCGGCCTGCGGGTCGCGAGCTACGACTTCCCGTCGCGCTTCGTGCACTTCACCGCGGGGGTCGCGCTGCCGCTCACCGCCGCCGCACCCGTCGTCTACGCCCTGGGCCGGGCGCTGACGTAACCGACCCGGCCCGGGCCCGCCCGCTCTCACGTAACGGTTCGGTGCCGTGGGGAACCGCGGCCCCCTCGCCGCCCGTCAGGCGTTGCGGAAGTCGACGGCGGAACCGAGTGGGAGAAGCACGCGCATGCGAGTGTGGCGGATCGTACTGATCGTCCTGGTCATCCTGGGCGGTCTGTTCGTCGCGGCGGACCGGATCGCGGTCTCGGTGGTGCAGAGCAAGGCCGCCGAGCGCGTGCAGATCACCGAGGGCCTGGACGAGAAGCCGAAGGTGTCGATCGAGGGCTTCCCGTTCCTGACCCAGCTGCTCTTCGGCAAGCTCGACGACGTCAAGGTCAAGGCGCGGGACATCAACGCGGGCGCCGGCGGCACGACCGTACGGATCCAGTCCTTCGACGCCGACCTGCGCGGCGTGAAGTTCTCCGACAGCTTCCGGCGCGCGGTCGCCGACACCGCCGACGGTGTGGTCTTCATCTCCTACGACGACCTGAGCAAGGCCGCGCCCGACGGCGTGACGGTCTCCGCGGCCCCGGCGGCGGCCGACGGCACCGCCCGGGTCAAGCTCAGCGCGAGCATCCCCGAGCTGGGCGACGCGGCGAGCGTCTACAGCGACATCACCGTCAAGGGCGACACCGTCTCGGTGAAGGCCGAGCAGCTGCCCAAGGCGGTGACCGCGCTGGGCCTGGAGGGCGAGGTCAGGAAGACCATCGACTTCTCCCGGCAGCTGGGCAACCTGCCGCACGGCATCACCCTCCAGAAGGTGACCGGCACGCCGGACGGCATATCCATCCAGGTCGGTGGGCAGGATGTGGAGCTCGCGGGCTGAGACGGGGCCGGCGGGCGGCGGAATGACGCACCGTCCCGCAATACGGACAATCTTGTCTCGACATTCGACATACCGGTGACACTCGCGGCTCCGTTTCCCTACGATCGGGAGTCATGAAGCGACAGGCGGATCTCACGAAGCGGCGGGCAGTCGACCTGTGCCGCGTCGCCGCCATGCTCTGTCGCATGCCCTAGGGGCGGCACCTCCCCATGTACCGCAAGCCGGCCGCAAGGCCCGGCGCCGCCGCCTGCCCGCCCCGCGCCGCGAAGCCGTCGGCAGCGCCCCTGGGGACCTCCCGGGGCCGTCCGCCCGCCGGCACCGCGGCAACCGCACCCCTTGCACCCCGCGTGTCACGCGCACCCGCAGCATCCGCACTGCCCCGGAGGAGAACAGCATGAGCCGCAGTGACGTCCTGGTCGACGCCGACTGGGTCGAGGCCCACATCGACGACCCCAAGGTGGTCATCGTCGAGGTGGACGAGGACACCTCGGCGTACGACAAGAACCACATCAAGAACGCCGTCCGCATCGACTGGAAGCAGGACCTCCAGGACCCGGTCCGCCGCGACTTCGTGGACCAGGCCGGCTTCGAGGCGCTGCTGTCCGCCAAGGGCATCGCGAACGACGACACCGTCGTCCTCTACGGCGGCAACAACAACTGGTTCGCCTCCTACGCGTACTGGTACTTCAAGCTGTACGGCCACGAGTCCGTCAAGCTGCTCGACGGTGGCCGCAAGAAGTGGGAGCTGGACTCCCGCGACCTGGTCGCCGCCGTGCCCGAGCGCCCCGCGACCCAGTACAAGGCCAAGGCCCAGGACACCTCGATCCGCGCCTTCCGCGACGACGTCGTGGCCGCGATCGGCTCGCTGAACCTGGTCGACGTGCGCTCGCCCGACGAGTTCTCCGGCAAGCTGCTCGCCCCCGCGCACCTGCCGCAGGAGCAGTCGCAGCGCCCCGGCCACGTGCCGAGCGCCCGCAACATCCCGTGGTCGAAGAACGCCAACGACGACGGCACGTTCAAGTCCGACGAGGAGCTCAAGGCCCTCTACGAGGCGGAGAGCGTCGACCTGGCCAAGGACACCATCGCGTACTGCCGGATCGGCGAGCGCTCCGCGCTCACCTGGTTCGTGCTGCACGAGCTGCTGGACCAGGGCAACGTCAAGAACTACGACGGCTCGTGGACCGAGTACGGCTCGCTGGTCGGCGTGCCGATCGAACTCGGCGCCAACTGACCCACCCGGACGACCCCAGACAAGGCGAGGACAGAACCTTATGTGTGGAGCGAAGGCCGGCGGGCCGGACCTGGCAGGCATCGACACCGCCAAGGAGACCATCATCCAGGGCTCCGTCACCCGTGACGGCGAGCCCGTGAGCGGATACGTACGGCTCCTCGACGACGGCGGCGAGTTCACCGCCGAGGTCCCGACCTCGGCGACCGGCCAGTTCCGGTTCTTCGCCGCCCCCGGCACCTGGACCCTGCGCGCCCTGATCCCCGGCGCGACCGCCGAACGCACGGTAGTCCTCGCCGAACAGGGCTCCCTGGCCGAGGTAGCCATCACGGTCTGACCCCGACCCCCCGCCGGGCCGCACCCCACCCCGGGGTGCGGCCCGCGGCACGTCCATCGGCCGAGGCAAAACGATATCGTCCCGTGTGCGGTATTGGTATCGTTTATGGGACCGGTCGTTGCGGAGGGAGCCCGTCCACATGGCGAGAACAGTGATCGACCTCGACGAGGACATGGTCGCCGAGGCCATGCGCATCTTCGGCACCAGGACGAAGGCGAAGGCCGTGCGCCTCGCCATGGAGGACGCCGTCAAGCGCCACCTCCGGCAGGAGTTCTTCGACGCCATGGACGCCGGCGAACTCGACTTCAGCGAGATCGTCGAGAGCACCGGCCCGCGCAACGCGGACGGCACCCTCAAGCGCGGCAGCGGTCACGACGGAGGCCGCGCCGCCTGATGCAGGACCGCTACCTGATCGACAAGTCCGCCCTCGCGCGCTGGACGAAACCCCGCGTGAAGGACGTCCTCAAGCCCCTGCACGAGCGCTACCTGCTCGCGGTGTGCCAACCGACCGAATACGAGATGGTCCACTCCGCGCGGGACAACTCCGAGGCGATGCGCATCAGCACATGGCTGCGCGCCTTCGACTACGTGGGTACCGACGAGGCCACCTTCACCCGCGCACTCGAGGTCCAGCGCCATGCCCTCAACGCGGGCTTCCACCGCGCCCTCTCGCTCCCCGACCTCCTCCTCGCCGCCACAGCCGAGCTGAACCGCCTGACGGTGCTCCACTACGACAGCGACTTCGACATGATCGCCTCCCTCACCGGCCAGCCCAGCGAATGGGTCGCCCCACCCGGCACCGCCGACCACTGACGCCACCCGCGGCCGAGCCGCAAGCCTGGTAGCGGGGTGGTGGGCGGACGTACCGTGGAAGGGTGGATGCGCGGCGGCGGCATTGGTATTTCGCCATGATGGGCACCTGCGTGGTGCTGTTCGTCATGGCGTGGGCCGTGGTGCGTATCTGGTCGGTGCCGGCGGCGATTGTGATGTGCCTGGTGGCCATGACCATCCCGCCGTTCGCGGCGATCGTCGCCAATCGGCGCAAGCCGGGGGAGCGGTGGTTCGACGAGCCGGGGGATGACGAGGACGACGACACCGGGCCGCCGCGGGGGGACTCCGGGGATCCGGAGTCGGATGCGATGTGGGCCGAGTTGGAGGGGCGCAGCCGGAAGGACCACCGGCGGCGGTAGGGGAGGGCCGGGGGCGTGGGACGGGTGTCTCAGTAGACGAGCGCCTGGACGCCGTCCGGCATGATCTCGCTGACGAACAGCTGCGCGCCCGCGATACGGACGCCCTCGATCACGTCCTGCTCGGTGATGTCACGCCGGGCGGCGCACTGCGTGCACAAGGTGACCCGGCCGCCGGCGAGCACCGCGTCCAGCAGGTCCGGCAGCGGTGCGGAGTGCGGCAGCTCGAACTGTGCGGCCCGGTCCGGGAGGGCGAACCACGCGGACTCGCCGGTCAGCCACAGCGACACCTCCACCCCGCTGGCCACGGCGACCGCCGCCACCGTGAACGCCTGCGAGCACCGCTCGGGCGCGTCGGCGCCCGCCGTCACCTTGATCACGAGCTTGTTCGCCATCCGCCCAGCGTAGGCGGTGGCGCAATGGCGCCGCGTGCGGGGGAATGTGGTGCAGGTCACGCCGAGGGTGGGGATATTTGGTGGGGGACCGGTGTGGCGGCTGGACATAATACGAACCCGCACGCGTGTGCCATACATGTGTGCGTCATACGCCTGGGGGGGCATCGATGGAAGAGCAGAGCGGCGACGTGCGCCGCGAGGGCGGCACCGCGGGGGAACAGTCCCCCGACGCAGCGGGGGAGCAGCCGCCGTACACCCCGGACACCGCCGGGGAGCAGAGCCCGAGCAGCGAGCCGGCCGCGTACTTCGCGCCGGAGTTCGTCTCCGGGTCGGTGCCGCCGGCGCCCGAGCCGTACCGGCCGATGCGGCGCCGTACGCTGACGCTGGTCGTCGCCGCAGCCGCCGTGCTCGGGGTGCTCGCCGGCGCCGGGGCCGGGTACAAGGTGCAGCACGACCGCCCGCCCACCCCGCTGCCGCCGCTGATCGCCGCCGCGCCGACGCAGCCGCCGGGCGCGGGCCCGGACCTGCCGGCGCCCAAGCTCGCGGACGACCGCAACGCCGTCTACGAGGGCAACCTGCTGACGCTGCTGCTCCCGACGCCCAAGGGCGCCAAGCAGCGCGACCGCGGCTGGCTCACCGTCGCCGACATCGCGGACCGCTTCGAGGAGTCGGACGAGGAGTTCTCCGAGCTGATGGAGAACGGCTTCCGGCGGGCGGTCAGCACCCACTGGGACTCGGGGCCCAAGAACGACTCCGTCTACACCGAGGTCACGCTCACGCAGTTCCGCGACGAGACGACCTCGTACACCGCCGAGGTGCTGTCCGGCACCGACTACCCGGACGGCGTCCACCAGAGCTACGGCACGCCGATCCCCGGCACGATGGACGGCACCGTGATGCCGTCCGGGCTGCCGTACGAGGAGGGCTCGCTGAAGGTGTACGTCGGCCAGGCGTTCGCCCGCGTCGGCGACATCTTCGTCGAGGTCTACGTCTCCGGGCTGCACCCGGTGAGCAGGAAAGCCGTCCAGTCCGTGATCACGAACCAGCTGGAGCGGCTGTGACCGACCAGACCCCGGAGCCCCAGCCGGCACCCGGCCCGGCGCCCGCGGCACCTCAGCCCGCGCCCGACCCGGCGCCCGCGCCGCCCTACCCCGCGTGGGGCGCCCCCGCGGCCGTCGCCCCGCCGCGCAGGCAGCGCACCGCGCTGCTGGTGACCGGCGCCCTCGTGGCCGCCGCGGCACTGGGCGGCGGCGGGTACGCCCTCTTCGGCAGCGGCGACGACAAGCCGCTGGCCAAGCCCGCGCCCACCGCCACCGCGAGCCCGAAGCCGACCAAGGCGTACGGCGTGACGTCCGGCGGCACGCACTACGGCGACCTCGGCCAGATGCTGCTGCCCGCCGACGGCGCCGTGGAGCCCGGCCCCGACTTCGAGAACTACGGCAACGACGCCGTCCTCGACGCCGCCCAGGCCAAGAAGCTCGTCGAGGACGGCGACGGCGCCTCCCGGCTCACCGCCGCCGAGCGCAAGCAGGTGGACGCGCAGATCGACGCCATGCACATCAAGGGCGCCGCCCTGCGCACGTACGGCAGCGACGACGGCGAGCTGGAGTACGTCATCACGCTCGTCCAGGTCGGCAACAAGCTCGCCGCGCAGGCCGGGCCCGAGACGTTCCGCAAGCTCGCTGAGGGCTCGGACGTGCTGCGCAAGGGGCCGGCCGTGGCGGGCCATCCGCACGCGGTGTGCGTCATGCCGAAGCCGACCGACTCCGCCCCCTCGTCGGGCGAGGACGAGGACGAGGAGGACGACGGAGGTGACGGGGGCGACGACATGAGCTGGCTGGACGGGATGTACTGCTCGGCCACCGAGGGGGACCTGATGGTGCAGATCCGGGTCGACGGCCCCGCCCCGCTGTCCGAGGACGCCGCCGCCACCGTGGTGGCCAAGCAGCTCGACCGTATCCAGGCCCCAGGGGAGGGCGTCTGATGTCCGAGATCTCCGCCACCCCCGAGAGCACCCCCGCGCACACCCCCGGGGGCACCCCCGCCGACACCCCCGAGCCGCCACCGCCGGCGCCCGAGCCGGCCCCGGCTCCGGTCGCCGCCGGGCCCGTGCCCGGGCCCGTGCCCGTGCCCGAGGCCGCACCGCTCGCCGCCGGCTACCCGCCACCGCCGCCCGGCCACGCGCCGGCCGCGTACCCCCCGCCCGCCTACGCGGGGTACGCCCCGCCGCCCCCCGCCCCGCGCGGGATGAGCCCGCGGGTGCGCAGGACGCTGCGGTGGACCGCCGTCGTGCTGGTCTTCGCCGTCTTCGGCGCCGGCACCGCGTACGCCGTCACGCGCCCGGAGCGGACGAAGATCCCCGGCCTCAAGACGCCCGCGGACGGCCGCTGGACGTACCCCGTGCTCGCGCTGCCGAAGCTGCCCGCGCGCAAGCCGCGGCCCCTGGACGAGGACCGCAACCCCGCCGGCGTCCACTACGCCGACCTGCGCTCCCTGCTCGTCCCGCTGCCCGAGGGCGCCGTCGAGGACGCCCACTACCCGGGCACCGGCGGCTGGCTGCCGCCGGGGACGTACCTGGACGACGTGCGCAGCGGCGGCGACGGCTCGCAGCGGCAGCTCAACCTCAAGGAGAACGGGCTGCGGCACATCGCCGCCCGGGCCTGGACGATGCCCGACGGCACCCGCGGCGAGGTCTACCTGCTCCAGTTCATCACCGGCGGCTACGCCGGCATGTACGCGCAGGACGAGAAGGACAAGCCCGTGGACGGGGTCACCACCGACCACCGCGAGACCACCCTGCAGAAGATCGTCCCCGACGGCGTCGTCGTCACCGGCTACAGCGAGACCCCGCCGTACGGCGCGAGCATGGCCCGGTTCGCCTACCTCGTCTCCGGCGACACCATGGCCGTGGTCAGGCTCACCCGCAAGGGCGGCACCGTCCCGGACCAGGCGTACCGCCAGACGGTCGCCCTCCAGGCGCAGATGCTGAGCTAGTCCCGGCCGCCGAGCCGGACCCCGGCGGCTGAGCCGCACGTCACGGGCCTGCTCGCGCCCTCGGGAGGGGTCGCGCACTAGACTTGTGCGCGGCCCTTACCGCAGCCCTCGCGAGGAGCACGACCCGTGCGCATTGAGTACTACTTCGACATCCTGCTGGTGCTGGTGTGCGTCGCCGTCGCCGCCTTCGCGCTCTACGCGGTCAAGAAGCTCTACCAGGGCCAGCGCTGACATGATCGAGATCCCCTCCGACCTGCACCGCGACCTCGTGCCGCTGGCCTTCCTGCTGGGCCGCTGGCAGGGCGCGGGCGTGCACGACTTCCCCGGCGCCGAGAAGTGCAACTTCGGCCAGGAGGTCGTCTTCAGCCACGACGGCCGGCCCTTCCTGGAGTACGTCTCGCACACCTGGGTGCTGGACGAGCAGGGTGACAAGGTCCGCCCGCTGGAGAACGAGAGCGGCTACTGGCGGATCGGCGAGGACCGCAAGGTCGATGTCACCACCACCCGCGACGAGGGCGTCGTCGAGATCTGGACCGGCGAGCTCGCCGACGGCAAGCCGCAGATCGACCTGGTCACCGACGCCGTCGCCCGGCTGCCCTTCGCGCCGGACTACAGCGGCGGCAAGCGGCTGTACGGCTACGTCAACAGCGACCTGATGTGGGTCGGCGAGAAGTCGACGCCCAGCGTGGAGCTGCGCCCGTACATGTCGGCGCACCTGAAGAAGGTCGTGGACCCGCGGGAGTGGATCGGCGATCTGAAAGATCTTCCCGACGACGGGATCGCGTTCTTCAAGTAAGCCCGACCTACACTGGCCGGGTGGTCACCACCGACTGGAAGAGCGACCTGCGCCGGCGCGGCTACCGGCTGACGCCGCAGCGCCAGCTGGTGCTGGAGGCGGTCGACGACCTGGAGCATGCCACGCCGGACGGCATCCTGTGCGAAGTGCGCAAGACCGCCTCGGGGATCAACATCTCCACCGTCTACCGCACTCTTGAGCTGCTGGAGGAGCTGGGCCTGGTCAGCCACGCCCACCTCGGGCACGGCGCGCCCACGTACCACCTGGCCGACCGGTACGACCATATGCACCTGGTGTGCCGGGACTGCGACCAGGTCACCGAGGCCGACGTGGAGCTCGCGGCGCCGCTGGTGGACCAGCTGCGCGAACGGTTCGGCTTCGAGACGGACATGAAGCACTTCGCGATCTTCGGCCGCTGCCAGGACTGCACGGCGAAGGCGGCGAAAGCGGCCGATGCCGCCGATGCCGCCGACGCCGGCGAGGCACCCGAGACGGCCGCGCAGCCCGAAGCCGCCGGGGACTGACGGCGGCGCGCCGCCCTGGTCGTAGGCTGGACGGCATGACGAAGAGCCCTTTGCTGTCGCTGCCCGGCGCCGTCGCCGCCGAAGGCCCCGACGAGGGGGTGGCCGCGCACTACGGCGACCTCTTCCGCGAGCAGCGCACGCTCGCGGACGGCAGCGGATTCGTGGACCTCTCGCACCGCGGCGTCGTGACCGTCAGCGGTGCCGACCGGCTGCCGTGGCTGCATCTGCTGCTCACCCAGCACGTCGAGCAACTGCCGCCGGGCCAGGCGACCGAGGCGCTGATCCTGTCCGCGCACGGCCACATCGAGCACGCCCTCTACCTGGTCGACGACGGCACCACCACCTGGATGCACGTCGAGCCCGGCACACAAGGGGAGCTGCTGGCGTACCTGGAGAGCATGAAGTTCTTCTACCGGGTGGAGACCGCCGACGCCTCCGAGCAGTACGCGGTGGTCTTCCTGCCGGCCGGCTCCATCACGCAGGTCCCCGCCGGGTGGGCGGTGCGCGAGACGGCGTACGGGCGGGACGTGTTCGTGCCCCGCGAGCAGCTCGCCGACTTCGCCGCGCAGGCCGGGCCGCCGGCCGGTGTGCTCGCGTACGAGGCGCTGCGGATCGAGGCGCACCGGCCGCGGCTCGGCCTGGAGACCGACCACCGCACCATCCCGCACGAGCTGGGCTGGCTGGACAGCGCGGTGCATCTGCAGAAGGGCTGCTACCGCGGCCAGGAGACGGTCGCCCGGGTGCAGAACCTGGGCCGCCCGCCGCGCCGGCTGGTCTTCCTGCACCTGGACGGCAGCGAGGTGCGGCTGCCCGGCCACGGCGCGCAGGTCCGGGTCGCCGAGGAGGGCGCCGAAGGCCGGGTCGTCGGTACGGTCACGTCCTCGGCGCGGCATTGGGAACTGGGGCCGATCGCGCTCGCCGTGGTCAAGCGCAACACCCCCGAGCACGCGACACTGCTGGCCGAGGACACCGCGGCGACGCAGGAGACGATCGTCGCCCCGTAACCGCCCGCGGCCGTGCTCCCGCGGCCGTGTTCCCGCAGCCGCGCTCCGGCAGCCGTGTTCCCGCGACCTGTGCTCACATGTCGATGACGACGGTGAAGGGGCCGTCGTTGGTGAGCGACACCTTCATGTCGGCGCCGAAGACGCCGGTCTCGACGCTCGCGCCCAGCGCCCGCAGCTCCGCCACCACCGCGTCCACCAGCGGTTCGGCGACGGAGCCGGGCGCGGCGGCGTTCCACGTCGGGCGGCGGCCCTTGCGGGCGTCGCCGTAGAGGGTGAACTGGCTGATGACCAGCAGCGGCGCGGCGATGTCGGAGCAGGACTTCTCATCGGGAAGGATGCGCAGCGTCCACAGCTTGCGGGCGAGGTTCGCCGCCTTCTCCTTGGTGTCGTCGTGCGTCACACCGACCAGGACGCACAGTCCGGGGCCGGCTATGGCGCCCACCGTCCGCCCGTCGACCACGACCTTCGCCTCGCTCACCCGCTGGGCCACCGCACGCATGCGGCCATTGTGGCGTGCGCCGGGGAGGCGCCGGTACGCGGGTGGGGGCGCGCGGCGGCCGGGGCGCACGCCGGGACAGCGGCTTCGCACAACTGTTGCGACGGCCGTTCGGGTGCACAGTCCCCGCGGCGCCCGGGGGCAGGTGGCAGCATCGACGTCAGGGTCCCGGCCCACGCCCGGCGCGCCGGGCGGCGGGGGCCTTCCCGCCCGCGGCGGCGCGCCCCGCAGCCGGCCGTGTGCTGCGAGCGGGGGACCGCAGGCATGACCACACCCGGCGCCGGACAGACTCCCGGCACCGCCGCGCACCGGCCGGCGGTCCCGCAGCAGGCGCCCACCAGGAGAGGCCACCCCATGCTCAAGGCCGACGCACCCGGGCCGTCCCGCCCGCCCGCGCCCCGTGGCCCGCTGGCTGACGCCCCGGCGCCGGACCTGGGCGCCCTCGACCTGCCGGCGCTGCGCACCCTGCGCCGCGAGGCCCAGCGCGAGGAGGCCGACCTGTCGTATCTGCGCCGGCTGCTGCACGGGCGCATCGACATCCTGCGGGCCGAGCTCCACCGCAGGGCCGAGACCCGCGGCGGCGGCGCGGACACCGCGCAGGGCGCGCCCGAAGCGCCGGTGCTCGACCGGCTGCCGGAGATCCTGGCCGACGGCCCGTCCCGGGTCCGCACCTCCGCCCGCCATGTCACCCTCGGCACCCCGCTGACCGCCCGGGTCCGCCGGCTCGCCGAGGAGATACTCGCCGAGGTGGAACTGTCCGACCTCGACGCCCGCACCGACCCCGAACTGCACGCCGCGATGGGCCGGCTGGCCCGCCACGAGCAGGAGGTCTCCGGCCGCCGCCAGCGCCTCCAGCACACCGTCGACGGCTGCTCGGCCGAGATCACCCGCCGCTACCGCGACGGCGAGGCCCACGTGGACGACCTGCTGGCGGAGTAGCCCGCGGCGCCGCGGGCCGCGGGTAATGCGGATGCGGTCCGTCGCGGGGCCTGCGTACGGTGCGGGCATGGGACTTGAGATACGCACGCTCGAAGAAGGCGACGTCGCCGAGTGGGTACGGGCGCTGGACACCGGCTTCCACCGGGCGCCGACCGTCTCGCCCGAGGAGGTCGCCGCCCGGCGTGCGCGGCTCGATCTGGACCGGACGCAGGGGGCGTTCGACGGCCGGCGCTGCGTGGCGACCTTCCGCAGCATGCCGCGGGAGCTGACCGTGCCCGGCGGCGGGACCGTCCGGGCCGACGCCATCACCAACGTCGCCGTGACCGCGACGCACCGGCGCCGGGGGCTCGCCACCCGGCTGATGTCCGCCGACCTCGCGGCGGCCAAGGAGCGCGGTGAGGCGGCGGCGATCCTGGTCGCCGCGGAGTATCCGATCTACGGGCGCTACGGCTTCGGCCCGGCCACCTGGGTCACCTACTGGGACGTCGACGTGCCCCGCGCCGGCCTCGACCGCCGCTACGCCGGGCCCGACCCGGCCGAGGGCACGGTGGAGCTGATCAGCGCCGCGGACGTACGGGCGTACGGCCCGGGGATGTACGAGCGGGTGCGGCTCGGCACGCCCGGGGCGATCAGCCGCGAGGCGTTGTGGTGGGACCTGGCGACCGGTGCCGTGGTGCTGCCCTCCTCCTCCTTCAAGGAGCCCTTCTTCGTCGCCTACCGCAACGTCTCCGGCGAGATCGACGGCCTGGCCTCGTACCGCGTCAACGATCCGCGCTGGCCCAACAAGCTGCCGAGGGCGGACGTCACGGTGGATTCGCTGCTCGCCGTGACGCCGGCGGCGGAGGCCGCGCTGTGGCGCTATCTGCTGTCGCTGGACTGGGTCGTGCAGCTCACCACCGAGCACCGCGCGCCCGACGACGTGCTGCCGCTGCTGCTCGGCGACGTGCGCGCCGCCCGCGTCGACACGCACGCCGACTTCATGTGGCTGCGGCTGCTGGACGTGCCCGTCGCGCTGTCCGCCCGCCGCTACGGCCCGCTCGCCGCCGACCTCGTCCTCGACGTCCACGACCCGGCGGGGCTGGCCGGCGGCACGTACCGGCTGGAGACGGCGCCGGACGCCGCCCCGCGCTGCACGCCCGCGCCGGGCGCCGCGCCCGACCTGAGCCTGGACAGCGGGGCGCTGGGCCGCCTCTACCTGGGCGACGAGTCGGCGGTGCGGCTGGCCGCGCTGGGGCTGCTCGCCGAGCACCGGCCGGGCGCGGCGGCGACCGCGGAGCTGCTGTTCCGCACCGCGCGCCGGCCGTGGTGCCCGGAGGTCTTCTGAGCCGCCGCCCGACGGCAGGCATTAGCAGAGCTTAACGATTCACCGCAGGATTTTTCACTGGACCTACGATGTCGCGCCGGGTGAGACTCGGCGCCATGACCTCACCCGTGTACGTGCCGCTCGTCACACCCTTCACCGCCGGCGGCGACATCGCCTACGACGCCCTGGAGGCGCTGGCGCGGCAGGTGCTCGCGGACGGCGCGGCGGGGCTGGTGGCGCTCGGCACCACGGGGGAGCCGGAGAGCCTGGAGCCCGCCGAGCGCGCGGCGGTCGTCGCACTGCTCGGCCGCGTCTGCCGGGAGGCCGGGGCGCGCTTCGTCGTCGGGGTCGGCGACGGCCGGCGCGTGCCCGGGGAGTGGGGCGGTACGCCGCCGGACGCGCTGCTGGCGACCGTGCCGCCCTTCGTCCGCCCGGGCGAGGCCGGGGTCGTCGCGCACTTCGCCGCGCTCGCCGCCCGCAGCCCCGTACCGCTGCTCGTCTACCACGTGCCCTACCGCACCGGGCAGCCGCTCGGCGCGCGCGCCCTGCGGGAGCTCGCCGCGATCCCCGGCGTCGTGGGGGTGAAGTACGCGGTCGGCGGGATCGACGCCGAGACCGTCGACCTGCTCGGCGACCGCCCGGCCGGCTTCGACGTCCTCGCCGGGGACGACGTCTTCGCGCCCGCGCTGCTCGCCCTCGGCGCGACCGGCGTGGTGGCGGCCTCCGCGCATCTGGACACCGCCGACTGGGTGAAGCTCGCCGCGACGGGCGACCGCGCCCTCGGCCACCGGCTCGCCGCCCGCGCCGCCGCGCTCTTCCGCGAGCCGAACCCCACCGTCGTCAAGGCCGCGCTGCACGCCCAGGGCCGTATCCCCACGCCGGACGTACGGCCGCCGCTGCTGCCGGCGAGCGCGGCGTCGCTGGCGGCGGTGGGGCTGGACGCGCGCCCTGGCGGACGTAGCGGCGGACGTACCGGCGTACGGAGCGGCGGACGTCTCGGCACCTGAAACCGTTCGCCGCCCGCCGCGTCCTGCGGCGATACTCGAACGGCGGGCACACACCCTGAGCAGACGGACGAGAGTCGGACGAGAGCGGAGAGCCGGAGATGAGGATCGGAATCGTCGGAGCGACCGGACAGGTCGGCGGAGTCGTACGCGGCGTACTGGCGGAGCGGAAGTTCCCGGTGGACCAGCTGCGGCTCTTCGCCTCCGCGCGGTCCGCGGGCAGCACGCTGCCGTGGGACGGCACCGAGATCACCGTCGAGGACGCCGGCACGGCCGACTTCACGGGCCTGGACATCGTCATCTTCTCCGCCGGCGGCGCCACCAGCCGGGCCATCGCCGAGAAGGTCGCCGCGCAGGGCGCGGTCGTGATCGACAACTCCTCCGCGTGGCGCCGCGACCCCGACGTCCCGCTCGTCGTCTCCGAGGTCAACCCGCACGCCCTCGCCCACCGCCCCAAGGGCATCGTCGCCAACCCGAACTGCACGACGATGGCCGCGATGCCCGTACTCAAGCCGCTGCACGACGAGGCCGGCCTCGTCGCGCTCGTCGCGACCACGTACCAGGCCGTGTCCGGCTCGGGGCTTTCCGGCGTCGCCGAGCTGCACCGCCAGGCCCGCGAGGTCACCGCCGACGCCGACCGCCTCACCTTCGACGGCTCCGCCGTCACGTACCCCGACCCGCAGGTCTACGCCCGGCCCATCGCCTTCAACGTCCTGCCCTTCGCCGGGTCCCTCGTGGACGACGGGAGCTTCGAGACCGACGAGGAGCAGAAGCTGCGGAACGAGTCCCGCAAGATTTTGGAGATCCCGGAGCTGAAGGTTTCCGGGACGTGTGTCCGGGTGCCGGTCTTCTCCGGGCACTCGCTGCAGATCAACGCGAGGTTCGCGCGCGAGCTGAGCGTGGAGCGCGCGTACGAGGTGCTCGCGCAGGCGCCGGGGGTCGAGCTCTCGGAGATCCCGACCCCCCTCCAGGCGGCGGGCCGCGACCCCTCGTACGTCGGGCGCATCCGCCGGGACGAGACTGTCGAGCACGGGCTCGCCCTCTTCCTCTCGAACGACAACCTCCGCAAGGGCGCTGCGCTGAACGCCGTGCAAATCGCTGAGCTTGTTGCGGCTGAGCGCTGACCCCGCGGGCTGCTGCTTGCGGTGGTCGCGGGATCGTCCGCCGGTTCGTGGCTTGTCGCGCAGTTCCCCGCGCCCCTGAAAAGCTGACCTCGCGCGCAAAGTCGGGCCCCTGTAGGTCTCGGGAACAAGGGTCCGGGGCAGCCCGGGGAGTCGGGCTCAGGGGAGGAGGAGGCGGGCGGTGGTGAGGACGGACTCTGTTTGGAGGTCGACCTGGGTCGGGACGGGGAGCCAGGTCAGGGTGTGGGTCGCGGCCAGGTCCGCCGCCCAGGCGGTGAGGAGGGATTCCGCCTCGGCGGAGCCGAGCTGAGCCAGGGCACCGGCAAGGCGCAGAGCCATTCGTCTCGCCGCGACGTCGAGCGCAGCGACATGCGCCCGGGTCAACCGCACGGGCGGCGCCGCATGCAGCCCCTCCCATTCCGCCGCGACCTGCGGCGCCATCTCCGCCAGCCCCGAGGCAATGCGGAGCAGCCGCGGATCACGCGCCGGCACCCGGCCCCGTACCCGGCGCAGCAGCTGCTCCGCCGTGCGGGACTGCTCGCGCAGCCGCGCCGCCGTGTCGGCCAGCGCCCGCGCCGGGTCCGGGTGGACGCTGGAGTCCGCGACGCCGGGGCTCGCCCACATCGGCACCTCGAACAGCGCGGTCATGCCGCCGTACGCATGCGGCCGGGTCCATGTCGAGCCGCCGACGTCCTCGGGCAGGCTGTCGAACTGGGCCTGCTCGCCGGGCCCCGGCATGAGGTAGACGCCGGGCCCCGTCTCGGGCCAGTACAGCGCGTCGTACGTACCGGTCTGCACGGGCACGTCGCGCTCCGCGCAGATCTTGCCCAGCGCCTCGGCGAGCCCGGGCAGCTCACGGGTGAGCTGGACCCACGCGCCGCCGATGTCGTTGCCGTGCAGCGAGCACTGGAGCACGGGCCGCAGCTCGTCGATGAGGGCGATGAGCGCCTCGGACTCCGGGAGCGCGTCATCGGCCGGGCGGATGGACGGCGCCCACTCGGGCTGCTCGTCGGCCGGCGGCCGGTACGCGTACCGGAAGTGCTCCGCCGGGGTGCGCCGCACCGCGGGCCCCGACTCGGTGCGCAGGGTGCCGTCCGGGTCGAGGCAGAGCAGGAAGTGCCAGGCGGCGCCCGCGCCGGCGTGCAGCCGCGGGTCGAGCGCGACCCGCTCGGCGATCCGCATCGCGCTCGCCGCGCCGACCCGCTCGTCGGCGTGCGGGCCCGCGACGACGAGGACGTTGCGGACCCGGGGACGGTCGCGGCCGACCGTCAGGACGTACAGCGGGCGGCCCTCACGTGACCGCCCCACGACCCGCAACGTACACAGGCCGGGCCGGAAGCGGACGAACGCGGAGGCCGACGCAACGACCCCCGCGACGCCCGGATACGCATCGACCGTCGGATGGCTCACGTTCCGTTGGAGTTGCTGGCGCCGGTGGTCTGCTTCTTGCTCAGCCGTCGTATGACGAGACGTTTCGCCATGCTGGCTCCCCCTCGATTCCCTCAACTTGCCGTCAACACCCTTACTGCGCACGGGAGTTGAACCCTCACCCCGGGTGACTCCCCTGCCCTGTCAGATTCCGGCGGTGTTACGGGACTGTCAAGCGTCGCGGCAGCAGCCGTCGTGTCCTGTGACCTCACCGCGCCCCCACCGCGCCCCCACCGCGCCCTCACAGCAACCGGTCGACGGTCGCCAGCACCGTCCTGGCCTGCAACTCCACCTGCTCGTACACCGGCACCCAGCGCGCGTCCGCCGTGCCGACCAGCTCCCGCGCCCCCGCGTCGAGCCGCCGCTCCAGCCGGGCCCGCAGCCGGGCGGGCTCGGCGGCCGGGTCGCAGTCGTCCAGCGGCTGCTCGTCCAGCAGCCGCAGCAGCATCCCGGCCGCCCGCAGCGGCAGCCGCCGGGCGGCGATGTCGAGCCCGGCGACATGCGCGAGGGTGAGCGGTACGGGCAGGTCGGCGGCCAGCGCGTCGTAGGCGTCGGCGAGCGGCTCGAAGCCGGCGGCGGCCTGCTCGACGCCGCCGAGCAGCAGCGCGGTGCCGGCGTCCGCGGGGCCCGGCGCGACCAGCAGCGGACGGGCCCGCTCCAGCGTCGCGGCCAGCGCGGCACCGTCCTTGCGCAGCCGGGCCGCGGTCGCCCGGACGGCGAGCGCGGGGTCGGGGTGCGGGGTCGGGTCGGCGACCCGCCGGGTCGCCCACATGGGCACCTCGACCAGTGCGGTGACGCCGCCGGGCCGCTGCGGGTGGCGCCGGGCGTCCAGCTGCCGCGGCTGCGGTTGCTTTTGCGGGTCCCGCTCCGGGCCGCCGGCGAAAGGTTCCGGCACCACGTACACGCCCGGCCCGGCGCACTCCCAGAACAGCGCGTCGTACGTGCCCGCCTGCACGGGGATGTCCAGCTCCGCCGCGTACTTCCCGAACGGCTCCGCGAGCCCCGGCACGTCCCCCGTCAGCCGCACCCAGGCACCGCCGACGTCCGTGCCGTGCAGCGAGCACCGTACGAAGGGGCGCAGCTCGTCGACGAGGGCCAGCAGCGCGTACGTCTCGGGCAGTTCACCGCCGGGGGCGGTGCGCTCGGGGCGGCCGGGGCGGTCGGCGGCGGCCGGGTGGTAGGTGTGCCGGAAGTGGACGGCGGGCGGGCGCGGGCCCGCGGGTCCCGTCTCGTTCAGCACGGTGCCGTCCGGGTCGAGGCACAGCAGGAAGTCCCAGGTCAGATCGGCGCCGGCCAGCCGGTGCCGGTCCGCGACGGCCTGCTCGGCCAGCCACAGCACGGTCGCGCCGCCCGCCTGCTCGTCGGCGTGCGCACCGCCCACCACGAGCGCGTGCCTGCGCCCGTGCCCGACCGACAGCAGCCACAGCGGACGCCCCGTCCGCGACTCGCCGGCCAGCCGCATCCGCACCAGATCCGGGTGCCGCGCGCTCAGCACCCGGGCCGCCGCCGCGACACCTGACACGGTCGGATACGCGTCTGGCCCGCGCATGACGGCTCCTCCTCGGCTGTACGGCTCCGCGCCCGCCCGGCACCGCCGCGCGACCACGCCCCGCGCGCCGCCCGGCCTTCCCCCGCGGTGCGGCACCCGACCCCGCTGCCCGGCACCGCAACCGACGGTGCGCCCGCGGAAGCCGCGAGCGCGCCCTGCTCAGACTCTGCGGCTGCCCGCCGGGTGTCAAGGCCGCCTCCCGCCCGCGCCTGGCGCCGGCGCACGCCCGGCGGGCCCGCTCTGGCCCGCCCTGCCCCGCGCCCGCGCAGGAGCAGGCACCGGGTGCGGCTACGCCGCTCCGCCCGCCTCCGCCGCGGCCAGGACCGAGCGGGCCCGGTCGATGTCCGGCCCGCGATACATCCGTTCCGGGATACGGGCGAGCGTGGACTCGCGCACGCGCGGACCGAGCCCGTACAGCTGCTGGAAGCTCATGATCAGCGGGCGCCAGCGGTCCGGGTCGATGCGGTCGCCCGTGCCCGGCAGCCGGATGTCCTCGTGCACCAGCACGCGCTGCACCCGCACCTCGAAGACGAGGATGCCGCCGCGCTGCTCCGGGTCGTCCTCGGCGAGCGGATGCGTGGCCTCCAGCACCGCCTCCATCGCCACCGGGCACTGCGCCACCCGCGGCGGCAGCACCGTCCCGCTCGGCACCGCGGTCAGCCCCGCGCGCCCGAACTTGTCCCCGACGTACGCGTATCCGCGTGCCGCCTTGCCCTCCGGTACGGGATCGCGCCCGGTCGTCAGCGCCAGCCGGTCCACCGCGTCCGCCATGCCGTCGTCCGGCAGGTTCAGCACGACCTGCCCCTCGCGCACGAGATTGCGCGCCGTCTGCGACCGCGCCCCCAGCCCGAGCATGCACCGCCACCCCAGCCAGAAGGCCGACGACATCGGCGCGAGGTTGGCGCTGCCGTCCTCGTTGCGGGTCGAGAGCAGCACGACGGGCGTGCCGAAGTAGAGGATGCCGGGCTCTATCGCCGTATGCGCCCCGAGGGCGCCGTTCTCCGTGCTCATACCCCCACCCTGCCGGTCCGCGACCGCCGCTTCTGGCGGTTTTCGGACCCGGCACTGCCGCACGACGCATGGGCCGAACGGCCCGCCCCGGGGGGGTGGGGGCGGGCCGCCCGGCGTCTGTGGGGGTGGGGCGCGCGGGGGTCAGTCCTCGTCGTCGACGAAGATGTCCTCGGCCGCGTCGACCTTCCACGCGCGCTTGATCCACCGTTCGAGGGTCGGCACGTCCATGCACGCCATGATCCGCGCGCAGGCCTCACCGCTCACCTTCACGTCGCGGTTCTGCAGCACATCGATGAGGTGCCGCTGATCCCCCAGCCGTGCGCTTTCCAAGCCTTGTTGCAGCCCCTCTTGCCTGCCCTGTTCGATACCCTTCTGCAGCCCCTCGACCAGCCCTTCGGCCTTGCCTTCCGCCCTGCCCTCGGCTTTGCCCTCGGCCTTGGCTTCGAGCACCCACTCCTCACGCAGCGTTCCCCGCCCGGGGAAGAAAATCGGCGAGCGCAACAGTTCCCTCCAGATGCTCCGCGCCTGGGCGTTGCCCAGGCCCACTTCAAGTATCTCCGAGTAGTAGTCGACGGTCTTCTCGTCGAGCTCCGTCATGGCGGTCGCAAGGGCCACCAGGATCGTACGGATGTCCTCGCGTCGGGCATGCGTCATGGCCGAGAAGGCCGCCAGGGCCAGGTTTCTGGCCGCGATCGTGGCGTCGGCGATCACCGGGATGTTCAGCGGACTGACTACCAGCGGGCGGACCGTCAGCGCGTTCCAGTCCCCACGCCCCAGATGGAGCGGGCCCCTTGCCCACTCGGCCGTGGCCTTGTCCTGGCAGATGACCAGGAGCAGCGCCGGGCAGCCGTACTTGGACTTGAGGTAGGACAGGTAGTACGCCCAGCTCACGGCCTTGTCCTTGTCGGGCCGCATCTGCGCCTCGATCGCCAGCATGAACGTGTCCTTGCCGTCCTCGCCCTGCGAGACACGCAAGAGGCTGTCGATACGGCGCTCGACCGGCCGGATTTCCGTGACGTCCGGACTCAGCACTTCGACGACCGTCTTTCTGGATAAAGGCATACCCAGTACGCCGAAGACGGAGCTCATGAGTTCGGGGCCGCCCTGGAAAATCCGGTGGGACGCCTCGTGTTGCGGGGTGACCATGATCAGACCGTAGGACCATGCCAGTGGCATATGCAGCTCCACGGCTCCAAGATCACCCGGAGGGGTGGTTTCGAGGCACGACCGGCTCACGCGCGGGGCGCGCGGAAAGGGGGTGCGCGCCCCCGTGGAAGGCGCGGCGGTGACGGCAGAGCGCGTCGTGGCGTACGAGGTCGTCGATGGGGCGGTGAGGCTGCGGGGGATGCGCGTCTCGGTGCTGCCCGGGGAGTCCGGGGGAGGCGGGTGGCGTCATACTGGGCCGCGTGGAGGGCCGAGCGTACGTTGTCGTGTCCGGGGTGCCGGGCAGTGGCAAGAGCACCCTCGGGCGGGAGCTGGCGGGGGCGCTGGGCTTTGCGGTGATCGACAAGGACGTCGTCCTGGAGGCGCTGTACGACGCGCTCGGCGTCGGGCCCGAGGAGTGGCGGGGGCGGCTGAGCCGGGCGGCGGACGAGGTGCTGTACGCGCAGGCCGCGCGTACGCCCCGGGCCGTACTGGACAACTGGTGGCACCCGGACGCCTCGCCGCCGCGGCTGCACGCGCTCGGCGGGCGGCTGGTGCAGGTGCACTGCGACTGCGACGTCGCCACCGCCTCCGCCCGCTTCCGGGCCCGCCGCCGGCACCCCGGGCACCTCGACCCGGAGTTGACGCCCGAGCAGGTCGCCGAGCGGATCGCCGCGGTACGGGCGGCCTACCGCGGGCCGCTCGTGCTGGACGCGCCCCTGGTCCGGGTCAAGACTGAGGCCCCCGCGCGCCCGCCGGACCTGGTCGCGCGGGTCATGGCGCTGCTCGGCGCGCAGGGTTGAGGCTCAGCCGACCTTCGCCGCCAGGAAGTCCTCCCACGTGCCCGTGCCGTGGTCCGCCCCCTCCAGCGTCAGGTTCGCGCCCTCCCGGTAGGCCCGGCCCACCTTGCCCGGCAGCGGCACCGGCAGCAGCGGCCGGCGCTTGGAGGTCGCCCGGAGGTAGGAGCGGACCAGGTCCGGCAGCGGGTGGACGGCCGGCCCCGCGAGGTCCGGGACCCGGCCCGCGGGCGCGGCCAGCGCCAGCTCGGTGATGCGCGCGGCCACGTCCCGTACGTCCACCGGCTGGAGCCGCACCGCCGGCGGCACCGGCACGACCGGCAGCTTCGCCGCGCCCCTGGCCACCATGAAGACCAGGTCGTGGAACTGCGCGGCCCGCAGGACGGTCCACGGCAGGCCCGAGTCCGCCACCACCCGCTCGGCCGCGCGCTTGGTGCGCAGGTAGCCCAGCGGCACGGCGCCCGCGCCGATCACCGAGATGAGGACGACATGCCGGACGCCGCCCGCGGCGACCGCGGCCCGCGTCAGGTGGCCGGTCGTCACGTCGTCGCCCCTGCTCGCGCCCGCCAGGTGCACGACGGTGTCCACGCCGTCCAGCGCCGCGGCCGTCCCCGGGTCGCCGTCCCGCGCGAGGTCGCCGACCACGTACGTCACGCCCTCGTCGGCGGAATCGCGCGGGCTGCGGGTCAGGACGCGGACGGTGCGGCCGGCCGCGCGCAGCAGCGGCAGCACCTGCCGGCCGAGCGTTCCGGTGCCGCCGGTGAGCAGGACGGGTGACGTCCGCGGGCTGGGGCTGGTCATGGCGTGCTCCTCTTCCGTGGGCCGCCTCGGGGGCGGGTTACGTTGATGACCCGCGGCGGGGAAGGAATGTGACCGATGGACGAGGGCGCGGCGCTCGCCGAGCGCTTCGAGGAGCAAAGGCCCAGGCTGCGGGCGCTGGCGTACCGCATGCTCGGCTCCGCGGCGGAGGCGGACGACGCGGTCCAGGAGGCGTGGCTGCGGCTGAGCCGGTCGGGTGCCGCGGCCGGCGGTGACGGTGGGGCCGGCGGTGGCGGGGGTGCCGTCGGCGGTGGCGAGGGTGGGTCCGGCGGCGGCGCTGGCGGGGGGATCGAGAACCTGGCGGCGTGGCTGACCACGGTCGTCGGCCGGGTGTGCCTGAACATGCTGCGCTCGCGCGCGGCGCACCGCGAGGAGCCGCTGGAGGAGCTGCCGCGCGAGCCGGCCGCCGTGCGCGAGCCGGGTGCCGACCCGGAGGAGGAGGCGGTGCTCGCCGACTCCGTCGGGCTGGCGATGCTGGTGGTGCTGGACACCCTCGCGCCGGCCGAGCGCGTCGCCTTCGTGCTGCACGACATGTTCGCCGTGCCCTTCGACGAGATCGGCCGGCTCACCGAACGCTCCCCGGCCGCCGCCCGGCAGCTCGCGAGCCGCGCCCGGCGCCGGGTGCGGGGCGGCGCGGACACCGCGGTGGGCAGCGCCGCGCTGCGGGAGCAGCGCCGGCTGGTCGACGCCTTCCTCGCGGCTTCGCGTGGCGGCGACCTCGCGGGCCTGGTCGCCGTCCTGGACCCGGACGTCGTCCTGCACGCCGACCGCGCGGCCGGCCCCACGCCGGAGCCGATCCGCGCCCGCGGCAGCCGGAACGTCGCCCGCGGCGCCTCCCTGGCCGCCGCCCGTATCGCCTTCACCGAGGCCGCCCTGGTCAACGGCGCCCCGGGCCTGGTCATGGCCCCCCTCGGCCGCCTCCGGCTGGCCCTCGCCTTCACCTCCACGGCCGGCCGCATCACGTCCATCGACGTCATCGCCGACCCGGAGCGGCTGCGGGAGGTGGAGATCGCGGTGCCATGAGCCGCGCGAGGGTTCTGAGGGCGCGCGGGTCTGCGCGCCGGAGGCGCCCGCCGTACGAGGGCCCGCCGGTGTGGTTCCACGGCGACATCGCCGGCGGCAACCTGCTGGTCAGGGACGGCAAGCTCGCCGCCGTACTCGACTTCGGCACCTCGGGCGTCGGCGACCCGGCGTGCGACCTGGTGATCGCCTGGACCCTCTTCTGCGGCGAGAGCCGTACGGCCTTCCGCCGCACGATGACGAGCGCGGACCCGGCGATGTGGGCACGGGCGCGCGGCTGGGCGCTGTGGAAGGCGCTGATCAGCATCGTCGAGCTGCGCGCGGACCGGCCCGGGCCGGCCGCGGAGCACGCCCGCGTGGCGGCGGAGGTCATCGCGGACGCGCGGGCGACGGCGTCACTGTGGGAGCCTGCCGCTGCCGCTGAGCGTGCCTGCGCCCAAAGCGCCGGCCTCAGGCGTGCGCGTCCGGGCGGCCCGGGGTCGGGCCGGTGGCCAGGGTGTCGCCGAGGGGGGTGCGGCGGTAGCGGACCTCGTGGCGGTGGCGGGTCGCGGTGACGAGGCCCGTCGCCCGGAGCACGGTGAGGTGCTCGGAGACCGTCGCCGGGGCGAGGCCGTGGTGGTGGGCGAGCCACGCCGTGGCGGCGGGTTCGGTCAGGCCGGTGAGCAGGCGTGCGCGGGTGCGGCCGATGAGCCGGGCCAGGGCCGCCGCCGCGTCGGAGGGCGCGCCCTGCCACAGGGTGCCGATGCCGCGCGCCGGGTAGATGAGCGTCGGCTGCCAGGGCGGGTCCAGCACGATCACCACCTGGTCCCACTTGAAGGCGCTCGGCATCAGCACCAGCCCCTCGCCCGCGAGGTCGCGGTGGTCCGCGCCGCCGTGCTCGCGGGTCAGGACACCGTCGTGCCAGCGCACGGACGGGTGCAGCTCGGCGAAGAGCCGGTCGAGGCCGCCCGCGGCGAGCCGTCCGGCCTGGAAGGCGACATCGGCCTCCAGCAGCGCGCGGGTCCTGGCCCAGTACGGCTCGACCAGCGCCTCCCACGCCGCCCGCACCAGCTCGGCCAGCAGCCGTACGACCTCGGCCGGCTCGGCGCCGAGCAGCAGCCGGCCGGTGGCGGTGCGGGCCGCGCCCGGCGTCTCGGCGAGGGAGCGGGCGATCTCGGCCCGGGCCTGCGCGGGCGGCGTCGCGGCGATACGGGCGAGGTCCGCGGCGAAGGAGTCGACGGGCCCGTCCGGCGGCGGCGCCAGGAAGTCGGGCGTGTAGCCGCGGCGCGGCTGGAGCAGGGTGAGCGGGCGCAGGTCGAGCGCTTTGAGCCGGGGCGCCACCTCGGCGAGCCAGCGCGCATGGTGCCCGGGCGGCTGCGGGCCGGTCGCGACCCGCACGGCGGCGAGCGTCTCGAAGGCCGGGGAGTACGCGAAACGGCACCGCAGCAGGTCGGCGGGCCCGAACCGGAGCGTGGTGACGGCGGACCTCCTTCCCCGGGGCCGCGGCCCCCCTCGCCGGCCGCCCCCGCGCCCTCGACGGCACCGGCACCGGCATCCGTACCGGCCGCGGCGGGGTTACCGTACACCACAGTGATTCGGCGACCGCCGAATGAGTGGAGCCTCAGAACCCGGCGCTCGCAGGATGGGCGGCGCCGCCCCACCGGGGGACCGCACGACCAGGAGCGTGACCAGCCATGACCGACACCGCGAGCCAGCACCCCGCCCCCTCGGCGGACTGGGAGCGCAGGAACGCCGCGCTGTGGGAGACCGTGGGGCAGCGCCCCGACGACGAGTTCCGGGCCGCGATGGCGGAGCTGGTCGGCGAGCTGCCGGCGGACGACGCCACCGCGCTGTTCGAGCGGGCCGCGGCCTGGGACTCCACCGGGCACCCCGACAAGGCCGTCCCCCTCTACCGGGCCGCCCTCGCGGCGGGCGTCGGCGGGGAGCGGCGGCGCCGCTCGGTCATCCAGCTCGCCAGCTCGCTGCGCAACCTCGGCCACGCCGACGAGAGCGTCGCGCTGCTGACCGGGGAGCGCGCCCGCACCAGCGACCACCTCGACGACGCCCTGGTGTGCGTGCTCGCCCTGTCGCTCACCGAACTGGGCCGGGAACGCGAGGCGGTTGCCCTGGCGGTCGGCGCGCTCGCGCCCCATCTGCCGCGCTACCAGCGCTCGATGGCCAACTACGCCCGGCTGCTGGTCGAGCCGGAGCCGCAGGGCTGATACGACGCGGGTGCCGGGCCCGCCCCGGAAAGGCGGTGACCCGGCACCTGTTCACGTGACGTCACGTGACGTCACGCCACGCCACGTCATGTCAGACGCGCGCGCTACCCGTACACCTGCATCTCGTACAGCGAGTACCCCCACTGCCCGGACAGCTGACTGCCCTGCATGCGGACGTATCTCGCCTGCCCGTTGATCGGTATCTTCTCCGTCCCGCCCGAGGAGTTGGGCTGCGTGTAGAGGTCCTTCCAGGTCGAACCGTCCGTGGAGCCCTGGATCTTGTAGGACTTCGCGTACGACGTCTCCCAGAGCAGATCGACCTCGGAGACGGTGGCCGTCGCGCCGAGGTCGACCTGGATCCAGCTGTTCGGGTCCTGGCTCGCGCTCCACCGGCTGCTGAGGTCGCCGTCGAACGCCTTCGCGGCGGACTGGTCCGCGCTGGACTGCGAGGACGCCGTGGCCGGCTTGTTCAGGGCCAGGTTGGCCTTGGGCGCGCTCATCGTCAGGTTCACCGTGACGGTCTTGCCGGCCTGGAGCGGCAGCACCCGCGCGATGTTGCCGAGCGGGGAGCTCTGCACGGTGATGCCGTCACCCGTGATCGACGAGATGCCGTTGCGCTGGATGAGCGTGAGGTTCTGGTTGATCTTCGAGGTGAGCGTGACCTTCGCGGTGTGCGCGTTGGTGTCCCACGTCAGGTTGTTGATGGTGAACTGCGACTTGCCGAGCATGCCGGAGATGGAGCCCTTGGTGAGCCCCTTCGGCAGCCCGGGCAGCAGTTCCAGCGTGCCGGGCTTGGTCGCGGCCAGCATCTCCATCATCACCGTCGGCACGGAGTTGACGACGTCCGTGGCGAAGGTGTTGTGGCCGTTGTAGTGGGACGTGGCCATGGAGCTGTAGTAGTAGTCGTCCTTGGCGAAGCGCAGCAGCTTCGCGCCCACCGAGTCCGGCATGTCCAGGTCGGCGGCGATGAGCGCCCCGTGCAGCAGCCCGTGCCCGGCGTTCTCGTACGCGCCCTGGTCCTTCTTCTGCAGGAAGACCTGCGCGGCCTTGAACTGCGCCGCGTTGGTCTCCGGGGTGATCTCGCGGTAGGGCCACACCGGCATCAGGCCGCTGGAGTGCCGGTGCTGGTAGTTGTTCTTGTTCTCCAGGTCGGGCCAGGCCCATTCGGCGAGCGCGCCGTCGTTGTTGATCAGGTACGGCGGCAGGTGGTCGAGCCTGTCCTGCCACACCGGGATCTTGTCGGCGTCGCGGCCGAGCAGCTTGGCGGTCTGGATGAGGGTGGTGAGCGCGAACTTCGCGCCGGAGATGTCGTAGACGGAGTTGACGGTGAGCGGCACCCCGCCGGGCGGGGTGTTCTCCGGTGAGATGGAGCCGGCGAAGATGTAGTTGCCGCCTGCGTCCTTCTTGGTGAGGAAGTCCTCGTAGAAGTCGCCCATGTCGCGGATCAGCGGGTAGTACTTGTCGGCCAGGAACTGGGTGTCGCCGGTGACTTCGTAGTACTCCCAGAACGGCTCCAGCAGCCAGGACTCGCCGCCGGTCACGTACTGGTAAGGGTAGTCGAAGTTGATGTTGGAAATCAGGCCCTCGCCGTTGGGCGTGTTGCCGCCGGTGAGCATGCCGCGGGTGCCCAGCAGCTTCTTGGCGTTGGTCTCGAAGTCCTTCTGCCACTGCTGGTTGAGCCAGAAGTAGCCCTGCATGGCCTCCGGCATGTTGCCGATGTTGCCGCTGGAGATCTGCAGGTTGAGGTTGGCGTCGAGGTGGTAGTAGCCGTCCCAGCCGACGTTGCTGTCACCGGTCCAGTTGCCGAGCAGGTCCGGCGCCTGGGTGGCGCCGCTGGAGCCCAGCAGGTGGTAGCGGCCGGCGTAGAACATCCGCTCGTAGAGCGCCGGGATCGGCGTCGAGGACGACTTCTGCTCGGCGAGCAGCTGCTCGGTGGACTTGGCGCGGTCGGCCGGTGTGGCGCCGAAGTCGATCGAGACCCGGCCGAAGATCGAACTGTGCAGGCTGGTGTGCCGGTTGAGCAGTGTGGCGTAGTCGGTGCTGAGCCCGGCGAGCTTCTGCTGGAGCAGGTTCTTGCTCCAGTCCTGCTCGGCGGGGACACCGCCGTTGTAGGTGCCGTTGTAGCGCTGGGTGAGCGACAGCAGGAGTACGTAACTGGCGTTGGAGACGGTCACGTTGCCGTTGCTGAGGGTCTTGGTGCCGTCGGTGACGATACGGGTGACGCCCTCGTAGCCGGCGTTGTAGCTGCCGCTGGGGTACTTCGCCCGCAGGTTGAGGTAGTCGGTGCTGTTGTTGGTGGTGTAGGTGACGCCCTTGCTGGTGAGGTTCATGCCCGGGTCGATGGACAGGCCCAGGGTCATGGTCTCCTTCTGCCCGGGCGGTGCCGCCTGGTACTGCACGGTGGCGCCGTCGGCCCGCGAGACGAACGAGTCGCGCTCCCACGCGCCCTTGTCGTCCGACCAGTTGACCTTGACCACGCCCGCGCTGTAGTCCGTGGAGCGGACGTAGTTGTTGATCGCCCCGGCGTCGGGCATCTGGATGGTCATCTTGTAGCCGGGGTGCTTGCTGCCCTCGCCGCCGCCCTGGTAGCCCTGCACGTCCGCCGCGAGCTGGTTGGCCTGCTGGTACTGCCCGGCGATCAGCTCGTCGCGGATCTTGTTGATGTTGTCCTGGCTGACGGTGTTGAAGGTGCGGTGCGGATGGGCCTCCGTCCGCGCCATGAAGAAGTCCTTGTCGTCGAAGACGACGGTGTCGTTGCGCGGGTTGCCGAAGACGATGATGCCCTGCTTGCCGTTGCCGGCCAGCAGCCCGTCCTGCCAGTCGCTGTACGTCGTCGGGTACGTCGTGGACGGCGCGACGGTCGGCGACCCGACCGACGGGTTGCCGCCGCCGGTGCTCGTGCCGTAGACGGCGAACTCCCACAGCGAGTAGCCGTATTGGGTGGCGGGCGTGACGCCCTGCATCCGCACGTAGTGGGCGTTCTTGTTGACGGTGGCGGTCTCGGTGCCGCCGTGGCCGCTGGTGGTGGAGTAGGCGTCCGTCCAGTGGGTGGAGTCGTCCGAGACCTGGATCTTGTACGCGCCGGCGTAGGCGGCCTCCCATGTCAGCGACGTGGAGGAGACGGCGTATTCGCCGCCGAGGTCGACGTAGATCCAGGCGTTGTTGTCGTTGCTGTGGTCGCTGGACCAGCGGGTGGCGGTGTTGCCGTCGATCGCGTTGGCGGCGACGTAGCTGCCGTCCTGGTACGAGGCGACGGCCCGGGCGCCGGGGTTGCGGGCCAGGTTGACGGGGGTGTCGGCGGCGTGGGACGCCGACGTCTGGAGCGCCATCGCGAGCAGCAGGAAGAAGGTGACGGCGACGCCGATCAGCCTTCTCCCGCCGCTCCCGGCGGCTCGTGGGGGTAGGGGTCGCATGGGGGGCTCGCTCCTCAGCTGCCGGAGGTGACGCGCAGGGACGAGATCTTGTCGTTGTTGCCGCTCGCCGTGAGGTCCGCGGCGTCGCTGGTGAAGGTCCACGCGGTGCCGGCGAAGCCCGCGTCGGCGTAGCCGGTCACGGTGTATCCGGCGGGTACGCGGATCGAGGAGATGCTGTCGTTGGCGATGCCCTTGGCCTGGAGCGCCGGCAGGTCGTAGCTGCCGGCGGCGAAAGTGGCCGACGGGCCGCTGTAGTTGGCGTCGCCGTAGACGGTCGCGCCGCCCGTGCCCGAGCCGCCGACCGCGGTGCCGTACACCTCGAACTCGTAGAGCGAGTAGCCGTATTGGGTGGCCGGCGTGACGCCCTGCATGCGCACATAGCGCGCGTTCTTGTTGACGCCCACCGTCTCGGTGCCGCCGGCGCCGGTGGTCGTGGAGTAGGCGTCGGCCCAGTGCGAACCGTCGTCGGAGACCTGGATCTTGTACGCCTTCCCGTACGCCGCCTCCCAGTTGAGGACGGCGGTGGAGACCGCGTACTCCGCGCCGAGGTCGACCTGGAGCCAGGCGTTGTTGTCGCCGCTGTGGTCGCTGGACCAGCGGGTGGCGCCGTTGCCGTCGATGGCGTTGGACGCCAGGTAGGTGCCGTCCTGGTAGGAGGCGGTGGCCTTGGCGTTCGCGCCCGTCGCGAGGTTGACCGGCGTGCCGGACGGCGGGGCGGGCGGGGTCGGCACGGTCTGGCCGGCCGGCGGCCACAGGGTGAAGGAGTTGGCGCCGTTGTGCGCGGCGGCGAAGGGGCCCGCCATGGTGTTGGTGGTGGCGACCGGGGAGCCGAAGAAGTCGGAGCTGACGTTCGCCTGGATGCTCTGGTTGGACAGCGGCATGACGCCGACGCGGGACTGCGTCACCGGGGTGTTGCCGCTGATGCCGGAGGCGTCGAGGTTGAAGCTCAGCTTCATCTGCGTGTTGGTCGCGGTGTATTGGACGCCTGAGATCGTGCCGGTCGAATTGCCTTCCTTGACCTGCGTCTTGTCCGTCGCGTTGTCCGGCAGCACCGAGCCCTGGACGAGGTTGTTGTACCAGAAGAACTTCTCCGGCGAGGTGAGCGCCGTCGTCTCGTTCATCGTGCCGGGCTGGAAGTAGTACGCGTCCCGGCCGCTGCCGTCGTTGTGGATGTTCCCGTTGTTGAGGAACAGGTTGTTGGCGAAGACGACACCGGTCGCGTCCAGCGTGCGGATGTCGCTGTTGCCGATGAAGACGTTGTTGTCGACCAGGATCGGGCCGAACACCGCCTCGGCGTAGTAGCCCCACGGGCTGTTCATCACGATGTTGCCGGTGATGCGGACGTTCTGGTTGCCCCAGTCGGTCCAGATGCCCGCCGAGTTCCCGCCCTTGGAGTTCTTGACGTAATTGCCCTTGATCAGGCCCTCGTTCATGTAGTGGACCTTGATCGGGGCGGTCTCAGCGCCGCTGAATTCGTTGCGGTAGTTGGTGTCCTCGATCATGTTGTAGAGGATCTGCGAATGCCAGGAGAAGACGCCCGCGATGCCCGACTGCCCGCATTTGGCGATGTAGTTGTTGCGGACGATGTGCGAGCCGTACGCGGACGTGTTGTGGAAGTCCGTGCGCGGGGTGCCCGGCCGGTTACCGGCCCAGGTGTCGTTGCTCAGCCCGATGTCGATACCGATCGTGCGGGCGTTGATGACGATGTTGTTCTCGATGATCCACTTCAGCCCGCCGTAGACGCTGATCGCGCCGGCCTGGCGGCGGTCGGGGCTGTCGGGGAAGTCCGAGTAGGTGTTGGCCGCGTGCTTGATCGTGAAGCCGTTGACCGTGATGTAGCCCAGGCCCCATACGTCGGGCGCGAAGACCTGCCGGCGCACGTTGATCTCGGCGAGCCGGGCGTTGGGGTCGGCGCCGTTGAAGTTGGCCCAGATGGTGGTGCTGGACGAGCCGGCCTCGGAGTACCAGGTGCCCGGCGCGCTCTGCACATTGCTCAGCGCCGGCTTCTCGTAGTACGCGGTCTCGTCGAGGTAGACGTCACCGGCGGTGTAGCCGGCGAAGGTGCCCCCGCCGCCGCCGTTGGGCTGCCCCTGCGCGTACGGGTTCCAGTCGCCGAAGTAGCTGTTGGGCAGGGTGACGCTCCAGACGTTGCCGCTGGAGCGGGTCCACGAGTTGACCTCCTCGGAACCCTTGATGGTGACCTCGCCGTCGCCGGCGTTGGTATACGTGATCCGGTGCGCCTCGTCGGTGCCGCCGCGGGCCGGCTTGACCGTCTCGCGGTAGAGCCCGGCGTGCACCACCACGGTGTCGCCGGGCTGCGCCACCTGCGCGGCGTGGTTGATCGTCAGATACGGGGCCGACGCCGTGCCCGCGTTGCCGTCGCTGCCGTTCTTGGCCACGTAGATGACCTGCGGGGCGTCGGCCGCGTGGGCCGGGGCGGCGGCCAGGCCCAGGGTCGCCAGGGCGGTCGCGCCGAGGGCGGCACACAGCGCCCTGGCCGCGCCGCCCAGGCCACCGGCCTGGCGTTTTCTGCGAAATCCCAGTCTCATGGGGCTCCTTCGGGGGAGGGTGCCGTGGGGCCGGGGACACCAGCTGACTTAGTTTCATAATTAATCTATGCAAGTCCTGGTCGTCATCGGCCCGCAACAGTCCGGCGGTCGTGCACCGTACCGGCGTGCGTCCACGGCATCAATACATCGGACCAAAGTGGCTCCGGGAGCGGGCGCGCGGAGGGGACGGCGAGCGGACCCCGGCCCTCCGGCGCACCGGGGCCCCGGCGGCTGCGGGCCCGCGCCCGGCCCGGCCCCGTAACGCCAACTGCTAGCCGCGGGCCGCCAGTTGGGGCCCGTGGCCGGGTGCCACCGAGCCCTGGAGGACCAGCGCCGCGCCGCCGATCGCCGCCGCGTCCCGCGGATTGCTCGACAGGTCCACCCGGATCCCGTGCACGTCCCGGGTGTACGCGCGGCCCGCCAGCCGGCGCCGGATCTCGCTCACGTACAGCGAGCCGGCGACCGCGAAACCCGGCCCGGCCAGCACCAGCGTGTCCACGTCCCACAGGTTCGCCAGCGCCACCGCGCCCTCGGCGAGCAGCGCCGCCGACTCGTCCACCAGCTCCCGGGCCTGCTCGTCGCCGTAGATCGCGGCCCGCGCCAGGACGTCGAAGGCCCGCGCGTCCGGGTCGTCGGGGCGGATCCGCAGCCGCTCGGCGAAGCCGGGCAGCGCCCGGGCCCGGGCCACCACCGCGCGCGGGGCCGCGTACATCTCCAGGCAGCCGCGGTTGCCGCACGGGCACGGCTCACCGTCGCGGATCACCGCCACATGTCCGATCTTTCCCGCGTTGGAGCTCGCCCCGCGGTGCAGCGAACCGTCCAGCACGACCCCGGAACCGATACCCGAGTTCATGTACAGGCACCCGAAGGTGCGCTCCCGGGAGATCTGCCGGCCCCAGAACTCGCCCACCGTCGCCGCCGCCGCGTCGCTGTCCACCAGCACCGGCACGCCCAGCCGGGCCGCGAGCGCGTCCGCGAGGTCCAGCCCCGCCCACTGCGGCAGCCCCGGCGGCGCGAGGAAACCGCCGCGCCCGAGGTCCACCGGGCCAGGTCCGATCACTGCGAGCCCGGCGACGGTCTGCGGGGGCAGCCCCAGGCCGTCGGTGACGTCCCGGTAGAGCGCGGCGAGCCGGTCCACCGCGTCGTCCGTGCCCTCCGTTCCCTCAGCGCCCTGCGCGCCCTTTTCCGTACCCTCCGCGCCGACCGGGCCCGCGACCAGCTCGCGGCCCACCGTGCCGCCCCGGGTGTCGGTGACGACGCAGGTCAGCGCGTCGGCGCCGACATGGATGCCGACGCCGTACGCCGCCCGGGAGTTGATCACCAGCATCGTCCGCGGCTTGCCGCGGGTGGCCACCGTGTCACCGGTCTCGCGCACCACGCCGTCGTCGATGAGCCGGCGCACGATGTTGGAGATTGTCGGCTGTGTCAGCCCGGTGACCTTCACCAGCTCCACCCGGCTGATCGGCCCCGACGACCTGATGAGGTCGACGATGAGTGCGCGGCTGCCGGGTCCCGCAGCCGCAGACTCCCGTCGGGCCACCCTCGACCACCTCTCGCCTCGCCGTACGCTGTCGCACGACTACGTTACCGGCGAGGTTAGACGAGACGGACGAGTCATCTGACGAGGAGGATGCCATGCCCGCCCCCGCGACCGGCCCGCAGGCCCGCCCGCAGCAGGGCACCCCGGTCGGGCTCGCGCTGGTGCGGGACGCCGAGGTGCTGGGCGCCGAGCCCTTCTTCCACGAGTTCATCGCCGGCATGGAGCGGGTGCTCGTGCCGCTCGGCGTGCCCGTGCTGCTCCAGGTCGTGGCGACCGTGCAGCAGGCCGCCGACCGGATGCGGGCCTGGGCGCGGCACGGCCAGGTGCAGGGCGTGATCCTCATCGACCTGCTGCCCGGCGACGAGCGGGTGGCGCTGGTCACCCGCTCCGGCCTGCCCTGCGTCGTCATCGGCGACCCGGTCACCGCGGGCGGGCTGCCGGCGGTGTGGACGCAGGACGACGTGGCGATGGAGGGCGTCGTCGCCGAGCTGGTCGCGGCCGGCCACACCCACCTGGGGCATGTCGCAGGACCCGCGCAGATGGCCCATACGATCATCCGCCGCCGTACGTTCGAGGCCGCGGCGGCCGGGCACGGGGTCCGTACCACGACCTTCGAGGGCGACTACTCCGAGGCCGCGGGCGTGCGGGCCATCACCGCGCTCGCCGCGCTGTCGGACCGGCCGACCGCGGTGGTCTTCGACAACGACGTGATGGCGCTGGGCGCGCTGCACGAGACCGGGCGGCTGGGCCTCTCGGTGCCCGCCGACCTGTCGCTCATCGCCTGGGACGACTCGGCGCTGTGCCAGCTCGCGGTGCCGCCGCTCAGCGCGGTCAGCCATGACGTGCAGGAACTCGGCGAGCTGGTCGGGCACGCGCTCGCCGGCGCGCTGAGCGGCGCGCCCGCCGGCACGGTCAAGGCGCCGCCGGCCCGGCTGGTGGTCCGCGGCAGCCTCTGAGGCCGCTCACGCAACGTGACGCCGTGACCAGCCCTGCGTATCCGGCTCTTTGATAAATTACTAATCTTTCTTATTGACACGCTGACCGGGCTCCGCGACTCTGTGGGCGTGCCGGCCGCAGGACGGCCGCGCACCCTCGGCACGTTCAAGCAAAGGAAGCTCTATGGACCACCGCACCAGGCCCTGGGCCGCGCGCGTCGTGGCCGCGTCCGTCGTCAGCGCCCTCGCCCTCGCCCTGGGCGGCTGCGGCACGGGCGGCGACCAGGCGAGCGGCAGCACCGGCAAAAGCAACTCGATCGACGTCGTGACCCGCTGGTCGGCGGGCAACTCGGCGGCTGCCGCCCAGGCCAGGGTCTTCAAGGCGTTCACCGACGAGACCGGCGTGAAGGTCAACGCCACTGACGGCCTGGAGACCATCGACGACCAGGTGGAGAACGCCGTCGCCGCCGGCAAGTCCCCCGACGTGGTGATCGTCAACCTGTACGACAAGACGCTCGGCTGGCTCGACGCCGGCGTCACCGTCCCCGTCGACAACTACATCAAGCAGTGGGGCCTGGCCGACAAGCTCAAGCCCGCCGCGGTCGACGAATGGCGGGTCGGCGGCAAGCCGGACGGGCAGGTCCAGGGCTTCCCCTACTCCGGCTTCGGCTGGCCGGTCTGGTACAACACCGACCTGCTCAAGAAGGCCGGCGTCGACACCATCCCGACCACCACCGACCAGCTGATCGACGCGGCCAAGAAGCTGCGCGCCAAGGGCATCCAGCCGCTCACCGTCGGCGGCAACGACTGGACCGGCCAAAAGCTCTTCTACCAGATCGCCGAGTCCTACACCGACGCCGCGACCATGCAGAACGTCATGAAGAACGGCGGCTACTGCGCCGACCCGAACGTCATGAAGGGCATCCAGCTCTTCACCCAGCTGCGCGACGCCGGCGTCTTCGCCGACAACGCCGCCGGGCTCAACGCCGACGCGATGTACGCCGCCTACTACTCCGGCAAGGCCGCGATCATGTCCGCCGGCTCCTGGGCGTACACCGAGGCCAAGGGCTCCGGCACCGGCATCGAGACCCACACCACGCTGGCCGGCCTGCCCATCCCGGCCGGCTCGACCTTCACCAAGCCCACCGCCTTCCAGGGCTTCACCGGCGTCGGCTTCATGATCACCAAGCGCGGCGCGTCGAAGGACCGGATCGACAACGTCCGCAAGTTCATCACCAAGTTCTACGACCAGGCCACCGTCGGCGACTTCGTCAAGGACGCCAGCATCCTGCCGCCCACGACCGGCGACTTCGGCACCTACGCCACCGACCCGCTGCTGTCGCAGTCCCTCAAGCTCGACCCGAGCGTGGACTACGCGACCGTGCCCGACGTGTGGATCGGCTCCGCCTCCGACCCGATCATCCAGGTCCTGACCGGGGCCTACGGCAAGTCCTCGCCCGACAAGATCTGCAAGGGCCTCGACGACGCCACCAAGGGCTGACGCCCCCGGCGCGGGCGGGGGCCGCCGCACACCCGCGGCCCCCGCCCGCTTCACCGCCCCTTCTACGGCAGCCGCCGCCCGCCTCCCCGCCGTACCGCTCCAGGCCGAAAGAAACGCCTCATGACATCGACCAGCATCCTGGCCGGCACCCGCGCCGCGCCCGAGTCCGCGCCGCCGGCCGCCGGCCGCCGCAGACGCCGCCGCGGCGGACTGAACACCCCCCGACTGCTGTGGCTGACGGTGCCGTCCCTGGTGTGGTTCGCCGTCTTCTCCGTGGGCCCGCTGGTGGCGATGTTCGTCATCGCGACACTGCGCTGGAAGGGCCTGATCTACGACCCCTCCTACGTCGGCACCGAGAACATCCGGCACGTCTTCGACGACCAGCTCTTCCACGACGCCCTGCGCAACAGCCTCGTTCAGGTCGCCGTCGTCATCCCGGTGATGATCCCGCTGGCCTTCATGCTCGGCTACCACCTGAGCACCAAGCCGCGCGGCTACCGGGTGCTGTCGATCCTCTACTTCTCGCCCGGCCTGATCTCCATCTCCGTCACCGGCATGATCTTCTACGGCGTCCTGTCCCCGAACGGCGGCGCCAACGGCCTGCTGAACTCCGTCGGCCTGGACTCGCTCGCCCACTCCTGGCTCGCCGACCCCAGCACCGCGCTGCCCTCGCTCATCGCGATCGACCTGTGGCGCGGCATCGGCTGGACCGCCGTGCTGTTCGCCTCCCGGCTCGCCAGCGTCCCCGGCGACGTCATCGAGGCCGCCAGGATCGACGGCGCAGGACGCTTCCGGATCATCTGGCAGATCACCTTCCCGATGGTCAAGGACTACGTCCGCACCCTGACGATGCTGCAGTTCCTCTGGACGCTGTTCACCTCGGCCGCGCTCATCCTGCTGCTCACCAAGGGCGGACCCGGCACGTCGTCCACCACGCTGTCCTACCTGGTCTACGAGAAGGCGTTCTCGCAGAGCGACCTCGGCTACAGCCAGGTCGTCGGCGTCGTCCTGCTGCTGATCGGCATCGCCGGGATGCTGCTGATCCGCGCGCTGCTGCGCAGCCCCCTGGAGAAGATCCGATGAGCGTCCACACCCCGGGCCACACCCCCGGCCACGCCCGCGACCCCCGCGCCGGCCGCTCGGCCGGCACCGCCCGGCTCGCCCGCCGCTCCCGCCGGGCCGGCGCCGGCCTGATCGCCACCCCGCTGTCGTGGCTGTACGCGCTGCTGCTCGCCGCGCCGCTCTACTACCTGGTCGTCAGCGCGCTCAAGACCAACATCGAGATCTTCAACCACCCCTTCGCGCTGCCCGCGCACTGGCTGTGGGCCAACTTCCGCACCGCCTGGCAGACCGCCGACCTCGGGCAGGCGCTGCTCAACTCGCTGCTGATCTCGGTCGTCGCGATCGTGCTGACCCTGGGCCTCGCGATGCCCGCGGCCTTCGCGCTCGCCCGGCTGGACAACCGGCTGTCCCGGCTGGTCACCGGCACCTTCTCGGTGGGCTTCCTCATCCCGCCGTTCGCCGCGCTGATCCCCACCGTGATCCTGGCGATCAAGCTGCACATGTTCTACACCCGCGAGTTCCAGATGCTCTTCCTGCCGGCGAGCGCGCTGCCGCTGTCGGTGCTGCTGCTCACCCAGTTCATGCGGACCGTGCCGCCCGCCCTCGTGGAGTCCGCGGCGCTGGACGGCGCGGGCAACTGGCGGCTGCTGGTCAACGTGTTCATCCCGATCGCCATGCCGGGCGTGGTGAGCGTGGCGATCCTGCAACTGCTCACCTTCTGGAACGAGTACCTGTTCTCGCTCACCATCACGGGCACCGCGCCGGACATCCGCACCGCGCAGGTCGCCCTGCCCACCCTGGTCTCCGACGCGACCGACTTCGGCGTGCTCACCGCCGGCACCGTGCTCACCTTGCTACCGGTGTACGTCGCCTACTCGCTCGCCAGCCGCCGTATGCAGGAAGCTCTCACCGCAGGGGCAGTCAAGGGATGACACTCAGCACGCACACCACGACCACTCCGGCCACGGGTCCGGCTCCGGACGGCGCCACGGATTCCGCCACGGGTTCGGCTCCGGACACCGCTCCGGACGGGGCCGCGCCCGCCGCGCGGCGGCGCGACCTCGGCGGCACCTGGGAGCTGACCTGGACCGCGGGGCCCGCCGACACCCCCGGCGCGGTCCGCGCCGGCTCGGTGCCCGCCCAGGTGCCCGGCGAGGTCCACACCGCGCTGCTCGCCGCCGGCCATCTGGCCGACCCCGACGTCGGGTTCGGGGAGCTGGCGCAGGACTGGGTCGGCCGGTCGAGCTGGGCCTACCGCCGCTCCTTCAGTTGGTCCCCGCAGCCCGGCGCCCGTACCGACCTGGTCGCCGACGGCCTTGACACCGTCGCCGAGGTGTACGTCAACGGCCGGCACGTCGGTGCCGCCCGCGACCAGCACCTGGCCTACCGCTGGCCGGTCGAGGAGGTCCTGACCCCCGGCGAGAACACCATCGAGGTCCGCTTCGACTCCGCCTGGGACGCCGCCCTCGCGCACGAGCGCGCCCACGGCCCGCTGCCGTCGCCGTACGACGAGCCGTACGCGCACATCCGCAAGTCCGCGGCCAACTTCGGCTGGGACTGGGGGCCGCACTACGTCACCGCCGGCATCTGGCGCGGCATCCGCCTGGAGACGTACGCCGGACGTATCGACCACGTACGCCCGCTGGTGGACCTCGCCCCCGACCACGGCTCCGCCGAGGTCACCGCGCACGTCCGGCTCGACGCGCCGCCCGGCACCCGGGTGCGGGCCGAGCTGACCGACCCGGCCGGGCGGCCCGCCGGAAGCGCTTACGGCCAGGTGGCGGGCGGCGACCGCGAGCTGGGCGGGGACGGCGAGGTGGCCCTCGCGCTCACCGTGGACGCGCCCGAGCTGTGGTGGCCGGTGGGCCTGGGCGCCCAGCCCCGCTACGGGCTGCGGGTGCGGCTGGAGCTGGACGGCGCGCCGCTCGACGAGACCTCCGTACGCTTCGGGGTGCGCTCGGTCGCCCTCGACGAGACGCCCGACGCGCTCGGCGCCCGCTGGGCCCTGGTCGTCAACGGGCGGACCGTACGCGTCCGCGGCTACAACTGGATCCCCGACGACACCCTCGCCAGCCGCGCCACCCCGGCCCGTACGGCCGAACGTATCGACCAGGCCGTCGCCGGCAACGCCAACCTGCTGCGGGTCTGGGGCGGCGGCTACTTCGCCGGCGAGGACTTCCTCGACGCGTGCGACGAGCGCGGCGTGCTGGTCTGGCACGATTTCCTGTTCGCGTGCGCCGCCTACTGCGAGGACGAGGAGACCGCGGCGCTGGTCACCGCCGAGGCCGAGCAGGCCGTCGCCCGGATGGCCGCGCACCCCAGCCTCGTGCTGTGGTGCGGCGGCAACGAGACCGTGCTCGGCCGGCAGCACTGGGGCTGGGCCGACCAGATCGGCGAGCGCGGCTGGGGCGCGGCCTACTACCTCGACGTGCTGCCCGGCGTCCTCGCCCGGCTCGACCCGACCCGCCCGTACGTCCCCAACTCGCCCTGGTCCGGCAGCCTGGAGGCCGACACCACCGCCGTCACGCACGGGCCGAGCCATCTGTGGGACGCCTGGAACGACGCCGACTACGTCCACTACCGCGACCACGACCCGTCGTTCGTCTCCGAGATGGGCTGGTGCGGGCCGGCCGCCTGGACCACCCTGGAGCGGGTCCTCGGCGGCGAGACCCCGGGCCCTGCCTCCCCGCTGACCCGGCACCACCTGCGGGCGATCGACGGCATGCACAAGCTCACCCGCGGCCTCCAGCCGCATGTGCCCGCCCCCGCGGAGGGCGCCGACTGGCACTGGGCGACGCAGCTCGTGCAGGCCCGGGCGGTCGCCGCGGGCGTGGAGTGGCTGCGCTCCCGGGACCGGTGCGCGGGCGCGGTCGTATGGCAGCTCAACGACTGCTGGCCGGCGATCAGTTGGTCGGCCGTCGACTTCGCGGGCGTCGAGAAGCCGCTGTGGTACGCGCTCCGGCACGCTTTCGCGCCGCGGCTCGCGACCGTGCAGCCCGTCGCGCCCGGCCCGACGCACGACCCGACCGGGACGGCGGGGCTCGCGCTCACGCTGGTCAACGACACCGGCGAGGAGTGGCACCCCGAGGTGCAGGTGCTGCGCGTCGCGCTGGACGGCCGCGAGCTCGCCCGCACCCGGCTCACTCCGGCCTGCCCGCCGGGCGGCCTGCTGCACCTGCCGCTGGACCCGGCGGTCGCCGGGCCGGGGGACCCGCACGCGGAGCTGCTGGTCGTCGACACCGACGCGGTGCGGACGACCTGGGCCTACCGCCCGGACCGCGCGCTGACCGCGCCGCGGCCGTCGCGTACCGTCATCCCCGCCACCGGGGACGGCGCGCTGCACCTGACGGTCACGGCGCACACCCTGCTGCGTGACCTGTGCGTCTTCCCCGACCGGCTCGCCGCGGCCCTGGGCCTGCCGCCGCACGACCTGCTCGTCGACGAGTCCCTGCTCACGCTGCTGCCCGGCGAGAGCCGCACCTTCCGGGTGACCTCCCGTACGGGCACGCCGGTGCCGTCGCGGGCGCTGCCGCCGGGGGTGCTCGACGCGGCGGTGCGCTCCGCGGGGGAGCTGACCGCCTGAGCTCGCCCCTCTTGGCCCCCTCGGCCCCCCCGCGGGCCCCGCCGCACCTGACGCGGCGGGGCCCGCGGTGGTGTGCGCCCGGGCTGTCCCGCGGGGGCTGTTACGTTTCAGGCCGCGGGCCCGTCGCACGGGTGGGGGCACTTCCGGAGGAGGGTGGGCTCATGACGGGGCAAGGCCCGCGGGACCAGGCGCCCGGCCGCGCGGACGACATGCTCGCGGTCGCCTTCGAGGAGCAGCGGGCGCGGCTGACGTCGGTGGCGGTGCGCATGCTCGGGTCGCGGGCGGACGCCGAGGACGCCGTGCAGGAGGCGTGGCTGCGGCTCGCCCGGCAGCGGGAGGGGGCGATCGGCAACCTCCAGGCGTGGCTGACCACGGTCGTCAGCCGGGTGTGCATCGACATGCTGCGGTCGCGCCGGGTCCACCCGGAGGAGCCGTACGACGACCTGCCGGAGATCGAGGTGGCCGAGGCAGACGCGGAGGCGCCCGAGGAGGGCGCGGTGCTCGCCGACTCGGTCGGCCTCGCGCTGCTGGTCGTCCTGGACACCCTCACGCCGGCCGAGCGGCTCGCGTTCGTGCTGCACGACATGTTCGCGGTGCCGTTCGCGGAGGTCGGGCAGATCCTCGGCAAGTCGACGGACGCCGCGAAGATGCTGGCCAGCAGGGCACGCCGCAAGGTCCGGGGCACGCCCGGGCCCGCCGACGACCCGCGCCGGCAACGCGCGGTCGTCGACGCCTTCCTCGCCGCCGCCCGCGCCGGCGACTTCGACGCCCTCCTCCGCGTCCTCGCCCCCGACGTGACCTGGCGCTCCTACTCCGCCCGCGGCCTCACCGTCCGCCGCGGCGCCCCCGAGGTCGCCACCCGCGTCCAACGCGGCGTCCGCGCCGCCGTCACCACCCGCCCCGCCCTGATCAACGGCACCCCCGGCGTCATCGTCCAGGACCGCCGCGGCAAGGTCCTCGGCGTCATGTCCTGCACGATCGCCGATGGCCGCATCACCGAAGTCCTCTCCGTCAACGACCCGGCGCGCCTGGCGGAGCTGGGGCTGCCGGCGCTGCAGCCGCTGCGGGAGAGCTGATCGTCAGCGCGGCTGACGGTCAGGCGGGCTGAGCTTCAGGCGGGCGGGCGGGCCGGGTCGGGGCGGGGTGGGCGGCGGTGCCGTCAGGGGGCCTGAGCGTCAGCGCGCCTGACGGTCGGCGGGGCTGACCTGTCGGTGGGGTTGAGCGTTGGCGGGCCGGCCGCGGCTGGGCTGATCGTCGGCGATCCCGACCGTCAGCGCGGCTGACGGTCAGCGGCTCTGATCTGTCGGCGGGCCGGCCGCAGCTGGCCTGATCGTCAGGCGTCCTGATCATCGGCGGGCTGGCTGCAGCTGGTCTGATCGTCAGCTGGCCTGAGCGTCAGCGCCCCGGCCGCAGTTGGCCTGATCGTCAGCGGCCCTGATCGTCAGCCCGCCGGTCCCGTCAGCGCGCCGCCCTGGTCAGCGCGGCTGACAGTCAGTGCCCCTGATCGTCAGGCCGTCGTCCCCACGCCGAGACCAGCGGTGACGTCGCCAGGTCCATCCGGCCGGTCGCGATGTTCGCCAGGTGGTGGTCGATCTCCTCGTTCGTGGCGAGGCCCGCCGCGACGAGCCGGGTGCGGATCTGGCGTACGGTCGCGGCCTCCAGTGCTGTGCAGGCCGGCGAGGCGATGGGGAAGTAGGCGTCGGCCTCGACGTCGGCCAGGCCGGCCTCGCGCAGCAGCCGGGGGAGGGTGCGGCCGTAGGCCAGGTCGGCGCCGCGTTCGGCCATGAGGGTGCGGAAGCCGGTGCGCAGGCGGTTGGCCAGGCGTTGTTCGGGGCCGGACTCGTCGGGGCACAGCAGTGGTTGGAGGCCGGGGTCGGCGTCCTCCAGCAGCAGCCGGCCGCCCGGCCGCAGCGCCTGGACCATGTGCCGCAGCGCCGCCGCCCGGTCGGTCACGTGCACGAGCACCAGCCGGGCGTGCACCAGGTCGAACCCGCCCCCGCCCGGCGCCGGTTCGGCGCCCACGTCGTGCCGCAGCACCTCGACCGGGCCGCCGGCGGCCTCCCGCGTCCACGACACGTCGAGGTCGGTCGCGACCACCGTGCCGCCGGGGCCCACGCGTCGGGCCAGCCCCAGCGGCACGGACGGCCCGCCGGCGCCGACTTCCCACACCCGCATCCCGGGCGCGAGGCCGAGCCGGTCGATGTGCCGGAAGGTCACCGGGTCGAACAACTCGGCGAGCGCGCCGAACCGTTCGCCGGCCTCGGCCTGCCGGGTGTCCAGCAGGTAGCCCTTTTCCGCGTCACGCTCAGCCATCCGCCGATTCTGGCACCGCGGCGCCTTCCTCTCCATCGACCACATCCGCCACGACGCAACTGACGTTGTCCGGCCCGCCGGAGGCGTTCGCCAGGGCGACGAGGTCGCGAACCGCCTGCTCCGGGTGCGGAATCTGCGTCAGGGCGCGGCGGATCTCGGCGGTCGGCACGACGGCGGACAGCCCGTCCGAGCACAGCAGATACCGGTCACCGGGGCGGGCGTCCTGCAGCCGCAGCTCGGGCGTGGCGTCGGCGGCGCCGCCCAACGCGCGTACGAGCAGGGAGCGTTGGGGGTGCGAGGCGGCCTCCTCCGGTGTGAGGCGGCCCTCGTCGACGAGCGACTGGACGAGGGTGTGGTCGTGCGTGATCTGGAAGAGCCCGCCGTCACGCAGCAGATACGCCCGGGAGTCGCCGATGTGGACGAGGGCGAGCTGGGAGCCGGTCCAGAGCATGGCGGTCAGCGTGGTGCCGGCGTCCCCGGCGTCCCCGGCGTCCCCGGCGGACCCGGCGGACCCGGCACGTATGGCACCGTCCACGGCGTGCCGGGCACGTTCGACGGCCTCGGCGAGCGCCCCGAGCAAGCTCCCCGCGGGCTCCGCGTCCACCCCCTCCCGGAGCGCGCCGACGACCGCGGCGCTGGCCTGCGCCCCCGCGCCGCCGCAGCCGTCGGCGACGGCGAGCAGCCGGGCGTCGGCGTACGCGGTGTCCTGGTTGCTCGCCCGCACCCGGCCCCGGTCGGACAAGGCGGCGTAACGGATCCTCAGCGGCTTGTGAGCCTCGTTGACGGTCATGACGGAGCCCTCTCGTGACAAGTGGTCGACGAGGAAGGCGGCGAGGTCGCGTCGCGCGGCGGTCTCGGCCTCGACGCGGCGCCAGTACGCCCGCACCGCCCCGGCGGCCTCGGCGCCGTCCAGCGCGCAGACCTCCCGGATCCGGGCCAACGGCATCCCCAGCCGCCGCAACCACGCGACAAGCCGCGCCTGCTCCAACTGCCCGGCGTCGTAATACCGGTACCCGCTCACCGGATCCACCCGCGCCGGCACGAGCAGCCCGAGCCCGTCGTACAACCGCAGCGCCTTCTGCGACAGCCCCGCGGCCCGCGCGAACGCCCCGATCCCCAACACACCCCTCACCCCCTCCCTCGACCGGGCTCCCCGCCCGGCCCCACCGATGCTCCGGCTTCCCCCAGGGGCAAGGTCAACCACCCCCGCCCGGCCTTCCGGGACCGGGGCGGCGTCCCTTCAGTCCCGCGGGGCCCCCGGGTGGAGGACGCTTTCGGCGATGGAGCGGACCCGGTCGAGTGTGATGCCGGTGCGCTGCTCGACGGCCAGGGGGTGGGCGGTGGGTTCGAGTTCGACGAAGGGGCGTTCGCCGACCGGGCGGGTGTGGACGTTGGTCTTGAGATCGAGGGTGCTCCGGGGATAGGCGGGCAGCTCGGTGGAGAGCCAGCCGAAGTACGGCGGCTCGGTCTCGCGCCCGGGGGTCTCCCACAGCTCCGCCGCGCGGGCGAAGTGCGCGGGACTCAGGGACACCCAGACGCCCCACGAGAAGACAGCGTCGCTGCCGAGGACGGGTATCTCGATCAGCCCCTTGACGAAGTAGTGCTCCCCCTTGACGACGCACTGCTCCGAGGACAGCACGCAGTCCTCCGCGTCGGCGAACGCCGGATCCCACACGGCGGGCGCCGGGCTCGAACAGCCCATCGGCAACCCGTCATGCCATGCGCCACAGCAGGAGCAGGCGAATCCCGTTTCGTCGACCATGCCCGCGAGCGTATCCGCCGCCTCTGACAACGCCGGCAGGTGTGTTTGCCGGGAGCTAGCGGGGTGCTTGCAAAAGTTAGCGCGAGGGTGCACCCTCGTAGGTATGGCGTCACTGAGAGTCGGCAACGTCGGCGAGTATCTGCGTGAGCAGCGGCGCAGTGCGCAGCTCAGTCTGCGGCAACTGGCGGAGGCGGCCGGTGTGTCGAATCCGTATCTGAGCCAGATCGAGCGCGGGCTGCGGAAGCCTAGTGCGGAGATTCTCCAGCAGCTCGCCAAGGCGCTGCGCATCTCCGCCGAGACGCTGTACGTGCAGGCGGGGATGCTCGACGCGCGGGAGCGGGACGAGCTGGAGGTGCCGGCGGCGATCCTCACGGACCCGTCGATCAACGAGCGGCAGAAGCAGGTGCTGATCCAGATCTACGAGTCCTTCCGGAAGGAGAACGCCGCCGCCGGGGCAGGCGGGGCGGAGGCGGTGCCGGAGGCCGACGCCGCGGACAGCACAGGGGAAAACGACAGGACGCGCCGCACAGCGCGTGAGCACGACGCCGCGGCCGGCCCGGGGGCAGCCGCCGGCGCACGGGAGGAAGACGGGAAATGACCATCACCGACGACATCGTCAAGAGCCTGCGCAACCCGACCCCGCTCTACGCGGTGGCCGGCACGGCGGACCTCGCCGCGCAGAAGCTGCGCGAAGTGCCGAGCCTGATCGGGCGGCTGCGCGAGGAGGCGCCCGGGCACATCGAGAAGATCCGCGGCACCGACCCGAAGGCCGTGCAGGAGAAGGTCGCCACCGGCGCCAAGGACGCGCAGGCCCGGCTCACCGAGACCTACCGCGAGCTCGACCTGAAGGCCCTGCGCGAGCGCGCGGACTTCAAGAAGCTCGGCGAGTCCGTGCAGGACCTGGCGCTGCAGGGCGTCGGCCGGGCCACCGGTTACGCCGTCCGGGCGCGCGAGACGTACGACGAGCTCGCCGAGCGCGGCAAGGGCGCCGTCGCGAACTGGCGCGGCGAGGGCAACGGCGGCAGCGGCGAGGACGCCGAGCCCGCGAAGGGCGCGGGCATCCGGGAGATCAACTCCGCGGAGTCCAAGCCCAAGCCCACCCCGGCCCGCAAGAGCCCGGCGGCCCGCAAGTCCGCCGCGAAGAGCGCGACGCCCAAGGCCGCCACGCCGAAGTCCGCCGCCTCCAGGGCCGCGGAGTCGAAGGCCGCCGAGTCGGAGTCCGCCGGGCCCAAGTCCGCCGGCCCCGGCGCCACCGGTGCGAAGAGCGGCAAGTCCGCGGAATAGCCCGGGCGGGTGCAATCCGGCGGCGCGGCAGGTGATCGCGATACGTGCCCGCCGCCGCGGTACGGCCCCGCGCCGAGCGGGTAGGGGAGACCACATCCCCGGGGCCGGGCACGCATCGCGCGCCCGGCCCGTTGTACGGTCGCGGCCACTACCGTGGGAGGGGCCGCACGTGCCGTACGGGACCCCGTACGACGCGGACGGCAGACGGTGACGGTCATGGATGAAGGCGGGTGGACGGCGTGCTGGTCACAGGCTTCTTCGGGGTGATGGCCCTGGTCTCCTGGGCGCTCCTGCTCTTCGCGGTGTTCGCGTTCATCGACGCCGCCACGTACCGCGAGGACGCGTATCGCGCCGCGAGCAAGAACAAGAAGGGCTTCTGGCTGATCATCCTGGGGCTCGCCGCCGTGGTGATGAAGTTCTTCGCGCTCATCTCGTTCCTGCCGATCATCGGACTGATCGCCGTGATCGTGTACATGGTCGACGTACGGCCGGCGCTGCGCGAGGTCAGCGGGCGTGGCCGCGGCGGCCGGGGCATGCTCCGGGGGCGCTCCCGCAGCGGCGGCAGCAGCAGCGACGGGCCCTACGGGCCGTACAACGGCCGCCGCTGAGCCCTGCGCCGTCCGCGCGGCCCAAGCGCCCGGAGCTGAGCCGTACGGGCTGGGTCTGTGCACAGGGCTGAGCTTTACGGGCTGGGCTCGCGTACGGAGCTGTACGGGCTGGGCCCGCGCACGGAGCTGTACGGGTCGGGTCCGCGCAAGGCGCCGAGCCCCGACGCCCCGGCCCCGAGGGCGTAACCCCGCTACACCGCCGCCCGCTCCAGCAGCACCACAGCCACGTCGTCTGTCAGCTCACCCCCATTGAGCTCCCGCACCTCCGTCACCGCCGCGTCCAGCAGCGCGTCACCGTGCAGCCCCGTCGCCAGCAGCCGGCTCACCAGCCGGACCATCCCGTCCTGCTCCAGCCGCTGCGTGCCCTCGCCCACATGGCCCTCGATCAGGCCGTCCGTGTAGAGCATCAGCCGCCACTCGCCGTCCAGCGCGACCGGCACCCGCCGCCAGTCGGCCAGCTCGTCCGGCAGCAGCCCGAGCGCCGGGCCGACCTCCTCGTACGGCAGCGGCACCAGCGCGGGCGCCGCGTCGCTGCGGGCCAGCAGCGGGGCCGGGTGGCCGGCGAGGTAGAGGCCGGCGCTGCGGCCGTCGGGCGCGATGTCCAGCGTGGCCAGCGTCGCGAAGACCTCGTCGTCGGCCCGCTCGTGCACCAGCACCTGCTGGAGCGTCCGCAGCAGCCCCTCGCCCTCCAGCCCGGCGAAGGTCAGCGCGCGCCAGGCGATGCGCAGCTCGACGCCGAGGGCCGCCGCGTCCGGGCCGTGGCCGCAGACGTCGCCGATCATGGCGTGGACGACGCCGTCCCGGGTGCGGACGGTGTCGTAGAAGTCGCCGCCGAGCAGCGCGCGGCTGCGCCCGGGGCGGTAGTGCGCGGCGAAGCGCAGGCCGGCGCCCTCCAGCAGCGGGGTGGGCAGCAGGCCGCGCTCCAGCCGGCGGTTCTCCTGCGCCCGCAGCCGGGTCTCGGTGAGCTTGCGCAGCGCCAGGTCGGCGCGCTTGCGCTCCACCGCGTAGCGGACCGCGCGCGTGACGCCGGCGGCGTCCACGTCACCGCGGGCCAGGTGGTCCTGCGCCCCGATGCGTACCGCCTCCGCCGCGGTGCCGTCGTCGTCGCCGTCGGTCAGGACCAGCACCGCCGTGCCGGGCGCGACCCGCAGCACATGGCGCACGGCGTCCAGGACGTCGGGGAGGTCCAGCAGGATGCAGTGGACGTCGTCGGTGAGCAGCCGGCCCGCCGCGGTGAGGTTGCCGGCCCGCAGCACGCGCACGCGCGGGCCGCCGCCCTCCTGGAAGTAGGGCGCGGTGAAGGCGCCGGTCGGGTCGTCGCCGACGACCAGCAGGTTGATGCCGGCCGGGCCGTCCGCGGTGTCCTTGCGCTGCCGCGGCAGGTTCAGCGCGCCGCCCGCGGGCGCTCCCTCGGCGACCCCGGGGCCGGTCACGGCGGCGGGCGTGGCGGCCCCCGCGGCAGCAGCGGACCCGGCGGCGGATCGGGCGGCAGGGGCGGACGGGGCGGAAGAGGCCGGGCCCGCGGAAGCGGAACGCTCCGCCCCCGGATCGGTGGCCGTGGGCCGTTCGGTGCCGCGCCTGGCAGCGGACATCAAGCGACTCCTTTCCGGTCCCCTGAACGATTGACGGTCTTTCCTTTGCCTTGCTTTGCCATCCCCGGCCCCAGGAACCCTAGTGGCTGGACCGGACGCCACGGGAGGGGCAGTTGTAAACCGACAGTGTCATATGCGGTGGCCAGAGCGGGATTTCGCCCCTCATGTGGGGATCCGCACATGACGTACATCACGCGCCGTCACTGCAACCATGCTCCGCGACTGGCCCTTTCCCGGACCGGCGGGCGGTGGATAGGCGGTGCTTTACGGCGACGTGAGCGGGTTTGCGGCCAGCGGGTTGCTTTCCCCTCTTACGGGGTACGTGCGCCGCCTCACGCGGAGGAAGCGGGGCCCGGCTTCAGCGCCTCACGCGGAGGAAGCGGGGCCCGGCCGCAGCGCCTCCCATGCCACCGTCACCTCACCCTGCCGCCACCGCCCCGGCCCGTCCGTCACCGGCCAGCCCTCCGCGCGCAGCGCCCGTACCGCGGCGATCCACCGCTGCCGGGCGCCCAGCGCCGAAAGGGGCGAAGCCGCGGCCCATGCCCGGTCGAAGGCGGTGAGAAACGCGTGCACCGGTTCACCCGGTACATTGCGATGGATCAGCGCCTTCGGCAGCCGTTCGGCCAGGTCGGAGGGCCGCTCCAGTGAGCCGAGCCGGGTCGCGAAGGTCACCGTCCGCGGCCCCTCGGGCCCGAGCGCCACCCATACGTGCCGCCGCCCGATCTCGTCGCACGTCCCCTCCACCAGCAGCCCGCCCGGCGCAAGCCGCGCCATGAGCCGCGCCCACACCGCCGGCACGTCACCCTCCGCGTACTGCCGCAGTACGTTCGCCGCCCGGATCAGTACCGGCCGCCGCCCGCCCGGCAGCGGCACCTCGAAGCCGCCGCGTACGAACCCCAGGCCCTCGCGGGCGTACGGCAGGGCCGCCGCGACCCGCTCCGGGTCGATCTCGACGCCGACCACCTCCGCGTCCGGCCGCACCCGGCGCAGCCGCCCCAGCAGCTCCACGGCGGTCCAGGGCGCGGCCCCGTACCCGAGGTCCACGGCCAGCGGATCGGCGGCCCGGCGCAGCTCCACGCCGTGCGTCGCGGCGATCCAGCGGTCCATCCGGCGCAGCCGGTTCGGATTGGTCGTTCCCCTGGTCACCACCCCGACGGCCCGCATCCCACCCATATGCCGAGCGTAACCGCCCGATCGGGGGGTACGAGACGGGCGCGGCACGGGGAGCGCCGCGGGGGTGCGTACACCGATCCCAGAGCGGGGCCCGGCGGTTCCAGCGCGAGGCCCGGTCACGGCTGACGTCGAGCGATTTCATCACGCTTCGGCAAAGCCGGAAATGGAAGCCTTCCTTCCGGTGTTCCCCAATGGTTGAGCGCGGGGGTACGGCTGCCGGAGGGAATGAAGGTGACCCAGTACGCGTCCCGGTTCGGAGGGCTGCGCAGTGCCGCGGGTGCCGCTGCTGCGGCGTACCGTCCGCACCGGCGGCGGGGCGGCGGCCGGCGGGTGCGCCGGGTCGCGATGCTGAGCGTCCACACCTCGCCGCTGCACCAGCCCGGCACGGGCGACGCCGGCGGCATGAACGTGTACATCGTCGAGCTCGCCAAACGCCTGGCCGAGCGCGACATCGAGGTCGAGATCTTCACCCGCTCCACCACCGGCGCCCGCCGCCCCAGCGTGGAACTGGCCCCCGGCGTGCTCGTCCGGCACGTCGACGCGGGGCCGTACGAGGGGCTGTCCAAGGAGGAGCTGCCGGCGCAGCTGTGCGCCTTCACGCACGGCCTGATGCGGGCCTGGGCCGGGCAGCGCCCCGGGCACTACGACCTCGTCCACTCCCACTACTGGCTCTCCGGCCACGTCGGCTGGCTCGCCGCCGAACGCTGGGGCGTACCCCTGGTGCACGCCATGCACACCATGGCCAAGGTCAAGAACGCCGCGCTCGCCGAGAACGACTCGCCCGAGCCGGTCGCCCGGGTCATCGGCGAGACGCAGGTCGTCGCGGCGGCGGACCGGCTGATCGCCAACACCGAGGAGGAGGCCGGCGAGCTGGTACGGCACTACGCCGCACCGCCCGGCAAGGTCGCCGTCGTCCACCCCGGCGTCAACCTGGAGTGCTTCCGCCCCGAGCCGGGCCGTGCCGCCGCCCGCGCCCGGCTCGGGCTGCCGCAGGACGCGCTCATACCGCTCTTCGCCGGCCGCATACAGCCGCTCAAGGCCCCCGACGTGCTGCTGCGTGCGGTCGCGGTGCTGCTCGACGAGGACCCGGCGCTGCGCGACCGCCTCGTCGTCCCCGTCGTCGGCGGCCCCAGCGGCACGGGCCTGGCCAAGCCGGAGGCGCTGCACAAGCTCGCCGCCCGGCTCGGCGTGTCCGACGTCGTACGCTTCCAGCCGCCGGTGCGGCAGGACCTGCTCGCGGACTGGTACCGCGCCGCGACCGTGCTGGTCATGCCGTCGCACAGCGAGTCCTTCGGGCTGGTCGCGATCGAGGCGCAGGCGTGCGGCACGCCGGTCGTCGCGGCGGCGGTCGGCGGGCTGCCGGTCGCGGTCGCCGACGGCCGCACCGGCTTCCTCGTCCCCGGCCACGACCCGCACGACTACGCCCGCGTCCTGCGCCGCTTCGCCGACCACCCGCACCTGGCCGACGCCCTCGGCGAGGCCGCGGCCCGGCACGCGCGCTGCTTCGGCTGGGCGGCGTCCGCGGCGGACACCGCCGAGGTGTACGCGGCAGCGCAGTCCGAGCACCGGCTTCGCCTACGATCGGCGCATGGCTGAGCAGCACGGAACCGTTCCTTCCGGCCCTTCCGACGCCTCTGGCCCCTCCGGCCGCTCCGACGCCGTGAGCCCCTCCGACGCCGTGAGCCCCGCCGCGGCGGCGGCCGGCGAGGTCGTCGAGCGGGCGCTGCGCGAGTCCGAGCTGCCGTGGGAGTCGCCGCGCCCCGGCACGTACGTCACCCAACTGCCGGGCACGCGCAAGCTGTCCACCACCTGCCAGCTCATCGTCGGCCGGCACACGCTCTCCCTCAACGCCTTCGTCGTCCGCCGCCCCGACGAGAACCACGCGGCTTTCTACCGCTGGCTCCTGGAGCGCAACCTGCGCCTCTACGGCGTCGCCTTCGCCGTCGACGCCCACGGCGACGTCTACCTCACCGGCCGCTTCCCGCTCGCCTCCGTCACGCCGGAGGAGGTCGACCGGCTGCTCGGGGCGGTCGTCGAGAACGCGGACGGCTCGTTCAACACGCTGCTCGAACTGGGCTTCGCGTCGGCGATCCGGAAGGAGTACGCGTGGCGGGTCTCGCGGGGGGAGTCGACGCGGAATCTGGAGGCGTTCAGCCGGCTGACCGGTGAGGATGCGTAGCTCTCTGCTGCTCCCTCCAGTCTCCCGGGCTCCTGGGGCTTCCCTGGGGCGCGGGGGCGTGGCAGGGTCGGAGCCGTCGTACATCTGAACTGGGTTCAGGTATGTGAAGACGGTGAGGGGTGGCGAATGTGAGCGGCGGCGTCGAGGCGGGGGAGCAGCGCTCCGGGGCGGCGGGTTCGGCGGCGGGCTCGCCGGTGGGCGCCGAGGGTGCGGTGGGCCCGGCGGCGGGCGTCGGGGTCGCGGCGGGCGCTGAGGGCAGCGGGGGCGCGGCTCGGGCGGGGGAGGCGTCCCCCGAGGCCAACGCCCCCGCGGCGCCGGCGGCAAGCAGCCTCTGGGCGGAATTCCGCGCCGCCCCGTACACCCACCCCCAGATCCCGTACGTCGCCCACGCCGGATACGCCGGCGGCGCCCGTGACTTCCCCCGGCACCTCGTCCGGGCCAACGCCCTCGACCACGGCGCCACCCCCGACGGCAGCGCCGACTCCGCCCCGGCCATCAACCGCGCCCTGCGCGAGGTGGGCGAGTCCGGCGGCGGCACCGTCCTGCTGCCGCCGGGCACGTACCGTATCGACGACCTCATCCTCGTCGGCTGGGACCACACCACCCTGCGCGGCGCCGGCAGCGGCCTGACCACCCTGCACGCCACCGCGTCCCTCACCGACCTGGTCGGCCCGTACGGCAGCCGGTACGGCGGCGACAAGTCGTCCTGGTCGTGGGCGGGCGGCCTGGTGTGGATGTGCCCGGCCGAGCGGCACCGCGCGCTCACCGGCGCGATCCGCGAGCGCGCCTGGCCGTTCGAGGGCTGGACCGGCAACCGCCGCGAGGAGTTCACCGAGCTCGCCGCCGTCACGGGACTGTCGCGCCAGGGCGCCCGTACCGTCACCGTCGACGACCCCTCGCGGCTGCGCGCCGGCGACCGCGTCCTGCTCCAGTACGCCGACGACGCCGGCCACGCGCTGCTCGCCCACATCGCGGGGGACGTCGCGGGCGCGGCCACGTACGACTGGTCCGACAAGACGAAGCTGCTGTCGTACCTGCCCTACGAATGGCCCGCCCGGGTGACGGCGGTGGCCGGCGACCGGGTGACCTTCGACCGGCCGCTGCCGCTGGACACCCGGCCGGAGTTCCGGCCCCGGCTCACCACGCTGGTCACGCCGCTGGTCGGCGCGGGCGTGGAGGGCCTGACGATCCGCATGGAGCCCACCGCGCAGGGCCCGCACCTGCTGGACCGCGGCTGGAACGGGCTCGCGGCGCAGTGCACCTGGGACTGCTGGGTGGACGACGTGCACGCCGTCGACGTCGACAACGGCTTCCTCATGGTCGCCGCGAAGGCCACGACCTTCCGCCGGACGCGGATCTCGGGGCGCGGCTGCCACCACGGGTGGGTGTGCCGGGAGGGCTCGCACGACAACCTCGTCGAGGACTTCACCCTCGACGCCCGCACCGCCCCGGCGCCCGAGGGGACCCAGCTGCACGGCATCAACGCGGAGGGGCTGTCCTCGTACAACGTCTGGTCGCGCGGCCGGATGGCCATGGGCACCTTCGACACCCACCGCGGCATGCCCTTCGCCAACGTCCGCACGGAGATCACCCTCACGAACGACGGCCGACACGGCGGCGACCTCACCGCCGGCCCCCTCTACGGCGCCCGCTTCACCCACTGGAACGTCACCGTCCCCAACGCCCGCGCCGGCTGCGTCCGCCTCGACGACGTCGCCCCGCGCAGCGCGACAGTCGCCATCTCCGAGGTCCGCCCCTTCGCCCAGGTGGACACCCCCGACTTCCCCGGCGACCTCGCCTCCCGCCTGGAGCTCTACGGCTCCCCCGGGGCGGTGCGGCCCCGCAACTTGTACGAGGCCCAACGCGACCTCCTGCGGAGGGGCTGATCGTCAGGGCGACTGACGGTCAGTGCGGCTGATGGTCAGCACGTCCCGCCCGCCGACCCTCAGGCGGCCTGACGTTCAGCCGAGCTGCGGGGTGCGGGGTGCGGGTGCGGGCTGACGGTCGGCGCGGCTGATGCTCAGCCCGCCTGACGATCAGGGCCCCCGGAACCCGTCAGCCCGCCTGACGATCAGCTCGGCCGCATGGCCGGCGCTCAGCCCGATCGATGCTCAGCCCGATCGATGCTCAGCCGGACCGATGCTCAGCCCCGCTGACGATCAGCGTGCCCACCTCCGGGTACTCGTCAGCCCGCCTGACGATCAGGCCGGCGTCAGGTCCTGCCCCGCCGGCCGGGGCTCGGGGTCGGCCGGCGTCGGGAGGACGGACTCCATCGAGGCCACCGCCGACGTCGCCGGGCCGGCCGCGGACGGCCGCAGCAGCAGGTAATAGCCCACGGACGTGACCGTACCGAGCAGGGCGCAGCCCACCCACACGCTCGTACGGCCCAGGTACTGCAGCGTGAGGCCGCCCGCGAGGGGCCCGGCGAAGGCGGCGGCGGCCCAGGCCAGGGTGGAGACGCCCTGGTACCGGCCGCGGGCGTGCGCCGGGGCGAGTTCGGCGACGACCGACATCGAGGCCGGGGCGTGGATGATCTCGCCGATCGTCCAGATGGCGACCGTGACCGCGTACAGCGCGACCGTCGTCGCGAAGACCGTCAGCCCGATCCCCCACGACAGGACCAGGCACCCCGTGGCCAGCAGCATCGCGTTGCTGCGCGTCCGCAGCGCCCGGGTCACCGGGATCTGGAGCAGCACGATGACGACGCCGTTGATGCTCGCGATCATGCCGAACTGCTCCGAGCTGAGCCCGTGCTGCCCCATGTCGACGGCGAGCGTCGAGTTGGCCTGCTGCATGACCGCCGCGAAGAGGAAGATCAGCCCGGTGAGCGCCATGAACCGCCGGTCCCGGAGCACGTCCAGCAACGTGACCGCGGCGCCCTCCCCCGTGCCCCCGCCCGTACGGCCGGCACCACCCACCGGCCCCGGCCCCGGCGTCGGCTCCGGCCGGGACTCCGGCACCCGCGCGTACACGACCACCGCACACAGCACCGTCGCGAGCGCGTCCCCGAGGAACAGCCACAGATAGCCCTCCGCGGCGATGAAGCCGGCCATCGTCGCGGAGACGCCGAAGCCGATGTTGATGGCCCAGTAGTTGAGGGAGTACGCCCGGACGCGGTCCTTCGCGGGGACGAGGTCGGCGATCATCGCGGAGAGCGCGGGCCGCGAGGCGTTGCCGGTGAGCCCGACGAGCGCGGCGACCGCCGCGATGGTGACCGCCCCGTCCGCGAAGCCGAGCAGCGCGGTGGTCGCGGCGGCCCCGAGCTGCGAGGCGAGCATGGTCGTACGCCGCCCGACCCGGTCGGCCAGCACCCCGCCGAGCACGGCACCGCCCGCGCCGCCGAGCCCGAACAACGCGGCGACCAGGCCCGCGTACGCCGCGGAGTAGCCGCGGTCGACGGTCAGGTACAGCGCCAGGAAGGTCACGACGAAGCCGCCGAGCCGGTTGACCAGTGTGCTGGTCCACAGCCACCAGAACTGCCGCGGCAGGCCGCCCGTCGTCTCGCGTACCGCTCGGCTGATGGCCGTCACGGGTGCTCCCTGAGTCTCTTGTAAGAGGCGATGATGCTCGGCGCAGCTTACAGAGGGCGGTCGCGAGCCGCCACGGCATTTCTCCTAGACTCGATGCCATGGCTGCTGCTGCGTACAAGCTGATCCTGCTCCGCCACGGCGAGAGCGAATGGAACGCGAAGAACCTGTTCACCGGCTGGGTGGACGTCAACCTCAACGACAAGGGCGAGAAGGAGGCCGTCCGCGGCGGCGAGCTGCTGGCCGACGCCGGCCTGCTCCCCGACGTGGTGCACACCTCGCTCCAGAAGCGCGCCATCCGCACCGCCCAGCTCGCCCTCGAAGCCGCCGACCGCCTCTGGATCCCGGTCAAGCGCAGCTGGCGCCTCAACGAGCGCCACTACGGCGCCCTCCAGGGCAAGGACAAGGCCCAGACCCTCGCCGAGTTCGGCGAGGAGCAGTTCATGCTCTGGCGCCGCTCCTACGACACCCCGCCGCCGCCCCTGGAGGACGGCACCGAGTTCTCCCAGAGCGACGACCCGCGCTACGCGACCATCCCCCCGGAGCTCCGCCCCCGCACGGAGTGCCTCAAGGACGTCGTCCACCGCATGCTCCCGTACTGGTACGACGCGATCGTCCCCGACCTCCTCACCGGCCGCACCGTCCTCGTCGCCGCCCACGGCAACTCCCTGCGCGCCCTGGTCAAGCACCTCGACCACATCTCCGACGCGGACATCGCCGCCCTCAACATCCCCACCGGCATCCCCCTCGTCTACGACCTCGACCCCGACTTCCACCCCGTGACCCCCGGCGGCCGTTACCTCGACCCCGAGGCGGCGGCAGCAGCGATCGAGGCCGTGAAGAACCAGGGCAAGAAGTAACTCCTCCCCCGCCGCCAAGCCCCCGACCTCCGCGTTTCCCCGCGGAGCGGGGGCTTTCCGGTGCGGCTCTGGGGCGCCGGGCGCCATGCGCTGGCTGCATGACGGGGTTGGTCGTGGCGGCAGGGGAGGGGGCGGCGGTCGCGGTCGGCGATGGTGGGCGCGGCTCTGTGCGGCGATGGGGGGGCCGGCGGTGGTCCTCACCTATGCGTGGGACCGGCTGATCGTCGACCCCCTACTGGGGGCCCGCCGACTTCACCGGGGTGCGCCGCCTTACGCCCCGTGTCCACGGCGTCCCCGCCGGCGCGGTAGCCGGCTGGATGGTCGTGCATGTGGAAGAGGAGCCATTCGAGCCGTTCCGCCGGGACTCCGAGAGACGTCGCCCACACGTGCGTGGAGCTGATGTACGTCGTGTACCGGGCGGGCCAGCGGTGCGTGCCGGCCGCCGTTTGTCGTGCCCGAGCCCCAGATCATGACGGCGACGAACAGATCGCGCAGGTCGTCGGGGCTGTCACTGGTACGGCGGCTGAGGTCGGACACGTCGTGCCGGCTGATGTCTCGGTCGCCCTCGCGCCCCGTCGTGGACGCGGTCCCGGCGTCGAGTACGTGCGCCGCGTCGTGCGGCTCCAGCCACGGGCGCCATGTGGCCGGGCGGAAGCGGACGGGACGCTGTTCGCAACTACCGTGCGCGGCAACGAGTTACGGCTGTTGGCGGTGGCTTTCCAGGGCGGGGGATGTCTTTGTCGCGACGAACTCCGTGATCTCGTACGTCGCCGCCTGGTTGCGGAAGAAGGGGTCCTGTGCCACGACGGCCTCGATGGCGGTGCGGTTGTCGGCCGTGGCGATGATGATGCCGCCGGTGCGGGGGACTTTGCGGCCGGAGGCGAGGAAGGTGCCGTCGGCGTAGTGGGCGTCGAGCCAGGCGACGTGGGACGGGAGGAGGGCGTCGATCTGGTCCAGCGGGGCGGTGTAGGTGATCGACAGGACGAACACGGCGTGCCTTCCTCCTTGTTGGAGTGCGTACGGGGGCCCGCGGGCGCGGGGGCGTTCGCAGTCTTGCACACCGCGGTGGGGCGGCGACCTGCGGATACGGGGCAACTAGCCTGCGGGCATGGCTATGCGACCTGAGGAGTTCTACGAGTACGCGCTCGCCGCCGCGGACGGCGAGGGGCGGTTGCCGCAAGCGCGGATGACGGGGTGGGACGTCAGCCCCTTCGAGCAGGACGGGTTGCGGGTCGCGCCGCTGCGGGCGCCGGTCGTGCCCGAGCCGGCGCGGCATGGGGAGGACCCGGCGGAGTGCGGGAGTTGCCGGGAGCGGGACGAGGGGATCTGGCGCGACGAGCGCTGGCGGCTCACCCGCATTTCCGGCGTCGGTGTGCCGCTGGTGCTGATGCTGCACCCGCGCGACCACTACGACTTGGCCGACCTGCCCGACGAACTCGCCGCCGAGCTGGGCGTGTTGACCGTCCACATCGCCCGGCACGTGCAGGCACTGCCGCATATCTCGCGCGCCCACGTCTACCGTATCGGCGACGGCGGTGCCCACCTGCACATCTGGTTCTTCGCCCGGCCCGAGGGCCAAACCCAGCTCTACGGCTCCTGGTTGCCGGTCTGGGACGACCTGCTCCCCGAATACCCGGCGGCCCTCGCGGACGCCGATGCCGCGCGAGTGGCGGACGCCCTGAGCGCTTCTTATGGCGGCCAAGTCGCCGACCTGAGCTGAAGCGCACGGCCGCCGGCACCTGAACGCCCCGCGCCCCCCGGCCTGGAAAGCGGCGGGGGGCGCGGCGATGGAAGGGCTCAGGCGGCGGGCGTCAGGGTTGCCGGCTCCGGGCGGGGGCGGGGGAGTTCGGGGTGGCCGAAGAGGAGGGCGTAGCCAGGGGGGAGGGCGGCGAGGATGCGGGCCAGGAGGTCGGGGCCGGCCGCGGAGGCCACCGTGGAGAGGACGGCTCCGGTGTCCCAGCGGGTCACCGCGGGGGAGCGGCCCGTACGGTCGGCGAGGTCCTTCACGAAGCCCCAGCCGGTGAGGGGTTCGGGCGCCGGGATCTGCGCGGCCAGCACGGCGGCGGCCTCGCGCGGGAGCCGGGCGGCGAGCTCGACCCGTTCCTCGCCGGTCAGTTGGCGGCCCAGCTGGGCCAGCACCGTGGCGACGACGGCCGCCGCCTTCTCGCGCGTCGGGTACGCCCCCTCGTAGCGCACCTTCTCCAGGAAGCCGTCGTACGTCGGTGCTGTCCGCCCTTGCGGACGCTTTTGCCGTTGCTGCCACTGCATCGTCGTGCTCTGCGCCTTTCTCGGGAGGAGCGGGAGGAGGGGGGAAGCCGGCCGGCCGGGCCGGGGGAGGGGGGAAGGAGGGGAGCGCGGCCGGCCGGAGAGGAGGGCGGGGGACTCAGCCGGCGATCTGCTTGCGGGAGTTGTCCCCACCGATCTGGATCTTGCGCGGCTTGGCGCGCTCCGCGATCGGGATGCGCAGCGTCAGGACGCCGGCCTCGTACTCCGCGCTGATGTGCTCCGTGTCGAGCGTGTCGGAGAGCTGCAGCTGGCGGGAGAAGACGCCGAGCGGGCGCTCGGAGAACTCCAGCTTGGCGTTGTCGCCCTGCTTGGTGGGCCGGCGCTCGGCCTTGACGGTCAGCATCGTGCGCTCGACGTCGATGTCGATCGCGTCCGGGTCGACGCCCGGGAGATCGAAGGCCACGACGTACGTGTCGCCGTCGCGGTACGCGTCCATCGGCATCGCGGTGGGACGCGACCACGTACCGGGGCGGAGCAACTGCTCGGCCAGTCGGTCGAGTTCGCGGAAGGGGTCGGTGCGCATCAGCATGGTCGAACACCTCCGAATCTCTGGTCAGTAGGTGCTGTGCGATTGACCTGACTCCGTTGTAGCATGTCGTCCAGACGATGACAAGTGAGAGCGTCATCGAATGGATGACATCTCGGAGCGAATGAGTGAGGGAGGACGACGCGATGGCGGGTGAGGACGCGACACCGCCGTACGGCCCCGTCCGGCCGGACCCGGCCACCTTCCTGGCCGCCGCGGCGGCCCTGCGGGACATCGAGGCGGCGCTGCGGGAGGCCGGCAGCGGCGGCTCCGACGCGGGGCAGGGCGTCGGGCGCGAGGAGGCGCTGGCCTCGCTGCTCCTGCTGCGTGAGGTCCGCGAGCAGCTCGCCGGCTGGGAGCCCGGCCTCATCGAGACCGCCCGCGCCGCCGGCGCCAGCTGGGCCGACCTCGCCGCACCCCTGGGTGTCGCCAGCCGGCAGGCCGCCGAACGCCGCTACCTGCGGCTGCGCCCCGGCGACGAGGGCACGACCGGCGAGCAGCGGGTGCGCGCCACCCGCGACAGCCGGGCCGCCGACCGCAGCGTCAGCGCGTGGGCGCGCGACAACGCGGGCGAACTGCGGCTGCTCGCCGGGGAGATCGCCGCCCTCACCGACCTGCCGCCCGCCGCCCGGCCCAGCCTCGGCGACCTGCGCGACGCCCTCGCGCACGACGACGCCTCCCGCCTCGTCGCCCCGCTCGCCGCGACCGCGCCGCACCTCGCCCCGGCCCACCCGGCGCTCGCCGCCCGCGTCGACACCCTCACCCGCCGCACGGACGCGCTGCGTACGAGCACGACGAGCCGCCGCCGTACGTCCTGAGCCGTACGCCAGGGGGCCCGTCTGCGAGCCGGCCCGTCCGCCGGCCCGTACGCCGCAGGGTCCGCCCGTACGCCGGCCCGTACGCCCCGGGGCGCACGCACCCGTGCGCCTGGCGACGCCCGGGCCCCGCGCCGCCCTACCCCGGCTGCCCCTCCCGGGCCGCTTCGAGGGAGGCCCGCAGCGTCGCCAGCGTCTCGGCCGTACGTGCCAGGTCCGCGGGGGTGACGGCCGAGGTCAGGGCGGTGAGCTCGCGCTCGATCGTGGGGCGGGCGGTCGCGAGCAGGGCGGCGCCCTCGGGCGTGAGGGTGAGGACGGAGGAGCGGCGGTCCTCGGGGTGCGCGGTGCGCACGCACCAGCCCGCGGCCACCAGGCGGTCCACCGCCTTGCTGACGGCGCCCACGGTGATCGCGACCTCGTGGGCGATGTCGAGCACCCGGCAGCCCGGGGTCCGGTCGATGATCGCCATGAACTCGAACTGGCCGAGGCTCAGGCCGTGTTGCTCGCGCAGCCGGGCGCTCAGCGCGTTGAAGAGCCGGGTCTCGACGCGGACGAGGTCGTTGAAGACGGCGGTGATGGGGGTGACGGGGGTCACACGTCCTCCGGTGCATTCCCAGGAATCATCTTCCGGGGAATCTGGTTGGGGCTGGCAGTCGGATGGATTCCTGGGAATCCATCTTCGCACCCGAGCCACGGAGTCCCACCATGACCAGCAAGCCCATGACCAGCAAGCCCGCCACCAGCCCTGCGGCCCCCACCGCCCCCACCGCCCCCGCCGCCAGCCCCGCCCCCGAGACCCCGCACCCCACCCCCGACGACCAGCGCCGCGCCTTCGCCGAGGCCGTCGGCCGCCCCGCCCCCGCGGGCGTCACCACCCGCCGCACCCACCTCGGCGGCCGTCCCGCCCTGGAGCTCACCCCCGAGGGCGCAAGCGAGACCGCCCGGCTGCTCTACCTCCACGGCGGCGGCTACGTCATCGGCTCCCCCGACACCCACGCCGGCATCGTCGGCGAACTCGCCCGCCGGGCCGGCCTGCGCGCGCTCTCGCTCGACTACCGGCTCGCCCCCGAGCACCCCTTCCCCGCCGCCGTCGACGACGGCCTCGCCGCCTACCGCGCCCTCCTCGACGCCGGTACGGACCCCGCGCGGCTCGTGCTGGCCGGCGACTCCGCCGGCGCCGGCCTCGCCGTCGCCACCCTGCTCGCCGCCCGCGCGGCCGGGCTCCCGCAGCCGGCCGCCGCCGCGCTCTTCTCGCCCTTCACCGACCTCACCCTCAGCGGCGAGAGCATCCGCACCAAGGAGGCCGTCGACCCCATCTTCACCGCCGACGCCCTGCGCGCATACGCCGACCTCTACGCCGGCGCCGGCGACCGCGCCCACCCCCTGGCCAGCCCGCTGTTCGCCGACCTCACGGGCCTTCCCCCGCTGCTCGTCCAGGTCGGCACCCACGAGGTCCTCCTCGACGACGCCACCCGCCTCGCCGCCCGCGCCTCCGCCGCCGACATCGACGTCACCCTCGACGTCCACGCCGGCCTCTCCCACGTCTTCCAGAACCGCTACGACACCCTCCCCGAAGCCGCCGCCGCCCTCACCGCCGCGGCCCGCTTCCTCACCGCCCACCTCCGCACCGCCCACCTCCGCACCGCCCACCTCCGCACCGCCTGACCCCGGAGCTGGCCGGAAAGGGGGTTCTGATCACACGAACCCGCCCGTAAGGTGAAAGGTGAGAAACCGTCAGAAGTCCGGGGGGGCACACGATGGGTTCACCGAACACCGATATCCACGCGCCGAAGGTCAAGCAGGCCGGCGACGATCTTTCCGCGGCGGCGCGCACCGCCCGCAAACAGGTGCAGCACTCGCTCGACAGCAGCGACACCGTCAACGCCGGCCACGCGGGCGGCGGTTGGAGCAGCGCCAAGGAGCTCGCGGACTGCGCGCACGCCTGGGAGAACCATGTCATCGACCTGGTCGGCGAGATGGAGACCCTGGGCGAGGACCTGCGCAACAGCTCCATCGACTACTTCACCGAGGACTACTTCGTCGAGGGCCTGCTGCTCGGCCTCGGCGACATCGGCGGTGAGTGAACGTGGTGACGTACGCGGGGCTGCGGGACGCCCGCCCCGAGCAGTGGAAGGAAGCCGCCGACGACTTCGCGGCGCTCGCGACGTACGTCAACCAGGCGTCCGTCGACCTGCGCGGCGACACCGGCGCGAAGGTCGACGAGCACTGGGCCGACGACACCGGCAAGCAGGCCTCGGCGCGGCTGTACGCGCTCGCCGGCAAGCTCGACTCGGCGTACGACCTGCTCTACGCCGTGAAGATGGTGCTCGAAGGCATGCACACCACCGTCCAGACCGCCCAGAGCACCTTGAACGAAGCGCTCCACCTCGCGAGCGAATACGGCATCGACCTCGACGACCAGGGCCGGCCGACCGGCCAGGAGACCCAATACCAGGTCGTCGCCGAGATCGCCGCCCTCCACAGCCAGGCCCTGCGCCAGGCCACCGACGCCGACAACGCCGCCCGCGCGGAACTGGCGAAGCTGCGCGCCGCGGTCGGCGTCACCGACCCCGGCAAGGCGCTCACCCTCCAGGGCGAGGCGTCGCACATCGAGATGAACGCCTTCGCCGGCATGATCCCCGCCGGCCAGGACCCGGCCACCGTCGCCCTGTGGTGGAGCGGCCTGACGCCGCAGGAGCAGCACGATTTGATGCTCGCCGAGCCGGTGCAGCTCACGAAGCTGGACGGGATCCCGGAGAGCGCGAAGGCGCAGATGCGCGGCACGGACGGGAAGTTCGACCGGACGAAGATGGTCGACTACGCCCTGCAGAACTGGAACACCAAGGACCCCACCCACTTCGACAACAACTGCACCAACTTCGTGTCGGAGGCGCTCCTGCACGCCGGGATGCAGCGCAAGATGGGCTTCTGGTCGGGGGTGAAGGGCGGCGACGACTGGGGCAAGGAGTCCGGCACCGGCTGGGACCTGCTCGACACGCACCTCTACTTCTCCGACAGCTGGGCCGGCGCGGAGGCGCAGCAGAACTTCATGCTCAAGCACGGCGGGGAGGAGGTGCCGCGCAGCCAGGCGCGGCCCGGCGACATCATCTACTACGAGCAGCAGGCCGCCGGCTCCTCGAACGACCCCGGGCAGACCCACCACGCCGCCATCGTGACGGCCGTCATGCCGGACGGCGAGATCAAGTACACGCAGCACACCGACTCGTACCAGAACGTCAGCCTGCAGGGGCGGCTGCCGCACGAGACGGAGGCGGAGGGGCAGCAGAACGTCCGTATCGTCCGCCCCCACCCCGACTGGTACTGAGCGGGGAGCAGGACGAGCCCGCCGAACGACCGCCGCTCACGACGTAAGGCCAGAACGCATGGACGAGACGGCTCTCCGCCGTACCGAGAACGACAGCCCCGCCGTACTCCCCTCCCGCGCCTGGCGCCGGGCCGCGCTGGGGGTTCCGCTGCTCGCGGTGGCGGCCTGCGTGTTCTTCGCCCTGTGCATCCCGGTGTCGGACGGGCGGACGGACCGTATGTCCACGGAGTGCCGCTGGCTTCCGCTGTCGTGGGACTACTGGCTGTTCGGTTACGGCGGGCTCGCCGCGGCGGTCGGCGCGGTCGCGCTGCACATCGGGCTGCGGCGGTACGCGCGGGCCCGCGGCTGGCTGCACCCGACGTGGCAGCGGGGCCTCGCGGACTCCTTCGCCGTCCTGGGCTGGCTGGCCGTGCTGCTCACGGCGGTGGCGGCGGTCCTCACCACCTCCGAGCAGTCCGACTACGCCGCCCACCACGACGAGCCCGTCTGCGAGGGCATGGCCTTCCCGGGCGCTGTCCCCGGAGCCGCCCCCGGCCGGTAGGCGGCCCGCGGCTCCGGCGGCAGCGTCAGTGCGGCAGCGTCAGTCGGGCAGCGTCAGTGGGTGCAGCCGCTGCACTGGCAGGGGCCGCCGGACTGGCAGCCGCATCCGCAGCCGGAGCCGCAGCCGCACGCGGCGACCAGGGGGAGTGGGGGACGCAGCGGGTCCGCGGCGTCGAAGGCGGGCTCGTCGCGTACGGGTGTGGGCGTGGGGGTCTCCGGCATCAGTGCACCCTCCTCAGGCTTGCCTGCCCACCAGTGAACGCCCCCGCCTCGCTGCGCATCAAGGGCGCACAAGGGCGTGCCGCCCACCGGCGCACCACCCGCACGCCCCCCACCACCCCGTACGCCCCCGGGCGGGGTTACGCCGTCTCGACGTCCGTCGGGAGCGGGGAGAGCTCGTCGACGTGCTCGCCGGTCACCAGGTAGACCACGCGCTTGGCCACCGACACCGCGTGGTCGGCGAACCGCTCGTAGTAGCGGCCGACGAGGGTGACGTCGACGGCCGTCTCGATGCCGTGCCGCCAGCGGTCGTCGAGCAGGTGCTGGAAGAGCGTGCGGTGCAGCTCGTCCATGCGGTCGTCGTCCGCTTCGAGCTGGAGCGCGTCGTCGATGTCCTTGGTGATGATGACCTCGGCGGCCTTGGCCATCAGCCGCTGCGCGAGCTGGCCCATCTCCAGGATGGTGCTGTGCAGGTCGCCGGGGACGGCCGAGGCGGGGAAGCGCAGCCGGGCGAGCTTGGCGACATGCCGGGCGAGGTCGCCGGAGCGCTCCAGGTCCGCGCTCATGCGCAGGCTCGTGACGACGATCCGCAGGTCGGTGGCGACCGGCTGCTGCCGGGCCAGCAGGGTGATCGCCCGGGTCTCCAGCTCCCGCTGGAGGTCGTCCACCTTCTCGTCGGCCGCTATGACGCTCTCGGCGACGTTGAGGTCCGCGTCGAGCAGCGCGGTCGTGGCGCGCCCGATCGCGGAGCCGACGAGCCGGGCCATCTCGACGAGTCCGTCACCGATGGAGTCGAGCTCCTCGTGGTATGCGTCCCGCATCGCGCGTTCCTTCCGTTCCTTCGGGGCCGCTGGGGCCCCGGGGGCAAATCCCTTTGGGTAAATTTGTGATGTTATGCACACAGGCCCGCACAGAGCCGTCGCCTCTACGCTGCCACGCTCGTGCCCATCGGCGTACCGGCCGCGCACCCGGAGTGAATCACCCCCTACGTGGAGGTGAACTCTTGGCAACGGGCGACCGAGAGCTCTTCCTCGGGGGTGTGGAGCGCTTGCGCGGTCCACCTAACCTGGAGCCATGGACGTGAACGCGGCAGTCGCCGCAGCCAGTGCGATCGCCGGTCTGCTGACCGGCGCGATCGCCGTGCTCGCGTTCCGCTGGAGCGAGCGGGAACAGGCCCGCCCCACCCGTACCGCGCTGCACACGGAGGCCGTGCTTCCGCCCGGCGTGGACACGGTGCTGTCCGTGCTGCGCTCCTCGGCCGTCGTCCTGGACGAGGGCGACACCGTGGTCAAGGCCAGCTCGGCGGCGTACGCCCTCGGGCTGGTGCGCGGCGGCCGGCTGGCCGTCGACCAGATGCTGCAGATGGCGCGCGAGACGCGCCGCGACGGCGAGATACGCCAGGTGGAACTCGACCTCCCGCGCCGCGGTGCGGGCCGGGGGGAGGGCCTCGCGGTCTCCGCCCGGGTGGCACCGCTGGGCTCGCGCCTGGTGCTGCTGCTGGTCGAGGACCTCACCGAGGCCCGGCGGATCGAGGCGGTCCGGCGGGACTTCGTGGCCAACGTCAGCCATGAGCTCAAGACCCCGGTCGGGGCGCTCTCGCTGCTGTCGGAGGCCGTGATGGACGCCTCGGACGACCCCGAGGCGGTGCTCCGCTTCGCCGGCCGTATGCAGGTCGAGGCCACCCGGCTGACCAGCCTGGTCCAGGAGATCATCGACCTCTCCCGGGTCCAGGACGACAACCTGCTGGACGACGCGGAACCCGTGGCCGTCGACGACCTGGTCGCCGAGGCCGTGGACCGCTGCCGCCACCAGGCCAACACCAAGCAGATCACCATGGCCACCGGAACCACCCCCGACCTGTTCATCTGGGGCAACCGGGGCCAGCTCGCGGCAGCGCTCGGCAACCTCGTCGAGAACGCCGTCAACTACAGCCCGGCCCGTACCCGGGTCGGCATCGCAGGCCGCCGCATCCCTGCTGGGGGTACCTCCCGTGCCGCAGGCTACGGGGGAGGCGGCGATCTCATCGAGATCTCCGTCACCGACCAGGGCATCGGCATCTCCGAGAAGGACCGCGAACGGGTCTTCGAGCGCTTCTACCGGGTCGACCCGGCGCGCTCGCGGGCCACCGGCGGCACCGGGCTCGGTTTGTCCATCGTCAAACACGTCGCCGCCACCCACGGCGGCGAGGTCACCGTGTGGAGCGTCGAAGGCCAGGGCTCCACCTTCACACTGCGGCTTCCCGAGGCCGGGATCGCCCGCGACCGAGCGCTCCCGCCCGGCACCGACCTGGATGCCGAGGCGGACGCAGAGCCGGCCGACGAGCCGTCGGACGAACAGCTCTTCCAGACCCTCCCCGAACACATCCCCGCCCCGGAGGTCCTTCCGTGACCCGCGTACTCGTCGTCGAGGACGAAGAGTCCTTCAGCGACGCGCTGTCGTACATGCTCCGCAAGGAGGGTTTCGAGGTCGCCATATCCGCGACCGGGCCCGACGCGCTGGACGAGTTCGAGCGCAACGGCGCCGACCTGGTACTGCTCGACCTCATGCTGCCGGGGCTGCCCGGCACCGAGGTCTGCCGCCAGCTGCGGCTGAAGTCCAATGTCCCGGTGATCATGGTCACCGCCAAGGACAGCGAGATCGACAAGGTCGTCGGCCTGGAGATAGGCGCCGACGACTATGTGACCAAGCCCTTCTCCTCGCGCGAGCTGGTCGCCCGCATCCGCGCGGTGCTGCGCCGCCGCGGCGAGCCCGAGGAGATCTCGCCGGCCGCCCTGGAGGCGGGCCCGGTGCGGATGGACGTCGACCGGCACGTGGTGACGGTCGGCGGCGGCAAGGTGGACCTGCCGCTCAAGGAGTTCGACCTGCTGGAGATGCTGCTGCGCAACGCGGGCCGGGTGCTGACCCGTATGCAGCTCATCGACCGGGTCTGGGGCGCGGACTACGTCGGCGACACCAAGACCCTCGACGTCCACGTCAAGCGGCTGCGCGCCAAGATCGAGCCCGACCCGGGCGCACCGCGCTACCTGGTGACGGTCCGCGGGCTGGGCTACAAGTTCGAGCCGTAAGCCTTACGCCGTACGTCTGACGGAAGGGGCCCGCGCCGGGTGGTGCGGGCCCCTTTCCGTATACGGCTATACGGCTGCGCATATGGCCACGGCTCGGCACATAGCCACGCCTGCGCATATGGCCACGGGTCAGGACGCGGTGGCGGTCTCCGAGTCCGACGGGCTCGGCGTGTCCGTCGGGGTGCCGTCGCCCGCGGGGGACTCGGTGTCGGACGGCGAGGCGGTGTCCGTCGCGCTCGGCGTCTCGGTCGGGGTGGGGGCCTGGGTCGTCGGCAGCGTGCCCGGGCCGAACGGCTCGAAGTAGCCCGCGGCCGGCGTCACCTGGACGGGCAGGGAGACCGCGCCGACGCTGCTGAACTGGAACACCGCGTTCTGCACGTCGCCGTCGCGCAGCGCCTCGGAGCCGCTGCTCACCACGGCGGTCGGGTTGCCCTTGCCGCCCAGCAGCACGGTGCCGTGCGCCGGGACGGTGACGGTGCCGCCGCCGTCCGGGCCGGACAGCTGCGCGGAGCCGCCGCCGGAGAGCTGGACGGCCTGCAGCGTCTGGTCGGCGTTGCCGTTGTTGAACAGCCGCGCGGTGACGGTGGCCGGGCCGTTCGGCTGGGTCAGCACGAAGGCGTTCTGCACCTGGATGTCGCCCTTGGTCGCGGACTGGCTGTCCGGCTTGACCTGAAGGGTCTGTGCCCCGTCCCCCGCCCCGCAGGCGGCGACAGGAGCGACTGAGAGGGCGACGACGGCGGCGGCGAGGGCGCCGCGTCGGAAGCTGCGGACCACGGCGGCGGCATCTCCTTGGCAGGTGGGGCGATCTGGCGGGCTCGGCGTGCCGGGAGTGCCCGGAGGACCTGCGCGGACCTCTCGCGCGGACCTCTTGTGCGGACTTCGGACGATCTTCCGGCGGCCTTAGATTACCGAGCCCGGGTTTCGCCCGCTCACCGGGTGCCCCCTGCGTGACGCACCCTCACCCGTGCGGTGGCGCGCATCCGGCGTACCGGCCCGCTGAGCTGGGCCGGAGCCCACGGTGGCCGGTTCGCGTCGCCGCCCGCAACATGCCGGCAATGTATTCCGGCATTACCACGGTGTGATTACCGGCGGATCGACGCGGCGCGGCCCGGCGGCGGGATTTACGTGCTGCTTACGCCGGTGCTTCCCCGGCCGGTTCGATCATCGCTTCCGCGTCCGCCGGACAATTGGATCTTCGACCCGGCTTCGTGCGCGTCTTCAACCCCCGGGAACCCGAACGGAGTAGCGAAGATCCACCCGCACGGGAGGGACAAATCCGGACGTATCGCCCGGTGTTCCCGGGCTCCCATGGCCCGTACCCGGACGATTCCACGTCGCCGTATACCCGCTCCGACCTGCGGATACCGCGTGAGTGTGGCACCCTCCAGCACGTTCCATGGGCGCTTGTCAAGCCCCGAGATATGCCCTGACCTGCGAAAACGCCATTCAGATGAGGGCGTTCCCGTGTTACCCTGGATAGCCACGGAAGGGGTACCTGTCACATGACGTTCAAGGTTGGCGACACCGTGGTCTATCCCCATCACGGGGCCGCGCTGATCGAGGCTATCGAAATTCGCCAGATCAAAGGCGTGGACAAGACCTACTTGGTGCTCAAGGTCGCTCAGGGCGACTTGACGGTGCGCGTACCCGCGGACAATGCGGAGTTCGTCGGCGTACGCGACGTTGTCGGTCAGGACGGGCTGGATCGGGTCTTCGAGGTGCTGCGCGCGCCGTACACCGAGGAACCGACCAACTGGTCTCGCCGATACAAGGCAAATCTGGAGAAGCTCGCCTCCGGCGACGTCATCAAGGTCGCGGAAGTCGTCCGTGACCTGTGGCGGCGCGAGCGTGAGCGCGGCCTGTCCGCCGGCGAGAAGCGCATGCTCGCCAAGGCGCGGCAGATCCTGGTCAGCGAGCTCGCTCTGGCCGAGAACACCAACGAGGACAAGGCCGAGGCCCTGCTCGACGAAGTCCTCGCGTCGTAAGACCGTCCCTTTCCGGACGTTCTCGTGTCGCGTCAACTCCAGCGCCCACCCACGCTGCCGTGACGTACTGACTTACGCAGACGCAAAGCCCCCCGGACGACCCCTGGGGGACACTGCCGCGGCACCCGGCCCAGCACCACGGCCGGGTGCTGCGGCATGTGCGGTCCCGCCGGGCGCTACGGTCTTCAGGTCGCACCCCGAGAACTTCACGGAAGGGGTCCTCGGGAAAGACCCGGCCCTGGCAACCGGCACATCGCCTGGGCGCACCCCCCAAGCGATACCCAACTCATCCAAGGACACAAACCTGCGTACCGCAGCCGTCATTCCCGCCGCCGGACGTGGCGTCCGGCTCGGCCCCGGAGCGCCCAAGGCGCTGCGCACCCTCGGCGGGCTCCCGATCCTGGTCCACGCGGTACGGGCGATGGCCCGCGCCCGTGCCGTGTCCGTCATCGTCGTCGTCGCGCCGCCGGACGGCGCCGCCGAGGTCCGCGCGCTGCTGGACGCGCACGGGCTGCCCGAGACCACCGACATAAAGGTCGTCCCCGGCGGCCCCGAGCGGCAGGACTCGGTCCGCCTGGGCCTGGCCGCGCTGCCCGACGACGTCGACGTCGTCCTCGTCCACGACGCCGCCCGCCCCCTGGTGCCGGTCGAGACGGTCGAGGCCGTCGTCGACGCGGTACGGGGCGGGGCGCCCGCCGTCGTGCCGGGACTGCCGCTCGCCGACACCGTCAAGAGCGTCGACCCGGACACCGGCGCCGTCACCGGCACCCCCAAGCGCTCCCTGCTGCGGGCCGTCCAGACCCCGCAGGGCTTCGACCGCGCGGTGCTGGCCAAGGCCCACTCCTCGGTCTCCGGCGAGGTCACCGACGACGCCGGCATGGTCGAGCAGCTGGGCGTCCCCGTCCTCGTCGTGCCCGGGCACGAGGAGGCGTTCAAGGTCACCAGACCGCTGGACCTGGTGCTCGCGGAGGCCGTACTGGCACGCAGGAGGGTCAATGGCCACTGAAAGCCCCGCAGGGGCCCCTACGGAGCCCGCCGGGAGCCCCGGCCACGTCCTGCCCCGGATCGGCGTCGGGACGGACGTGCACGCCTTCGAGGCCGGCCGCGAGCTGTGGTGCGCGGGCCTGCTGTGGGAGGGCGCCTCGTACGGCCTGGCCGGCCACTCCGACGGCGACGTCGCCGCCCACGCCGCCTGCGACGCGCTCTTCTCCGCCGCCGGCCTCGGCGACCTCGGGGCGCACTTCGGCACCGACCGCCCCGAGTGGGCCGGTGCCTCCGGCGTCACCCTGCTCGCCGAGGCCGCCCGTATCGTGCGCGCGGCCGGCTTCACCATCGGCAACGTCGCGATCCAGGTCATCGGGGTGCGGCCGAAGATCGGCACCCGCCGGGCCGAGGCGGAGAAGGCGCTGTCCGCGGCCGTCGAGGCGCCCGTGTCCGTCTCCGGCACCACCACTGACGGCCTGGGCCTGACCGGCCGCGCCGAGGGCCTCGCGGCGCTCGCCACCGCCCTCGTCCTGCCGCCCGCCCGGCCCTTTGCGCAGCCGCCCGGATAGCCGCCCGCCCTCCGAGACCGGGCGCGTACGCTCGCCGCGGAAGATCCGGCGTACCCACGGGAGTTACGGGTACGCCGGGAGTCCCCGGCAGACCCAGCAGAAAGGCAACGGCTCCGCACATGGCCAAGCTTTCGGACAGTGCCCGCGCGCTCTTCGACGCGAAGACCTTCGCCACCGTCTCCACCATCCAGCCCGACGGCAGCGTGCAGCTGTCCGTCGTGTGGGTGAAGGTCGACGGCGACGACGTGGTCTTCTCCACCAAGGAGGGGCGCCGCAAGCACCTCAACCTCGCCCGTGACCCGCGCATCACGCTGCTCGCGATGCCGGAGGGCAACCCGTACGCGTACACCGAGATCCGCGGCACCGCCACCATGGTCACCGAGGGCGGCGACGCGCTCATCGACGAACTCAGCCACAAGTACACCGGCGCTCCTTACGCCGGCGACCAGCCCGGTGACGTGCGGCTGGTCGTCCGCGTCAGCGCCGACCGGATCGTCGAGCACGGCTGAGCGCCCCCGGTGCCAGGGGCGCGACCCGGCCATAGGCACAGCCTCTGGCCTGGACGGTCACGGCGTGGCATAAAGGCGCGGTAAAACGCCGGAAAACGGCCGACGCACCCCCTTGTGCGGTCCGCGAGCAACGGACCGCACGAGGCACCGGCCCGCGGCCACTACCCTTGAGGCGTGACTATTCGCCTGTACGACACCGACGCGCGCCAGGTACGTGACTTCGTCCCGCTCACGCCGGGCTGTGTCTCGATCTACCTGTGTGGCGCCACCGTGCAGGCGGCGCCCCACATCGGCCACATCAGGTCCGGCCTCAACTTCGACATCCTCCAGCGGTGGTTCCGCTACCGCGGCTACGACGTCACCTTCGTCCGCAACGTCACCGACATCGACGACAAGATCCTCGTCAAGGCCGCCGACCAGGGCCGCCCCTGGTGGGCCATCGGCTACGAGAACGAGCGCGCCTTCTCCACCGGCTACGACGTGCTGGGCTGCATGCCGCCCACGTACGAGCCGCGCGCGACCGGCCACGTACCCGAGATGATCGAGATGATGCGCGGCCTCATCGACAGCGGCCACGCGTACGTGGCAGAAGGCAGCGTCTACTTCGACGTGCGCTCCTTCCCCGGCTATCTGCAGCTGTCCAACCAGGAACTGGACAATCTGCGGGCCGCCGAGGGCGAGATCGAGACCGGCAAGCGCGATGCACGCGACTTCGCCATGTGGAAGGCGGCAAAGCCCGGCGAGCCGTCCTGGGAGACCCCCTGGGGCCGCGGCCGGCCCGGCTGGCACCTCGAGTGCTCGGTGATGGCGCACAAGTACCTGGGCCCCGTCTTCGACATCCACGGCGGCGGCATGGACCTGATCTTCCCCCACCACGAGAACGAGATCGCCCAGGCCAAGGCGTACGGCGACGAGTTCGCCCGCTACTGGGTGCACAACGCGTGGGTGACGATGAGCGGCGAGAAGATGAGCAAGTCGCTCGGCAATTCGGTGCTGGTCTCGGAAATGGTGCAGCGCTGGCGGCCGATCGTGCTGCGCTACTACCTGGGCACCCCGCACTACCGCTCCATGATCGAGTACAGCGAGGAGGCGCTGCGCGAGGCCGAGGCCGCGTTCGCGCGGATCGAGGGCTTCGTGCAGCGGGTGGTGGAGAAGGCCGGCTCGGTCGAACCCGCCGCCGAGGTGCCGCCCGCCTTCGCCGAGGCGATGGACGACGACCTGGGCGTGCCGCAGGCCCTCGCCGTCGTGCACACCACCGTCCGGCAGGGCAACAGCGCGCTGACCGCCGACGACAAGGAGACGGCGGTCGCGCGGCTCGCCGAGGTCCGTGCGATGCTCGGAGTGCTGGGGCTGGACCCGCTCGACCCGCACTGGACCGGCGCCGACCGCGGCGACGACCTCCACGGCGTGGTCGACTCGCTGGTCCGGCTGGTGCTGGAGCAGCGGCAGGCGGCGCGGTCCCGCAAGGACTACGCGACCGCCGACGCCATCCGCGACCAGCTGGTGCAGGCGGGCCTGGAGATCGAGGACACCCCGACCGGCTCGCGGTGGACCCTGCGCGGCTGACACCCCGCCCTTCGCGGGCCGCCCGGCGCCCCGACCCCGCGGCGCCGGGCGGCCCGCACCCCCGGGTCCCCGCCCGGACCCGAGACGCAGACAGAAGTGAGAGAGCCCCATGGCCGGCAACAGCCAGCGCAGGAACCGCCGTACGTCCAACAAGAAGGGCGCCACGGTCGGCAGCGGCGGGCAGCGCCGCAAGGGCCTGGAGGGCCGCGGCCCGACGCCGCCCGCCGAGATGCGCAAGGGCCACAAGAAGAGCCGGGTGGCCGCCGCCCAGGCCCGCCGCTCGGCCAGCAGGCCGCGTCCGGGCGGGCGCGGCGGCAAGTCCGCCTCCGAGATGGTCGTGGGCCGCAACCCCGTCGTCGAGGCGCTGCGCGCCGACATCCCGGCGACCGCGGTCTACGTCCAGCAGTTCATCGACAACGACGACCGGGTGCGCGAGGCGCTGCGCCTGGCCACCGACCGCGGGGTCGCGCTCATGGAGGCGCCCAGGGCCGAGCTGGACCGCATCACCGCGGGCCTGAACCACCAGGGCCTGGTGCTGCAGATCCCGCCGTACGAATACGCCCACCCCGACGACCTGCTGGCCGAGGCCGACGACGAGGGCGCCGACCCGCTGATCGTCGCCCTGGACGGCGTGACCGACCCGCGCAACCTCGGGGCCGTCGTCCGCTCGGTCGCCGCGTTCGGCGGGCACGGCGTCGTGGTGCCCGAGCGGCGGGCCGCGCACATGACCGCGGGCGCCTGGAAGACCTCGGCCGGCACTGCCGCCCGCGTCCCCGTGGCCCGCGCCACCAACCTCACGCGCGCCCTGGAGGCGTACAAGAAGGCGGGCCTGACGGTCGTCGGGCTCGCGGCGGACGGGGACGTGGAGCTGTACGACCTGGAGGTGCTCGACGGGCCGGTCGTCATCGTCGCGGGCAGCGAGGGCAAGGGGCTCTCGCGGCTGGTGGGCGAGACGTGCGACCTGCTGGTGCGCATTCCGATGCCGGGTGGGGCGGCGGAGTCGCTGAACGCCGGTGTGGCGGCGGGTGTGGTGCTGTACGAGGCGGCGCGTCGGCGGGCGTGAGGGCCGGCTTGCGGGCCGGCTCGGCAATGGGCTTGAGGGTGGCGTAAAGGGCGTTGGCTCGGCCTATTGCCACGTGCGGGGGCGTATCTTACGGGTCCGGCGAGGTTGACGCGTCTCGGACAGCGAGAGCCGTGCTGGGCAGTGTCCTAAAGGTGCGTCACTCGGTTAGTTGAGCGTGGACACCAGAACACCCCGCCCCTCCACGGGGGGAGGGACGCCCGGATTCGACGAACCGGTGCTGAGCATGGCACGGGTGCCGAGCGATCCCGCGCAGGTCATCGTCACCCACGCGAGTTTCCGCGTGCAGCTGGGCCGCAGCTCCGCCCGCTCCCTCGGCCGGGTCGGCCCGCCCCGCGCGGGCGTCTCCGCCGGCCCCGGCGCGGGCCGCCGCAGGCTCGCCCCGGTGGTGTGGTCGGGCCGCACCGAGCCCGGCGACGCGCTGGCCGGCGAGCTCTTCCAGGCGGTGCGCGGCACGGGTGCGCCGGACGGCGACTCCGCGGGCGCGACCACGCAGGTATTGCCGAGGATCGGCGGCACGGAGACGCTGCCGCCCGCCGCCCCGACCGTCGTCGGCCCGCGCCGCGCCGAGTCCCCGACCGGCCTGCTGAGCGGCGTACGGCCGGCGCGGGGCGCGTACGACGAGGAATATGGCGACGGCGGCGCATATGGCGACGGCGACGCATATGGCGGGGCCGGCGTACATGGTGACGGCGACCCGGAGCTGGACGAGCCGGTCGAGCGGCGGCCGGGCAAGAAGAACAGCGACTTCGTCAAGCACGCCTGGTATCCGCACCGCCGGATGAACCTCGGCATCGTGCTGCTGCCGCTGCGTATCTTCCTCGGCTTCGTCTCCATCTACGCCGGCATGGGCAAGTTGTGCGACCGCGTCTACTTCGACGGCGGCGAGCGCGGCTCCATGGTCACCTGGCTGTCCTCGCTGCACCCGTGGGCCGCGGCGGAACCGCTGCGGGACGCCGCGCTCAACCACCCGGTGGGCGCGGGCCTGAGCATCGCCTTCCTCCAGGTCGTGGTGGGCGTGCTGACCGTCTTCGGGCTGTGGCAGCGGGTCGCGGCGGTCTTCGGCGCGAGCCTGTCCATCGCGCTGCTGGTGACCGTGAGCTGGCGTACGGTACCGGTCTACGACGCCCCCGACTTCATCTACCTGGCCGCGTGGAGCCCGCTGGTCATCGCCGGCGCGCCCGTCTACTCCGTCGACGGCAAGCTCGCCGCCGACGCCTGGCGCCGGCTGGGCCCGCGGGTCGGCCTGTGGGACCTGCGGCGCTATGTGCTGCGGCGCGGCATGGTGCTGGGCACGGTCATCGTGGGCGGTTCGCTGCTGGTGGGCTCGGTGCTGGGCGCGGCGGTACGGGCCAGCACCGCGCCGGGCGGGCGCCCCGCTGGCCCGACGGCGCCGCCGGTCAACGAGCAGCAGGGGCTGCCGCTGCCGGAGGTCTCGGGCGGCGACACCGGGACGTCGCCGGGCAGCCCGACCCCGTCGCAGACGGCGAAGGCACGCAAGAAGCTCCACACGCCGGCGGCCAGCGCGCCGCCGAGCACGGCGTCGTCGGGGGCGGAGCACACCCCGGGGGCCGGTACGCACACGCCGGGGCACGGAACGTCGTCGGGCGGCTCGTCCTCGTCGGGCGGTTCCTCGGGCGGCTCGTCCACGTCCAAGCCGCCGGCCGCGCCGCCGCCCACCCACGCGGCGCCGCCTCCGCCGCCGGAGCCGACGCAGGGGGCCATCGGCGGGCTGCTGGGGGCGCCGCTCCTGGGCCCGGCGCAGGCGTCGCAGTCGCCGACGAGCCCGGCGTGAGGGCGGTGAGGGCGGTCGCGGGGCGGGCCGCCTGAGGCTCGCGCGCTTCTTTCGGCCCTCACCGGCTTCCCCGGCCACCCCGGCTTCCCCGGCACTATTCCCCGCGGCTTCGCGTAAGGCGCGGGGAATAGCGCTGTGCGGGCTCTAGACGACCGGTGCGGCGCCCAGTTCGCGGGCGGCCTCCCGGAGGTCCTTCGCGGTGTCGATGGCCCGCCAGTAGGCGCCCTGCGGGATCGGGTAGCCGGCGAGGCGGCGTTCGCGGGCCAGCCGCGGGAAGGTCGTACGCTCGTGGTCGCCCAGGTCCGGCAGCATCGCGGCGAACGCGGGCGCGAAGACGTACACACCGGCGTTGATGAGGAACGGCGAGGGCGGGGCCTCGATGAAGTCCAGGACCTGCCCGAACTCGTTGGTCTCGACGGCGCCCCACGGGATGCGCGGCCGGGCGAGCGCGAGGGTGGCGACGGCGTCGCGCTCCTCGTGGAAGGCGGCCATGCCGCGCAGCGAGAAGCGGGTCCAGATGTCGCCGTTGGTGGCGTACCACGGCTCGTCGGGGCGCGGCAGCGACTTCGCCGCGTACTTCAACCCGCCGCCGCGGCCCAGCGGTTCGCCCTCGATGACGGTGGTGACCTGCAGCGGCAGCGGCGTGTTGTCCAGCCACTGGGCCAGCACCTCCGCGAGGTGCCCGCACGAGACGACGACGTCCGTGACCCCTTCGGCGGCCAGCCAGTCCAGCTGGTGCCCGATGATCGGCGTGCCCGTCCCGGGGATCTCGACCATGGGCTTGGGCCGGTCGTCGGTGTAGGGCCGCAGCCGCGAGCCCTGGCCGCCGGCCAGGATCACGGCCTGGGTGACCGGGGTGACCTCGTGCGCAGTGGTGTCGTGCGTCATGCAGCGCACCCTATGCGACACGGCCGGCGGCCCCGCACATGGCGGGCCCGCCGGCCGTACGCACGCTCTCGGCTCTTCCAGGGGCCGTCCAGGGGCCGCGCTGGGGCCGCGCCGGGGCGCCTTGGGGCCGTTCGCCGGCCCGGCCCGGTCGGTCAGCCCCGGGGCCCTTCCGTCAGCCGACGGACGCGACGCCCGTCGCGAAGGCGGTGTCGCACACCGGCCGCGACCACGCCTGCGCCCGCCGCACCGAGCCGTCGTACTTGGCGACCGCGGCGCGGCCCAGCGAACGGGCGATCGACAGGCAGTACTTGGCGAGCGACGGCTGGCGCGCCATGGCGAGCTGGAGGTCGGTCAGGGCGACCCCCGGGTCCTGCTGCTGGAGTTCGGCCAGCAGCCGCGTACGCAGCGCCTCCTGGGGCGCCTTCGCCGCCTGCTCCGTGGCCACCTGGTCCCGCGACTTGGCGGAGGCGGTGAGCACCTGCGCGTCGGAGGAGGAGACGGCCCACGGGACGCGGGTGACGGCGAGCGTTCCCGACAGGACGAGAACGACCGGGAGGACGAGCGCGAATGTCTTGCCGAGACGGCGAGCTAGCTGGTTCACGCCTCGGATCGTAGCGACTGGTGATGATTTGGCGACATTCCGTCACTCTTGCGGGGGAGTGAAATCGCCACAAAGGGCGTTCGAGTGTTGACGTACGGCCCCGAACTGCCGCTTATGCGCACGTATGGGGGTGGAAAAAGCGGACGGCCGGGCGGTGCGCGTCGGTTGCGCGCACCGCCCGGCCGTAGGAGCCCGGAAACCCGTTTACGCGATCAGGTGATCAGTCGCTCAGGCGCTCGCCGGAGGAGGTGGCGAAGACGTGGGTCTCGCCGGCGCGCGGCACGACGTGCAGCACGGAGCCCTTCTCGGGGATCTCACGGCCGCCGACGCGGATGACGACGTCCTTGTCCTCGTCGCCGACCCGGGCCGAGCCGTAGACGTAGCCGTCCGCGCCCAGCTCCTCGACGACGTTGACGGTGACGGCCAGGCCCGCCGGGGCGTCCTTGGTGAGCGACTTGGCGTCGCCCTCGCCGCTGACGATGTCGAAGTGCTCGGGGCGCACACCGACGGTGACCGTGCGGTCACCCTTGTCGGCCGCCGCCTGGACCGCGTCGCGCTCGACGTTGACCAGCGCGTTGCCGAACTTGACTCCGCCGTCGACGATCGGGACCTCGATCAGGTTCATCGCCGGGGAGCCGATGAAGCCCGCGACGAAGAGGTTGGCCGGCTTGTCGTACATGTGCCGCGGGGTGTCGACCTGCTGCAGCAGGCCGTCCTTGAGGACCGCGACGCGGTCGCCCATCGTCATGGCCTCGGTCTGGTCGTGGGTGACGTAGACCGTGGTGACGCCCAGGCGCCGCTGCAGGCTGGCGATCTGCGTACGGGTCTGGACACGCAGCTTGGCGTCGAGGTTCGACAGCGGCTCGTCCATGAGGAAGACCTGCGGCTCACGGACGATCGCGCGACCCATCGCGACACGCTGCCGCTGACCACCGGAGAGCGCCTTGGGCTTACGCGCCAGGTAGTCGGTGAGGTCCAGGATCTTGGCGGCTTCCTCGACCCGCTTGCGGATCTCCGCCTTGTTGACGCCGGCGATCTTGAGCGCGAAGCCCATGTTGTCGGCGACGGTCATGTGCGGGTACAGCGCGTAGTTCTGGAACACCATCGCGATGTCCCGGTCCTTCGGCGGCAGGTGCGTGACGTCACGCTCACCGATGCGGATCGCGCCCGCGTTGACGTCCTCCAGCCCCGCGAGCATGCGGAGCGAGGTCGACTTGCCGCAACCCGAAGGCCCGACCAGCACGAGGAACTCGCCGTCCCCGACCTCGATGTCGAGCCCGTCGACGGCGGGCTTGTCGCCACCCGGGTAGATCCGGGTCGCCTTGTCGAACGTGACAGTAGCCATGCTGCTACGCCATCCCTTCACCGGCAGGAACGTGCCGGACGATCCGAGTAAAGGAAGCAGATCTCTTGGTGCCGCTTCAGTGGTCCAGCCCGCTCACCAGCGGACTGGCAGTGACGCTACCTGCACGTTCCCCCTTTGTCACCAGCCCCCCGCTGCCTTTTTCCCCACCCCGCCGGCCCCCCGCCCGCTACACTGCTGCGAGCGCCTCCTTAGCTCAGCTGGCCAGAGCGACGCTCTTGTAAAGCGTAGGTCGTCGGTTCGAACCCGACAGGGGGCTCTTTTTCTTGCCTGGTCAGGGCGGCCGTCCCGGCGTCGGCTGCGGTGTTTTGCTGTCGGCCTGTCTCGGTTCTGGTCTCATGTGGGGCGCGCTGCCTGGGACGTCCTCCAGGAGCGGCTTCGGCGCCGGGCAGAGCGTCCCCGGATAGTCTTGGAGACCGGTCCGCTCGCGCTTGGGAGGCACGGCAGCGTGGACCCGCAGCGCTTCGCACTCCTCGATGAGGCCCGCAGGAGTCTGCCGGACGGGTTCAAGGCCGAGCTGTCCGGCGACACCATCGTGATGATGGTCGGCTCCTCCGGTATCCACCGGCGCAACCTCCTATGGTCAGGCGGCAGTTCGACGCGCACAGCCCGAGCGACCTGGTGCCGAGCGAGAACACGGACCTCGTCTCTCTCGGCGTGGGCAAGAGCCGCAATGCCGACCTGACCTACCTGCCGGCCGCCGTCCTGGAGACCACGGACAGCCGGGTGCCTGCGGAGACCGCGGCGATCGCCGTCGAGCTGGGCACCTCCTCCCGCGGCCGGGCGGTGGAGCCGGGTCGCCTCGCCGTATGGTCAGGGCGTGGAATGGCGGCAGGAGCACACGACGACGGCGACCATCAGGACTGGTCGTGAATACGGTGCCTGGCCCGTGCTCTTCGAGTCCGATGGGCGGGTGATGGTGCTGTCGTTCGCCAACGCCCTGAACACCGTCTCGCGCTGGGATCCGCAGTCGGGCCGAGAGGTATGGCGGGTGGACCCATGGGCCGGTGGGGGCCCGTGCGCCGTGGTGCAGGCGAAAGGTGTCGGCTCGATCCTCGCCGTCGCGTCGGAGTTCGGTGTCGAGTGCCTAAACGCCGTCACCGGCTCGGTGTTGTCAAGCCCTGCCGTGGAGGCCGGCACCGTCTGGGACGTAGCGGCCGGTCTGCTGCCGGACGGGCGCGCACTCATCGTGGGCGCCGGCCACCACCACGAGGTTCACCGATGGGACGCCGTGACCGGAGAGCCGCTGGGTGTGCCGCTGACGGGGCACGGGACGTCTGTGGTGTCGGCCGCGATGGTCGCCGGCAGCCGGGGCGGCGGCGCGGTGATCGCTACGGGCGACGAGGCAGGCGTCATCCTCCGATGGGACGCCGCGACGGGCGCGCGAATCGGGGAAAGGATGACCGGGCCTGAGGGCGCGGTCCATCAGATCGTGCCGGTCGGTCTCCCCGGAGGGCACACGCTGCTCGCGTGTGTGGATGACGACAGGCTTCTGTGGCGATGGGACGCGAACACCGGCGAGCCGGTCGGGAAGCCTGTACCTCTGGGCGCGGAGTCGGAGGACCCGAGACTGTCCGTCGCGGTCGTCAACGGCTCGGCGCACATGCTCGTGTCGGGGACCGACGACAGGATGGTGTGGGAGTGGGATCTCCTGACGGGTACGCGGCTCCACGCCGCCGTTCCGGGGATCTCCTGCGACGTGCTGGTCCGCTCCAACGGCCAAGCAGTGATCGCCACCGGATCTCCCGAGGGCGATCTCACCCTGTACGCCTGAGACTCAGAGGAACTGGTCCGGCGTGCGGCCGTCGATATGGGCGGCCAGTTCGTCGAGGAGGAACCGGGGCAGCGGCACGGAGCGGTGCTCGTGGTTCTTGAGGGTGGCCAGGTGGAGGACGCCCTTCTCGCCTACATACGCATGCACCACGTGAGCCCGTCGCGCATCGACGTGACGAGTCTGGTTGAACGGCTCATCGGGGGTAGTTTTCCCGGATAGCCGAGGTGAGCGGTGGATCGCCGTAGTGCGCCGGGAAGCTTGGCCAACCTGTGGCTACAGCGCCGGAGTGCCTGAACCCCATCGCTCGTGACCGCGTCGCAGGCGTCGCCTCCGTTGCGTGGACCGCTGGCCTTTACCCGTCCGACGAGATTGCTGGAGTCAGGTGGCGGGTGCCTCGAAGGTCTCGATCGTGCAGCGGGTGGCTCCGCTGCGTTCGATCCTGGCGTCGCTAGTGATGAGCGGTACGCCGAAGCTCTCAGCGAGGGCTACGTAGTGTGCGTCATAGGCGGAGAGGTTGTTCGAGAGGTCGCGCACCCGCTGCCACAGCACCAGTGTCGGGTGCAGGTCGAGGTTGAGGGCCTGGTAGTCGATGATCGCCTTGGCGGCTTCCTTTTCCGTGATCTTCGGCTTGCCCCCGCGTCGGCCGCGCGCCAGGCCGAAGACGGCCGAGGTGATTTCGTAGTCCAGCAGGCTTGGCGCGGTGAGAGTGCCTGCGCGACCCACCCTCTCGCGGACCGCGCTTCCTGTCTTGCCGTGGTCGAGGAGGAAGTGCACCAGGCTGGAGCAGTCGATGACGATCAACGTCGTTCACGCCCGTCCTCGATGGCGTCGAGGACGTCGGTCGTGCTGAGTGCGGTGCGGGTCTCACGCTCAAGACGTGCGGCCATTTCCGTGAGGGTGGGTCTGGCGGCTTCCCGGGACAGGAGCTCCAGGGCGTACGCCTGGAGGGATTTGCCCGCCTGTGCGGCGCGTACCTTCAGGGCGTTGACGGTGTCGTCTGGGACGTCCCGGATGGTGATAGCGGTCATGCTTTTATTTTAGCATCAATGCAGGCAATATGCAGGCATGCTTGGGCTGCGGAGCACGGCTTCAGCACACATGGGGCTGGGAACCTGTCCGAACCAGTGGCAAGAGGTAAACGTCGGTTGCGGTGTTCAGGGGGGTGACACCTGCGTCTCCGCAGGTCAGCGCCCGGCCGCGAGGGATCTTGTAAAGCGTAGGTCGTCGGTTCGAACCCGACAGGGGGCTCTTTTTCTTGCCCTGCACACGCCGTCGCGATCCGACGTGCCGCAGGCGTAATCCCTAGACTGTGGGTGCGCCGACGTTTTCAGGAGCGGGCGTGGAGGAGCGAGGCGCGCGATGACTGTCACTGAGGATCGGCCGCAGATGCAGGCGGAGGAGTTCGAACGCATCGCTGCCGCCGCCGAGCGTGAGGGCGTCCGGCTGGAGTTCGTGCACGGGAAGCTGGGAGTCAAAGCGGTGCCGGACGGGGATCACGACGAGATCATCCGCTGGGTCATGGAGCACTGCATGCAGCAGCGCCCGGATCTTTGGCTCTACCCGGAACGCGGCCTGAAGGTGGAGACCTATCGCAGCGGTCACGCGAAGCCGGACGGGGCTCTGGCGCCCAAGGGCAGTTTCGCCGGGCACGGGGAGTGGGCCGCTGCCGACCGGGTGGTCATGGTGGTCGAGGTGACGTCGTACGACGCCGACACCGACAAGCGTGACCGGGAGGAGAAGCCCCGCGCCTACGCGGAGACCGGGATTCCGGTGTACCTGCTGATCGACCGGGACGCGTGCGAGGCGCTGGTGTACAGCGAACCCGACGACGGCGTCTACGGCATGATCGCCCGGCGCCCCTTCGGGAAGACGGTCGCGTTGCCCGATCCGGTGGGGATCACGCTGGACACGGAGCCGCTGAAGGACTGGGTGCGCTGATCGGCTGACGCGGCCGGAGCTTGATGCGAAAAGGGCGGGCGGAGACGGCCGCCCTCCCACGATGTGAGGGCGGCGTCCTCGGCAGGCGGCTGCGCTTTGCGGTCCGACGCTCGCCCCTTCCCCCGCTGCCGGCCTCCGCTGCCCCGGCCTCGGCCGCCTGCTCACTGCGGGTGGTGTACGGCCCAGTCGTTGCGGGCGGCGGTGAGGGCGGGGCGGATCTTGTGGTCGAGGAGGTCGGCGTGGGCGCGGAGTTTGGCGGCGATGTCGGCGAGGTCGTCCGGGTCGAGGCGGAGGATCCAGCGGCCGACGCTGATCTGGAGGTTGGCCACGGGGATGCGCAGGCGGGGGTCGGGGTCGTGGGGGTTGCAGTCGATGCTGCCCTCGAAGACGGAGTCCTCCTCGGCGCCGTCCCAGAGGTCGGGTGCGGTGACGGGGAGCATGGGCCCCTCGAAGAACGCCCGGTGGTCGACCTGCGCCAGCCGGCTCTGCCGCCGCTTCGGCCGCACGGGACTCGTGTCGGTGACCTCGACCCGCACCCGTACTCCGGTCCACCGCACTTTCACAGAACATGCTGCCTGGGTGTGCCGGACAGCGTTGGCGATCACCTCGCCGGACAGCAGTTGCAGGTCTTCGAGCCGTTCCTCCGCCAACGGCACCTGCCACTCCCGGACGATCCTCATGACCGCTCGCCGGGCCGTCACGACATCTGCCTCCTCCGGCCCCACCGAGAAATCACGTGAGGTGACACGCCGCCACGCCCTTTGGGCTGTTGCCCGCAGGTCAACGCGTGGCGGCGCCAACTGCGAAGAACTACGACTGGGCATCCCCATCCCACCCCTTCATCAACACATCGCGGAACACGGCACCCCGCGGATGCCGAGGTGACCAACCGTCATCAATAGACTGGACCGGTGGACCAGTCCAGTCAAGTCCTGCCGGTGTCTTGCTCGACGCCCAGGGTGAAAGGTCAGGTCAGCGTGAACGCCGGTGCGCCGACGGATGGAGCGAGGTGGTAGCGACCCCGTGCACTCAACGGTCAGTCGGTCACATCGGATAAGTGTCCGTCTGCTCCCAAAGCGACCCCGGTGTGACGCCTTCCTCGCACACCAAGGGGCGACCTTCCTGGTCGTATGCGACATGGAGCACGACGGCCACTGCTGCCGGAGTGTCAAGGCGCAGGTGACGTGCCTCCTCCTCCGTGACCAGGCGAGCAGTCGTCACGTCCACGCCCTCGGCAGGAGTGCGCCCGGTCTGCCGGCCGATGTACCTCGTGGTCCCCTCGGCGATGGGCGCGCGTTGTTCCAGGCGCGGTGCCTCGTCGACCACGTCCGGCGGGAACCATGCCTCGACATAGCTGTGCGGGGTGCCGTCCGGGAGTTGCATCAGCCGGGCGCGGCGCAGCGCGTACGTGCCGTCGGGCAGGCCCAGCGCGGTGGCGATGCGAGCGGGCGGGATGGTGCGCTCGGGGTCGCCGATCCGCGTGAACGGCATGCCGCCGGTCACCCGCGCGCTGCCTGACTTCCTGTTGCCGGCGGGCCGCCCGATCGCCGTCTCGGTCACGACGAAGCCGGCGCCCTGCCGTGCCTCGACCACGCCGTCGTTGCGGAGTACGTCCATCGCCTTGACCACCGTTGCCCGCGCCACCTGCCACTGTTCGGCGAGGTCCCGGCCCGAGGGGAGTGTCGCTCCTGGCGGAAACTCGCCGCTGGCCATGCGGACGCGCAGGGACTCTGCGATCTCTTCGTACTTCAGTAGTGCCATAGCTCCTCGTGAGGTTGTGGGCTGGACTGGTCCACCGGTGCAGAGGATACTGCCGGCATGTCGTCCCCCGAGCTGGCGCCCGAGGTCACCACCTTCTACACCGACGTCTTCGATGAAGGCAGCCGACTGACCTCTTCCGCTGATGGGCGGCTGGAACTGCTGCGCACGCAGGAGCTGTTGCGCCGCTTCCTGCCGAAGGCACCAGCCCGCGTACTCGACGTCGGCGGCGGTACGGGCGTGCACGCGCGGTGGCTGCTTGAGGACGGCTACGAGGTGCGGCTCGTGGACCCGGTGGCGCGGCACGTGGAGCAGGCCCGCGAGGTCTGCCCGGCCGATCTCGGTGACGCCCGCAGCCTCGACGCGGAGGACTCGTCGTACGACGTGGTCACGCTGCTGGGCCCGCTCTACCACCTGCCTGACCGTGACGAACGGCTCCAGGCTCTCTGCGAGGCGGTTCGCGTCGCCCGCCCCGGCGGGCTTGTCGCAGCGGCGGCCATCAACCGTTACGCCTCGGTCTTCGAGCACACCGCTCTGGCTCACCTGCACACCGAACGCTTGCGGAAGTCGATCGCGGACATCCTCGCCACCGCCACCTACGACGGCCGCCGCGGCTTCACCGTCTCCTACTTCCACAAGGCGGAAGAACTCGCGGCGGAAGCGCGTGCCGCAGGGCTCCGGGACGTCCAGGTGTTCGGCATTGAAGGCCCCGCCTGGTCGCTCCTCAAAGCGGTCGAGCAGAGCACCGGTGCCCCGCCCGACGACGCCCTCTTCCAGTCCGCCCTGACCGCCGCCCGCCTCGCCGAGCCCTACCCCGAACTCCTCGCCGCCAGCTCCCACCTCCTGGCCATCGGCTACGCGGTCGAATGACCGGCCGGCGCCCCTGCTCCTCGCGAGACTTTGTCGGCAACCCACCGCAGGTGCGCCTCGGACCGGCCACGATCGGCACGGCCGGCCTGGAGCATCGCCCTCGGACGGTCCGGTGTTCACCCGACCGGGGAGGGCCCGGATCAGCCGCGATTTCCCGTGGGCTCGGGTTCGAAGAGGGTGAGTGGTCCTTCGAGGACGAGGGCCGTGAGGCCGGACTCGGTTCCTGTCGTGTGGTTTTCGGCCTCCTCCCAGCGGGCGCCCTGGCCTGCGGTGATGGGGACGCGGGTGCCGTCCTGGCCGGCGACCCAGCCGCTGCCTGTGACGACCAGGAGCAGTTGCGCGGAAGTGGCCGGGTGCGTCCCGATGGTGCCGCCGGGTGCGAGGGTGAGGCAGGTGACCTGGACCTGGCCCGCACCTGCGGCGACGCGGGTTGCGTGCAGGCCGGTGCTTCCGTGGTGAGTCATAAGCCGCTCGGCGCGTTCGAAGCGGAAGATCTCCATGGCTGGTCCCCCGTCGGGCGGAGCGGGTCGGAAGGCAGAGAGCATAGACCCGCTGCTGCGACGCGGCGTTGAGAGTCGGAGTGGCGGGCCACGGGCTGATCGCCGCCGCCCGCGGGTCCGGCCCGGATCGGCTCCGGGCCCGGGGGCGGCTCGTGTGGAGGCCGACGTCAGAGGGAGAGGGCGGACTCCGTGACGGTCTGGCCCTGGGGTGGGGCGTAGACGTGGAGGGGCTTGTCGAAGGCGCTGAAGGTGATCGTGCCGCTGCCGTCCGTACCGGGACCCTTCGCGCCGGGCTCGGTCAGCTTCACGGCGTACGGCTTCCCGGTGTCGGCGACGTAGACGACGAGGTCGCCGTCGCTGTCGTGCTGGGTGAGGGGGATGACGGTCTGGCCGTCGACCTTCACCGGGGCGGCCTTGGTGAGGGGCGCGCCGTCGTCCGCGGTGAAGCCGGCCATGAAGGTCTTGAGGTCGCAGAAGTCCTTCAGGTCGGGGTCGGTGGCCGCCGTGCCGGGCTTCTTCAGCCAGCGGCCGTGCAGCGCCGTGCCGAGGGCCCGGCCGTCCTTGCCCTGGTCCTTCCAGAAGGTCGCGTCCGCCTTCAGGTAGGTGTACTCGGTGGTGCTGATGATCTTCATGTCGCCGCCGTCCTCGCCGACGGTGGCCACGCACTTGCCGGATGTCGCGACGGTGACGTCGAGGTGGGCCGGCTTGTCGCCGTCCATCTCCTGGCCCACCACGTGCACGGACGTCAGGGCGTTCATGGCGGCGGTGGCCCTGTCGGATATCTGCTGCGCGCTGAGCGCGTCCAGCGGGCCAGCGGGCGCCGCCGCGTGCGTGGCGGGGGCCGAGGCCGTGCCGGCCGGCGCGGACGTGCTGCCGCTCGCGGACTTCTTGCCGCCGCAGCCGGTCAGTACGACGGCCGCGGCCGTGCACAGCAGTGCGGCCGTCAGTACGGTGTGCTTCATCGTTCGGGGGAACCCTTCTCGTAGGCGGGAGAAGGATAGGGATACGCTGTGACATTCCTGTACGTGGCTCCGTACGCGCGCCAGTACGCGACCCTGTACGCACCCCCGTACGCGGTCCCGTCCCCGGGCGATTGGCGGACACCCCGCGTGAGCGTACGGTTCCGGCATGAACCGTGAGCTCGTCAGCCCCGTGTTGGTCGGACGTCGAGCCGAACTGGCCCGGCTGCGGGGGCTGTTGGAGCGGGCGGTCGGCGGGGAGCCGGTCGCCGCGGTGGTCGTGGGCGAGGCCGGGGTGGGCAAGAGCCGGCTGGTCCGGGAGGTCGTCGCGGTCGCCCGGGCGTCGGGCGTGCGGGTCCTTGCCGGGGGATGCGTGGAACTCGGCGGCGAGGGGCTGCCGTTGGCGCCGCTGATGGATGTGCTGCGGGCCGTCGCCCGCTCGACGCCCGCCGCAGAGCTGGACCGGTGCCTCGGCCCGGCCCGCCGCGAACTCGCCCGGCTGCTCCCCGAGTTGGACCCGCTCGCGGAGTTCGGCGACAGCCAGGACCGCTCGCCGACGCAGCTGCTGGAGCATGTCCTGGGCCTGCTCACCCGGCTCGCCTCGGACCGGCCCATGCTCGTGGTCGTCGAGGACCTGCACTGGGCCGACCGGTCCACCCTCGACATGGTGGCGTTCCTGGTCCAGACGGTGCAGGAACTCGGCGTGATGCTGCTGATGACCTACCGGTCCGACGAGCTCCACCGGCGGCACCCGTTGCGGCCGTTGGTCACCGCGTGGGAGCGGGCGCGCAGCGTGGAGCGCGTCGAGTTGGGCCGGCTGAGCCGGACCGAGGTGGCGATGCAGCTGCACGCGATCGGCGGTACGCCGCCGGGCGCCGCGTTCGCCGACGTCGTCTTCGAGCGCTCGCAGGGCAACGCGTTCCTGGTCGAGGAGATCGTCGCCGCGGTGGACGGCGGAGCCGATCCGCACGAACTGCCGCCGTCGCTGCGGGACGTCCTGCTCGCCAGGACCGAGACGGTCTCCGAGCCCACCCAGCGGATCCTCCGCACCGCCGCCGCGGCGGGGCTGTGCGTGGAGGAGAAGCTGCTGGAGGTCGTCGCCGGCGTCGGCGAGGCCGACTTCTACGCGGCCCTCCGCGAGGCCGTCGAGCACCATCTGCTGGTGGTCGACCACACCGGCCACAGCTACGCGTTCCGGCACGCGCTGACCCGCGACGCGCTCTACGACGACATGCTCCCCGGCGAGCGCGTACGGCTGCACACCGCGTACGGCACCGCGCTGTCCGGCGACCCCGGACTGCTCGGCCAGGACGGCAACATCGCCGCGACCCTCGCGCACCACTGGTACGCCGCCCTCGACCTGCCGCGCGCGCTGTCGGCGTCGGTGCTGGCCGGGCGGCAGGCCGCCGCCGCGTTCGCGCCGGCCGAGGCGCTGCGCCACCTCGAACGGGCGCTGCAGATATGGGACCGGGTCCCGGACGCGGTGGAGCGCGCCGGGCTGGACTGGATCGCGCTCAACGTGCTGGCCGCCGAGACCGCCTTCGCCGCCGGCGAGCCGCACCGCGGGCTGACCGTCATCGACCATGTGCTGGCCCGCACCGACCTGGCCGCCGACCCGCTGCGGCGGGCGCACCTGGTGGAGCGGCGGTCGTTCATGCTGCGCGGGCTCGGCCGCGACGACGAGGCGACCAGCCAACTGCGGGACGCGCTCGCGCTCATGCCGGGCCGGCCCGTCACCGCCACCCAGGCGATGGTGCTCGCGGCGCTGGCCAACTCCCTCATGCACGTGGACGACATGGACGGCGCGGCGGCGACGGCCCGGCGGGCGGTGGCGTCGGCGCAGGAGTGCGGGGCCTTCGCCCAGCAGGCCGAGGCGCTGATCACGCTGGGCGCCGCGGTGGCCTACCAGGGCGACGCGGCGGCCGGGCTCGCCGCCCTGCGCGAGGGCATCGCGGTCGCCGAGCGGCACGGACTGCCCGCGGTGACGGTACGGGGCCACACCAACCTCTCCGACGTCCTGGCGCTGCTCGGCCGGCACGCGGAGGCCGCCGAGACCGCCCGCACCGGCGTCACGCTGGCCGCGCAGGCCGGGCTCGCCCGCTCGTGGGGCGCGATGCTCACCGGCAATCTCGCCGAGCCGCTGCTGCGGCTGGGCCGTTGGCGCGAGGCGCTGGACCGTATCACCGAGTCGCTGACCGACGAGCCCACGGGCGCCTTCGCCAGCACATTGCTGCTGGCGCGGGCCGAGTTGGAGCTGTGGCAGGGGGACGCGGGGCGGGCCGAGGAGGACGTACGCAGCGCGCGGCGGCACTTCAGCGGCGCGGACGTGCAGTACACCGCGCCGATGGCGTACATCGAGGCCGAACTGGCGCGTGGGCGAGGTGAGTTGGGTGTAGCGCGGGAGCGGGTGCATGCGCAGTTGGGCGGTCCGCTCACCCGGGCGCATCTGCGGTACGCGTGGCCGCTGCTGTGGCTGGCCGTGCGGATCGAGGCCGACGCGGTCGCGGCGGGTGAAGTCCCGGGATTCGCCGGGTCGTCGGAGATACGGGAACGTCTGCGCGGGCTGACGCGGGCCCTTCCGGTGACCACTCCCTCGGCGCGCGCGTACCGGGCCATGGCCGACGCGGAGGCGGCCCGCTGCGAGGGGAGCGGCGAAGTCGCCGCGTGGCAGGGGGCGTTGGAGGCGACGCGGGAGGCCGAGGAGGCGTTCCCGCGCTGCTACTGCCTGTTCCGGCTGGCCGAGGCGCAGGTGCAGGACAGCGCGTACGGGCCGGAGGCCGCCGCGCCGACCGCGGCGGAATGCCTGCGCCTGGCCGAGGAGTTGGCCGCGACGACCGCCGAGGACGTACGGGGACTCGCCCGGCGGGCGCGGCTGCGGATCACCCCGCCCGCGGCGGACCCCGCGCCGGACCGGCCGAACCTGCGGATCCGGCTCACCGACCGGGAGTTGCAGGTGCTCGGGCTCGTCGCGGAGGGCCGCTCCAACGGCCAGATCGCGGCGACGCTGTTCATCAGCCCGAAGACCGCGAGCGTGCATGTGTCCAACATCCTGGCGAAGTTGAACGTCTCGACGCGGACGGAAGCGGCGACGCACGCGCACCGGCTGAGCCTGCTGCCGGCGAGCGGGGCGGCCGGGTAAGGGACCTTAGGCGGGACCTTAGGCGCGGGGGCGGCGGGCGGAAGTAGGGTGGTCGCCCGATCCGGCCGGGTGCGTCTTATCCCTAGTTTCGTTCCTGGGCGGGCCGGTGCGGTCCGCCGGGGGAACGGACTTCAGGGGAGCGGGACATGTTCAAGACGAAGGTGAAGAGGCTGGCGATGGCGTCGGCTCTGGCGGCGAGCTGCGCGGTGGGTCTGCTGGCGGCGAGCCCGTCGCCGGCGTGGGCGGGCACCACGGCGTCGTCGATCTATCTGGCGCTGCCCTACCCGCCGCTCATCGAGGTGCCCGGCTGGTCGACGGCCTCCGGGACCGGGCTCGACCTGTGGGAGCGCAACTCCAAGTACGGGACGTGGGACCGGCCCGGCGCGAACCAGCAGTGGAGCCTGCCGACGAACGGCCACGGCGGCATCGACGGAGCGGCCGGCTTCGTCAAGAACGTCTACAGCGGCCTGTGCATCGAGACCGACGGCCACGCCGGCAACGCCGTCTACCAGGCCCCCTGCAACGGCTCGGCCCACCAGCAGTGGCGCTTCGACCAGTTCCGGCTCTGGGACTGGGGCAACGGCAACTGGGCCTACTACTTCCACATCACGAACCCGTACTCCGGCCTCGAACTCAACGCCAACCAGGACGCGTACGCCAACGGCACGGCCGTCATCGTCTGGTGGCCCCAGGCGGGCGACGTCGTCGACAACGAGGCGTGGGAGATCGAGCAGTAGCCCCACACGAACCCGGGACGCGGAGGGGTCACGCCAGCGGAGTGACCGTTCACCGGCGGTGACCGTTACGCTGGGGCATGGTCGGCTCGGTCTCGGGAGGTTCGGCAGCATGGAGCCCTGGGGCTTCGGGCTTCTCGCGGTGCGCGGCCCGCACGGCCGCCCATGGGGAGGGCGACCGTGCGGGGCGTGGGGCGTCAGTGGTGGGTGCGGCGGCGGTGGGTGGCTGCGGCGACGGTGAGGGCGCCGGCGAGTACGAGGGCGCCGGCGCCGAGGGCCATCGGGGTGTTGTCGTTGCTGCCGGTCTCGGCGAGTTGGGCCGAGGGGGCCGAGGCGGCGGCCGGGGAGGCGGTGGCGGTGGGCGTCGGGGCCGGGGAACTGGCCTTGGCGGGTGCCGCCTTGACGTCGAGGGTGGTCCGCTGGGCGCAGAAGGTCGTACCGGACAGCGGCTTGGCGCCGGCGTTGACGAGGACGCAGTCGGTCAGCTCGGCCCGGTGGCCGCCGGCCGCGGCGTCGTAGGACAGGCGGATCTGGGCGACCTTGGCGGTGTGCGGCGGCAACGTGAAGTCCTTGCCGTCCAACTCCCAGATCGACGTGCCCGGTTCGGCGGAGTCGGTCTTCGGGGTGAGGGCGGTCCACCGGCCCGCGCGCTGCACCTCGACGGTGGCGTGGGTGTCGGTGAGCAGGACATGCGTGATGTTCTCGTACCCGGACGCCGTCGGGTCGGTGACCTTCGTGGTGAGGACGGCACCCGGGCCGCCCGCGGTCACGGACGCGGGTACGCCCGACAGCGCCGAGGACAGCGCGTCGACCATGATGACGTGGTCGTCCGTGGCCGCCGCCGCTCCGGCCGCGGTGCGCGAGACGGTGGTGTGCACCTTCAGCGACTGGGTGCCGCCGTTGGAGTCGCCGTTGTGGGGCGTGCCCATGGGCAGCCCGATGCGCAGCCGGACGGTACGGGTGGCGCCGGGCGCCAGGGTGAAGCTGCCGGGCAGCTCCCCCGAGAAGGCGGGGGAGTGGAAGTCGAGCGGCACCGGCTGCCAAGTGCCGTCGTCGGCGCGGTATTCCAGGCTCGCGGCGTTCTCCGGCAGCCCCCCGCCGCCGTCGAGGAGGAAGCGCAGGACGAGCGGGTCGGTCGTGGTGGTGCCGGTGTTGGTGACGGTGTCGGTGTACTCCACCGGCTGCCCGGCCAGGCCCAGTTCGGCCGGCGCCGGGGCGGACAGCGCGACCAGGTCCTGCTGCGGCCCGTCGTCGGCGAGCGCCGCCGGTGCCAGGCCGAACCCGGCGACGGCCAGCAGCAGCCCGATCCCCCCGGCTGCCGCGGTCCTCCGGGCTGTGCGTCGTGCGATGCGGTTCAACGTATCCCCCCAGGATGCGTGTCACGGCGCGGTCGGGACCTGCGCCGGAAAGGCGGAACCTGTCCGGTTCCGCAGGGCTTGACCGGTCCGGGAGGCGAGTAGTTGTGCAGCTCCGCGGGCTGTTCCACGGCTGTGACGGGAAGCGGACGTCCCGCTGACGCAGCCGCCGGAAGCCGTACGTGAGCGGGTTCGCGCGGCCGGGCGCCATGGCGGACGCCGCCCCCGGGCGGCTGCGGGGACGGCGTCGTCGTACCGGCGAAGGGCCGGGCTCAGCTCAGCGGAACAAGCTCACCGGAACCGGCTCGGCGGCCGGCCCGGCAGAACCGGCTCGGCAAGCGGCTCAGCAGAACCAGCCGTTCTGCACCCACCCGTGCCGATTGATGTCGCCGTACGCGAAGCCGTACACCCACGAGCCGTCGACCTGCTCGACGAGGAAGGTCTGGCCCTGGAAGAGCGTGCCCTGCCAAGCGCCGAGCGGCTCGGTGCGGACGTAGAGGTCCTGCGCGCAGACGGTCTCGCGGACCCCGACCGTGCCGTTGGCGGCGCCCGCCGGGAGGGCGGCGGTCAGCAGGGCGGCGGCGGCCAGGACGGCGGCGCCGGCGCCCAGGGTGGCGGTTCGCAGCATGGTGGACTCCCGCGTGTGGAGGGGACGTTGAGGAGGGTGAAGGGGCGGACGAGCCGGCGTCACCAGGAGTCGTAGCCGCCGATGCACTCGATGCGCAGATAGCCCCAGTCGTTGGGCCCGTAGTCGAAGGTGGCGGCCCAGCCGTTGTATACCGGGTGCGCGCCCGGCGTGTGGCCGATCTTCTTGCCGTAGCCGAGGGTGCGCAGCAGCCCCGAAGGGCCGCTGGAACTGTCGTAGTTGGCGTAGAAGCTGGCGCTCTGGCAGACCACGACGGCGTGTTCCGGCGGTACCGCGGCCTCGGCGGACGGCAGCAGGGCACTCGCGGCGGGCAGGGCCAGCAGGCAGGCGGCGGTGAGCGTACGACGGCGTCGCGTCATGTCACGTCCAGAAGTCGGCGGGTGTGCAGGACGGTGCGGAAGTGCCGGGTGCTCCGCGCGACACTCTAGTTTCCTGACCGGTCCCTGACAATGGAGGGACGGCGGGGCGCAAGCCCCCGGGGGCCGCAGCCGCCCGTCACACCTCGTCGAGCCAGAGCACGATCCCCGTCAGGTCGTTGAGCACCGCCGCCACGCCCGCCCGGATCGAGGCCGCGCAGCGCTCCTGCGTGAAGGAGGCCGCGTCGTACGTCGAGGACATCCCGAGGCCCTCGCCCCGGAAGGACGCGCCCGACCAGTCGGCGGCCGTGACGTTCTCCGTCGGCTCGGCCAACTCCGCGCCGACCACCAGGAACTGCTGGGAGAGGTGGTTGGGCGTGACGGTGGCCAGCGGGTCGATCAGATCGTTTCCCGCGCTGACGATCAGGTCCGGGTGCATGTCCAGCGCCCGGCTGACGGCCGGCAGCAGGTCGGCCGCGTCCTTCGCCGTCACCTTCCGCAGCGAGACATGCTCCTCGGTCGCCCACTCCTCGACCGCCGCCACCAGCGCGGCCGTCGGGCGGTCGCGGCCCGCGGTCACCAGCGCCACCCGGTAGCCCTCCGAGGGGCGGACGCCCGCCCACGAGCCCGGCGCCGGCGTCGCGGTCGCCTCGGGGCCCGGCGGGTGCGCGCGGTCCACGAAGCCGGGGCCGAGCGTACCGAGGGCGGACGGCTCGGCGTGCGGGGCCGACCAGTCGTCGCCGGCACCGCATCCGGTGGCCAGCGCGGCGGCAGCGGCCAGCGCGGCGGCGGCCAGGAGCGAGGGGCGGGGCACGTCGTCCTCCGAAAGTCCAGAAAAGCCGGCGGGGGGTGTGCCGCCATCCTGCTATGCCGAGCCCCGCGGGCGCCGCCGCGAAGGCGCCCTTCCCGCGCTTGTTGTTCCAGCATTCGCCAGCAGGCGTAATTCCGTTCACCCGGTGCGTGCACCGTGCGCTGGCAAGCAACAGGTAAAGAGGAGCACCATGTCATCGCCAATACGACTCGGCGTCGTCGCGTTTCTCGCGGCGTTGGCCGCCTTCCTGGGCATGGCGCAGCCCGCGTCGGCCCACGGCTTCAGCTCGGTGGTCTACGTCGACATCACGTCCGGCGACGACGGCCACCTGCGCACGAAGCTCCAGCTCGAATACGACCTCTACGTCGTCTCCGCCGCCGACGCCGGGCACGACGACCCGCTCTTCGAGGCCGGCACCGCCGCCTTCGACGCCGGCGACGCCAAGGCCGAGGCCGCCGCGCTCGACGCCCACCGCGGCACCGCCCTGGACTACGTCCGCAAGCGCTTCTCGGTCGGCTCCGCCGGCACCGCCTGCACCCCGGAGCAGGCCGGCGGCTTCACCATGGGCCGCCAGCAGGGCGTGCCGTACGCGGTCCTGCTGCTGGACTGGACGTGCCCGGAGCGCGGCGTGGACCACGACGTGCGCAGCGGGCTGTTCCCCGACGCGGAGACGTACGTCACCGGCACCCGGACGATCGTCACCTACGACGTCGACGGGCGTACGGGCAGCGCCGCGCTGGACGCCGCCCACCCGACCTTCTCCACCCACCAGGCCTGGTACGAGCGGTTCTGGGAGTTCTTCCGGCTCGGTACCGAGCACCTGCTCACCGGCACCGACCACATCCTGTTCCTGCTCGCGCTGATCGCCGGCTCCCGGCGGCTGCGCGAGGTCGTGCTCGCGGCCACCAGCTTCACGCTGGCGCACTCGGTGACGTTCATGCTCGCCGCGCTCGGCCTGGTCGACGTGCCCTCGGGGCTGGTCGAGCCGGTCATCGCGCTGTCGATCGCGGTGGTCGCCGGCTGGTACCTGTGGCGGCTGTGGCGGCACGGCGACCGGGCCACCGAGCTGGAGCCGGCCGGCGGCGGGCACTTCGGCCTGGACCGGGCCGGCTGGACGCGGCTGGCGGTGGTCTTCTGCTTCGGGCTGGTGCACGGCCTGGGCTTCGCGGGCGCGCTCGGCATCGACAGCGCCTTCTCCTGGACGCTGCTGTGGTCGCTGTTGGTCTTCAACGTCGGCATCGAGGCCGTGCAGCTCGCCCTCATCGCGCTGGTCTTCCCCGCGCTCATGCTGCTGCGCCGCCGCGCGCCCACCGCGGCCCGCCGTACCACCGCGGTGATTTCGGCGGGGGTGTTCCTCATGGGACTCGTGTGGTTCACGCAGCGCGCTTTCGGGATCTGATGCCGGATCAGTAGTTCTCGGCACCCGCCAAGTGTTTAGGAATCGCAAAGACCGTATTTAGTGTTGGTTAACCACGCGCTGAAAGCTTGACGGTCCCCACTTCAGGTACATTCCGTACGCAGAAGGAACAGAAACCGATGAACTTGAGACCCTCGACACAAGCCGCCGAGCTTGTGCGGCGTCGCGTGGCCACCGGGACCACCGCGGCGCTCCTGGGCCTGACCGTGGCGCTGGGCAGCGGCCTGGTGTCGCCCGCCGCCGCCGCGGAACCCACCGCGATCACCGGCGTCATCCTCGGCGTCGGCGCCGACGAGACCCAGCGCACCGTCAGCTGGTACTCCTCGGCCGACACCGCGCAGCAGCTCCAGGTCGCCCCGACCGCCTCGGTCGTGAACGGCGAGTTCCCGGCCGACGCCGCGACCTTCGCCGCGACCGGCACCGTGAACATCGCCAGCAGCGGCGGCTACAACCGCCATGCGACGATCACCAACCTCAAGGAGCACACGCCGTACTCCTACCGGGTCGGCAGCGCGGGCAACTGGTCGGCGACGTACTCCTTCAAGACGCAGGACTTCGAAGGCAACTACGACTTCCTGTTCTTCGGCGACCCGCAGATCGGCTCGTCCGGCGACGTCGCCGAGGACGGCGCCGGCTGGCAGGACACCCTCGACGTCGCCCTGGCGGCCAACCCGGACGCCGAACTGCTGGTGTCCGGCGGCGACCAGGTCGAGAGCGCCAACAACGAGCCGCAGTGGAACGCCTTCCTGGCACCCGACAAGCTGCGCCAGTACCCGTGGGCGGCCACCATCGGCAACCACGACGTCGGCGGCAAGGCGTACGAGCAGCACTTCGCCACCCCCAACACCGACAAGTCGGGCGCGTACTACTCCAACGGCGACCCGGCGTCCAACTCCTCGGGCGGTGACTACTGGTACATCTACAAGGATGTGCTGTTCATCGACCTCAACAGCAACAGCTACGCCACCTCGCAGGGCGGCGGCGGCGACGCGGCTCACATCGCCTACGTCACCGACGTCATCAACAAGCACGGCTCCGAGGCGAAGTGGAAGGTCCTGACCTACCACCACGCGATCTACTCGCCGGCCGACCACGCCAAGGACTCCGACAACAAGACCCGGCGCGTGGACTTCCCGACGACCTTCTCCAAGCTCGGCGTGGACCTGGTCCTCCAGGGCCACGACCACAGCTACTCGCGCAGCTACGAGATCAAGAACGGCCAGAAGGCCAACCCCGACGAGCAGCCCGGCGAGGCCCAGCTCTACCCGGGCCCCGGCGGTGTCGTCTACGTGACCGCCAACTCGGCCTCGGGCTCGAAGTACTACGACATCACCAAGCCCGACAACAGCGGCACCAGCGGCGCCGGCAACGGCGCCGACCCGCTCAACCCGGACAGCTACTGGTACAACTCGGTGCAGAACCAGGAGCACGTCCGCACCTACGTCAAGGTGCAGGTGCGCAACGACCAGCTCGTCGTGCAGAACGTCCGCAGCGGCACCTGCGCGGCGCCCAACTCCGCGGTGGAGAAGGGCAACTGGTGCAACAACACCGCCGAGGGCCAGCCGGTCGGCTCCCTCGTCGACAACTTCACCGTGCACAACTACCACGGTGACGGCCAGGACATCCAGGTCAACGTCCCCAACGCCGCGCCGGGCGAGTTCGGTTGGACGATCGACGGCAACAACGGCCTGGTCGACCTCGGCACCGCGGTCGAGCAGGGCGGCGACCACTTCGAGGCGAACGGCAGGATCAACCCGATCTCCGTCTCCGACACCCGGCGTTCGCTCGCGCCCTGGTCTATCTCGGCCAGCGTGAGCGACTTCCGGGACGCCGGCAAGACCTTCTCCGGCTCCTACCTCGGCTGGTCCCCGCGCGTGCTGCAGGCCGGCGCGGGCGCGCAGGCCGGCGACACGGTCGCCTCGGGCTACACCGACCAGGGCAAGGGCCTGTCGGTCTCGCGCGGCCTCGGCTCCGCGGACCAGGGCCACACCCGCGGTACGGCCAAGCTCGGCGCCGACCTCGGCCTGAAGATCCCGGACAGCGTCGAGAAGGGCAGCTACCAGGCCACCCTCACGATCACCGCGCTGAGCAGCTGAAGCTGAGCAGCTGAGCAACTGACCAGCTGAAGCAACTGAGCGGCTGAGCAGCTCAACCAGCCAGGGGCGGGCGCCCGCGTACGGGTGCC
>NZ_JAATEJ010000027.1 GCF_012034175.1 Actinacidiphila epipremni
CTCCGCTCGCCTCGGCCAAATCGGCCGGCCGGTCGAAAGTCTGCGCTCATTCCGAAAAAACGCACGACGAGACGACAAAGACGACGGCACACGGCCGTCGACCGGTCGAATCGAGGTGGTCCTGCGGGATGGCTGTCCGGGGACCGACCGGAGTCGGCGCTCACGTCGGACAACCCGAAGAACTTTACGCACGTCCGCCGGGCGTGTCAACACCCGGCGGTCGGGGCGGTCGGGTGGGGGGTCAGTCGAGGTCCTCCAGGCGGCCTCCGGCGTCGGGCTGGCTGGTCTCGACGCGGCGGAGGAGGCGGATGAGGATGTCGCCGAGGGTGGCGCGCTCGGGCGGGGAGAGGTCCTGGAGGAGGTCGTCCTCGAAGGCGGCGGCCATGCGCATGGTCTGGAGCCACTTGTCGCGGCCGGCCTCGGTGAGCTCGACGATGACGCGGACGCGGTTGGCCTCGTCGCGTTCCCGGGTGACCAGGCCCTCGGCGACGAGGCGGTCGATGCGGTGGGTCATCGCGGCGGGGGTGAGGCCGAGGCGCTTGGCGAGGTCGCCGGGGCCGAGGCGGTACGGGCGGCCGATGACGACGAGGGCCTTGAGGACCTCCCACTCGGCGTTGCTGATGCCGAGGTCGACGAGCTGGCGGCCGTACGCGACGTTCATCCGGCGGTTGAGCCGGCCCAGTGCCGTCACGACCTTCTCGACCTGGGGGTCGACCTCGGGGAATTCGCGCTGGTAGGCGGCGATCTGGGCGTCCAGGTCCAGTTCCTGCGGCGCACCGGCGGAGCCAGGGGCTGCGGTCATGATCCGAGTATGGCACGAAAGGGCTTTGCCCTAAAGCTCTTCGGCATGTACTCTTTAGCTTCGAACTTTACTCGTCAAGTCTTCGAAGCGAAGGCGTCGGCCGGACCGCCGGGAGGGAGAGCCGTGAACACCACGATGGGCGCAGCGCTGCGCCGTATACAGCTGGGTAACGCCCTGAGTGCGTTCGGCAACGGCTTCACCGTGCCCTACACGTTTGTGTACGTGTCGCAGGTGCGGGGGCTCGGGGCCGGGGTCGCGGGTGTGGTGCTGGCGACGTTCGCCGTCGCCGCGCTTTTCGTGCTGCCCTTCACCGGGCGGGCGATCGACCGGCGCGGGCCGGTGCCGGTGGCCGTGGCCGGCACGGTGCTGGCGGCGTCCGGGTCGCTGGGGCTCGGGCTGTCCGGGAGCGAGCCGGTGGTCGTGCTGGCGGCCGGGGCGCTGGGGGCGGGCATCTCGGTGGTGCAGCCGGCGCTGGCGACGATGATCGTGTGGTGCTCGACCACGGCGACGCGCTCGCGGGCGTTCGCGACGCAGTTCTTCCTGGCGAACCTGGGGCTCGGCGTCGGGGGGCTGGTGGGCGGGCTGATCGTGGACACCGCGCACCCGTCGTCCTTCATCCGGCTCTTCGCGATCGAGGCGGCGATGTTCCTGGTGCTCGGGGCGGTGGTCGCGACGGTGCGGTTGCCGCGGGCGTCGCTGGCCGGTGAGACGGTGCCGGGGGCGTCGGCGGCCGGCTCCGCCGGCGGTGGGGGCTGGGGGCTGCTGGCGCGGAACCGGGCGATGGTGCTGTTGTGCGTGCTCGGGTTCGTGCTGTTCTTCGCGTGCTACGGGCAGTTCGAGTCGGGGCTTTCCGCTTTCGCGGTGAGCGTGACGCGGATATCGCCGGCGATGCTGGGGATCGCGCTCGCGGCGAACACGGCGGCGATCGTGCTGGCGCAGTTCGTGGTGCTGCGGCTCGTGGAGCGGCGGCGGCGCAGCCGGGTGATCGCGGTGGTCGGGCTGGTGTGGGCGGTGGCGTGGCTGGTCGCCGGGGCGTCGGGGGTGGCGCATACGCATCACGCGGTCGCGGTGGTGGCGATCATCTCGACGTATGGGCTGTTCGGGCTCGGGGAGGCGATGCTGGCGCCGACGGTGTCGCCGCTGGTCGCCGATCTTGCGCCGGAGGGGATGGTGGGGCGGTACAACGCGGCGTTCGCGCTGGTGAAGCAGTTGGCGCTGGCGCTGGGCCCGGCGGTGGGGGGCCTCATCGCGGCGGCCCACGCGTGGGGCTCCTACGTCGCCCTGCTCGTGGCCTGCTCCCTTGCCGTCTCGGCCCTCGCCTTGCGCCTGGGCCGCGCACTTTCTGCTTCGCAGGACGCGCCGGCAAGGTCCCGCATCGTGACCTCCCACCCCACCCCGGACCCGACCCCGGTCCCGTCCCCCTGACGCAACGCCCGCGGCACCCCGCCCGCACGTCGCGGCTACGCCGCGGGGTGCTTTTTCAGGGGTGCGGGGCTGTGTTTGTTGTGCGGCTGCCGCCGCGTGAGCGCGCCCGGCGGGGGCCTGCGTCTGCGTCGGGCGTTGCTTTTCAGGGGCGCGGGGAACTGCGCGACCAACCAAGAACCGGCCTGCACATCGCCACCGACCCAAAGGGGCAGTTCGGACCGATCCGGACCACCGGCCGGTGGCCGGTTGCGCGCGCAGTTCCCCGCGCCCCTGGGTGGTGGCCGTCCCGCGCCAAGTGGGGCTCACCCCAGCGGAGCCGCGGCTCGCGCCGCCGGGCGCTTTTTCAGGGGCGCGGGGAACTGCGCGACAAACCAGGAACCGGCGTGCACGTCGCCACCGACCCAAAGGGGCAGTTCGGACCGATCCGGACCACCGGCCGGTGGCCGGTTGCGCGCGCAGTTCCCCGCGCCCCTGGTGGTCGGCGTCCCGCGCCAAGTGGGGCTCACCCCAGCGGAGCTGCGGCTTGCGCCGCCGGGCGCTTTTTCAGGGGCGCGGGGAACTGCGCGACCAGCCAGTGACCGGCCTGCACGTCGCCACCGACCCAAAGGGGCAGTTCGGTCCGATCCGGACCACCGGCCGGTGGTGGGCTGAGCGCGCAGTTCCCCGCGCCCCTGGATGTCACCGTCAAGGCGCAGACGCACCCCCCGGCGCGGATCGCGCCCGCGCGGCGGCAGCCGGACGGCGGGCGCAGCTCCGCGCACGTGGGTTGTCACCCCGCGGCGTAGCCGCGAGTGCTGGGTGGGCTCGGCTCGGGCTCCTAGCTCGGGAGGGCGAATTCGCACCAGACGGATTTGCCGCCGTCCGGGGTGTGGCGGGAGCCCCAGGACGTGGCGATCGTGGCGATGATCGAGATGCCGCGGCCGGCCTCGTCGGCGGGGTCGGCGCGGCGGCGGCGCGGGAGGTGCTCGTCGGCGTCGGTGACCTCGATCACGAGCCGGCGGTCCGTGCGCCGAAGGCGCAACCGCATGGGTGGGGTGCCGTGCTTGAGGGAGTTGGCGACGAGCTCGCTCGCGGCGAGGACGCCGAGGTCGCGCAGTTCGACGGGGAAGCGCCAGGACGCCAGGACGCCGGTGGCGAACGCGCGGGCGCGGGGGGCCGCCTCGATGCCGCCGAGGAGGTCGAGGGAGGCGTTGCGGAAGACCTCGCCGTCGGGGTGGCCGGTGTGGTCGGGGTATTGCATGACGAGGACGGCGACGTCGTCGTCGTGCTGGCCGGTGACGCCGAGGGCGCGCATGAGGCGGTCGCACACGACCTGCGGGGACCCGGTGGCGCCGGCGAGGGCGCGCATGAGGGTGGTGACGCCGTCCTCGATGTCCTCGCCGCGGCGTTCGATGAGGCCGTCGGTGTAGAGGACGGCGGTGCAGCCGGGGCCGAAGGGGACGGACGCGGAGACGTGGGGCCAGCCGCCGGTGCCGAGCGGTGGGCCGGTGGGTTCCTCCGTGCGGGTGACGGTGCCGTCGGGGTCGCGGATGAGCAGGGGCAGGTGGCCGGCGCTGGCATAGGCGAGGCGGCCCTCGCCGGGGTCGTGGACGGCGTAGACGCAGGTGGCGATCTGGGTCGCGTCGATCTCCGCGGCGAGTCCGTCGAGGAGCTGGATGATCTCGTGCGGGGGCAGGTCGAGCCGGGCGTAGGCGCGTACCGCCGTGCGCAGCTGGCCCATGACGGCGGCGGCGCGCACCCCGCGGCCCATGACGTCGCCGATGACGAGGGCGGTGCGGCCGGCGCCGAGGGTGATGACGTCGTACCAGTCGCCGCCGACCGCGGCGTCGGTGCCGCCGGGCTGGTAGGTGGCGGCCAGCCGCAGGTCGTCGGGCTGTTCGAGCTGCTCGGGCAGCAGGCTGCGCTGGAGGGTGACGGCGGTCTCGTGGATGCGGCGTTCGCTTTCCCTGAGCCGTTCGGCTGACTGGACCTGGTCGGTGACGTCGGCGGCGAAGACCAGGACGCCGCGGCGTTCGGGGTCGGGGTCGTCGGCCCGGACGGGCGTACAGGTGAAGGTGAAGTAGCCCTGACGGGTGACGGCGGCGGTGTCGGCCCGGGTGACCTTGCGGGCTTTGACGGTGCGCGGCCGGCCGCTGCGGTGGACCTGGTCCATGAGCGGAAGCAAACCGAGGTCGGCGAGTTCGGGCAGGGCGTCGCGGGCGGGGGTGCCGGTGGTGCGGGGGCCGAAGACGTCGGCGTAGGCGTCGTTGACGAAGTCGACGCGGTGGGCGGGGCCGTGGGTGACGGCGATGAGCGCGGGCAGCCGGCTGAGGACCGCGGCGACGGCGGAGTGGGTGTCGCCGAGGGCGGAGAGTGCCTGGTCCTGGAGGGTGGCGGCCGTGCCGAGGCCGGGCGGTTCTGCGGGGTCGGCGCCGGGGGCGCTCGCGGTGTCCTCGCCGGTGCTCGCGCCGGTCGGGGCTTTCGCGCCGGCGGCCGGTGCGGCGGTGCCGGTGGCTGTGCCGGTGGCGGCGTCGTCGGTCTTGCCGCGGGCCGCCGGGACGGCTCCGCGTCGCTGTGTTCCGGGGAGCCGGGCGCTCCAACGCGTGAGGTTCAAACGTCCGATTCCTCGTATTTGTCACTCTTTGCAGGTGCTGCCGCACGGGTGGTCACCCGTCCAGTGTGGCCGACCGGGGGCCGAGGGGGGAATCGCGGCGGCGGCCCCGGCGGGGCGCGGCGCGGGCGTTCAGCGGCGCGGCGGGTCGGTGTCGCCGTCGGCGCCCGCGGCCTGTTCGAATTCGGCGCGCGGATGCTCCAGGGAGCCGAGCGAGACGATCTCCCGCTTGAAGAGGCCGGACAGGATCCACTCGGCGAGCACCTTGGACTTGCGGTTGACGGTGGGCATCCGGCTGAGGTGGTAGACGCGGTGGACGAGCCACGCCGGGTAGCCGGTGAGCCGGCGGCCGTAGAGCAGTGCGACGCCTTCGTGCAGGCCGAGGGAGGCGACGGAGCCGGCGTATGTGTGGCGGTATTCGGTGAGCGGTTCGCCGCGCAGCTGGTGGGCGATGTTGCCGGCGAGCACCTTGGCCTGGCGTACGGCGTGCTGGGCGTTGGGGGCGCACAGGGTGCCGGGCGTGTCGGCGGTGAGGTCGGGGACGGCCGCGGCGTCGCCGGCGGTCCAGGCGTCGGGGACGCCGGTGATGCGCAGGGTGGCGTCGGCGGCGAGCCGGCCGCGGGCGCCCAGCGGCAGTCCGGTGGCAGCCAGCAGCGGCGCGGGCTTGACGCCGGCGGTCCACACGACGGTGCGGGTGGGCAGCCGGGAGCCGTCGGACAGGGCCGCGACGCGGTGCTCGCAGGACTCCAGGCGGGTGTCGAGCCGGATGTCGATGTTGCGGCCCCGCAACTCCCGTACGGCGTACCGCCCGAGCTGTTCGCCGACCTCGGGGAGGATCCGCCCGGTCGCCTCGACGAGCACCCATTTCATGTCCTCGGGGCGGACGTTGTGGTAGTAGCGCAGGGCGTATCTGGCCATGTTCTCCAGCTCGCCGAGCGCTTCGACGCCCGCGTAGCCGCCGCCGACGAAGACGAAGGTGAGGGCGGCCTCGCGGACGTCGGCGTCGCGGGTGGAGGAGGCGATGTCGAGCTGTTCGAGGACGTGGTTGCGCAGGCCGATGGCCTCCTCGACGGTCTTGAAGCCGATGCCGTGCTCGGCCAGGCCGGGCACGGGCAGGATGCGGGAGACCGAGCCGGGGGCGAGGACGAGCTGGTCGTAGCGGATCTCGGTGGCGCCGCCGCCCTCCTCCTCGGTGGCCGGGGTGACGACCTCGGCGACGCGCTTGTCGTGGTCGATCGCGCGCACCTCGCCGACCACGATCCGGCAGCGGTCCAGGACCCGGCGCAGGGGGACGACGACATGGCGCGGGGAGATCGACCCGGCGGCGGCCTCGGGCAGGAACGGCTGGTAGGTCATGTACGGCTGGGGCTCGACGACCACGACCTCGGCCTCGCCGCGGTCGAGCCGCAGCTTTCGCTGCAGCTGCAATGCCGTGTACATGCCGACGTATCCACCGCCGACCACGAGAATGCGCGGTGTGCTTGCCTTGGCCAGGGCCGCCGACTCCGTCGTCATTGCTCCATGACGCAATGGGTGGACGCCGTTTGTCCACAGGGCGGACGGCCCGATTCGGCGGAATCCGCGTCGGCGCAGGCCGCGGGCCGGCGGGCGCATCGGGTGATCAGCGGGCAAACGCCGCAGAGGCGGGAAGCCGCCACCCGGCCCTGCGGCGCGATCTCCCGCCCCAGGGATCACACCCCCTTCATTCTTGACGCGCCCTCAACTATGTTCGTATCTCGTAGTAGTGCGCGGAGACGCGCATGCGTGATCTTTAAGGGTGGGGAGTCTCCGGGGGGAGACATTCAATTCGCCGGGGGATACACATATGCACATTCGGGACACGACATGGACGCCTGCCGCAGCTCCGGAGGGGGGCACGGGCCGGGCGGCACCCCTGCGGGTGGACGCCCAGCGCAATCTGGAGCATGTGCTCCGCGCCGCCCGTGAGGTCTTCGGGGAGCTGGGCTACGGCGCGCCCATGGAGGACGTCGCCCGCCGCGCGCGCGTCGGCGTGGGGACGGTCTACCGCCGCTTTCCCAGCAAGGACGTACTGGTCAGAAGGATCGCCGAGGAGGAGACGGCACGGCTGACCGAGCAGGCGCGCACCGCGCTCGGCCAAGAGAACGAGGCGTGGTCGGCGCTGGCCCGCTTCCTGCGCACCTCCGTCGCCTCCGGCGCCGGCCGGCTGCTGCCCCCGCAGGTGCTGCGGGTCCAGCGCACATCGGACGGCCAGGACGCCGAGCCGCAGGGCGGTGACGCGGCGCGGGTGCCGCAGCAGCGCGCCAGGTTCGGCGAGGACGCGGGGGTCGGGGCGGGGGCGGGCGCCCGTCCGGGCCCGCGCGACCACGCCGGGCGCGACGAGGTGGCGCCGGCCGCCCCGGCCGTGCCCGCCGGGCGGCCGGGCGCGGCCGAGGAGCAGGACGGGATACGCACCCTGCTCGACGTCGTGGGCCAGCTCGTGGAGCGGGCCCGGACGGCCGGTGAGCTGCGGGCGGACGTGTCGGTGGCGGATGTGCTGCTGGTCATCGCGACCGCCGCGCCCTCGCTGCCGGACGCCGCCCAGCAGGCGGCGGCGTCGGCGCGGCTGCTGGACATCCTGCTGGAGGGCCTGCGCTCCCGGCCCTCGGAGCGGCCGGCCGCGCACGAGTAGCGCGCACGCCGTAGCTGCCGCCCGGTCGCGGGCCGGTCCTCCCGGGGCCGGCCCGCGGCTTTTTCCGGCGCGCGGCCTTTCGGGCGCACGGCTTTCCCCCGCGCGTCCCCGCACGCGGCGTTCACCCGGACGGCGGAACGCGGCGGAACCGTGGACGATCCGGCCACGGACGGGTGGTTCCTTCCCGATGCCGGGCCCCTGAGGGGTCGCGCTGTGCCAGTCTTGGGCGCGTGGATGAGGCGAACGGGGAGGCCGCCGGCGGGTCCGCCGCCGCGGAGGGCGGTACGGAGCTGCCGCCGCGCCGGGTGCCGGAGCAGCGCGACCCGGTCGGGCGCGCCGAGCCGGCGTACGGCGCTGTGCCGCGCCCCGGGGCCGGGCCCGACGACGCGCTCGACGACGCGGTGGAGGACGGTGCCGTCGAGGACGGTGCCGGGAATGGTTTCGACGACGCCGGGGCGGAGGTGCCCGCCGGGCACCCCGAGCACGGGGAGCAGGAGCCCGGGCACTCCGACGCCGAGCTGGTCGACCAGGTCAGGGCCGGGCGCGACAGCGCGTACGAGGAGCTGTACCGCCGGCACGCCGAGGCCGTACGCCGCTACGCCCGCACGTGCTGCCGGGACGCGCACACCGCGGAGGACCTGACCGGCGAGGTGTTCGCCCGTACGTTGCAGGCGATCCGCGGCGGGAGCGGGCCGCAGTCCGCGGTGCGGGCGTATCTGCTCACCACGGTGCGGCGGGTCGCCGCCGCGTGGGGCAACACCGCGCGCCGCGAGCACCTCGTCGAGGACTTCGCCGTCTTCGCCGTCACGGCGGCCGGCGCCGGCACGGTGGCCGCGGCGAGCGCGCCGGCCGCGGACGTACGCGCCATGCGCGAGGCCGAGCAGTCGCTCGCCGTCAAGGCCTTCCGTACGCTGCCCGAGCGCTGGCAGACCGTGCTGTGGCACACCGCCGTCGAGGAGGAGTCGCCGAGTACGATCGCGCCGCTGCTCGGGCTGACCGCCAACGCCACGGCCGTGCTCGCGCACCGCGCGCGGGAGGGGCTGCGGCAGGCGTACTTGCAGGCGCACGTCAGCTCCGCGCTCACCGAGGCGGGTGAATGCGCGCGGTACGCCGACCGGCTCGGGGCGCACGCCCGCGGGGGCCTGCGGATGCGGGCGGACCGGGAGCTGAACCGGCACCTGAAGGAGTGCGAGCGCTGCACGGCCGCGTCACGGGAGCTGGCCGACCTCAACTCGACGCTCAAGGGGCTGCTGCCGGTCGCGTACATCGGCTGGTTCGCCGCGCTGTACGCCACGAAGGCGGGGGCTGTGGTCGTCGCCGGGGGCGCGGCTGCGGCAGCTGCCACGGGTGGGGCTGCGGCTGCCGCGGCCGGCTCCGCCGGGGCTTCGGCAGGTGCGGGTGCCGCCGGCGCGGGTGCCGCTGGAGCCGGCGCCGGTGCTGCCGGTGCCGGTGCGGGTTCGGGCGGCGCTGCCGCCGGTGGGGCTGCCGCGGGCGAAGGGCTCGGGGCGCCGGTGAAGGTGGGGATCGCGGTGGCCGTGGTCGTCGCCGCCGCCGCGACCGCGTTCGCCCTCACCGCCGGGGGTGGCGGGACGCCGAAGCCGCAGGCCAAGCCGCCGGTCGCCGCGCCGGTCGTGACACCGCCGGTGGCCGCGCCGCCGCCACCTGCGCAGCCGAGCCCGACGCCGGCCCCGAAGCGGGTGGCGCCGCCGGCCCCGCACACCACCGCGCCGACTCCCCCGCCGCCGTCCCCGCGCCCCACGCCGCGGCCCACGCCGGTCCTCGCGCCGCCGCCCAGCACTCCGGCGCCGCCGCCGGTGACGCCGACGCCCACGCCGTCCGCGACCCCCAGCCCTACGCCGAGCCCGACGCCGCCGCCGACCGCGTACCAGGTCGACTCGCTGCCCATCAGCGGGGTGGGCGACGCGAAGGGGCCCAGCATCCGATTGGGCGGCCTGGCGGCCGGCTCGTGGTGGTGGGACCGGTGGGGCCTGCGGATCGCCGGGACGGCGTATGCGCACGGGATCAGCGTGCATGCGCCGTCGTCCGTCACGATCGACCTCAACGGGCCGTGCGTCGCGTACGACGCGAAGGTGGGGGTCGATGATCTGACGCGGCTGCTGGGCTCGCCGGTGCGGTTCGCCGTCTACGCGGACGGTACGCGCGTGTGGACCTCGCCGGTCGTGCGCGGGGGCGACCCCGCGGTCCCCGTCCACGTCGACCTGACCGGCGCGTCCACCCTCCGCCTGACCGTCACCCGGGAACGCCGCGGATTCCCCGTGGGCCTGGCGGACTGGGCCTCCGCGCAAATCACCTGCCGGTGACGCCTGGGCCTGCCCCTTACCGCCGGTTGCGCGACCACCCGCCGGTGGTGGGCTTGTCGCCCCGGGCTGCCCCTTACGGTCCGTTGCGCGAACTTCCGCCGTGGCCGGCTGGTCGCGCAGTTCCCCGCGCCCCTGGTTTGTTGCCCTCCGCGCGCAAAAATCCCCGTGCGGGGCTGCCTACGCGCCAGGGGGTGCCCACCCAGGGGCAGCCCGGAGGGATGGGGTCAGGGCTTGGGCGTAGGGACGGCGCAGGTGTCGTCGGTGCAGGTGGCGGTCTCTGAGGGGGCCGGGGTGGGGGAGGTCTCGCGGGAGATCTGCTCAAGCGCTTGGAGGAAGACGGAGGTCTCCTGGCCGCCCTGGACGGCCCACTTGCCCTCGAAGACGAAGGTGGGGACCGCCGTGATGCCCAGGAGGCGGGCCTCGTCGATGTCGGCGCGGACCTCGTCCGCCAAAGCGTCGCCGGCGAGGAAAGCGGCGGCGGCCTCCGCGTCGAGGCCCGCCGACGCCGCCGCGGCGGCGAGTTGCGCGGGGTCGCCGATGTCGGCGCCCTCGGCGAAGTGCGCCGTCATGAGGCGGCCCTTGAGGCGGACCTGCGCCTCGGGGCCGTACGTGTCGAGGGCGAAGCGGAGGAGCCGGTGTGCGAGGAAGGAGTTGTTCTCCAGCACCGTGTCGAAGTCGAACGTGATGCCCTCGTCCGCGCCGAGCGCGGTGACGCGGGCGTCCATCGCGCGGGCCTGCGGCCCGTACTTCGCGGCGAGCACGTCATGGTGCGGGCGCGGCTCCTGCGGCGCGGTCGGGTCGAGCTGGAAGGGCTTGTAGACCACCTCGACGGAGGACGCCTTCGGGAAGGCGGCGAGCGCCCGCTCGAAGCGGGTCTTGCCGACGTAGCACCAAGGGCACGCGATATCGCTGTAGATCTCGACCTTCACCGGACGCTCCCGTAATCCTCGACGTGTTCCCCGACGTGTTCCTTGAAGCCTCAACCGAAGCCCTCACCGGAATAAAGCCGGCGCCGGCCGCCTCTATTCCCCGCCCGCCAGCGCGGCGACCAGCTCCGCCGCCTCCTGCGCCGTGAGCGCCGCCCCCCGCTCGTGCGCCGCGGCCAGCTCCCGCTCGGGCAGGGCCTCGGCGGCGCGGGCCGCCACCGCGGCGGCGACCTCGCGTTCGGGGAGGCTGCGTGGCAGCACACCGCGTACGGCGTCGGCCGCGGCCAGCAGCACCGCCGCGGACCGGGAATCACCGGCGGCGCACAGCGCTTCCGCCGCGGTGTCGAGCTGCGCGGCGACGACCTGCTCGGTGCCGCCCGCCGCCTGGGCGAGCCGCAGCGCCTCGGCGGCCCGGGCCAGCGCGGCGCCCGGGTCGCCCTCGGCGAGGGTGATGCGGGCCGACAGCGCCACCAGCAGGGAGATGAAGACCGGCGGCGGAGTGCCGTCGGTGGCGTGCCCGGTGGCCAGCTCGCACAGCCGGCGGGCCTGCGCGACGTCGCCGCGGCGCAGCAGCAGCATGGCCTGGAGGTAGCGCACATAGGTGCGGGCGTCCCAGACGGAGTAGCGCTCGCAGGACTCGTCGGCCTCCCGCACCAGCCGCTCGGCGGACGCGTCGTCGCCGGCGCGGTAGGCGACCTCACCCATCCGGGCGAGCAGGAACGCCGCCTCGGCCGCCGCGCCCAGCTCCGCGCCGAGCCGGTGCGCGGCCTCCAGGTGGGCGCGGGCGGCGCGGTAGTCGCCGCGGGCCATGGCGATCTCACCGGCGGCGCTGCGGACCTGCGCGCTGACCCAGCGGTCGGAGAGGCGCTCGGTGAGCTCGGCGAGCTCGGCCCGGGTGTCGTCGGCGACGGGCAGCCCGCCGGGGGTGTCCACGGCCACGTGGGTGCGGAACATCAGCGCGACGGCCAGCTCCCAGTCGCTGCCGTACTTGCGGCAGTTGGCGACGACCGTCTCGGTGTACTGCCGGATCTCGATCGTGCCGCCGAGGATGTAGGAGGTGAAGGGCCACAGCATGCCGGGGAAGCGGGCGGACTGCGGGCCGCTGCCGTTGTAGGCGCGCTCCAGGTAGCGCGCGGTGGCCACCGACTCGGGCGCGGAGAGCTGGTCGGCGGTGGCGTGGTCGCTCTTGACGAAGAAGAGCAGCATGCGCGCGTCGGTGCGCGGCCAGTACAGCGGGTGCGCCGGGTCCTCGGGCGGCGGGTCGCCGGCCATCGCGACGACCCGCTCCAGCCAGGCGTCCGCCTCGCTGCGGTAGTTGCGCAGCCACCAGAACCAGCCCATGGCGAGCGCGATCTCCAGCGCGTCGGCCTCCTCGCCGGCCTCGACGGTACGGTGCAGCGCGGCCCGTACGTTGTCCAGCTCGGCCTCCAGGACCTCCAGCCAGCGCAGTTGGTCGGCGCCGCGCAGCTCGGAGTCGGCGGTACGGGCCAGGTCGCGGTAGTGGACGGTGTGCGCGCGGGCGGCCCGGGCAAGTTCTGCGGGGTGGCCGGCAGCGCGCTCGGCGGCGTATTCGTGGATGGTCTCCAGCAGCCGGTAGCGCACATGCGGGCCGCCGGCCGTGTCGCCGCCCGAGGCGCGCAGGTCGGCGACGACCAGGGACTTGTCGACGAGCTGCGCGACGGTCTCCAGCGCGTCGGGCCCGCACACCGCCTCCGCGGCGGCCAGGGTGCAGCCGCCGGCGAAGACGCTGAGCGCGCACAGCGTCGTACGTTCCCGGTCGGTGAGCAGGTCCCAGCTCCAGTCGACGACCGCGCGGAGGGTCTGCTGGCGGGGCAGGACGGTGCGGCTGCCGCTGGTCAGCAGGCGGAAGCGGTCGTCGAGGCGGTCGGCGATCTGCCGCGGGGTGAGGGCCCGCAGCCGGGCGGCGGCCAGCTCGATCGCGAGCGGCAGCCCGTCCAGGCGGCGGCAGATCTCCCGTACGGCCGCGGCGTCCGGCTCGTCGTCGCGGTACGGGGCGGCGCCGGGGCGGACGGCGGCGGCGCGTTCGGCGAACAGCCGGTAGGCGGTGGCCGGCGGCAGCGGCTCGACGGGGCGGACGACCTCGCCGGGCACGCCCAGCGGTTCGCGGCTGGTGGCCAGCACGGTCACGCCGGGGCAGGCGGCCAGCAGCTCCGCGGTGAGGCGGGCGGCGGCGGTGATGACGTGCTCGCAGTTGTCGAGCACCAGCAGCAGGCGGCGCCGGGCGCAGTGCTCCAGCAGCCGGGCGGTGGGGTCCTCGGCGTACGTCTCGGGCCGCAGCGGGCCGGCGGCGAGGCCGACGTGCGAGTCGCGGCGGCCCAGCGCGCTGAGCACGGCCTGCGGTATGGCGGCGGGGTCGTCGACGGGGGCGAGTTCGGCGAGCCAGACGCCGTCCGGGTAGTCGCCGGCCGCGGTCTCGGCGGCTTCCTGGGCGAGCCGGGTCTTGCCGGAGCCGCCGGGCCCGGTGAGGGTCACCAGGCGGGCCCGGGCGATCTCGCGGCGCAGGTCGCGCAGGTCCGCCTCGCGGCCGACGAAGCTGGTCAGCCGGGCCCGCAGGTTGCCGGCCGCGGGCTGCGGGAGCGCGGGCGGGGGTGGGGGTGGTGGCGGGGGCGGCGGCGTGTCGCGCGGGGTGAGCAGGTCGGCGTGCAGGGCGCGCAGCTCCGGGCCGGGGTCGGCGCCGAGGGTCTCGGCGAGGGCGGTGCGGGCGTCCTCGTAGGCCATGAGGGCGTCGGCGGTGCGGCCGGCGGCGCGCAGGGCGGTGATGAGCTGGACGTGCACGGTCTCGTCGAGGGGGTGCGCGAGCACGGCCTCGCGCAGCTCGGGCAGTACGTCGGCGGCGTGCCCGAGGGCGAGTTCGGCGTCGACGCGGAGCCGCTGGGCGGTGCGGTGCAGGGCCTCGGGGCGGGCGGCCTGGACGGCGCGCTCGGGCAGGTCGGCGAGGGCGGGGCCGCGCCACAGGGCCAGGCCCCGGGTGAGCGTGTCGGCGGCGGTGCGGGGGTCGCCGGCGGCGAGGGCGGCTTCGCCGGCGCGGACGAGCCGCTCGAAGGTGTGCAGGTCGACCGCGTCGGGCCCGGCCGCCAGCCGGTAGCCGCCGGGCTCGGAGGTGACGGCGTCCCGGCCGACCGCCCGGCGCAGCCGGGCCACCAGCGCCTGGAGGGCGCCGGTGGCGTCGGCGGGGGGATCGCCGGCCCACACCTGGTCGATGAGGGTGCCCGCGCCGACCGGCCGCCCGGCCTCGGCGGCAAGAGCCGCGGCCAGCGCCCGTACGCGTACGCCGCCGAGCGGCACGACCGTCCCGTCGTCCCGTCTGACCTCGGTCACGCCGAGCACCGAATACCGCACCTGGGCATTCTCCCCCGGACGGCTACCGGGCGCGGGCCGCCCCGAACCACCGGGTCAGGGCGGCGTCCAGGCCGTCCCGGTCCGCGCCGGCCCAGACGACATGCCCGTCCGGGCGCAGCAGGACCGCGGGGACGTCCAGCTCCTCGCTGGTGTCGGCGACGTGGTCGACGCGGTCCGCCCAGCCGTCCACGGCCAGGGTGCCGCCGGTCTGGTCGAGCAGCAGGCCGCGGCCGGCGCGCGTCAGCTCGTACAGGCGGCCGTGCTTGAGGGGGATGTCGCGCAGCCGGCGGCCGAGCAGGGGGTGGCCGTCGCCGAGGTCGTAGCGGACGGCGACGGCGATGATCTTCTCCGTCAGATGGCGGTTGACGACGTCGAAGTCCATCAGCTCCGAGATCAGCCGGCGCACCGCCTGGGCGCCCGGTTCGAGGGCGGCGAGCTGCATCTGGGCGCGGGTGTTGTCCAGGACGTCGGCGGCGACCGGGCGGCGCTCGCCGCCGTACGTGTCGAGCAGGCCGTCCGGGGCCCAGCCGGCGATCTCGGCGGCGAGCTTCCAGCCGAGGTTGAACGCGTCCTGGACGCCGAGGTTGAGGCCCTGGCCGCCCATCGGCGGATGGATGTGTGCGGCGTCGCCGGCGAGCAGGACCCGGCCCTCGCGGTAGCGGTCGGCCAGCCGGGTGCCGTCGCCGAACCGGGAGAGCCAGCGCGGCGCGTGCACGCCGAAGTCGGTGCCGGCGACGGCGATGAGCTGCTGCTTGAACTCGTCGAGGCTGGGCGGGGTGGCGCGGTCCTCCGCGACGTCCGCGGCGGGCACGACGACGCGGTAGGCGCCGTCGTCGCCGATCGGCCCGAGGCCGAACCGCACCTGCGTCTTGCGGATCTCCGCGACCACGGAGGCGATCTCGTCGGCGGGCGCGGTGACCTCCATCTCGCCGAGCAGGGTGTCGACCCGGCTGGGCTCGCCGGGGAAGCCGATGCGCAGCAGCTTGCGGACGGTGCTGCGACCGCCGTCGCAGCCGACGAGGTAGCGGGCGCGCAGCGTTGTGCCGTCGGCGAGCTGGGCGGTGACGCCGTCGGCGTCCTGGGTGAGGCCGGTGAGCGTGAGCCCGCGGCGGATGTCCGCGCCGAGCTCGGCGGCGCGCTCGGCCAGGAGCCGGTCGATGAGGGGCTGGGGCAGGCCCAGCACGTACGGGTGGGCGGTGTCCAGGTGCGGCGGGGCGGGCTTCCTGATCGCGGCGAAGAATCCGCCGACCGGGTATTTCTTGCCGACCTCCAGGAAGCGCTCCAGCAGGCCGCGCTGGTCCATCACCTCGATACTGCGGGCGTGCAGGCCGAGCGCCCGGACCACTTTCGTCGGCTCGGCGTCCCTTTCGACGAGGGTCACTTCTACGCCGTGCAGGCGCAGTTCCGCGGCGAGCATGAGCCCGGTCGGGCCGGCGCCGATGATGATGACGTCACTCACGAGTCCCCCACATGTTTTTTCTGCGCAGGCCGGGTTGCCCTGGTGCGAGGCGCTGCGCGCCGGCTGAACCAGGGCACAACGCTACGAACCGGCTGATTACTTACCTTCCGGCTGAGGCCGCCGATTCTGCCCCCCAAGGGGGGCCTTGCGGCAAGGCCCCCACCCCGCTATACCTTGAAGAGGGCAAGGAGCGGACTCCTTGCCCTTTCGCTTTCCCGGGCCCGAGCGCATGCATGGAGCTATGGCGGTGCCGCTCCGGGCTGCTGCTTGCGGTGGTTTGCGCGACCATCCGCCGGTGAGTGGCTTGTCGCGCAGTTCCCCGCGCCCCTGGTATGCCGACCCGCGCCGCAGCCGTAAGCCCATCGGGGGGGACCCCCACGCCTTGCCGGGTGCGACGGCAGGGGCTCGTCTCCGCGCGTGAGGCCAACCAATCAGGGGCGCGGGGAACTGCGCGAGCAACCGGCCACCGGCGGATGGTCGCGCGGGCACCGCATGGGGCAGCCCGGGGCGGGCCGACCGCCCGGGCGCAGGGGCCTCGGGGAAACCTAGCGGGGCGGGTCTTCGTGGGGGCCGAGGAGTTCGTCCGCGAGGGTGGGGAGGTCGTCGAGGGGGGTTTCCTCGGCCCAGTGGGGGCGGGGGCGGCGGGGGGCGGGGGATGCCGTGGGGAGTTCGCGGGTGCGTTCGGGGTCGGTGGGCTCGGGGCGGAAGAGCCACGGGGGGACGCGGTCGGCCGGGTCGGCGTCGCGCGCGGTGCCGGGGACGGGCGGCGGGGCGTCGGGGCGCTCCGCGGGTTCCGCCGGCTCGGCCGGCACCGCAGGGAGCACCGCGGTCTCGTCGGACGCCGAGGCCGGCCCCTCACCGGGCTCGTCCTCATGCGGCGGCTGCACCGCAGGCAGCACCTTCGTCTCGTCGGCGTCAGGTTCCTCGTCCGGCGGCGCCACCGGCGGCAGCACCGTCGTCGTCTCGGCGTCGTCCGCCGGGACGACCGGCGTGACGATCGTCGTCGCCTCGTCGTCGGACGCGGGCGCCTCGACCTCCGCGGCGGCGGACGCCGCGGCCCTCGCGGCCTCGGCCCGCAGCAGCGCCTCCTCCGCCCGGCGCTGCTTCTCCAGCCGCCGGGCCTCCGCCTCCGCGCGCAGCCTGGCCTGCTCCTCGGCGAGCCGCCGCAGCCGGGCCTGCTCGGCCTCACGCGCGGCCTCCTCGGCCGCAACGCGCGCGGCCTCCTCCACCGCGAGCCGGTCCGCCTCCTCCTGGCGCAGCCGGGCGGCCTCCGCCTCCTGCGCGGCCTTGCGCTCGGCGATCTCCTGCCGGGCGGCCTCCTCCGCGGCGAGCCGCCGCTCCTCCTCCTCGCGGCGCAGCTTCTCCAGCTGCTCGCGCCGCTCCCGCTCCTTGCGCTCTTCCTCGGCCTTGCGCGCCGCCTCCTCCGCGGCGAGCCGCGCGGCCTCCTCGGCGGCCTTGCGCTCGGCCTCGGCCCGCGCCGCGATCTCCTGCTCCGACAGCGGCAGCACCTCGTCGAGCCGGTGCCGTATCACCGTCGTGACGGCCTCCGGCTCCTGCCCCGCGTCGATCACGAGGTAACGGGACGGGTCCGCGGCGGCCAACGTGAGGAAGCCGGACCGTACCCGCTGGTGGAACTCGGGCGGCTCGGACTCGAGCCGGTCGGGCGCCTCGGTGAAGCGTTCCCGCGCGGTCTCGGGCGAGACGTCGAGCAGGACGGTCAGGTGCGGGACGAGCCCGCCGGTGGCCCAGCGGTTGATGCGGGCGATCTCGGTGGGGGCCAGTTCGCGGCCGGCGCCCTGGTAGGCGACGGCGGAGTCGATGTAGCGGTCGGTGATGACGACCGCGCCGCGCGCGAGAGCCGGCCGTACGACCGTCTCGATGTGCTCCGCGCGGTCCGCCGCGTAGAGCAGCGCCTCCGTGCGGTGCGAGATGCCGCCGGACGAGACGTCCAGCAGGATCGATCGCAGCCGCTTGCCGACGGCGGTCGCGCCCGGCTCGCGGGTGACGACGACCTCGTGGCCCTTGGCCCTGATCCAGCTCGCCAGCGCCTCCACCTGCGTGGACTTGCCGGCGCCGTCGCCGCCCTCGACGGCGATGAAGAAGCCCGCCTCGGACGTCGCGGTGGCCGGCTCCGCGCCGCGCAGCGACTCGCGCAGGTCGCGCCGCAGCGGCACCCCGCGGCGGTCGTCGGTCTTGCCGAGCACGAGCGCGGCGACCGGCAGCAGCAGCGCGCCGACCAGCATGAGCGTGTACGCGGCGCCGGCGTGGTCGAAGGTGAAGTGGCCGTGGTGCACGCGGTGCGGCCCGATCGCGGCGGCGAGCAGCGGCGCGACGATCGCGGCGACGCCGAGCGCGGCACGCGAGACGGCCTGCAGGTGCTCGACGGTACGGGCCCTGCGGGTCTGCTCGGCCTCCTGTTCGACGAGGGCGTGCCCGGTGTTGGCGCTGACCCCGGCGGCGACGCCGGCCAGCAGCGCGAGCGCGAGCATCGTCGTCGGGTCGGGCACGAGGCCGGTGAGCAGCAGCGCGATGCCGGTCAGGCCGATCGCGAGGGCCAGCAGGCGGCGCCGGGACAGGCCCGGCAGCGTCCGCGGGCCGATCCGGATGCCGATGACGGTGCCGCCGGTGAGCAGCAGGACGAGCAGCCCGAAGCCGGTCGGCCCGAAGCCCATCGCGGCGGCGTGCAGCACCGCGACGGCGACGGCCGCGGCGATCGCGCCGGCGACCGCGGCGGTGGACAGCACGAGCAGCGGCAGCGCGCCGGTCCGGCCGTTCTCCGCGCCGGCCGGGCCCTTCGGCAGCCGCAGCCCCTCCAGCGGGGAACGCGGCCGGGCGGCGGTGCCGGCGGGCAGCTCCAGCGCGGAGAGCACGGCGATCGAGGAGGAGAACAGCCCCGCGGCGACGTACGAGGACAGCGCGACCTGGTGCAGGTCGAACCAGTCGACGCCGGTCGCGAGCAGAATGTTGACGAGCGTGATGACGACCATCGCCGCGGCGGCGAGCGGCAGCGCGACGAAGCTGGTCCGCAGGTCGAGGCGGTGCAGCGTCGCGAGCCGGTCGGGCGCCGGCCGTACGGTGGTGTCGCCGGGCGCCGGCAGCAGGCCGGGGGCGGCGCCGTCCTTGGCGATCGCCCACAGGCGCTCGGCCGCGCCGGCGGCGAAGACGCTGAGCAGCAGCCATACGTATGCCGAGTCCGGCGTCCAGGTGATCCACAGCGGGGCGACGATGAACAGGCCAAGGCGTACGCCGTCGGCCCCGATCATCGTCCAGCGGCGGTCCAGCGGGCCGTCCTGCGCGGTGAGCCCGGCGAGCGGGCCGAGCAGCACGGCGCCGAACAGTACGGTCGCGACCAGGCGCGCCGCGAACACCGCGGCGGCGGCGAAGGCGACCCCGCGGTACCCGCCCCCGAAGGCGGCGGCCCCGGAGGCCGCCTGCACCGTCAGCAGGAGCAGCACCAGCAGGCCGAGGCGGTCGGCGACCGCGCCGGTCATCTGGGCGTTCCACAGCTTCCGCAGCGAGGGGATTTTGAGCAGCGCGCGGACTGCGCGGTCGCGCGAATCGGCGGCCAAATCCTCCGCGAACGCGTCCGTGACGTCAGCGGGCTGCGGCGTAGATGGCGTCATCCCAACAGCCTATCGTTCTCACCTCGCACCCCTCCGGGGTGCCGTCCCCCCGACTGTTGCCCCACACTCCGCCGCACTAAGCCCGATCCGCCCCCGGCCGCGCCATGCTTTTTAGGGGCGCGGGGAACTGCGCGCGCAACCGGCCACCGGCCGGTGGTCCGGACACGACAGCAACAGCCCCTTTCGGACGGTGACGGCCTGCGGGCCGCATACGGCTAGTCGCGCAGTTCCCCGCGCCCCTGAAAAGCAACGCCCGACGCAGCCGCAAGCACCCGCCGGGCGCGCCCATGCGGCGGCAGCCGCAGTCCCCGGCCGGGGGGTCGGCTATTCGGCGGGGGGTGAGGCCTTGCGGGGGGTCGACTTCTTCGCGGCAGCGGCTTTCTTCGCCGGAGTCGTCTTCTTCGCGGCGGCAGCCTTCTTCGCCGGCGCAGCCTTCTTCGCCGGGGCGGCCTTCTTCTTCGCCGGGGCCTTCGAAGGCCCCTTCGCCCGCTTCTCCGCGAGGAGTTCGTACCCCCGCTCCGGGGTGATCGTCTCGACGTCGTCGTCGCGGCGCAGCGTCGCGTTCGTCTCGCCGTCCGTCACGTAAGGGCCAAAGCGGCCGTCCTTGACGACGACGGGGCGCTCGCTCACCGGGTCGGTGCCGAGTTCCTTCAGCGGCGGCTTCGCCGCGGCCCGGCCGCGCTGCTTGGGCTGGGCGTAGATCGCCAGCGCCTCGTCCAGCGTGATGGAGAAGATCTGCTCCTCGTTCTCCAGCGAGCGCGAGTCCGTACCGCGCTTGAGGTACGGCCCGTAGCGGCCGTTCTGCGCGGTGATCTCGACGCCTTCCGCATCCTTGCCGACGACGCGCGGCAGGGACATCAGGCGCAGCGCGTCCTCCAGGGTCACCGTGTCGAGGGACATCGACTTCAGCAGCGAGGCGGTGCGCGGCTTGACCGCGTTCTTGCCGGTCTTCGGGGTGTCCTCGGGCAGCACCTCGGTGACGTAGGGGCCGTAGCGGCCGTCCTTGGCGACGATGGGGCGGCCGGTCTGCGGGTCGGTGCCGAGCTCGAACTCGCCGCTGGGGCGGGCGAAGAGCTCCTGCGCGTATTCGACGCCGAGTTCGTCGGGCGCGAGGTCCGGGGGGACGTCGGCGCGCTGGTGGCCTTCGGTGTCGCGCTCGCCCTTCTCGATGTAGGGGCCGTAGCGGCCGACCCGCAGCACGATGCCGTCGCCGACGGGGAAGGAGGAGATCTCCCGGGCGTCGATCGCGCCGAGGTCCTCGACAAGTTCCTTCAGGCCGCCGAGGTGGTCGCCGTTGGCCCCGCCGTTGGCGCTGCCGGCGGCCTCGGGCTCCTCGGTGCCGAAGTAGAAGCGGCGCAGCCACGGCACGGACTCGGCCTCGCCGCGGGCGATGCGGTCGAGGTCGTCCTCCATGGAGGCGGTGAAGTCGTAGTCGACGAGCCAGCCGAAGTGCTTCTCCAGCAGGTTGACGACGGCGAAGGAGAGGAAGGTCGGGACGAGCGCCGTGCCCTTCTTGAACACATAGCCGCGGTCCAGGATCGTGCCGAGGATCGTGGCGTACGTGGAGGGGCGGCCGATCTCGCGCTCTTCCAGCTCCTTGACCAGCGACGCCTCGGTGTAGCGGGCGGGCGGCTTGGTGGAGTGGCCCTCGGCGGTGATCTCGCCTGCGGTCAGCGCGTCGCCCTCGGCGACCTGCGGCAGCCGGCGCTCGCGGTCGTCGAGTTCGGCGTTGGGGTCGTCGGCGCCCTCGACGTACGCCTTGAGGAAGCCGTGGAAGGTGATGATCTTGCCGGACGCGCTGAACTCGGCGTCGCGGCCGTCGGCGGAGGTGCCGCCGACCCGGACGGAGACGGACTGGCCGACGGCGTCCTTCATCTGGGAGGCGACCGTACGCATCCAGATCAGCTCGTAGAGCCGGAACTGGTCGCCGGTCAGGCCGGTCTCGGCGGGGGTGCGGAAGCGGTCGCCGGAGGGGCGGATCGCCTCGTGCGCCTCCTGCGCGTTCTTCACCTTTCCGGCGTACGTGCGCGGCTTGTCCGGCAGGTAGTCGGCGCCGTAGAGCTGGGTGACCTGGGCGCGGGCGGCGCCGATCGCGGTCTCCGACAGCGTGGTGGAGTCCGTACGCATGTAGGTGATGAAGCCGTTCTCGTACAGCTTCTGGGCGACCTGCATGGTGGCCTTCGCGCCGAAGCCGAGCTTGCGCGAGGCCTCCTGCTGGAGGGTGGTGGTGCGGAAGGGCGCGTACGGCGAGCGGCGGTAGGGCTTGGACTCGACGCTGCGGACGGCGAAGGCGGTGTCGGCGAGCGCGGCGGCGAGCGCGCGGGCGGCGGATTCGTCCAGCTGGAGGACGTTCGCGCCCTGCTTGAGCGCGCCGGTGGACGCGTCGAAGTCGCGGCCCTGCGCGACCCGCAGCCCGTCGACGGCGACGAGCCGGGCGTTGAGGGTGGACGGGTCGGTGGAGTCACCCGTGCGGCCGGTGTCGAAGACGCCGGTGAGGTCCCAGTAGTCGGCGGAGTGGAAGGCGATGCGCTCGCGCTCGCGCTCCACGACGAGCCGGGTCGCGACCGACTGGACGCGGCCGGCCGACAGCCGCGGCATGACCTTCTTCCACAGCACCGGCGAGACCTCGTAGCCGTAGAGGCGGTCGAGGATGCGGCGGGTCTCCTGGGCGTCGACCAGGCGCTTGTTCAGCTCGCGCGGGTTGCGCACGGCGGCCTGGATGGCGTCCTTGGTGATCTCGTGGAAGACCATCCGGTGGACCGGCACCTTGGGCTTGAGGATCTCCTGGAGGTGCCAGGCGATGGCCTCGCCCTCGCGGTCCTCGTCGGTGGCGAGGAAGAGTTCGTCGGACTCCTTGAGCAGGTCCTTGAGCTTCTTGACCTGCGCCTTCTTGTCGGCGTTGACGACGTAGATCGGCTGGAAGTCGCTGTCCACGTTGACGCCCAGGCGCGCCCAGGGCTGGCCCTTGTACTCCGCCGGCACTTCGGCGGCCCCGTTGGGGAGGTCGCGGATGTGCCCGACGCTCGCCTCGACGACGTACCCAGGACCCAGGTAGCCCTTGATCGTCTTCGCCTTGGCGGGCGACTCGACGATGACGAGTCGGCGGCCGGCTGGTGCGGTCTCGCGGGTCGGGGACAACTTCGCTCTTCTCTCCGGTTCGAAGGGGTGACGCTGCGGAGTGTGACCGTACCTCCCGGTCCCGTGTCAAACGGGAAAAGTCAACAACGCCATCCGAACGGTAACCCGACAAGCGGTCTGTCTGCCGCATGGACGGGTCATGTCAGACCCGCGGGGAGGGGGGACGCGGGGCCTGCGGGCTGACAGGATGGTCGGACACAATGGCGGTGGAGGCCGCCCGCCCGGCCGGCCGCAGCAGGACAGGGGGGACGATGTCCGACCAGTACCCGTACGGGAGCAACAACTCCTACGGCGGCAGCAGTCCGCACGACGATCCGAAGGTGCAGCACACCGCGCTGCCCTCCTACCAGCCGACGATGCCCGCGATGCCCGGTTACGGCTATCCGCAGGCCGGCGCGCCCGGCGGGGTGCCGCCGACGCCGCCCGGGCAGCTGCCGGTGCCGGTGCCCGGCGCGGGCTGGCAGCACGGCGCGGCGGGGGCACCGGGCGGCACCGGCGCGACGCTCATGACCATAGGCGACATCGCCGTGACCGAATCCGGCATCGTCACGCCGGCCGGCGTGCTGCCGCTGCGCGGCGCGGTGTGGACGGTCTCGGACATGTCCCGCACGGAGTCCAAGACGCCGACATACGCGATCGTGCTCGCCGTCATCTTCTTCTTCGCGTGCCTGCTCGGGCTGCTCTTCCTGCTGATGAAGGAGCAGGTGACCACGGGATACGCGCAGGTGACGGTCAACAGCGGCGGAAAATACCACGCCGTGATGATCCCGGTGCGCGGGCCGCAGGACATCTACGCGATCACGCAGCAGGTCAACTACGCGCGCACGCTGTGCTCGTGACGGTCCGGCGTACGCGGTGAGCGGTACGGCGGGGCGGGCTGCCCGGGCTCCTGCGGCCGGCGCGGCCCCGGCTGCGTCGGCGGTCCCGGCTGCCCCGGCTTCGGCTTCGGCACGGAGGGTTTTCGGCCATCCGGCCGCCGGGCCGCTGGGCGCGCTCGCGGTGGGGGCCGCGGCGGCGGCGTATCTCTACCGCACCGATCCGCACCAGCCGGGGCACCTGCTGCCGCGCTGCCCGTTCAACTGGGCGACGGGGCTGCTGTGCCCCGTCTGCGGGGCCACCCGGATGGCGTACGACCTGCTGCACGCCGATCCGGTGCGGGCCTTCCACGACAACGCGCTGCTGCTGCTCTGCACGCCCTTCCTGCTCGCGGTCGCCGGGCGCTGGGCGGCCCTGGGGCTGCGCGGGCGGCGGTGGCGGCCGGTGCTGGGGGCGCGGGCTTCGGTGGCGGTCGCGGTGCTGCTGGTGGCGTGGGCCGTGCTGCGCAACGTGTACTGAGCCCGGACGGCTGGTTTCAGCCCAGGACCCGTCGCGGTGACCGCGGCTCAGTCCGTGACCGGCTCCAGGAAGCCCTGGCCGACCAGCAGCCGGATCGCGGCCGGCGTGCGGTCGCGCAGCACCACCGGGTCCTCGCCGAGCAGTTGCGCGATGGCGTCGACGATGCGGCCGGCCGGGAGCGTACCGTCGCACACGCCGGCGAAGCCCGCGCCGACCGTGTCGACCTCGGTGGCCCGGCGCATGCCGCGGGCCGAGCGCAGCACGACGTGCTCCGGGTCCTCGGCGCCGGGCATCCCGACCTGCTCCTGGACGACCTCGGGGGCGAGGGTGAAGCGGGCTTCGAGCAGGTCGGCGTCGTCGTGGCGGCGCAGGAAGTCCTGCCGGGCGAACCAGCCGGCGATGTGCGGGCCGAGCGGCTGCTCCACCGGGTGCGGCCATTCCTCGGCGGTGAACACGGGCTGGTCGGAGCCGGTTCTGCGCAGCGTGATCCAGCCGAAGCCGACGCCGTTGACCTTGGCGCGCTCGAAGTCGTCGAGCCAGGCGTCGTAGCGGGCCGCGTACGCCGCCGGCTCGTCGCGGTGGTCGCCGCCGTCGCGCAGCCACAGCTCGGCGTACTGCGCGACGTCCTGCACCTCGCGCTGCACGATCCACGCGTCGCAGCCGGCCGGCACCCAGCCGCTCAGCCGCTCGCGCCAGTCCTGGCCCTCGACGTGCTGCCAGTTCGCGAGCAGCTGGCACCAGCCGCCCTCGGTGAGGTGGTCGGCGGCCTGCCGTACGAGGGTGGCGCACAGGTCGTCGCCGCCCATTGCGCCGTCCCGGTAGGTGAAGCGGCCGGCCGGGGAGATCACGAAGGGCGGGTTGGACACGACGAGGTCAAAGCGCTCGTCGGCGCCGACCGGCTCGAAGAGGCTGCCGGACCGCAGGTCGGGCTCGCGCGCGCCGGACAGCGCGAGGGTGAGGCGGGCGAAGTGCAGGGCGCGCGGGTTGACGTCGGTGGCGGTGACGCGGGTGGCGTGCCGGGAGGCGTGCAGCGCCTGGATGCCGGAGCCGGTGCCGAGGTCGAGGGCGCTGCCGGCGGGCTCGCGCACGGTCAGGCCGGCCAGCGTCGTCGAGGCGCCGCCGACGCCGAGGACGAGGTCGGCGCGGTCCACGCCGGGCGCGCTGCCGATGCCGCCGGCGCCGCCGACCGCGCAGCCGAGGTCGGAGACGATCCACCAGTCCGCGCCGCCGTCGCCGGCGTAGGGGCGTACGTCGACGGTGGCGCGTACGTCCGCGCCGTCGCGGGTCAGCCAGCCGTCCGCGAGGTAGCCGTCCAGGCCCGGCAGCGCGGCGCGGGCGCGGGCCTGCGGGACGGGCTGCTGGAGCAGGAAGAGCCGCACGAGGGCGTCGAGCGGGCTGCCGCCGCGGGTCGCGCGCAGGGCCGGCACGGTCTCGGCGCGGCTGAGGGCGGCGTAGCCGACGGCGCCGAGCAGGTCGAGGCAGCCGTCCGCGGTGAAGTCCGCGGCGAGCAGGTCGTCGCGCAGGGCGGGCGCGCTGTCGGGGGCGGGGAGGCGGGGCGGGCGCGGAGGTGTCACGAGGGCTATTGTCCCGGACGGCCGCGGCGGCGGGCGCGAGGCGTACGGGCGTGGGGCGTACGGGCGTGGGGCGCGCGGGCGGTGCGGGCGTACGGGTGCGGGGCGTACGGGCGGTACGGGCTTACCGGCGCGCGTACCCGGCGCGTACCGGGCGGCTAGGAGGCGGTCGGGGCGGCGGACTGGGCGGCGGAGGTGCAGCCGGGCTGCTTGGCCAGGGCCTTGCCCTGGTCGCCCTTGCGCAGTGCTTGGAGGGCCTGCTCGCCGTCGGTGCCGGCCTTCGTGAAGGAGTCCGACACGCCCTGGAGCCCGGCGGCGAACTTGCTCTGGTCGGTCGTGTCGAGCCCGTCGACCTGCTTCTTCAGGCCCGCGTACTGCGTGGACAGCCCCGTGAAGGACGTGACGGCCTGCTGCTGGAACTGCTCGCCGTCGCTGCCGGGCGCCGGCCCCGCAGCGGTGAAGATGCCGGCGAGCGCCTTGTACGCGTCGGAGATCTGCTGGAAGGCGGCGGAGTCCGCGGCCTGGACGTCCTGCGGCTTGCCGCCGCTGTCGACCTTGGTGAGCGCGACGTTCGCGTCGTTGATCTTCGTGACCTGCGTCGCGGTCTGGTCGCACACGCCCTTCGCCCATGTGTCGAGCTTCTTGCCGGTGTCGTCGCTGGAGCAGGCCGACGACAGCGGCGCCAGCGCCAGCAGCACCGCCGCGCCGGACAGCGCGGCGCGGCGCCTGGGGTTCAGCTTCACCGGTGGGGTCCCTTCCGTGGCCTTCTCCGTGGCCTTCACGGCCCCGGAACTTACACGGGGAAGGGGTGCCGACCACGAATCGCGCGGGGAGTTCGCCGCCATTCGTCCGATATTCAAGCCGTTCGTAGCAAGGGGCGGTACCGTGCGCGCTGACCTGCCCGTACGGCGGGCGCCCGGCCGGATCGCGGTCCGGTGCGGGGCGCCCGCCGGCGGGCTGACGGTGTGGCAGAACTCACGCCCGCTCCGGGCGTTCAGGCGGTGCGCAGCCGCTGCCCGGGGTCCTCCTGGTCCTCGGCGGAGCCGTCCGTGGAGCCGTCGGGGGACTCGTCGCCCATGGCGACACCGCGGCGCTTGGAGACGTACACCGCCGCGAGGATGACGGCGATCGCGACGGCGGCCACGACCACCCGTACGGCGGCGTTCGCGTCGACGCCGTAGCTGAACTTCACGACGGCCGGGGCGATCAGCAGCGCGACCAGGTTCATGACCTTCAGCAGCGGGTTGATGGCCGGGCCCGCGGTGTCCTTGAACGGGTCGCCGACCGTGTCGCCGATGACGGTCGCGGCATGCGCCTCGCTGCCCTTGCCGCCGTGGTGGCCGTCCTCGACGAGCTTCTTGGCGTTGTCCCAGGCGCCGCCGGAGTTGGCGAGGAAGACCGCCATGAGGGTGCCGGCGCCGATCGCGCCCGCCAGATACGCCGCGAGCGAGCCGATGCCGAGGGCGAAGCCGACCGCGACCGGGGCCAGGACGGCGAGCAGGCCGGGGGTGGCGAGCTCCCGCAGCGCGTCCTTCGTGCAGATGTCCACGACCCGGCCGTACGCGGGTTTCTCGGTGCCGTCCATGATCCCGGGGTGCTCGCGGAACTGCCGGCGCACCTCGTAGACGACCGCCCCCGCCGAGCGGGAGACCGCGCTGATGGCGAGCCCGGAGAAGAGGAAGACCGCCGCCGCGCCGAACAGCAGCCCGACCAGGTTGTTGGGCTGCGAGATGTCCAGCGACAGCCAGCGGGCGTCGGACGCGGCCGGATGCGCCTTGCCGACCGCCGTGTCGACGGCCTCCTTGAACGAGCCGAACAGCGCCGTCGCGGCGAGCACGGCGGTCGCGATGGCGATGCCCTTGGTGATGGCCTTGGTGGTGTTGCCGACCGCGTCGAGGTCGGTGAGCACCTGGGCGCCCTGGCCGTGGACGTCGCCGGACATCTCGGCGATGCCCTGGGCGTTGTCGGAGACCGGCCCGAAGGTGTCCATGGCGACGATGACGCCGACGGTGGTCAGCAGGCCGGTGCCGGCCAGCGCGACCGCGAAGAGCGCCAGCCATACGGAGGTGCCGCCGAGCAGGAAGGCCCCGTAGACGGACAGGCCGATCAGCAGCGCCGAGTAGACCGCCGACTCCAGGCCGAGGGAGATGCCGGAGAGCACGACGGTGGCCGGGCCGGTGAGCGAGGTGCGGCCGACGTCGCGGACCGGGCGCCGGGTGGTCTCGGTGAAGTAGCCGGTGAGCTGCTGGATCAGCGCGGCGAGCACGATGCCGATGGCGACCGCGACCAGGGCCAGCACGCGCGGGTCGCCGGCGTGGCCGGTGATGTCGGGGCCGACGCCGTGCAGGTCCGCGTAGGAGGAGGGCAGGGCGGTGTAGACGGCCACGGCGACGCCGGCCAGGGAGATCAGCGCGGAGACGAAGAAGCCGCGGTTGATGGCCGACATGCCGCTGCGGTCGGAGCGGCGGGGCGCGACGGCGAAGATGCCGACCATGGCGGTGAGCACGCCGATCGCCGGGATGAGGAGGGGGAAGGCGAGGCCCGCGTCGCCGAAGGCCACTTTGCCGAGGATGAGTGCCGCCACCAGGGTGACGGCGTAGGACTCGAACAGGTCGGCGGCCATGCCGGCGCAGTCCCCGACGTTGTCGCCGACGTTGTCCGCGATGGTCGCGGCGTTGCGCGGGTCGTCCTCGGGGATGCCCTGCTCGACCTTGCCGACCAGGTCGGCGCCGACGTCGGCGGCCTTGGTGAAGATGCCGCCGCCGACCCGCATGAACATCGCCAGCAGCGCCGCGCCGAACCCGAATCCCTCCAGGACCTTGGGCGCGTCGGCCTTGTAGACCAGGACGACGGCGGACGCCCCGAGCAGCCCGAGTCCGACGGTGAACATTCCGACGACGCCGCCGGTCCTGAATGCGATCTTCATGGCCCGGTGCGATACGTCCGTGAGGTCCGCGGGTGGTTCTCCGCTTTCCGGTGTCGCGGCCCGCGCCGCCGCCGCGACCCGCACATTGCTGCGTACCGCGAGCCACATTCCGACGTATCCGGTGATCGCCGAGAAAAGCGCGCCGACGAGAAAGAAGATCGACCGGCCGATACGTTGCGAGGTGTCGTCCGCGGGCAGCAGCATGAGCAGGAAGAACGCGGCGAAGGCGAAGACCGCGAGGGTGCGGAACTGCCGGGCGAGGTAGGCGTTGGCGCCTTCCTGCACGGCAGCGGCGATCTTTTTCATGGCGTCGGAGCCTTCGTCCGCCGCGAGCACTTGACGTACCAGGACCGCGGCGAGCGCCAGCGCCGCGACGGCGACGACCGCGATGATCCATACGAGCAGCCGGTTTCCGTCGGTGAGCACCGGATGCGCGGCGGCGAGCATGCTGAACTCTTCGTTGAGTGGCCCCGCCATTCGTCCTCCTTGACGTTTGGCGCATGGGCGTGCGGCTCCTACGGCTCGGCGGTCGACTAAGCCGCGACGCTCAGGCGAGCTGAGCAGGATGTCCGGAGTGTAGGGAGCCGGGAAAGATCAGAAAAGGGTGCTCGCAGAGGATTGCGCCGGAATTCCGGCCATAATCGCGGGCACGCGAAACAATGCCGGCGTAATGCGGTTGCTCAGGGCGTGGGCCAGCTCATGCGGATCACTCCGCCGTTGGCGCCCTCGATCACCTTGACGTCGTCGACCAGGCCGCTGATGACGGCCAGGCCCATCTCGCCCTCGTCGTCGGCGGCCTCGTCGGCGCCGGAGTCGGGCGCGGAGCCCGCGGCATTGCCCGGGACCTCGTCCGCGACCTCGATGGAGAACGACTTCTCGTCCTCGTTGAGCATCACCCGCACCGGCGCCTCGACGCCGTTGCTGCGGTGCAGGCCCACCGCCCGGCTGCACGCCTCGCCCACCGCGAGCCGCACCTCGTCCAGAGCCGCCTCGTCCACCCCCGCCCGGCGCGCCACGGCAGCCGCGACGAGCCGTGCGGTGCGCACATGCTCCGGCTGGGCGCTGAAGAGCAGTTCTACGGTGGGCATGGCCTCCCCCTCGAATGACACGGGCATCACAGGGGTCCGGACGGCGACACCGTCCGGTACCCCTTCGCTCGGGCGAAGATCAGTCGGTCGCCGCGACAGCCTCGTCGACCGAGGTGTGGATCGGGAACACCTTGGTCAGACCGGTGATACGGAAAATCTTCAGGATGCGCTCCTGGTTGCACACCAGACGCAGCGATCCCTCATGCGCACGCACCCGCTTGAGTCCGCCGACGAGCACGCCCAGTCCGGTGGAGTCGAGGAAGTCGACTCCCTCCATGTCCACGACCAGGTGGTAACTGCCGTCGTTCACGAGCTCCACCAGCTGCTCACGCAGCTTGGGCGCGGTGTACACATCAATCTCGCCGCCGACCTCGACGATCGTGCGATCGCCGACGGTTCGGGTCGACAGGGACAGGTCCACGGATCCTCCAGCACCTTGCATCGACGCGACTCCCCCAGGGGCCTCCCCACCGAGGAGTAAGGGTCCTTCTCCCACCGAACGGTAGGCGAAGGACCGGCAGCCGCGATGGCATTCAATCACTTCGCGGTGGGCGAGCACGACGCCTTACCGCGTTTGTCCGGCACGCCGGTGACACACTGAGTGCCGATGGCCCAGGATCGTCTTCCGCAGTCGGCGCACGCCGGCCCGTCCCCCCGCCGCGCTCTCGAGCGGCTCGCCGCGGGGGCGGACCGTGCCGCGCGCATCACCCATACGGAGCACCTGCCCCCGCGGGTCGGACGTCATGCATCCTGGCCGGCGGGCATCCGGGCGGAGGTCGTGGCGGCGATCGAGGCGGCCGGGATCGCCCGTCCGTGGGAGCACCAGGCGCGGGCGGCGGAGCTGGCGGCGGGCGGCACGTCGGTGGTCGTGGCGACGGGGACGGCGTCGGGGAAGTCGCTGGGGTATCTGGCGCCGGTGCTCAGTGCGCTGCTGGAGGGGGCGGAGGCCGCCGGCGGTGCGCCGGGGGGTTCCCGGGGGTCGGGCGGGTCGGGGGGTTTCCGGGGTACGGGGGGCTCGGGCGGGTCGGGCGGGGCCGGCGGCTCAGGCGGGTCGGGGGGCTCGGGCGGGTCGGGCGGGGCTGGGGGGTCCGGGGGGCGCGGGGCGACCGCGTTGTACCTGGCGCCGACGAAGGCGCTGGCCGCCGACCAGCGGCGGGCGGTGGCGGCGCTCGCGGCTCCGCTGGGCACGGCGGTGCGGGCCGCGGTCTACGACGGCGACACGCCCGTCGAAGAACGCGAATGGGTGAGGCAGTACGCCACCTACGTGCTCACCAACCCCGACATGCTGCACCGCGGCATATTGCCGGGCCACGCCCGCTGGTCGTCCTTCCTGCGCCATCTGCGCTACGTCGTGATCGACGAGTGCCACACCTACCGGGGTGTCTTCGGCTCCCACGTGGCGCAGGTACTGCGCCGGCTGCGGCGGGTGTGCGCCCGTTACGGTGCCGAGCCGGTCTTCCTGCTGGCCTCGGCGACCTCCGCGGACCCGGCGCGGGCGGCGACCCGGCTCACCGGCGTGCCCGTCGCGGAGATCACCGACGACGCCTCGCCGCGCGGCGAGCTGGCCTTCGCCCTGTGGGAGCCGCCGCTGACGCACCTGTCCGGCGAGCACGGCGCCCCGGTGCGCCGCACCGCCACCGCGGAGTCCGCGGACCTGCTCACCGACCTGGTGCTCCAGGGCACCCGGACGGTGGCCTTCGTACGCTCGCGGCGCGGCGCTGAGCTGGTCGCGATGATCGCGCAGGAACGCCTCGCCGAGATCGATCCCTCGCTGCCGGGGCGGGTCGCCGCCTACCGGGGCGGCTACCTGCCGGAGGAGCGCCGGGCCCTGGAGCGGGACCTGCACTCCGGCCGGCTGCTGGGCCTGGCGTCCACCTCCGCCCTGGAGCTGGGCGTGGACATCTCGGGCCTGGACGCGATCGTGCTGGCCGGCTACCCCGGCACGCGGGCCTCGCTGTGGCAGCAGGCCGGGCGGGCCGGGCGCTCGGGGCAGGGGGCGCTCGCGGTGATGGTCGGGCGGGACGACCCGCTCGACACGTATCTGGTCCACCACCCGGAGGCGATCTTCGAGCAGCCGGTGGAGTCCACGGTGCTGGACCCGGACAACCCGTACGTGCTCGCCCCGCATCTGTGCGCGGCGGCGGCGGAGCTGCCGCTCACCGAGGAGGACCTGCCCCTCTTCGGCGAGCAGGCGCCGGCGCTGCTGGGCCAGCTGGAGCGGCGCGGGCTGCTGCGGCGGCGGGCGGCCGGCTGGTACTGGACCCGCCGGGAACGCGCCGCCGACCTCGCCGACATCCGGGGGGAGGGCGGCAAGCCGGTGCAGGTGGTGGAGTCCGCGACGGGGCGGCTGCTCGGCACGGTGGACGCGGGCTCGGCGCACACCGCCGTGCACGACGGGGCGGTGCATCTGCACCAGGGGCGCACGTATCTCGTCGAGCAGCTGGACCTCGACGACGGTGTCGCCCTCGTCACCCGGGCGGACCCGCCCTACTCCACGATGGCCCGGGACACCACGGCCATCCGGGTGCTCTCCTCGGACGTCGAGGAGCCGTGGGGCGAGGCCCGCATCCACTTCGGCTCGGTCGAGGTGACCCACCAGGTGGTGTCCTATCTGCGCCGCCGCTTGGTGACCGGCGAGGTCCTCGGCGAGACGAAGCTGGACCTCCCGCCGCGCACGCTGCGCACCCGCGCGGTGTGGTGGACGGTCACCGACGCCCACCTCGACGCCGCCGCCATCCACCCCGACGAGCTCCCCGGCGCCCTGCACGCCGCCGAGCACGCCTCCATCGGCCTGCTCCCCCTCTTCGCCACGTGCGACCGCTGGGACATCGGCGGCGTCTCCGTCCCCCTCCACCCCGACACGGGCCTGCCCACCGTCTTCGTCTACGACGGCCACCCCGGCGGCGCCGGCTTCGCAGAACGCGCCTTCCACACCGCCCTGACCTGGCTCACCGCCACCCGCGAGGCCATCACCTCCTGCGAATGCGACTCCGGCTGCCCGTCCTGCGTCCAATCCCCCAAATGCGGCAACGCCAACGACCCCTTGAACAAACCCGCCGCCATCCGCCTCCTCACCACCCTCCTGACCCCCACCCCGCCTTCGGAGCCGCCTGCCGCAGCGCCGGGCGGGCCGGGCTCTGCGGCGCGGGGCGAGGGAGCCTCCACGCCGCGGGGTGAGGCGACGGCCGCCGCGTTGGGTTCAGCTCAGGGCGGGGCGGCCTCCACGCCGCAAGGTGAGGCGACGGCTGCCACGCCGGGTGAGCCGACGACGGGTGAGGCCGCTTCCACCCGGCCGGGTGAGACGGCGCGAAGTGAGGCCAGCTGCCACGCCGGGCAAGGGGACGACGGCTGAGGAGACGGCCGCCGCGCGGGGCGGGCCGCCGGCCGATGGGGCCGCGTCCGCCCACGCCGAGTCAGCCGACGACGGGTAGGGCGGCTTCTGCCCGCCCGGGCAGCTCGGCCGGGCAGAGACGGCCACCACGCCGGGCGAGACAGCGCAGGGCGGGGCCGCTTCTACCTGGCCGAACCACTCGGCCGGATGAGACGACGCCTGCCACGCCGGGTGAGGCGACACGGGGTAGGGCCGACGCTGCCACGCCGGATGAGGCAACGGCGGCTGAGGGGACGGCGGCTGAGGGGACGGCTGCGGGCGCAGGAGGGGGCCGCTTCCGCCACACCGGTGAAACCGACGACGGGTAGGGCGTCCCTCACCCGGCCGGGCGCTCGGCCGGGTGAAGGGACGGCTGCCGTGCCGGGTGGATCAGAGGGGTGAGGGGCACCCTCCGCCATGCCGGGGTGGGCGGCGGTGGGGCCGACGCTGCAGGCCGGAGGGCGCCGACGTCCCGGTTTCGGAGCCGACCTCCCGTGGCGCCGAGTGAGTAGAAGGCAGGGGAGGTTGCCTCTGCGGCGGTGGGTGCGCTGGCGGTGGAAGGGGCTGCCTGGGCGGCACGGCGACGGGTGAAGGGACGGCCGCCGCGCAGGGTGAGCCATGCAACGGGTGCGGCTGCTGCTGCCGTGCCGAGCCGCCCGGCGGGTGGGGGCAGCTGCGCCGCAGGGTGGGGCTGCCCCGCGCCTTTTGGGTGAGCTGACAGCCGGGGGGCCTCCGCCATGCGGGGCGGGTCGGGCGGGTGATCGGTGAGGTGGCGGAGGCTCGCCGCCACCGCGGGCCGGCGGGGGGTGTGCTCAGCCGTCGGGGGCGCTTGCGGTGCCTGGCGTGGGCAGCGGTGGGCCCGCGCGGGAGCGGATGCGGACTCCGTGGACTTCCGCCACCACGTCGGCGACCTCGCCGGTCACCGTGCAGTCCGCCAGGCGGGCGCCCTGGGCCGTCGCGACCTTCGCCGCCAGCGCGCAGGCACGCTCACGCCCGTCCAGGGCGTGGTCTGCCGCAGCCAGCGCCGCGAGGTCGGCCGCGGCGCCCGCGCGGTGCCGCAGCACCACCGCCTGGACCAGCAGCAACCCCGCCGCGAAGAGGGCCAGCAGGACGGCCACGACCCCCAGCGACCACACCGTCGCCGACCCACGCTCCCCGTCCCGCCCGGCCCTCCTCACGGCTCGTCACCCCCGTCCACCGTGTCCTCGGCGAGCGCGGAAGCCTGGGCCGTCAGAGTGACGGGGAAGCGGGGCCGCGGCACCGTCACCCGCACCTCGACCATGTCCCCGTGCCGCCCCACGCTGACCCGCGCCCCGGCCGGCGCCGCCTCCCGCGCCGCCCGCAGCACATCCCCGGCCGCCTCCGACCTCGCCGCCGCCCGCGCCCCGGCCCGCGCGGCGTCCACGCACTCCACCTCAGCGACGCCGGCCATCAGCCCCCAGATCAGCAACCCGGCCACAACGACCAGCGAGGGAATCACCACCGCCGTCTCCGCCGTGACATAGCCCGCCTCCCCGCGCACCAAGCGCCCGCGCCTGCCCCGACCCCGTGGCCAAAGAGCGCCAGCCCGCCGCCCCGCCCCTCGGCCCGAGGCCACCTCGGAGCGGAACGCCGAGCACATGCCATCCCCCCGGACGGCCACCGCCACGACCCGCAGCCCGAAAGCCCCCGCCCAACCTGCCCCGGAGCCGGACGCGCACCCCACCCCCGAGCCACGCGGGGACGTCAGAGTGCGGCGCCGCCCGGCGTCTCTCCTCACGCCCACCCCGAAGCGGCGCACGCGCCACGCCGCCGGGCCGCCGGCGAGCTCCGAGGTAGAGCCCGGCCCGCGACCTCCCCGCGAGCCGTCCCCGGAACGGGATCCGCACTCCGCCCGCAGGGCACGCGGGGGCGCCAGGGTGGACCGCTCTCCGGCACTGCCCCTCCGGCCCGGCCCGCAGGGGCGTACGGGCCACACGGCCGGGACTCGCGGGGGTGGTGGGGAGGGGCGCGGCCCGGGACGTTTGTCCGGGGCCGCGCTGCGTAGCGGTGTGGGGTCAGAACGGCACATGGAGCGCCTTCGTGATCACGCCGGTGAGTGCGGTCCGCACCGCGCTGCTCGTCACGATCTTGTAGAGCACCGCGGCGAAGCCGCACGCGGCGATCGTCCCGACCGCGTACTCCGCCGTGCTCATCCCCACCTCCCCCGCCTCCCGGCAGACCCGCACCCTGCGGCTCCACCACTCCGCTGTCCACCGCCGGCCACCCGTGGCCGCACCCGGCACCTTGACGTCGCTCATGGGCTTTCCCTCCGTTGTGTCGATCTCTCCGGGTCGCTCCCGGACTGTTTCGGGGCGTGCGCATCCACGCCCCGGGTCTTGTGAGCCCTTCTGTGGCTGCCGGCCACCCGCCGACCTGTTCGGCGCGAGCCGCCCGGCCGCCCAGGCAGGTACCGGAGCCTCCGTGCCGGGCTCCGGCACCGGCGTTGCGCGCGGGCTGCGGGCTCCCCCGGCAGGTGCCGCCGCGGCTCGTCTGCCGCGCCGGCAGGCGCAACGCGTCAGCCAGGGCCGGCGCCGAGGATCGTGCCGGCCAGGCCGATCACCACCGGGGCGACGCCCACCAGCAGGAACGCGGGCAGGAAGCACAGGCCGAGCGGTGCGGTGGCGAGCACCGCCGCGCGGCGGGCCGCGGCCAGGGCGGCGCGGCCGTGGGCGGCGCGCAGGTCCGCGGCCAGCCGGGTCATCTCCGCCACCGGCGCGCTGCCGATCGTCGACGCCCTGGCCAGGCACCGGCCCAGCTCGCGGGCGGCGGGCTGGGCACCGCCGAAGCGCAGCCAGCACTCCGCCGGGTCCCCGCCGAGCCGCAGCTCGGCCCGCGCTCGTATCAGCGCGTCCCCGAGCGGCCCGCCCAGACACGCGCCCACCGCGCCCGCCGCGTCTCCGGGGGTCGCCCCGGCTGCCAGGCACGCGGCCATCAGATCGGCGCACAGCGGGAGCTGGGCCGGATCGGGCTCCGGCGTCATTCCGCGGCTCTCTGTGGCCCGCTGACGGCCTTTCAGCCATCGTCCGACGCCGAGGGCCGCGACCAGCCCAGCCAGGGCGCCCAGCACCCCGCCGAGTGCCATCGCCAGCCCGAGCCCGACTGCCGGGCCCGGCCCGTAGCGCCGCACCGGCCCCTCGACCCGTCGCCACCAGCGCTCGCGCTCAGCCCCTCGGACCGGCCCGCGCCCCAGCACCTCGCCCAGCCCCCGTACCCGTCTCCGCCGGCGCCGGCTCCTCGCAGCCGCGCCCGCGACCGCCGCGACTGCCACCGCCCCGAGCGCAACTGTCCCCAGGCTGTGGACAACTCCGCCGACCGCGACGACCGCCACCGCCATCGCCTCCGACCGCTCCGATCCCCCGGTCGGCCGGGCCGGCCACGCCCGGTCCGGGGACGAGCCGGTGCTCGCCGCACCGGACGGCGGCCTCGGCACCACCGCGGGCCGTAGCGACTCGGCGGAAGGCGCGGGGTCGCCCCAGCTCCCCAGCTCCGCCGCCCGAAGCGGCGACCCGGGCGGCGACGCGTGCTCGGCCGGCCACGCCGGGCCCAGCGCCGGTGGCCTCGCGACCACGGCCGGCCGCAGTGACCCGGCGGAGGACGAAGCGGCCGGCTTCACGGAGCGCGGGCGGGTCGATGCCGCCGGGCCGGATTCCGCCGTGCGGATGATGCGGGCCGTCCAGGCGAGGCCCGCCCATTCAAGGAGGGCGCCGGTCATGAGGCACGCGAGACCGGTCGGGGTGTGGAGGAGCGTCCGGGCGGGGTGGGCGCCGAGCCCGGTGCCGAGGGTGATGCCGAAGCCGGGGAGGAGCGCGAGCAGAGCCGCGGTGGAGCGGGGGCCGGCCAACTGGGCGCGGAGGTCGTCGCGTTGGTCGGCCTCCGCGCGCAGGGCGGCTGCCACCCGGTCGAGCGCACCGGCCAGGCCCGCGCCGCCGTCGACGGCCACCTGCCAGCAGGCCGCCATCGCGGCGAGACCTCGGGTGCCCTCGGACTGCCGGGCGGCGGTGCGCAGTGCCTGCGGCACGTCACCTCCGAAGCGGGCTGCCGAGAGCAGCAGCCGCGCCGTACCGGCCAGCTCGGGCGTGGCGGCCCACCCGGCCGCCTCGACCGTCTCGCCGAGCGCGATATGCGGCGGGCGCCCGGCCCGCAGGTCGCCGGCCAGCGCCGCGCAGAGCGCCCCGACGGCCGCAGCCGCGCGCTCGGCGGCTGCCCGCTCGGCCCGCCGCCGCAGCGCCCGCCCCACGAGCGGAACGGCCACCGCCCCGGCAACCAGCGGCACCACGGACCCCGTCACCACGGCCAGCACCCCACCCCCCGGCACGCACCACCCTTCCGGCCCCCGCAAGAGCCCCCCGCCTCGGCGCCACACGCCGCCTTCGGCACCTTCCCGGCAATCCGCCCCCGCAGGGCAGGAATCCGCGCCGCCCCGGCAGCCACCCCCGGCACCCTCCCGGCAGCCCGCCCCCGCAGGGCAGGAACCGTCCCGGCGGTCCCATCCGCCGGGCCGCCCGGCACGTGGGAACCGCAGCCCGCGAGGCTTGCGCCTGCCGCAGTCGCTCCGGGCGTCGGCGCAGCCGGTACGTGGCCCACGGGCGCGGGCAGGCTCGCCCTCCGGCAGTCCCCCGCCCCAGCGCTTGGACCGGCGGCGCAACCCGGGCCAGCGGCTCATACGGCGGCTGCCGTCGAGTACACGCCGGGCCCGGCGGCGCGGGCCGGTACCGTCCAGCGCCGTGCAGACCAGGGCCACCGCGCAGAGCGTCGCCGCCCACATCACCGCCAGGGACTCAGGCGTCCTCATCGCGCACCTCCGGCATCCCGCGTCCAACCGCCCAGCACCGGGCGTCCCGTGCAGGCCACGGCAGGCGCACGGCACCCGGCCGGCCAGGCAGCACGCCCGAACCCGCCCACGCGCCAGCGGCACGTCCGGCGCCGCACCGCCGGCCCGTGCTCGCGGCAGCGTGAGCGCCCAAGGGCCCCGCCCGCCCGACGTCCCGGCGCAGAACCGTGCTCGCGGCAGCGTCAGCCCGGCCGGTGGCGTATCGCCGATCCCCGTGCGGCCCGAGCGCCCAGGAGCGCTGCCCGCGGGGCGTGTTCGTCCTCATGACGTCCCCCGCTCGCACAGCGCCGTCAGGCGTGGCCAGCCCGGGCCGCGGGTCGGGGGGCCGTTCGGGGTGGAGGTGAGGGCGGGGACCGTCGTCACCAGGCCGTCCGGGGTGAGGTGGAGGACGTGGATCTCGGAGACGTGGCGGAGGCCGGCCGGGGTGCGGGTGAGGTGGATGACGAGGGAGAGGGCGGCGGACAGTTGGCTGTGGAGGGCGGCGCGGTCGAGGCCCGCAGTGGAGGCGAGGGCTTCGAGGCGGGCGGGGACGTCGGCGGCGGCGTTGGCGTGGACGGTGCCGCAGCCGCCTTCGTGGCCGGTGTTGAGGGCGCTGAGGAGGTCGGTGACCTCGGGACCGCGGACCTCGCCGACGACGAGGCGGTCGGGGCGCATGCGCAGGGCCTGGCGGACCAGGTCCCGGAGGGTGACTTCGCCGGCGCCCTCCTGGTTGGCCGGGCGGGTTTCGAGGCGGACGACATGGGGGTGGTCGGGGCGCAGCTCCGCGGAGTCCTCGGCCAGGACGATGCGGGCGGCGGGGTCGACCAGGCCGAGCAGGCTACTGAGCAAGGTGGTCTTGCCCGAGCCGGTGCCGCCGCTGATCAGGAAGGACAGTCGGGCGTCGAGGACGGAGCGCAGCAGCGCCGCCGTCCCCGCGTCGAGTGTGCCCGCGGCGGTCAGCTCGGCGAGGGTGAAGGCGCGGGAGCGCACGACCCGCAGGGACAGGCACGGCGATCCGACGACGACGGGCGGGAGCACCGCGTGCAGGCGTGTGCCGTCGGGCAGCCGGGCGTCGACCCAGGGGTGGGCGTCGTCGAGGCGGCGGCCCGCGGTGGTGGCCAGGCGCTGGGCGAGGCGGCGGACGGCGGCGGTGTCGGGGAAGCGGACGGCGGCCCGCTCCAGGCCCCGGCCGCGGTCGATCCAGACGTCGTCCGGCGCGTTGACCAGGATGTCGGTGACCTCGCGGTCGGCGAGCAGCGCCTCCAGCGGCCCCGCGCCGACCAGTTCGGAGCGCAGGGCGCTGACGACGCCGAGCACTTCGGTGTCGCCGAGCAGCCGGCCCTCGGCGCGCAGCGCGGCGGTGACCCGGGCGGGGGTGGCCTCGCCGCCGTGCTCGGCCAGCCGCAGCCGCACCGCGTCGAGCATGTCGCGGCTCATGCGGGCACGCTCCCGTCACCTGCGAATGCCCGGTCGAGGAAGGCGGTGCAGAAGCCGGCCAGTGGTCCGCGGCCGGAGGAGCCCGGTGGGCCGCCGCTGCCGAGGGCCGGGAGGCGGCTTTCCGGGGGCAGTTCGCCGGCGAGCGGGAGTCCGAGCAGCCGGGCGGTCTCGCGGTCGTCGATGCCTTCGGTGAAGGGGCCGCGGGCGACCACCCGCAGGTCCTTGAGGACCATGCTGAAGGCGGCGGCGACCCGGGTGGCCGCGGCGACGGCCCGCAGTTCCGCGGGCACGACGAGCAGGCCGATGTCGATCTGCCGCAGCGTCTCGGCGACCGCCTCGTCCACCCTGCGGGGCAGGTCGACGACGACCAGGCCGCCGCGCCGCCGGGCGGCGCCGAGCACGGAGCGCATGGCCTGCGCGGGGATGACGACCTGGTCGCCGCGGTCCCAGCTCAGGACGCTCAGCGCGTCGAGCCGGGGCAGGGACTCCTCCAGCACCGCGCTGTTGACGCGTCCGCGCGAGTCGGCGAGGTCGGGCCAGCGCAGGCCGCCGGAGCGTTCGGCGCCGACGAGGATGTCGATGCCGCCGCCGAGCGGATCGCCGTCGATCAGCATCGTGCGCCGCCGGGCGCGGGCGGAGGTGACGGCGAGGGCGCAGGCCAGGGTGCTGGCGCCGGCGCCGCCGCGTCCGCCGACCACGCCGACGGTCAGGGCCGGGCGGCCGACGCCTTCGGCGACGTCGGCGATCCGGTCGACGAGCCAGTGCTCGGCGTCGGGGAGCAGCAGGACGTGGTCGGCGCGGATGTCGAGGGCGGTGCGCCAGATCTCGGCGTCGTCGGGATCCCGCCCGACGAGCAGGACTCCCCCTCTGCGGGCGACCGCGCGCACGTGCCTGCCGGCTTCCGCTCCCACGAGGACGAGCGGGGCGGTGTCCCAGCTCGCGGCGCGCGGGGGCGCGCCGAAGACGACTTCCGGTTCCGAACCGGCGGCTGCGCACAACCGCAGCAGATCGTCGAGGAGGCATTCGTCCTCGGTGACAATCAGCGGCCCGCCCGTGCGTTCGGCTGTCGCCTGCTGAGGTCCGGGCGTGCTGGATCCGAACATTTTTCATCCCCCGTCGCTTGTCTTGCGCGCACGGCGTGCGCGGCTGACATCAGCGTGGGGTGAGAAACCGGATTCAAGATGATCTTGGTCCGGAAACTGTGGACAACTCCGCGATTGTGGATAACTCGTCACTCACACCGGTGACTTCACGCCGTCCGCGTAACGATTACCGAGCGTGATCGCACGTACTGATCGAGACGCACACACGCGCGAAGGAGAGCAAGATGAGAGAGGACGCCGCGGGACCCGGCCGAGAGCGGCAGAACGGGTCCGGACATGCGACGACCCCCGCCGGGGGGGAGAGCGGGGGTCGTCCCCACAGTCCGACTCGGGGGGGGAGGAGCCAGACCGGGTTAGCACGGTCGCGAACGATCCGTGACTTCCATGGTGTACCCGATGGCCTTCCAGAGCAAACCCACGCGCCTGACCTTACGCCGAATGGTGGTTGCCTATGCTCGTCCCGTGGAAAACCACCTGCCACCGCGCACCGCGGCCTTCTTCGATCTCGACAAGACCGTGATCGCCAAGTCCAGCACACTCGCCTTCGGGCGGTCCTTCTACCAGGGCGGCCTCATCAACAGGCGCGCGGTTTTGCGCACCGCATATGCCCAGTTCGTGTACCTGGTCGGCGGCGCAGATCACGACCAGATGGAAGGCATGCGCAAATACCTGTCCGAGCTGTGCAAAGGATGGAATGTCCAGCAGGTCAGGGAGATCGTCGCCGAGACCCTGCACGACCTCATCGACCCGATCATCTACGACGAGGCGGCCTCGCTGATCGAGGAGCACCACGCCGCCGGGCGTGATGTCGTCATCGTCAGCGCCTCCGGCTCCGAGGTGGTCGAGCCCATCGGCGAGATGCTCGGCGCGGACCACGTGGTGGCCACCCGGATGATCGTCGAGGACGGGGCGTACAACGGCGAGATCGAGCACTACGTCTACGGTCCGGCCAAGGCCGCGGCGATCGAGGAGCTGGCCCGCTCGGAGGGCTATGACCTGGAGCGTTCCTTCGCCTACAGCGACTCGATCACCGACATCCCGATGCTGGAGTCGGTCGGCCACCCCTACGCGGTCAACCCCGACCGGGCGCTGCGCCGCGAGGCGGTCGCCCGTGAGTGGCCGGTGCTCACCTTCAACCGCCCGGTGCGGCTGAACCAGCGCATCCCGAACCTGTCGATGCCGCCGGCCCCGGTGCTCGCCTTCGCCGCGGTCGGCGCGGCGGCAGCGACCGCCGGGCTGGTGTGGCTGGCGGCCCGGCGCCGCCGCCCGGCGATTATGTCCTGATTCATCGCATCCGCCGGAAAAGTAAAGAAGCGGGACAGGGGGTTCCGCTGGGAGCGGCCCAGCGGTAGAAAAGAGTGAGCGGCCCGCGAGACCACGGACTTCCGAGAGGAAGACCGCAGCTCACAGCAGTTGGCCCCACGGACCGAGCATGGATGCCGGGCACCCACGCGTAGCCGACCCGCCAACCGGGCCAGCCGCACCAGGTGACGGGCGAAGTCCCCGACCTGATCGGCACGATTCGCGCACGCACTGGTAACGCGGCGGACATGCCAGCGGCGGCACCCTCCGGTGCCGCCGCATTGACGTGCGCCGCCGAACCGCCCGGGCCACCCGGCGCCACGGCCGCGCCGGCTGCCCGAGCCACCCGGCCGCCCGAGCCGTGCGCTCAGGCCGCCCCGCGCTGCATCGCCTCGCACACCGCGACGCTCTCGCGTACGCCCAGCTCCAGCGCCCGCCCGCAGTGGCCGATCCATACCGCCATGCCCTCGGGAGTACCCGAGGCGTAGCCCTCCAGGGCGCCGAGATACGCGGCCGTACCCAGTTCCGCGTAGCCGACCTCCGCCGGGCAGATGGACTTCGGGTCCAGCCCGCTGCCGACCAGGACGACCCGTTCGGCGGCCCGCGCGACCGGCCCGTTGAAGGAGCCGAACGGCCGCAGGCTCAGCAGCTCGCCGTGCACGACCGCCGCCACCACCAGCGCGGGCGCCGCCGTGCCGGACACCAGCAGCGCGGCCAGGCCGTCCAGCCGCGCGGTCACCTCGAAGGGCTCCGGCAGGTCCAGCTCCGCCGCGTCGACCAGCGGCTCGTCCACCGGCTCGCCCGCCAGCCGGGGCCGGCCCACCGTCGCGTCGTCGGCCACCCCGCCCGCCGCCACCAGGTGCAGCCGGGCCAGCGCCTGCATCGGCGAGCGCCGCCAGATCCCCAGCAGCTGCCCGGCCTCCGCGGTCAGCCGCAGCGCCGCGCCGACCGTACGCGCCTGCTCGTCGGCGGTGAAGTCGCTGCGCCGGCGCACCTCTTCCAGCGGCCAGTCGGCGCCGGCCAGTGCCGCGGACCCGCGCGCCCCGCGCAGCGCGGCCTCCGAGGCGACCTCGTCCGACCTGCGCCGCATCACCCGGTGGCCGTAGACCTTGTCCACCGCCTGCCGCACGGCGTCGACCGCCTCGGGCACACCGGGCAGCGCGCCGAGAGCGGACAGCGGATCGGTGGACAGCCCCTCGGCGGCGCTGGGGGTATCTCCCGGGTGCAGGCCCGCGGGAGTGTCAGCGTTCGTAGCCATGCCCAAGACCCTACGCACCCTGCGACACGGCAAACGACCACGAACGAGTGGCTTTTGACACTCCGCGCGCACACCAAAAGTAACGACCCGACTACTCTTGGCGAACATGAAGATCGCTTTCGTCGGAAAGGGCGGCAGCGGCAAGTCGACGCTGTCCTCGCTGTTCATCCGTCACCTCGCCGCGGTCCAGGTGCCAGTTGTCGCCGTCGACGCCGACATCAACCAGCATCTGGGGCCCGCGCTCGGGCTCGCCGAGCAGGAGGCCGCCGCACTGCCGGCGCTCGGCGCGCACCTGCCGGAGATCAAGGAGTATCTGCGCGGCGCCAATCCGCGGATCGCCTCCGCCGAGACGATGATCAAGACGACGCCGCCCGGCTCCGGCTCCCGCCTTCTGCGCCTCACCGGCGACGACGACAACCCCGTCTACGCCGCCTGCGCCCGGCCCGTCGCCCTGGACGGCGGCACCGTACGGCTCATGGTGACCGGCCCGTTCGAGGAGTCCGACCTCGGCGTGGCCTGCTACCACTCCAAGGTCGGCGCGGTCGAACTGTGCCTGAACCACCTGGTCGACGGGCGCGACGAATACCTGGTCGTCGACATGACGGCGGGCAGCGACTCCTTCGCCTCCGGCATGTTCACCCGCTTCGACCTGACGTTCCTGGTCGCCGAGCCGACCCGCAAGGGCGTCGCGGTCTACCGGCAGTACCGCGACTACGCCCGCGACTACGGGGTCGCGCTCGCGGTCGTCGGCAACAAGGTGCAGGGCGAGGACGACGTGGCCTTCCTGCGCGACGAGGTCGGCGACGACCTGCTGGTCACCGTGGGCCACTCCGACTGGGTCCGGGCGATGGAAAAAGGCCGCCCGCCGCGGCTGGATTCACTCGAAGAGCGCAACAAGCAGGCGCTGCGGGTGATGCACGAGCGGGCGGACGCCGCGTACGAGGAGCGCGACTGGCGGCGCTACACGCAGCAGATGGCACTTTTCCACAGGAAGAACGCGGAAAGCTGGGGAAACTCCAGGACCGGTGCCGACCTGACGGCCCAGATCGACCCCGGTTTTGTCCTCGACGAGAGCGTGCTCACTGCCCGTCCGGTGTGACGGGTGTCGCCCGCATCAGCGCCGGCCAGCCGCCCTTGGGGGCCGCACCGACGTCCAGGGCGCGCAGCCGGTCGAGGACCTGCGGGTCCTGCAGGTCGAGCCAGTCGGCGAGCTGCTTGAAGGACACGCACCGCACATCCGGCTTCCCGCACACCTCGCGGACGGTGTCCTCGACCGCCTTCAGATACGCGCTGCCGTTCCATGACTCCAGATGGCCGGCGACGACCAGCGGCGCGCGGTTGCCGTCGTACGCGCGCTGGAAGCCGGCGATCAGGCCGTCGTGCATCTGCCGACTCCAGGCGGCGTTCTGCTCGGGGTCCTGGGCGCCGGTGGCCGGGGTACCGGACTGGACGGACAGGAAGCCCTGGTCGGAGGCGGGCGTCTCGACGTCCCGGCCGGGGACGGGCACCTCCTGCTCCGGGAAGTGCCACAGGCCGTCCACCTGCGACGGCCACACCTGCGGCTGCGCGGTCGGGTCGGCGAGATAGCGGAAGCCGGCCGCCTTGGCCGCCGCCGGCAGCCCCGCCGGGTCGCTCAGGCACGGCGGGCGGCCCCCGACGACGCCTTTGGCGTAGTCGAAGGGGAGCGGATCCAGGCCGGTGAGCCCGGTGTCGGTCTTCCACTGCTGCGTGAAGTCCCGCGCCTGCCGGATCTCGCCGGCCCACTCGTCCGCCGTCCACGTCCCCGAGGCGCTGTCTGCGGAATCGGCCGTCCCGGTGGAATCGCCGGAGGCCGCCGAACCGCCGGAATCCCCCGCCGCATCCCCCGCCGCATCCGCCGCCCCGCCGTCCGCACCGCAGAAGTGCGCGTTGAAGTTCGTGCCGATCTCGCTGCCGTCCGCCCAGGCGAGCCGCATCTCCCGCACGGTGTCCGCGACGACACCCCGGTCCGCGGGCAGCCCGGTGTCGGAGGTCCCGCGCGGGTGCCGCGGCGCCGCGTAGAGGTCCTGGCGGCCGGCCGGGAGCAGGCTCGTACCGCTCACGAAGTACGTCATCGCGGCGCCGTCGCGCTCGCCGAACTCGCGGATGTACGACATGAGGTGGCGGTCGTCCTGGACGGCGCCGTCCCAGGAGAAGACGACGAACTGCGGCGGCTGCTCGCCCGGACGCAGCCGGCGGAAGTCGGGCTGGCGCGGCTGCGGGCCGGTGTCGGCGGTGGAGCCGTCGCCGATCAGCTGCCGGACCGGTGGCACCTGCGGCGGGCCCTCGGCGCCGGAACCGCCCGGGCCGCCGGGCCCGTCGAGGCCGGCCGAACCCGCGCCGCCCGAGGAGCAGGCGGTGGCGCCCAGGGCCAGGGCGAGGGCGGCGACACCCGCGGCGACCCGAGCCGTAAAGCCAAAGCGGCCAGGGCGGACCGGGCGGACCGGGCCGAAGGCGTGGGCGGGACGGACAGGGCGGCGACAGCGGCGGGCGGGCGGCTTGCGCACGGCGTGCATACGTACGTACCTCGCATCGCGACGGGTCCGCGCGGTGGGGCGCGGCGGTGACCACACGCCGAACCACGCTGGCACGCTCACCCCCGGTACCCGGCCCGACCGGCCGTTTCATCCACCAAATCACTCGATAGCCGTAAATACCCCGGCTATCCGTCCTTCAGGGTTCACTCTCCGCATTCGATGCATTACCGTCTCTTTACCGGCTCTTGAGCGTAGCGAGTGCTGACGCTCCGCCACCGAGCAGCCCCGCCGCCCACCGAAGGAGACGGGAAATGAAGCTCCGCGCCCCCCACACCGTCCGCACCCCCCACGACGTCCGCACCCCCCACGACGTGTCCGCCTCGCTCACGGTCTTCCTGATCGCCGTCCCGCTCTCCCTCGGCATCGCCCTCGCCACCGGCGCCCCGCTCCAGTCCGGCCTGGTCGCCGCGGTCGTCGGCGGCATCGTCGCCGGCTCCCTCGGCGGCGCCCCGCTCCAGGTCAGCGGCGCCGCCACCAGCCTGGTCGTGGTCACCGCCGACCTCGTGCACCGCTACGGCTGGCGCGCCACCTGCGCCGTCACCGTCCTGGCCGGGCTCGCGCAACTGCTGCTCGGCGCCCTGCGCGTGGCGAGGGCGGCGCTCGCGGTGAGCCCGGCGATCGTGCACGGCATGCTCGCCGGGATCGGCACGGTCATCGCGGTCGGCCAGCTGCATGTGGTGCTGGGCGGCAGCCCCCAGAACTCCACGCTGGCCAACCTCACCGCCCTGCCCGGCCAGCTGACGGACAGCCACCCCGTCACCCCGCTGATCGGCGCGGTCACCGTGGCGGTCCTGCTGGGCTGGCGGCGGCTGCGCGGGCGCGCCGGCGGGATGCTGCGGCGGATCCCGGCGCCGCTGGCCGCCGTTGCGCTCGCGACCGCCGCCTCCGCGGGCCTGTCGGTGCCGCGGGTCGAGCTGCCCGCGTGGCAGGCGCCCGCGCTGCCGCAGCTGCCGCAGGGCCCGGTCCTCGGCGTCGCCGCCGTCGTCCTCACAGTGACGCTGGTGGCGAGCATGGAGTCGCTGCTGTCGGCGGTGGCGGTGGACGCGCTCCAGGCCAGGCTGCCGGCCGCCGAGCAGGTCCCGCCGACCCGGCTGGACCGCGAGCTGCTGGGGCAGGGCGCGGCGAACGTGGCCTCGGGCCTGCTCGGCGGGCTGCCGATCGCCGGCGGCGCGATGCGCGGCTCGGCCAACGTCGAGGCGGGCGCCCGCAGCCGCGGCTCGACGGTGCTGCACGGGGTGTGGGTGCTGGTGTGCGCGGGGCTCGCGGCCGGCCTGCTGGAGGCGATCCCGCTGGCGGCGCTGGCCGCGCTGGTGATGCTGGTCGGCGTGCGCATGGTGAGCTTCGCGCACATCCGCCATGTGCGCCGGCACCGCGAATTCCCCGTCTACGCGGCGACCTTCGGCACGGTCGTCGTCCTCGGCGTGCTGCAAGGGGTGGCGGCCGGCGTCGCGGTGGCCCTCTTCCTGGCGCTGCGCCGCCTGACCCGCACCCGGGTCACCGTGACGCGCGGGCCGCACGGCCACCGGGTGCGGGTGAGCGGGCAGTTGACGTTCCTGGCGGTGCCGCGGCTGAGCCGGGCGCTCGCGCAGGTCCCGGACGGGGCGGACACCGTGGTCGAGCTCGACGGCTCGTTCATGGACCACGCCGCCTACGAGGCGCTCCGCGCGTGGAGCGCGCGGCACCGCTCGCGCGGCGGCCGGGCCGTCGTCGGCGACGACGCGGGCCGCGCCCTGGGCGAACCGGCCGGCGCGCACACCTGCCATCCCTGGACGCCCTGGCGCAACCACCACTGCACGCGCCCCGACGCACTGCCGGCCACCGCCGCCGGGCAGCTGCTCGGCGGGGTCAGCGCCTTCCAGCGCAACACCGCGCCGCTGGTGCGGGAGGAGCTGGCGCGGCTGGCCCGCGAGGGGCAGCGGCCGACCCAGCTCTTCCTCACCTGTGCGGACTCCCGCCTGGTCACCAGCATGATCACCTCCAGCGGGCCGGGCGACCTGTTCACCGTGCGCAATGTCGGCAACCTCATGCCGCCGCCGGGCTCGGACGCCTCCTGCGACTCGGTCGCCGCGGCGGTCGAATACGCGGTGGAGGTGCTGGAGGTCTCCAGCATCACGGTGTGCGGCCACTCCGGCTGCGGGGCGATGCAGGCGCTGCTGACCGCGGGCGAGCCGGGCACGCCGACCCCGCTGACACCATCGAACCCGCCGACCTCCCTGACCGCGCCGACCCCGCTGACCCGCTGGCTGCGGCACGGCCGGCCGAGCCTGGCCCGGATGGGCCGGGCGTACGAGGCCGGTCCCGCGGGCGGCGTCACGCTCGCCGACCGCCCGGTCACCGACGACCACGAGCGGCTCAGCCTCGTCAACGTCGTCCAGCAACTCGACCATCTCACCGCTCACCCGTGCGTGGCACGCCGGGTCCGGGAGGGCACGCTCCACCTCCACGGCATGTATTTCCACGTCGGCGAGGCGCAGGCGTACATCCTCGACCGCGCGACGGGCACCTTCCGTGCGGTACGGCCGGACGGGGCGTCCCCGCCGCCGCCCGCCGCCGCGCCCGACCCGGGACCGGACACGTACGGGCTGACCACAAAGGTCTAAACCATTTTCCGGGTGAACCCTTGTCAGGGTGCCCGAGGACTGGTGAGGTAGTGCCGGGACATCTGGGACACCGTGACAAGGAGCTGGCGTGAGCAGCAACGAGAGCCTGGCGAACCTGCTGAAGGAGGAGCGGCGGTTCGCTCCGCCGGCGGAGCTGACCGAGGCCGCCAACGTCACCGCCGCCGCGTACGAGCAGGCCGCCGCCGACCGGCTGGGGTTCTGGGCGGAGCAGGCCCGGCGGCTGACCTGGGCGACCGAGCCCACGCAGACGCTGGACTGGTCGAACCCGCCCTTTGCCAAGTGGTTCGCCGACGGCGAGCTGAACGTGGCGTACAACTGCGTCGACCGGCATGTCGAGGCCGGCCACGGCGACCGGGTCGCCCTGCACTTCGAGGGCGAGCCGGGCGACAGCCGGGCCATCACCTACGCCGAGCTGAAGGACGAGGTGAGCCGGGCGGCGAACGCGCTGACCGAACTCGGCGTCACCAAGGGCGACCGGGTCGCGGTGTATCTGCCGATGATCCCCGAGGCCGTCGTCGCGATGCTGGCGTGCGCGCGGATCGGCGCGGCCCATTCCGTCGTCTTCGGCGGCTTCTCGGCCGACGCGGTCGCCTCCCGGATCGACGACGCCGACGCCAAGCTCGTCATCACCGCCGACGGCGGCTACCGGCGCGGCAAGCCGTCCGCGCTCAAGCCCGCCATCGACGACGCGGTCGCCCGTACCCCGCAGGTCGAGCATGTGCTGGTGGTCCGCCGCACCGGGCAGGACGTGGACTGGACCGAGGGCCGGGACGTGTGGTGGCACGAGATCACCGGCCGGCAGTCCGCCGAGCACACCCCCGAGGCGTTCGAGGCCGAGCACCCGCTGTTCATCCTCTACACCTCGGGCACCACGGGTAAGCCCAAGGGCATCCTGCACACCTCCGGCGGCTACCTGACGCAGGCCAGCTACACCCACCACGCGGTCTTCGACCTCAAGCCGGAGACGGACGTCTACTGGTGCACCGCCGACATCGGCTGGGTCACCGGCCACTCGTACATCGTCTACGGGCCGCTGTCGAACGGCGCCACGCAGGTCATCTACGAGGGCACCCCGGACACCCCGCACCAGGGCCGGTTCTGGGAGATCGTGCAGAAGTACGGCGTCACGATCCTCTACACCGCGCCCACCGCGATCCGCACGTTCATGAAGTGGGGCGACGCCATCCCGGCGAAGTTCGACCTGAGCAGCCTGCGGGTCCTCGGCAGCGTCGGCGAGCCGATCAACCCCGAGGCGTGGATCTGGTACCGCGAGAACATCGGCGCCGGCAGGACGCCGGTCGTGGACACCTGGTGGCAGACCGAGACCGGCGCGATGATGATCAGCCCGCTGCCGGGCGTCACCGCCGCCAAGCCCGGCTCCGCGCAGACCCCGCTGCCCGGCGTCGCGGCCACCGTCGTCGACGACGAGGGCAACGAGGTGCCCAACGGCTCCGGCGGCTACCTGGTGCTGACCGAGCCGTGGCCGTCGATGCTGCGCACCATCTGGGGCGACGACCAGCGCTACATCGACACCTACTGGTCGCGTTTCACCGGCCGCTACTTCGCCGGCGACGGCGCGAAGAAGGACGACGACGGCGACATCTGGCTGCTCGGCCGGGTCGACGACGTGATGCTGGTGTCGGGCCACAACATCTCCACCACCGAGGTCGAGTCGGCGCTGGTGTCGCATCCGAAGGTCGCCGAGTCCGCGGTCGTCGGCGCCGCCGACGAGACGACGGGGCAGGCCATCGTCGCCTTCGTCATCCTGCGCGGCTCCGCGGAGGACAGCGCCGACCTGGTGGCGGCCCTGCGCGACCACGTCGGCAAGACGCTCGGCCCGATCGCCAAGCCCAAGCGCATCCTGGTGGTCTCCGAGCTGCCCAAGACCCGCTCCGGCAAGATCATGCGCCGCCTGCTGCGGGACGTCGCGGAGAACAGGGCGCTGGGCGACGTCACGACGCTGACCGACTCCTCCGTCATGGAGATCATCCAGAGCAAGCTGCCGAGCGCGCCCAGCGAGGACTGACGCGCCGGGCCCTGACCGCGCGTCACCCGCCCGGCCCAGCAGCCGGCACCCCTGCGCAGGGCGCCCCGTCCGGAACACCGGCGGGGCGCCCTGCGCCTGTTCTCGGCGGGTACGCCCGGGGCCCGGCCCTTTGCCCAGGTTGCCCGGGCTCGCCCAACCGGCCCGCCGCGACGGCGGACCTGACACCATCTGAGGCATGATCGGGTATGAGTGGACGCAGTGGACGACGCGATGACGGAGGACGCGATGAGCGCAGCGCAGAACGGTGACAGTCGCAGCATCGGGCAGCTGTTCGCCGCCGCCACGGCGGAGATGAGCGCCCTGGTGCACGACGAGATCGCGCTGGCCAAGGCGGAGCTCCGGCAGGACGCCAAGCGCGCGGCCTTCGGCAGCGCGGCGGTCGTCGCCGCGCTGGCCCTCGCGCTGTTCTCGGTGCCGATGCTGAGCCTGGCCGCCGCGTGGGGGCTCAAGGCGCTGGGCATCACGACGGGCTGGGCCTTCCTCATCGTCTTCGGCGCGTACGTGCTGCTCGCGCTGATCCTCGGCGCGATCGCGTACTCCCGCTTCAAGGCCGTCAAGAAGCCGGAGCGGTCCATCACTTCGGCCAAGCAGACCGCCGCGGTGCTGCAGAAGGCCAAGCCGCACCCGCGCGAGCTGAACGGCGGCGCGCCGGCGCTGGGCAGCGGCGCCACCGAGGCGTCCAGGACCTCGCGGCTGCTGCCCCCGGCGGACGCCACGGCGAGCGGCAATCTGTGACACGCTCTGGGGCATGAACCTCGCCGAGAGCTCGGGAAACCCGTGGAGCAGGGGCGGGTCGAGCGCGTCGGTGATCCGGCCGGACGGCCCCTGGACCCACCGCGACGTCGCGGCCAACGGCGCCCGCTTCCACATCGCGGAGGTCGGCGACGGCCCGCTCGTGCTGTTCCTGCACGGCTTCCCGCAGTTCTGGTGGACCTGGCGGCACCAGCTCACCGCGCTGGCCGACGCCGGCTACCGGGCCGTCGCGATGGACCTGCGGGGCGTCGGCGGCAGCGACCGCACCCCGCGCGGCTACGACCCGGGCAACCTCGCGCTGGACGTGACCGGGGTGATCCGCTCGCTCGGCGAGCCGGACGCCGCGCTCGTCGGCCACGACCTCGGCGGCTACCTGGCCTGGACGGCGGCGGCGATGCGGCCCAAGCTCGTCCGCCGGCTCGCGGTGTGCTCGATGCCGCACCCGCGCCGCTGGCGCACCGCGATGCTCACCGACCTGCGGCAGAGCCGCGCCGGGGCGTACATCTGGGGCTTCCAGCGGCCGTGGCTGCCCGAGCGGCAGCTGGTCGCGGACGACGCCGCGCTGGTCGGCGAGCTGATCCACTCCTGGTCCGGGCCCTCGCTGCCGGACGAGGAGGCGCTGGGCGTCTACCGGCGGGCGATGCAGATCCCCTCGACGGCGCACTGCACGGTGGAGCCGTACCGCTGGATGGTGCGCTCGATGCTGCGGCCGGACGGCATCCAGTTCAACCGCCGGATGAAGCGGCCGGTGCGGGTGCCGACGCTGCACCTGCACGGTTCGCTCGACCCGGTGGTGCGCACCGGCAGCGCGGCGGGCAGCGGGGAGTACGTGGAGGCGCCCTACCGCTGGCGGCTCTTCGACGGGCTCGGGCACTTCCCGCACGAGGAGGACCCGGCGGCCTTCTCCGCGGAGCTGGTCAACTGGCTCAAGGACCCGGAACCGGACCGCTGAGCCGCCGGTACGCGCCCGGGTCCGTATCTCGCTGTCCCGCCGCCCCGCCGTCTAGCCGTCTCGCCCGCGTCCGCCGCCGTGGCCCCGCCCGCGCCTGGCCCGGCGCTGCAACGTAACCGCACTGATACGACAAGCTCACGATCATTTGAAATGCCGGGCGCATAGGCCAACAGGACCAGCACACGGCGATTACGGACCATTCGGCGCGGGCACGTAGCTTCGTATGGGTTGGACGCACGACTACCGTGATGTGTCACGCACTCCTCGCCGCAGCGCCGCCGTCGCCGGCAGCACGGCTCCCATGGAGCTCTTCCCGCCGGGCGAGGCCCGGCTGGGCATCCCCCGGATCCTGCGCCGCCGCGCCCGCTGGGTCGGCGCCAGGCTCCGGCACTCCCGCGGCTGACCGGGGCCGGGGCCCCGGCCCCGGCCTCACAGCGCGCAGCCCTGGCTGTCCACCCGCTGGTCCGCGGTACGGCCCGCCGCCACGTCGGGCGCGACCTCGTCGGCGGTGAGCGCGTAGCCGGTGTTGGAGTCGTCCAGCGACTTGGCGAAGACGACGCCGGCGACCTTGCCGTCCGGGGTGAGCAGCGGACCGCCCGAGTTGCCCTGCCGTACGGTCGCGTACAGCGAGTAGACGTCGCGGTGCACGGTGCCCCGGTGGTAGATGTCGGGCCCGTTGGCGCGGATACGGTCCCGGACGCGGGCGGCGCGCACGTCGAAGCCGCCGTTCTCCGGGAAGCCGGCGACGATGGCGTCGTCGCGGGTGTGCTCGTCGGTGGTGGCGAAGTGCAGCGCCGGCGCGTCCAGGCCCGGCACGTCCAGGACGGCGATGTCGCGCTGCCAGTCGTAGAGGACCACGCGCGCGTCATGCAGCTTGCCCTTGCCGTCGACCTGCACGGTCGGCTCCGACACGCCGCCGACGACATGGGCGTTCGTCATGACCCTGTCCTTGGCGAAGACAAAGCCGGAGCCCTCCAGCACCTTGCCGCAGCCGGGCGCGGTGCCGACGACCTTGACGATGCTGCGCCGGGCCGTCGTGACGACCGGGTTGTTGACCAGCGCCGGGTCGGGGGCGGGCACCGAGGTGATCGGCTCGGCGCCGAACGTGCCGAAGACCTGCGGCAGGCCGTTCTGCGCGAGGGTGGAGCTGAAGTTGTCGAACCACGAGTCGGCCTGCGAGGGCACCACCCGCGACACCCCGAGCAGCACCTTCGACGAGCGCACCTCGCGCCCTATCGTCGGCAGCGCCGTGGTGGCCAGCGCGCTGCCGATCAGCCACGCCACCAGCAGCATCGCCAGGACGTTGACCAGCGCCCCGCCGCTGGCGTCGATCGCCCGGGCGGGCGACCAGGTGATCTTGGTGCGGACCTTGTTGCCCAGGTGGGTGGTGAACGCCTGGCCGACCGAGGCGCACACGATGACGATCGCCACCGCCGTGAGCGCCGCCGCCGAGCCCGGCGTCGCGTCGCCCGTCGCCCGGTCCCACAGCAGCGGCAGCAGGTAGATCGCCAGCAGCCCGCCGCCGATGAAGCCGACCACCGACATGACGCCCACGACGAAGCCCTGCCGGTAGCCGACCACGGCGAACCAGACAGCGGCGAGGATGAGCAGGAAGTCCAGCACGTTCACGAGGGACACGGTCTCACGCGGAGCTGAGCGCGTGGGACCGTACGGGCGTAAACGGGCCGGTGGGGCGAAACGTCAGGCCGGCTGAGGTCTGCTGAGGTCAGGTGGGCTCGGGTCTGCTGAGGTCAGGTGGGCTCAGGTCGGCTCGGCTCAGGTCAGCTCGACCGTGCGTTCCTCGTCCCACGCGCGCTCCCAGCCGGCGAAGTGCAGGATCTTGTCGATCAGGCCCGCCGTGAAGCCCCACACCAGCGCGTCCTGGACCAGGAACGCCGGGCTGCGGAAGCCGCTGGGGTGGACGCACGTGGCGCGGTTGGCCGGGTCGGCGAGGTCGGCGAGCGGCACCCGGAAGACCCGGGCGGTCTCCGCCGGGTCCACCGCGGCGACCGGGCTCGGCTCGCGCCACCAGCCCAGCACGGGCGTCACGACGAAGCCGCTGACCGGGATGTAGAGCCGCGGCAGCACACCGAAGAGCTGGACGCCCGCCGGATCCAGGCCGGTCTCCTCGCGGGCCTCGCGCAGGGCGGCGCGCAGCGGCCCCTCCCCGTCCGGGTCGCCGTCCTGCGGGTCGAGCGCGCCGCCGGGGAAGGACGGCTGGCCCGCGTGCGAGCGCAGGGCGGCGGACCGCTCGATGAGCAGCAGGTCGGGGCGGGTGCCGGCCGGCGTGGTGCCGGGCGCCCCGGGCGGGGCGGGGCGCTCGCCGAAGAGGATGAGCACGGCGGACTGCCGGCCGCCGGCCGGGGGCGGCAGGAAGCGGCTGAGCTGCTCGGGGCGTATGCGGTCGGCCGCCGCGGCGACCGGGGCGAGCCAGCCGGGCAGGCCCGCCCTGCTCACCTCGACGTCCGCCCCCGCCCCCCGGGCCTGCGTCATGAGGCCGCCAGCGGGGGCGCGGGCTGCCCGGGGTAGTCCGGCGGGGGCTTGAGCCGCTGGCCGGGCGCGCCGCCCTTCTCGTACTTGAGCAGCTTCTTCGCCTTCTCCGGGTCCATCTCGCCCTCGCCGTACGACGGGCACAGCGGTGCGATCGGGCAGGCGCCGCACGCGGGCTTGCGGGCGTGGCAGATGCGGCGGCCGTGGAAGATGACGCGGTGGGACAGCATCGTCCAGTCCGACTTCGGGAACAGGCCCGCCACGTCCCGCTCGATCTGGTCGGGGTCCTCCGACGTCGTCCAACCGAAGCGCCGGGACAGCCGGCCGAAGTGCGTGTCCACGGTGATCCCGGGGACGCCGAAGGCGTTGCCCAGCACGACGTTGGCGGTCTTGCGGCCGACGCCGGGCAGCTTGACCAGGTCCTCTATGCGGCCCGGCACCTCGCCGCCGAAGTCGTCGCGCAGCGCCGCCGACAGGCCCAGCACCGCGCGCGTCTTGGCCCGGAAGAAGCCGGTGGGCCGCAGGATCTCCTCCAGCTCCTCCGGCTTGGCCGCCGCCATCGCCTCGGGCGTCGGATACAGCGCGAAGAGCGCCGGCGTCGTCTGGTTGACCCGCAGGTCGGTGGTCTGCGCCGACAGCACGGTGGCAATCAGCAGCTGGAAGGGGTTCTCGAAATCCAGCTCGGGATGCGCATACGGATACACCTCGGCCAGCTCGCGGTTGATCCGCCGGGCCTGCCGTACGAGCCCCGCATGCGTCTGCGCGACCTTCGCCTTCTTCTTGACCGCGACCGCGCCGGCCGGGGCCGCCGTGCCGTTCGCGCCGTTCCTCGTCGCCATGCCGCCAGACTACGGGCCGCCACCGACACCGGGCGGCGATCCGGGTGAGCCGCCGCGGAAGCTGTTCGCTGACAGCGGAAAACGGCCGCGGGGCCACTCGTATGGCCGCCGCCGGGCGTGCGCGAGGGGGCCGATCGGCCCCCCGGGGCACTCGCGCGACCGCGGATAAGACATCCTTGTGATTGATCGCACTGTTTGATACGTCATGCATCATGGGGACATCCCAGCGATGTCGACAAGGAGAGAGCTCGTGGACGACGTTCTGCGCCGTGCCCCGCTTTTCGCGGCGCTCGACGACGAGCAGGCCGCTGAACTGCGTGCCTCCATGACCGAGGTCACGCTCGCACGTGGCGATTCGCTGTTCCACGAGGGCGACCCCGGGGACCGGCTGTACGTCGTCACCGAAGGCAAGGTGAAGCTGCACCGCACCTCCCCCGACGGCCGGGAGAACATGCTGGCCGTCGTCGGTCCGGGAGAGCTGATCGGTGAGCTGTCGCTCTTCGACCCCGGCCCGCGGACGGCCACCGCCACCGCGCTGACCGAGGTCAAGCTGCTCGGCCTCGGCCACGGCGACCTCCAGCCCTGGCTCAACGTCCGGCCCGAGGTCTCCACCGCGCTGCTGCGCGCGGTCGCCCGCCGGCTGCGCCGCACCAACGACGTCATGTCCGACCTGGTCTTCTCCGACGTGCCCGGGCGTGTCGCCAAGGCGCTGCTCGACCTCTCCCGCCGCTTCGGCGTGCAGTCGGAGGAGGGCATCCACGTCGTGCACGACCTGACGCAGGAGGAGCTGGCGCAGCTCGTCGGCGCGTCGCGCGAGACGGTGAACAAGGCGCTCGCCGACTTCGCCGGGCGCGGCTGGCTGCGGCTCGAAGCGCGTGCGGTGATCCTGCTCGACGTGGAGCGGCTGGCCAAGCGCAGCCGCTGATACCTGGCCGGGGCTTTCGCTCCCTCTTACGGCCGGCCGCCGCGCTTTACGCCTGGCCCCGCGCCTTGCGCCTGGCCCCCGCGCCGGTCCCGGAAGTCCTTCGGGGCGGCGCGGGGGCTTCGTGCTGCCCGGGGGCTTCGCGCCGCCGGGCGCTGCTACGGCCGGGCGCTCACCAGGCGAGCTGGTCCAGCTCGTCCGTCACCGCCGCGGCTGCCGGGCTCGCGGGGTCGATGAGGGCGTAGTGGCCGGTGCCGGGCAGCCACGCCATGACGACCTCCTCCCCCGCTGCCGCCGCCGCGCCCGCGAAAGCCCGGCTGACCTGCGGTGGGACCTCACTGTCAGTGGTGCCGTGCACGATGGTGACGGCGATACCGGTGGGCAGCAGCGCGGCGGGGTCGGCGTACGAGAGCCGGGCGGTGCGGTGGCCGGGGCCGCCGAGCAGGTCGGTGACGGCGTCGGAGCACACCCGCAGCCGGATCGCCGAGGTGAGGTCGGCGATCGGGGCGAGCGCCACGACGCCGCGGAGCGGGGGAGGTGACGGGCGGTGCCAGGGGGAATCGGCGGGCAGTACGTGCCGGGCGGCGGCCCACAGCGCGAGGTGGCCGCCCGCGCTGTGCCCGGCCAGGACGACGCGGCGCGGGTCGGCGTGCTCCGGGCCCAGCGTCCGTACGGCCAGGTCGGGCAGGGCGTCGACGGCGGCGGCGACGTCGTCGAAGGTGTCGGGCCAGCGCCCCGCGGCGGGCGGCGGCTGGGAGCCGGAGCCGTCGGCGCTGTCCTGGGCGGCGTCCTCAGAGCGCCTGGGCGGGCCGTCCGCGCCCTCGGGCGCCGGGCCGCGCCGGTATTCCACCGAGGCCACCGCGAAGCCGTGTGCGGCCAGCCGGGCGGCCAGCGGCGAGAGGTGGGCGCGGCCGTAGCGCTGCCGCCAGGCGCCGCCGTGGAAGAGGGCGACGAGCGGCGCGGGCCGGCCGCCGGGGCGCCGTACCCGGGGGCGGTAGAAGTCGACGACCTGGTCCGGGTGGTCGCCGTAGGCGGCGGTGGCGTCGGGCGGCACCGCCGGGTGCGCGAAGGCCGACGCCTCCTCCGCCTCGGCCGCCTCGGCCTGGGAAGCGGGCGGCGGCGGGGCGGGGTCGGCGGTCATCGGTCAGGGCGTTCCTTCTCGTACGGGGGCCGGCGCGGGGTCCGCGCCCGGGTCGGTGCTCGGCTCCGCGCTCATGTCCGGGGCCGGGGCGTCGGGGGCTGCGGTGTCGCGGGTAGCGGTGGTGGCGGCTGGGGCGTCGCGGCTGTCGGAGGTCGCGGTCGGTGTGCCCGGCTGCGCCGTCAGCTCGGCCAGGGTGCGGGCGGCGCGCAGGGCGTCCGCGTAGCGCGTGTAGAGCGGGGTGAAGCCGAAGCGCAGTACGTCGGGCCGCCGGAAGTCGCCGACGACGCCGCGCGCGGTCAGCTCCCGCATGACGTCCCTGGCGGCGGCGCAGCGCAGCGACACCTGGCTGCCGCGCTGCTCGTGCGGCGCGGGCGTGACGGACTCCACGCGCCCGGGCGGCACGAGCGCGGCCACGCACTCCAGGAAGAAGTCGGTGAGGGCCAGGCTCTTGGCCCGCACGGCGTCGATGCCCACCCCGTCCCACACGTCGAGGGCGGCGTCCAGGGCCAGCAGCGACAGGATTTCCGGGGTGCCGACCCGGCCGCGCGGCGCGCCCGCGGCGGGCTCGTAGCCGGAGCTCATGGCGAAGGGGTCGGCGTGCGAGTTCCAGCCGGGCAGCGGCGAGTCGAAGAGCGGCTGGAGCGCGCGGCGGACGTAGAGGTAGGCGGGCGCGCCGGGCCCGCCGTTGAGGTATTTGTACGTGCATCCGACGGCGAGGTCGGCCTCGGCGGCGTCCAGCCCGACCGGCAGCGCGCCGGCGCTGTGGCACAGGTCCCACACGGCGAGCGCGCCGGCGGCGTGCAGGGCCGCGGTGGTGCCCGGCAGGTCGTGCAGCCGCCCGGTGCGGTAGTCGACGTGGTTGACCAGCGCGACGGCGGTGCGCTCGCCGGCCGTCACCGCCATCTCCGCGGCCGGCACCGCCCGTACGGTGTGGCCGGTCAGCCGGGCGGCGGAGGCGGCGATGTAGCCGTCGGTGGGGAAGGTCGCGGCGTCCACCAGGATCTCGGTCCGGCCGGGCCTGGCCATCCGGACGGCGGCGACGAGCGCCTTGAAGACGTTGACGCTGGTCGAGTCGCCCACGACGACCTGGCCGGGGGCGGCACCGACGAGCGGGGCGATACGGTCGCCGATCCGCTCGGGTGCGGTCCACCAGCCGCTCTCCTCCCAGGACCTGATGCGCAGCTCGCCCCACTCGCGGGTGACGACGTCGGCCAGGCGCGGCAGGACGGAGGTGGGCAGCGCGCCGAGCGAGTTGCCGTCGAGGTAGACAGTGTCCTCGTCGAGCGCGAACCGGCCGCGGACGGCCCCGAGCGGGTCGGCGGCGTCCAGCGCGGCAGCCCGGGCGTCGAGGCCGGCGGGGCCTTGCGGGCCCGGGCGCTGCGGGCCGGCAGCACCTCGGGCGTCCAGGCCCGGCGCGGGGCTCGCGGCCGGCGGGGCGTCCTGGCCCGGCGCGGGCGGGGCGTCGTACGGGAGGGGCTCAGACATGGCTGCGGGCCGTCCACAGTTCGGGGAAGACGTTCTTCGTGGCCCGCTTCTCCAGCCAGGCCACCCCCGCCGAGCCGCCGGTGCCCACCTTCGCGCCCATCGCGCGCCGGGTCGCCACGAGGTGGTCGTTGCGCCAGCGCCAGACGTATTCGGCGATGTCGGTCAGGGTCTCGCCGAGCCGCATGAGGTCGGAGTCCTGGTCGTCGGCGGCGTAGACGCGCTGCCAGGCCCGCTCGACCTCCGGGTGCGGCTCGTAGTGCTGCGTGAGGTCGCGGTCGAGGACGTCCGCGGGGATGCGGTAGCCGCGCCGGTCCAGCAGCCGCAGGACCTCGTCGTACAGGCTCGGCTCGCTGAGCGCCTTCTCCAGTTCGGCGTGCGCGCGGGGTGTGCCGCGGTGCGGGACGAGCATGGAGGCGGACTTCTCGCCGAGCAGGAATTCCACGTGGCGGTACATCGCGGACTGGAAGCCGGAGCCCTCGCCGAGCGCGGATCGGTAGGCGTTGAACTGCCCGGGCGTCAGATGGGCGATCGGCTTCCAGGAGCCGTTGAGCGCCTCCAGCTCCGGCAGGCTGCGGTGCAGCGCCGCCATCGCGGTGGGCAGGTCGTCCTGGCGCAGTGCCCGGGCCGCGGTGGTCCATTCGTGGACCAGCAGCGTGAACCACAGCTCCATGACCTGGGTGGTGACCAGGAAGGCCATCTCGCCGGGCTCGTCGGACAGCGGGTGCTGCAGATGGGTGAGCACGGACGCCTGCACGTAGTCCTCGTACGGCGTGCTGCCCTCGAACGAGAGGTTCGGGGTCGCCGCCTCGTCGGTCGGGTGGTGGGACATGGTTACCTCCAGTGCGGGTGCCCGGGGTCACCGGGCCACGCCGCGATCATCGGCCGTGGGCGCGGATCCGGCAAGGCCGGCCGCGGCGTGCCGCGGCACCCGACGGCCTGCCTCACCGGGGAGGATGCCCGCTCGGCCGCCCGTTCGGCCGCCTGCTCGGCGGAGGTGTGCCGTCCTGCGGCGGCAGGAGCCGTCAGGGGACGGGAGGCCCGGAGATGTAGTGGCCCTTGGCGTCGTACGGCCACTGGTTGGCGACACAGCCCTTGAGGCCCTTGATCTGCTGCATCATCACCGGCGCGGGCTTGCCCGGCCCCGGGCAGCCCTCGTGGTGGTGGCCGATGCGGTGGCCGACCTCGTGGTTGATGATCAGCGCGCGATAGCCGTCGATCGGGCCGTCGAACTCGGGCGAGCCGAGCATCCAGCGCTTGAGGTTGACCACGACGGTCGGGCCGACGTCGCAGTTGACCTCGCCGCGGGTGAGCAGGCCGGCGGCGCCGCATATCCGGTCCACGGTGTCGGGCGTGGCGATCTTGATGACGAAGTCGGCGTGCCCGGAGGAGACCAGCTGGAAGCCGTCATGGCCGTCGGCGGTCCAGCCGCGCGGGTTGGCCAGGATGTCGGCGATCTCGTGCGCGGCGTCGGTCGCGGACAGGGTGATACCGCCCTCGACCTCGACCTTGTAGCGCCGGATGATGCCGCGGCCCGAGGCCGTGCCGTTGGCCTTGGCGGTGCTGAAGCTGCCGCTGCCGTGCTGGGGCACCGACGTCGGGGCGGGCGTGGGAGAGGTGGTCGGCGCGGCGGACCGTGACGTACGGCCGGTCGTCGGGGTGCCTGCCGGGTGGGAGGCGAGGGTCTGGCCGCCGCGGTTCGAGGCGGCGGAGGGCGGCGTACTCGCCGTGGCGCCGGCGGCGCGGTCCGGCGCGGCGGCCTCCGCGGTGTCGCGGGACTTGTGCCAGGCGGCGTATCCGGCGCTCGCGCCGAGGACGAGGATGACGACCAGGCTCAGCGGCCCGGCTATCGAGGCGCGTCTCTTCGCCCGCCGCCGGCCGTGCCGGTGGCGGCTCCGCTGTGCTGACAAGGACTCCCCCTGGTGCCGCGCAGCGCAGGGGGCGGCCACGACCCAGGCCCCCCGATCCGGCCCCCCGTGGTGCATCCCGTGCTGCGAGTGGACATGCGATCGGACCTGCGCGTGAACGACACGAACTACTCGGGGCAACAATCGCACAGGGGTACGCCGCCGCGGCGCGCGCCCCCCTTCTGTGGCGATACTGCGACATTGCGACATTGCGCCCGCGAGCAGGCGCAAGGGGACGCCGGGGAGGGTGAGGGGGGCGCGGCGGGTGCCGGCTCAGAGCGTCAACTCAGGGTGCCGGCTCTCGGTGTCAGCTCTCGGTGTCAGCTCAGGGTGTCGGCGGCGGTCGGTGAGCTGTCGCGCAGGAAGGTCGTGCAGCGCTCGTACTCGTCCTTCTCGCCGATCGCCTGCGCGGCGCGCCCGAGGGCGTACAGGGAGCGCAGGAAGCCGCGGTTGGGCTCGTGCTCGAACGGCACCGGGCCGTGGCCCTTCCAGCCGGCCCGGCGCAGCGCGTCCAGGCCGCGGTGGTAGCCGGTGCGGGCGTAGGCGTAGGACTCCACCGGGCGCCCGGCCTCGTAGGCCTCGTCGGCCAGCCGCGCCCAGGCCAGCGACGACGCCGGGTACTTCGCCGCGACGTCGGCGGGATCGGCGCCGGAGGCGAGCAGTTCGCGCGGCTCGGGGTCGTCGGGCAGATGGGTGGGGGCCGGACCCCCGAGCAGGTTCTCGTGATTGGGCATGCGTTCCAGTCTGCCCGAGCCCGCACGCGAAGGGGCCCCCGGCGTCCGCCGAGAGCCCCGAACCGTATCCCGCGTCCGAACCGTATGCCGCGCCCTGCCCGGTATCCGGCGGGCGTCGCGGGCTACTTGCGCTTGTTGCCCGCTGAGCGCAGGTTCTCCGCGGCGACGACGACCCGGGCGGCCATGCCCGCCTCGGCGGACTTGCCCCACACCCGCGGGTCGTACGCCTTCTTGTTGCCGACCTCGCCGTCGACCTTCAGCACACCGTCGTAGTTCTGGAACATGTGCGCCGCTACCGGCCGCGTGAAGGCGTACTGCAGGTCGGTGTCGATGTTCATCTTCACCACGCCGTTCTCCAGCGCCTCCTCGATCTCCTCGATCGTGGAGCCGGAGCCGCCGTGGAAGACGAAGTCGAACGGGCTGGCCTTGCCGTACTTCTGCGCGACGGCGTCCTGCAACTCCTTCAGGATGCTCGGCCGCAGCACCACGTTGCCCGGCTTGTAGACGCCGTGGACGTTGCCGAAGGAGGCGGCCAGCAGGTAGCGGCCCTGCTCGCCGAGGCCCACGGCCTCGACGGTGCGGAAGGCGTCGTCGACCGTGGTGTAGAGGTGCTCGTTGATCTCGTGCGAGACACCGTCCTCCTCGCCGCCGGTCGGGGTGATCTCCATCTCCAGGATGATCTTCGCCTTCGCGGCCTGCGCCAGCAGCTCCTTGGCGATGGCGAGGTTGTCGTCGAGGTTCTCGGCGGAGCCGTCCCACATGTGGGACTGGAAGAGCGGGTTGCGGCCGGCGTCGACGCGCTCCTGCGAGATGGCCAGCAGCGGACGGACATAGCCGTCGAGCTTGTCCTTCGGGCAGTGGTCGGTGTGCAGGGCCACGGTGACCGGGTACTTCTCGGCGACGACATGCGCGAACTCGGCGAGCGCGACGGCGCCGGTGACCATGTCCTTCTTGTACTGGCCGCCCAGGAACTCCGCGCCGCCCGTGGAGATCTGGATGATGCCGTCGCTCTCCGCCTCGGCGAGCCCGCGCAGCGCGGCGTGCAGCGTCTGCGACGAGGTGACGTTGATGGCCGGATAGGCGAACTTCCCCGCCTTCGCCCGGTCCAGCATCTCGTTGTAGACCTCGGGGGTTGCGATGGGCATCGTTTCCGCTCCTCAGATTCGGCGGGGGTGGTGGTGCTGGCGTGGCGACGTCATCGTCGGCCCTATCTTCCCATTCTCGAACGGATACACCACCTCGGTACGGGGCCAGCCCGCCCCGACCTCCCGGGTGTTTCACGTGAAACATCCCAACCTGGACAAAGTCGCAGGTCAGGACGGCTGTGCAGGTGTTACGGCGAAGGGCGTACGGGCCGCCGCCGGACGTGTCGGACCGGCGGCGGCCCGGGGCTCACCTCAGGCCGAGGTCGCCCAGCGTGTACGCGGCGAGATACGGCAGACCCGCCGCCGTAACCTTCGGCTCCGCCCCGCGGTCGACGATGACCGCGACGGCGACGACCTCGGCGCCCGCCTCCCGGGCCGCCTCGACCGCGGTGAGCGGCGAACCGCCGGTCGTCGAGGTGTCCTCGACGACCAGCACCCGGCGGCCGGCGATGTCCGGGCCCTCGATCCGGCGCTGCATGCCGTGCGCCTTGGTGGCCTTGCGCACCACGAAGGCGTCCAGCCGGCGCCCGCGCGCCGCGGCGGCGTGCAGCATCGCACCGGCCACCGGGTCCGCGCCGAGCGTCAGCCCGCCGACCGCGTCGTAGTCCAACTCGGCGGTGAGGTCCAGCATCGCCGCGCCGACCAGCGGCGCGGCCTGCCCGTCCAGGGTGATACGGCGCAGGTCGATGTAGAAGTCGGCCTCCAGCCCGGAGGAGAGGGTCACCTTGCCGTGCACCACGGCCTTGTCCTGGATCTGCTGCAGCAGCGCACTGCGTACGTCGTCGCTCATGCCCACCAGTATCGGGGCTCAGGGCCGCACGGGTGCGCTCGGCCGATGCGCGGTCAGCCGATGCGGTGCCAGGTCCACAGGGTGCTGATCTCCAGCGGGTCGATCGGGGTGACCAGCCGCGGGGTGGTGTTGAGGCCGTTGGGCGGGCCGGACTGCGGCTCGACGCACACCGCCTCGGGCTGCTCGTCGTAGACGACGACCCACTGCGTCGGGCTCTGGATGTTGAGCCGCAGCTCACCGGGCCAGGTCAGGGTGACATCCACTCCGTCGGGCATGCCGAAGCAGTCGTCCCAGGGGCCGGGCTTGGGGGTGATGCGGTTGCCGGTCGGGAGGTGGTTGTCGCCGCGCTCCTCCTGCCAGCCGGCGCGGAAGGACAGCTCGACGTCCTGGCCGCCGTTGCCGAGGTTGCGGTTCCACCACGGGTGCCAGCCGGCCTGCGCCGGGAAGGAGTCGCCGCCGGCCGGCACCTCCACGCTGAGCGTCAGCTTGAGCGAGTGCGGCGCCAGTTCCACGGTGTGCGTGACCTTGCCCTGGTACGGCCAGGGGTCGGCGAGGTCGACATGGTAGGACGCGGTGGTGTCGGTCGCGGGGCTCGCCTCCTGCCACGCGGTGTGCCGCACGGTGCCGTGGATGGCGTGCGGCGGTGCGTCGACCGGGAGCTGGTGCGTGACGCCGCCGTTGCGGAAGACGCCGTTCTCGGTCCGGCCGGCCCACGGCACCATAAGAAATGCGCCGAAGCGCTCGCCCTGGCGCAGGAGTTCCGTCCCGGCGACCTTCAGCGAGGCGATCCGGCAGCCGTGCCCGGGCTCCAAGGTCAGTTCGGCGTCGCCCGCCGTCAGCTTCGTCTCGTTCTGCACGTCACGAGCCTAGCGGGCGGGGGTTCTGACGTTCACTTATGGTCCGGCGAGCGGGTGGCGGGGCGGACTTCCGTACGGGCGGGGGTGCGGGTTGCCGTACGGGGGTGGCGGGCCGCCGACGGTTGTCGGCGGGGTCGCGCGTGGCGCCGATCGCGGGGCTGTCCCGCGGAGCTGCCCGCGCAGCTATCCGCGGCGGCGCAGCACCCGGCTCACGACGACGGCCGACGCGACCAGGGCCGCCGCCACCGGGGCCGCCCAGCGCAGGGTGGCCGCCGCGGCGGAGGAGCTGTCGGGGGCCGGGACCGGGGCGTAGCGCCCGCGCGGCGGCGCGTGGTCGACCTCCTCGGCGCTGCGCCCGATCATCGTCCGCCGCGCGTGCGCGGCCTCGGCGGGCGGGACGAGGTCGTCCAGGGCGGCGGCGCTCTCCGGCACCTCCACCTCGACCTCGACCAGGTCGAAGTCCTCCAGTTCCGCGCCGGGCACGGGCTCCCCGGTGTCGTCGACGACATCCTCCTCGGACTCGTCCGCTGCTCCCGCGCCGGGCGCTGCGGCTTCCGCCTCCCGGAGCTGGTCGTCGTCGGCGCCGGGCGCGTCGGGCTCGTCGGCTCGGGGCTCGTCGGCCTGCTCGGCGGACTCCGCCGGCGCGGCCCCGCCCGCAGCGGCTGCCTCGCCCGCCTGCGTAAGGTCCGCCGGACCGCCGGACCGCGCCGGGCCCGCCTCCTCGGCGGCGTGCGGCGCGTCCCCGGCCGGGGGCTGCCCGGGCGCCTCCGCCGAGCCCGCCGCGGCAGCGGCTTCGTGCGGGTCGCGTACGTCGCCGGCCGGCGCATGCGCCGCCAGGTCCAGGCAGAAACGGTCCAGCAGACGCCGTACGGTCGCCTCGACGACCGCGGGCTCGTACGACATGACCCGCCCGTGCGCCTCGGCCTCGGCACGCCAGACCAGCGTCACGCCGGCCTCGGGCTGCACCGCCGTCACGACGCTGACCTCGGCGGCGACCGAGACGCCACCGCCGCCCCGCACCTCCGTACCGGCCGCCGACACGGTGAAGCCCGGGCCGTCGCCGCTCACCACGAGCGTGCCGCGATAGGTGACGGAGGAGCCGCCCACGCGCAGCCGCAGCCGTCCCACGGCGGCGGTCCCGTCGTCGGCGCCGCCCTCCTGGGCGCCCTCGGCAGCCGCCGAGTCCGGCTGCCAGCCGGGCAGGCTCGCCCGCACCACTTCCGGCGTGCGCAGCGCCTGCACCATCCGCGCGGTGGTCATCCCCGGAACGAAGGACTCATGCTCCATGCGGCGGAGCCTACCCACGCACGCGCCACCTTGACGTTTCCGCGGCCCGGTCTTTTTCCTCCGGAGCTGCCGGAGCAACGAGGGATACGTCCCCCGAGCCCGCGCCCGTACGCCTGACGCCCGTACGCCTGACGCCCGTGCGCCTTACGGTGCCGGCACCCGGGGCCGCAGCAGCGTCGAGGGCGGGAAGGCCCGCGCCGGCCGTGCGACCTCCCGGAGCTCCCCCGCCGCGAGCCCCGCCGCCCCGCCCCGCGCGCCCGCCCCGCCCGCCTCGCCCCCGAGCCTGGGCGCCGAACCCCGCGCGGCCAGCACATAGCCCCGGCCTCCGCCCCCCGCACCCGCCCCGTACGGCGTGGTCCGCAGCCCCGCCGCCCGCACCGTCGCGTCGATCGTCCAGAACGTCCGCGCCTGACCCGCCATCGCGCCCCCGGGCACGGCCAGCCGCCCGCCGGGGGCCAGCGCGCGGGCGGCGAGGCCGAAGAACTCCTGGGAGTAGAGCTTGGCGCTGCGCGTCAGCCCCGGGTCGGGCAGGTCGGCGAGCACGACGTCGTACGTCGCGTGCCGCCCGTACCGCAGCCAGTCGAACGGGTCGGCGGTCACCGTGCGCACCCGCGGGTCGGCGTAGGCGTGGCCGTTGAGCCGGCTGAGCCCGGGGTCCGTGCGGGCCAGCCGCAGCAGCTCGGCGTCGGGCTGGACGGCGGTGACGGCCGCGACGTCGCCGTAACGGAGCACTTCGCGCAGGGTGAGCCCGTCGCCGCCGCCGAGGAGCAGCACCCGGGCGTGCGGGCCGGCGAGCGCGGGCCGGACGAGGGCGCGCGCGGAGCGGACGGTCGCCGGGCCGGCCACCCGCAGCCGGCCGTCGAGGTAGAGCCGCAGCGGGTGGCCGGGCGTGTCGCCGCCGGTCAGGACGATGTCCTCGACGTCGCTCTGCTCGGCGACCCGGACGTCCCCGCCGTACACCGCCCGCCGCGCGGCCCGCTCGAACGGCCCGGCCGCCGCGGCGGCGCCGGCCAGCACCGCGAGGACCAGCACGTTCGCCAGCAGCAGCCAGCCGCGGGCCCGCCGGCTCAGGTCGCCGCGGAAGAGCCACAGCACGGTCGCGCCGCCGGCCGCCGCGTTGACCACCCCGGTGACGAGCGCGCCCGTGAGCTGCCCGGCGTGCGGCAGCAGCAGGAAGGGGAAGGCGAGCCCGCCGACCAGCGCCCCCACGTAATCCGCGGCGAAGAGGTCCGCGACCGCGCCGCCCGCGTCCTGCCGCCGGACCCGCTGCACCAGCACCATCAGCAGCGGCACCTCGGCGCCGGTGAGCACCCCGATCGCGAAGGCGCAGCCGACCATCGCCGCCGTGGCCTGCCCCCACCACGCGAACACCGCGTAGAGCACCATCACCGACAGCCCGCCGACCAGCGCGAGCCCCGTCTCGATCGCGGCGAAGGCGACCGCGGCGCGCCCGCGTAACCGTTTTGCCAGCAGCGAGCCGCAGCCCATCGCGAAGACCATCACCGACAGGATCACCGACGCCTGCGTCACCGAGTCGCCGACCAGGTAGGAGGCCAGCGCGACCAGTTCCAGCTCGTAGACCAGCCCGCAGGCGGCGCAGACGAAGACGGCGGCGAGCACCAGCGCCCGGGCCGCCCCCGCGGCCACCGGTAGCCGCGCGGCGAGGCTGGGTCCGGGGCGGCCGGGTGCTTCGCTGCGGTGGCGCTGGTCGATCATGAGTGCACGCTATGTCAGGGGGCAGCCGCCACCGGTCACCCACAGGAGTGCAAATCGGCGCCCGCGGGCGCGCCGGGGGCGGTATTCGGGTCAGGCCAGCGCGTTCACCCGGGTGCGGGTGGTGACCAGCCGCCCCTCCTGCGGATACGCATGCCATGTGCGCCAGCGCACGCCCCCGTCCGCGTACTGCACCAGCATCGCGGTGAAGGCGTGCGGGTCGCCGGGGAAGGTGCCGGCCAGCCCGTGCGGGTGGTCGGCGACGAGCGCGAGCAGCTCCTGGGCGCGGCCGGCGAAGGAGCCCTGCGACAGCGTCTCGATGCGCGCGGCGAACTCGTAGTCCCAGCCGCCCACCCGCCGCGCGACCCCGAACGGCAGCGGCGCCTGGCTGCCGGGCATGCACGCCACGGTCTCCGAGCAGTCGCCGCGCCCGGCGTCGACCAGCACCTGGTGCGAGGCGCCCAGCAGGCGTAATTCGACCTTGGCGCGCACCCGCAGGCCGTCGCCCACCTCGACGTTGAGCGTGGCGAGCGCGGGCAGCGCGTCTTTGCCGAGGCACCAGGCGAGGTCGCCCGCGCGGGTGTCGGTGTAGGAGGTATGCAGGGTGGTGAGCATGGATCGGCTCCGCAAGCACGCAAGTGGATGTCATGGGCCGGTGACGCCCGGCAGCAGGGCGCGTGTCGGCTCGTGCCCACGTGGGGTCTGGGACCCTGGACACGCGAGGGGCCCGGCGAGGGCCCGAGGAGGCCCGGCGCAGCCCGGGGAAGCCCGGACGTCGGTCGCCGCAGCCTCCGAGGGGTCCCCGCTGAAGCCCTCGAAATGGGTCCGAGAACTACGGAATCATGAATCGCGTGCCGCCTTCAGGGTTTTTACCCATCTGTGCGCACTTTCCATCCCTTGGAGCGCCCACGGGGTCAGGTGTTCACCCGCCCCCGTCCCGCGCGCTCCCCAGTACGCTCGCGTGACCCGGACAACGCGACGGCGGACCACGGAGAAGGCGAGCGCAGCGAGTGACTCACCCCATCAACCCCCCGACCGGCACCCCGACCGGCACCCCGGCAGGCGTCCCGGCCTGCGGCGGCCTCGCGAGCCCTCGCCGCCCGTTGCTCAACCGCAGCCTCGACGGCCTCGGGACGACGATCTTCGCGGAGATGTCGGCGCTCGCCGCGGCCACCGGCGCGATCAACCTCGGCCAGGGCTTCCCGGACACCGACGGCCCCGAGGCCGTCCGCGAGGCGGCGGTCCGCGCCCTGCGCGACGGCCGCGGCAACCAGTACCCGCCCGGCGCCGGCGTCCCCGAACTGCGCGCGGCGATCTGCGCGCACCAACGCCGCTTCTACGGCCTGGAGTTCGACCCGGACACGGAGGTCCTGGTCACGGCGGGCGCGACCGAGGGGATCGCCGCGGCGATGCTCGCCCTGCTCGAACCCGGCGACGAGGTCATCGCGTTCGAGCCCTTCTACGACTCCTACGCCGCGAGCATCGCCATGGCCGGCGGCGTCCGCGTCCCCCTGGCCCTGCGGGCCCCCGACTTCCGCCCCGACCTCGACGCCCTCCGCGCCGCGATCACCCGCCGCACCCGCCTGCTCCTCCTCAACTCCCCCCACAATCCCACCGGCACGGTCCTCACCCGCGACGAGCTCACGGCGATCGCCGCCCTCGCCGTCGAACGCGACCTCCTCGTCGTCACCGACGAGGTCTACGAACACCTCGTCTTCGACGACGGCGCACACATCCCCCTCATCTCCCTCCCCGGCATGCGCGACCGCACGGTCTCCATCTCCTCGGCGGGCAAGACCTTCTCCTTCACGGGCTGGAAGGTCGGCTGGGTGACGGGCTCCGCGGAGCTGGTCTCCGCCGTCCGCACGACGAAGCAGTTCCTCACCTACGTCGCCTCGGGCCCCTTCCAATACGCCGTCGCCGAAGCCCTCGCCCTCCCCGACGCGTACTACGCCGCCTTCCGCGACGACCTCCAGACGAAGCGCGACCTCCTGACCGCCGGCCTCACCGCAGCCGGCTTCGAGGTCTACCGCCCCCAGGGCACGTACTTCATCACGACCGACATCGCCCCCCTCGGCGAAACCGACGCCCTCACCTTCTGCCGCACCCTCCCGCAAAGGTCCGGCGTCGTCGCCGTCCCCAACTCCGTCTTCTACGACCACCCCACCGCCGGCCGCACCCAGGTCCGCTTCGCCTTCTGCAAACGCGAGGACGTCCTCAAGGAGGCGGCATCCCGCCTCCGCACGACATTCGACCGCTGAGGGAGGGCGCAGTGGACGCGTCGGACGAACCGGGCGGACCGGGCGGACCGGCCGGGGACTGCCCCTTCTGCGGGATCGCCGCGCATCCCGACCGGGCGCGCGTGGTGTACGCGGACGAGCACACCGTGGCCTTCTTCCCGCTGTCGCCTGCGACCCGTGGCCACACGCTGGTCATCCCCCGTGTGCACACCCCCGACCTGTGGGCGATGGACGGCGCCGCTGCCGAGCGGCTGACGCACATCGTGCTGAAGGTCGGCCGGGCCTTGCAGGACCTGCTGGAGCCGGAGGGCCTGAACGCCGTCAGTTCGGCCGGGAGGTCTGCCACGCAGACCGTCTTCCACACGCATGTGCATCTGGTGCCGCGTTGGCGGGGCGACGCGATGGGACCGATCTGGCCGCGCCCGGAAGCGGGCTTCGGGGACGACGCGGCGCTCGACGGGATCGCTCGGCAGCTCGCCGCTGTGCTCGGCGGCCCGCCGGGTGCGTGATCACAGCGTGGCGGCGAGGACTGCCAGGTCGGCTACCAGCAGGGCGCCGTGGAAGAGGATCAGCGTCCTCGACAGCGCGGCGTCCAGAAAGGAGGTGCGCGCCAGATAGGGCCCGACGTTCATCGACATCATCTCGACGCTGCTGTCGACGTGGCGCACATCGTCGTAGAGCCGACGGAAGAGGCGCTCCTGCTGGAGGAAGTAGCCGTCCAGGGACCAGAAGCAGAGCAGCGGCACCAGCCCGACCGTGGCGATCTTCCAGCTCAGCTGACTGGCCGACACCGTGAGGAGCCCGGCGGCCAACGTCAGCACCCAGCCCTTGACGAAGAACGAGTTCGTCGCCATCCGGTTGATGACCGCCTGGATGAACTCCAGGTGCTTGATCCGGTCTTCACCGAGCGGTGAGCGTTCGGCGCCGACCCGCATGTCCGGTCCGTCGCTGGTCGACGTCATCTGGCAACGGCCCCCCTCCGCGAACGCCCCTGCCGCAATCGTATCGGTACGGCCACCCCGAGGGGGCGAAGTCGCTTACCACGGGCGGGCGTTCAGGCACGCACGGCGTAGAGGCGACCGCTCGACGACCCGACGTAGACGATCCCGTCGGCGACAACCGGCGAGGAGCTGACGGGCCCGTGGGTGTCGAACCGCCACAAGCGGCGGCCCGTCGTGGCGTCCAAGGCGTAGAGAAGCCCGTCATGGCTGCCCACGTAGACGGTGTCGCCGACGACACAGGGTGTGCTGACCACCCTGCGGTCGGTGGGAAAGGCCCAACGGCGGGTGCCTGTCGCGGCGTCGAGGGCGTAGACGTACGAGTCGTTGCTGCCGATGTACAGGACGCCCTTGTGGAGCGCGGGAGACGAGTGCACGGGCGCGCCGGTCTCGAAAGCCCATAGCTCCTGCCCCGTGCCGGTGCCGAGCGCCCGGACTTGGCAGTCCTCGCTGCCGACGTAGACCGTGCCGTTCACCACCGCGGGGCTGGAGACGACCGTCTGACCGATCGCCTCGGACCACAACTCCTTCCCGGTGTCGGCGTCGAGGGCGCTGAGCCGGCCGGCGAGACTGCCGACGAAGAGCCGGCGGGCGGATATGCAGGGCGAGGAGGACAGGTCGTACGCCGGTGCGGCGGGCGACGCGGCAGGGCGCTTGTGACGCCATTTCGGCACCGGGGTACCGGCCCCGTCGGACAGCGAACGGGCATAGACGTTCGCGTCGTACCCGGCGGCGTAGACCATTCCGCCCCTGACCAGTGGCGTGGACCGGATGGGCTCCACGGTCTTGAAGGACCACACGGAGACGCCGGACTCGAGTGCGAAGGCGGCGACCCCGTGATCGCCGCCGAGCAGCACCAGGTCGCGCGCGACGGCCGGCGCGGCATGCGACCGGCCGTCGCCCGCAGCCTTCCAGACACCCGTCAGGTCGTGCCGGCTGACCGCGTGCAGCAGGCCGTCGTCGCTTCCGACGACCACCAGATCGCCCGCGACCACCGGCGAGGCCAGTATCGGCCCGCCCGTCGGGTAGGAGCCGACGAGTGAGCCCGGCAGCGTCGACGAGAAGGACAGGGACCTCTTCGGTGGCGTCGCCGCGGCGGACGGGCGAGGGGACGGTGCGGGCGCCTGGGGCGGCGGGGCCGATGCCGGCTGTACTCCCCCGGCCTGCCCGGGGAAGGGCGGCTCGGTGACCGGCGTCGTTCCCTTGCCCGCGGCGGCTGCGACCAAGCGGTCCCTGGCCACCTCGACGGGCACGCCGTAAAGGGTCACCGCGACGAGCGGGTGGAGCAGGGTGGGCACGACCTCCTTGGGCGTGTTCTCGACCAACACCGGGAGCAGCCGCTTCTCCTGCCGCATGCTCTGGAACGCGGTCCACTCGTCCTGTGTGAAGCGCTGCGGCTCGAAGTACGCGGGCGAGAAGAGCGCGACCATCCGGCGTGCACGCTGCAGCGCCTGCGACATACGGGCGACGGCGTTCGCACCGGCCTCCCAGTCCCAGTCGTCCAACTCGGCGGTGTAGCCCTCCTGACGCAGGGTCCAGGTGACCCACTGTGCCCAGTCCAGGTTCGGCCCGGCGTAGCTCACGAAGAAATCGAGGTCCCTTGCCATCGCAACTCCTTCGCTGCCCTATGCCCGGCTCCGTTTCCCATCATGCGCCGGAGCCGCTGTCCGGTTCCTTCCCGAAGACGCCTGTCTTTGGCGAATTGGCACCTCCCTGCGCATCCGCCCTTCCCGCTACCGTGCTTGCAGGGGGACGCCGCGCTACGCCCGCTTTCCGTCCCCGGCGTCGTGAACGACGGGAGGGAACGGGTGAAGCTCTCCCCCGACGGGCAGCGCGGGCCGACGTTCGACGACTGCACGCCCTCGGTCGGCCCCTGGCCGGCTCCGCGTCTGTCGCCGCGGGAGGACGGCGGCGTGGCGCTCCGGGCGTTCGACCAGTTCGTCGTGAAGCTCCACAGCCGCTGCAACCTGGCCTGCGACTACTGCTATGTCTACGAGTTGCGCGACAGCGGGTGGCGTACGCGGCCACGGACCATGCCCGTCCAGGTGCGTAGCCGCTTGGTGCGGCGGATCGCAGAGCATGTGCGCGGCAACGGACTCGACCGCATACGGGTGATCCTGCACGGCGGTGAGCCGCTGCTGGCCGGCCCGGACGTCGTGGCCGGGTTCTGCTCTGCGGTGCGGGAGGCGCTGGACGGTTCCGGCGCGGTGGTGGAGCTGGCGGCGCAGAGCAACGGCCTCCTGCTCACCGGGACGATGCTCGACGTGCTGGCCGGGCACGGCGTCACGGTCGGTGTCAGCCTGGACGGCGACCGCGAGGCGCACGACCGCCACCGTACGCATCGCGCGGGGCGCGACGGCCGCGAGGCGGCGGGCAGTTACCGGGAGGTGGTCGGCGCGTTGGAGCAGCTGAACCGGCGCCGCTACCGGCACCTGTTCGGGGGCCTGCTCTGCACGGTCGACACGGCCAACGACCCGGTCCGCACCTATGACGCCCTGGTCGCCCACCGGCCGCCCTTCGTCGACTTCCGGCTGCCACACGCCACCTGGGACGATCCGCCGTCGCGGGATCCCGGCCAGGACGCGTCGTACGGCCGGTGGCTCGCGTGCGCCTTCGACCGCTGGTGGCAGACCGGCCGCCCGGTCCGGGTACGGCTGTTCGACGCGATCGTGGGCCTGTGGGAGTCGCAGGCATGGGAGACGGCCGGCGCCGCGCCGATGGTCAGCGACAGCGAGGTGGTCGGCATGCTGCCGGCCGCCTCCGTGGTGGTCGAGTCGGACGGGACGATCTCGTGGGCGGAGTCGCTCAAGGCAGTTGCGGACGGCGCGGCCGGCACCGGGGTCAGCGTATTCAGCCACTCCTTCGACGCCGTGCTGTCGCTGCCCACCGCCCCCGGCTACGGCGTGAGCCTGCTGAGTCAGGAATGCCGGGCGTGCCCTGTGGTGGGAGTCTGCGGCGGAGGAGTGCGCGCTCACCGGCACGGCAGGGGGGCCGGCTTCGACAACCCGTCCGTCTACTGCGCGGACCTGGCCTTCCTGATCGGCCACATCGGTGACCAGCTGCGGGAGTGGCAGCGGCTCCCTCGTTCGGATGAGGTTCGGCCAAATTCGGCGTTTGCCAGGCGAGTGGTGGGCAAACTTCCTTAGAGTAGCCCTGAAGCGGTGTGAGTGCACGTGATGCCCTCGGCAGTCTGCAGCTGGCCGTTGCCGTGGGTCGGGAGCGCGAGTGGTTCCAGTCCGAGAAGGCTGGCCCTTGGGGGGTTGCGATGGGGCCGTCGTTCTACACCAGCTATGCCAGTTCAGCCGGTGACAGGGGAACGATCCAGCGGTTCCATTTCGATGTCCAGCACGAGCTTACCCGCCGCGGCGGGTCGTACGCCAACGTCCGCGGCAGCCTCCGGCGTGCCGAGCCGGCCTCGGGCCCGCCGCCGGATCTCCTCGACTGCGCCGCGCTCCTCGCGCTCTACTCCCCGGAGTATCTGGAGGAGGAGGCGTGCGCCCTGGAGTGGTCCGTCTTCGCCGAGCGCATGGACCGGCTGGAGCGCCTGACGGGCCGGCGGCCGGCGTCGCTGGTGGGGGTGCTGTGGCAGCCGGAAGGCCTGGTGCTGCCCCAGGTCGTCACAAGCAGCGGCCGGATTCTGGCCGACGTCTCGGGTCAGGGCTACCGGGGCCGCGGGGTGCGCGAACTACAGAGCGACCCGCACGCCCGGATGCTCTACCGCCGCACGGTGAGCGCCGTCGCGGACGAACTGCTGCGGGCCGTCGCAAGCCCGCTGCCCGCGATGAGCGAGGCCGCCGCCCGCGACGTACAGCCCCGCTTCGGCCCGTCGCGCGGTGGACGCCGTCCGGAGCCACCGCCCGCGGCGCCGACGACACCGGAGGAACGGGAAGGCCCCGTCCGCCGATTGGTGGTGGCCCTGGTCGCCGGCACCAGCGCCAAGATGGAGCAGTTGCGCACCTCCGTCGCGGCCTACGGCAGTACCCCCGAGGAGTGGTCGCCGTTCGCTCCGCAGAGCCTTGAGTCGGCGGTCTCGGTCGTCAGCCGCACCCTGCGGGCGTGCGGCCTCGACGGCGTGCGGTTCGTCGCGCTGGACGCCGACCACGCCCTCCCGCGGCTGCGGACCGACGACGACTCGGCCGTGGTGCTGGTCGTCGACCCCTGGCTGACGGAGGACGCCGCCTTCCCGGTGCTCTGGGAGCGGCTGGCCCGCTGCGAGGCGGGGGTGTCCGCGGTGATCGTGGTACTGCCACGCCAGGACGACGAGAGCCGACTGCACACCTCCCGGCTGCGGGACTCCTTCGCGCGCACTCCGGCACGATTACTCGGGGCCGCCCACCACGAAGTCGGCACACCGCAGGCGCTGGCCTATACCGTGGCGGGAGTGCTGGCCGACGTCGCCTCGGAGGGCGGCGGGCAGGGCATTCCGCTCGGTCCACCGGTCGAGAGCGCCGCGGAGAGGCGGTCCCGCAGACGCCGGGAACGGGCGGAATGGCTCACCCCTGCTACCGGGCAGCAGGCGTCACTTGTCGGCAGGGCTTCGGGAGAACTGTGGGGCGATGGATGAGCAGCACCGGCCATCCAGCTGAGATCATTTCGTTCTATTCCTTCAAGGGTGGCCAGGGCCGCACCATGGCCCTGGCGAACACCGCGTGGGTGATGGCCACGCACGGCAAGTCCGTCCTGGTCATCGACTGGGACCTGGAAGCACCGGGGTTGCACCTCTACTACCGCCAGTTCCTCGCGGACCCGGACCTGGGGAACACCGACGGCATCCTCGACATGTTCCACGGCTTCGTGACCGCGGCCGGCCCCCGCGACGCCGACGAGGCGCCCGAGGACTTGCGGGCCCTGCATGCCGAGCACGCCGCGTTCGAACGCTACAGCGTCAGCGTGGACCACCCCTTCCCCCAGGGCGGAAAGCTGCACTTCATCGGTCCCGGCCGGCTGGACGACGAGTACGTACGGCGTCTGCACTCCATCAACTGGAGCGGCTTCCTCAACAGCGAGGACGGACAGGAATACCTCGCGGTGTTACGCGGCAGGATGCAGGAGAGCGACTACGACTACATCCTGATCGACAGCAGGACGGGCTACTCCGACGGGGCCGACATCTGCACCCTGGCGCTGCCCGACAGCGTCGTCGTCGGCGTGGCGATGAACAGCCAGGCCATCGAGGGCGCCGCCCACATCGCGCAGCGACTGGCCCGCCACGATCGGGCGATCCGGCTGCACCTCGCACCCATGCACATCGAGCTGTCGGAGAAGACCCGGCTGGACGAGCGGATGGCCTACGCGCGCCGCGTCCTCGACCGCTATCTCCCCATGGACGACGAGGACGAACTGGCCTCCTACTGGGGCGAGGTGCAGGTGCCGTACCGGCCCTACTACGCCTTCGGCGAGGAACTCGCCGCGATCGTGGAGGACCCGCGGCACAGGGCCAGCGTCATCGCCCAGTACGTACAGCTGGCCGCACGTATCACGGACAGCGCGATCAACGACATGCAGCCGGCCACCGCCGCGCAGCGCCTGTCGTACGTCGAGGCCTACCGGGCGGCACGGCGCCCGGAGACCGCGGAGCAGACCGTCAGCATGCTCTACGACACCGGCGACCAGCTGTGGGCCGACTGGATCGCCCAGCAGTTGCGAGACGCGGGTGTGACCGTCACGAGCTGCAAGCCGGAGCACTGGGAAGAGGAGGCCGGCAAAAGCGCCGACCCGCTGCTCGTCCTGCTCTCCCCGCACCTCCTGTCGTCCGCGGCCGGCCACGTGGTCGAGCAGATCACCGCGGATGCGGACGCCGGCCGCGCCCCCGAACGGCAGCCCGTCGGCATACGCGTGAGCGGCGCCCGGCTGCCCCAGCAGTTCGACTGGCCGGGTGTGCCGGACCTCTCCGTGCTGGACGAGGACCGCGCCCGCAGGGCGGTACTCGCGCGCTTCCGCTTCTTCACCGGCGACGTCCCCCTGTCCCCGCCCGCCGGCGGTCACCTTTTCCCCGGCCGCCAGCCGGCCGTGTGGCAGGTCGCGCCGCGCAACGCCGACTTCGTCGGCCGCGAGGCGGCCCTGACCGGGCTGTGGGAGCAGTTCGCGGCCCAGCCGGGCCCGCAGGTGCTGTGGGGTCTGGCCGGTGTCGGCAAGACGCAGATCGCCCTGGAGTACGCGCACCGTTTCGCGTCGCAGTACGACATGGTGTGGTGGGTCCCCGCCACCGACGCGGACAACATCAGGGCCACGCTGGTCCGGCTGGACCACAAGGTCTCGACCGCCTCCGGAAGTACGCCGCGCAAGGACTGGGAGGCGCTGGTCGACGAGCTGCGCCAGGGCAAGCACTTCCAGCGCTGGCTGCTGGTGTTCGACGACGCCGACAGCTACGAGTCCATCGCCCCCTTCCTCCCCGGCGGCAACCACGGTCATGTGCTGATCGCTTCACGCAACCCCGACTGGGCCGGCCTCACCACGCGACAGGTGGAGGTCTTCACCCCGCAGGAGAGCCTCGCTCTGCTCAGCCGGAAGCTCCCCGGCGCCGGCGACTCCGAGCTGGATGCGCTCGCACAGCGGCTCGGCCACCTGCCGATCTGGGAGACCGCCACCACGGCCTGGCTCGTCAACACCGGCGAATCGGTCGCCGAGTTCATCGACCAGCTCGACGCCTCGGGCCCGCGGGTGGTGGCCGAGAGGCAGTCGCCGAGATTCGAGGAGGCGGCGGAGGCCTGCGTCCTGGCGTACGAGCGGTTGCGGGAGCAGGCACCGGCCGCCGCCAGGCTGCTCGAACTGTGCTCGTGCATGTCCTCCGACGGTGTGGGGCTGCGCATCGTGCAGTCCCCGGCGATGACGGCGCTGCTCGGTACCGTGGATGCCGCGGTGCAGGACTCCATGAGGGTGCCCGGCCTGGTGAACCAGCTCAGGGTGCAGACGCTGGCGGTCGTCGACCCGCACACCCACCTCCTCAAGGTCCACCGGCTCGTACAGTCCCTGGTTCTCGACCACATGTCGGAGGAAGAACGCCGGGCCACGCGATCGGACGCCCTGAAAGTGCTCGCCGCCCAGGTGCCCGACGCCCTCCGCCGCGACGCCCGGGAGTTCCGCGACGTCTTCGCCGAACTCGACAAGCATGTGACGGCCTCGGGTGCCCTGGACAGCGACGACCCAGGAGTGCACGACTGGTTGATCAGCCAGGTCCGCTACCGCTGGTTCAACGGCCAGTGGGAGGCCGGCCGCGAGCTCGGCACGCGGGTGCTCGACCGGTGGCGGACCAGGCTCGGCGAGGACCACTCCAGCGTGCTGAAGCTGGAAGCCCAGGTCGGCGCGGCCTGCCGGATGCTCGGACGCTACCGGGAGGCGCTGACCCACAGCCAGCATTCCTGGCGCGTCCAGCGCGACCGTGCCCCCCGCGACCCGTACACGCTGTTCGCGGCCCGCGGATACGCGGCCGATCTGCGGGCGCACGGCAAGTTCATCGAGGCGTACGAGGAGGACCGCGCCACCTACAGCGGCCTGTGCGCGGAGATCGGCGAGGACCAGGTCGAGACGCTCAACGCATCGTCCAACCTGGCGCTGTCCCGCTACTACTGCGAGTCGGCGGAGAGCGCGGCCCGCCAGGATCTGAGCACCTTCGAACTGCGACGACGCGTCCTGACCGACGACCACCACCTCACCTGGAAGTCGTGCGCGAGGGTCGGGGCCGACTACCGTGAGGCGTGGCAGCTCGACCTGTCGGAGCAGTATCTGGCGCAGGCCAGGGACGGGTTGGTCTCTTTGCAGGGCCCGACCGACCCCCTCACCCTGCAGACGGTGCAGAACCTGGGCATGACCTTGCTGCGGCAGGGCCGTACCACCGATGCGCTGGCCATGATCCAGTCGACGCACCTCTGCTTCCAGCAGTGGCAGGACGACCACCCCCTGACGATCTTCTGCCGCATGGCCATGGCAGCCGCTCACTACGCCGCCGGCGCGCCCGACGCCGCGGTCGGGTATGCGAAGCAGGCACTCGCCCAGCTCGTCGAGGTCTTCGACGCCGGCCATCCCTTCACGGGTATCTGCTCCACCAACCTGGCCCTCTACCTGCTCGCCGACGGCGACGCGGAACAGGCCGCGACCCACGCCCGCAAGGCGGTCAAGCTGCTCCGGGAGAGCTTCGGCCGCGACCACCGCTACACGCTGGTCGCGGAGATGAACCGGAACAACTGCCTGGCAGAACTGGGCGAGATAAGCGGGGGAGAACTCGCCGACGAGGACAAGGACCTCTACTCGCGCTGCTCGACTCCCACGGCGTGGGGCCCCAGGCACCCGGTCACTCTCACCGCCCTCGCCAATCACGCCAGTTCGAGCCGGAACGACGGCGACGCGCTCCGGGAGAGCCTCAGGATCCACAGCATCGCGCACATCGGTGAGGCGCACCCGCTCACCCTCGCCTGCACAGCGGAGCCGTACCACCGACTCGGCCTGGATCTGGAGGTGCAGGATGTCTGAGCCGGCAGAGGCTCTGGACGACACGACACAGCCCGGCGTGCGGTACCCGAGCGGAGGAAACCCGCAGATGAAAGAGCTCGCACTGACGCTGCGCAGCTTACTCAGTCCCGAGGGGCCGGCCCACATGGTGCTCTACGACCGGGACACGCCCAGGATCGTCGTCGACGCCCCGGGGATGGAGGAAAGCGGCCACGAAAGAGCCGGCCGGCTGCTGTACTACGTCCTGGAGGAGCTGGCGCCGGACTTTGCGAACCTGCGCACCGGCGCCCTCATACGCACGGTGCTGCGCGTGCCGTCCGGTGCGGTCTTCTTCTACCTGATCCAGTCCGGGATCCACCTCTACGCGGCCACGGACCGCGTCGACCGGCTCGAAGAGGTGGACGAGGCGCTGGCGGACAAGGTCAACGACATCAGGGCGTCCATCAACTACTCCGTGCTGGACTTCGGCTCGTTCATGAGCAGGGCCGCGCGGCGCGCGGCGGCGGACCCTTCGGGGAACCCGGCGGCGGCCGGGGCTCCCGCCGCCCCGGACCACGACGAGAAGACTGCCGGGAGCGGCACCGTCGACCTCGAAGAGCACGTCCACACCGTCATGGGCCGCGTGCCGGCGCCCGGCCGTACGTCGGAGGTCCTCCGGGAAGCCCTCGACCTGCACGGCTTGCACTACCTTGCCTACTACGACGGCTCCACCGCCCTCCACACCACCGACATCTTCGCCCACCCCGGCCTGGGCCGGTACTTCCTCGGCCCGACCCCGCGAGCACGGCGCGAGAGGTACGGCCGGCTCGGCCGGCTACTGCCCGGGGTGGTCCGGCGCCTGAACACGTCCGTGGGTCCGGTGATGCAGGGCGAACTGCTGCAGGTCGTCCTGGACGTCGAACAGGGCGCGGCCTACTACCACGTGCTGCGTGATGGACACTTCCTGGTCGGCGTGACGCTGGATCAGGCGCGGGTGGCGGAGGCGGACAAGCGTATGACCCGGGTCGGGCGGGACCTGATGTCCGCCTGACCGTTCGTGCCGGACCACGGCTGTCCAGGAGTGGGTGAGGATGATGGTCGCCGTGCGCACCAGGTACCGTGCCGTCGCCGTGGCGCTGACCCGTTCGCTGCTGCTCCCGCTCGGCGTCGCCGCGGTCGGCGTCCTGGCGGGCCAGTGGCTGACCGTCGACACGGGAGCAGGTGGCGGGGCGTACGCCTATGTCACGTATGCACTGCTCGCCGTGGGGCTGTACGGGAGCGCGTCGGGAATCTCCCGGCCGGAGCAGCGCGCCGATGTCTACCGGATCGTGGTCGCGATCACCGTCGGCGTCGCAGCGAAGGCCGCCTTCATCGCCGCCGTCCTGGCGCTGGTCTTCCTCCGGAGACCGGAATACCTCGTGCTCGCCGTCGCCATGGCGCAGATCGACCCGCTGTCGGTGTCCGCCATGCTCGACGCCCACGGCATGTCGCCGCGCGCGAAGTCGCTGCTGGCCGCGTGGGCGTCCTTCGACGACCCGGTCACCACGATCCTGGTGGTCGTCATCAGCTCGATCGTCCTCGACGGCGCCCAGGGTGCCGGCGCCGGCAGCGCCGACTACAGCGTGTCCCTGCTGCTGAACCTGCTTCTGCTGCTGGCCGCGGCAGCCGTCTGGCGGGTCGTACGCCGCCGCGCCCGCTCGGTCCAAGTCCTGGCGCTCGCCGTCCTGATGGGTGTGGCCGCCTGGCAGTTCCTGATGCTCGGCCTCGCGCTGTCGGCGCTCTTCTTCCGCCCCCAGCTGGGCCGCTGGATCGGTCGTACGACCAACGCCGCGTTTCTCGTGGCGACGTTCCTGCTCGGCGTCCTCCTCGCCCGCGGAATGAGCCCCGGCGTGGGCCTCGTCCTCGGCTGCGCCACTTTCACGGCCCAGATAGTGGTGGGCGCCGCGCTTTCCTGGGGCTTCCCCGCCAGGGACCGCCTCTCCCTGTGCTTGAGCCAGCAGAACGGCATCACGGCGATCATCCTCGCCCTGCTCCTCGAACCCCTGCTCCCGGAGGCGGTCGCGGTCATCGCCCCGGCGATCCTTGTCGTCAATGTGCTCCACGTGGTGGCCGACGCGCTCGCTTCTCCCGCGGGAAGGTCCCCCTCCGACGCCCCCGCCTCCGCCGGCGAACCGCCGGGAGCCTCCCGCACGGCCGCGCTGTCCGCGGCGAAACGGGACTCGCTGTGCCCGCAGGGCCGAACCGAGTGAGCGAGAGCGGAGTGCCGACCGGGGCGCCGGCGCTCCGCTCGCCTCGGGTCAGTCGGTGCCGAGTTCCATTGCTGCGCGGTCGAGGAGTTCGTCGGCCTCGGCTTCGGCGTCGGGGGTGGTTTCGCCGCGGGAGGCGATGATGTGGGCGCCGCCCTCCGCCATGCGGGGCATCGTGCCGATCAGGCCGGTCGCCGCGGCCTGGGCGGCGCCGATCGCGGGGCTGCCGGTGCCGATGAGGCCGAGTTGCGCGTACTGCTCCAGCTTCGCGCGGGAGTCCGCGATGTCGAGGTTGCGCATGGTGAGCTGTCCGATGCGGTCGACGGGGCCGAAGGCCGGGTCGTCGGTGCGCTCCATGGAGAGCTTGTCCGGGTGGTAGCTGAAGGCCGGGCCGGTCGTGTCGAGGATCGAGTAGTCCTCGCCGCGGCGCAGCCGCAGGGTCACCTCGCCGGTGACGCCCGCGCCGACCCACCGCTGCAGCGACTCGCGGATCATCAGCGCCTGCGGGTCCAGCCAGCGGCCCTCGTACATCAGCCGGCCCAGCCGCCGCCCCTCGGTGTGGTACTGCGCGAGGGTGTCCTCGTTGTGGATCGCGTTGACCAGCCGCTCGTACGCCGCGTGCAGCAGCGCCATGCCGGGGGCCTCGTAGATGCCGCGGCTCTTGGCCTCGATGATGCGGTTCTCGATCTGGTCGGACATGCCGAGGCCGTGCCGGCCGCCGATGGCGTTGGCCTCCCTCACCAGATCGACGGGGGTGGCGAACGTCTTGCCGTTGACGGTGACCGGGCGGCCCTGCTCGAAGCCGATCGTCACGTCCTCGGTGACGATCTCGACCGCGGGGTCCCAGGACCGTACGCCCATGATCGGCTCGACGGTCTCGATGCCGGTGTCCAGGTGCTCCAGGGTCTTGGCCTCGTGGGTGGCGCCCCAGATGTTGGCGTCGGTGGAGTACGCCTTCTCCTGGCTGTCGCGGTACGGCAGCCCGTGCGCGAGGAGCCACTGCGACATCTCGGTGCGACCGCCGAGCTCGCTGACGAAGTCCGCGTCGAGCCAGGGCTTGTAGATCCGCAGGTGCGGGTTGGCGAGCAGGCCGTAGCGGTAGAACCGCTCGATGTCGTTGCCCTTGAAGGTCGAGCCGTCGCCCCAGATCTGCACGTCGTCCTCGAGCATCGCCCGCACCAGCAGGGTGCCGGTGACGGCGCGGCCGAGCGGGGTGGTGTTGAAGTACGCCCGCCCGCCCGAGCGGATGTGGAACGCCCCGCAGGTGAGCGCGGCCAGGCCCTCCTCGACCAGCGCGGCGCGGCAGTCGACCAGCCGGGCGAGCTCGGCGCCGTAGGTCATCGCGCGGCCGGGCACCGAGTCGATGTCGGGCTCGTCGTACTGGCCGATGTCGGCGGTGTAGGTGCACGGGACGGCGCCCTTGTCGCGCATCCACGCGACCGCGACGGAGGTGTCGAGACCACCCGAGAAGGCGATGCCGACGCGCTCGCCGGCCGGCAGGGAAGTGAGGACCTTGGACATAGAAAGAGTATGCATAATCCCGCATGGCTATGCAACGCCCGGACCGATCCGGCCACCGCTCCCCCGTGACGCCCGCCCGGGCGCCCGCCCGGGCGCCCCCTCCGCGTCAGCCCCCCCGGGCTCAGCGCCGCCTCCGGGCTCAGTCCCGCAGGATGCCCGCCGCCCGCACCGCCGCCAGCCACTGCGGGAACTCCTCCAGCAGCCGGTCGTAGAGCTCGGCGTCGGACAGCGCCGCCGGCTTTGGCCCCGCCGCGAAGAACCCGGCGTTGTCGACCACCCGGCGCCCCGGCACCGGCAGGTCGTCGAGCCGGCGCAGGAAGCGGAACTCGTCCTCCCCGAAGCCGACGAACTGCCAGAAGATCGGCAGCCTCGCCGATGTGCACAGCACATGCTCGGCCGCGGCCTTGGACGTCGGGGAGCCGTCGGTCTGGAAGACGACGAAGGCCGGGTCGGTCGCGCCGCACGCCTCGTAGTGGTCGATGACGGCCTGCATCGCGAGGTGGTAGTTCGTCCGCCCCATGTGCCCCATCGACTCGTGCAGCGGACCGATCCGGTCCCGGTAGGCGTCGAGGCTGATGTCGGCGGTGCCGTCGATGTCGGTGGAGAAGAAGACGACCGGCACGACCCCGTCGTCGTCGAGGTTGGCCGCGAGCGCGAGGGTCTGCTCGGCCAGGTGCTGCACGGAGCCGTCGCGGTAGAAGGGGCGCATGCTGCCGGAGCGGTCCAGGACCAGGTAGACCGCGGCACGCTCGCCGCTGACCTGGTTCTTCACCAGCGAGACGGCGGCGGATTTGTACAGGTCGACAAGCCCGGGGGCGCGGTCGGCCACCTTCTCCAGGCTCACGCCCGCGGCGGCCCCGGCGGGGCGCTTGCGGTAGTCGATCCGGTACGGCTTGCGGTAGTCGATGGTCATGCGCCGTGATTCTGCACGCCGGGCCCCCGCCGCGCCCACCCTTCGCCCGAATTGCGCGCCGGCCCCCGGGGAGCGATGAGTTTCCGGCGGCCGGACGGTCTGCAGAGGGACGGAACGATTCCAGCGCTGCACAGCAGGAGGCGACATGTTCGGGGAGACGAAGGCGTTCAGCGGATTCGCGGTCGACGACGTCGAGGCCGCGGCGAGGTTCTACGGCGACACGCTGGGGCTGAAGGTGTCGCGGGCGAACGGCATGCTGACGCTGCACATCGCGGGCGGGCGGGACATCCTGGTCTACCCGAAGCCGGACCACGTACCGGCCACGTACACGATCCTGAACTTCCCCGTCGTCGACATCGAGGCGGCCGTGGACGAGCTGGGGCGCAGGGGGGTGCGCTGTGAGCAGTACGGGGAGCCGGCGACGGATGCGAAGGGGATCCACCGGGGCGGCGGGCCGCTCATCGCGTGGTTCACGGACCCGGCGGGCAACGTCCTGTCGGTCCTGGAGGACCCGGGCGCCTGAGCCGTCACGCCGGTCTGAGCCGTACGCGGCGGGTCGTACGGCCGGCGGCTGAGCCCGTACGCCGCGAGGGGACCACGCCCCGGGGCCCGTACGCCGTGGGGGGCCGCGCCTCGGGGGCCCGTACGCCGCCGGTACGACGCCCCCGTACGCCGTGCCCGTCAGCCCTCGGTCGGGCCCTCGCCCTCGGAGGAGCCGTCCGCCCCGCCGTCGCCCTCGCCGCCGCCGTTCACGTCGTCCGCGTCCTTGGCCAGGCCCAGCGTGTCGACGACCCACTTGTCGAACTCGATGCACGCCCGCACCCAGCTCACCGTGCTGGACACGAAGTGCTCCAGCCCGACGCCGAGGCCGATCAGCAGCTGCGCCTCGCCGATGAGGCGGACGCTGCCGTCGTCATGCGTGTGGGTGTAGACCTTGGGCCACAGGGTGCGGCGGTTCCAGTCGTCGATGACCTCGTGGAGCTGCGGCTTGTCGTCGACCGAGAACGGGCGGTCGTAGAACGTCCGGACGGCGAAGACCTGCTGCTCCCCCTCGCCGCGGAACATGAAGTACGTGCGGAATTCCTCCCAGGGAGCGACCAGGTCACCCTCCTCGTCAACCAGGTGCTTGAGCTCCATCTGGTCCAGCAGCTGCTTGACGAGGTTCTGGTCGGGGATGACCACGCTGCTGCCGTTGCCGGCCGGGTCGGGGTCCGGCTGGCCCCCGAAATTGGGAATCGAGGACGGGTCGATGCTCACCGTGAAGTCCCTTCGTGACGTCTGACTGCCATCCTCCCTCATCCCCACCCGCGAGTGGCAACCCCGGGGGGTACGCGTCCGGCGTACCCCCCGTGCGCCCCCGGGCACCTCCCGCGGCCGGCCGGCCCGGCTACTTGCCGAGGTCCAGCCCCTGCGCCGCCCCCACCAGCAGCCCGTCGGCCGCGCGGTCGACCCGTACCGTCTGCCCGTCGGTGATCTCGCCGGCCAGCAGCGCGCGGGCCAGCGGGTCGCCGATGGCGGTCTGCACCAGGCGGCGCAGCGGCCGGGCGCCGTACGCCGGGTCGTTGCCCTCCTCGGCCAGCCAGTCCAGCGCCGGGTCGGTGATGTCGAGGCCGAGCCTGCGGTCCTTGAGCCGGGCCGCGAGCCGGTCGGTCTGCAGCTTGGCGATGCGCCGCAGCTCGTCCCTGGTCAGCGCGGAGAAGACGACGATGTCGTCGAGCCGGTTGAGGAACTCCGGCTTGAAGGACGCCCGCACCGTCGCCAGCACGTTCTCCTTCTTCTGCTCCTCGCTGAGCGCCGGGTCGACCAGATACTGGCTGCCGAGGTTGGACGTCAGGATCAGGATCGCGTTCCTGAAGTCCACCGTACGGCCCTGGCCGTCGGTCAGCCGCCCGTCGTCGAGCACCTGCAGCAGCACGTCGAAGACCTCGGGGTGGGCCTTCTCGACCTCGTCCAGCAGCACGACGCTGTACGGGCGGCGGCGCACCGCCTCGGTGAGCTGGCCGCCCTCCTCGTACCCGACGTATCCGGGCGGCGCGCCGACCAGCCGGGCGACCGAGTGCTTCTCGCCGTACTCGCTCATGTCGATACGGACCATGGCCCGCTCGTCGTCGAAGAGGAAGTCCGCGAGCGCCTTGGCCAGCTCGGTCTTGCCGACACCGGTCGGGCCGAGGAAGAGGAACGAGCCGGTGGGGCGGTCGGGGTCGGCGATGCCGGAGCGGGAGCGGCGCACCGCGTCGGAGACCGCCCGCACCGCCTCGGTCTGGCCGATCAGCCGGCGGCCCAGCTCGTCCTCCATCCGCAGCAGCTTCTGCGTCTCGCCCTCCAGCAGCCGGCCGGCCGGGATGCCGGTCCAGGCCGCGACGACGTCGGCGATGTCGTCCGGGCCGACCTCCTCCTTGACCATCGTCTCCTGCGCCGCGGCCTCCTGCTCCTCGCGGGTGGCCTCCTCCAGCTCGGCCTCCAGCTTGGGCTTCTCGGCGTAGAGCAGCTTGGAGGCGGTCTCGAAGTCGCCGTCGCGCTGGGCGCGGTCGATGCGGGTGTCGATGTCGTCGAGCCGCTCCTTGAGCTCACCGACCCGGTTGAGGCCCTGCTTCTCCTTCTCCCAGCGGGCGGTCAGGCCGCGCAGCTCCTCCTCGCGGTCGGCGAGGTCCTTGCGCAGCTTGTCCAGGCGCTGGACGGACGCCGGGTCCGTCTCGTTGCGCAGCGCCATCTCCTCCATGCGCAGCCGGTCCACCGAGCGCTGCAGCTCGTCGATCTCGACGGGCGAGGAGTCGATCTCCATCCGCAGCCGGGACGCCGACTCGTCGACGAGGTCGATGGCCTTGTCCGGCAGGAAGCGGGAGGTGATGTAGCGGTCGGAGAGGGTCGCCGCGGCGACCAGGGCGGAGTCGGCGATCTGCACCTTGTGGTGCGCCTCGTAGCGGCCCTTGAGGCCGCGCAGGATCGCCACGGTGTCCTCGACGGTCGGCTCGGCGACCAGCACCTGCTGGAAGCGCCGCTCCAGCGCCGGGTCCTTCTCGATCCGCTCGCGGTACTCGTCGAGCGTCGTGGCGCCGACCATGCGCAGCTCGCCGCGGGCCAGCATGGGCTTGAGCATGTTGCCGGCGTCCATGGCGGAGTCGCCGCCGGCGCCCGCGCCGACGACGGTGTGCAGCTCGTCGATGAAGGTGATGATCTGCCCGTCGCTGTCCTTGATCTCGGCGAGCACGGCCTTCAGCCGCTCCTCGAACTCGCCGCGGTACTTCGCGCCGGCGACCATCGCGCCGAGGTCGAGCGAGACCAGGCGCTTGTTGCGCAGCGACTCGGGCACGTCACCCTTGACGATGCGCTGCGCCAGGCCCTCGACGACGGCGGTCTTGCCGACGCCGGGCTCGCCGATCAGCACCGGGTTGTTCTTGGTGCGCCGGGAGAGCACCTGCACGACGCGGCGGATCTCCTGGTCGCGCCCGATCACCGGGTCGAGCTTGCCCTCGCGGGCCGCGGCGGTGAAGTCGGTGCCGTACTTCTCCAGCGCCTTGTACGTGCCTTCCGGGTCCTGGCTGGTCACGCGCTGCCCCCCACGGGCGGTCTCGAAGGCGGTCAGCAGCTCCTTGCCGCCGGCCCCCTGACGGGTGAGCAGGTCGCCGGCCGCGCCGCCCTTGACGGCGGTCCCGATCAGCAGGTGCTCGGTGGAAAGGTACGCGTCCCCGAGCTCCTTGGCCCGCTCCGCGGCGTCCGCGATGACCGCGAGCAGCTCCCGGTTGGCCTGCGGCGGCGCCACGGTCGACCCCTGCACCTTCGGCAGCCCCTCGACCAGCCGCTCCGCCTCCGCCCGCACCTCCGCCGGGTCGGCCCCGACGGCGGTGAGCAGGTCCAGCACGTTCTCGTTGTCCGCCCCGGTCAGCAGCGCGAGCAGCAGATGCGCGGGGGTGAGGTCGGGGTTGCCCTCGGACACCGCCCGTGTGTTGGCGGCGTTGAGCGCTTCCCGGCTCTTGTTGGTCAGCTCGGCGTCCACGGGGTCGGGTCCTCCTCGGTGCGATCGCGGGTTGCCTTAAGGAACATGAACTACATTGAGTCTACTCCACTCAACTTCGCTTCGGCCAGCCGCCGTACGGGTGAACGCGTGAGCGAATCCGCCGCCGGGAGGCGGGCGGAGCCACGGAGCCTCCGGAGCCCCGGAGCCGCGGGGAGCCTCCCGGAGCCCCTGAGCCCCGGCCCCGAGCCCCGGAACGGCGACAGGGCCCGCCCCCCTCACGGGGTGGCGGGCCCTGCCCACAGCTCGGTGCTCCGGGTGGCTCCCCGGACGTCAGGCCCCGTCGCGCTTGGGGCGCCAGACCACCAGCGCGCTGGCGTGCTGGACGTCCTGGTACGGGACCAGGTCGCGGCGGTAGGAGGCATGGACCGCGGCCTCGCGCTGCTGGATGAGGGCGGCGGCGCCCTCCACCGTGGCGGTGAGCTCGGCGACCCGCGCCTGGAGGGCGGCCACCTGGTTCTCCAGCTCGATGATGCGCTTGATGCCGGCCAGGTTGATGCCGTCGTCCTGGGAGAGCCGCTGCACCTCGCGCAGCTGCTCGATGTCGCGTGCCGAATAGCGCCGCCCGCGCCCGGCCGTGCGGTCGGGCGAGACCAGCCCGAGGCGGTCGTACTGCCGCAGCGTCTGCGGGTGCAGGCCCGACAGCTCGGCCGCCACCGAGATGACGTAGACCGGCGTCTCCTCGGTCAGCTGGTACGGGTTGCGTCCGCGCGGGGCCCCGGCACCGGCTCCCGGACCCGGACCGCCGGGGCCGCCGCCGCGTGCGCCGCCGGAGCCGCGCGGGCCCGGCGCCGTACCGTCCATCCGGCCGTCGATGCTCATCCGTTCACGCTCCCTTTGCCGCCTTGAACAGCTCGGCCCGCGGGTCGAAGTCCGCGGTCGCCTCCCGGTAGGCCTCCAGCGCGTCCAGCGCCTTGCCCTCGCTCTTGTCCGGCACCGCCACCTCGACGGTCACCAGCAGGTCGCCGCGCGAGCCGTCCTTGCGGACCGCGCCCTTGCCGCGGGCCCGCAGGGTACGGCCGTTGGGCGTGCCCGGCGGGAGCTTCAGGGTGACCGGCGGGCCGCCGAGCGTGGGCACCTTGACCTCGCCGCCGAGCGCCGCCTCCGTGAAGCTGACCGGCACGGTCACCGTGAGGTTGGCGTCCTTGCGGCCGAAGACCGGGTGCTTGCCGACGTGCACGACCACGTACAGGTCGCCGGCCGGTCCGCCGCGCTCGCCCGGCGCGCCCTTGCCGCGCAGCCGGATCCGCTGCCCGTCGGTGACGCCCGGCGGGATGCGGACCTGCATCGTGCGCGAGCTCTTGGCCCGCCCGCTGCCGTGGCAGACCTCGCACGGGGTCTCGGCGATCAGGCCGCGGCCCTTGCAGTCCACGCACGGGTCGGTGAGCGAGAAGCCGCCCCCGCCGCCGCGCGAGACCTGGCCCGTACCGACGCAGGTCGGGCACACCCGGGGCGTGCCGTTCTTGTCGCCGGTGCCGGAGCACGCCTTGCAGGGCGCCTGCGAGGACATCCGCAGCGGCACCGTCGCCCCGTCGACGGCCTCGGTGAAGCTCAGCGTGACCTCGGACTCGATGTCCTGGCCGCGCCGCGGCTGCACCCTGGTGCCGCCGCCGCGGTTGAACAGCCCGCCGAAGACGTCGCCGAGACCGCCGCCGAAGCCACCGCCCTGGCCGCCGCCCTGCGTCGTGGAGCCGCTGCCGCCGAACAGGTCGCTGAGGTCGAAGTTGAAGCTGCCGGTGCCGCCCGCGCCGGGACCGGGGCGGAAGCCGCCGTTCCCGAACAGGGCGCGCCCCTCGTCGTACTCCTTGCGCCGCTTGGCGTCGGAGAGCACGTCGTTGGCCTCGGAGATCTCCTTGAAGCGCTCCTCGGCCTTCGCGTCGCCCTTGTTGGCGTCCGGGTGGAACTCGCGGGCGAGCTTCCGGTACGCCTTCTTGATCTCGGCTTCCGTGGCGTCCTTGGGGACGCCGAGGACCTTGTACAGGTCCTTTTCGAGCAGGTCCCTACTGATGCTCATCCCCGGCGTCCCTCCTTCCGGTCCTCTTTACACCGTCAGCCCTGGTCAGGGCCACCGTTCTCCTCGTCGTCCGGCTGCTCCGCCTTGGTGTCCGCGTCGTCCGCCGACTCGTCGGCCGCCTTGCCCGCGGCGCCGGCCGATCCCGTCGACCCGGGCTGCGGCTCGGCGACCGCGACCCTGGCGGGCCGCAGATTGCGCTCACCCAGGCGGTACCCGGGCTGCAGGATCTGCACGCATGTGGTCTGCGTGACATCCGGCGAATAACTGTGCATCAGGGCCTCGTGCACCAGCGGGTCAAAGGGCTCGCCCTCCTTGCCGAACTGCTGCAGCCCCAGCTTCGCCGCGACCGTCTCCAGCGACTCCGCCACCGACTTGAAGCCGCCGACCAGCTCGCCGTGCTCCCGGGCCCGGCCGATGTCGTCCAGCACGGGCAGCAGCTCGGTGAGCAGGTTGGCCACCGCGATCTCCCGGACGGCGATCCGGTCGCGCTCCACCCTGCGGCGGTAGTTCTGGTACTCGGCCTGGAGGCGCTGCAGGTCCGCGGTGCGCTCGTTGAGCGCGGTCCGCACCTGGTCCAGCTGCGCCCGCAGGGCGGTCAGCTCCTGGGCGTCCCCGCCGCCGGCCCCCGGGGCCGCCTCCTCGGCGGCCCCGGAGTCCTTGCCGTGCTCCGGCTTGGTGTCACCGGCCTCGGAAGGGACGTCGGGCTCCTCCTGGAAGCCCTTCGGCTCCTCCGTCACGCGGCACCGTCCCTCTTGTCCTCGTCGACGATCTCGGCGTCCACGACGTCGTCGTCAGCGGCGGCCTGCTCGCCGCCGCCGGCCGCACCGGCACCGGCACCGGCCTGGGCCGCGCCCTCGCCCGGCGCGTTGGCGTACAGCGCCTGGCCGAGCTTCTGGCTGACGGCCGCGACCTTCTCGGTGGCCTCGCGGATCGACGCGGTGTTCTCGCTGTCGGTCGACTCGTTCTTCAGCTTCTCCTTGAGGTCCGCGATGGCGGCCTCGACCTCGGACTTGACGTCCTCGGGGAGCTTGTCCTTGTTGTCGGCGATGAACTTCTCGGTCTGGTACGCCAGCTGCTCGCCCTGGTTGCGGGTCTCGGCGGCCTCGCGGCGCTTGTGGTCCTCCTCCGCGTACTGCTCCGCCTCGGAGCGCATGCGGTCGACCTCGTCCTTGGGCAGCGAGGAGCCGCCGGTGACGGTCATCCGCTGCTCCTTGCCGGTGCCGAGGTCCTTGGCGCCGACGTGCATGATGCCGTTCGCGTCGATGTCGAAGGTGACCTCGATCTGGGGCATCCCGCGCGGGGCCGGCGGCAGGCCGGTCAGCTCGAACATCCCGAGCTTCTTGTTGTACGCGGCGATCTCGCGCTCGCCCTGGTAGACCTGGATCTGCACCGACGGCTGGTTGTCCTCGGCCGTGGTGAAGATCTCCGAGCGCTTGGTCGGGATCGTGGTGTTGCGCTCGATCAGCTTGGTCATGATGCCGCCCTTGGTCTCGATGCCGAGGGACAGCGGGGTGACGTCGAGCAGCAGGACGTCCTTGACCTCGCCCTTGAGCACACCGGCCTGCAGGGACGCGCCGATGGCGACGACCTCGTCCGGGTTCACGCCCTTGTTGGCTTCCTTGCCGCCGGTCAGCTCGCGCACGAGCTCGGCGACGGCCGGCATACGGGTCGAGCCGCCGACCAGGACCACGTGGTCGATCTCGGACAGCTGGATGCCGGCGTCCTTGATGACGTTGTGGAACGGCGTCTTGCAGCGCTCCAGCAGGTCCGCGGTCAGCTGCTGGAACTGCGCCCGGGTGAGCTTCTCGTCCAGGTGCAGCGGGCCCTCGGCCGACGCGGTGATGTACGGCAGGTTGATCGTCGTCTCGGTGGACGACGACAGCTCGATCTTGGCCTTCTCCGCCGCCTCACGCAGCCGCTGGAGGGCCATCTTGTCGCGGGAGAGGTCCACACCGTGGCCGGACTGGAACTGCTTGACCAGGAAGTCCACCACCCGCTGGTCCCAGTCGTCACCACCGAGGTGGTTGTCGCCGTTGGTGGCCTTGACCTCGACGACGCCGTCACCGATCTCCAGCAGCGACACGTCGAAGGTGCCACCGCCGAGGTCGAAGACCAGGATCGTCTGGTCGTCCTTGTCCAGGCCGTACGCGAGCGCCGCGGCGGTCGGCTCGTTGACGATGCGCAGCACGTTCAGACCGGCGATCTCGCCGGCCTCCTTCGTGGCCTGCCGCTCGGAGTCGTTGAAGTACGCCGGGACGGTGATCACCGCGTCGGTGACCTTCTCGCCCAGGTACGACTCCGCGTCCCGCTTGAGCTTCTGCAGGATGAACGCGGAGATCTGCTGCGGGTTGAAGTCCTTGCCGTCGAGGTTGATCTTCCAGTCGGTGCCCATGTGGCGCTTGACCGACCGGATGGTCCTGTCGACGTTGGTGACGGCCTGGCGCTTGGCCACCTCTCCGACCAGCACCTCGCCGTTCTTGGCGAAGGCGACGACGGACGGCGTGGTCCTGGCGCCCTCTGCGTTGGTGATGACGGTGGGCTCGCCGCCTTCCAGAACGCTGACGACGGAGTTAGTCGTGCCCAGGTCGATGCCGACCGCACGTGCCATGGTGAAATCCTCCTGCTGACTTGAGTGGAACTGACTCAAGAGTGCATGAGAGGTCGGACTCTGTCAACAGAGGTGAGCCGAGGCGACTCAACTTAGCCGCGCGCATCCGACGCACCCAGAGTGCCACGCCGGTCACCGCGCGCCATGTGCGACGTACGGCGGCGTACGGCTCTGCCATATGCCACGCCGAGCCCCGCCATATGCGACGCGCGACACAGATCACCAGTGGTGCGGCTTTATGGCCTCGGCCTTCCCGGGTAACCTCAGCCAGGAACGGATTAAGTTACCGCTTAGTAGACCTCGTACTCGTCCACCGTGCGCAGGCCCGAGGAGCCCCCATGCAACTCGCCGCGATCATCGTGTCGCTGGTCCTCACCGCGGTCGGCGTCGCGCTCTTCAGCCTCGCCGTCGCGCAGATCTACCGGTTCATCCGGATGGGCCAGTCCGTGCCGGCCGGCAGCCGTACGAACGACCCCCGGGCCCGTACGACGACGATGCTGCGCGAGTTCGTCGGCCACACCCGCATGAACAAGTGGGGCGTCATCGGCGTGGCCCATTGGTTCGTGGCCGTCGGCTTCCTGACCCTGGCGCTGACCATCGTCAACGCCTACGGCCAGCTGTTCAAGGCCGACTGGATCCTGCCGTGGATCGGTACATGGCTGCCGTACGAGGTCTACGTCGAGTTCATCGCGACCTTCACCACGCTCGGCATCCTCGCCCTGATCGTCATCCGGCTGCTGAGCCTGCCCTCGCGCGCCGGCCGCAAGTCCCGCTTCGCCGGCTCCACCTCGTGGCAGGCGTACTTCGTCGAGTACGTCATCCTCGTCATCGGGCTGGCCATCATGACGCTGCGCGGCCTGGAGGGCGCCCTGCACGGCGTCGGCCACTACGAGGCCGCGTACTGGGCCTCGTACCCGCTCGTGGCGGGCTTCCGGGGGCTGAGCACCGAGACGCTGCAGAACCTCGTCTACGCCACCGCCATGGTCAAGCTGGGCGTCACGATGACATGGGCGATCGTCGTCGGCACCAACATCGACATGTCCATCGCCTGGCACCGCTTCCTGGCCTTCTTCAACATCTGGTTCAAGCGCAACGCCCATGGCGAGGTCTCGCTCGGCGCGCTCCAGCCCATGACCAGCGCCGGCAAGCCCATCGACTTCGAGGACCCGGGCGAGGACGACGTCTTCGGCGTCTCCCAGGTCGAGCAGTTCTCGTGGAAGGGCATCCTCGACTTCTCCACCTGCACCGAGTGCGGGCGCTGCCAGTCGCAGTGCCCCGCGTGGAACACCGGCAAGCCGCTGTCGCCCAAGCTGCTCGTCATGTCGCTGCGCGACCACGCGCACGCCAAGGCGCCGTACCTGCTCGCGGGCGGCGGCAAGTCCATGGAGGGCGAGGAGCGCGCGACGGCCGAGCAGCTGGCGGGCGTGCCGGCCGCGGCCCTGGCCGAGGCAGAGCGACCGCTGATCGGCACGGCGGAGGAGAACGGCGTCATCGACCCGGACGTGCTGTGGTCCTGCACCACGTGCGGCGCCTGCGTCGAGCAGTGCCCGGTCGACATCGAGCACATCGACCACATCATCGACATGCGCCGCTACCAGGTGATGATCGAGTCGTCCTTCCCGTCCGAGGCGGGCACGATGCTCAAGAACCTGGAGAAGAAGGGCAACCCGTGGGGCCTGCCCAAGAAGCAGCGCCTGGCGTGGGTCAAGGAGGTCGACTTCGAGGTGCCGGTCGTCGGCGAGGACGTCGAGGACCTGACCTCGGTCGAGTACCTGTACTGGGTCGGCTGCGCCGGCTCCCTGGAGGACCGCGCAAAGAAGACCACCAAGGCCTTCGCGGAACTGCTGCACATTGCGGGCGTCAACTTCGCCATTCTCGGCGGCGAGGAGAACTGCACGGGCGACTCGCCGCGCCGGCTCGGCAACGAGTTCCTCTTCCAGCAGCTCGGCGCGGAGAACGTCGCCATGCTGAACATGGCCTTCGGCGAGGAACTGGACGACGACGGCAAGGTCGTCCCGGCCAGCCGCAAGCCGCGCTCGGCGAAGAAGATCGTGGCGACCTGCCCGCACTGCTTCAACACCATCGCCAACGAATACCCGCAGCTCGGCGGCGAGTACGAGGTCATCCACCACACGCAGCTGCTGCAGACCCTGGTCGACGAGGGCCGCCTGGTGCCCGTCACCCCGGTCGAGGGCCTGATCACGTACCACGACCCGTGCTACCTGGGCCGGCACAACAAGGTCTACACGCCGCCGCGCGAGATCATCGCCAAGGTGCCGGGCCTGCGCAGCGAGGAGATGCACCGCCACAAGGACCGCGGCTTCTGCTGCGGCGCGGGCGGCGCGCGCATGTGGATGGAGGAGCGGATCGGCAAGCGCATCAACAACGAGCGCGTGGACGAGGCGCTGTCCCTGAACCCGGACATCGTGTCCACGGCGTGCCCGTTCTGCCTGGTCATGCTGACCGACTCCGTCAACGGGAAGAAGAACGACGGCAAGGCGAAGGAGTCGCTGCAGGTGGTGGACGTGGCGCAGTTGCTGCTGGACTCGGTGCGGACGCCGGCTGCCGCGGCGGCGGTCGGGGCGGGGGCGGATTCGGCGGCGGGCTGAGGCGGGGGCGTGCCCGCAGGGGCCGCAGGAGGGCCTGGGGGCGGCTTGTGGGGCCGCCGGGCTCGGGGGCGGCGGTTCCGGGCGGCCGGCGCCCGTACGGCGGCCTCAGCGGCTTCCCCGGCCCGCGTCACGGACTCGTGTCACAGGTTGGCAGCAAAGGCCGGGCCCGGACGGCGTCCCGGACCCGGGCCCGGGCGGTAGCGGGTACGTTCGAAGCGTGGCTGGTTACGAGAACCGACGAGGGCAGGACCCGAACGCGCCCGGCGGCTATCCGCCTCACCAGGCCCCCGGGCACCCCGGGTCCTATGCAGCGCCGGGACAATACGCCGCGCCCGGCCCGTACCCCGCCCCCGGCGAGCCCGAGTATTTCGGCCGGCCCCCCGCGTACGACGACGCCCCCGGCCAGACCCGCGCCTTCACCATGGGCGAGCCTGCGCAATTGGCAGAGCCGTACGCATATGGCGGCGACAACGTGGCCACGTACCGCGCCGGCCAGCCCAGCGCCCCGCCGGCCGGCCCCCGGCTGCACTGGAAAGACCTGCTCAGCGGCATCGTGCTGCGCCCCGGCCGCACCTTCTGGCAGATGCGCGACCACACGATGTGGGCCCCCGCCCTGATCGTCACCTTCGTCTACGGCCTGCTCGCCGTCTTCGGCTTCGACGCCGCGCGCAGCGACATCCTGGACGCCACCTTGTCGGCGAGCATCCCCTGGGTGGTCACCACGGCCATCGCCGTGACGCTGTGCGGCCTGACCCTCGGCGCAGTCACCAACACCCTGGCCCGCCAGCTCGGCGGCGACGGCGCGTGGGCCCCGACCGTGGGCCTGGCCCTGCTGATCACGTCCCTGACGGACGCGCCGCGCCTGCTGTTCGCCCTCTTCCTCGGCGGCGGCAACGGATTTGTCCAACTCCTGGGCTGGCTCACCTGGCTGGCCTGCGCGGCACTGATGACGTCCATGGTGGCGAAGTCCCACGACCTGCCGTGGCTCAAGGCGCTGGGCGCGTCCTCGATCCAACTGCTGGCGCTGCTGATGCTGTTCAAGCTCCCGCTGATCTGAGCGGGCCCCGCCGGGGGCTGCCGGGATCAGACCTGCGTGCGGTGGAAGTTGAGGTACGAGCGCGAGGCGGTCGGCCCGCGCTGCCCCTGGTAACGGGAGCCGTACTGCCGCGATCCGTAGGGGAACTCCGCCGGGGAGGTCAGCCGGAACAGGCACAGCTGCCCGATCTTCATCCCCGGCCAGAGCTTGATCGGCAGCGTCGCGACGTTCGACAGCTCCAGCGTCACATGCCCGGAGAAGCCCGGGTCGATGAACCCGGCCGTCGAGTGCGTGAGCAGCCCCAGCCGCCCCAGGCTCGACTTCCCCTCCAGCCGCGACGCCACGTCGTCCGGCAACGTGATGACCTCGTACGTCGAGGCCAGCACGAACTCCCCCGGATGCAGAATGAAGGCGTCGTCCCCCTCGGGCTCCACCAGCCGCGTCAGATCCGGCTGTTCGACAGCCGGGTCGATGTGCGGATACCGGTGGTTCTCGAACACCCGGAAGAACCGGTCCAGCCTGACGTCGATACTCGACGGCTGCACCATCGACGGCTCGAACGGATCCACCCGGACGCGCCCGTTGTCGATTTCGGTCCGGATGTCCTTGTCTGAGAGAAGCACACCCCGACCCTAACGCCTTGCCCTCACTTCTCCCCGCGCGCACCCTCCCCGACCGGCACCGCATGCCGCAACCGCGCACACCTGGGACACCTCACCAACCGCCCCGGCCCCAACCGCTCAGCCCCCAACTGCTGCAACGGAAACGACCCGGTGGTGAACACATGCCCCTCCGCACAACGAACAGTGCGCTCCATGAAGCCCCTTCCCCGACTCCGCGTGGCCGACAAACCCCCACATTAGGGGATCCCCCACGCCCCCACCCCCAGCCACACCGCCCCCGCACCCGAGAACCTACCCCTCCCCCCACCTTCCCCCGCCCCACCCCCACATGCGGTAGAGTGTCCCCGAAGCACCCTCCCCAGGGCGCTTTCCAAGCGGATGTAGTTTAATGGTAGAACATGAGCTTCCCAAGCTCAGAGCGCGGGTTCGATTCCCGTCATCCGCTCCATTAATAAGCCCCAGGTCATGGACTTGGGGCTTAATTGTTGTCTAGTCCAATTCCCCGGACACGCACCACTTGCGCACCAGATCCGACGGTCAATAAGGACCACCGGGCAGGGGCAGAGAAACAGACAGGCACCGACCCCCTATCCGTCTCGAATTCCGAGACGGATTTCAAGTGACCTGCACCACACAGGGAAGTGGGCGCCCGCTACGGACGGTTGAGCCCTCTCCTCCACACATCCCACCGCCGCAGCAGCAACGCCGCTGCTCACAGGGGGACTTCATCCACGCGGAGGAGGGCCAGGCCGCCACGGAGCGTGGCGGCGGGCACGGTTCGGGGGCCGACCCCGAGTGCGGGTCGGCCCCCGAACCGGCGGTCAGGCACCCGTCAGACCCGCCGCACCGCTTCCGCACCAGATGGGCCGTCGCCCGCGCTGTCGCGGCGCTCGGCGCGGACGCGTTCGTCCAGGCCGGCCGCGACCTCCCTCTGCCGCTCCAGCGTCGAATGCTGGTAGATCAGGGCAGCCCGCTCCGAGGACTGGCCGGCGCGGACCATGGCGTCCTTGAGGGTGCCGCCCGACTGGGTGACGAGAGTGTTTCCGGTATGGCGAAGGTCGTAGAAGCGGAAATTGCCGGGCAGGCCGGCTTCTGCGCGGGCTTTGCGCCATTTACGGCCGAAGGTGGATCGACGGAACGGCGCCCCGCGCTCCCCGACGAAAAGCAGGCCGTCCGGTTCCTTGGCGGCGAACCAGTCGAGGTGCCGTCGCACGTCGACCGTAAGGAATGCGGGGAGGACGACCGTACGCTTTCCTGCCCGTGATTTCGGGTCGCCGGTGGCCCGCCGTCCCGTCGTGAGTTCGGGTGATGCCCGGCTGATTCGGAGCAGGACGGGCTCATGGACTACACCCCGCCGCCGCTTCAGCTCTTCCGGCTCCTCGGCCAGGACAACATCGGTACGCCGCAGTTCGGCCTGCTCCTCGGGGCGGAGGCTGCCGTAGGCAGCGAGGTAGACCATCAGGCGCCAGCGCGGACCCATGGCCTCGGCCACCGCATCGACCTGCTCGACGGTGGCGACCGGCCGTTCCTCGGCCTCCTCTTTACCGGCTCCCTTGATCCGGCAGGGGTTGCGGCGGATGAGTTCGTCGTCGGTCGCCGTCTCCAGAATCGCTTTGAGCAGGCGGTAGCTCTTCGCGACAGTCGTGGCGCCCGTGGCCTCCAGCCGTTCGGCTCGCCAGGCCCGCACACGGCTGGGCGTGATCTCGTCGAGGTCCATGTTCTGGAAGGTCGGCAGGAGGTGCAGCCGCAGGAGGCGGCGGTACAGCTCGTCACTGGTCGGTGCGAGGCCGCGCTCTCCGACCCAGCGCAGCGCGTACTCCTCGAAGTTGACCGCCCCGGTGTCCGGGTCGGTCCAGTCTCCACGCGTGAGGTCAGCCTCGATCTGGGAGAGCCATACCTCGGCGTCGGTCTTGGTCGGGAACGTCTCCGGCGCGTTGCGGCGCAGGCCGGTCGGATCGATGTAGCTGGCGGTCCAGCGCCCGGAGCGGTACTGGCGGATCGACCCGAAGCGGCGCTTGGTGCCCTTCGCGTTTCCCATCAGGCCGCCCTCCCGTAGTGGGCTCGGGTCCGCCGGCGAGTGACGGGCTGGACGGTGTTGGCGAGGACGTAGGCGTCGAGTGTCGCTTCGGCGAGACGGACGTGGCGGCCGACCTTGACGAAGGCGATCCGCCGCTCGGATATGAGGCGGCGGACGAAGCGCTCGCCGGTTCCGAGGCGTTCGGCGGCCTCGGCGACGTTCAGAAGGCGTTCAGGCACGGGCGATCCCCTCCTTCGCGGAGCGCGGGGAAGGGAGGTGGTGCGGGTACGGGGCGCGGGGGCGCACGGCAGGGCTCCTTCTCCGGCGGGCGAGGGGTGGCAGCCCCGGTGATGCCGGCCGGTGGTTCAGGGATGGGCGGGTGCGGTAGGGGGTGTTCGGAGGGACGTCATGTTGTACCTCGCGAAACGCGGTTTGGGAAATGGCATTTTCGGGTGTACAACGCGGCTGCGTAAATTCGGGAGCAGGACGCGGGCCGGACGATAGCACCGAATCCCGGACGCGCCCTGAATCAGCCCAGAACGGACAACGCGGACTTCATGCGGGGCGTTGACCTGCACCGCAGCTGCGGTTTGGCCGATCCGTGATCCATGGCTACGGTGCGACCCGTACACCGCAAGGCTTTTCCCGCTGACTTCTCTCGAAAAGCAGAGCTATGTATGGACTGTTCGACCGGGGTGTGGTTTAACTGTCGGTCCCACCGTCCATAACGAGAAAGGCCCCCGGCGCTGAGAACGCCGGAGGCCGAAGCAGAAACCCCGCCCGCCCATCCCTGAACGGTCCGCCAGCACGCCGGGGCTGCCACCCCGCATGGCCCACTGACTAGGAGCTCTGTGCCCCACCTTACGACCCCGCGCCACCACCGCGCACTCCCCTTCGGCCGCCCGGCCCCGAAGGCGGGGTGCTGAGGCATGGCCCGGATACGCACGATCAAGCCCGAGGCGTTCGCCTCGGAGTCCCTGGCCGCGGTGTCCCTGTCGGCCGAGCGGACCTTCTTCGGCCTGCTCACCCAGGCCGACGACCACGGCCGCTTCCGCGACCAGCCCGCCGTCATCGCCGGACTGCTGTGGTCGCTGCGCCCCGACCACGGCCCGATCGGCGTCGAGGAAGACCTCACCCAGCTCGCCACCGCCGACCTCGTCTGCCGCTACGAAGGCAACGACGGCAAGCGCTACCTCCACGTCGTCACCTGGCACCGCCACCAGAAGATCAACCGCCCCAGCGGCGTCCGCGCCCCCGCCTGCCCCCACCACGACGACACCACCGGTGTCCGCGAGCCCTCACCGCGCACGCAGGGAACCCTCTATGAGGGTGCGGTGAGCCCTCACGGAGGCCACACCGAGGACTCGCGAAAGACCATCGAGCCCTCACCGAACCACGAAATCCCAGGTCAGGACACATTCAGTGAGGCTTCACCGAGGACTCACGGAGGCCTCACCGAACCCTCGGCGAGCCCTCGTCATCCGGATCTAGGACCTAGGATCGTGGATCTAGGATCAGTCCCTTCGGGGCGCGCGAGCGCCCCCGCGCCCAGCCTCTCCGTCTCGGCGAAGCAGCTCCTCGACGAATACGTCGCCGCCTGCGCGCACCGCCCGCCGGGGCAGTTCCTCGGACGCCTGGGCCGGACGGTCAACCAGCTCCTCGGCGAAGGCATCTCCCCGGACTACCTCCGCCCTGCCCTGGAGCGGCTCCGGGTCAAGGGTTTGAGCCCGAGCGTGCTGCCGAGCCTGGTCAACGAGGCCATGAACGCTGCACCTGCACCGGGCAACCCGCGCCCGCAGGACCGCGCGTGGACCAACCCAGCCGACGTCGAGGCCGCCTACGGCGGTGATCTGTGACCACCACCGCCACCCGCGAACCGAGCACCGCCGCAGGCGCGGTGACCCGCCTCGCCGCGATCCTCACCGCCCGCGGCATCGACCCAGACACCGTGCCCGCACCACCGGTCCCGGCACCGGTGACCGCGCTGGAGCTGGCCGACGCCCGCATCCCGCCCCGCTACCGGGACGCGGTGGCCGACCACCCACGCGTCACCGCCTGGGTCGCCGAGACCACCGCCGCGAGCAGGCCCGGCCCCGGCGGCACCCGCGGGATCGCCACCGGCCCGTCGCTGCTGATCGCCGGCCCCACCGGCACCGGCAAGACCCACCAGGCCTACGGCGCCATCCGTGGCCTGCTCGCCGCCGGTGTCCGGCTGCGCTGGGAGGCGACGACCGCCGCCGACTTCTACGCCGCCCAGCGCCCCCAACAGGGCAGCGACGCCGAGCAGCAGCTCTGGCGCCTGGCTCGCAGCCCGCTCCTGCTGCTGGACGACCTCGGAGCGGCCAAGCAGTCCCCGTGGACGGAAGAGCTGACCTACCGCCTGGTCAACCACCGCTACAACCACCTGCTGCCGACCCTGGTCACCACCAACCTGCCCGTCGCCGAGCTGCGCGACGCCGTCGGCGACCGCGTCGCCTCCCGCCTCGCCGAGATGACCGACCGCGTCATCCTCACCGGCCACGACCGCAGAAGGCACCCCGCCGGATAACCGGCCCGGGCCGCCCCGCCCGCCTTGACGCCACTCTCCCGCCTTGCTTCTCCGCTGACGCCTGCCCGCGCGCGGTGGCAGAACCCACACCGGAGTTCCCGCATGCCCCTGAACACCCCCGCCACAGCCCACCAGGCAACCGCCTGGGACCGCGCAGCCGTCGCGCTCCTCGGCGCCGCCGGCTGCACCCTGTCCTACGACGCGCTCCAGCAGATCGCCATCACCATCCACGTCCGCCCCGCCCTGACCTACCTCTTCCCCCTGGTCATCGACGGCTTCATCGCCTACGGAGTGCGCGCCCTCCTCGTCCTGCGCGACGCACCCTTCCGCGCCCGCCTCTACATCTGGACCCTCTTCGCCACCGCCACCACAGCCAGCGTCTGGGCCAACGCCCTCCACGCAGTCCGCCTCAACCAGCAGACCCACACAACCGGCCTGCACCTCGGCGACACCACCGTCGGCATCCTGTCCACCATCGCCCCGCTCGCCCTCGCCGGAGCCGTCCACCTCCACATCCTCATCACCCGCCACGACGCGCCTATCACCCACGTCCCCGCGCCCCTCCCACCCGAGGCGCCGCAACTGGCCGAGCCGACGCCCGACGACGACGAAGCGATCACGCATGACCTGACGCCCGAGGCGAACCAGTCCCCCGACGAGTCAGTCCGCCGGATCGGCCGCCCGCCCAGCGCCGAACTCGACGAACTCCTGGCCCTGGTCCGCCCCGTATTCACAGCGCACGAAAACCCCACCCGGAACGTGATCCGGGACCACATCCGCGCCGCCGGCCACACCATCAGCGAGGACCGCCTCACCCAGATCATGGCGACCCTGCGCCGCGACCAGCACGGCCACTGACCGGAAGTCTCACCAGGTCGCGGGCGGACCAGTCACCCTGGTCCGCCCATCCGGTCATCCGGGCAGCCAGCAGGACCCTTCCCCGCGAATCAAGGCCACCAGTCCACACGCGGAACCACCGGACTGAGGAAAAGGGGGTGGGGTCACGGATACCCAAATCCAGTCCCGAGCTGGCTGCCGGGGACCTTCTCACCCACCCCCTATGGCCGCGAGTCCCTCACGATCTCCGTCCGGCACTACCCCGCACCGTAACCGTCACCACCGACAACGCCCCGCCCTACCAACACCCCACCTTCGAACGGAGATCCGACCCGTGCACGACCAGCACCACAACGCCCCCACCCACCCCGAGCGGACAGCGACCAGTCCAGCCCCCGGCGGAGCAAGTTGTGCGCTGGGACACTCCCCCGTCGGTGGAGCGTCCCTGGCCGCAGCCTCCGCCCCGGGGGCGGCGCAGGACACCGGCCGCCGGGGGACGGCCGCTGCGGGGTGCGGGCCCGAGGGCGGCCCCGCACCAAGGACGAGCTCACCGCGTACGCGCCCGCAGCGTCGTATCCGCACGCGTCAGAACAAGCAGCGCGCAGCCGTCAGCGTCAGGCTCAGCACCACAGAGCGTGCCCATCTGAAAGCCGCCGCCGACCACACCGGTGCCAGCCTGGCCAAATTCATGGCCCAGGCGTCCCTGGCCGCAGCCCACGACGTCAACCGCGTAGCGGCGAACCTCCTCGACCTGCGCGGCACCATCCGCGAACTCGTCGCCGCACGAACCGACCTGGCCCGCGTCGGCAACAACGTCAACCAGATCGCCCGCACGGTCAACGCCGGCGGCGACCCGATCGGCGCCGAGGCCACGCTCCTCGCCGTCCGACACGCCGCCGACCGACTCGAAGCGGCCGCCCAGGCTCTGACCGAGCGCGCGTGATCCCCTCCATCCACAAGCCGGGCTCGAACTCGGCCGGTGCGATCGGCTACCTCTACCGAACCGGCCGCGGCCACGAGGCCCACACCGACCCCCACCTCGTCGCCTCCTTCGACGGCCTGGCGCCCGACCCCGGCCGCAACCCCGCAGCGACGTTCAAGCAACTGGCCGCCTACCTCGACCTGCCAGTCAAGGCCATCGATCCGGCCGAACGTCCCGACAAGCCTGTCTGGCACTGCTCAGTCCGCGCCGCTCCCGAAGATCCCGTCCTCACCGACTACCAGTGGGCAGACATCGCCCGCCGCATGACCGCCGCCACCGGCATCGCTCCGACAGACGACGACGGCGCCTGCCGGTGGATCGCCGTCCGACACGCCGACGACCACATCCACATCCTCGCCACCAAGGTCCGCCAGGACGGCGGCAAACCCCGTGACTCCTACTCCTACAAACGCGCCCAAGCCGAAGCCCGCCGCATCGAGATCGACTACGGGCTGCGCCGTGTCACCTCCGGCGACGGCACCGCCGCCAAACGCCCCACCCGCGCCGAAACCGAGAAGGCCCAACGCACCGGCCGACAGAGCACGCCGCGCGAGCAGCTCCGCGCCACGATCCGCACCGTCGTCGCCGTCTCCACCAGCCCCGAGGAGTTCTTCCGCCTGCTTACCGCCAGCGGCATCACGACCGAGGTCCTGCGGATGCCCTCCGGTGACATCCGCGGCTACAAAGTCGCCCTCGACGGCGACATCAACGCCGAGGGCCAGCCCATCTGGTTCGCCGGCTCCACCCTCGCCCCCGACCTGTCCTACCCCCAGATCCGCAACCGCCTCACCGCAACCGAACCGCCACCGACCGGCACCCGCAGGCCCAATCCCTGGCACCAGGCCACCGCCGCCACCGAACGCATCCCCCGCCACCTCGACCGACCCGACGACCCAGCCTCCCAGGCCCACATCACCGCCTTCGCCGAAGCCCTAGACGCCCTCCCCTTCTATGCACCCGTAGACCTGCGATCCCAGCTCCGCCAGGCCGCCCTCGACTTCGAACGCGCCAGCCGCTCCCGTATCCAAGCCGACCACCAGCACGCCCGCGCCCTCCGCGGAGCCATCCACGCCATCGCCAGGCAACCCGTGACCAGCGATGGAGCGGCCGTCGCCGTGTTCCTCGACAGTGCCGTCCTCGCCCTGATCGCCATCCAGCGCTGGCACGCCGCCCGCCACCACGACCAGCAGGTCGAAGCCGCCCGCCGCACCCTCGCCAACCTCCAGACCGCCTACGACCAGGCCGCAGCCGTACCCCTGGCCGCCCTCGCCGACCGTCGTCCACCACGAGCAGCCGCTGAACGCCACGCCCAGCAAGTACACGAATTCATCCCCACCCACGCCGACCGGATCCTCAACGACCCCACCTGGCCGGCCCTCGCCACCGCCCTCAGCGACGCCCGGACCGCCGGCCACGACCCCGCCCATCTCCTCCGCCAAGCAGCCGACCAACGAGCACTCGACGACGCCCGATCCCCTGCCCAAGTCCTCACCTGGCGCCTCCAACGCCTCACCCAGCGCCCCGCGCCGAGCCCCCAAGCCCAAGCAGCGATGGCCCGCAGCACACTTACGCACCAAGACAAGGCCCACTCAGCGCCTCCAATACCCCGGCCGCCAAGTGGCGACCCCATGTCCACCTACCGTCGCGGCCGCTGAGCCGAGGATTCGAGCAGCAGCCTGGGCAAGGTCAGATCCCAGGAATGCCCCCACAGCACCTCGTCGGGCTTTGGCTAGGCGCCACGCTTACCCGGCCCCCCCTACCAGCACCGATCAGGTTGTCATCAGCCCACCCGGGCTACTGACGACCTGATCGGGCCCCTCCAGCGAAACCTCAGCCCCAGGCCCTCCTGGGCTGATGACGGCGCTGCGCTTCGTGGCGCCGTTCATGACGGCAACGAAGTTGCGAGCCCTCCCGGGCTGATAACGGCCCAGGCCACGTCGACCAGGTCGCGCAGGTCCACATGTAGTGAGCACTCCAGGGCTGATGACGGCCCCTGTACCCGCACGCGAACATCCCGCGGAGGGCTTGTTGCGAGCCCTCCAGGCTGATGACGGTCCCAACACTGCCTGATCAGAGAGATATCGCCATGTCGTTGCGAGCCCTTCTGAGCTGATGACGGCGCACCGGGTGTGTAGCGTCCACGGCGGGAGCGTCGCGTTGCGAGCCTTCGTGGGCTGATGACGGCCGCACACGGTCACCAGTGGCGGCCCGGCCAACACTTATTGCGAGCCCTTCAGGGCTAATGACGGCGTCAGCGGTAGCGCCCGTGGTAATAGCGTTAGTGCGGTTACGAGCCCTCCAGGGCTGATCACGGCGCTGGTCCAGGTCGCCGCCGTCGCCGTTGCCTGGATGTTGCGAGCCCTCCAGGGCTGATCACGGCCCGCCATCCGCGACGTCCTCGACGTGCCCTCCGCGTTGCAAGCCCTCCAGGGCTGATCACGGCGGCGTTGGCTCTTGAGCGTCTCCAGGTAGCCGGAGTGTTGCAAGCCCTCCAGGGCTGATCACGGCTCGACGTCGACGCCATCGAGCAGCACACCGCCGCCTGTTGCAAGCCCTCCAGGGCTGATCACGGCGTCTCCAGGAAGATCCGGCGGAGGGCGGTGCCCTAGTTGCAAGCCCTCCAGGGCTGATCACGGCCGTGCTGGCGCATCGCCAACTGCTCGCACTCTGCAGGTTGCAAGCCCTCCAGGGCTGATCACGGCAGGCCGCGGCTGGCGTCGCGCATGGCGCGCAGCTGTTGCAAGCCCTCCAGGGCTGATCACGGCCGCCATAGTCGGCTCCGGCCTCTGGCTCATGCACGTGTTGCAAGCCCTCCAGGGCTGATCACGGCCCGCCGCTGTTCCAGGCCACACAGGTGACCACCCAGTGTTGCAAGCCCTCCAGGGCTGATCACGGCCCCAAGCCCGGGGCAACCATGCCATCTTCACCCGTTGTTGCAAGCCCTCCAGGGCTGATCACGGCCGGCCGCCCGGACTCCAGCGGATCCACCCTCACGGCGTTGCAAGCCCTCCAGGGCTGATCACGGCCGCGGACCCGCAGCCGCTGATGGCGCCGCTCACGCGTTGCAAGCCCTCCAGGGCTGATCACGGCGCCACGGCCTTGCCCATCCCGAACAGGACGAGGGGTTGCAAGCCCTCCAGGGCTGATCACGGCCGGACGAGACGCACCTCTACGTGCTCCCCGAGCTGCGGTTGCAAGCCCTCCAGGGCTGATCACGGCTGCCTTCTTGGAGCACTGCGCCCCGTTGGCCGGCACGTTGCAAGCCCTCCAGGGCTGATCACGGCGTCCGCCCATATGGTGGGTGCGCAGTCCGCCACCTGGTTGCAAGCCCTCCAGGGCTGATCACGGCCGCGGGCCGGCAACCGGTGGGCAACCGGCGCTGCTCGTTGCAAGCCCTCCAGGGCTGATCACGGCCCGACGGTAAAATCGCAGGTCAGAAGACCCTCTGCGCGCCTCCGCAGGTGCCATTCTGCAGCAGTGCATCGGTAATGCATCGCCGCAGGTCAGAGGATGTCGCCGGGCCCGCCCAGCGGAACCCCGAGGGTCGTGGACTCGACGAACTCGGGGGACCGTGCCGTGTACGTCACGATGCTGTCGTAGTCAGGGTCGATCGCCGTGCCGAGGGCCGACATCAGGGCACGGTACTGCGCCGCAGTGAGCTCGCCCTGGAAGACGCTGCGCTGGGTCCAATGGAGGTATTTGCGGCAGGTCTTGAGGACCTTCGGGTTGCGTTCGACGGCGGTGTCGTAGACGAGGATCACGAACACGGCCGGCTCACCACCAGGGCCGGAAGGGCTTGTACGGCGTGCCCTCCAGGCAGAGGCGGACGAGCTTGAGGGCCTCCAAGTGGATGAGCTCTTCGTAGGAGACCTGGCGCTTCAGGGTGCGGTGGTGGACGGTCGTCGCCAGTTCCTCGCGGACGAGGGCGGCGATCTTCTTGCGGCCGTCCTTGCTCAGCGAGGCGCGGCCGACGTCCGTCTCGAAGTCGCTCTGCTTGAGGTGCTTCTGCGCTGCCGTGCGCTTCAGAAGGCGCTCGGCGAAGAGGGGCTTGAAGGGCTCGGCCAGGTCGAGAGCGAGGGTGTTGCGGCGGCGGTCGGTGTCGGCGTGCAGGAAGCCGATGGCCGGGTGGAGGGGGGTGCTGCGCAGCGCGGTCAGGACGCGGGCGTAGACCAGGGAGTTGAGGTAGCTGACGAAGGCGTTGCCGGCGTTCGTCGGCGGTCGGCGGGTGCGGCCGTTGAGGCGCAGCCAAGGGGGGAGCTGGGTGTCCAGGACGGCCCACGCGGTACGGCGGAAGTTGCCTTCCTGGCCCATGAGCGCGTCGGTGTCCTCGCAGACGGGGACGGCCGAGCGAAGCGCGTCGAGAGCCGGGTCAAGGAGATCGGTGTCCAGGGCCCAGCGCAGGTTCTCGGCGGTGGTCAGGACGAGGGAGCGGGCGACGGCCAGGCGGGCGGCGGGGTCGGCAGTGAGTTCGACCTGGCGGCGTACGACGCCGGCGGAGGCCATCGACTCCGCGGGCGCGAAGTGACCGGCGTGGTTGCCGTAGTGGTCGAGGACGTGGAGGGTGACGCCGTTGCGGCTCAGGAGCGACATCGCGGAGGTGTTGACGTCGACGTTGTCGAAGGCGATGAGGTCGCGGATGTCGGTGATCGGGATGCGTACCGGGCTGCCGTCGGGGCGTTCGACGCGGACGCTGTTGTCCTCGCGGCGGATGCGGCAGGGTTCGGTCAGCCAGTAGGTGCGGCCGACGGCGGCCATGGGTCAGTCTCCCCAGCAGTAGTCGGTGTACGAGCACCCGCGGCATTTCCCGCGGGTGAGGCGGCCTGGCGGTTCCGGAGCGGCGATGACGGCCCGGGCTTCGTCTTCGGCGGTCTCGGCCAGTTCGCGTGCCTCGTCGTCCCACGGGACGTCCGTCGTACGACGGATCAGCGGGTAGTGGACGATGCCGCCGCGAACGTTGATGCCGCGGCGCTCCAGAAGCAGGCAGTAATGGCGTACTTGGGCGTCGTGGGCGACCGACGGGGCGCGAGAGGACTTCGTCTCGTGGACGATCGCTCCGGTCGTCACCCAGTCGATGCGGGCTTCGCCGAGGTCGATGTCGCGGCGGCGGGTGAAGGTGGTCTCGTCCACGACCTCCCCGAAGGCGACGAGGTCGCTGCGGGCCTCGGGGCGGTATCCGCGCATGTACAGCCAAAGTTGGCGCGGGCAGTGGTGCAGGTACTTGATGTGGACGCCGCCGAGTGACTGCTCGTCCTCGGCGGGGTCGAGCGGGATCGCGTTCACAGGATGGTCTCCGGCTCGGGCGGTCGGCGCAGGCCCAGGACCGGGTCGTAGGTGCCTTCGATGAGGAAGATCCCCAGGTGCCGGTCGAATTCGGCGTTGTAGATCTTGAGCTGGCCGTAGCGCAGCGGGATGAGCAGGCCGGAGGCGAGGAGGGGGTCGCCGTGCCGGCCCGAGACGAGTCGGCGGTATTCGTCGAGGTCGTCGCGGAGCAGCACCTCGGCGGTGTCGAAGCGTTCGCTGAGTGCTTTGGCGTACTCGCTCCGGTCGTGGAAGGGGTCGGTGAAGGTCAGGAACTCCGCCGTGAAGGCGTCCCGCGCGTCGCGAGCCCGCCGCAGCCAGTCGTGCCCCCAATCGGTGTCGTAAGCGAGGGCCAGCAGCCGGTCGATGTCCTGTTCACCGAGCGTGTCGGCGCCTTCCGCGATGAGGGCGTTCAGCGCGGACCAGGCGGCCTCGACGGCACCCTGCTCGTACGGACGGAAACCGGTCCCGCGGTGGACGCGGAATTCCACCGGGCCCTGCGGATGGAGTCCCCGCCGATTGACCCGGCCAGCCCGCTGGGCGACGGCTTCGACGGGCGCGTTCTCCACCGCGCCGCGGTCGAAGTCCAGCGTCAGGGAGACCTCGACGGCCTGGGTCGCCACGACCAGCCCTCCCCGCAGTTCCGAATCGCCTGCCCTCCGTTCGGGATGCCTGCGCAGCAGCCGGCGCTCGATGGCGTCGCGGTCGCGGTTCTTGAAACGGGAGTGGAGCAGCAGTGCGGCGTGCGGGTCGCCAGGTCGGGCGTCGCGGGCCTGGTCGGCGAGTGCGGCGAACAGCTTCTGTGCGGCGTCGACGGTGTTGACGACGGTGAGCACGCTGTGGCCCTCGCCGAGCCAGTCCCTCAGCCGCGCCACGCTGCCGGAATCGCCGATCGGCTGCTCGTCGAGGACGAGCCGGTGCCTGAGCGGTGCGGTGCCGGGCGGCGCCTTGTGGAGGGTGACGTGCTGCTCGACGCTCTCGTCGATGAGGGTGAGCAGCTGCGGTGCGAGCGTGGCGGACAGCACGGCGAAGCGGCTGCCAAGCTGCTCCCACAGCCGGGCGGCGGCGCAGACCCGTCCGAGGATCTCCGGCTCGTAGGCGTGCAGTTCGTCCATCACGAACAGGCAGTTGGCTTGTTCCAGCAGTACGGAGGAGTGCGAGGGCCCGGCGATGGCGCCGCTGAGGAGCTGGTACGGGGTGGCGACGCGTACCCGTTGGGTGAACAGGCGCATGGCGTTGGCGCGTACCCGTGCCTTGACGGCGTCGCCCTTGTCAGGAGCGGTCCGCGCAGGGCTCTCCGCTCCGCAGTCCTCCTCGACGGCCTGGTAGAGCAGGGTGCGTGCGACCGCTCCGTGGAGGAGGCCGATGTCGGCCGTGCGCTCGCCGGGCGCGGGTGCGAGGCCCTTCTCGAAGCGCCGGCGGATGGCGTTGAGCGAGGCGCGGTAGGGCAGGGTCCACACGACGCGGGGCTGGCCGGGCATGGTGGTGGTCTGCCTGGCTGCCCACGCGAGGCCGGCTTCGGTCTTGCCGCTGCCGGTCGGCGCGACGAGGACGAGGTGGCCGAGGGTCGCCCCGGCCTCGCGCTGGTGCATGTGGGCGGGGTACGGGAGCCGGTCAAGGTAGTCGGGTAGCAGCGGCATGTACGTCTGCAGTGCCTCGTGGGCCGAGCCGGCGTGGTCGGCGAGGGTGAGGGCCCCTTGCGCGAGGACGGCCAGCAGGCCCGAGTGCGGCTTCACCGGGCCGCGCCAGGCGTCAAGGACGTCGGTGAGGGCCCAGCTGGCGCGGTGCGCCAACGGCGGGTCCTCGCGGCCGGCCGGTGGTGGGTCGATCGCGAGGAAGCCGGTGAGCCACGCGAGGAACTGCTGGTGCAGATAGCGGGGTACCTGCACCACGGTGCCGCCCGGTCCGGGTGTGGCACCGAATGCCTCGTCCCACCGCGTCCGTGCGTTGTACACGCGCGAGAGCGCCGGCTTCCCTCCGCCGAGCGAGGATGCCGCGTGCAGGGCGCGGTGGTGGGACGCGACCAGGGTGGCGATCAGGAGTCGTTCGGTGGCGCTCCATCCCGCGGCCGGCGCGAGCAGGTCGACGTAGGCGAGCGAGAGGACTTCGTGCCGCTCCCCCCACACGGTCCCGCCGGGCTCGACCTGCCGCTGGAATCCCTCGGCGATCTTGCCCGCGTCGTGCAGGAGTGCCGCACGGCGTACTGCTGTCCAGAAGCCGGGGTGCGTCGCGATCGGTCCCGGGGCGGCGATGCGTGCCTCGATCTGCGCCACGGCGTCGTACACCGCCCGCAGGTGGGTGGTCAGCCGCTCCGGGTCCTGGACCGGACGGGACTTGGCGCGCAGGTCGGCGAGGCTGCGGTGCTGTGCGCCCGGTGTCAGAGGGCCAGCAGCCATACGGCCCGGCCTCCGTCCGGGTCACGGAGAGCGCCGGACACCGGATGCTCGCCGGTGGGTTCGTCGCACCACAGGTAGTCCGACCACGACGTCGTCAGCCGGTCGAGGGACACGCGGCTCGCCATGCGGTACGAGAAAGCCGTACCCACCGGGTGCCCGTCCTGCGGCGCGAGGGCGTGATCCACCACCGCGGCCTTGGCCGGCTCCAGTTCCACCCGCCCCAGGTCCTTGAGATGAACGACGTCCTGCGAGCGGCCCAGACGCAGCGGCCAGCGCGGACGGCGCAGCGCGCGGGCGATGCGCTCCCCGTCCGGCTCGGGGAGCCACACAGTCAGGTGCACGCCGACGAGGAAGGGGCGGTCCCTGATCGTCATCCCGCCCTTGACCGCCCGCACCCGGCCTCCGGAGGACGGGTTGGTGCCGTCGGCCGAGATGGGGTGGTACGTCTCGGTGTCGACGCCGTCGCCTTCGGAGCACGCCGCCATCCCCAGGACGACCGGCTCCTGCGGCTCCCCGGTGGCCGCCGCCAACAGGCCGCGCACGGTGGACGGCGGCGGCACAGGCAGCCCGCGGGTGAGACCGGGGAAGAGAGGATCACGGAAGGACGCCACGGGAGCGTAGAACTCCGCGCGCCAGGCCGGAACGGGTGCGGGCGACGTCCGCTGGGACGGGATCACCGGACCGCGTGCCGTACGGGGTCGTCGAACCAGGCGTTGAGCGTGCCGTCACGCAACTCCTCCGCCAGCTTCAGCAGCACGGTCCGGGGGTGGCCGATCACGATCGTCCCGTCGGCGATCTCCTTGGCGCACTGCTTCTCGAAGTCCTCGCGGGCCTGGTCGCGGAAGCCAGGGCGCCACCCGATGCGTACCGGCGCCTCCCACTCCCCCTGCCACGCCTCCAACTCCTGGCGCAGGACGTCGCCGCGCACGCGCACGCCGGTGTCCATGTCGCTGTCGATGACGTTGGCCAGCGGGTTGATGCCGCCCTTGAACGGCACCAGGACCAGCAGCGACGGCACCCGGTCGCCGTAGTGCAGCGCCTGCTTGGCGCCGCCGCTGAGGTGGGCCATCGCCTCCAGCAGCAGCGCGGCCCGCCGGGTGCGCTCCTCCAGCGGGAGCCGCACGGCCGGCTGGTCCCGGAAGCGCAGCGGGCTCGCGCCGAGCGCGGTGGCCTCCGCGACCTGGAGGGCCTGCTCCTCGCTGAGGTAGTTGGGGCGGCCCACACCGTCGACGTTCGGAAGCGTGAACGTTCCGATCCGCGGCAGATCCAGCAGGAACGGGGCCGCGAGGTCCGCGGTGTAGAACTCGTGCCCGTGCAGCACGGGTTCGGTCACCCCGCGGGACATCACTCCGAAGTCGACGGCCGGGTAGACCGGTTCGACGGACATCAGCGTGCCGAGCATGAACGGGCTGTCCCGCAACGTCGTCGCCGAGTCGTCCCGCTTGGCGCCGGCCCGCATGTACCCGAACAGGTCGTCGTCGGCGAACTTGACCGGGTTCGCCTCCGTGTTGGCCTTCTGCGCTTTGCCCTGCGCCTTGCCCACCCGGGTCACCGGGGAGGGCACCGAGCCGAGTTCGACCATGCCGTCCCGAATCCAGCGGCGCACCGCCTGCGCGGAGACGTACGGATGCCTGCGCCCGCGCACCTGGGCGTATTTCACGCGTGCGGTGGTGTCCTCACTCTTGCCGTTGTTGGGCGCGCCCGCCTGGACAGCGAGGACAACGGTGCCCGCCAGATAGCTCATTACGCCGGTCCCATGCTGTAGTCGCTTGCCTCGAAGTCCTGGTCCTGGTTCTCGTCGAAGGGCGGCCGATCGAGTTCGGCCTCGATCTCCCGCTCCTGCTCGGGGTCGGCCACCTTCGCGCCGACCGCGACGCCACGCTGCTGGAGCAGCACCAGCACGCGCGCGAAGAGCAGCATCCGCTGCTCCCAGGCCCGTGGGCGGCGCCCGATCAGCGGCGCCCAGTATTCGGGCCCGGCCACGGGCGTACCGGTGGCGTCCATCTGCAGGCGCACGGACGCCTGAATCAGGAGCTGCCCGAGCTTGTAGTCGCTCAGCGCGGCGTTCTTGTACTCGGCGAGGCGCCCGCGCGGGCTGCTGCCCCGGGCGATCCACTCTGCGAGCACGACGGCCACGGGCTCCAGGTCCGTTGTCATTCCGTAGACCTCTTCGGCGTAGATGTAGGCGAGTCGGGTCAGGGCGTCCCGGTCGCCGAGGTTCCAGGAGTCATCTGTCTCCCACAGCAGGTAGTGCAGTTGCAGCAGCAGAGACCGGCTTCGGCCGTCCTCGGCCTCGAACAGCAGCCGCGCGGCCTCCCCCGCCCCGCCCGCAGTGACCCGGCCCTCGGCGTCGTACCGCGTGAGCGCGCGCCGCAGCACGTTCCAGCCGCGCCGCAGCGAGGCGTTGCCGTCGACCGTCGCGAGGAAAACGGAGACGGCGCGGCGCGTGCGGGTCACCCGCAGCCACGGCTCCTGGTTGTCGTTCTTGAACGTCCACAGCGTCGTGGCACACAGCTCCGAGGCCGCCGCATCACGCAGAGCGGTGACCGCGACCAGCTCGGCACGCGCACCGGCCGCGAGACCGCTGAATCCCGCATGCATGACGCGCCGCGCGCGCTGGACGTTGCGGCGGGCGAACTCCCGCTCTGCCGCGTCCTTCTCACACGACAGCACAGTCGCCGAGCCGGCGGTGACCCACGAGCCGTAGGGCAGCGCCCACATCGCGATCCGGCAGCCGCGGCACACCGGCCAGCCACGAGCGCCGGGCGGCAGGGTGTTGAGCGCCTTGCTCGTGTCGAACAGCGGCAGATTCGACTTCGCCCAGACCGCGCCGGCGCCCGTCCCGCAGAAGGTGCACGGGTTGCGGAGCGCCTGCGGCGCGTCGGCGGCGAAGAGATTCTCGATGTCCGGACGCAGCACGTCCCGATCCGAAGGACGCTTGCTGTGCGTGGCCTTCGAGTTCGGATACAGCGCGAACAGGACCTTCCACCAGTCGTAAGCCGGCTTGTCCTTCGGAGCAGTCGCCGCCACACAGACGTCGTCCACGAGGCGCGACGCCACCGCGTCGAGGTCGTCGGCCGTCAGGTCCGCCGGCTGGCTCCGCCCGGCCATGACCGCAGCGGCCCAGGCCCCGGCCCGCTGCAGCGGATGGCTCGTGGCGACCAGCGCCGACGCCGCCGTCACTCCACCCATCCGAACCCCTGGATCGTGTCCAGCCCGACCCCCCACGAGCGCAAGGCGTCCACGAACCGGGCGTCGGCCTCCATCGCGAGCCGGACCCGCGCCCCGATCCTGGGCGCCCCCCGCACCGCGAACCTCCGCCGCGGACCCGCCTCCAGCACCCGGACCCCGCGCGGAGCGGGCAGGCCGAGCACGTCCGCCTTGTGCGCGAGGTTGTGCGTCACGCGCTCCAGGTAGAAGTCGTCACCGGGCAGAAGGTCTCGTCCGTCATGCCGGACCACGACCGGCGTCGCGGTGGCCACCTCGACGGGCCCGTCCGCGACGCTGCCCTCTCCGATGTCGACGGTGAAGCCCCGCACCCGCAGCTTGACGGTCCCCCACTCGATCTCCGTCCGCCGGGCCAACGCGGCCACCAGCGCCGAGGCGATCTCCGGAACGGGCGAGGCGAACCACACCGACCCCTGCGGCGAGGTCGTGTAGACCCCCTTCTTCCGCCGCGCCCCCCTGAACCGCGGACACGCCACACCAACCGGTTTCAACGGCTGACCCCGCCACCCCTCGTCGTGCAACGACTGGGCGAGAACAGGGTCGTGCTCACGAAGCAACCCGTAGACCACGCCACGGGCGGGACGGTGCAGATCGTCCCAGGCAAGGGACGGCGCGTCCGAGACGACATCGACTCTCAAGCGCATGCCCACCTGCCGGAGTTCCGCCGGCCGGGCCGGGTGAGAGGGGTTAAGGCGACATCCATGGCGAGCAACCTAGCATTGAGAATGCCCATAGAAGGCAATTTCATATGAAAGATCATGATAGCTCCCTAGATATGCTATGCCAGCTCAGGATGACCGAAGAGAACCCAGCGGGGCCACCACACGGTCAGCAAGTTAGCTGCCCCCGCTGACAACAGGCCCCGACCGACCATCCCTCCGACCGACACTCACTAGGCTGAGGGACGCGATGCATCAAACCCAAAACGCTCTGACCTGCGGTGTTGCACTACCGCCGAGTCGCTGCAGAATCGACCGGAAAGCGGCCCCGTGGACGGCCGCTGGCCTGGGCCTTTACCCTCGGGGTCGTCATCAGCCCGGGAGGGCTCGCAACGACTGCGTGTACGCGAAAGCCGCGCCCGAGACCTCCGGTCGTCATCAGCCCGGGAGGGCTCGCAACATGAGGAGGTCCGCGAATTCACCGCGGAGAAAACCGCGGTCGTCATCAGCCCGGGAGGGCTCGCAACCTGAGTGATTTCCGGGCTGCCCGGGCACGAGGACCGGGTCGTCATCAGCCCGGGAGGGCTCGCAACGCGGGGGGCGGCCATCGTCGTCCACCCCCTACTCGAGGTCGTCATCAGCCCGGGAGGGCTCGCAACACTGGCTCCGACGACACACCCGACGGCGCCCCCGAAGGTCGTCATCAGCCCGGGAGGGCTCGCAACGGCCGGGCAGCCTGGATCATGGCGCGGGCGACTGCGGGTCGTCATCAGCCCGGGAGGGCTCGCAACCCGCGTGCGGCACCTCCCCACCGAGCCCGGACGACCCAGGCTGTTTCAGCCCGGGAGGGCTCGCAACAGGTCCGGCACGGCCAGGGTGAGGGTCTGCTCACGGGTCCGTCATCAACCCGAAGGGCTCATAACGCGCAGGCGGGGTCGACGTCCCCGGCGGTGATCACAGTCCATCATCAGCCCGGTGGGGCTCGCACTGTACGGCCCGTCGGGCCCTCATCGTGCCTGCTCCCGAAGCACTTCGCTGACTTGAGAGGGAGGGTTGCTGTGCGGCCACGCATTCCCGCGGACCCGCTTCTGCTCGTCGTTGAGATATCCGTACTGCCAACCCAGGTGACCGCTTGAGCAGCGGCGTCGGCGAGGAGGAAAGCGCGCAGGCGGCGTGGCTGTCTCTGTACCGCGGCCGAACTGGGCAGATGCCCGAGCCCCCGGCCCGGGGCGCAATCCCCATGGGCCCAATCCACAGAAGCCGCTGTCGCTCCGCGTTGAGTCGGTGCCGAAAACGGGCTTCCCACGGCCGAGGAGCAGGCAACGGTAGCGCTGCGGAGCAGCACCGCAGATGACTCCGGTCTTCCTCCCGCACTCGTGTACCGCCGACCGCGTCCCCTCCATGCTGACTACGCGCCGTCCGGTGATCTCTCGGTGGTCAACCCGGCGGCGACGAGCTCAGCGTGGCAGCATCGGCGGGATCCAACCAGCGCCCGGTCGTGGGTGACCTGCCTTACGCCCCTGGTAGCGGTGCCCCGGCGTCACGCATCGTGGAACCCCCTGCTGCGTTCGACGTCCGTGACTTCGTTTGCCGCGACCTCGCACTCGACTCGTGCTGCCGTGGCGTAGTGGCTCAAGACGTCCTTTCCAAGAAGGTCTGCCCAGGCCGCGCTGTTCTGGAAGGCGGACAGAGCGGTCGGCAGGTCCGCCGGCAGCAGCGGGAGGTCACTCTGGGCATAGGTGCTGCCGCTGGCCGCGAGCGGCGGCTGCATCTCCTGCGCCATGCCACGGCGGCAGGCGGCCAGGACCGCCGCGACCGCGAGGTACGGATTGGCGTCGGCACCGGGAATCCGTACCTCCAGGTGCAGGCCGGCACCGTGACCGGTGACACGCACGGCCGCGGTCCGGTTGTCCCAACCCCAGGCGACCCGCGTGGGCGCGAAGGAGTCCGGCCGCAGGCGCTTGTACGAGTTGGGGTACGGCAGCAGCAGCGGCATGGCGTCTGGCAGGAGGTACAGGAGGCCGGCGACTGCGTGCGCTCCCGCCGCCGACAGGCCCCTGCCCTCGGCGGGGAACACCGGCTCGTCCGCACGCCACAGCGACACGTGGATGTGCATCCCGTTGCCGATGCCGGTATCCGGTGCCGCCATGAAGGTCGCGGTGCTGTCCGTCCAGGGCGTGACCGTCTTGACGATGTGCTTGAAAACCACGTGATCGTCCGCAGCGTTCAGCGCGTCGCCGTACCGGAAGGTGGCCTCGATCTGACCGGGAGCCGCCTCCGTCTTCATCGCCTCCAGTGGCAGACCCGCACCGACGAGGGCCTGCTCGATCTCGTGCAGGTACTCGCGCACCCGGGGCGGGTGGACGAGGGCGTAGTCGAGGTTGCGCCCCGTGAGCGGCTGCAGCCTGCCCGGCGCCTGGTCGTCGACGCCGCGGTAGACGGTGAACTCCGTCTCCAGCCCGGCCCTCGCGCTGAGGCCCAGTTCGGCCAGAGCGGCGATCTGCTCGTACAGCACCTGCCTGGGGGCGACGGCTACCGGGCGACCGTCCGCATGCTCGGCGTCCGCTAGGACGAGTACGCCGCCGCCGGGCCACGGCATACGGCGCAGGGTGCGGAGGTTCGGGACGAGGCGGATATCGCCGTAGCCGCTGTCCCACGAGGCGAGGTCGAAGCCCGGTACCGGGCGCATTCGGGTGTCAGTGGCCAGCAGGTACGCGCACGCCTCCGCGCCGGCGCCGGACAGCAGCTGCTGCTGGACGAAACTCGGCGCATGGTGGCGCTTGCCGACGAGGCGACCGTGCATGTCCGCAAGTGCGAGCAGGACCGTGTCCACTTCGCCGGCCTCGACGAGTGTGCGCAGTTCGTCCGGGGTGATCGGTCCCCCGGGGGCCTTCATACCGGTCTCGCTCATCACACGATCCCCTCGGCGTACTGGGCCAGTTCCGCCTCGCCGGTGATCTGGGCCGCGTCGTAGGTGCGCCGACCTGCGACACGCCACCAGATCGCGGCCAAGACGAGCACCACCGCGAGGGCGGCCGGTGCGTAGTTGAAGGAGGCGACGGTGATCCGGTGGTGCTCGGGGCGGTTCTGGGGCAGGCAGAACAGGACGGTGACGAAGCCGACCCAGGCGACCGCGACCCAGCCCACCACCGTGCTCCAGCGGCCGAGGTGCCATGGCCCGCGCTGGAAACGCCGACCTGCGCGCAGACGTAGGTAGATCGGAATGGCGTACGCGGGAGTGATGCCGATGACGTTGATCGCGGTGACCGCGCCGTAGGCGACCGTGCTGTACAGCGCCGGGAGTGCGAGGACGGCCGCCACGCCGACCGCCAGCCATACGGCGAGGACCGGTGTGCCTGTCCGTCCGGAGACCCGGCGCCACACCGGCGAGCCGGGCAGCGCGCCATCGCGGGAGAAGGCGAAGACCATCCGCGAGCAGGCGGCGACCTCGGCGTTGCCGCAGAAGAGCTGGGCGACGATCACGATCAGCAGCAGCGCCTTGGCGCCGCCGGAGCCGAGGGCGTCCAGGAAGATCTGGGCCGGCGGGACACCGGTCGCGGTGGCCTGCGTGCCTGCGTAGTCCTGGATGGCGTAGGTCAGACCGGCAAGCAGGACGAAGCCAGCGAGCCAGGACCAGCCGATGGCGTGGACGATGCCACGTGGTGCGCTGACCTGCGCGCGGGTGGTCTCCTCGCTGAGGTGCGCGGAAGCGTCGTAGCCGCAGAAGGTGTACTGCGCCAGCAGCAGGCCGATCAGCACGACGTACCAGTTGTGGGACCAGCCCGTGTCGTTGACGAAGGTGGTGAACATGAAGTGCGGCGACTGGTGGTGGGAGGGGACGAGGACCAGCGCGCCCACGATGACCGCCACGCCCGTCAGGTGCCACCACACCGATATCGAGTTGAGGACGGTCACCAGGCGGACCCCGAAGAGGTTCAGAACCGCGTGCAGCAGGAGGATGCCGAGGTAAATCAGCATCGTGCGGCCTGGCGTCGGCTGGAAGCCCCACTGGAGGTTGGCGAAGGCGCCAGTGAAGAGCGCGGCTCCGTAGTCGATGCCCGCGATAGCGCCGAGCAGGCCGAGCAGGTTCAGCCAGCCGGTGTACCAGCCCCAGCGCGGGCCGCCGAGCCGGTTGGCCATGTCGAAGAGCGCGCCCGAGGTCGGGTACGCGGAAGTGACTTCGGCCAGGGCGGCGCCCACGAAGAGCACCATCGCCCCGACGACGACCCAGCCCCACAGCATGACCGCGGGGCCTCCCGTAGCCAGGCCGAAGCCGTACAGGGTCATGCAGCCGGACAGCACGGAGATGACCGAGAAGCTGATCGCAAAGTTCCCGAAGCCGTTCATCCGCCGGCTCAGTTCGGGCTCGTAGCCCAGTTCGCGCAACAACCGGTCGTCGTCCAGTGTCGGCGGGTGGGGGCCGTTGTGGGCATGGGACATGGCAGGACTCCGTTGGGGAGGAGGAACAGGGCAGGACGAGGGTGGATAGGCACCGGCCGCCTTTGACCGTCAGGCAGGACCGGCCCGCGGTGGCCCGGCGAAGGCGAGGCACTGGCCGCGGGCCCGTAGGAACTCGTTGATGCCGGCCTGCGGGTCGCCGGGATCGGACGCCACGAAGCTCCACGGCTGAGTGGCCATGTAGGGGCCGATGGCGGCAAAGACGCCTGCTGCTTCCGCGTACCGGTGACCGGCCCACAGGGCGTGCGCCAGGTAGTTCAGGTCGAGTGGAGAGCGTTCAAGAGGCGGGGAAAGGTCGAACCAGCCCTTGAGGGCTCGTTGTACGTCGTCGGTGACGGGCTCCCGGGTCCACTGGGCTCGTCCGATGGCGTCGTAGCGGCCACGCTCACGCTTGTCCCGGTAGTGCTGGGCGTACGCGTACAACGGCAGCACCAACAGGGCCGAACCGGACTGCCATGGGACCCAGGACTTCACCCAGTGCGCGAAGTGGAGCGCGGCCGCCGGCCCGCCGAGCGGCTGGGCGAGCAGTGTGCGGAGGACGCGGTGATGGCCTTCCCTGTTGAACGGATCGCGGCGCTGGACTTCCCGGAGCAGCCCCCACGGTCCCGGCGGCAGGAGCCGGTCCGGTGGACGGAGATGGTGTTCCGGACGCCGCTGCTCCAGGTCGAGCTGGGCGAGGGCGAGCAGGCACACCCACGGAACCGGATCGGGCGGGGCCGCCCGCATTGCCAGGTGCGCCGACTCCCTCGCTCGTTTCGCCAACCCGGACGCCGACTCGTGGCCGGACTGCCAGGCGTGCAAGGCCCGCCCCACATCCACCCTGGCCCGCATCATCAGGGCATCCGGGTTGGTCGGCTCTTCGGTGAGCCATGTCCTGACGACGTGCGACCGGGCTGCGGCAGCGGCCAGCACCTGTGAGCGTGCGGTGCGCAACGCCCAGGCGGTTCCGGTTCGCGCAAGCAGGTCGCGCATGGGCATCCAGCGTCCTACTCGTACTTCCTCCACTGCCTTGCGCAGGTCGGCATCGTGCGCGGCCGGGTGGAAGGACGGCCGGAATTCCGACGGCTGGGTACTCACCGGCCACCACTCCCACGGCCGCCGCCCGCTGTGCGCGGTGCACAGGTATCAGCGTGGTGCCCTCCGGGCCCGGAGCGGGTGCGGTGCGCCCTCATCGGAATGCCTCATCGCTGACGCACGTGCCCGCCGCCATGCGCAGCGCCTGAAGCAGTGCGCCCGCGTCGGTCAGCAGCGCGCCGCGCTCCGGGTGGATACGCCACCACGGTCCGGGCCCCTGCCTGCGGCACCTGTCCGGGACGACCAGATGCTGGTGCAAGCCGAGGGGACGGGTTCCCGGCACATCCCACCCGGCCGTGGCGCCCGGGACGACGAACCAGTAGAGCGCGGGTTCGCGTGGGTCCTCGATGACGGCTCCGCTGCGGTCCCCCAGAGCGAGCAGCACGGGCCGGGCGACGGGAGCGTGCACACGCACGGCGTCCCATCCGTGTCCGGCAGCCTGGATCTGGTAACCGGTGATGCTTCGTACCGCGGGTCCCCGGAGGACATGGACGGACATGGCAACGGCTCCTTGCCGTTGGGGGCAGTGGAGCAGCAATAGTGACGACACACGAGTCCTCTTTCGAGGACCCTGACAGGACGTCAAGAGGTCGCAAACAGGGCTCAGCCGACGTAAAAAGAGTGAACGCGTGCCGCGATGGGGACATGACTGGCAGGCTCAGGGCAGAGCTCTCACTCCGGAGGCAGCGATGTCGCGTCCCGCAGGAAACACCCGGTTGAAGTCCGCTCGTGTCGCGGCCGGTTACAACTCACAGCAGGCGCTGGCGGACGCCATCACCGCCGCTGCGCCCAGGTTCGGCATCCGCGGACTGGCGGTCGGCGTCCGGCAGGTCAGGCGCTGGGAGTCAGCGACGCCTCCGTGGCCACAGCCCGATGTCCACCGCGTCCTCACCCACCTGCTCGGCCAGTCGATGGAGGACCTCGGTTTCACTCCGCCGTGGGAGGAAAGCGGACCATCCGCCGGCACGGCGCGCCGAACCTCGTCGGCCGCTCCCGCTTCCACCGCCCAGTTGGCAAGAATCCCGAAGCAGACCGGGCTCCCGGCACAGCCTGCCAGTGTCGCCCGCGACTTCGAGGCCGTGACAAGGGCCCACCGGCACCTCTACTGGTCGGTCACCCCAACGGACCTGCACCCCGCCATCCTGGAACACGCCCGTCTGGGCATCGCCCTGCTTCCGGCTCTGGCGGACCCGGCCCGGCGCACTCTCGCGGCGGCCCTGGCCGAGTCCTACCTCCTAGCCGGCCGCATCGAGTTCTTCGACCTCCGCCAGCCGGACCGAGCCGGCGAGACCCTGCTGCGTGCGCTGCAAGCAGCCGGCGAGGCCGACGACCCGCTACTCGGATCGGCGGTCCTGGCCCACACGGCCTTCATCCCCGGCTGGGCCGGGGACCGCGACGGTGCGGCCGAGCGGATGATCGCGGCCCGGACGTACGCACGCCGCGGTCCGGCGTCGGCGGAGTTCGTGGCGTGGCTGGACGCGGTCGAAGCCGAGTGCGAGACCCGCTGCGGTGACACCCGGACCGCGCTCAATCTCATCGCCCACGCCGAGGACGTCCTGACTGCCGGTTCCGAGCACGCCACGCCGGCGTGGATGGACTGGTTCAGCCCCGCCCGGCTGGCCGCCTTCAAGGGCAACGTCCAACTGAAAGCCGGCCACTTGCCTCAGGCGCGGGCGACCCTCGGTGCCGCTCTCGAGGACCTGCTTCCGGAGGCGGAGAAGCAGCGCAGCGTCCTACTCGGTGATCTGGCCGCCGTCGAAGCTGCTGCCGGCGACCCGCAGGCGGCCTGCGCGTACGCGATCCGCGCCCTGGAGCAGCTCGCCCTCACCTGGTACGCAACCGGCATGGAACGGGTACGCGAGGTCCGCCGCGCGCTGACGAAGTGGCAGAACGAAGACTGCGTCCGCGACCTCGACGACCGCCTCTACGCGTGGGGGACGACCGTCAGCGCCCTTCAGCATTGATTTTGGCGATGCGGTCCGGCAGCTCGGCAAGGGAGTCGATGCGCATCGTCGCTACGGCGTCGGCGTCCGGGTCATTCTGCTGAATGGTTCCCCACGGTCCGCGGCGGATCAGCGCGGTCAGAAGCCCCGCCTCCGCCGCTGGCCGGATGTCGTTGTCCAGCCGGTCGCCGACGTACAGGATCTCCTCCGGACGGGCCGGCGCCGCCTGGATGACGTGCTCGAAGAAGGCGACGTCCGGCTTCGAGGCGCCCCAGTCGTCGCTGGTCGCGATGAGATCGGCGGGCAGGTCGAGTCCACGGAGCAGTCCACCGGCGCGTACCGTCTGGTTGCCCGCGACCCCGACCCACAGGCCGGCCGCGCGCAGAGCGGACAGCGTCGGCCGCACGTCGGGGTACAGGTCGTCCTCCCCGAACCACTCGGGCTTCCCGGCCTCTGCCCGGCGCTCGCGCTCCGCGGTGAGATCGAAGCCGGGCCGGAAGACCTGGAACGTCTCGCGGTAGTCCCGGCCCTGTGCGATAACCGCGCCGAACACCGCCGCGAACGTGTGCCTGGGGACCCCCAGCCAGTCCGCCCACGTGCCGTACTCCCTGGTCTCGTCCACCAGGCACTCACCGACGTCGAACACCACAGCGCGAATCATGCAAGGCAGCGTAACCGGCACCGAAGGACCCGGGCCGCCCTATCGGCGGTGGTAGCCGCACGCAGAGCCCCACGACCCCCCAGCGTCCTCTCGGCGACCTCTGGAAGTCCTTGAGTGGTGCCGTGGGCGCCGTCAGGATAGCTCCGCCGTCGTCGGAACTGCCGCGACTCAGGCGCTGTGAGCGCTGGGCCGGGCAGGTCCAGGGAGCGCGTGCATCCGACCGGCCGGTGGTCACGCTCCGGAAGTCTCGTGCACGGACTCCCCTCCTGCCGCCGGGTAACCTCGGGCGAAACGAGAAGCTGAATGCTCGTCATTTTTGCCTGTCCAGACGCTGAAAGGGAAACCATGCCGCAGGACCAGGACCCGACGGTGGAGCGCACCCTCGTACTTCTCAAGCCCGACGCCGTCGTCCGCGGTTTCGCCGGGAAGATCATCACTCGCTTCGAGGACGCCGCCCTCAAGATCATCGGCGTCAAGATGAAGCAGATGGACGCCGACTTCACGCGGCGGCACTACTTCGACCTGGAGGAGCGCCTCGGGGCGGAGGTCTACAACCTCACCTCCACCTTCATGCAGCAGGGACCCGTAATCGCGATGGTCCTGGAGGGCTTCGACGCGGTCGCGACCGTCCGCAAGATCGTCGGGAGCACGTATCCGAACGAGGCGCCGGCCGGGACGATCCGGGGCGACTTCTCGCACTACAGCCGCGCCGCGAGCACGGCCTCGGGCAAGGCCGTCGCGAACCTCGTGCACGCCTCCGGAAACAAGGAGGAGGCGGCGCAGGAGGTCGAGCTGTGGTTCGACAAGGACGAGCTCCACGACTACCGCACGCTTGCGGAGACCTTCACCTACTGACGCCGGGCGACGTCACCAACGCGACGTCGACGCGTTGAACACCAACGGGGCACCACCTACGAGAGAGAGCACGATGACCAACCCGACCCGCGCTGCCTCCGTCGCCGAGATGGAGACGAGCTTCCAGCGGGAGCTGGCCACCGATCGCTGGGCAGCCGCGGAGACGGCGTACGCGCTGGCCGTACGGACCCGTGACGCGGGCGACTGGGACCAGTCCCGCGAATGGGTCGCGCAGTGCCTGCGCCTGCTGGAAGGGTTCCCCGGCGACACCGAGGAGCAGGTCGCCACCACCCGCGTATCGGTAGGCGGGGTGCTGCTCCCCAACTACCTCCACGAAGGGGTCGTCCGCGACCGCTTCGGCCAGCTCGCCTGACGCGCATCGGCGGCTGTAGGCCGCTACCGGTTCGGTCGTTGCTCACCCGTCGGTGAGCAACGACCGCCCCCTTTCGACACCCCACCACCCATCCGGGCCAACCGAGGAACACCTCACCTGTCCCGGTCGGCACCGCCATGCCCACGAAAGGACTCAGACCGTTGGCCGTCGAGATCGAAATGCGCGCCCGCTTCGACGAGGCAGCGCACGACCGACTCCTCTCCCGCCTCGAAGCCGAGGGTGAGGACCTGGGCTGCGACGACAAGCTCATCCACTTCTACGTGCTGCCCGACAAGCTCCTGAAGGTCACGGACAACACCGCCACAGGTACGGCGAAGATCACGCTCAAGGACAGCAAGATCGGCCAGGGCTCCGCGTTCCCCGAGACGGAGATCCAGATCGCCCGGCAGGACGTGGCCGCGGCGGTTCGGGTGTTCAACGCGCTCGGATTCGACGACGTCAGGCACGAGGCGTTCAACCGCCGCCACAACTTCCGCTTCCGGGGCGTCGAGATCGCCGTGAAGTGGAGCGAGGCGTGGGGACACCATGCCGAGTTCGAGGTCCTGCTCGGCGACCGGCCGACCGAGGCAGAACGCGACGAGGCCGAGGCGCGCGTCCGGGCCGTGGCCCAGGAGCTGGACGTGCCGCTGATGAGCGAGCAGGAACTCGCCGACTTCACCGCGGCCTTCGAGGCGGCGGAGCGCGAATGGAAGTCCGCCACCGCCGCTCAGCCGGCCGCCGCCCGCTGAGCGGCGACCGCACCGGATCACAGAGGGGGTAGGCGCGATGGGCACGATGCCGCAGACGGAAAGTCTGGTCGAGTTGGCCGCACGAAGGCAGCTTCCGCAGCACCAGTACATGGACCGCGTCACGGTGCGCTGGATCGCGGCCAACCGGCCGGATCTGCGCGAGGTGGCGATGGCGCCCTTGCCGGAGGCGTCCCAGCGGTTGCTTCAGCGGGCGGCGGCCCCGGCTGGGTGGTGGCTCGAGAGCCGGGTCACCGGCTCCCTTCACGGCGTCCGGCACGGGATGCGTACGGCGGCGCTCGCGGCACTGCTGGCCCGGGACGCCGGCATGGATGAGGCTGAGACCGGTGATCTCGTCGTGGCCGCCGCGGTACACGACTGCCGCAGAGTCCACGACCAGGACGACCGGGGCCACGGCGCCCGTGCTTCCTCCTGGCTGGCCCAGAACGCGGACGCGGTTTGGCGGCACTTCGACCTGACCGCGACGACGGCCCGTATGAGTCGGGCCGCCGTCGCGGTGCGACTGCACGACGTGCCGTACACCTCCTTCTCCGCGGCCGACGAGGCCGACTACGCGAAGGCGGAGCAGCTCTGCGACATGGTCAAGGCCGCCGACGCCCTCGACCGCTACCGCCTGCCGAAGCTCAGCTGGTGGCCTGATGCCGAACACGTCCGCGTAGGCAGCTTCGAGCGATTCCGCGCGGCGGCGTTCGACCTCGTCGTGCGTTCCGAGAACGCGCAGCTGGACGGTCTGGGAAGCGCGGAGGCCGTTGGGGTGGCATTACGCGAGAAGGGACTGCTGTCCTGATGGACTTCCTCGACACCTACGAGGAGTGGGCCGACGCGCATGCATTCTTCGACACCGCGCTCATACCCGGCCCCGGCCGCCGTTCGGCCGATCCCCTCGCGGAGCAGACCCGCGCCTGGGAGACCCGTCTGGCCCAGGCCACCCCCAACGGGGCACTGCTGCGAAGCAACGCGCTTTTCGACTCCCTCAGCAGCGGCCAGACCCTGCACCTGCTCCACGTCACCCACGCACTGGAACAGATCACCGAACACGGCGTCCTCTACCCGTCGGGGGGCTGCCTGGTAGGAGCGATCTACTGCGCCCCGCTCGCCGCAACGGGCAGCGGGTACCGCATGCACAACCTCGGCGCCTACGTGCTCGACAAGGAGGCGCCGGCCTTCGTCGCCCGGATGAACCTGACCGGGCACACACCGACCCCCCTCATCTTCGAGGTGACCCTCCCCGCACAGGCATACCGCGGTCTGGCCGGCATCGACTACCTGCGCCTCGGCTCGATCCACCTGCAGATCTACAGCCGGCTCGAATACCTGCTCTCCAAGGCCGAGCGGCACCGCCTGCGCGAGACCGTCGTCAGCCGCGCCAAGAACTCCACGGCCTTCCTCGCGCTCGCCGCCAGCGTCGCCTACGAAGGCACCCGCGTACAGCCTGAGCCCTTCCTGCGTCTGCTTGACGAGGCCATCCCCCGCCTGCCCATCCTCGGCTACATCTACTTCGAGGCTCTGGCGGAGTACCTGATGCTGCACTCGACGAGCGCGCACACCCGTGAGCGGGCGGCGGTCGGCGAGTTCAACAACTGGCTCTACAAGGAGATGCTCTTCGCGACCTTCCCGCATATGGCCGGCCGCTTCGACCTGGCGAAGTTCCGCCCCTCCCCCAGGGAACTGGATGCGCTGCTCACCCGCATCGACGCCACCACGGACCCGGAGCACGCGCGCACGTACCTCACCGCCCGAATCAGCTACCTGGTCGCGGCCCGGCTGTTCACACCCGGCAAAGCCCCCTCGGCCTGGCACCACCGGCGGTGGGAGTTCGACAGCCTCGCCGATGAGCTCGGCCCGCTCCTCGGCCACCTGATCCACCGCGAGCTGCGTACCTTCGGCCGCTACCCCGACTTCTACTTCTACTACGACCAGCACAAGGCGCTTCAGGCCTGGAACTACTGGAACCACATGGACATCGTGGTCCCCTTCAACGGCACCTTTCCGAAGGGCGAGGTCGGCATCAACCCCGCCTACCCTGACCTGCAGTACCGCGTGTGGCGAGCCGAACGCGACGGCGCCGGCTACCTCCACCCGGCCGAGGAGCTGGACCTCACCATCGCGCCGCGGCTGGTCGACATCAAGTACACGCTGATGCGCAACAACAAGTGGGCTCAGCCCTCGACGACACCGACTCCGGCCTGACGTCGTCCCTTGAGAACGCCCACGGCCTGCGACGGCGCCCCGCCTTCGCGTCCCACACCCACCACGTACGGAGTCCCGTCATGCCCATTTCCGAGGCAAGCCAGCGTTCCCAGCTCGACGCCTTCGCCGATCACGTCACCGCCCTGCTGGCCGACCCGTCCACCCCCCACGGTCTCGCCCGCACGCTCCGCGCCACAGCGAAGGAGATCACCCTCACCCGCGACCACCAGGCCAGCCAGAAGGCGTGGCCGAACGGCCGCATCGACGAGAGGCCCACCCACGTACAAATCGGCGGCGGCGCCCACCGCATCGACGGCTTCTTCAACATCGACGCCGTCCCGCCGGCCGACCTCCTGTGGGACGTCCGCGAGGGCATCCCCCTCCACGACGCCACCGTCCAGGTCCTCTTCTCCGAGCACTTCCTGGAGCACATCGACTACCCGCGCTCGGCCAAGCACTACGCCCGCGAGGCCTACCGCGTCCTGGCCCCGGGCGGACAGGTGATCACCGGCGTCCCCGACGCCTCCCACGTCCTGAACCAGTACCCGGCCCCGCCATCCCAAGCGGCCGAGATGATCGACCGCTGGTACGCCAACCGCACCTGCCGCGGGGACATCAACACCTACCTCGACCTGATCAACTACGTCTTCCGCGACCAGGACGACGACCCCACCTACAACCCCCACTACTGGGCCTACGACATGGAGAAGCTCACCCAGCTCTTCACCGAAGCCGGGTTCATCCACGTGGAACCATGGTCCTTCGACGCGACGATCGCCAACCCGAAGCGGGAGTCGGCGAGCGTGTACGTCGTGGCTTCTAAGTAGGCCACGGCACGGTTGATTCCAGCCCAAGCCCGCTGTCGCTGGAAGAGTCCGCCGACCTCCGCCGGCAATCCCTCCTCCTGCGTCGACCCCCGCTAGGCTGGGTAACGAGATGCTCCAGCGACAAGGCCCGCTGACCTGCGGTGATGCAGTACCAATCGGTCGCTGCGAAACTGCCTTGCAGCAGTCCCCGTTAACAGGCCCTGACCTGTGTCTTTACCCTCGGGGTCCTCATCAGCCCAGGAGGTCCTCATCAACGACGTACGGGTAGTGGGCGCCCGTCGCCAGGTCGGGGTCCTCATCAGCCCAGGAGGTCCTCATCAGCCCAGGAGGGCTCGCAACAGCTCTTCCTCCAGGCCGTAGCGGAGGAAGGCGTCGGGTCCTCATCAGCCCAGGAGGGCTCGCAACCGTGACCGCCCGCCACGCCGGCCCCGACCGGTACCCGGGTCCTCATCAGCCCAGGAGGGCTCGCAACGAGCGAGGCTTACCTCCGGCTCGACCGGCTCGCGGGGTCCTCATCAGCCCAGGAGGGCTCGCAACCCCGGCAGCTCGCGGCGGGCCTGGAGTCGCCTGGCTGTCCTCATCAGCCCAGGAGGGCTCGCAACCAGGCGTGCGCGCTGCTGGCCGCCCACATGCAGGGGCAGGTCCTCATCAGCCCAGCAGGGCTCGCAAACGGTACGCGGCAACGGACCCCGCACGCTCGATCCATGTCCTCCAGCCCAGCAGGGCTCGCAACCAGAGCCGGCGCACGAAGTCCCTGCACTGCGCCCGTGTCCTCATCAGCCCAGCAGGACTCGCAACGCGGCCGGGGTCACGCTCAAGCAGCTCACGGACGCGGTCCTCATCAGCCCAGGAGGCTCGCAACGCGTCAGCGGTGGCCTGCTCGCTCCCGCGCCGGTCGTCCTCATCAGCCCGAGAGGGCTCGCAACGTCAGCGACCACCTGTCCTTGCCCCAGCGAACCGTGGTTCTCATCTGTCGGCGACGGCTGAAAAGTGGACCGGTGGCGGCGCTTGAAAGTTGACCCCCTCAAGTGGTCTGGCTCGTTGAGTCAGGCGGGGAGGACTCGCAAAATGAGGTGAGGGCGTGGGCTCCCCAGCCCGCCTCGTACCCAAGCCCCAACCTGCGAGCCAACTGACACCACTAGAAGCAGTTCCGTGCGCGCCGGGCACGACGGCTCGCACCACAGCCGCGCCAGTTACAGCAGTACAAGGAGGTCAACACGGGCAACGGTGGTGTCGGCGACGTGTCACTTGAACGGCTCGTTGAAGCGCTGACCTGCACGGACGCCGAGAAGGACCCGGTGATTCCCAAGCTCAGAGCGCGGGTTCGATTCCCGTCATCCGCTCCAATACATAGCCCCAGGTCAGCAGCCTGGGGCTTGTTTGTTGTGTGGACCAATTCGAGGGTCACGTGCCATAGCCGTGCCATTGGACGGCGAATTGCGGCGCGCGAATGCGCCCGATGACCGCAGTCGACCGCTGAACGCCGAGGGCCTTCGAATAGCGAGACGCATTTCTAGTGAGCCGTGTCGCACAAAGTCGCGGAAAAGATCCCCTATCACACCTCTACGTCACCCATGGTGAAGCCGGAGTCCCGGCAATCACCGGCCTGACCACGCGCCGGCCCGAAGCCAGACGGGCCGTGCCAGTGCCGTGCCGTAAGCGGACCCGATCCTCGGTCGGATTCACAGTCATCGCCTGCCGCACAGCCGAGGATGGAGCGGCCTTCATTGCAGAGCACGGGCAAGTCGTGCGTTCTCTTGCGGGCGAAGGCAGCGCCATCTGCCGTTTCGTCCGCGGCTATTCGCGGAGACCTCACCCAGCAGACTGCACGCTGACCCACGAAGACCTGGAATCCGCGCTCACCCACGACGACGGCGCTTCAGCGAACGGGCGGCATTCGGCTTCAGCACCACGGCCGAAGCCAGGTCACTCCCTGCGGCGTGGGGAGCAGTTCCCTGTCGGCGTGGACGCTTCGATCGTGGCAGGTCCATCCCCGCGGGTGCGGGGAGCAGTTCGTGGCCGTCGAGTCGTCACAGTCGAGCCCGGGTCCATCCCCGCGGGCGCGGGGAGCAGTCTGACTGACCTGCGGGTTCCCTAGGGGGCCAGCCCGCTTTGAACCAGTTTTGAAGAGAGTGATAAAAGGGGCGTAACACTCGTGAAGCTGTTCGCCGGCTTCCCAGAGAACACAGTACGGCCGCCGAAGCACGCCACTCGACCTCCTACGGCCGACCAGAGATCTAGCCCCAGCAGGCCACGGCGCCTCACCTTGCGCGCTGGATGGCTCCGGCGCCTTCGATCCGGCGCAGGGTCTCCTCATCGGGCTCGCCGCTCACCGCTACGTAGCGCGACAGGGCACTCCCGCCGCCCGCAGCCGGGAGCTACCTGGGCGCGATCGTGCCGAGCCACTCCTCGACCGTCAGGACGTCCACGCACAACGGGAAGACGATGGCGCCTGCCGCTGGATCGCCGTCCGCCACGCCGGCAACCGCATCCACGTCCTCGCCACCACGGTCCGCCAGGACGGCACCAAACCCCGCGACTCCCACTCCTACAAACGCGCCCAAACAGAAGCCCGCCAGATCGAAAACGACTACCAACTGCGCCACGTCACCCCCGGCGACAGCACCGCAGCCAAACGCCCCACCCGCGCCGAAACCGAAAAAGCCCACCGCACCGGCCGCCAGCGCACCCACGCGAACAACTCCGCGCCACCATCCGCACCATCGTCGCCGTCTCCACCACCCCCGACGAGCTCTTCCACTACCTCGCCAGCAGCAGCATGAAGGTCGAAGTCCTACGCTTCCCCTCCGGCGACATCCGCGGCTACAAAGTCGCCCTCGACGGCGACACCAACGCCGCAGGCCAGCCCATCTGGTTCGCCGGCTCCACCCTCGCCCCCGACCTGTCCTACCCCCAGATGCGCACCCGCCTCACCGCCGCCGAAGCCCCGCCTGTCGGCCCGCACCAGGCCACCGCCGCCACCGAACGCATCCCCCACCACCCCGCCGGCACCGACGACGCAGCCTCCCAAGCCCACATCACCGCCTTCGCCGAAGCCCCCGACGCACTCCCCTTCTACACACCCGAAGACCTACGACCCCAGCTCCGCCAGGCAGCCCTCGACTTCGAACGCGCCAGCCGCTCCCGCATCCAAGCCGACCACCAACACGCCCGAGCCCTACGAAGCGCCATCCGCACCGGAGCGGCCATCGCCATCTTTCTCGATGCCGTCATCCTCACCGCCATGGCAATTCAGCGCTGGCACGCCGCCCGCCACCACAACCAGCAAGTCGAAGCCACCCGCCGCACCCTCACCGAGCTGCAAACCGCCTCCAGCGCCTCGCCCAGCGGCCCCCGCTCAGCTCTCAAGCACGAGCAGCCCGAGCCCGTAGCACCGTCCTCTCGACCATGCGGACAGCGGCAGACACTGCGTCGTCCCAAGCGGCTGCTCGCCCATCCGACCCTGGCAACCGCCGACACCGATGACAGCGTCGAAGCCCAGGTCAATCATCACCTGCAGCGGATTGCCGCTTGCGCTCCAGCACTACAAGGGGGCAGTTCAGGGCTGCTGCGATCCTCGCCAGATTCGCGGGAGTCGCGCTGCGCCACCCGGACTCGATCTCCCCCATCAACTGCTCTGAGATACCTACTTCGCCGGCCAGCGCCCGTTTCGTCAGCCCGGCTTTCTCGCGCGCCCAGGTCACCGCTTCCGGCTCCTGGTGCAGCCTCCGCGGCCGGACCCAGCTCCTCAGGGTGCGCTGGGCACTGTTCTCGGTCACTGGGACGCCCGCTGCTGCACGTCCGGGGAACCGATGGGCTCCGGGTCATCGTCGGCGACGACAGCCCATACCCGCTTCCCCACGCCATCACGCTCGCTCACACCCCACCGCGAGCCGGTGAGCGCGTCCACGAGAAGAAGCCCTCGTCCGCATTCCTCATCCTCGGTCGCCTTGCGGAGTTCGGGCCAGTTCTCGTTGGCGTCGTGCACCTCGATGCGCACGCCACCAGGAGCCCGTTCGTAGCGCGTCTCGATCTGACGCCCACGAGGAGGGCACGCGTGCCGGACCGCGTTGCCGAACAGCTCTGAAAGGACCAACTCGGCGGTCTCTGCGAGCCGGCCCAGGCCCCAAGCCTCCAGCTCCTGCCGCAACTCCTGCCGGGCTGCGCCCACACACCGAGCGCTGCGCGGCCACCGCCTCACCAGGATCGGCGCCCCGTCGCGGCTTCCCGAATGCGTCATCGGGTCTCTCCCCACTTGGTATCCATCGACGTATCTCAGGAAGACCAAAGCGGTGAAGCCATACCGCAAACCACGCCTCATGCACACAGAGCTGCCACCAATGCACGCTATGCATAGGCGGCCGGGCGCCCGCCGAAAGTCAGCCCCCGACAGCTAGCCTCGGCGCGAGCAGTTCCAGCGCCTCCTCCCACCGGAACCGGTCCGCGCCCCCACCCGACTTCGGCGGATGCGGTTCATAGTCGCTGACGAGGACCCCCATCGTGCGCAGTCGCGCCAGGCTCTCGCCGTAGGCGGGGTGGGCGGCCATCGCGCTGTTCACGTACGGCAGCACGGCGGTGGGGATGCCCATCCCGTAGGCCTCGCACAGGATGCCCAGCGCCAGCGTGTCGGAGATGCCGGCCGCCCACTTGTTGATCGTGTTGTAGGTCGCCGGCGCCACCGCGATCGCATCGGCCGGCGGCAGCGGGCGGACGTCACCGGGCTTCCGCCACGCCGACCGGATCGGGTACCCCGTCTGTCCCTCGACCGCCTCCTGATCGATGAAGCCGAGCCCGAGCGGCGTGGCGACGACGCCCACACCCCAGCCCAGGTCCTGCGCTGCCGAGATCAGCGTCCCCACGTCCGGGGCAACACCGGCCGCGCACACAACGACGTATAGGAACGGCCTCTTCGGCGAATCACTCACGCGGGCACTCCCAACCGACGGGCGAAGTGGTGCAGTTCCGGCAGCGTACGACGACGGTCGCGCGCAGCCATGTCGGCGACCAGCTCCCTCACAGCAGGACGGCGTACGTCCTGGGCGGCGCAGCTCTCGGCGATACGCAACGCCTGGTAACCGTCAGCAAGGCGGCCTTGCTGGCTGTACGCGCGGGCAGCGTCCGTCCACAGCGCGGCCCGGCGCTCCGGTACCGGAATGTGGCGGCGCATGAGCGGCCGTGCCGCCTGGAGCGCCAACCCCGCGTCGCCCAGGAGAACGGACGCGTTCACCGCGTGCAGTTCGACGTTGATCGAGCTGAAGTTGGACCACCTGTCGGGCTCGCTGCCAGGCATCATCTCGGCGACCTCACGCGCCTCGCTGAGGAAGTCCTGTACGGAGCCGCGGTCGCCGCCCAGTCCGGCAGCCGTCACCCCCCGCAGGAGAAGCATCCCGAGGACAGCAAGGTGCCGGGGAGACCGGCGGTCGTACGAGCCCGACATGTGGTCCACGGTGTGCCGGACCAAGGTGACTGCTTGGGCGGTGTGATGCTCCCTGGCCAGCAGGTGGGCGTGCAAGCGCACGCTGGAAGCCAGCACGACCGGGTCGCCTGATCGCTCGGCCTCCGCCATCGCACGACCCACCGCGAGCCAAGCGTGGCCGTGATCGCCGTGCTTGAGGAGAAGGCTCGCGGTGGTCTGGTAGGCGGCGGCCAGCATGCCGGTCGCCTCCGACGAGCTGACGGCAGCCCGGCGGAGGTCGCCGATGAGAGCAGGCAGCTGGAGTTCGAGGCGGGCGTAGTCGCACGCGAGGAACAGGGCACGCAAACTCGTCATCCTGCCGGCCAGCTCGGGTAGACCCTCCTCGTCGGTGCTCGCCGTCGGCACGACACCGGGAAGAAGCGACTGGACGAGTTCCCCGTACGGAATCGCGGACGGTGCAGGTGCGGCGAGCGTGGCGACGCCCGCGGCAAGGAATGTGCGACGGTGCATGTCCCCTGTGGTCTCTCGATCAGCGTTGTCGGCGATGGGAGCAGTCGCCAGTCCCAGCATCTCCACGGGGATGCGGAGCTCCGTGGCGACGGCACGCAGCACGCGTAAATCCTCCGTGCCTCTGCCTTGTTCGAGGCGACTGACCTTTGACTGGTGGTATCCCAGCGCAGCCGCAACATCGGTCTGGGAACGTCTCGCGAGCACACGCGCACGCCGGATGATCTCGCCGGTCTTCTTCGCCTCGTCCTGCTCTGCGGCCATGCGCGCGGCTCCCTCCGCCGTCGCCGATCCTGCCCCTTGAACAGAGCCAGGGAACACCCCGCCTACCTCCCATGCGGGGCCTGCATAACCCATGCAGCACCAGCAGGTCAGGTGGAGCGGCAGGTACGGGCGACGGTTTCGTGGTGAGCCATACCCATCCTGGAGGTCCCGCATGGAACCGCAGCCCCTCAATCCTCGGGGCACCGCGCCGACCACGGCCGCCGAAGTCATCGCCATCCGCCCTGGCCCGCCGCTCACCGGCACAGTGACCGTCGACGGATCGAAGAACGCGGCCTTGCCGCTGCTGGCCGCGGCAGCCGTGCTCCGTTCGCCGGTGCACCTGAGCAATCTCCCCGACAGCACCGACGTGCACGTCCTGATCACGCTCCTCCGAGAAGTCGGCCTCGACGTGGCCGGGTTCCCGGGTTCAGCTAACGCTGCGCTAATCTCA
>NZ_JAATEJ010000028.1 GCF_012034175.1 Actinacidiphila epipremni
AGGTCAGTCGGCGAGCATGCCGGCCCGCAGCCGGGCGATGGTGCGGCTCAGCAGCCGGGAGACGTGCATCTGCGAGCAGCCCAGCCGCTCGCCGATCTCCGCCTGCGTCAGCTCCTCGCCGAACCGCAGCTGCAGCAGCAGCCTGCTGCGCTCGGGCAGTTGCTCCAGCAGCGGGGCCAGCGCGTGGAAGTCCTCGAAGAGGTCCATCGCCCGGTCGCGCTCGCCGAAGGTCTCGCTGAGGGTGCGGCCCTCGCCGTCGGCCGAGCTGTCGCCGTCGCTGTAGGGGGTGTCGATGGAGCCGGCGGTGTAGCCGTTGGCGGCCACCAGGCCCTCCATGACCTCCTGCTGCGGCAGGCCCAGGTGCTCGGCGAGCTCGGCGACCGTCGGATCGCGGTCCAGCCGCAGCGACAGCGTCTCCTTGGCCTTGCTCAGCTCCACCCGCAGCTCCTGGAGCCGGCGCGGCACGTGCACCGCCCAGGTGGTGTCGCGGAAGAAGCGCTTCATCTCGCCCACGATGTAGGGCACCGCGAAGGTGGTGAACTCCGTCTCGCGCGACAGGTCGAAGCGGTCGATCGCCTTGATCAGCCCGATGGTGCCGACCTGCACGATCTCCTCGTGGTCGGTGGCCGGGCGGTTGCGGTAGCGGCCGGCCGCGAAGTGCACCAGCGACAGGTTCATCTCGATCAGCGTGTTGCGCGCGTAGCTGTAGGCCGCAGTGCCTTCCTCCAGTTCCCGGAGGCGGTCGAAGAACAGCTTCGACAGGGCCCGCGCGTCCTGCGGGGCCACCGCGGCGGCGTCGTCGATCAGCGGCAGCCCGCCGGTGGCCGCGTCGGCCCCGCGCGGCCACCGTGCCTCCTGCGGCCACTGCGTGTGCGCCGCCGCCGACTTGTCCGTGTCTTGCGACTGCTCAAGCATTGCGGTCACGTCATCGCCTCACTCGTACGACTGGTGGGCTACCGCCTTCCCCGCCGTCCCGGGAGTATTCCCTTTTTCTTTTCCGGTGCCCCACAGGCCACTTGGGGCGACTGCGGTTCCCGCTCCGCCTCACTCCGGCTTGGGGTCGGCCAACCGCTCCGGGAGCCAGCGCAGTTGCGCGGCCTGCTGGTGCGGGCCGCCGCCCTCGTGGCCGTTGAAGTCGTAGACCTCGATGTGCTTGTCCTGGTGGGCGTAGGCGTTGAAGGCCGCGAACACCGTGGAGGGCGGGCACGTCTGGTCCTCCAGCGCGGTGGAGAACAGCGCCGGCGCCCGGCCGCGGGCGGCGAAGTGCACCCCGTCGAAGTAGGCGAGGGTGTCCAGCACCTTGTCCTTGCGGTCGCGGTGCACCGACAGATAGCGGCCCACCTCGCGGTAGGGCAGGACGTCGGTGAGGGTGATCGCCCGCGGGAAGTCGCACAGGAACGGCACGTCCGGCGCGATCGCCGCGAGGTCGGGCACCAGGCCGCCGACCGCGAGGGCGATGCCGCCGCCCTGGCTTATGCCGGCCGCGACCGTACGGGAGGCGTCGGCCAGCGGGTGCGAGCGGGCCGCCTCCACCGCGCGCACGGCGTCGGTGAACACCCGGCGGTAGTAGAAGTCGTAGGGGTCCTCGATGCCGCGGGTCAGGAAGCCGGGGGTGGACGGGCTGCTGCCCACCGGGTCCTCGGTGTCGCCGGCCGACCAGCCGCCGCCCTGGCCGCGGGTGTCCATCACGAAATGGGCGTAGCCGGCCGACGCCCACAGCAGATGGGTGTGCGGCAGGCCGCGCCCGCCGCCGTACCCGACGAACTCCACGACCAGCGGCAGCGGTTCGCTCGTCCCGGCGGGCAGCGTGAACCAGCCCTTGACGGGGTGGCCGCCGAAGCCGGCGAAGGTCACGTCGTAGGTGTCCAGCGTCGTCAGGCCGGTATCCACCGGGAGGAAGGAGGCGCCCAGGTCGTAGCGCCGGGCCTGGCCGAGGGTGTCCGTCCAGAACTGGTCGAAGTCCGCGGGCGCCACCGAACTGCTGCGCCGCTCCCGGAGCTTGTCGAGCGGCAGGTCGAACAGGGCCATGGGACGTCCTTCTGGCTGGGCGGCGGTCGATCACCCACACCGTACGTCCTGCCGGGCCCGTGCAGAAGACCATGCTTAACCGGTTGAGTCAAGGGTGGGAGGAGTCTTGCGGGCAAAGGGCGGCCGGACCGGTTCGCCGTCGTGGTCCGCCGGAGGGTCCGGCCGCCGTCCGTCCGGCGACATGCCGGACATGTGAAGGGTGCAGGGAAAGCGCTTGAGTCGGGCCGGCGGTGCGCCGGAGGGTCGTGGTGGAGGGGATCGCGGCGACCTCGGTCAGCGCTTGCCGTCGCCGCTGCCGGCGGGCCGGCCGCCGCCCGGGTCGGTCGTGCAGCCGCCCTTGCGGCAGTTCACGTCGGGGCAGGACATGGTGGTCACCTCTTCTCTGCGAGGTCGTCGGGCACACAGTCGAACAGCAGCTTGTCGACCCGCCTGCCGTGCCACAAGGCCGCGTTGCGCAGCCGCCCGGCGGCACGGAATCCCGCCTTCAGGTAAGCGCTGACCGCGGGCGTGTGGGGCGCGGGCACCTCCAGCCACACCGAACTGAGCGACGCGATGGCGAACGCCCACTCCAGGGTCAGTGCGGTGGCCTCGGCCGCATAGCCCCGGCCGCGCTGCTCCGGGGCGATCACCAGGGTGAACTCCGCGTTGTTGACGGACTGGTCCACGCTGAGCGCGGCCGTGCCGACCGGCGTCGCGCTCACCGTGTGGATCACTTCGAAGAGCTGGTAATGAGCCGACGTATGGGCGGAGCGGAAGCGGGCCCGGAAGACCTCCCAGGACACCGGCCAGCGGGCGCCAAAACCGACGACGGTCGCCGGGTCGGTCTCCCATCGGTGGTATTCCTGCATCATCTCTTCCCTCGCCAGGGCCAACGCCAACCTGCTGCCGGCGCGCAGCGGAACGGGTGCGGTCGTCGGGGGGATGTCGGTGGTCACTTTCTGTCTCTCCTACGTGTGCCCGGGCTGCGGCCGTTGCAGCCGTCCATAAAGCGTCAATCCCGAAGGGCCCCCGGCGGGCCGGATCCGCGGAATTGCACGCCTGTACGGGCCGGGTGTGCTTAGGCACGCGGCCACCGCCGGTCGCACAGCGCGACCGGCGGTCGCGGCCGGTGAGGCCGGGCGGCCCCAGCAGTCGCTCCGATGGGCTGACGCACCATCAGACATCGGAGCGGGGCCCTCCGCTGGAGAACCGGTTCACAAGCGGACCCCGTCCGGGGCGTGCCGAAGGTGGCCGAAACCGATACCGGCCAGACAGCTCGCCCGGGGGCGGTAGCCGGAGCCGGATCGGGGGAAAGGACTCAGGCACGGAAGGCGCGAACGCCGGGTGGTCCCGGCACGGGCCGGGAAGTGTCGAGGACGGGAGAGCACCGGTGAAGGTCGGGCTGCTGACCCGCGAGTATCCGCCGCAGGTCTACGGCGGTGCCGGGGTGCATGTGGAGTTCCTAGCCAGGCAGTTGCGCACGCTGGTCGACGTCGAGGTGCACTGCTGGGGCGAGGCGGCCGAGGCGGACGCCGACGCCGGGGTGGTCCGGCACCGCGCCGCCGTGTCGCTGGACGGCGCCAACGACGCGCTGCGCACCTTCTCCGTCGACCTGGCGATGGCCGCCGCCCTCCAGGGCCGCGACCTGCTGCACTCCCACACCTGGTACGCCAACCTCGCCGGGCACCTCGGCAAGCTGCTGTACGGCGTCCCGCACGTGCTCACCGCCCACTCCCTCGAACCGCTGCGGCCCTGGAAGGCCGAGCAGCTCGGCGGCGGGTACGCGCTGTCGTCCTGGGCCGAGCGCACCGCGATGGAGTCCGCCGACGCCGTCGTCGCGGTCTCCGACGGCATGCGCCGCGACATCCTCGGCTGCTACCCGGCGCTCGACCCCGCGCGGGTCCACGTCATACGCAACGGCATCGACACCGACGCCTACCGCCCCGACGAGCGCACCGACGTGCTGCGCCGGATCGGCGTGGACCCCGACCGGCCGTATGTGCTGTTCGTCGGCCGCATCACCCGGCAGAAGGGCGTACCGCACCTGCTGCGCGCCGCCCGCCGGCTGGACCCGGCGGTGCAGCTCGTGCTGTGCGCGGGAGCGCCCGACACACCCGCGCTCGACCGGGAGTTCCGCGCGCTGTTCGACGAGCTGAACGCGGTGCGCGACGGGGTGCACTGGATCCCGGCGATGCTGCCGCGGCCGGCGGTGGTGCAACTGCTCAGCCACGCCACCGTCTTCGCCTGCCCCTCGGTCTACGAGCCGCTGGGCATCGTCAACCTGGAGGCGATGGCCTGCGGCACCGCCGTGGTCGCCTCCGCGGTCGGCGGCATCCCCGAGGTCGTCGAGCACGGCGGCACGGGGCTGCTGGTGCCCTACGACGAGGAAAACCCCGAGGCGTTCGAGGCCGGGCTCGCCGACGCGCTCGGCGAGCTGGTCGCCGACCCGGCGCGGGCGGCGGCGCTCGGCGCGGCGGGACGGGAGCGGGCGGTGCGCGAGTTCGGCTGGGACACGGTGGCGCGGCGCACCGCTGCGCTCTACGAGCAGGTGCTGGCCGCGGTGTGAGCGGCGGCGGGCCCGGCGGGGCGTACCGGCGGGGCGGGACAGACGGGCAGGGCGGGACACGACCCAAGGGGGACGTCGATGCGCGGTAATCCTTCGGTGCTGGGGATAGTGCTGGCCGGCGGCGCCGGGAAGCGGCTGATGCCGCTGACCGCCGACCGGGCCAAGCCGGCGGTGACCTTCGGCGGCACGTACCGCCTGGTGGACTTCGTGCTGTCCAACCTGGTCAACGCCGGGATGATGCGGATCTGCGTGCTCACGCAGTACAAGTCGCACTCGCTGGACCGGCATGTGACCACCACCTGGCGGATGTCGAGCCTGCTGGGCAACTACGTCACGCCGGTGCCCGCGCAGCAGCGGCTCGGCCCGCGCTGGTATCTGGGCAGCGCCGACGCGATCCTGCAGTCGCTCAACCTCGTGCACGACGAGCAGCCCGACTACATCGCGGTCTTCGGCGCCGACCACGTCTACCGCATGGACCCGCGGCAGATGCTGGAGCAGCACATCGAGCACGGCGCGGGCGTCACCGTGGCCGGCATCAAGGTGCCGCGCACCGACGCGTCCGGCTTCGGGGTCATCACGCCCGCCGCCGACGGCGTCACCGTGGAGCGCTTCCTGGAGAAGCCCGCCGACCCGCCGGGGCTGCCGGGCGACCCGGGGCATGTCTTCGCCTCGATGGGCAACTACCTGTTCACCACCAAGACCCTCATCGACGCCCTCTACGAGGACGCCGAGGACCCGCAGTCCGTGCACGACATGGGCGGCAGCATCCTGCCCCGGCTGACCGCCGCGGGTGTCGCGCAGGTCTACGACTTCGACACCAACCACGTGCCCGGCGAGACCGCCCGCGACCACGGCTACTGGCGCGATGTCGGCACCCTGGACGCCTACTACGACGCCCACATGGACCTGATCTCCGACCAGCCCGCCTTCACCCTGGACAACCGCCGCTGGCCCATCTACACCCACCCCGGCCAGCTGGCGCCCGCCAAGATCGCCGCCGGCGGCATCGTGGGGGAGTCGGTCATCAGCCCCGGCTGCGTCATCCGCGGCCAGGTCACCCGCTCGGTGCTCTCACTCGGCGTGGTGGTGGATCCGGGCGCGGTCGTCCAGGGCTCGGTGCTGCACGACGCGGTACGGATCGGGCGCGGCGCGATCGTGCGCGGGGCGGTGCTGGACAAGAACGTGGACGTGCCGCCCGGCGCCACCATCGGCGTGAACCCCGACCGCGACCGCGAGCTCTACACGGTGTCCGCGGGCGGGGTCATCGCGCTCGGCAAGGGGCAGCGGGTGGGCTGAGGGCGCGCCGCGCACGCCCTCAGCCCTTTCAGCCCTCGCAGCCGGCTCGGCTCGCGGTGATCAGCTCACCGTCCACTGCTGGTTGGCGCCGCCGTTGCACGTCCACACGTCCAGCTGCGTGCCGTTGGCGGTGTTGGAACCGGGGACGTCCAGGCACTTGTTGGCCGCGGCGTTGACCAACTGCTTGCCGCTGACCGTCCACTTCTGGGCGTTGCTGCCGTTGCAGTCCCACAGCTGCACCAAAGTGCCGTCGGCCGTGCCGGAGCTGGCGTCGTCCAGGCACTTGCCGAGCGCCTTCACCGTTCCGTCGCCGCCGACGGTCCAGGACTGCGCGTCGGTGCCGTTGCAGTCGTAGAGCTGGACGTGGGTGCCGTTGGCGGTGCCGGAGTTGGCGACGTCCACGCACTTGCCGGCGAGCCCGGTGATCGCGTGCGGGGTCGCGCCCCCGCCGCCGGACTGCGCGTACACCTCCAGTTCGTAGATACGGGCCGCGGTGTCGCCGCCGCTGTTGGTGGGCGCGGAGATCGCCAGCCGTACGTAGCGCGCCTGCCGCGGGGCGACGGAGTGGTAGGTGCGGCTGGAGCGCGAGCCGGTGACGTTGGCCGCGAGCGACCAGGTGCTGTTGTCGGTGCTGGTCAGGATCTGGAAGGCGGAGGTGTTCCACGCGGTGTTCTCGCCGCCGAGACCGGCGTGCGCGACCACGAAGGAGCCCACCGTCTGCACCGACCCCAGGTCCACCGTCAGGGTGGGGTTGGCGTCCTTGGAGCACCATTTGCTGTTGTTCTTGAGCGAGTTGTCGACCGCCTTGTCGCCGGACTCCGCGCTCGCGCACGGCGTGGAGGCGGTGACCGCCTTGCCCTGCGCCAGGTCGGTGCCCAGCGCCGGCGCCGCCGGTACCGGGGTCGCGCCGTCCTGGAAGGAGGGCGGCACGTCACCCGCGCCGGTGCCCCAGGTCGCGCTCGGGGCGGCGCCCATGGTGTAGTCGAGCGTGGCGCCGCCGGCGACGTCCGGGTAGCGCAGCCAACTGTGCGTGGTGGCCGTGCCGTTGACCTTCAGGCCCTGCACATAGCCGCCGCTGCCCGAGGAGTTGACGGTGATGTCGCCGCCGGGCCGCTTGAGCACCACCGACGGGAACTGCGGGCCGTTGACGGCGAGGGTGTCCGCGCCGGGCGTCACCGGGTACATCCCGAGCGCCGCCCACACGTACCACGCCGAGGTCGCCCCCAGGTCGTCGTTGCCGGGCAGGCCGCCGGCGCCGGTGGTGAAGGACTCCGTCATGACCTTGCGCACCGCGTCCGCCGCGCCCGCCGGGTCGCGCGCGAAGTCGTACGCCCACGGCACGCCGTGCTCGGGCTCGTTGCCGATGTAGTAGTACGGCAGGCTCTGCCCGGCGTTGACCTGCGTGAAGTGGTGGTCCAGCCGCTGGGCGGCGGCCTTCGGGCCGCCCATGTAGTTGATCAGGTCCGCGTAGTCGTACGGGACCATCCAGGTGTACTGCGCCGCGTTGCCCTCGGTGAAGTTGCTCTGGCTCGCCGGGTCCAGCGGCCACGACCAGCTGCCGTCGGCGTTGCGCGGCTGCACGTACCCCGACTCGGTGCTGAAGGTGTTGCGCCACCACTGGGCCCGCGTCATGTGGGTGGTGTAACTGCCGGTGTTGCCGAGCGCCTTGGCGAACTGGGCGACCGCGAAGTCCGAGGCGCTGTATTCGAGCGAGTCCGACGGGGCGGTCAGGTAGTGCTGGCTGGTGTACGGGCCCTGGTTGCCGCGGATCGGCGAGCCCTGCGCCGTACCGCCGTTGGAGGCCTTCTCCATCAGCGACAGCGCGGCGGCGGTGTCGAAGTCCCGCGCCCCGAAGGCGTACATGCTGCTGACGACGATCGGGCCGGGGTCGCCGGTCATCACGAAGTCCTCGTTGGTCTGCTGCGACCACTTGGGCAGCAGACCGCCCTGCTGGCCGTCCAGCACCATCGACTTGGCGATGTCGGACGCCTCGGTGGGGGCGATCAGCGCCACCAGCGCGGCCCAGGAGCGGTAGATGTCCCAGCCGGAGTAGTTCTGGTACACCGGGCGGGCCGAGTTGTGCACCGCGCCGTCAAAGCCCCGGTAGTCGCCGTTGACGTCGCTGGAGATGTTGGGGCTCTGGAAGACGTGGTAGAGCGAGGTGTAGAACTTCTTCAGGTTCTCCGTCGAGCCGCCGGTCACCTGCGCCCGGCCGAGCATCGCGTTCCAGGCGGCGGCGGTCGCGCTGCGGGTGCCGTCGAAGTCCCAGCCGTTGTTCTCCGCGGTGAGGTTGGCCTGGGCGCCCGCGACGCTGACGTAGCTCAGGCCGATCTTGGCCTGCACGGTCTGGCTGCCGGTGGTGTTGAAGGTGACGTACGCGCCGGTGTTGGTGCCGGACGTCGCCGTGGAGCCGGCCGAGACCGTACCGCCGCTCCAGGTGCCGAAGGCGCTCGGGGCGCGGTCGAAGCGGATGTCGAAGTAGATCTGGTAGGTCTTCGACGAGCCGCAGAAGCCGCCCGCGGTGACGCTGCCGGTGACCTCCGAGCCGCTGATCTTCACCGAGCCGCTGCGGTTGCCGGTCGCGCTGCGCCCGGTGTTGATCAGCAGGCTCGCGGCCGTCGTCGACGGGTACGTCAGCCGCGCCATGCCGGTGCGGGTGGTGGCGGTCAGCTCCACGCCGGTGGAGTACTTGTCCAGCCGGTTCTTGTAGTAGCCGGGCGAGCCCGACTCGTTGGCCTTGGTGTACGCCGACGCGTAGCCGGTCCAGTTGCTGCCGGGGGAGGTGCCCAGCGAGCCGGTGACCGGCAGCAGCGGCAGGTCCTCGTTGTTCGGGCAGCCGGCGCCGTCGAAGTGGGTGAGGCTGAAGTCCTCGATGCTGCCGTCGGAGTAGCGGTAGCCGGACGGCGACGCGGTCGGGGTGTCGGGGCTGAACTGCACCCCGCCGAAGGGCGCCACGGCCCCCGGGTAGGTGCTGCCGCCGGCGCCGCCGCCGACCGGGTTGGGGGCGTTGCTGTCGTCGGAGCCCACGAACGGGTCGACGTACTGCGTGTAGTCGGTGGCGGCCTGGGCGGCGGGGGCCGCGGTGAGGCCGCCGATGCCGAGCGCGGCCAGTAACAGGGCGCCGACGGCGCCGGCGGTTCTGCTGCGGAGCACGGGAGGGAGCACGACGACCACCTTCTCGTGGCGGCGGCCGGCCGCGGGATGACGCGCGGTCGCCCGCCTCGGGCACTGGGGGGATGGCTCTGCGGGACGCAGGCGGTGAGCGGGACGGTGCGGACGGGGGCGAACGCGGGAGCGAGTGCTGCCGGTTCACCCCGGCTCGGCGGGTGGGGCGTTGTGAACGTTACCAAGCTGCGCTGCATCTTCCGGGTGTGATGGCGCCATGTCAAGAGGGGGCGTCGTGGCGGCCCCCTCGATCAAGCCCGGCCCGCCCTCCCGCCCAACGGCGGGCCGTACGCGGTGTATTGACACGCCGTCAGGCCGACCGCACAATCCTCCAACGCCTGAGAACGTTACCAAACACCGTGCCGACCACGACGCCGGGAGGCGGCCGATGGCACCACCCCTGCTGGAAGCACGCCGGCTGACCAAGCGGTTCGGCCACGTCACCGCGCTCCAGGACGCCGACTTCACCGCCTACGCCGGCGAGGTCGTCGCGCTCGTCGGCGACAACGGCGCCGGCAAGAGCAGCCTCGTCAAGACGCTCTCCGGCACCCTGGCCCCGGACGGCGGCGAGATCCTCCTCGACGGCACGCCGGTACGCTTCGCCGGCCCGCTCGACGCGCGCCGGCACGGCATCGAGACCGTCTACCAGGACCTCGCCCTCGCCCCGGACCTCGACGCCGCCGCCAACCTGCACCTGGGCCGGGAGATCTTCCGCGGCGGCCTGCTCGGCCGGCTGAAGGTCCTCGACCGGGCGGCCATGCGGCGCTCGGCCGTCACCGCCTTCGCCGACCTCGGCATCGACCTGCGGGACGTCGGCGTGCCCGTCGCCGCCCTGTCCGGCGGGCAGCGCCAGTCGGTCGCCGTGGCCCGCGCGGTCGCCTTCGCCAACCGGATCATCTTCATGGACGAACCGACCGCCGCCCTCGGCGTCGTCCAGCGCGGCCGGGTCCTGGACACCGTCAGACGGGTCCGGGACCGCGGCATCTGCGTCGTCCTGATCAGCCACAACATGCCCGAAGTGCTGTCGGTGGCCGACCGGGTGGAGGTGCTGCGGCTCGGCCGCCGGGTCGCCCGCTTCACCGCCGCCGGCACCACGGTCGAGGACCTGGTCGGCGCGATGACCGGCGCGCTGGACGCCGTGGACGCCGGACTAGCGCCCGGCGACCGCCCCGGCGACCGCACCGGCGCCGGCAAGGACGACCCCCGACAGGACGGCCCCCGATGACCGCCCGGGCACCCGCCCCCGCCCCCGCAGCCGAGGACCGCGGCAGGACCGCGGCCCTGCGCGCCGCCGCGCCCACGTGGCTGCGCCGGCTCGCCGCCGCCAACGAGAGCTGGACCTTCGGCGTCCTGGCGCTGCTGGTCGCCTTCTTCACCGCCGCCCGGCCCAGCACCTTCCTGACCCGCTACGACCTCACCCAGATCGCCACCAACGCCGCCATCTACCTCGTGCTCGCCGTCGGCATGACGTACGTGATCATCGTCGCCGGCATCGACCTGTCCGTCGGCTCGGTCCTGGTGCTGTCCGCGGTGCTGTCGGCGGAGTACACCATCCACCACGGCGGCGCCGGCGCCGGCTGGGGCACCGTCGCGGTGAGCACCCTCATCGCGCTCGCCACCGGCCTGGTGTGGGGCGCCCTCCAGGGCTGGCTCGTCGCCAAGGCCCGCGTCCCGCCGCTCATCGTCACCCTCGGCGGCTTCGGCGCGGCCCTCGGCGCCGCGCAGATCATCACCGGCGGCCAGGACCCGGCCGGCGCCGTCTCCGGCCGGCTCCAGCGCGCCATCGGCTTCGGCAAGCTCTTCGGCCAGATCCCCTGGCTCGTCGTCATCGCCTTCGCCGCCACCGTCGTCTTCGGCCTGGTCCTGGCCTTCACCCGGTTCGGCCGCCACACGTACGCCATCGGCTCCAGCCCGGAGGCCGCCCGCCGGGCCGGCATCGACGTCGACGCCCACCTGGTCAAGGTCTACGCACTGGTCGGCCTGCTGTCCGGGCTCGGCAGCGTGATGTGGCTCGCGTACTTCGGCACCACCTCGATCGCCGGGCACTCCACCGACAACCTCAAGGTCATCACCGCCGTCGTGCTGGGCGGCGCGAGCCTCTTCGGGGGCCGCGGATCGGTGCTCGGCACCGTCATCGGCGTCTTCATCCCCGCGGTGCTCAGCACCGGGCTGATCATCATGGGCGTCCAGCAGTACTGGCAGGACGTCGCCATCGGGGTCGTCCTGGTCGCCGCCGTGTACCTGGACCAGTTCCGCCGGCGCGGCCGGGAACGCGGCTGAGCACGCGCGCACGCAACGCCCCCCTGTACGGCTCCGCACGTCCCGCCCCCGCACCCGTCCCGCTCCCCGGCACCCCGCTCTCCTCCGGCTCACCTCCACGGAAAGGCCGCCCGCCATGCGCCCGACCAGAAGAAGAACGTCCACGCTCGCCGGATGCTGCGCCGCCCTCGCCCTGACCGCCGCGACCACCGCCGGCTGCGGCGGCGGCTCGGGCGGCTCCGGATCGCGCAGCCTGGACCTCATCACCGGCGTCAAGAGCGACCCCTTCTACATCACCATGGCCTGCGCGGCCCAGCAGGAGGCCGACAAGCGCGGCGTGAAACTCACCGTCAACGGCTCCGCCCAGTGGGACGTCTCCGTCCAGCGCCCGATCATCGACTCCGTCGCCGCCACCCACCCGGGCGGCCTGCTCATCTCCCCGGTCGACACCGCCGCCCTGACCCCGTCCCTGAAGCAGATCCAGGGCGCGGGCACCAAGATCGTGCTGGTCGACACCGAGGTGAGCGACACCTCCGTCGGCGTCTCCCGGATCTCCTCCGACAACGAGGCCGGCGGCCGGACCGCCGCCAAGGCGCTCGCGCAGCTGATGGGCGACAAGGGCTCGGCGATCGTCATCAGCGTCAAGCCGGGGGTCTCCACGACCGACGCCCGTATCAAGGGCTTCACCGAGGAGATGCAGCACAACCACCCCGGCATCACGCTGCTGCCGGTCCTCTACGACGACGACCTGCCGGCCACCGCCGCCTCGCAGATCCAGTCCACGCTCGCCGCGCACCCCGACCTCGGCGGGGTCTTCGCCGGCAACACCAACACCGCCCAGGGCATCTCCACCGGCCTCCAGGCCGCGGGCAGGCAGGGCAAGGTCAAGGTCGCCGCCTTCGACGCGGAACCCGACGAGATCACCGCCCTGACCGGCGGCACCCTCGACGTGCTGGTCGCCCAGGACCCCGGCGCGATCGGCCGGCAGGGCGTCGACCAGGCGCTCGCCGCGATCGACGGCAAGAAGGTCACCGCGCGCATCGGCACCGACATGGTCGCGATCACCAAGGCGAACATGAACCAGCCCGACGTCAGGAAATACTTCTACCAGGCCGCCTGCTGACAGGTCGCCGGGCGGCGCCTGCCATCATCGACGCACCAGCCGACCGGCCCGGCGACGAGGAGGCCCGTGAACCGCCCGACGATGAAGGACGTGGCCCGCGCGGCCGGCGTGAGCCCCATGACGGTCTCCCGGGTCGTCTCCGGCGCACCCGGCGTCACCCCGGAGACCGCCGCGCGGGTCGGCCAGGCGGTGCGCAAGCTCGGCTACCAGCGCAACGACAACGCCCGCAGCCTGCGGCAGAAGAACCTCGGCACGTCCACCATCGGCCTGGTCGTCGACGACCTCGCCAACCCCTTCTACGCGCTGATGGCCCGTTCGGTGGAGGACGAGGCGCACCGCCGCGGCCACGTCGTGCTGGTCGGCAGCACCAACGACGAACCGCAGCGCGAACGCGAGGTCATCGCCGCCTTCACCGCCCGCCAGGTGGACGGCCTGATCCTCGTCCCCACCAGCGGCAGCCACGGCTTCCTCAAGCGCCAGATGGCCGGCGGCACCCAGGTGGTGTGCGTCGACCGCCCCGCCAGGGGCCTGGCCGTCGACACCGTCACCGTCGACAACCGGGCCGCCGCCGGACGGGCCGTCACCCATCTGCTGGGCCACGGCCACACCCGGATCGCCTACCTCGGCGACCGCTACGACATCTGGACGCAGGCCGAACGGCACGCCGGCTACCGCGACGCGCTCGCCGCCCACGGCATACCCGAGGACCCCGCGCTGGTCCGGCACGAACTGCGCTCGCAGCCGCAGGCCCGCGCCGCGCTCGCCGCGCTGCGCACCCTGCCCGACCCGCCGACCGCGGTCTTCACCAGCAACGACGTCATCACCCTCGGCGTCCTGGACGCGCTCGGCGACCCCGCGCCGCTCGGCCTGGTGGGCTTCGACGACCTGCCGCTGGCCGAGCGCCTCACCCCGCCGCTGACCGTCGTCAGCCAGGACCCGGTGGCGCTCGGCGGCACCGCGGCCAACCTGCTCTTCTCCCGGATCGCCGGCGACCGCTCGGCCCCGCGCTCGGTGGTGCTGCTCACCCGCTTCGTGATCCGCGGCTCCGGCGAGCACCGCACGGCCGCCGGCCCGGCGCGGGGCTGAGCCGGCGGCCGGCGTGAGGTGTGTCAGCTCGGGACCCAGTTGAAGGTGTCCGGGTCCGGGCCGGTGCGCTCGCCGCGGTCCAGGGCGGTGATCTGCGCCATGTCGTCGGGCGTCAGCTCGAAGTCGAAGATCCGGAAGTTCTCCTCGACCCGGGCGGGCGTCACCGACTTGGGGAAGACGATGTCCCCGCGCTGGATGTGCCAGCGCAGCGTCACCTGCGCCGGGGTGCGTCCCAGCCGCTCGGCGATCGCGGTGATCACCGGGTCGCCGAGCACCTTGCCCTGCGCGATCGGCGACCACGCCTCGGTCGCGATGCCGTGCTGCGCGCCGTACGCGCGTACGTCGTCCTGTGCGAGGTAGGGGTGCACCTCGATCTGGTTGACCGCCGGGACCGTCGAGGAGGTCTGGGCCAGCCGCTCCAGGTGGTGCGGCTGGAAGTTGGACACCCCGATGGCCTTCGCCCGCCCGGAGCGGTGGATCTCCTCCAGTGCGTGCCAGGTCTCGGTGAAGTCGCCGACGCCGGGCAGCGGCCAGTGGATGAGGAAGAGGTCCAGGTAGTCGAAGCCCAGGTCCTCCAGGCTGCGGTCGAAGGCGGCGAACGCGGCGTCGGGGGCGTGGAAGCCGTTGTTGAGCTTGCTGGTGACGAAGACCTCCGCGCGCGGCACCCCGGAGTCCCGGACGCCCTGCCCGACCTCCTTCTCGTTGCCGTACATCTGCGCGGTGTCGAGGTGCCGGTAGCCGGTCTCCAGCGCGGTGAGCACCGCCTGCCGGGTGTCCTGCGGCTCGATCTGGAACACCCCGAAGCCCAGCTGGGGGATGGAGGTGCCGTTGTTGAGCATGAGGCTGGGGATCTGGGTCATGGCCGCCCTTCCTCGCGGGTCCCTGTGGTCCTCCCCGCGACTGCCCGATCCGCGGCCGGCCATGCGCGGCTGCCCGCAATCTCTTCGGAGAGCGCTCTCACGGGTGGTGCCGACCCGATACGCTGTGGCTGCCCGGCCGTCGGCCCTCGTGCCCGCGCGTGTCGCGCTGTCGCACGTGTCCTGTCCGCCCGCCGCCCGCCGCGCGAAGGAGACCTCACGTTGTCCGTGCCGCCCGCCGCCTCCCGTCCCACGCTGGAGGCCGTCGCTGCCAGGGCCGGCGTGTCGCGGGCCACCGTCTCCCGGGTGGTCAACGGGGGAGCGGGGGTGCGCGGGCCGCTGGCGGCGCGGGTGCGCGCCGCGGTCGAGGAGCTGGGCTATGTGCCCAACCAGGCCGCCCGCACCCTGGTGACCCGGCGCAACGGCGCCATCGCGGTGGTCGTCGCCGAGCCGCAGTCCCGGTTCTTCTCCGACCCCTTCTTCGCCCAGCAGGTACGCGGCATCAGCCGCGAACTGTCCGCGCACGACAACCAGTTGGTGCTGCTGCTGACCGGCGGCCCGGCCGACCGGGAGCGGGTCGGCCGGTTCCTGACCTCCGGGCACGTGGACGGCGCGCTGATCTTCTCGCTGCACGCCGACGACTCGCTGCCGGTGCTCGCCCGCAAGGCCGGCGTGCCCACCGTCATCGGCGGTCGCCCCACCTGGCCGGACACCGACGCCCGGCGCCGCACCCTCTACGTCGACTGCGACAACCGCGGCGGCGCGCGGGACGCCGTACGCCACCTGCTGGGCCTCGGGCGGCGGCGCATCGCCCACATAGCCGGCCCGCTGGACCAGCCGGCGTCCGTGGACCGCCTCGACGGGTTCCGCGACGTGCTGCCCGACACCCCCGCCGCGCTCGTCGCCGAGGGCGACTTCACCCCGGAGGGCGGCGCCCGGGCGATGGAGGCGCTGCTGGAGCGCGTCCCCGACCTCGACGCGGTCTTCGCCGCCTCCGACGTGATGGCCTCCGGGGCGCTGCGGGTGCTGCGCACCCGGGGCCGGCGGGTGCCGGACGACATCGCCGTGATCGGCTTCGACGACATGGTCTCGGTCGCCGAGTGGACGGACCCGCCGCTGACCACCATCCGGCAGGACATCGAGGAGATGGGCCGGCTGATGGCGCAGCTGCTGCTGCGCACCCTGGAGCTGCAGGCCGGACCGGACGGCACGGCCGCCGCGTCCCCGATCATCACCCCCACCCGGCTGGTCGTCCGCGCCTCGGCGTGAGCACCGGCCGTGCGCGTACCGCCACGGTCCGTGCCCACCAGCGGGAGAGCGCTCTCCCGATGTCGATCCGATCGGCCGGCAGACCGGTTCTCGGCGCGCCTGACGCGGCCCGGCGCGCGATGATCGAAGGATGAGGCGCAGCGGCAAGGGCACGGGTGTGCCCGAGCTCGAACCGGAGGTCTTCGACCGCGTGGTCGTGCCGGTCGCGATGACCGCCGGTCCCGACCATGTGCTCGTCTACCACAACGAGGCCTTCCGCGACCTGTTCGGCCCGCGCCGGCTCGGCCTCCCGGCCCGCGAGGTCTTCGACGAGCCCGCCGCCGCGGGCTTCCTGGCCATGCTGGACGACGTCTTCGGCGACCGCACCGCCCGCCAGGTCACCTCGCCGCGCACCACCGAGGGGACCGCGCCCGGCGCCCCCGGCCCCCGGCACTTCGTCTACAGCTGCTCCCCGGTGGTCACCCGGCACGGCCCCGGCGTGCTCGCCGTCGCCATCGACACCACCGTCCAGGTCACCGCGGTCCGGCACGCCGAGGAGCTGTCCGAGCAGCGCCACCAGGCGCTGCAGCGCTACGAGGCGCTGATGTCGGCGGTCAACCAGATCGTCTGGGTGATGCAGCCCACCGGCGAGATCCAGGAGCTGGTCGGCGGCTTCCAGGACTTCACCGGCATCCCGTGGCGGCCGGTGATCGACCAGGAGTGGCTCGCCCAGGTCCACCCCTACGACCGCAACCGGCTGGTGCACACCTGGCGGGAGGCCGCCGCGGACCCGCCGTCGATGTTCGTGTGCACCTTCAGGATGCGCACCGCGACCGGCACCTACCGGCACGTGCAGTCCCGCGCGGTGCCGATCATGCACGGCGGCGAGGCCGCCGAGTGGATCGGCACCACCGCCGACGTCGAGGACCAGTGGCGCAACCGGCTGCGCGAGCGGCTGCTCGCCCGGGTCGCGACGGTCACCGCCGCCGACGACGTGCCGCAGGCCTTCGCCGCGGTCACGGCCGCCGTGGTGCCGGAGCTGGCCGACGTGTGCGCGGTCTTCCTGCTGCCCCCGCAGGGCCTGCCGCCCGGCCCCGAGGACACCCTGATGGCGACCAGGATCGCCGCCACCGCCCGGGACGGGCTGCCCGAGCTGCCGCCGCTCAGCCACGAGCCGCGGCCGGTCGGCCACATCGCCCGGGAGGTCGTGGAGAGCCGCCGCCCCCGGCTGCTGACCTTCCCCGCGGGCCAGCCGCCGCCCGGCGTCCTGCCGGAGCTGTCCACCAAGTGGCTGCGCGAGACCGACGCGACCAGCATCACGCTGGTGCCGATCGTCATCGAGGCGTCCGTGGTGGCCTTCGCCGCCGCTGCCGCCTGCAACAACAGCCCGGCGCCCGGCCCCGCCGACCTGCAACTGCTCGGCGAGGTGCTCAACGAGGTGCGCGACCCGCTGCGGCAGGCCATCGAGCTGCAGCGCACCCGGCAGACCGCGCTCACCTTGCAGCGCGCCCTGCTCACCCCCACCCCGCGGGTGCCCGGCGCGCAGCTGTCCGCGCACTACCAGCCCGCGAGCCGCACCGCGGAGATCGGCGGCGACTGGTACGACTCGCTGGTGCTGCCCGACGGCTCGGTCACCCTCACCATCGGCGACATCGCCGGCCACGACCTGGACGCGGCGACCTCCATGAGCCAGCTGCGCAGCATGCTGCGGGTCATCGCCTACGACGAGTCCGGCCCCGACGCCCCGGCGCGCAGCCTCACCCGGCTGGACCGGGTCGTCGAGGGGCTGGACATCGCGCCGCTGGTCACCGCGGTGCACACCTGCCTGCAGCCGGACGGCGACCGCTGGCACGCCGCCTGGTCCAACGCCGGCCACCCGCCGCCGCTGCTGCTCCCGGCGGCGGGCCCGCCGCGCTTCCTGGAGGGCGAAGGCCCCGACCTGCCGCTGTGCGTGGCCCCGGAGCTGACCCGCCGCACCTGGCGCCACGAGCTGCGGGCCGGCGACACCCTGCTGCTCTACACCGACGGCCTGATCGAGGTGCCGGGCACCGACCTGTCCGAGGGCATGACGGCGCTGGCCGCCCAGGCGGTACGGGCCCGCAAGGAGGGCGCGCCGCTGGCCGCGCTGTGCGCGCAGCTGCTCGCCGCGGCGGCCGACCGGCGGGACGACGCCGCCGTGATCGGCTTCCGCCCGACCGCCCCGCCCGGGCGGAAGCCGCGCTGACGGCCGCCGCGCGCTGACCGCCGCCCGGCGCCGGCGGGGGCGCGGGGCGGCCGGGTGCACCGGCGGGGCCCGCGTCGGACAATGGGCGTAGGCGGGCACGTCACCGGTACGTGGAGGTGTCCCGGGATGGCCGACGGAAGTTCGTTCAGCTTCGACACCCGCGGGCTGGTGACGTCCGTCAGCGGCGCCAAGGGCAGCCGGCTCGACGAGGCCGTCGGGCAGCCGGCCCTCGACGTCCTCGGGCTGCTGCTGGCCGCGAGCGGCAAGGGCGGCTCGCCGGTGCTCCAGCTGGACGCCTGGCGCGACGGGGAGGACACCGTGGTCGCCGCCGTCGGCTCCGCGGCGAGCCCCGGCACGGCCCGCGCGGAGAGCGCCTACATGTCGTCGGCCTTCGACAAGTCGGTGGCCGGCATCGAGCTCTACGACGCCGACCTCAGGCTGCTGCGCAGCAACCGGGCCGCCCGCGCCGTCCGCGGTGCCCGGGCCGAGGACCTGACCGACCGCAGCGCGGCCGACCTCGACGCGGGCCTGCGGCTCAGCCCGCTGCTCGCCGAGGCCATGGAGCCCGCGCGGGCGTGCGGTGACTGCCCGGTCGTCGAGCGGGACGTCAGCAAGGGCCGGCGGACCTACTCCGTCCTCGCCCTGCCCCTGCGCGAGGGCCGGGCCGTCATCGGCGCGGCGGCGATCGTCCACGACGTGACGGAGAACGTACGGGCCCGCGAGGAGCGGCAGCTGCTCGCCGCGGTGCACGCGCGGGTGGGGACGACGCTCGGCATCATGCGGACGGCGCAGGAACTGGCCTCGGCGCTCACCGAGGACTTCGCCGACGCGGTGACCGTCGACGTGGTGGAGGCGGTCTTCCACGGCGAGGAGGGCGCCCGGCCGCCGGTGAGCAGCAGGGCCCCGCTGCGGCGGGCGGCGTTCAGCGCCGCGGCGGACTTCACCAGCCTCTACGACGTGGGCGAGCCGAGCCGCTTCCTGTTCCCCACCCCCTACACCCAGGCCCTGTCCGACCTGCGCCCGCGGCTGCTGGACCCGCACGGCAGCCCGGCGGACTGGCACATGCACGACTCCGCCCGCGCCGACGTGCTGCGCCGCTCCGGGGTGCACTCGATGATCCTGGCGCCGGTGGTGCAGCAGGGCCGGGTCCTGGGCCTGGTGTGCCTCTACCGGGGCCGCCGCGACCCCACCCCCTTCGACCGGCGCGACCTGGCGCTCGCCGAGCAGGTCACCGCCCGCGCGGCGGTCCACATGGACAACGCCCGCCGCTACACCCGGGAGCTGACCACCGCGGCGACGCTCCAGCGGCGGCTGCTGCCGCACCACATCCCGCAGCTGCCGGCGCTGCGCACCGCGTACTTCTGGAAGCCCGGCGGACGCACCACCCACTGGTTCGACGTCATCGCCCTGTCCGGCGCCCGCGTCGGCCTGGCCATGGGGCAGATCCCGCAGCACGGCCTCCAGGCGTCGGTGGACATGGGGCGCTTCAGGACCGCCTTCGCCACCCTCGCCCGGATGGACCTCCCACCGGACGAGCTCCTGGCGCACCTGGACGACATCACCCACGAGATGCAGCAGGAGGACGAGGCCGCCGACGGCCGCCCGCAGCCCGAGGGCGAGAGCACGCGCTGCCTCTACGCGATCTACGACACCATCACCGGCCAGTGCGCCGTGGCCTGCGCCGACTGGCCCGCCCCGCTGGTGACCACCCCCGACGGCGACACGCGGCCCCTGGACCTGCCCGTCGGGCCGCCCCTGGGCCAGACCTCCGGCTACGAGCGGACGTGCACCACCCTCGCTCCCCGGGCGCTGCTGACCCTCTACTCCGCCTCCATGCTCCGCCCGGCCCACGGCGACGACTCCTTCGCGCTGCTGCGCCGCGCCGCGGGCACCGCGGCGGGCGACGCGCAGGCGGCCTGCGACAACATCGTCTACGCGCTGATGGACGACCACGCCCGCGGCCACGGCGGCGGCGCCGTCCTGACCGCGGTGGTGCGCCGGCTCCCCGAGGGCGACCACGTGTCGTGGACCGCGCCGCGCGACGAGGCCGCCGTCGCCCGGTGCCGGGCCCGGGCGCGCCGGCAGCTGGCGCAGTGGGGCCTCGACGACCACGTCTTCGCCACCGAGGTGGTGATCAGCGAGCTGGTGACCAATGTGCTGCGGCACGCCGGCGGTGAGCCGCACGTGCGGATGATCCGCAACGACCGGCTCACGGTGGAGGTCTCGGACGAGTCCAGCACCGCCCCGCACCTGCGGCACGCCCGCGCGCAGGACGAGAGCGGCCGGGGCCTGCTCATCGCCGCCGCGCTGGCCGACCGCTGGGGGACCCGCTACGGCGACCGGGGCAAGACCGTCTGGGTCGAGCAGGACCTCACGGCGCCGGACGACGCCTGACCGCACCGGGGGCCGGGGCCGGTTCGGGGCGCTCCGGGCCGGCTCAGGTCCTGGCGACCATCAGCACGCCCAGGCCGATCATCATGCACGCTATGGCGGCGTCCAGCACCCGCCAGGAGCCCGGCCGGGAGAACGGCCGCTCCAGCAGCCGGGCGCCGAAGCCGAGGCCGGCGAACCACACCACGCTGCCGGCCATCGCGCCCACCCCGAAGCCCCACCGGGACCGGCCGTAGCCGTTGGCGAGCGAGCCGAGCAGCAGCAGCGTGTCGAGGTAGACATGCGGGTTGAGCCAGGTCATCGCCAGGCACGTCAGCACCGCCGCCCGCAGCGAGCCGCCGCCGGTGATCGCCGCCTCCAGCCGCTGCGGCCGGAAGGCGCGCCGGGCGGCCAGCAGCCCGTACGAGACGAGGAAGGCGCCGCCGAGCCAGCCGGTCACGGTGATCGCTGTGGGCCAGGTGCGCACCACCGAGCCGACGCCGCCGATGCCCGCCGAGATCAGGACGACGTCGGACAGCGCGCAGATCGCCACGACCACCGCGACATGCTCACGGCGTATCCCCTGCCGCAGCACGAACGCGTTCTGCGCGCCGATCGCCACGATGAGGGACAGGCCGGTGCCGAGACCGGCGAGGGCCGCGAGAAGAGCGGTGTTCATGAAAGGAGCGTAGGAAACCCGGACAACTTTAGTCCAGCTCAGCTTTCTTAACTATGATTAGCGAATGTGATGGTGAACGGACTGCCGCTGGACCAGGTACGCACCCTCCTCGCCGCCGTCGACGAGGGCACATTCGAGGCCGCCGCCGAGCGGCTGCACGTCACGCCGTCCGCGGTCAGCCAGCGGGTCAAGGCGCTGGAGCAGCGCACCGGGCGAGTGCTGCTGCTGCGCTCCAAGCCGGTACGGCCGACGCCGTCCGGGGAGATCGTCGTACGGTTCGGGCGCCAGCTCGCCCGGCTGGAGCAGGACGCCGGCGCGGAGCTGGGCCTGACCGGCGCGTCGGGGCCGGCGACGCTGCCGGTCGCGGTCAACGCCGACTCGCTGGCCACCTGGTTCCTGCCCGCGCTCGCCGAGACCGCCGCGGCCCTCGACGTGTGCTTCGACCTGCACCGCGACGACCAGGACCACACCGCGCTGCTGCTGCGCCAGGGCCGGGTGATGGCCGCGGTGACCTCCTCGCCCGAGCCCGTGCAGGGCTGCTCGGTACGCCCGCTCGGCCGGATGAGCTATCTCGCGTGCGCCTCGCCCGGCTTCGCCGCCCGCCACCTCGCGCACGGGCCGCTGGAGGAGGCGCTGCCGGCCGCGCCCATGATCGTCTTCGACCGCAAGGACGACCTCCAGGACGCCTTCCTGCGCGGGCTGCTGCCCGGCCGGCCCACCACCGGGCAGCCGAGGACGTACGTGCCCTCCTCGGAGTCCTTCGCCGCGGCCGTCGCCGCCGGGCTCGGCTGGGGCACCGTCCCCGACGCGCAGGCCGGGCCGTATCTGCGCGCGGGCACGCTGGTGTGCCTCGCGCCGGACCGCCCGGTGGACGTCCCCCTCTACTGGCAGCAGTGGAAGCTCGACTCGCCGCCGCTGGCCGCGCTCACCGAGGCCGTCACCCGGGCCGCCGCGGCGGCGCTGGTGCAGGGGCCGGTCAGCGCCCGGCGCGGGAGTCCGGGTCGTCGCCGTCGGGAGAGCTGAAGTCCGGGCTGGAGTAGCCGGGGCTGGAGAAGCCCGCCTCGTCCGGGACCAGGTCCTCGGCGTCCTCCGCCTCGTAGTCGGGGCCCTCGAACGGCGGGACGGTGAAGTCGGGCACCTTGAAGTCGCCGATGGTGCCGTCGGGGCCGGTGAAGTCCGGACTGGAGAAGTCGGGGCTGGAGAAACCCGGTGAGAAGTCCTGCTCGTCGCGCTCGTCGCCGCCCGCTCGTTCCTGGCTCATGCGCCGGTCCCCTCCGTGCCGTGCGATGCGTGGGCGCGGCGCCGGGCGGAATGAACGCCCGCCCGCCGCCGTTATGAGGCGTGCACGACCGAGTATGACCGCCGGACGAAGAGAAAGGCGCCCGAAAATGAAGGTCCGCAACTCCCTGAAGTCGCTCAAGAACCGCCCGGGCGCGCAGATCGTCCGCCGGCGCGGGAAGGTCTATGTGATCAACCGCAAGGACCCGCGCTCCAAGGGCCGCCAGGGCTGACCCGCCGCAGCGCCCGCGCGCGGCGCCGCGCGCACGCCACGACATCGCGGGAGCCCGGCCACCACCCGGTGGCCGGGCTCCCGCGCGTGGCTCACGTCGCGTCCGGCCCGGGGCCGGCGGCGCCGTCCTTGACCGCGCCGATCCGCCGCAGCTGCGCCCGGGTCACCGCCGGCGGGCTGTCCGGCGGCACCGCCACCGAGCGCAGGCCCGCCAGCTGGATGTCCAGATGCCGCTGCCAGGCGTCCGGCACCACCGCGCCGGCCGTCTCGACGATGCCGCGCAGGCCCCAGATGAGCGCCATGACGTCACCCAGCTCCACGCCCGGCGCGACCCGCCCGCACGCTTGCGCCTGCACCAGCAGCTGGGCGACCCGGTCGCGCAGCAGCTCCACGCAGGACGCCTTGTGGCCCACCAGCTTGTCGGCGTAGCCGCGGTGCTCGGCCAGCGAGCGGCCGATGACCCGCAGGAAGACCTCCAGGCCCGACCCGTCGGGCTGGGCGAGCGAGCGCCGGGCCACCTCGCTGAGCTCGCGCAGCATCTCGCCGGCGATCTCGTCGACCAGCGCCTCCTTGTTGGGGAAGCGCCGGTAGACCGTCCCGACGCCGACACCGGCCGCCGAGGCGATCTGCTCCATGCTGGCGTCGGTGCCGAACTCCGAGAACACCTCCCGCGCCGCCGCCACCACCAGCTGGTGGTTGCGCAGCGCGTCCCGGCGCAGCGGCCGGGCGGGCGCCCCGTGCTCCCGGCAGGAGGCGTCGTGCGGGTCGCCGTGCGAGCCGCCGTACGACGCCGACGTGCCGCGGGGCTCGCCGGGGGATTCCCCGGGGGGTACGGGCGGCTGGTCCGGCGGCGTCCGCGTGTGCGGCGCCGCCGGCTCGGGTGCCCGGTCTCTCGTGCGCGCATGACCTGTCATCGTCGCTCACTCACTCCCGCCGGGTCCCCGCCGCCCCGCAGCTCATTCCGGCTTGTCTCCCACGACCGTACCCCCGGGGACCATCGCCAACTCCGGGTGCTGCGGTTCGTCGGCGAAGTCGATCCGGGTGGTGCGCCGGGTGACCGGGATGAGCATCGCGGCGACCGCCGCGATCAGCAGCGCCCCGCCCAGCATCGCGAAGCCATTGGTGTAGCCGGCCTCCTTGGGCAGGCCGTCGGCGGCCGGGCTCGCGGTCACGACGCTGGCCATCAGGGCGGCGCCGATGGAGCCGCCGATGGTGCGGATGTTGGCGTTCATGCCGCTGGCCACACCGGTCTGCGCCGGCGGGACCGCGCTGACGATCAGGCTGGACATCGCGGCGAAGGTCAGGCCGAAGCCCGCGCCCATGACGGCGGTCGCCACGTACAGCTCCCAGGTGCTGGTGTGCGCGAAGGCCAGCAGCGCCATCGAGACCGTGCCGATCAGCGAGCCGATCACCACGACCGTCTTGCCGCCGATGCGGTTGGCCAGGTTGTTGCTGCCCAGGCCCACCAGGAACATCATCACGGACATCGGCAGCAGGATCAGGCCGGACTGCGTGATGCTCGCGCCGAAGCCGTAACCGGTGGACTTCGGGGTCTGCACGAACTCCGGCAGGAAGGCGAAGACCGCGTACATGCCGACGCCGACCAGCAGCGCCACCAGGTTGTTGGTCCACACCGCCGGGCGCGCCATCATCTTCATGTCGATCAGCGGCGTCGCCGCCCGCCGCTCGACCTGCACCCAGCCGGCCGCGAGCAGCACGGCCGCCACGATCAGGCCGATCACCTTGCCCGAGCCCCAGCCCCACATCGGGGCCTCGCTCAGCGCCACCAGCAGCGCCACCAGCCACGCCGACAGCAGCAGCGCGGGCGCCCAGCTGATCCGGCCGGGGGTGCGCACCGGCGACTCGGGGACGAAGAAGTGGGCCGCCACCGCCGAGACCAGGGTGAGGATCATCGGCAGCCAGAACAGCCAGTGGTAGTCGAGGGCGTTCACGATCGGCCCGGACAGCACGATGCCGAGCCCGCCGCCGACGGCGAGGATCGAGGCGATCATGCCGACCGCCCCGTTGAGCTTCTCGCGGGGGAACTCGTCGCGGATGATGCCGAAGGCCAGCGGCAGCACACCGCCGCCGATGCCCTGGATGGCCCGCGCGACGATCATCACCGTGACGTTGGTCGCGAGCGCGGCGAGCAGCGAGCCGGCCGCCAGGGCGCCCAGGGTGACGACGAAGACGCGTTCCTTGCCGATCATGTCGCCTATGCGGCCCATGATCGGCGTGAATATCGAGGCCGACAGCAGATAGGCGGTCAGCACCCAGGTCACGGTGTTCTGGTTGGTGTGCAGGTCTTCCTGGATGGTCGGCAGCACCGGGGTGACCAGGGACTGGAGCAGCGCATACGCGGTCACACCCGCCGCCAGGACCGCGAACGTGACCTGGTGGGACGTGCGCCGGGTCTCGGACGCCATGGAACTCCTTCACAGATGAAGCGGAACGATCATTCCGGAATACAGGATAAGGGATCAGGAATGACGATTCCGTTTCATGACGATGAGGGAAAGCGCACATCGATCCGGGGAATACTCCGGGCGCCCGCGCACACCGCCGGTGGGCTCGGCTTTCGCCTCGCAGGTCACGGCCTCGCTCACCGGAAGCACGGAGAGCGCTCTCCCGGCGGTGCGCTCCCCCCACGGCCACCGTGCCGCCCGGCCTATCCTTGGCCGGGTGTTCTCACCCGAGGGGCCCACCGTCCGCGAACTGGCCGTCCAGGCGCTGTCGTCCGTCGAGCACGGCTACGACCTGCTCGCCCCCGCCTTCGACGCGACGCCCTTCCGCACCCCCGACCGCTTCCTCGACGCCACCGCCGCCGCCCTGGCCCCGCTCGGCCCCTTCGACCGCGGCCTCGACCTGTGCTGCGGCACCGGCGCGGGCCTGCGGGTGCTCGCGCCGCTGTGCCGTACGCAGGCCACCGGCGTCGACTTCAGCGCCGGCATGCTGGCCCGCGCCCGGGCCGGCGCGACTGTGCCGGACGGCGGCCCGCGGGTGGGCTGGGTGCGGGCCGACGCCCGCGCGCTGCCCTTCGCCGGCGCCTTCGACCTGGCCGTGAGCTTCGGCGCGTTCGGGCACTTCCTGCCCGCCGAGCGGCCGGGCCTGTTCGCCCAGGTGCACCGCGCCCTGCGCCCGGGCGGGCTGTTCGCCTTCCCCGTCGGCGCGCCCCCGCCGCCGCGCTCGCCCTGGTACTGGGCGCTCGCCGGCTTCGACGCGGTGATGCGGGTGCGCAACGCGGTTCGGCGCCCGCCCTTCGTGATGTACTACCGCACCTTCCCGCTCCCCGCGGTCCGCGCCGACCTCACCGCGGCCGGCTTCACCGTGGCGACCGCCGCGCTGGAGGCCTTCGGCCGCCGCCCCGACGGCAGCCCGCGCGCCCGGCTGGTGCTCGCCCGCCGGCCCTGACCGGTAGCGCGCGCCCGGCCCGCCCGTACGGCGACCGGCGCGGCATGGCGGCGCGCGCCACCCGCGGGCGGGGAAGTATGGGCGCGGCACACGTGTGCCGGGCGCCGCGGGCTTCCTAGCGTGGCCGTCATGCAGAGCACCCACCGCCCGGGACCGGGCCCGGCCCCCGCCGCGGGCGACCCCCTCGGCCTTCCCGCGGACGGGCGGTTCCTGGCCGGCCGCACCGCCCTGGTCACCGGCGCCGCCGCCGGCATCGGCCGGGCCTGCGCGATGGCGCTCGCGGCGGCCGGCGCGCACGTCTACGTCGTCGACCGCGACGCGGCCGGGGCCGCCGCCACCGCCGAGCGCACCGGCGGGACCTGCGTCGTCGCCGACCTCGCCGACCCCGACGCGGTCGACGCGCTACCGGCCGACGCCGACATCGTCGTCAACAACGCCGGCCTCCAGCACGTCGCCCCGCTGCACGAATTCCCGCCCGAGCGCTTCACCCTCATCCAGCGCGTCATGGTCGAGGCCCCCTTCCGGATCCTCCGCGCGACGCTGCCGCACATGTACGCCGGCGGCTGGGGCCGGGTCGTCAACATCTCCTCCGTGCACGGCCTGCGCGCGAGCCCGTACAAATCCGCGTACGTCGTCGCCAAGCACGCCCTCGAAGGGCTCAGCAAGACCGTGGCGCTGGAGGGCGCCGGGCGCGGTGTCACCAGCAACTGCGTGAGCCCCGGCTATGTGCGCACCCGGCTGGTGGAGGACCAGATCGCCGACCAGGCCCGCACCCACGGCATCCCGGAGGCCGACGTCGTCGCCCAGGTGATGCTCGACCGCACCGCGATCAAGCGGCTCATCGAGCCCGCCGAGGTCGCCGCCGCCGCGGTGTGGCTGTGCTCCCCGCACACCGGCTTCGTCACCGGCACCTCGCTGCCGCTGGACGGCGGCTGGACGGCCCGCTGATGACACCGCCGGGGACGATAGGGGGGAGGTCCCGGGGGCTGTGACGACGTACCCCGAGGTGGTTGGATGGCCGCCCATGGCAGACAGCCCCGCCCCGATCGCCCGCCCGCTGCGCCGGCTGCTCGACCTCATCGCCGAGGACGCGCCCGCCGAGGCGTACGGCGTGCTGACCGCGCGCGCCCGGGCGGACGGCGCGAGCGACGCGGACCTGGCGGAGCTGGAGCACGCCACCGCCACCGCCCTGCGGGTGCGCGGCACCTTGCGCCAGCACCGGCGCCGGGAGAGCGAGCTGGCCGCGCTGTTCGACACCGCGGGCGACCTGGCGGCGCTGCGCGACCTCGACGCGGTGCTGAAGTCCATCGTGCGCCGGGTGCGGATGCTGCTCGGCACCGACACCGCCTACCTGACGCTGCGCGACGACGAGGCCGGCGACACGTACATGCGGGTCACCGACGGCTCGGTCTCGCCGCTCTTCCAGAACCTGCGGCTGCGCTACGGCGACGGGCTGGGCGGCCTCGTCGCGCAGACCGCGCGCCCCTACGCCACGCCCGACTACCGCACCGACGAGCGGTTCCGGCACACCGGGTCGATCGACGAGGGGGTGCTCGACGAGGGCCTGGTCGCGATCCTCGGCGTGCCGCTGGTCCTGGGCGCCCGCGGCGGCCCGGCCGGTGCTGCCTCCGGCGGCACCCCCGGCACCAGGGGCTCGACCGCCGCCGGCGACGTGATCGGCGTGCTCTTCGCCGCCGACCGCACCCCGCGACCCTTCTCGCCCGACGAGGTCGCGCTGCTGTGCTCGCTGGCCGCGCACGCCGCCATCGCCATCGACACCGCCCGGGCCATCGCCGACCTCGCGCAGGCCGGCGAGGTCATCCGCGAGCACGCCGCCGCCACCCAGCGCGCCCAGGAGGCCCACGACCGGCTCACCGACCTGGTGCTGCGCGGCGGCGACCTGTCGGAGGTGGCCGCCGCCGTCGCCGGGCTGCTCGACGGGGCGCTGACCATCCACGACCCCGACGGCCGCACGCTGGCCGCCGTCGGCCGCGGCGGCGGCCCCTTCGACGGCACCCCGCCGCCGCCCGCCCCGCCGCTGCCCGGGCCCGGCCAGGCGGCGCCCACCGCCCGGGCCGTGCACCGCGACGGGCGCTGGATCTGCGCGGTGCTGGCCGGCCAGGAGCTGCTCGGCAGCATCGTGCTGCACGGCCGCGACCGGCTGGACGACCCCGACCGGCGGCTGTTCGAGCGGGCCGGCGTGGTGACCGCGCTCCTGCTGCTGCTCAGCCGCTCGGTCGCCGAGGCCGAGAACCGGGTGCGCGGCGAGCTGATCACCGATCTGCTCACCGCCCCCGAGCGCGACCCGGTCGGCCTGGTCGTCCGCGGCCGGCGGCTCGGCCTGGACCTCAGCCGGCCCTGCCTGATGCTGGTCGCGCAGGGCCCGGCCGGCGGGCAGGGCCGGCTCGCCGCGGCGGCCGGCCGCTACCTGTTCGGCAGCGGCGGGGTCAGCGCCGAGCGCTCCGGCACGGTGGTGCTGCTGCTCCCGCACGACGGCGCCCCGCCCGGCGCCGCCGCCCGGGCCGCCGCGGGCCAGCTCACCCAGCTGGCCGGCGGGCCCGTCACGGTCGCCGCCGCGGGGCCCGCGTCCGGGCCGCAGGCGCTCGCCGCCGCGCACGCCGAGGCGGTGCGCTGCCTGCACGCCCTGACCGCGCTCGGCCGCACCGGGGACGGCGCCGGCGCCGCAGAACTGGGCTTCCTCGGCGTGCTGCTGGGCAACGAGCGCGACGTCCCCGCCTTCGTGACGGCGACACTCGGCCCGCTGCTGGACTACGACGCCCGGCGCGGCACCGAACTGGTCCGCACCCTGGCCGCGTACTTCGCGTGCGGCGGCATCCTCACCCGTACCAAGGACGAGCTGCACCTGCACGTCAACACCGTCGTCCAGCGGCTGGACCGCATCCAGGCGCTGCTCGGCGAGGACTGGAACGCCCCCGAGCGCGCCCTGGAACTCCAGCTGGCGCTGCGCCTGCACATGCTGGCCGGCGCCGGGGCGACCTGAGCCCTCACTCCCGCGGCAGCGGTACGGTCAGCTCCGTGCCCGGCGCGACCCGGTACGTCCGCGGCCCCACCGACACCGCCACCGGGTCCTGGTCCGACTCCGGCACCCCGATGTGCAGATGCCCGGCGTGCAGGGCCAGGCCCACGCCCCAGTGGGCGCGGTAGCGCAGCGTCAGCCGGAAGCGGGACAGCTGCGGCAGCGGCACCGGGTCCAGCCGCAGGCAGTCGCTCTCCGGCCGCAGCCCCGTCAGCCCCCGCTGCACCAGGTCCAGCGTGCCGGCCATGGCGCCCAGGTGGATGCCCTCGCCGGTGGTGCCGCCCTGGAGGTCGGCGACATCGCCCAGCAGCGCCTCGCGCACATGGGCCCAGGCGTCGGCGCGCCGGGAGCGGGCCAGCACCCAGCCGTGCACCAGGCCGCTGAGGGTCGAGCCGTGGCTGGTGCGCGCCAGGTAGTGCGTGACGGTGCGGTGCCACAGCTCGTCGTCGAGCCGGTAGCCGAGCCGCTCGAACAGGGCGGCCAGCTCGGCGGGCGGGAAGAGGTAGCCGAGCATGAGCACATCGGCCTGCTTGGACGCCTGGTAGCGGTTGACGCTGTCGTCCTCGGCCTCCAGGATCCGGTCCAGCCGGCGGATGTCGCCGTAAGCACCCCGGTAGCCGTCCCAGTCCAGCTCGGCCAGCTCGCCGTAGCCGTCGAACTGGCTGATGACACCCGCGTGGAAGGCCACCCGCAGCCGCCGCGAGACGTCCTCCCAGCGCGCCGGCTCGTCCGCGGCGATGCCCAGCCGCGCGACCAGCTCCGCGCGCCGCGGCGCCGGCATCGCCTCCAGCAGCTCCAGCGCGCGGGCCAGCACCCAGGCCGCCGTGACGTTGGTGTACGCGTTGTCGTCCAGGCCCGGCCGGCCGGCGCCCGGATACGCCGTGTGGTACTCGTCGGGGCCCACCACGCCGAGGATCCGGTAGCGGCCCGCGTCCTGGTCCCACCGCGCGCGGTCCGCCCAGAAGCGGGCGACCTGGAGCAGCATCTCGGCGCCCTCGGTGTGCAGGAACGCGGTGTCGCCGCTGGCCAGGCAGTACTGCCACACGTTGTAGGCGACCGCGGAACCCACGTGGTGCTGGAGGTGGGTGCGGTCCGGCAGCCAGCGGCCCGAGCGCGGGTTCAGGTGCAGCCCCTGGGTCTCCTCGTGCCCGTCGCTGCCGCTCTGCCACGGGTACATCGCGCCGCGCAGCCCCTCGGCCGCCGCGGCCCGGCAGGCCGCGCCCAGCCGGCGGTGCCGGTAGGTCAGCAGCGCCCGGGAGACCTCGGGCAGGTGCAGGTTCAAGAAGGGCAGCACGAACAGCTCGTCCCAGAAGACGTGCCCGCGGTAGGCCTCGCCGTGCAGCCCGCGGGCAGGCACGCCCACGTCCAGGTCGGCGGTGTGCGGGGAGAGCGTCTGGAGGACGTGGAAGAGGTGCAGCCGCAGCACCGTGCCGATCGCGTCCGGCACCTGCACCCCGACCCGCTCCCACAGCCGCTCCCACGCGGCGGCGTGCGAGTCGAGCAGCCCCGCCACGTCCGGCGCGTGCTCCACCCGCTCCAGCGCGGCGTGCAGCGGGTCCTGGATCGCGGCGTCCCGCGAGGTGTGCAGCGCCACCACCTTCTCCACCACGACCGCCGGGCCGCCGCCGGCCACCGGCGCGGTGAACCGCCGGGCGACGGCGCGCTCCCCGGGCTCGGGCGGGGCGGTGCTCCCGGCGCCGGACACGCGGATCCGGGCCGCCAGCGCCACCTCGATGCCCGAGCGGGAGGTGCGGCAGCGCAGCCAGCCGGTGTCCCGGCCGTGCGCGCCGGTGCGGTGCCCGGTCAGGTGCCGGCCGTCGAGGTCCCGGTAGCGCTCGACGCCGCTGTTCGCCACGTCGCCGTCCAGGCCCGCCTCGATCTCGACCTCGCCGTTCCAGCCCACCGCGCTCACCGTCAGGCGCTGCGCGGCCAGGTGCGGGTCGTCCATGTGCACCAGCCGGGTCTCGGCCAGCGCGAGGATCCGCCCCTCGCCGTCCCGCAGCCGCATCCGCCGCAGCAGGGTGCCGCGGCGCAGGTCCAGCACCCGCTCGTAGTCCAGCACCTCGCAGGCGTCCGGGCCGAACCAGTCGCCGCCGGCCGGCCGCACCCGCAGCGGCAGCCAGTTCGGCAGGTTGACCATGTCCTCGTTGTCGACCTCGCGCCCGGCGACGGTGGACGTCAGCCGGTTGTAGCAGCCGGCCGCGTACGTCCCCGGGTAGTGCAGCGGGCCCGCGGGCGACTCGGGCGCGGCGCCACGGGTCGCGGTGTAGCCGTTGCCGAGTGTGCACAGCGCCTCGCGCAGCTGCTCGCGCCCCGGGTCGTAGCCCGCGTACCGCCAGGCCCAGCCGTCGTGCATGCCGCGGTCCCTTCGGCTCACCCGGCGCCATGGCGGCCGGCTCGTGGGGTGCGCGGGGCCCGGGGGCCGCGCCGCGTGCCGGCCTACTCGGTGTCGATACGGCGGCCGGTGACGTTCTTGGGCCGGATCCGTATCCACACCGGCCGGTTGCCGCCCGCCCACGGCTCGGGCGCGCGGGCGGCCAGGACGTCGCTCTGCGCCGGGTCGTCGACGCGTTCCGCGGTGCCGGTGAGCAGCACGCTCCAGCCGCGGCTGAGCCGGTCGTCGATCTGGTCGACCTGGAAGGACACGCCCTCGCCCGGCGCCGGCTCGGCGGCGTCGCCCGCCCCGGTGCGGTAGACGATGGTGCCGGAGTCCACCAGGTAGTTCACCGGCAGCACCGCCGGCCCCGGCTGCACGGGCACGGCGATCCGGCCGACGCCGTGCGTGCCGAGCTTGTCCCAGCACTCCTCGGTGCTCAGATGCGCCAGCACCGGCCGCGCGGCGGCGTCCGGCTGCCCCGGCGGCGGGTCGCGGCGGCCCTCCAGCAGCTCCTGGTACGTCAGGTCCAGCGCGGCGGCGACCCGCACCAGGCCGCCGGGATCGAACTCGGGACCGGCGTCGAGGAGGTGCTGCAGATAGCGGGGGGACATCGCCGCCCGCGTGGACAGCGCGCTCTCGCTCAGACCCAGTTGCGCGCGGCGCTCGGCGATGCGCCGCACGATCGGATCCCGGTCGGTCCGGTGCCCGGTTTGCGTGTGGCCGGCCATGGCGGACCCTCCCTCCACCCGAAGTCGGGCAAAATGCCCACACCCGTGCATCCAGAGTCGCGCAGATCACGTCAGGACGCCAGGCGGGGGCGGTGGGGGGCCCGCCGCCGCCCTATCGGCCGTACGGGTGAACCGCGGGTGGACGTGGCCGCCGGGTTCAGGCCCGTACCCGCGGGCGGCGCCCCAGCCGGGTCAGGCCGCCGGGCAGGGCCACCACGGTGACGACGAACAGCGTGCCCAGCAGGAACAGCGGCTGCGACAGCGGCACCCGCAGCACCGACGGCAGGCCGGAGACGGCGTCGGAGCCGGCCAGGTCGCCGAGCCGGTGGTCCGCCCAGGTGTACAGGACGCCGCCGAGCAGCGGCCCCCAGCGCGAGCCCGAGCCGCCCAGCACCACCATCACCAGCAGCGACAGCGTGAAGTCCGATGTCGTCGTCTGCGGTGTCGCCCCGCCGGTCAGCAGCAGGTGCACCACCCCGCCGACCGCCGCCAGCGCCCCGGCCACCACGAAGGCGACCAGCTTGAAGCCGTACGGGCGCAGGCCCAGCACCTCCACCCGGGTCTCGTTGTCCCTGATGCCCTCCCACACCCGGCCGGTGGGGGAGCGCACCGCCCAGCGCACGACCGCGAGGGTCAGCACCAGGTAGGCCAGCGCGATCCAGTACAGGTTCGCGGTGTGGTCGATGCCCGCCAGCGACGCCGGCAGCTTGTCCGCGGGCACCGCCCGGCCCTCCTCGCCGCCGGTGACCCCGCCGGGGTCCCGCTCGACCAGGATCGACCCGGCCTGCGCGAAGGCCAGCGTGACCATCGAGAAGGCGATGCCGCTCACCCGCAGCGCCACCGACCCCAGGGCCCAGGCCAGCGCCACCCCGCACAGCACGCCGAGCACCGCGGACGGCCAGAACGGCAGCCCGGCCTCCGCCGCGATCAGCTCGGTGGAGTAGCTGCCGGCCGCGAAGTACAGCGCGTGGCCGAACGACAGCAGCCCGGTGTGGCCGAGCAGCAGGTCGTAGCCGGTGGCCAGCGCCCCGAACACCAGGCACAGCGCGAGCAGCTGCAACGACCCGGCGCTGCCGATCGGGCCGTCCAGCAGCCCGGGCAGCGACAGCGAGCTGAAGGGCGCGGTCACCAGCGCGACCAGCACCAGCGCCGGCCACCAGCGGCCGAGCCGGCGCCACGGCGGGGCGTCCGCGTCCGCCTCCGGGGAGGCGGCGGCCTTGCGGGTGGACGCGGCCGGCGTCGTGGCCGGTGTCGCGGCGGGTGTCATGCGAGCCTCCCGGTGATGCCGCGCGGCCGGAGCAGCAGCAGCGCGGCGAGCAGCACGACGACGGCGAGGTCGCCGAGCCCCGACGTCGTGTAGTAGTTGGCGAACTGCTGGACCAGCCCCACCCCGACCGCGGCGAGCGCGGCGCCGGCCACCGAGCCCATGCCGCCCATGACCACCACCACGAAGGCGAAGATCAGCAGCGAGGTGCCCTGGCCGGGGTCCACCGAGCCGTAGTACAGCCCGCCCAGCGCCCCGCCGAGCGCGGCGGCGGCGCCGCCGATGGCGAAGACCAGCGTGAAGGCCCGGCGCACGTCGATGCCGAGCGCGGTGACCATCGCCCGGTCCTCGACCCCGGCCCGTACGACCAGGCCGTGCCGGGTGCGGCCGAGGAACAGCCGCAGCGCCAGGAGCACCACGGCCGCCGCACCCAGCAGCACCAGCCGGTTCACCGGGATCCGCGCGCCCAGGAGCCCGAAGGTGCCCGACAGCGCGGCGGGACCGGGGAAGGGCCGGGCGTCCGGGCCCCAGATCGCCGACAGCAGCGCCGGCACCGCGAGCCCCACGCCCACCGTCGCCAGCACCTGCTCGCGCGGTCGCCCGTACAGCGGCCGGATCAGCGCCAGTTCCAGCACCACCGCGGCCAGCGTGCCGACCGCGGTGCCGAAGCAGACGGCGAGCACGAAGCCGGCGCCGCCGGAGCCGGCACCCGGCAGATGGCCGCTCGCCGCCCACCAGGTGGCGTACGCGCCGATCGACAGCAGCGCGCCGTGCGCGAAGTTGAGCACGTCCATCAGCCCGAAGATCAGCGACAGCCCCGCGGCGACCAGGAAGTACAGCGCCCCCAGGCCCAGCCCGGTGGCGGCGAGCAGCACGACCGTCGCCATCACGCGCCCGCCTTTCCGGCCTGCGCGGCGCTGCTGGGATCGGGCCCGGGTGGTGCCATGGGGTGCTCCTCGGTGACGGCGGTACGGCGGCCGACGCCCAGCAGCCGCCGGGTGGCGTCGGGGTCGGCCAGCAGGTCGGCGGCGGGGCCGCGGTGGACGGTGCGCCCGTCGGCGAGGACGGCGCAGTGGCCGGCGAGCCGGCGCACCAGCGCCAGGTTCTGCTCCACGAGCAGCACCGGCACCGCCCGCGCGGCCCGCTCCAGCACCCGGGCGACCTCGGTGACGACCCGGGGCGCCAGGCCCTTGGTCGGCTCGTCGGCGATGATCAGCCGGTTGCCGTTGAGCAGGGTGCGGCCGATCGCCACCATCTGCTGCTGGCCGCCGGAAAGGGTGCCCGCCGGCTGCCGGGCCCGCGCCTTCAGCTCCGGGAAGAGCTCGTGCACCAGGTCGTACGCCGGCTCGCCCGCGCCCGGCCGCTCGGCCAGGCGCAGGTTCTCCGCGACGGTGAGCCCGGCGAAGACCCCGCGGTCCTCGGGCGCGTAGCCGATGCCGCGGCGCACCAGCAGATGGGTGGGCAGCCGTACGGTCTCCTCGCCGGCCAGCCGTACGCTGCCGGTGCGCGGCACCAGCCCGAGCACCGCCCGTACCGTCGTGGTCTTGCCGGCGCCGTTGCGGCCGAGCAGCGCGGTCACCCCGGAGGGGGCGACGTCCAGGTCCACGCCGTGCAGGATGTGCCGGCCGCCGATGACGACCGCGAGGTCCCGTACCGCCAGCAGCGGCTCGCCGCTCACAGCGCCTCCCCGAGGTAGGCCTCCTGGACCACCGGGTCGGCGGTGACCGCCTGCGGGGTGTCCAGGGCCAGCAGCGTGCCGTGGTGCATCACCGCGAGCCGGTCGGCCAGGCCCAGCAGCACGTCCATGTGGTGCTCGACCATCAGCACGGTGCGGCCCTCGTCGCGGTGCAGCGAGCCGATCAGCGCGGTCAGCGCGGGCACCTCCTCGGCGCTCACCCCGGCCATCGGCTCGTCCAGCAGCATCAGCCGCGGCTCGCCCACCAGCAGCACGGCGAGCTCCAGCTTGCGCTTCTCGCCGTGCGAGAGCTCGGCGGCCCGCGCGTGCGCCCGGTGCGCGAGCCCGGTGCGCTCCAGCACGTCGGCGACCTGCTCGCGGAAGTCCGCCGCGCGCCGCCAGATCCGGTACGAGCCGCCCGCCGCGGCCTGCGCGGCCAGCCGTACATGCCCGGCGACCGTCACCTGGGGCCACAGGCTGGAGGTCTGGAACGTCCGGCCGAGCCCGCGGCGGGCCCTGGCCGGCACCGGCTCGGCGGTGATGTCCGCGCCGTCCAGCGCGATCGACCCGCGGGTGGCCGGGACCAGCCCGCTGATCAGGTTGAACAGCGAGGTCTTGCCCGCGCCGTTGGGGCCGATGAAGGCCAGGAACTCTCCCTCGCGCACGTCGAAGGACACCTCGTCCACGATGGTCGCGCCGCCCACCGACCAGCCCACCCCGCGCAGCCGCAGCACGGGCGGGGCCACGGCCGGCGCGGCGGCGGACGGGGCAGCAGGGGGCTGGGCGGCGGGGGAGCGCGGGACGGACCCGGTCGGCACGGCTCAGCCCGCCATCTGCTTCATCGGCGGGTTGACCGCTTCCTTCGGCAGCCGGCTGACCAGCTGCGGCTCGGCCGCGGCGCCGGTACCGGTGAGCGTCGCGGTGAACATCGGCTGGAGCAGCGCGTGGTCGGCCGCCCTGACCTGCTCGTCGCCCTTGGGGCCCTGGAACGACCAGCCCTCCAGCGCCTTGGCCATCGCCGCCGGGTCGGTCGCGCCGCCGGCCTCCACCGCGTGCACGATCATCTGCGCGGCGGTGAAGCCGTCCGGGCTGAACAGGTCCGGCGTGCCGCCGGCCTTGGCGATGCCGTCCAGCATCGCCTTCTCCACCGGGTTGTTGCCGGCGCCGGGGAAGTAGTGCGCCAGGAACGACACCTTGGAGCCGGCCGCGCCGAACAGCGGGTAGGAGGCGATGCCGGCCAGCCCGGTGACGACCTTCGTCGAGGTCACCACGCCCTGCTGGTCCAGCGCCGTCCACAGCGCCGGCGCGCTCGCCCCGGCCCACGCCACGAACACCAGGTCCGGCTTCTTGGACTTGACCTGCTGCGCGAACGGCGTGAGGTCGCCCGCGCTCGGCGGCGCCAGCACCGAGTCGACGGTCGCGCCCTGCCCGGAGCCGAGCACCTCCTTGACCGCCGCGACGTTCGCCTGCCCGAAGGCGGAGTTCTGCGTGAGCACCACGACCTTCTTGCCGCCCGTCCCGCCCAGCAGCGACCCAGCGGTGAGGATGTCCTGGTAGGACTGCCGGCCGGAGCGGAAGGTGTACGCGTTCAGCCCCGTCAGCGCGTCGGTGGCGGCGGGCCCGGCGATGTAGAGGACGTGGTTCTGCGCGGCCAGCGGCGCCAGTTGCAGCGCCACACCGGAGTCGGTGGTGCCCGCGATGATCTTCGTGCCCTTGCCGATCAGCGTCTTGGCCGCGGCCACCGCCTTGGCCGGGTCGCCCGCGTCGTCCTGCTCGGTGACCCGGATCTCGTGCCCGCCGGCCTTGCCGGTGCCGTGCGTGGCGTAGTCCAGGCCGGCGTGGAAGCCGTCGATGTACTGCTTGCCGTACGCGGCCAGCGGCCCGCTGCGCGAGTACACCAGCCCCACGTCCACGGCCGCCGCCCCGCTCTTGGCGTCCCCGCCGCCGGACGACGGGCTCCCGGCGGTGCCCGCCTTGCTGCAGCCCGCGAGCAGCACGGCGACGGCCAGCAGCGCGAGCGCGGGGACGGATCTGTTTCTCAGGTGGCGTGACGTGCGGCTGCGACGCATGATGACCGGCTCCCGGAACGGTGGATGGTTGCGCACACCGTAGAAGCGGCCCGCTGCCGCCGACATGTGGCCGGACCATGTACGTCTCGCGCGGGGCATGGTGCCGGCGACCATGGCTGCCGGAACCGGCGGACGGCGGCGGGGGTGACCCGCGCTGTGGGAAGGGGTTCCCCCGGCGGATGACGGGCGGTCATATCGTTGTCATGTACGCAAGGGTGGATGGCGGCGACGTCCCCTCACGTGAGGAGCCAGCCCGTGCGCATCACCCGTACCGCACTCGCCCTTGCCACCGCAGCCGTGCTCGCCGCCGGCGCGGCGGGCCCGCTCGCCGCGCCGGCCGCCGCCGCGCCCGCGCCCGCCGCGGCGCAGGCCGCCGCCGCCTCGGCCGCACCCTTCACGGCCGCGCAGGCCACGCTGAACCCCGACGGCAGCTACCTGATCAGCTGGGCCTCGACCGCCGCCCAGGTGAGCGTCACCGCCGCGACGCAGGCATCCGCCACCACCGGAGTCGCGCTCGGCGGCGGCGCCGGCACCGGCAGCCTCACCGTGCCCGCCGGCACCCTGCCCGCCGCCGCGCGCTGGTACTTCCGGCTCAGCACGCCCGACGGCTCCGCGCTCACCGTCGCCGAGCGCTCGCTCGGCCTCGCGGACGCGCACAACTTCCGGGACGCCGGCGGCTACCGCACCGCGGACGGCCACTGGGTGCGCACCGGTGTCGTCTACCGCTCCGGCAAGCTCAGCGGCCTGACCGCCGCCGAGCAGCAGGTGCTCACCGCCGAGGGCATCACGCTGGACGTGGACCTGCGCAACTCCAGCGAGCGCTCCGACGACCCGGACCAGATCCCGGCAGGCGTCGGCTACCAGGTCGCCGACGTGGTCTCGCTCGCGCACGGCATCAAATTCCACAAGGACGCCGCCGCGACCCTCCTCCAGGCGCTGGCCGCCGGGCTGTTCAGCGGCTCCTCCGACCTCGGGCAGTCCATCGGCTACCCGTTCATGGTGAACTTCGTCGGCGCCGACCACGCCTTCCACGACACCCTGGTCGCCATCGAGCACAACTCCGGCGCCACCGTCTTCCACTGCACCGCAGGCAAGGACCGCACCGGCTGGGCGAACGCCGTCCTGCTGACCCTGCTGGGCGTGCCGCGCGCCACCGTGGAGGCCGACTTCCTGGCCAGCAACACCTACACCGGCGACCCGGAGGCCGTCGAACTGTCCTGGCTGACCTCGGCGTTCAACGAAGTGAACGCGATCTACGGCAGCTTCGACGGGTATCTGCACCAGGGCCTGATGCTCACCGACGCCGACATCGCCGCCCTCAAGGCCAAGCTGCTGGCCTGATCCGCCGCCCCGCGTCCGGGACCCGCACGCCATGGGTCCCGGACTGCGCCGGCGGCAGGCGGCTACAGCGCCTCGCGGACGTGCCCGGCGACCACGGCGGCGCCCGGGGCGCCCAGCAGGATCGAGTAGTGGTTGACGCCCGGCACGAAGTGCGCGGGCACACCCTCCAGGCCCGCCGCCGCGACGACCTGCGGCGGATAGAGGCCGACCGGCTCGTCGCGCAGGCCCCGCTCGGCCCACAGCAGGCGCGCGGGCACCGGCAGCCGGCGTATCGCGGCGAAGACCTCGGGGTTGCGCAGCTCGTCCTCGGCGTCCTCGCGGATCGCCGCCGCCCGGCACGCCGACCGCAGACGCGGCTCCGCGCCGACCAGGTCGCGGTCCAGATACGCCGCCACATGCGCGCCGGTCAGCTCGGCGAACGCCGGATGCCCGGCCCAGAAGGCGTGGTAGGCGGCCCGGTCGGCGAACTCCATGTCGAGCTTGGCCATCGCCGGGCCGATCACCGCGTGCAGCACCTGGTCGATGTCGGTGCCGGCCGGCACGGGGAAGCCCAAGCCGCCGTCGACCAGGACCAGTTCGCGGTAGCGGTCCGCGCCGCGGCAGGCGGCGACACAGGCGACGAAGCCGCCCATCGAATGCCCGGCGAGCACCGCCTGCCGCACCCCGAAGTGGTCCAGCACCGCCCGCAGGTCGTCGGCGTGCGCCGCCATGCTGCTGGGGCCCGCCACCGCCCGGCTGCCGCCGCGCCCGCGCAGGTCCGGCGCGATCACCTCGACGCCGTCCAGCGCCTCGGCGACCGGGCCCCACGACAGGCCGTTGCTCGCGATGCCGTGCACCGCCAGCACCGTGCCCGCGCCCGGCGCGCCCGGCCAGCGGCGCACCGCCAGCGTGCCGCCGGCCACCTCGACGCCGGTGTCCTCGTAACCCCTCATCACCCTGTGGCCCCGCCCGAAGTCGCCGCCGTGCCCGTACACCGTCGTACGGTCCCCGCAGCATAGGCGCGCGGGCGCCGCGGGGCGCATGGCGGCGGCCGACACCGTAGCCCCCGCTACGGTGTCGGCCGCCGCCATACCGTCAGCGGTGCCCGTCGGAGCGCTTGCGGTGCAGCGTGAACTGCTCGAAGACCGACAGCTCGCCGTGCGGCTTGTTGACGTTGTAGTAGGTGACGTGCAGGCGAGTGGTGTCGCCCGGGAAGCGGCCCGGGTCGACGGTGAAGGCCGCGAAGCCGTACGGGTGCTCGATGTCGCGCACCCCCATCCAGACCGCCTCCTCCTTGACGTACGTGGCCGCGCGCTTGCCGCCCTCGGGCCGGCTGCCGGCGACCTCGGTGATGACCTTGGCGGTGCCGTCCTTGAAGAACGACTGGTTGGTGGTGCCCGACACACCGCCGCCGCCCAGCACCATGTGCACCGTGCCCAGCCCGGTGTCGATGTCGTCGGTACGGGTCGAGGCCGGGTGGGGCGTCAGCGTCTCGCTGCCGCCGACCACACCGCGGACCGCCAGCGAGCGCTCGTAGTTGTGCTCGTGGCCGCACACCACCAGGTCCACCTGGTAGCGGTCGAACAGCGGGCCGTAGGCCGCGCGCAGGCCCAGGTCCGCGCCGTTGGCGTCGGAGGAGCTGATCATCACCTGGTGCATCGCCACCACGACCCAGTCGATGTCGCTGTCGCGCCGGGCGGCCTTCAACTCCCGCTCCAGGAAGGCCAGCTGGCGGCCACCGGAGTAGCCGTGGATGTAGTTGTCGCCGCCGTCCTGGAGCGCCACGTCGTCGTTCTGCAGCACGATGACCCGCACCGAGCCGGCGGTGAACGCGTACCAGAGCCCGGCGAGTTCGTCGTCGGACTCGGTCGACGGCAGCTGGAAGTAGGTCTGGTAGGCGCCCAGGCCGATCGGGCCGTTGCCGGACTCGATCTCGTGGTTGCCGGCCGCCGGCATCCACGGCCGGAAGCGGGCCGAACGGGTGTTGTTGGCGAAGAAGTTGTTCCAGGTGCGCACCCGGTCCACGTCCAGGTTGGCGTAGCACAGGTCGCCGTTGAGCAGATGGAACAGCGGCGCGACCTGCTCGACACCGGTGACGATGTCCATCGTGGCGGGCGTGGAGTTGGCGTCCAGCGCCACCGTGCCGTCCGCCGCCCAGGTCACCTGCGGGGCCGACTGGTCGCCGAAGCTGGTGAAGGTCAGCGGCTGCCGGCCGCGCGGCGCGGTCTTGAACGTACCGCTGTCCGGCGTCGCGCCGTCGTGCGAGACCACGTAGTAGTAGTCGGTGCCCGGCCGCAGCCCGGAGATCAGCGCGTGGTGCACGTACACCGCGCGGCCGGACTTGCCGTCGGTGTAGACCCGGCTGCGCGCCGAGGCACCCGAGCCCAGGCCGTGCTCCAGCGTCCCGTACAGCACCCGCGGGCGCTTGACGGGGGCGTCGGTGATCCAGGACACCACCATCTGGCTGGACGGGTCCTTGCCGAAGGTCAGGTGCAGGCCCTGCACCGGGGACGCGCCGCCGGTGTCCGGGGTGGGGTGGAAGGCGGGCGCGCCGGCCGGCGCCGCCGCGGCGGTGCCCGCGCTCAGCAGCGGCAGCGCCACCGCGCCGGCCCCCGCGGTGCCCAGCAGGCCCACCGCGCTGCGGCGGCTGAGGCGGTCACCGGGCGCGGCGGGCTCCGGGGTGTCCATCTGTGCGACCATCGTTGCTCCTTGGTGCAAGGGCTGTGAACGCGTGAAGACTCCCGCCCTCCGGCGACGCCCAGTTGAACGCGGCCTGTCGTGAGCGGGTCGGAACCGGACGCCGGCAACCGTGCCCCGCGGCGGTCCTGACGGCGGGGCAGGGGTAGCGTGCCCGGTGCGCCCCGACCCGGGGGCGGACCCGACCCGAAAGGCGGCCATGGGCGACGCGCACGACCATTCCGGCTCACCCGATGTCCCCGGTGTCCCCGATTTCCCTGGCTTCCTCGACATCCCGCCGCCGACGCTGGCCGACGTCCTCGGGCGCGGGCAGGTCATGGACCACGGGCTGCGCCCGCTGTGGGGCCCGGCGCCGCGGATCGCGGGGCCGGCGTTCACGGTGCGCTGCCCGCCCGGTGACAACCTCATGCTGCACGCGGCGATCTACCGGGCCGCGCCCGGCTCGGTGATCGTCATGGACTCCGGCGGCGACACCGACTACGCGGTGGCCGGCGGCAACGTCTGCGCGGTCGCGCAGCGCCGGGGCATCGCCGGCTTCGTCATCGACGGGGTGGTCCGCGACCTCGCCGAGATCCGCGCGATGGGCCTGCCCGTGCTGGCCCGCGGCATCGCGCCCTGCCCGGGCGGGAAGTCCGCGGTCGCGCCGCTGGGCGAGCTGGTGCGCTGCGGCGGCGTCGAGGTCCATGCCGGGGACGTCGTGGTGGCCGACGAGGAGGGCGTCGCCGTCGTCCCCGCGGCACGAGCGGCCGAGGTGCTGGCCGCGGCGCGCGCCAAGCTCGCCAAGGAGGCCGCCGAGGACCTCGACGCGTGGGAGGCCGCGCACCGCGCCCGTATCGACGCGCTGCTCGCGGCCGGCGGCTGACCTGCGGCCGGCCGCCCGCCGTCAGGGCATCGGGCCGTCGCGGTCGTCGTACGCGACCCGGGCCGCGGCGACCTCGCCGAGGTGGTCGCGCGACCACTCGGTGAGGTGGTGGAACAGCGGGGCGAGGCTCAGCCCCAGCTCACTGATCTCGTACTCCACCCGCGGCGGCACCTCCGGGTAATACGTGCGCACGACCAGCCCGTCGCGCTCCATCTGCCGCAGCCGCTGCGTCAGCACCTTCGGGGTGATCGTGCCGATCCGCCGCTCCAGCTCCACGAACCGCTGCCGCCCGAACGCGTGCAGCGCCCACAGGATCGGCGTCGTCCAGCGGCTGAAGACCAGGTCCACCACCGGCCCGATCGGGCACGCCTCGGCCTGCACCGCCGCCGCGTGGCCGCGCGCGGGGCGGCCGGGCGGGGACACCGTCTCGGTCATGGCTGCCGCACCTCCGTGTGTCCTTCGGGGAGTCCCCGCCCGAATCCGTACCGGAGTCCGCGGGTGGGGGAGCCCCGTACGGGTAGTCACTATCCTGTAGGTACCTACTATATCCGCGTTGCTAGCGTCCCGGCCATGACTCTCGCCGCTTCCCCGCGCGACCAGCGACTGCGCGCCCCGGCCGCCCGACGGCCCGGACTGGTCCTCGCCTTCCTGTGCGTGGTGCAGTCCACCGTCTACCTCGACGTCACGATCGTGAACGTCGCCCTGCCCTCCATCCAGCACAGCCTCGGCATGGCCGACGGCGACCTGCAGTTCGTCGTCACCGCCTACGGCACCGTCCTCGGCGGCTTCCTGCTGCTCGGCGGCCGGCTCGCCGACACCCTCGGCCGGCGCAGGCTGCTGCGCACCGGCCTCGCCTTCTTCGGCGCCGCCTCGCTCGCGGCCGGGCTCGCGCACGACCCCGGCCTGCTGATCTCCGCCCGCGCCGTGCAGGGCTTCGGTGCCGCGCTGACCGCGCCGGCGGCGCTGTCCACCCTCACCGCCACCTTCACCGAGGGCGCCGAGCGCACCAAGGCCCTCGGGATCTGGGGCGCGCTCGCCGGCGTCGCCTCCGTCCTGGGCGTGCTGCTGGGCGGCCTGCTGACGCAGGGGCCCGGCTGGCGCTGGGTGTTCTTCATCAACGTGCCCATCGCGCTGCTCGCCCTGGTGGCCGCGCCCTATGTGCTGCCCGAGAGCCGGCTGCCGGACGCCCGGCGCCGCTTCGACACCGGCGGCGCCGTCACCTTGACCGCGGGGCTGCTGCTGCTCGTTCACACCCTCGACCAGGCCGTCAGCGCCGGCTGGTCGGACGCCGGCACCGTCGGCGGGCTCGCCGGCGCCGCGCTGCTGCTCGCCGCCTTCGCGGTGCTGGAGACCCGCGCGCAGGCGCCGCTGCTGCCCGGCCGGGTGCTGCGGCTGCCCGCGCTGCGGGCCGCGAACCTCGGGACGGTGCTGACGCTGGGCGCGATGGCGACGCTGTTCTTCTTCGCCAGCCTGTTCATGCAGCAGGTGCTCGGCTACGACGCGCTGAAGACCGGCCTGGCCTACGTCCCGCTCGCCGTCGCGGTGACGGTCGGGGCCGGCGCCGCCTCCGGCCTCGTCGCCCGCTTCCCCGGCAAGCCCGTGCTGATGGCCGGCCTCGCCCTCGGCGCGGCCGGGCTGCTGCTGCTCGCCCGGCTGCCGGTCGGCGCCGGATACGCCGCCGACGTGCTGCCGCCCTTCCTGATGGTCGGCGTCGGCCTCGGGATGTCCTTCGTGCCGCTGCAGATCGCCGCGGCCCACGGGGTGGCCGAGTCCGACGCGGGCGTCGCGGCGGGCCTGATCAACACCAGCCAGGAGGCGGGCGGCGCGCTGGGCGTGGCGGTGATCTCGGCCGCGGCGTTCAGCCGGATCGGCCATCTGCTCGCGCCGGGCTCCTCCGCCGCCCCGGGGACGGCCGCGCTGCGGGCCGCCCGGGCCGGCGGCTACCACCACGCCTTCTTCCTCGCCGCGTGCTTCGCGCTCGCCGCGCTGGCGGCGGTCGCGGTGCTGCTGCCGGTGATCCGGCCGGCGCGGCAGCCGTAGCACGGGTCACCCGCCGGCGCCCCGCGCCCCGACCGCTCACACCTCCGGCGCCCCGGAGCCCGGCGCCCGGTGTGCCCCCGGGCGCAGGCCCGGTGAGTCGGTGACCGCGCGGCGCGCGGAGGTCAGCAGGACGTCCTGGAGCACCCGGGCGGCGCGCGGCGGCGCGACGTCGCTGCGGTGGGCCAAGGCGACGGTACGGCGCAGGCCCGGGCGGGCCAGCGGGGTGACCCGCAGGTCGAGGCCCGCCCGGGCGGCGACCGTCGCCGGCACCACGCCGATGCCGAGCCCGGCGCGCACGAAGCCCAGCACCGCGTCCATCTCGCCGCCCTCGACGGTCAGATACGGCTCGAAGCCGGCCGCCCGGCACGCCGCGAGCGTCAGGTCCCGCAGGTCGTAGCCGTGCCGGAACATCACCATCGGCCGGCCCTCCAGGTCGGCGATCCGCAGCGGCCCGGCCGGCGCCGCGTCGGCCGCCGAGGAGACCACCACCAGGTCCTCCTGGAACAGCTCCACCGTCGTCAGCGCCGGCGACGGGCTCGGCAGCGGCAGCACCACCAGCGCCAGGTCCAGCGCCCCGCGCGCCAGCTGCCGTACGAGATCGTGCGAGCCGCCCTCCTCCACCAGCAGCCGGATGCCGGGGTGCCGGTCGTGGAAGGCCCGCAGCACGTCCGGCAGCAGCCCGGTCGCCAGGCTCGGTGTCGCCCCGAGCCGCACCCGGCCGCGGCGCAGCTGCGCCAGCTCCAGCACCTCGTGCCGCGCGGTGTCGGCGTCGGCGAGGATCCGCCGGGCCAGCGGCAGCAGCGCCTCGCCGGCGTCGGTCAGCGCGATGTTGCCGCGCGCCCGGCTGAAGAGCGCCGCTCCCAGCTCCTTCTCCAGCGCCCTGATCTGCTGCGACAGCGACGGCTGCGACACATGCAGCGCCTGCGCGGCCCGGGTGAAGTGCCGGGCGTCCGCGACGGCCACGAAGTAGGCGAGCTGCTGGAACTGCACCCCGCCAGCCTAGCTCGTCGATAGGCACCGGCTATCGAGTCCAGCTCGATCATGTCTTGGACCACTGGACGTACCCGGTCGTAGCGTCGTGTTCATGGCATTGGCAACGCGGCCGGACCGTCGGCCCTCGATGGCGCGCACGGTCTGGGACTCGACCGTGGGCAAGAAGACCGTCATGGCGGTGAGCGGCCTGGTGATGCTGCTCTACCTGGTCGTCCACATGTACGGCAACCTGAAGATCTTCTTCGGCCCCGGCACCTTCGACGGCTACGCCCACTGGCTGCGCACCCTCGGCGAGCCCTTCTTCCACTACGAGTGGGCGCTGTGGATCATCCGCGCCGCCCTGGTCGCCGCCGTCGTGGCGCACGGCGTGTGCGCGTACCAGCTCAGCCGCCGCGACATCGCCTCCCGCCCGGTCGGCTACGTCCACACCCGCGCGCGCGCCGGCTACGCCACCCGGACCATGCGCTGGGGCGGGGTCATCCTCGCCCTCTTCATCGTCTGGCACATCCTGGACCTGACCACCGGCACCGTGCAGCGCGGCTTCGTGCCCGGCCACCCATACCACAACGTCGTGGCGGCCTTCCACGACTGGTGGAACAACGTCATCTACATCGTCGCGATGCTCGCCCTCGGCCTGCACATCCGGCACGGCTTCTGGAGCGCCGCCCAGACTCTCGGCGCCGGCAGCCGGCGCCGCGACCGCGCGCTGAAGACCACCGCGAACCTGCTCGCCCTGCTACTGACCGCAGGTTTCATCGCCGTGCCGGTCGGCGTCATGACCGGCCTCGTGAGCTGAGGACCGCCATGACCACGGACATGACCACCGACATGACCCACTACAGCGACTACACCACCGGCGAGCCCGTCGCCGACACCAAGGCGCCGGACGGCCCCATCGAGGAGCGCTGGGACACCCGCCGCTTCACCGCCAAGCTGGTCAACCCCGCCAACCGCCGCAAGCACACCGTCATCGTCGTCGGCACCGGCCTGGCCGGCGGCTCCGCGGGCGCCACCCTGGCCGAACAGGGCTACCACGTCGTGCAGTTCTGCTACCAGGACTCCCCGCGCCGCGCCCACTCCATCGCCGCGCAGGGCGGCATCAACGCCGCCAAGAACTACCGCAACGACGGCGACTCCATCCACCGGCTCTTCTACGACACCGTCAAGGGCGGCGACTTCCGCTCCCGGGAGTCCAACGTCCGCCGCCTGGCGCAGATCTCGGTGGAGATCATCGACCAGTGCGTCGCCCAGGGCGTGCCCTTCGCCCGCGAGTACGGCGGCCTGCTCGACACCCGCTCCTTCGGCGGCGTCCAGGTCTCCCGCACCTTCTACGCCCGCGGCCAGACCGGCCAGCAACTGCTGCTCGGCGCCTACCAGGCCCTCTCCCGGCAGATCGCCGCCGGCAACGTCGAACTGCACCCGCGCACCGAGATGCTGGACCTGCTGGTCATCGACGGCCGGGCCCGCGGCATCGTCGCCCGCGACCTGGTCACCGGCGAGATCCGCCCGTACGTCGCCGACGCCGTCGTGCTCGCCTCCGGCGGCTACGGCAACGTCTTCTACCTGTCGACCAACGCCATGAACTCCAACGCGACCGCGATCTGGCGGGCCCACCGCCGCGGCGCGTACTTCGCCAACCCCTGCTTCACCCAGATCCACCCCACCTGCATCCCGCGCACCGGCGACCACCAGTCCAAGCTCACCTTGATGAGCGAGTCGCTGCGCAACGACGGCCGCATCTGGGTGCCCAAGGCCAAGGGCGACACCCGCCCGCCCGCCGAGATCCCCGAGGACGAGCGCGACTACTACCTGGAGCGCATCTACCCCTCCTTCGGCAACCTCGTGCCGCGCGACATCGCCTCGCGCGCCGCCAAGAACGTCTGCGACGAGGGCCGCGGCGTCGGCCCCGGCGGCCAGGGCGTCTACCTCGACTTCGCCGACGCCATCGCCCGGCTCGGCCGGCCGGCCATCGAGGCGAAGTACGGCAACCTCTTCGAGATGTACGAGCGGATCACCGCGGAGAACCCCTACGAGGTCCCGATGCGGATCTACCCGGCCGTGCACTACACGATGGGCGGGCTGTGGGTCGACTACGACCTGCAGACCACCGTCCCCGGCCTGTTCGCGATCGGCGAGGCCAACTTCTCCGACCACGGCGCCAACCGGCTGGGCGCCTCCGCCCTCATGCAGGGCCTGGCCGACGGCTACTTCGTGCTGCCCGCGACCCTCAACGACTACCTCGCCCGGCACCCCGGCCACGACACACCCGCCGCCGACCACCCGCAGATCACCGCCGTCCTCGCCGAGACCACCGAGCGGCTGCACCGGCTGGTGAGCGTCGACGGCGACCGCACCGCCGACTCCTTCCACCGCGAACTGGGCGAGCTGATGTGGGAGTTCTGCGGCATGGCCCGCACCGAGCAGGGCCTGCGCAAGGCACTGGACCGCATCCCGCAGATCCGCGAGGAGTTCTGGCGCCGCATCAAGGTGCCCGGCACCGAGGCGGAGTTCAACCAGTCCCTGGAACGCGCCAACCGCGTCGTGGACTACCTGGAACTCGCCGAGCTGATGTGCCTGGACGCCCTGCACCGCGCCGAGTCCTGCGGCGGCCACTTCCGCGAGGAGTCCCAGACCCCCGACGGCGAAGCCGCCCGCAGGGACGAGGAGTTCAGCTACGCCGCCGCATGGGAGTTCACCGGCACCGGCGCCGCCCCCGTACTGCACCGCGAGGACCTCGTCTTCGCCTACGTCCACCCCACCCAGCGGAGCTACGCATGAAGCTCACCCTGCGCATCTGGCGCCAGCACGACGCCGACGCGCCCGGCGCGATGTCCACCTACGACGTCGACGGCATCTCGCCCGACATGTCGTTCCTGGAGATGCTCGACACCCTCAACGAACGCCTCACCGTCGAGGGCGAGGAACCGGTCGCCTTCGACCACGACTGCCGCGAGGGCATCTGCGGCGCGTGCAGCCTGGTCATCAACGGCGAGGCGCACGGCCCGGAACGCACCACCAGCTGCCAGCTGCACATGCGCTCCTTCCGCGACGGCGACACCATCGACGTCGAGCCGTGGCGCGCCGCCGCCTTCCCGGTCGTCCGCGACCTGGTCGTCGACCGCTCCTCCTTCGACCGCATCATCCAGTCCGGCGGCTACATCACCGCCCCCACCGGCTCCGCGCCCGAGGCGCACGCCACCCCCGTGCCCAAGCCCGCCGCCGACACCGCCTTCGAGCACGCCGAGTGCATCGGCTGCGGCGCGTGCGTGGCCGCCTGCCCCAACGGCTCGGCGATGCTGTTCACCTCGGCGAAGGTCAACCACCTCAACGTCCTGCCGCAAGGAGCGCCCGAGCGCGAGACCCGGGTCCTGGACATGGTCGCCCAGATGGACGCCGAGGGCTTCGGCGGCTGCACCCTGACCGGCGAGTGCGCCACCGCCTGCCCCAAGGGCATCCCGCTGACGTCCATCACCGCGATGAACCGCGAGTGGCTGCGCGCCACCCGCAAGGTCTCCCGCACGTAGCCGCGCCGCTCCCCGCGGCACCGGGCCGCGGCGGTGGGCGACCGGGAAATCCGGTTGCCGCCCGCCGCGGCCCGGTGCTGTAGTCGGACCCGTCCGCACCGCCGACCAAGGAGCAATGAGCAATGCGCGGTTCCGTCATGCCCGCCCCGACAGGAAATCCCTTCGCTCCTGAGGACATGACAGCCCGTGGCTCCACTCAATCTCGGCATTCTCGCGCACGTCGACGCAGGTAAGACCAGCCTCACCGAGCGCCTGCTGCACCAGGCCGGCGTCATCGACACCCCCGGCAGCGTGGACCGCGGCACCACGCGCACCGACACGCTGGCGCTGGAGCGGCAGCGCGGCATCACCATCAAGTCCGCCGTGGTCTCCTTCCGGCTGCACGGCACCACCGTCAACCTCATCGACACCCCCGGCCACCCCGACTTCATCGCCGAGGTCGAGCGGGTGCTCGGCGTCCTGGACGGCGCGGTGCTCGTGGTCTCCGCCGTGGAGGGCGTCCAGCCGCAGACCGGCGTCCTGATGCGGACGCTTCGCCGGCTGCGCATCCCCACCCTGGTCTTCGTCAACAAGATCGACCGCTCCGGCGCCGACCTCGACCGCACGCTGGCCGGCATCACCGCCCGCCTCACCCCCGACGTCGTCCCGCTCACCGCGGCCCGCCGCCAGGGCACCGCCGCCGCCGAGGCCGTGCCGTACCCGCCCGGCGACCCGGAACTCACCGCCCGGCTCACCGACGTCCTCGCCGCCCACGACGACGACCTGCTCGCCGTCTACGTCGAGGGCGGCGACCTGCCGTACGACCGGCTGCGCCGCGCGCTCGCCGCCCGTACCGCCGCCGCCGAGGTCCACCCGGTCTACGCCGGCTCCGCCGTCACCGGCGCCGGCGTCGAAGCGCTCGCCGACGGCATCACGCGCTGGCTGCCCGGCTCGGCCGGCGACCCGCAAGGACCGCTGTCCGGCACCGTCTTCACCATGCAGCGCGGCCCGGCCGGCGAGCGCATCGCCTTCGTCCGGCTCGCCTCCGGCACCCTGCGGGTACGCGACCGCCCGCCGCTGCACCGCGACGGCGCGGTCGCGGGGGAGGGGCGGATCACCGCGCTCACTGTCTTCGACCAGGGCACCGACCGGCCCGTACCGCAGGTGCCGGCCGGCCGGATCGCCAAGGTGTGGGGCCTGGGCGACGTACGCATCGGCGACACCGTCGGCGCCCCCGCGCCCGGCGGCGCGCCCGACCGCCACTTCGCCCCGCCCAGCCTGGAGACGGTCGTCAGCGCCCGCCGCCCCGCCGACCGCGCCGCCCTGCACACCGCCCTCACCCGGCTCGCCGAGCAGGACCCGCTGATCAACCTGCGGCGCGACGAGGACCGCGGCGAGATCGCGGTGTCGCTCTACGGCGAGGTGCAGAAGGAGGTCATCCAGGCGACGCTGGCCGCCGACCACGGCGTGGCGGCGGTCTTCCGGCCCACGACCACCCTGCACATCGAGCGGGTCACCGGCACCGGCGCGGCCGTGGAGTTCATCAAGACCGGCCCCAACCCCTTCCTCGCCACGGTCGGCCTGCGCGTGGAGCCGGCACCGCCCGGCAGCGGCGTCGTCTTCCGCCGCGAGGTCGAGCTGGGCTCGCTGCCGTACGCCTTCTTCACCGCCGTCGAGGAGACCGTGCGCGCCACCCTCGCGCAGGGCCTGTACGGCTGGCAGGTCCCCGACTGCGCGGTGACGATGACGCACGCGGGCTACTGGGCCCGGCAGAGCCATGCGCACGCGGTGTTCGACAAGAGCATGTCCAGCACCTCCGGCGACTTCCGCAACCTCACCCCGCTGGTGCTGGCGGCGGCGCTGCGGCAGGCCGGCACCCGGGTGCACGAGCCCATGCACCGCTTCCGGCTGGAACTGCCCGCCGACGCGCTCGGCGCGGTGCTGCCCGCCCTGACCCGGCTGCGCGCCCTGCCCCGCACCCCGGCGCCGGACGGCGCCGGCGGATACGTCCTCCAGGGCGACATCCCGGCCGCCGCCGTGCACGCCCTGGAGCTGCGGCTGCCCACCCTCACCAGCGGCGAGGGCGTCCTGGAGACCGCCTTCGACCACTACGCGCCGGTCCGGGGCGAGGCCCCGGTGCGCCCCCGCAGCGGACCCGACCCGCTGGACCGCAAGGAGTACCTGACGGCCGTGCAGCGCCGGCTCACCGCCCTGCCCTCCCGCACCCCGGCGGGCCCCGCTTGACCCGGCGCGGACGATCTGCCTACGGTCGCAGGTGCCGTCACCCCACGCCTACGGAGGACCCGTGGAACGCACCGCGAAGACGCCGGGCCCCGACCACCCGATCACCGTCCGGCCCCACCCCTCCCGTGTCACCGTGCGCGCCGCCGGCCAGGTCATCGCCGACACCACGCGGGCGCTGACGCTGCAGGAGGCGTCCTACCCGCCGGTCGTCTACATCCCGCTGGAGGACGTCGAGCCGTCCGCGCTCGCGGCCAGCGACAGCACGACGTACTGCCCGTACAAGGGCGACGCCTCGTACTACTCGCTGGTCACCGCGGACGGCACGGTGCCCGACGCGGTGTGGACGTACACCACGCCGTACGACGCGGTCGGCGAGATCGCCGGCCATGTCGCCTTCTACCCCCAGCACGTCGACCTCGTCGAGACCGCGGCCTAGTTCCCGCGCTCCGGCTCCTGCGGGCCGCCCGGTGCGTTCGCGCGCCGGGCGGCCCGACGAGTTTCCGCGCGCCGCGGTGTCTTTACCGGTGGCAGAGCACCACAGACACACCGGTTTGCGAGGAGACACCATGTCCGTCACCGATCCGGCGGGGACCACCGCCGTCGTCACCGGCGCCGCCCGGGGCTTCGGCCGCGGCAGCGCCGCCGCGCTCGTGCGGGCCGGGGCCCGGGTCCTGGGCGTCGGCCGGGACGCCGAGGCGCTGGAGAAGGTGCGCGCCGACCTCGGCGACGCCTTCGTGCCGGTGCGCGGCGACGCCGCCGACCCCGACCTCGCCGCCGACCTGCTGGAGCGGCACGCCCCGCGCACGATCGTGCTCAACGCCGGCGCCACGCCCGTGATGCAGCCGCTCCAGGAGCACACCTGGGACACCTTCCGCGCCCCCTGGGAGACCGATGTGCGGCAGGCGTTCCACTGGGTGCGCGCCGCGCTGCGGCTGCCGCTGCCGCCCGGCAGCACCGTGGTGTCGCTGTCCAGCGGCGCCGCCCTGCGCGGCTCACCGCTCAGCGGCGGCTACGCCGGCGCCAAGGCCACCGTCCGCTTCGTGTCCGAGTACGCCGCCGCCGAATCGCGCCGGCAGCAGCTGGGCATCCGCTTCACCGCCGTGCTGCCCGCGCTGTCGCCGACCACCGAGCTCGGCGCCCGGGCCAGCGCCGCCTACGCCGCCCTGGAGGGCATCGAGCACGAGGCGTTCGTGCGCCGCATGGGCCCGCTGCTCACCCCCGAGCTGGCCGGCGCGGCGGTGCTGGCGCTGGCGACCGGCGAGGAGCAGGGCGCGCTGTCCTACCGGCTCTCCGCGGCCGGCCTGGACCCGCTGCCGGCCTGACCGCGGCCTGACCGCGCCCGCCGCGGTACGGACCCGGGCCCGGGTCCGTACCGCGCTCGCGCGATGACTTTCCGGGGCCTGCGGTGTCTGTACCGGTGAAGGTTCCCCGACCACCCCGGAGACGCCACGTGACCACCCTGACCGGCCGCGGCACCGCGCAGGCGGCGCCGCGCGACGACACGGAATTCCTGGAGCGCGCCGCCGCCTTCCGCCCCGAGCTGCTGGCGCACTGCTACCGCATGCTGGGCTCGGCGCAGGACGCGGAGGACCTGGTCCAGGAGACCCTGCTGCGCGCGTGGCGCGGCCGGCACGGCTTCGAGGGGCGGTCCTCGCTGCGCTTCTGGCTCTACCGCATCGCGACCAGCGCGTGCCTGACCGCGCTCGGGCACCGCAGCCGCCGGGTTGTGCCGGCCGGGCTCGGCGCCGCGAGCGACGACCCGCAGGCGCCCGCCGGCGCGGACGGCGCGGACATCGCGTGGGTGCAGCCGCTGGCCGACCCGCCGCCCGACCCCGCCTCGGTGGTCGAGACCCGCGGCAGCGTACGGCTCGCGCTGGTCGTCGCGCTGCAGGAACTGCCGCCCCGGCAGCGGGCCGTGCTGATCCTGCGCGACGTGCTGGCCTGGCGGGCCGCCGAGGTCGCCGCGCTGCTGGACACCAGCACCGCGGCCGTCAACAGCGCGCTGCAACGGGCCCGCGAGCGCCTGGAGCAGGCCGCGCCGCGCGAGGACGACGTCCACGACGTGCTCGACGCGCGCGGCCGGGCCCTGGTCGACCGCTTCGCCCGCGCCTTCCAGGACGCCGACGTGGCCGCCCTGGCCCGGCTGCTGCGCGACGACGTACGGCTGGAGATGCCGCCCGAGCCGGTGTGGTTCGCCGACCGGGCGGTCGTGCTGCGCTTCCTCGGCGAACGCGTCTTCCCGCACATCACCGAGCAGCGCTCCCTCGCGCTGACCGTCAACGACGGCCAGCCCGCGCTCGCGACGTACCTGCGCGCCGCCGACGGCCGCTACCACCCGCACGCCGTCGACGTCCTGACGCTGCGCCAGGGGGCGGTCGCCCGCATCCTGGTCTTCCGCGACACCGCGCTCTTCCCCGCCCTGGGGCTGCCCGCGACACTGCCCGCCGGCACCGGCCCGGACGTGCCGTGGCGGTGGTGACCGAGCGGGTCAGGGCCGTCCTGCTGCTGGAGCAGGCCGCCGGGTACGGCCTGGCGAGCCTGGCCGCGCTGCCGGCCGGCGGCCTGGGGCGGCCGACGCCGTGCGCGGGCTGGACGGTGGCGGACCTGCTGGGGCACCTGCGCGAGTCGATGGCCGCGCTCCAGGAGGCCACCGACCACGGCGCCGTCGCCCTGCTCCCGCCCGCCGGGCCGCACACCGGCCCGCCCGCCGAGCTCGCCGGACCGCCCGCCGGGCCCGCCGACCCGGTGGCCGCCGTACGCGCCGGGGCCGCGCGGCTGCTGGCCGGCTGGCGGCGCTGGGCGGCCCGGCCGGGGCCGGCGTGCGTGCCGGTACGGGTCGGCGGCCTGCCCGTGCCCGGCGACACGGTGGCCCTCGTGGGGGCACTCGAACTGGCTGTCCACGGCTGGGACCTCGCCCGGGCCTGCGCCGACGCCCGGCCCATACCCGCGCCCCTGGCGCTGGCGATCCTCCGCCGCGCCCCGCAGCTCGCCGACGCCTCGACCCGCACCGCGATGTTCGCCGCCCCGGTCCCGGTCTCCCCGCTGGCCGCCCCCAGCGACCGGCTCGTCGCCTTCCTCGGCCGCGACCCGGCGCATCCCGCCGCCGGCTGAGCGCCCGGCCCGGACGCGCCACCGAGGAGACCGCCGCGGGCACCCCCGCGGGCGCCGTACGGCGATCTCCTCCGCCTCGCGGCCGGGCCGGGTCAGCCCCGCGCCGGCTCCCGTACGGCCGAGCGCACCGCGTCCTCCTGCGCCTTGCCCGGCGCCAGCAGCGCGACGCCCGCGCCCACCGCCGCCGCGGCGGCGGCGACGAACTCCGCGGCCCTGAAGCCGTCCATGAACGAACCGGCCGTCCGGTAACCGCCGTTGGCCGCGAAGACGGCCACCAGCACCGCGACGCCGAAGACGCCGCCGGCCTCCCGTACGGTGTTGTTGGTGCCGGCCGCCACACCGGAGTCCGCGACCGGGACCGAGCCGACGACCGCGTTCGCCACCGTCGGGAACACCAGCGAGATCCCGACGCCCGCGACGACCAGCGGCGCGACCACCCGGCCGTAGCCGGCGCCGGCGGAGGCGGCCAGCGCGAGCCACAGCATGCCCACCGCCTGCAGCAGCATGCCGAGCACCATGAACGGCCGGTTGCCCAGCCGCTCCGACAGCGCCCCCGCGACCGGCGCGACCAGCATCGGCATCGCCGTCCACACCAGGATCCGCAGGCCCGTCTGCAACGGGTCGTAGCCGAGGCCCAGCTGGAACATCTGGGTGATCATGAAGAGCGAGCCGATGAGCGCGAACGCCATGAAGAACACCGTGCCGTTCGCCGCGGAGAAGCCCCGGACCCGGAAGTACCGCAGCGGCAGCATCGGGTGGCGCGCCCCGCGCTGCCAGCCCAGGAACGCCCCGAGCAGCAGCACGCCGGCGACCAGCGCCACCACCACCTGCGGGTCGCCCCAGCCCACCTCCGGCGCCCGGACCGGCGCCCACACCAGCGCCAGCAGCCCGGCGCTGACCAGCGCCACACCCACCAGGTCCAGCTGCGGGCGGTCGCCGCGGCTCTCCCGGAGCACCACCATCGACAGGGCGGCGACGGCCACGCCCACCGGCACGTTGATCCAGAAGATCCACTGCCATGACACGTCCTGGATGATCACCCCGCCCAGCACCGGCCCGGCGGCCACCCCGAGCCCGGTGATCGCGCCCCACACGCCGATCGCCGCACCGCGCCTGTCGGCCGGGAAGGCGTGGCTGATCAGCGTGAGCGTCAGCGGCAGCACCACCGCCGCGCCCGCGCCCTGCACCACCCGGGCGGCGATCAGCGCCGACGCGGAGTCCGCGGTCGCGCACGCCAGCGACGACAGCGTGAAGACGGCCACGCCCAGCGCGTACATACGGCGCCGCCCGAAGCGGTCGCCGAGCGCCGCGCCGGTCAGCATCAGGCACGCGAAGGCCAGGTTGTAGCCGTTGACCGTCCATTCCAGATCGGCGAGGCTCGCGTGCAGCTGCTCACGCAGCGTCGGCAGCGCGGTGGCGACGACCACCACGTCGAGCGAGGTGAGGAACGCCCCCAGCGACGCCAGGACCAGCGTCCACGCCGTGCGCGGCGGCGCCGCCGCCTGCCGCGGCCTCGTCGATTCCGTCAGAGTTGACACCTGAGACGACCTTCCCGTCCGGCCCCGGCACGTCGGGCCGGCGGTCCCGGCAATACAGACCAGGCCGGTGGGGGGAAGTCATCGGGTACGGTCCGGCACCGGCCCGGTGGAGCCGCGCAGCACCAGCTGGGTGGCCAGCTCCACATGCAGCGCGTCCACGGTGTGCCGGTCCAGCAGCCGCATCAGCAGCGAGACGGCCATCCGGCCCATCTCCTCCAGCGGCTGGCGGACGGTCGTCAGCCGCGGCACGGTGCTGCGGCTGAGGTCGATGTCGTCGAAGCCGGTGATCGACAGGTCCTCGGGCACCCGCAGCCGCCGCTCGTACGCCGCCCGCAGCGCGCCGACCGCGGCCTTGTCGTTGAACGCGACCAGCGCGGTGGGCCGGTCCGGCAGGTCCAGCAGCTCGCACGCCGCGTCGTACCCCCAGTCGGCGGTCGGCTCGATGCTGCGCAGCAGCTCGGGGGAGGGCAGCACACCGGCGTCGGCGAGCGCCGAGGTGTGCCCGGCGAGCCGGGACTGGCTCGCGAGCCAGTCGCCGGGGCCGCCGATCACCCCGATCCTGCGGTGGCCCAGCTCCACCAGATGCGCGGTGACGGCCCGCGCCGCGGTGAGGTTCGCCGCCGACACCGAGGCGATGTCCTGCGGCAGCGGGGTGCGCGGATCGACCACCACGAAGGGGAAGTCGGCCGCCCGCAGCGCCGCCAGGTCCCGCTCCGGCTCGGGCGGCACGATGAGGACCGCACCGGCGACCGCCGGGTCGTCCGGCAGCGCGCCCAGCACCTGCAGCTCACGGGCCGCGTCGCCCGCGCTGAGCACCAGCCGCCTGCCGTACAGGTCCAGCGTCTCGGCGATCGAGGAGACGATGACGCCGAAGTAGTCGGTGAGCACGTACGGGCAGCGGACGAAGATCGCGCCGCCGGCCGCACCGGGCCGGGCCGGCGCCGGCGCGCCCAGCCGGGCCACCGCGCGGCGCACCAGCTCGCGGGTGTCGGGGGCGACGTTGGCATGGCCGTTCATCACCCGGGAGACCGTGGCGATCGACACCCCGGCCTCCGCCGCGATGGCCCGGACCGTGGCCCGGGAACCCGGCTGCCTAGCCACGCGTTACACCGCTCCGTTTCATACGCGCCAGGGTAGCGGTGCCTTCGGGTACCGGGACAGAGGGTTGACAGCAGTGGGACGCACGGGGTGTGCTGGAAAGCCGCGGCGCGCCCGGGTGTTACATCGCGTTCCACCGTGGCCGCGCGCACGGGCCGTACCGCAGCTGTCGAGGGATCAGCTGCGGTACGGGCGCCGCCGTCACGGCGTGGCGAAGGTGAGGGTGAGCTGCGGATGCCCGGTGGTGCCGGGCGCGTTGCGGGACCAGAACCACGCGGAGTCCGTGCCCGCCGACGTCAGCGCGAGGTCGTAGCCGCCGCCGAGCGCCGCGGTGAGCGCCGGCAGCGCCAGCGCGGCGGCGTAGTCGGTCTGCAGGGCGGTGGGCGCCGGCAGCGTGCCGACCGAACCGGCGTCCAGCGCAGGCTGGTTCGCCCAGGTCACGCCGGTCTCCGTCCAACTGCCCGCCACATGCTGCACGGTGAGGGTGTCGGCGGAGCCGGCGAGCGCGTCCGAGCTGGTGCGGACCGTCAACCGCGCGGATTTCAGGACCATTCCGGCCGGCGCCGCGGGCAGCGTGAAGTGCAGGAAGGCGCGGTAGGCGGAGCTGCCGCGCACCGCAAGCTGCTGGTCGTTGCCGTAATTGGCGCTCACCGCCGCCGCGTTGACGTAACTGTCGGCGTCCGCCGGGACGGTGAGGGTGCGGGAGGCCGGTGTCCCGGAGGTGGTGAAGCTCACCGGCGCCGACTTCACGCTGGTGTTGCCCGCCGCGTCGGAGGCGGTGACCTGGTAGGTGTACGTCGTGCCCGGCTGCGTGTCGTGGTCGATCAGCGCGGTGCGGCGGCGGTTCCAGAACGTCGAGGACGCGCCGGCCGTGCCGATCCTCGCGCCGTCGCGGTAGACGGTGTACGTCAGCGCCGAGTCGTCGAGGTCCAGCGAGTCCTGCCACATGACCTTCACCGCACCGGAGTCGGCGATCGCGTCCACCAGGTCCGGCACGGTGGGGGTGCGGGTGTCGGGGGTGCTCGCGAAGCGCACCAGGCCCTGCTGCGGCCGGTTGCCGTTGCTGGCGATCCGGGTGAACTCCCCGCCGACCCACAGGTAGTCGGTGCCGCCCTTGCCGGCCAGCGTCAGCGCCCGCGGGCCGATCTGCTCGGTGCCGGCCGGGCCGTCGTCGGTGTCGGGGAACCAGCCCAGCAGCTGCGGGCCGCCGACCGGCTCGGCGAGCAGGTGCTGGCGGTCCTGCATCTGCGGGAAGCCGCCCATGCTGGAGCAGTCATGGGCGTGCGAGGCGCTGTACAGCACGCCCCGGTAGACCTGCACCGCCTGCGTCGCGCCCAGGCACGAGTCGCGCCAGCGCACCGCGAGGGTGCCGAAGTCCACCGCGATCCGGCCGTCGAAGCCGCCGGTGCCCTCGTTCGCGGTGTAGAAGCCGGTCGCGTCCGACGCCAGGTCCTGCACGGTGGAGGTCGCGCCGATGAGCCCGGGATACGTGTGGACGTTCGCGCCGGTGGCGGCGTCCACGACCGCGAGGGCGTGCGAGTTCGCGCCGTTGACGGTGTCGAAGTCGCCGCCGAGGACCGCCTTCGAGCCGTCGGGCGAGAGCGCCAGCGCCTTGCCGGCCTTGTCCGCGGCCGGTGCGAAGGGCCGCAGCGCGCCCGCGGTGCTCACCGCGGCGAAGTGCTGCCGGGCCTGGCCGCCGACCGAGGTGAAGTTGCCCGCGAGGTAGACGGTGTCCGCGGTCGCGAGGATGCCGCGGACCTGCGCGGACACCGCGACCTTGAAGCCGCTGCGGACCGTGCAGGTCGCGATGTCCACCGCCGCCAGGTTGCTCACCGGTGTCCCGCCGACCGCGCCGAACGTACCGCCCACATACAGCGTCGACCGGTCCGGCGACACCGCGAGCGCCCGCACCGTCGCGGTGCCGGTGCCCACGGTGAACGACAGCCGGCAGGAGGTCGGGACGCCGGTGGCGGCGTCGAACGCCTGGAAGTTCAGGGCCTGTTGCTCGCTCGTGCCGGCGGCGGCGCCCGGCGGGCGGACCGCGGAGAACGTACCCCCGGCGAAGACCACGCCGCCCGCCTGGGCGAGCGCCCAGACCACGCCGTTGGTCTGCCAGGTCGGCAGGTCGTCCGCGGTCATCGCCACCGGCGCCGTCAGCGCGACCGCCGGCGGCGCGGCGGTGAAGCCGGCCAGCGACGCCGCCGCGAGCCCTAACGCCGCAAGACCCGCGCCGTAACTCCTCATGTGCCGCCGCCCCCACCCGAGAAGCCGATCACGGCACGGCGCCGCACCGTGCCGTACGGCACCGCTCCGCGCGGCGCCCGGGGCAAGGCTAGCTTTTCCCCTTCTCCAGGATGCCCGTTTCGCCGCCTCCCACCCGTGCCGCGGGCTCCGGCTGCTGCGCCGGGGCCGCGGCCGGGGGAGCGGGGCGGCGGGCCGGGACGCCGAGGGCGACCAGCGCCCCGAGGAAGGCGTAGCCGGCGACCGCCGACATCGCCGCGGTGAAGCCGCGCTGGAAGTCCGCCGCCGAGGCGTAGCCGCCGCGCCCGGCGAAGACCGCCACGGTGACCGCGGTGCCGAAGACGCCGCCGAAGATCCGCAGCATCATGAACGCGCCGGACGCCTGCCCGATCTCCTGCGGTCGCACCGCCCCGACCACCGCCCGCTGCGCCGCCGGCATCGCCATCGTCAGGCCCACGCCGCTGACGACCAGCCCGGGCAGCAGCTCCGGGTAGGCGGTGCCGGTGCCGGCGACCGCCGCGATCCACGTCATGCCGAGCCCCTGCAGCAGCAGGCCGCCGGCCACGAACGCCCGCTCGCCGAAGCGGTCGGCCAGCCGCCCGGCGATCGGCGCGCACACCATCAGCGTCGCCGTCCACGGCATCAGCCGCAGGCCCGCGCCGAGCGGGCCCTGGCCGCGTACCGTCTGGAAATACTGCGCCAGGAAGAACAGCGTGCCGTACAGGGACGCGAAGACCAGGAAATTCGCCGGGTTGGCGGTCGCGAACGCCCGCACCCGGAAGAAGCGCATCGGCAGCATCGGCGCCGCCGTCCGCCGCTCCCACAGCACGAACGACGCCACCAGCACCACGCCCAGCACCCACGCGCCGAGCACCTCCGCGCTGCCCCAGCCCGCGGTGTTGCCGCGCACCAGGCCCCACACCAGGCCGAACGCGCCGCCCGTCACCAGCAGCACGCCCACCAGGTCGAAGCGGGTGTGGGGCCCCGAGCTCTCCGCCAGGCGGCGCGCGGTCAGCGCGATGACGGCCGCGCCGACCGGCAGGTTCAGCCAGAACACCCAACTCCAGTCCAGGCCCTCGGCGATGACGCCGCCGATGAAGGGCCCGCTGAAGGTGGCCAGGCCCGTGATGCCCAGATACAGGCCCATCGCCTTGCCGCGCCGCTGCGGCGGGAAGGCGGCGCTGACCATGGTCAGCGACAGCGGCAGCACCATCGCGGCGCCCGCGCCCTGGAGCGCGCGGAAGGCGATGAGCGCGCCGACGTCCCCCGACAGCGCGCACGCCGCCGAGGCGACCGTGAAGAGCGCGACGCCGGCGGTGAAGACCCGGCGCCGCCCGAAGCGGTCGCCGAGCGCGGCGCCGGTCAGCAGCAGGGCGGCGAAGGTCAGGTTGTAGGCGTTGACCACCCACTCCAGCGCCGCGGTCGACGCGGTGAGGTCCTTGCGTATCGTGTTCAGGATCGTCGAGACGACCACGCTGTCCAGCGACATCATGAACGACGCCGTCGAGGCCAGGGCCAGGACCCAGCGCTGCGCCGGTGTCATCCGTACGTTCTCGGTAGCCACTTTCTCCCCTTGCTTGCGGGTTCTTCCACAAGGGGCAGACACGGCGTACCGCGGAAAACTGTCAGGGCCGGCAGTCGTGCGGCCCGCGAACCTGCCGGCTCGCGGACCTGCCGACCGCGGACGCACCGGCCCGGATACGGCAGGGCCCGGGAGGACCGCGCCTGCGGCGGTACTCCCGGGCCCCGGTGCCGTCCGGCGCGCCGCCCGGTCCGCGCCGCCCGAGCCGACCTCGGCGGGCAGGACCGGCGGGCGCTGCCGGGCGGCGGCTCAGCGGGCCGGCGCACCCCCCGCGGGGCCGAGGTCGAAGCCGACCGCCCGCACATGGCGCAGCTCGCCGAACGCACCGCGGGTGGCGCCCGCGACCGGTCCGGCGAGGCCTTCGACGCCCGCCTCGATGCCGAACAGCCCGGCCAGCACCGCTTCGGTGACCGCGACCGCCGCCACCGACTCCCGGTTGGACACCCCGCGCTCGGCGACCCGGTAGGAGCCGTCCGCGGTCACCTCCATGGCCTGCCCCCACAGCCCGCCCGAGGTCGCCCGGTGCGCCCGGCGCAGCACACCGGCGGCGAGGTCCGGCCGGCCCAGCCGGCACAGGCCGTACGCGGTCGCGCCCGGCCAGGCCGCGAAGGCGCCCGCGGCCCCGTGGTCGGGGCGGTCGGACAGCGGGGCGACGGGGTCCCGCGGGTCCAGCGCCCGCATCCAGTCGCCGTCGAGCAGCCGCCCGGCGACGAACCCGACCATCTCCGCCCGCTGCCCGGCCGGCAGGTCCCCGGCCATGTCCGCCGCGACCAGCGCGAAGTCCAGGACGTGCCCGATGCTGTCGCAGCCCTCGGGCCGGGCGATCCGCCACCGCCCGCCGCCCGCGTACTGCCCGAGCACCGCCTGCGCCAGCGCGTCACCGTCCGCCCGCGCCGCCGCCGCCTCGGCGCCCTCCCCGAGCAGGTCCAGCAGCGCGCCGAGGGTGCGCAGCATCCCCGCGTAACCGGCGTTGAACGACACCACCGCGTCACGGTAGTTGGGCACGCACTCCAGCAACTCCCAGGCGTCCCGCCCGAGATCCACCAGCACCCCGTCGCCGAAGGCCGCCCGGCGCGACCGCGGCCGGTAGGCCATCGCCCGCAGATGGTCCAGCACACTGCGCCCGCCCGCGAGTTCACCGAGCAGCCCGGTGTCGCCGGTCACCCCGACGTACGCCGTCACCGTACGGAACAGGGCATGGTCGTTGGCCGCGTAGTGGTTGCCGACCGGCAGCAGGTTGTAGGTGTCGAAGGAGTGGCAGTGGTCGTACGGCTGCGCGAGCGCCGCCAGGATCCACGCCCGCATGCCGCGCGGCTCCAGCATCGCGGCGGTCCTGGCGAATTCCGACTGGTCCCAGAAGTAGGTGGTCGTCGGCCCGAGCCGCGGCCCGCCGGTCAGGAACACCGGACCGGTGCGCGACACCCGGGTGTTGCGCAGGTAGACCGCCAGCAGCGCGCCGAGGTAGTACGTACGCGCCAGGTCCGCGTCACCGGTGACCAGCGTCGGCAGCCAGCCCGAGAACTGCGTGCCGCCCGGCTCGAAAGCCTGCCGCCAGATGTCCCGCCAGCGCGCCGCGACCTCGTCGAATGCCGCGCCGAACCCGCCGGCGACCTCGGCCGCTGCCTGCCGCACCCGGTCCGCGTCGTCGCCGATCTCCAGGACGAAGCCCAGCTCACGGCGCTCCCCGGGCGCCAGCAGCACCTCCCAGCGGGCCAGCCCCCGCGCGCCCTCGGCCGTGAGCGCATCGGGCGCGGCGGCGAAGGCGTAGGCGCAGCGGGCCGGGCTCGACGCGTCGGCGACGACCAGCGCCCCCTCCCGCACCGCCGCCGTCCAGCGCTGCCCGCCCCACCAGGGCGCGGTACGGGCCGCCGCCGCGCCGTCCAGCAGCAGTACGGCCCCGTCCGCGCCGAACCGGACGGCGAGCCGGTGCCAGGAGCCGACCGGCAGCGGCCCGGGCGCGACCACGTACTCCCCGCCGATCCGCAACGACGGCCGGCCGCCGTCCAGCCCGAGCTGCGCGGAGTCGGGGTGGTTGCCGTGGGTGGCGACGACCCCGGTGGCGCCGGGCTGGTCGACCCGCACCTCCAGGGCGAGCGTGTCGCCCGCGGCGAGCGCGGCCGTGCCGGCCCGCACATCCGTCCCGGCCCGTACCGTCCAGGCCGCCGCGGCGTCGCCGACCGGCTCGGCCGTGCCGTCCGCGCGCAGCACCCGCAGCGCCCGCACCAGGCAGGGCGCGCCGGGCGCCCTGACCCGGCCGGAGTCGGGGGTGGAGTGGTCGGGCAGCTCGGACTCCAGCAGCATCGGGGCGGAGTCCTCGTCGCGCTGGATGCCGGGGATCCGCGGTGAGCCCAGCCGGATCCACCGCTCGCCGTGCGGCAGCGTCTGCACCTGCCGCGGGCGGTCGGCCAGGACCTCGGCGCGCAGCCGCTCGGTGGCGTAGAAGTCGTGGTGGTGGCCGCTGTTCCACGGGGTGCCGTACAGCCAGCCCCAGTCCGTCGTGCTGCGGGCGACCATCGCGAGCAGTTCCTGCTCGACGGTCACCGGGAGGGCCGTGTCACCGGCGTTGTGCAGGGTGATCCGCCACAGCAGCCGGCTGCGCTCGTAGCCCATCCGGACCTCGGTGCGTACCGCCAGCGCGCCGCTGCCGGCCGCCCGCTGCACGCCCCAGGGCGCCCAGCGCATCCGCTCGGCGGCGAGCGGCCGGCCGCCGACGCGCAGCACCCCGGTGTGGTAGCCGCCGCTGTAGGGGGTGAAGGCCAGCCAGGACAACGATGTCAGGTCGTGGTTGACATGGCCCTGGCCCCACTGGTTGCGCAGCGTCGGCAGGTGTGCGAGGGCGGCGGCCGGCAGCCAGTCGCCGGCCAGCTCGTCGAGCGCCGGCACACCGGCGCCGGCGCTCACTTGGCCGACCCCGACGTCAGGCCGGCGATGAACTGCTTCTGCATCGCCAGGTAGCCGGCGACCGGGATCACCCCGGCCAGGAACATGATGCCGAACAGCTGCCCGTAATCCATCTGGAACTGCCCCACGGAGAGATAGAGACCGGTGGTGATGGTCTGGCCCTGCAACGGGCCCAGGATGAACTGCGGGTTGAGGAAGTCGTTCCAGATCCACAGCGACAGGAAGATGGCTACGGTCGCGGTGGCCGGCCGCACCAGCGGCATGATGATCGTCCACCAGATCCGCAGGCCCCCGGCCCCGTCCAGCCGCGCCGCCTCGACGACTTCGTCCGGCACCGCCCGCATGAAGCCGACGTAGACGAAGACGGCGAAGGAGAAGTACCCGCCGCCCAGGTTGGACAGGATCAGGCCCGGGTAACTGTGGTCCAGGCCGAGGAAGTCCAGGATGTGGATCGTCGGCAGCAGCACTACCTGCGGCGGGATCATCAGCCCCGCGGCGAGCACCGCCAGGACCAGCGCCCGCAGCCGGGTGCGGCGGCGGGAGACGAAGAAGCTGAAGGCCGAGCCGAGCGGGATCAGCAGCACCACCGAGCAGACCACCACGACCAGCGAGTTGCGCAGGCCCAGTTGGAGCAGGTGGTCGGGACGGCCGAGGGCGGTCGACAGGTTGCCCAGCGTCGGGTGGACCGGGGGCGCGGCGGGGGAGGAGACGATGTCGTCCTCCTTCTTGAACGCGTTGACCACGGTCAGGTAGAGCGGGCTGACGAAGGCCAGCACCACCACGGCGGCGAGGACGAGCCGCGCCGGGCTCAGCAGCCGGCGTCCGGTCACAGGTCGACCTCCCTGCGGCGCAGCATGCTCGTCACGGACAGCGCGATCACCGCGGACAGCGCCAGCAGGAACATCGCGATCGACGAGGCGTATCCGAACCGGTCGTCGGTGAACGCCATCTTCACGATGTACTGCGCCGTGGACTGGGTGGCGTTGGCCGGCCCGCCGGAGGTGAGCACCTGGATGACGTCGTAGAGCTTGAGCACCGTGATCAGCGAGATGGTGACGCTGATCGTGGTCGCCGGCGCCACCATCCGCACCGTGATCATCCGGAACTGCTGGGTGGTGCTCGCGCCGTCGATGGCCCCGGCGTCGTACAGCTCGCGCGGGATGTTCTGCAGCGCGGCCAGGTAGACCACGGTGGTGAAGCCGGACAGCACCCAGGCGACGACGACGCCGACCGAGAACTGCGCCAGGTGCGGCTTGCCGAGCCAGTCCACCGGGTCGTGCACCAGGTGCACGCTCTTCAGCAGCGTGTTGAGCAGCCCGTCCTGGGTGAGGATCGTCTTCCACACGAAGCCGACGATCACCCCGGAGACCACCTGCGGCAGGAACGCCAGGGTGCGCAGCACCCGGTAGCTCAGGGCGGTCCGGTCCAGCAGCAGCGCGAAGGCCAGCCCCAGCACATTGGCCACCACCGTCACGGCGAGCGCCAGCAGCAGGGTGAAGACGACGCTGTCGCGCAACTGCGTGTCGTGCAGCATCTCGGAGTAGTTGGCGAACCCGATCCAGTTGCTGCCGGACTTCAGCGGGTTCTCGTCGGTGAAGCTGCTGCGCAGGCTCATGAAGACCGGTACGACGATGAAGACCGTGTAGAGCAGCAGGCCGAGGGCGGCGATCAGCCGCAGGCCGGCGTCCTGCGAGGTGTGGCGGAAGGGTGGCGAGGGCGGCTTCACCGCACACGTCCTTTCGTGGTGCGCGGGTTCACTTGGTCGCGGTGTCCCAGGACTTGTCCAGCTTGGACATCTGGCCCTTGACGTCGGAGCTGTTGAACAGCGCCTGCGCGGCGGCGTAGAGGTCGTTGTTGAGCGAGCCCGGCAGCGCGTCGTCGTTGGTGGCCCAGCCGATCGCGCCGACCTTGGCGTCGGTCCGCGTCACATACGCGTAGGAGTCGGTGAAGGCGGGGCTGACGGTGACGCCGTAGTCGTCCAGGGTCTTGTTCTTGAGCATCGGGTACGCGCCGTCGACCTCGATGAGCGCCTTGAGGTTCGCCGGGTCCAGGGACCAGGTCTTGGCGAAGGCGGTGGCGGCCTTGACGTCCTCGGCCTTGGCGCTGATCGCCATCGAGCCGCCCACCGCGAAGGGCACCACGACCTTGCCGTCGTCGGTCGGCCACGGGAAGACGCCGATGTTGTCCCACTGGTCCTTGGGGATGGAGCCGAGGTACCAGCTGCCCATCGGGTACATCGCGGCCTTGCCGGCGTTGAAGTTCTTGATGGAGTCGGCGTAGCTGACGTTGAGCGCGCCGTCCTCGAAGTAGCCCTTCTCCACCAGGGTGCGCATCTTGGTCGCGGCGGTGACCACGTCGGCGTCGGCGAACTTGACCTTGCCGGCGTGGCGTTGCTGGATCCACTGCGGGTCCTTGCCCAGCACGTCCGCGCTGAGCGCGCCGGTCAGCGGCATCGCGGCGGCGAAGGGGTCGTTGCCGCCCAGCTCCAGCGGGGTGATGCCGGCCGCCTTGAGCGTGGCGTTGACCTGGAGGAACTGCGCCCAGGTGGTGGGCGGTTGAACGTGCGCCTTGGCGAAGAGCGACTTGTTGTAGAAGACCAGCGGGATGATCTGCGAGTTGGTCGGCGGGATGTAGACCTTGCCCTTGATCGCATTGCCCTGCGGCAGCAGGAAGTTGGCGTCCACCCACGACTGGTCGTAGGGCGTGAGCAGCCCGGCGTCGGTGTACTGCGACGGCGTGATCGACTGCAGCAGGTCGGGGAACTGCCCCGATGCCTGGAGCTGCTTGGCGTACGAGTCGCGGTCGGTGCTGGGCGCCACCACCTGCTTGATCGTCAGCCCCGGCACGGTCTTCTCGGCCCGGGCGATGGAGTCCTTCCAGAACGCCGGGGTGAGGGAAGGGGTGTTGAAGGTGAGATACGTCAGCGTCGTCTTGCCGCCGGCCGCGCTGCCGCCGCTGGAGGCGGAGTTGGAGCACGCGGCGAGCAGCAGCAGGCCGGCGGCGCCGGCTATGGCGGCACTTCTTCTGAACATGGCCGTCCCTTTCCTGGGTGGGGAGCGCAGAGATTCCTTGGTTGCCTCGGTCCGTGGGGGAGACCCGAGATCCCCGGCCGCGGTCGCCGGAAGGCGCGGCTCGTGTCCGCGGTCGGGATAACGTTATCTCGCCGAGTACAGTAAGGTTCCGCGACAGCAAGTCAAGCCCCCGCACCATCACGGACCGGTCTCGGCCCACCGGGGGCAGGTCAGCGCACCACCGGCGAAGGGAAGCGAAGTGCCTGGTCCAAGCGCTACCGGCAGGCCCGGCGACAAGCCCCGTGCCGGCCGCGAGGCCGAACCGCCGCGCAAATCGCGCCGGCCCACCATGGTCGACGTGGCCCGCGAGGCGGGCGTCGCGCTGCGTACGGTCTCCCGGGTCGTCAACGGCGACGCGACCGTCGGCGACGAGCTGGCCGCACGTATCAGGACCGCCATCGACCGGCTCGGATACCGCCCCGACGTGCGCGCCCGGCAGCTGCGCAGCGGACGCACCGGCACCATCGGCGCCGCCGTGCGGCACATCGCCGACGCGCACCCGGTGCTGCGCGCGGTCGACGAGACCGCCCGCGAGGCCGGGCTGACCGTGGTGGCGATGTCCACCGAGGACGACCCGGAGCGCGAGCGCGAGGCCGTGATGTCCATGTGCGGGCGGCGGATGGACGGCATCGTCATCGAGCCGATCGCCGACGGCCACCAGTACCTCCAGCCGGAGATCGACAACGGCCTGGCCGTCGTCGCCTTCGACCGGCCCGCCACCGGCGTCGAGGTGGACACCGTGCTGTCCGACAACCGCGGCGGCATCCGCCAGGCCTTCGCCCACCTGGCCGCGCAGGGCCACCGCAGGATCGGCTACATCGGCGACGACGAGCGCATCTACACCGGTCACGAGCGTGCCGCCGCCTTCCGGCACTGCCTGCGCGAGGCCGGCCTGCCGGTCGAGGGGCGGGTGCACCCCGGACCCATCGACGACCGCCGCATCGGCGCCGCGCTGGAGTCCCTGCGCCGCGGCCCCGAGGGCGTCACCGCGCTGGTGACCGGCAACTTCTCCACCACGGTCGCCGTCATCCGGGCGCTGGGCCCGGACTTCGGCAGCCTCGCGCTCGTCGGCTTCGACGACTTCGGGCTCGCCGACCTGCTGCGGCCGGGGCTGACGGTGGTGGCGCAGGGCGAGCGGGAGATCGGGCGCACCGCGATCGAGCTGTTCCGGGCGCGGCTGGCCGAGCCGGCGCGGCCGGTGCGTACGGTCATCGTGACGACGTCGCTGATCGTCCGGGGCTCGGGGGAGATCGCGCCCTGAGGCGCGGGTTCACGGGGACGGTCGCGGGCCCTGTTACGGGGCCCGGTTGTGGGGCCGGGTGCGGGCTCGGGCGGCGGCCCGCGCGACGGCCGGGCGACGGGTCCGGGTGGCCCGCCCCCCTTTACAACGCGCGGTGGCGCCTCTATAAACGTCCGAGACATCCTACGATAACGTTCTCTCGGGGTGCGGCTCATCCGCTCCGGGGAACGCCCGCGGGACCCTGGTGAGCCGCCGCGGTCTCCGCATCCACCCGTGTGCAGCTCTTCACCATCCCCCCATGACGCGCCCTGCCGCTTTCCCCTGCTCCACCGGTTCTCCCTGCTCCGCCCGGCCGTTCGCCGGCCCCGCGCCGCCGGGCCCGCTCGCTGTGGGCCCGGGGTCCCCGCTCCGTCGCCGGGGCGGGGGCTGACAACGCTGTCATCGACTGCCGTGCTCGTATCCGCTCCTGGACATCCGATGTCTGGGGTGATTTGGGGCGGTACGGTGCCGGGTCCGGGTCCGGGTCCGGGTTCGGTGCCGGCCTCGCGGACCGCGGGACCGGCGGACCGGCGGACCGGAAAGCGGCGGCGCGTCCCGTACCAGAAAGGCAGCAGCCCCATGAGGCTCTCCCGGCCGGCCCTCGGCAGTGTGGCCGCGGCGGCAGTCGCGGCCCTGCTCGGCGCGACGCTGACCACCGCGCTGGCCCCACCCGCCGCGGCCGACTCGATCACCGCCGCCCAGGGCGTGAACACCGTCGCCCAGTACCAGGGCGTGTGGACCTCGCCGCCGACCCAGCTCACCGGCGGCGGCAGCACCGACGCGCCTGAGCTCGGCAACGGCGACGTCGGCGTCGTGATCGGCGGCGGCATCGACAACCAGACCTTCTACCTCGGCAAGAACGACTTCTGGTCCGCCACCAGCCACGCCATCAAGCCGCTCGGCCGGGTCGTGGTCCGCGCCGCCGGCCTGTCGGGCGCGAGCTACAACGTCGTCCAGGACATCGCCCACGCCGAGGTCCGCGGCACGTACACCAAGGGCGCCCAGACGCTGACGACCACCAGCTGGACGGACGCCGACCGGGACGTCCTGGTCACCTCCTTCACCCTCACCGGCGGCAGCGCCCAGCAGATCGCCATCCAGCTGCAGAACGGCACCGGCGGCGCCCCCACCGTCACCACCACCGGCAACGACCTCGACGCCGACGTCGTCGCCGACACCGGCGGCAGCGGCGACCCGCGGGCCAGGATCGCGGCCCGCACCATCGGCCAGAGCCAGAGCATCTCCGGCAGCACCCTCACCCTGACCATCCAGCCCGGCACAACCTCGACCCTGGTCGCCGGCATCCAGTCCAGCACCGACACCGCCGGCTACCAGGCCGCCGCCGACGCCCTGGTCAGCGGCCTCACCCAGGCGGACGTCGACAACCACAAAGCGGCACACCGCAGTTGGTGGCAGACGTACTGGTCCCAGTCATACGTCCAGATCCCCGACAAGGCCGTCGAGAAGAGCTGGTACGGCTCGCTCTACCTGCTCGCCTGCGTCTCACGCCCCGGCAAGTACGCCCCGGGCCTGTGGGGCAACTGGATCACCGGTGCCATGAACTGGAACGGCGACTACCACACCAACTACAACTACCAGGCGCCCTTCTACGCGGCCCTGACCACCAACCACATCGACCAGATGGCCGGCTACGACCAGCCGGTCCTCGACTGGATGAGCCGCGGCCAGCAACTCGCCGCGCAGAACGGCTTCCAGGGCGTCCTCTACCCGGTCGGCATCTCGCCCAAGGGCACCAGCGCCGACATGAACCTGCACAACCAGAAGTCCAACGCGGCCAATCTGGCCAGCGACATGGTCATGCGCTACGAGCAGACCCGCGACACCGGCTACGCCGCGACCGTCTACCCGTACCTGAAGCAGGTCGGGCTGTTCTGGCAGCACTACCTCGTCAAGGACTCCTCCGGCACGTACACCATCACCGACGACGCGCCGCAGGAGGACAACGCCTACCCGCAGACCAACAGCATCCTGTCGCTCGGCCTGGTGCACCTGCTGATGCAGGGGCTCGTCGACATCTCCACCGCGCTCGGCCAGGACGCCGCGACCCGCGCCACCTGGAGCGACATCGACGCGCACCTCGCGCCGCTGCCGACGATGACGCAGAACGGCCAGACGGTCTTCCGCGAGACCTCCACCGGCGCGGGCTTCGTCAACGACGGCAACGACATCGACATCCAGGCCGTGTACCCCGGCGGGCAGGTCGGCCTGGACAGCAGCGCCTCGCTGCTGCAGACCGCGCGCAACACCGTCGGGCAGCTCACCAACGCCTGGCACGGCGGCAACGCGCCCGCCACCTTCTACGCCGCCGCCGCGCGGGTCGGCTACGACGCCGCGACGATCCTGTCGAACCTGCACACCGAGGCGACGAGCAACAGCTACCCCAACATGGGCATCCACCACAGCGGCGGCGGCATCGAGAACGTCAACGTCACCACCTCGGGCCTGGACGAGATGCTGCTCCAGTCGTTCCAGCACGACGTCAAGGTCTTCCCGGACTGGCCCACCGGGGTCAACGCCAAGTTCGGCGACCTGCTCGCCGACGGCGGCTTCCTGGTCTCCAGCAGCAAGGCCGGCAACGCGGTGCAGTACGTGCGGGCCGTCAGCCAGAAGGGCGGCACCCTCACCGTCACCAACCCCTGGCCGGGCAGCGCGGTGCAGGTCTACCGCGGCGGCAGCAGCGCCGGCACAGTCTCGGGGACGAAGCTGGCGCTCGCCACCTCGGCGGGGGAGACCATCACCCTCGCGCCGCCCGGCACCTCCTACGCCACCGTCCAGACCCTGCTCGCCCAGCCGCTCCAGGCGACCTCCGGCGGCGGCACGAGCAGCAGCTTCGGCACCGGCTTCGAGGCCGGCGACCCGCAGCCCAGCTGGACCGACACGGTCGACACCGCGGGCGGCAACGACGTCGGCGTCACCGGCGTCAACGGCGACTCCCCGGGCCCGCAGGCGGGCGTGCGCACCGGCGAGACCGCCCGCACCGGGAGCGCGGCGCTGATGTACTCCGGCTCCGCGTCCGGCAGCAGCCCGCACGCCTACCTCAAGGTCTACGACCTCGCCGCCGCCCCGCTGGCCGTCGGCACCGCCAAGACCCTGCGCTACTGGATCTACCCGCAGTCCCACACCACCACCCCCTGGGTGCCGGCCGGCTCCACCGAGAGCGAGTGCGTCGCCGTCGACCTCGTCTTCACCGACAACTCCACCTTGCGCGACTCCGGCGCCGTCGACCAGAACGGCACCCGCGCCCACCCCGCCCAGCAGTGCGGCCACCTCACCCTCGACACCTGGAACCACGTCACCGTCAACCTCGCCACCAACAACTCCGGCAAGCAGATCGCCCGCATCCTCCTCGGCTACGACCACCCGGCCAGCCCGGGCGGCGGCTTCCGCGGATACGTGGACGACCTGACGATCAGCTGAACAACCGCTGGTGGCGGGCTGATCGTCAGGCCCGCTGAGCGTCAGCTGTCCGCACGGGCTGATCGTCAGGCGGGCTGAGCTTCAGCGGTTGGTGGGGCCTGATTGTCAGGGGGGCTGACCGTCAGCTGTCGGTGCGGGCTGATCGTCAGGGTGGCTGAGTGTCGGCTGTCCGTGCGGGCTGATCGTCAGGAGGACTGAGCACCAGCCGTCCGTGCAGGCTGATCGTCAGCCGAGCTGACCATCAGCCGTCAGCGTGAGCCGATCGTCAGGCCCGCTGATCGTCAGCCGTTCGCCGGGACTGATCGTCGGTGCGCCCGACCGTCAGGGCGGCTGATCATTCGTCATGCCTGGCCCCCGCCGTGCGGCTTGCGGCGGGGGCCGGCCGGAGGGAGGCATCGTGGCCGGGGAGGCCGGGGGCCCGGAGATCGCCTGGGGCGTCATGCGGGACGGCGTCGGGTTGTGCGCGGACGTCTACCGGCCGGGGGTGGGGCGGGGGCCGTGGCCGGTGTTGCTGGCGCGGACGCCGTACGGGCGGCGGGATCCCGGGGTGCTCGCGCGGCTGGAGCCGGGGGGTGCGGCGGGGCGCGGGTTCGTGGTCGTCGTGCAGGACGTGCGGGGGCGCGGGGACTCCGGTGGGGTGTGGGAGCCGCTGGTCGGCGAAGGGGCGGACGGGTACGACACCGTGCGCTGGGCCGCGCGGCTGCCCGGGGCGGACGGGCGGGTGGTGATGTACGGGCCGAGCTACCTCGGGCACACCCAGTGGGCCGCGCTCGGCGCGAGGCCGCCCGAACTCGTCGCCGCCGTACCGGAGTTCACCTGGGCCGAGCCGCGTGACGGGCTCGTCGCGCGGGGCGGCGCCGCCGAGCGCGGGCTGCTCGCGCAGTGGACGCTCGGGCTCGGGCACGAGGTGCTGAGCCGCGCCCACGCCGCCGACCCGGCGGCAAGGGCCCGCGCGCTGGACGAGCTGGCCCGCGCCCGGGAAGGGCTCGACGCCGGCGACTGGGACCCGCAGGCGCTGCGCGCCCTCCCGCTGCCCGGCCGGCCCGGCGGCCCGCCGCTGCCCGCCGTCCCCGCGGACCACCGCGCGCTCCCCGCCACGCCGACCCTCACCGTCGCCGGCTGGTACGACGCCTTCCTCCAGGGCAGCCTCGACAACTACACCGCGGCCCGCGCCGCCGGCCACCCGGCGGCCCTGATCGTCGGACCCTGGACGCACGACGACCAGGCCGGCCGCACCCCCGGGTACGACTTCGGCCCGGCCGCCGACGCCGCCGCTCTCGACGGCGGGCCCTCGCTGCGCGCCCGCACCCTGACCTGGCTCCGCGCGGTGCTCGACGGCGCCCCGCCGGCCGGCCCGCCCGTCCTGGTCCACGTCATGGGCGCCGGCGAGTGGCGCGCCCTCGACGGCTGGCCGCCGCCCGCGCGGCCCACCGCCTGGTACCTGCGGGCGGGCGGCCCCCTCAGCACCGCGCCGCCGCACGCGGGGGAGGAGCCCGGGCGCTTCCGGCACGACCCGGCCGATCCGGTGCCGACCCGGGGCGGCGCGCTGCTGCTCACCGCGGCGTATCCGGCCGGCCCCCACGACCAGCGGGCGGTCGAGGCCCGCGGCGACGTGCTCGTGCACACCAGCGCGCCGCTCGCCGCGCCGCTGGAGGTCATGGGCCGGATCCGGGCCGTGCTCGCGGTCGCCGCGGACGCCGGGCCCGCCGACTGGGTCGTGCGGCTGTGCGACGTCGCACCGGACGGCACCTCCCGCGTCCTCGCCGACGGCGTGCTGCGGACGGCCGCGGCCGGCGAGCGCGAGGTCGCCGTCGACCTGTGGTCGACCGCCCACCTCTTCCGTACCGGCCACGCCGTGCGGCTGCACGTCGCCGCGAGCAGCCACCCCCGCTGGGACGTCGCCGGCCCGCCCGGCACCCGTACGGTCTTCCGGGACGCCGCCCGCGCCTCCCGGCTCGTCCTGCCGGTCACGGCCGGCGCGGTCTAGCCGGTAGGGCCAAGCGCACGGAACAGGCCCGCCCCGGGCTCGGCGCCCGGGACGGGCCCGGCTCATACCGCGCACCCCGCGCCGGCCGGCGCACCGCACCGGCGCGGTCAGCGCGTCACGGCGTGACCAGGTCGAACTCCTCCCACGGCCCGATCGCATCCCGGTTGGCGATCAGCGGCTGCGCCCCCGCCGCCTCCGCCGTCACGTACTTGCCGTTGACCTGCGCCTTCAGGGAGAAGCTGTGGTCCGGGTTCTGGATGAGCTGGAAGGTCTCCCACAGCCCGACCGCCGTGCGGTTGGCGATCAGCGAGGCGGCGCCGGCGTTCTCCGCGGTCACCAGCAGCCCGTCGGCGTGGGCGCGCAGCGCGATCTGGCCGTTGCCGACGTTGATCTCGTCGAACTGCTCGGACGTGCCCGCCGAGTTCGCCGCGGCGATCAGCGGCGAGGCACCGCCGTCCGGCGCGGTCACGTACTTGCCGTTGGCGTGCGACCGCAGCGCGATCCAACTGCCCCCGGGCTGCGTGCCGGTGCCGAAGAGCGACAGGTCCACCGCGTTCGCGATGGCCTGCAACCCCGCCTCGTTCGGGTGCAGATGGTCGCCCGCGTCGTAAGCGGGCAGGTAGCGCGCCGGGTTGGCCGGGTCGTGCGTCGCGGTGTCCTGGTCGACGACACCGTCGCAGCCGCTGGCCGCACTTCGCACGAACGCGTTGATCTGCGCCCGCGCGTCCTCACCGGCCTGCGACCAACCGCCCGAGCCCTGGAAGGGCGTGAGCGTCGAGCACAGGAACTTCAGCCCCGCGGCATGCGCGCGGCTGACCAACTGCTGGAGTCCTGCGATGAGTTGGTCGCCGCTCGGCCGGTTGGCCGCGCCCAGGTCGTTGATCGGGTCGTCGGAGAAGATCACCCACTTCACGCCGGGCTGCCCGATGACGTCCCGGTCGAAGCGGCCCAGCGCGCTCTGGCCGGCACCGTCGCTGAGCAGCTTGTTGCCGCTGATGCCCTGGTTGAGCACGCCGACCGTGCGCCCGCTGCCCGCGAGCCGCTCGGCGAGGTCGTTGGGCCAGCGCCGGTTGCTGTCCTGCGCCGAGGCGACGCCGTCGGTGATGGACGCGCCGAGCGTCGCCACCGCGCCCTGCGCGGCCGGGTTCTGCACGTCCAGGTTGGTCAGGAAGGAGTAACTGCCGCTGGTGGAGGCCACATTGATGCTGCCCGCGGCACTGACGTCGCCGTTCGCCAGGTAGTTGGTCTGCGTGCCCTGCTGGTGGTACGTCGCCGAGCCGGTGGACTGCGGCAGGTAGAAGCTGACGGCGACGTCGGAGAGCGCCGGCACGCTGAAGCCCACCGCGTCGCTGACCGCCGTGCCGCCGGCCGGCACCGTCACCGTGCCCTGCCCGCCGAAGGTGACCGCCCGGTCGGTGCCGGTGTCGACCGAGGAGCCGGACGCGCGCCGCGCGAGGTGCACATCGGCCACGGTCAGCGGCGCCGACCCGAAGGCGTTGGAGATCCGCAGCCGCGCGGCGCTGCCGCCGATGCTGGTGTGCACGATCTGCCGCAGCGTCTGCTGGCGGTACGAGGGCCCGCCGCTCTGCGGCGACACCGACCACGTACCGGTGAAGCCGTCCGCGGCGGCGGGGGAGAGGGAGTGGGGGGAGGCGGGTGCGGCCGGGGTGGCGGCGGTCGCACCGGTGGGGGCCGCCAGGAACAGCCCGGCGGCCAGGGCTGCGGTCGCCAGGACCGCGGTGCGTCGCAGCGGGCGCACATGTCGTTGCACAGGGACCTCCTGTGGTGGGGGGGAATGGCTCTGTCATTCCCCCGGCGGCCCGCCCCGACACCCGCCCCGCAGCGCAGAGTTCGGATGACTCGCTCCCCCGCGCCCCGCCAAGTGCCCCGCGTCGGCGGAAAACCGCCCTGACATCGGACCTCTCGCCCCCCAGCCGCCGTACGCACCCCGCCGCGCCCCCGCCGCGCCCCCGCCGCACCGCGGACGGGCCGCCGCCCCGCCCGCCCGTAATGCCGGACTTTGCTAGCCTGGGGGGAACCCGACGAGCGCGCCGTACCGGGACCCTGCAAAGACGGCGCACCCCCGTACATCACCGTTCACGGAGGTGCCGTCATGGCATGGGTCCTGCTCGTCCTCGCCGGTCTGCTGGAAGTCCTCTGGTCGGTCGGTATGAAACACACCGACGGCTTCACCCGCCTGTGGCCGAGCCTGGCCACCGGCGCGGGCATCGTCGCCAGCATGCTGCTGCTGTCCCGCGCCGCCCGCACCCTGCCCATCGGCACGGCCTACGGCGTATGGGTCGGCATCGGCGCGGCCGGCGCCGCGATCGCCGGCATGCTGCTGCTGGGCGAGCCGGCGACCGCCGCGCGGATCTTCTTCGTGGCGCTGCTGATCGTCGCCGTCGTCGGCCTCAAGGCCACCTCGGGCCACTGACCGCGCCCGCCGGTGACGCACACTTGGACCATGGCGGACACCTACCGGGACACCTGGATCAGCTGCACCGACGACGCGATACGTATCCGCGGCTACTACTTCCCCTGGGGCACCAAGACCGTCCCTTACGACCGGCTCGCCGCCGTGCGCCGGGTGCGGCTCGGCCCGCTGACCGGGCAGTACCGCGTGTGGGGGACCGCGAACTGGACGGTGTGGGCGAGCCTCGACCCGCACCGGATGCGCAAGTCCGAGGGCCTGCTGCTGGACCTGGGCCGCCGGATCCGCCCGCTGGTCACCCCGGACGACGTACCCGCCGCCCTGTCCGTGCTCGCCGCCCACGGCGTGCCCGGCGCGCGGCCGGGCGAGGGCACCGGCGAGGATGGCGGCGACGGAAACCGGGGCAGGGACGGAAACCGGGACGGAGCGGCGTGACGCAGCCGCACGGCAGGCGGGAGGCGGGCCCGATGGGCGAGCAGCAGGCCACCGGCGCCGCCGACGCGCTCACCGACGTGGCCGGCCTGCGGGTCGGCCACGCCGGGCGCGCCGGCGACGGCTGGCTGACCGGCGTCACCGTCGTACTGGCCCCCGCCGGCGGCGCGGTGACCGCGGTGGACGTACGCGGTGGCGGCCCCGGAACCCGGGAGACCGACGCCCTCGACCCGCGCAACCTCGTCCCGCGCGTCGAGGCGGTCGTGCTGACCGGCGGCAGCGCCTACGGCCTCGACGCGGCCTCCGGCGTGCTGGCCTGGCTGGAGGAGCAGGGCCGCGGCTTCCCCGTCGGCGGACCCGGCCGGGTGGTGCCCGTCGTGCCCGCCGCCGCCCTGTTCGACCTCGGCCGCGGCGGCGACTGGCGCGCCCGACCGGACGCCGCGATGGGCCGCGCGGCGGTCGAGGCCGCGGCGGCCTCAGCCGAGGGCGCGCCCGTGCCGCAGGGCAACGCCGGCGCCGGGACCGGCGCGGTCGCCGGCGGCCTCAAGGGCGGCGTCGGCAGCGCGAGCCTGGTGCTGCCCTCCGGGGTCACCGTCGCGGCGCTCGCCGTGGTCAACGCGGTCGGCTCCGCCGTCGACCCCGGCACCGGCGCGCTGTGGGCGGGCCCGGACGCGGCGGGCCGCGGCGGCCCGGTCGCCGCGGACGTACGGGAACGGGCCGCGCGGCGGCTCGCCGCCGCGGCGAAGGACGCCGGCGAGCGCCTGGCGCAGCCGCTCAACACCACCCTCGCCGTCGTCGCCACCGACGCCGAGCTGACCCGCGCGCAGGCCCACAAGCTCGCCGGCACCGCCCACGATGGGCTCGCCCGCGCGATCCGCCCCGTCCACCTGCTCTCCGACGGCGACACCGTCTTCGCCATGGCGACCGGCCGCCGCCCCCTCCTCCCGCCCGGCGCGCCCGTCCCCGACCCGGCCTTCGCCGTGCACGCCGAGGCCGGCGCGCTGAACGCGGTCCTCGCGGCGGGCGCCGACGCCCTCGCCCGCGCGATCCGGCACGCCCTGCTGGCGGCGCAGTCCGTGTCCGGCCCCGGCGGCGACTTCCCGAGCTACCGCGAGCTGTACGGCACCTGACGCCCGCCGGGACCCCGCCGCCGGCCGGGGGCTCAGCCCGCCCGCACCATCCGGCGCCGGGCCGCCGCCAGCAGCAGGCCCGCCGCGATCAGCGTGCTGCCGCCGGTCAGGAAGGCCGCGCGGGTGAAGCCGTTGGGGCCGGTCGCCGCGAGGTCCGGCTGGACGTCCTGGCCCGCCGCGCTGGGGGAGGGCGTCGGGGCCGCGGCCGGAGCCGCCGGCGCGGACGCCGTGGCCGTCGCGGTGCGGTGCCGCACCGCCGGTGCCGCCTGGTGCCTCGGGGCCGGCGTGGGCGTGCCGGCCGTCGGACTCGCCGTCGGGGCGGCCACCGTCACCTGCGCGGTACGCGGCCGGGCGGCGCCGAGGTCGAGGTACGGGTCGTCCGAGGGGCCGAGGTCCGCCGACACCGTGCCGGTCGCGGCGGCCGTGAAGTCCGTGCCGAAGCCGCCGTCCGCGCCCGTGCGCACCGTCACCGCGACCGGCGGCGTACCGTCGTCCGGCCGGAAGCCGACGCGTACCGCCGCCCCGGCCACCGGCAGCCACCCCGCGCCCGCCGCCCGCTCGACCACGCCCGACACCGTGACCTGCCGCCCGGCCGCCGCCTGCGCGCCCGGCGTGAAGTCGGCCGTCAGCCGCACCGCGCTCGGCACCACCGTGACGTCCACCTCCGCGTCGGCGTCCCAGTCGCCGTACGCGCCCGCGGCGGTACGGTGCAGCGCGTGCACCGGCACGCTGAACGGCCCCGGGCCCACGCTTTCCGGCCGCACGTCCACGCTCGCGCCCGGCAGCCGGAAACCGCCGCCCAGCCCCGTGGTGACCGTGCCCAGCAGCTTCCCGCCGCCGCCCTGCGGATCCCCGGCGACCAGGTCTATCGTCTCGCCGAACGCGCCCCCGGCCCGCCCGCCACCGCTGCTCCCGCTGCCGCTCCCGGTCCCGCCGGTGTGCCGCTCCAGCCGCCCGGCCAGCTCCACCGTACGGTCGGCGTAGTCCGTCATGCCCGGGTCCGCGGTGAAGGTGGGGAAGCCCCACCCGCCCGCGTCGTCGCCGGGCGCCGCGTGCGCCGCCCCCGGCAGCCACAGCAGCAGCGCGAGCAGCGCCGCCGCCACCGCGCCGGCCCGCCGCGCACCACCCCGGACGGCACCCGTCACCGCACGCACCGCCGCGCCCACCGCCGTGCCCGCCACCGCAGCCCGTGCCGCCCGCACCCACCGCACGGTGCCCGCCCCCGCCATCACGTCCCCCGCCTCCCGCACAAGCGCCTGTACTCATTGGACGAGCCGACACCCCATCACGTTGCGGCCACCGGGCCTAATTCCCGGTGAGGAGTCCGTGAATCCCGGCCCAACCGCCCATTTCGCCGACCCCGGGGCGCGTCGCGGCGACTTGGCCGGGAGCGGCGCGGCGAAGCGGGAAGGCTCACCTCATGCATTCCATCACCGACTGGCTCTCCCGCTCCTCCGGCGCCGCCGTCTACGCCATCGTGGGGGCACTGGTGTTCTGCGAGGACGCGCTGTTCTTCGGCTTCGTGCTGCCCGGCGAGACGGCGGTGGTGCTCGGCGGGGTGATCGCCAGCCAGGGGCGGGTGTCGGTGTACTGGCTGGCGCTCGTGGTGGTCGTCGCGGCGGTCGCCGGGGACTCGGTCGGCTACGAGGTCGGCCGCCGGTTCGGGCCGCGCATCCTGGAGACCAGGGCGCTGCGCGGGCACCGCAAGCGGATCGACCAGGCGCGGAATTTCATCCGCAGACGCGGGCCCGCCGCGGTCTTCCTCGGGCGCTTCATCGCCTTCTTCCGGGCCATGATGCCCGCCCTCGCCGGTATCTCGCGCATGCCCTACCACACGTTCCTGCTGTTCAACGCGCTCGGCGGGCTGGTGTGGGGCGTCGGGTTCACGCTGCTGGGCTACTTCGCGGGCTCGGCCTACCAGCAGGTCGAGAAGACCGCGGGGACGGCGGTCGCGGCGGTCGTCGCCGCGGTGGTCGTGGCCGCGCTGGTGGTCTGGGAGGTCCGCCGGCACCGGCGCGGCCGGGAGTGACGCTCAGGCGCCGCCGGGGGCCATGAGCCGCCCGCCGGTCATACGTACGTACGGTCGGCGTACACGTGTTTCGTATGGGTGTGCTGTTCCCACCGTTCCGTATGGTGACAATGTGCGAAGACGGCAACAATAAGGGCCTGCCAGGTTCGAACCGGGCCTTCGGCGAGCACCTGATCAGTATGTCGAACTCGTCCTCCACCGAACCCACGACTGCCACGGGCCCCCGCCCGCGGCGGCACCGGCGCCGCGCCGCCGTCCTCGCAGCCGCGTCCGCGGCGCTGCTGTCCGCGGCGGCCGTCGGCTGCGGCAACGGCAACGGCGACGCCACCGGCCCGGCCGCGGACAGCAAGCCCGCCCCGTCGGCCACCGCGCCGGCGCCGACCGGCACCACCCCGGGCGACTCCTCCGGCGCCACCGCGACCACGGCCCCGACCACCGCCGCGCGCAGCACCACCGGCACGGGCTCCGGCTCCGGTTCCGGCTCCGCGCAGGCGGCGTCCGCGCGCTGCACCGTCACCGAGCTGAAGATGACGCTCGGCCGCGGCGACCCGGGCGCCGGCAGCATCTACTACCCGCTGGACTTCACCAACACCACCTCGCACGCCTGCACCCTCACCGGCTTCCCCGGCGTGTCGCTGCTGCGCGGCGACGGCAGCGTCATCGGCAAGCCCGCCGACCGGCAACCGGTCAAGGCGAGCGCCGTACGCCTCGCGCCCGGCCAGACCGTCGAGGCCGACCTGCACACCCTCAACCAGGGCATCAAGGACGGCGGGTGCTGGCGCACCCCCACCCTCATCATGGTCTACCCGCCCGGATCCAAGGACTCCATGACGCTCGCGACCAAGAACCCGGTCGTCTGCGGCGACACCTTCGACGTCGGCCCCGTGCACTGAGGCACCGGCCGGAGCACCGCACCTGAACCACCGAAAGGACCGCCCATGACGGTCAACGGCATCGACGTCGCCTCCTACCAGAGCAGCGACTACGCCACCAAGGGACTGGACTTCGTCGTCGTCAAGGCCACCGAGGGATCGGGGTACGTCAACCCCAAGCACGCCGGGCAGGTCGCCACCGCCCGCTCCCACGGACTGGTCGTCGGCCACTACCACTTCGCCCGCCCCGGCTCGGTCAACGCCCAGGCCGACTACTTCCTCGCCCACGCCGGCGCCAAACCAGGCGACTTCCTGGCCCTGGACTGGGAAGACGCCGGCGTCTCCAACGCGAACAAGGACGCCTGGCTCAAGCATGTGAAGTCCAAGGCCCCCGACCACCGCGTCGTCCTGTACTGCAACCGGGACTTCTGGCTGCACCGGGACACCACGTCCTACTGCGCGGACGGCCTCTGGATCGCCGACCCCTCGGCCCCCAAGGGCCACCCGCGCGTACAGCACCCCTGGCTCTTCCACCAGTACAGCGAGGCCGGCGGCCTGGACCACAACGTCGGCAACTTCGCCGGCCGGGCCGCCCTGCGTACCTGGGCCGCCAAGGGCGCCGCCGCCGCGGCGGAAACGGGCCCCGACGTGTGACGCGTGGTGCCTGGCTGTTATGGCGTGGGTGGGGGTGGGAAACGGGAGGGGGTGGAGCCGATCGAGGTGTTGGAGCGGGTGGCGTTTCTGCTGGAGCGCGCTGACGCGCCCGTCTACCGGATCCGGGCGTTCCGCAATGCCGCCGCCGTGGTGGGCGGGCTGCCGGACGCTGAGCGGGAGCGGCGGGCGGCGACCGGGCGGTACACCGACCTCAAGGGCATCGGTGCCACCACCGGTACGGTGCTCGCCGAGGTCGCCGCCGGGCGCATCCCGGGCTATCTGGCCGATCTCGAACGGACCGCCGGCGGTCCGCTCGCGGCGGGCGGGGGTGCGTTGCGCGGTGCCCTGCGCGGGGACTGCCATCTGCACTCCGACTGGTCCGACGGGGGCAGCCCGCCGGGGGTGATGGCTCGCGCCGCCCGGGCCGCCGGGCACCGCTGGGCGGTGCTCACCGACCACTCGCCGCGGCTGCGCATCGCCCGCGGCCTGACCGCCGGCCGGCTGCGCCGGCAGCTCGACGCCGTCGCGGAGCTCAACGCCGAGCTGCGCGCCGAGGAGGAGGCCGGCGCGGCGCCCTTCCGGCTGCTCACCGGCATCGAGTGCGACATCCTGCCCGACGGCTCGCTCGACCAGGAGGACGAGCTGCTGGACCGGCTGGACGTCGTGGTCGCCTCGGCGCACTCCGAGCTGAAGATGCCCGCGCCCGCCTTCACCCGCCGGCTGCTCGCCGCGGCCGGCAACCCGCTGGTGGATGTGCTGGGCCACTGCACGAACCGGCTGCTCGGCCCGCGGCGCAGCCGCCCGGAGTCCTCCTACGACGCCGGCGCCGTCTTCGCCGCGTGCGCGGCGGCCGGCACCGCCGTGGAGATCAACAGCAGCCCGCAGCGCCTGGACCCGCCGCGCCGGCTGCTGGCGCTCGCCCGCGACGCCGGCACGCTCTTCGCGATCGACAGCGACGCGCACGCCCCCGGCCAGCTGGACTGGCAGGCCTACGGCTGCGCCCGCGCGCAGGAGGCGGGCATCCCCGCCGCGCGCATCGTCACCACCTGGACCGCCGACGAGCTGCTGGCCTGGACCGCGACCCGGCGCGTACCGGCCGGCGGGCAGGCGTAGTCCTACCGGGGTGCGGCCGGGCACAACCCCGCACGCCGCAGAAATGCGCCTGCCGCGCCCGGCGCCCCTGACAGGCGGCGGGTGCGGCAGGCGGGCCAGAAGGGCGGACGGGCCTCACACCGTGGTGCAGACCGTCCCGTTGAGCGTGAAGACCGTCGGCGGCTGGTAGGCGCCGTTGTTGGCGCCGGTGAAGCCGAAGGTCGCCGAGTTGCCGCCGTTCGGGGCGAGGGTGGCGTTCCAGTCCACCGGGGTCGCCGTCACATGGCTGCCGTCGGAGCTCAGGTTGGCGTTCCAGAAGCCGCTGACGGACTCGCCGCTGCTGGGGAAGGTGAAGGCCAGCGTCCAGCCGTTGATCGTCGCCGGCCCGGTGTTGGTCACGGTGACGTTGGCGTTGAAGCCGTTGCCCCAGCCGGCCGTCAGGTCGTACGACACCTTGCACGTCGCGTCCTGCGGTGTGCCGGTGCGTACGGTCACCGGGTCCGAGGGGCGCGACAGGTGGCCGCTCGCGTCCCTGGCCAGGACGTTCCAGGTGCCGGTGCTGCCGGGCGGCAGGTTGTGCACGGTCGCGGAGGTGCCGGTGGAGGTCGCCAGCAGCTCGCTGTTGGCGCCGGCCTGGCGGTAGACCTCGTAGCGGTCGGCCTTGCCGCCGCTGGACGGCGTCCAGCTCACGGTGGCGCTGGTGGCGCCGGCGGCGGTGACCTTCGGGGCGCCGGGCGCGCTCAGGGCCGAGGAGGTGCCGGACTTCGGGTGCACGGTCACCGTCGTGATCGAGTACGGCGGCAGCGTCCAGGTGCCGGTGTCCGGCGCGGTCGTGCTGTCGATGGCCGACGCCCGGTCGCGGAAGGTGTCGACGGTGGCCGCGGAGCCGTCCGCGGTGAAGCCCGCGTAATGCAGCGCGACGGTCTGCGGGTTCGCCGGGTCCTTGTTGATGAGCATGACGCTCAGGTCGCCGTCCTTGCGGTGCACCGCGTGCGCGGCCACCAGCTGGCTGCCGCTCGCGGCGGCGATCAACTGGTCGCCGGGCGTGCCGAGATGGCTGAGCATCGAGATGGCGTGGTAGGGCGCGAAGGGCGTGTTGAGCGGCGGTTCGCACACCGTGCCGACGCAGGTGCCGCTGGACAGGATGCCGTAGTCGTTGAAGTCGGTCGCCCCGTCCGGCGCGGTGCTGATGGTGCCCGGCCCGTTGTGGGTGTCCCACCAGTCGACGGTGAAGACGCCGCTCTGCAGCGCGGTGAGGTAGGCGTCCGCGCCGAACAGCGCGTTGGGCTGCGTCGTCTCGAAGACGTTCGAGTTGAGCTCGGTGAGCGCCACCGGCATGCCCGCCGCGCCGCCCTCGGCCAACTGGTCGTGCAGCTGGGCCAGTTCACCCGCCAGCTGCGAGGGGGTGTTGAGCATCCCGGCGGCGTCGGAGCCGCCCGGGTACCAGTGCACGATGACGAAGTCGGCCTTGCCGGCGACCAGCGGGATCACCGTGTGGTTCCAGTCGGAGGTCTCACCGCCGGCCATCACCCCGTCCGGCCAGTTGCCCGGCAGCGTCAGCACCGCGCCGACCTTGATCGTCGGGTCGACCGCCTTCATGGCCGTCACGTAGGAGACGACGTTGTTCGCGTAGGCCGTCGGCGAGGTGTCGGCGTGGTTGTCGGTCTCCCAGCCGCTGCCGTAATGGCCGTTGCCGTACAGCTCGTTGCCGACCTCCCAGAACTTCGCGCCGTAGTTCTTGGTGACGTTGGCGTAGCGGACCCAGTCGGCGGCTTCCTGCGGCGTGCCGGAGCCGTAGTTGGCGATGAGCATGGGCTGCGCGCCGATCTTCTTCGCCGTGCCCATGAACGCGTCGAAGTCGGTGCCGGGTGCGACGTAGCCGCCGGGGGCGGTGTTGTCGACCCAGTGGTAGATGTCGCCGTAGGAGCCGCCGGGGTAGCGCAGCATGCCGATGTTCGCGGCCGACAGCAGGTCCTGGACCTGGGGGGCGTTCATCTGGGAGTCCCACACCGCGCTGTTGAGGCCGTAGGCGGTGTCCGGGATGGTGCCCTGGCCCTCGGCGGCGTTGACCGTGACGTCGACGGCCTGCGGGGCGGGGGTGCCGGGGTCGTCGGCACTGGCGGCCTGGCCGCCGGCCAGCAGCGCGGCGCCGAGTGCCACGACGGAGGCGCAGGCGGCGAGCCGTCTGCGCAAGGGGGCCGAGCTGATCGCAATGCCTGGGCGCACAGGAGTTCTCACCTTCGCTGAGGCGGATGTGGGGGTGCCATGCGTGGGAGCGCTCCCATATTTGACATGGGGGCAGTGGTTGTCAATGCCCGGGCGTGCACAGGGAGCCGGCGTCAGTCCAGCCGGTCGATCTGCCGCATGCGGTTGGTCACGTCCAGCGCGGCCACCTTGTACGACTCGGCGAGCGTCGGGTAGTTGAAGACCGCGTCCACCAGGTAGTCCACCGTGCCGCCGCAGCCCATCACGGCGTGCCCGATGTGGATCAGCTCGGTCGCGCCGGTGCCGAAGCAGTGCACGCCCAGCAGCTTGCGGTCCTGCGGCGACACCAGCAGCTTGAGCATGCCGTGCGCGTCGCCGATGATCTGGCCGCGCGCCAGCTCCCGGTAGCGGGAGACCCCGACCTCGAACGGCACGGAGGCGTCGGTCAGTTCGTCCTCGGTGCGGCCGATGAAGCTGATCTCCGGGATGGTGTAGATGCCGATCGGCTGCAGGTCCGCCAGCCCGTGGGCCGGCTCGCCGAAGGCGTGGTAGGCCGCGCAGCGGCCCTGCTCCATCGAGGTCGCGGCGAGCGCCGGGAAGCCGATGACGTCCCCGACGGCGTAGATGTGCGGGACGGCCGTGCGGTAGTGCTCGTCCACCGCCAGCCGGCCGCGCTTGTCGGCGGTCAACCCGGCCTTGTCCAGGGCCAGTCCGTCGGTCAGGCCCTGCCGGCCGGCGCTGTACATCACCGCGTCGGCCGCGATCTTCTTGCCGCTGGCCAGCACGGTGAGCGTGCCGCGCTCGTGCCGCTCCACCGCGGCGACCGTCTCGCCGAAGCGGAAGGTCACCCCGAGGTCGCGCAGGTGGTAGCGCAGTGCCTCGACGATCTCGGCGTCGCAGAAGTCCAGCATGCCCTCGCGCTGCTCGACCACCGTGATCCGGCTGCCGAGCGCGGCGAACATCGAGGCGTACTCCATGCCGATGACGCCGGCGCCCACGATCACCATCGAGCGCGGCACCCGGTCCATGCGCAGCACGCTGTCGGAGTCCATGACCGTGACGTCGTCGAACTCCACGCTCGCCGGTCGGGCCGGCCGGGTGCCGGTGGCGATGACGACGTGGTCGGCGGTGACCGCCCGTTCCTGCCCGCCGGGGCCGGTGACCGCGACGGTGTGGTCGTCCAGGAAGCGCCCGGTGCCGTCCAGCACGGTGATCCGGTTGCGGGACAGCTGGCTGCGCACCACGTCCACCTCGCGGCCGACCACGTGCTGGGTCCTGGCCGTCAGGTCGGCGACGGTGATGTCCTCCTTGACCCGGTAGCTCTGCCCGTACAGGTCGCGCTGGTTGAGGCCGGTGAGGTAGAGCACCGCCTCGCGCAGCGTCTTGGACGGGATGGTGCCGGTGTGCAGCGAGACCCCGCCGAGCCGGTCGCCGCGGTCCACCAGCGCCGCCCGCCGCCCGAGTTTGGCCGCCGCGATGGCCGCCTTCTGCCCGCCGGGGCCCGAACCGATCACCACTATGTCGTAGTCGCGCACCGGGCCAGTGTGTCAGCCCGCTCCGCCCCGCGTCACCCGCTTCCCGCCGGGCCGGCGGCCATCGGCGCGGCCCGGCGGGCTACTTCTGCTGCCGGCGCCGCAGCGGGGCCCGGCCCGGGGGCTGCCGGGGCGGCGGGCGGTGGGTGAACTCGGGCAGGTCGCGCTCCTCGGGCTTGTCCGGGTGCAGCGTGAACGGCGTCTCGTAGTGCCGCACCTCCAGCGGGCCGCCGCCGGTCATCGTGTACGTCGCCGACGTCCTGCCCACCTCCACCCGCAGCCGCCGGCCGCGGAAGAGCAGCCGGAAGGCCAGCCGGCTGAGCGCGTCGGGCAGCTTGGGCGCGAAGCCGATGGACTGCCCGCCGTCCACCATCCGCATCCCGCCGAGCCCGGCCACCAGCGCCGTCCAGGTGCCGGCCAGCGCCGCGATGTGCAGCCCGTCGCGGGCGTTGTTCTCCAGGTCCTCCAGGTCGATCAGCGCCGACTCGCCGATGTAGTCGTACGCCAGCTGCAAGTGCCCGACCTCGGCGGCGATCACCGCCTGCCCGAAGGCCGAAAGCGACGAGTCGCGTACCGTCAGCGGCTCGTAGTAGGCGAAGTTGCGCGCCTTCTGCTCCGGGGTGAAGGCGTTGCCGCGCAGATACATCCCCAGCACCAGGTCGGCCTGCTTGACGACCTGCTTGCGGTAGAGGTCGAAGTACGGGTAATGCAGCATCAGCGGGTAGTTCGCCGAGTCGGTGCCGGCGAAGTCCCACACCTGGTGCCGGGTGTAGCCCGCCGACTGCTCGTGCACCCCGAGGTCGTCGTTGTACGGCAGGGTCATCGCCGCCGCCGCGTCCCGCCAGGCCGCGGTCTCCTCGTCGGTCACGCCGAGCGCCGCCGCGTGCCGCGGGTGCCGCTTTGCGGCGTCGGCGGCGGCGTCCAGGTTCCCCTGCGCCATGAGGTTGGTGTAGACGTTGTCGTCGCTGATCGCGCTGTATTCGTCCGGCCCGGTCACGCCGTCGATGTGGAAGGCGCCGGCGTGGTCGTGGTGGCCCAGCGAGCGCCACAACCGGGCGGTCTCCACGAGCAGTTCCAGGCCGGTGTCGCGCTCGAACGCCTCGTCGCCGGTGGCCGCGACGTACCGCACGACGGCGTCGGCGATGTCGGCGTTGATGTGGAAGGCGGCGGTGCCGGCCGGCCAGTAGCCGGACGCCTCCTCGCCGTTGATGGTGCGCCACGGGAACGCCGCGCCCTCGAAGCCCAGTTGCCGCGCCCGCTCCTTGGCGGCGGGCAGCGTGTTGTACCGCCAGCGCAGCACCTCGGCGGCGGCCCGCGGCGAGGTCAGGCACAGCATGTGCAGCACGAACGTCTCGGCGTCCCAGAAGGTGTGCCCGTCGTAGCCGGAGCCGGTCAGGCCCTTGGCCGGCAGCGCCCGCTCCTCGGCCCGCGCGCCGACCTGGAGGACGTGGAAGAGCGCGAAGCGCACCGCCTGCTGGATCTCGGTGTCGCCGTCCACCTCGACGTCGGCGCGCTCCCAGAAGTCGTCCAGATACGCCCGCTGCTGGTCCAGCAGCCCCTGCCAGCCGGTGTCCTTGGCGCCGACCAGCGCCGCGTCGGCCTGGTCGCGCAGCGCCGGCAGCGAGCGGGTCGCCGACCAGCCGTAGGCGACGAACTTCTCCAGCCGCAGGCACTCGCCGGTCTTGACCACCGAGGTGACGGTGAGCCGGCTGACGTCGGCGCCGGAGTCCGCGGAGACCTGCGTGGTGCCGGCCGGGCCCTGCACCCGGTGGTCGGCCGCCGCCGCGACCCGCAGCCGGCTGCGGGTGGTGGAGTGCACCAGGCGCAGCCGGGTGCCGGAGGCGGCGTGCTCCTCGGGCTGCAGCGGCGACTCCAGCGCCGCCGAGACCCGCGGGTCGCCCGCCGCGTGCGGCACCTCCTCGTTGGCGGCCAGCTCCGACTGCACCACCAGCCGCACCTCGCCGTCGTCCAGCGGCTCGACCTCGTAGGCGATCGCGGCGACCGCGCGCTGCTGGAAGGACACCAGCCGCGTCGAGCGCACCCGTACCGCCCGCCCGGCGGGGGAGACCCACTCGCACTCCCGGCGCAGCACCCCGGCCCGCAGGTCCAGCTCGCGGGTGTGCGAGCGGATCGTGCCGTAGCGCAGGTCGAACGGCTCGTCGTCGACCAGCAGCCGGATCAGCTTGCCGTTGGTGACGTTGATGACGGTCTGGCCCGACTCCGGGTAGCCGTAGCCGGCCTCCGCGTACGGCAGCGGGTGCAGCTCGTGCAGCCCGTTGAGGTACGAGCCGGGCAGGCCGTTGGGCTCGCCCTCGTCGAGGTTGCCGCGCCAGCCGATGTGCCCGTTGGACAGCGCGAAGACCGACTCGCTCTGCGGCAGCAGGTCGAGGTTGAGCTCGTGCTCGCGCAGGCTCCACGGCGAGACCTCGAAGGCCGGGTCGATGATCACCGGTGCGGCTCCAGCAGGTCGGCGAGGTCCTTCACGACGACGTCGGCGCCGTGCCTGCGCAGTTCCTCGGCCTGCCCGACGCGGTCCACGCCCACCACGCAGCCGAACCGGCCGGCGCGCCCGGCGTCCATGCCGACCAGCGCGTCCTCGAAGACCGCGCACGCGTCGGGGCCGAAGCCCAGGTCGTGCGCCGCCTCCAGGTACGTGTCCGGTTTCGGCTTGCCGCGCAGGCCCCGCTCGCGGGCCACGACGCCGTCGATCCGCACGTCGACGAGCTGCTCGATGCCGGCCGAGACCAGCACGTCCTTGCAGTTGGCGCTGGAGGAGACCACCGCGGTGCGCAGCCCCGCGCCCCGCACCGCCTCCAGGTAGCGCACCGAGCCGGGGTACGGGTCCACGCCGTCCTCCCGGATCTTCTCCAGCACCAGCACGTTCTTGCGGTTCCCCACGCCCTGCACGGTGTTGAGCTCCGGCGGGTCGTTCTCCTCGCCCTCGGGCAGCTCGATGCCGCGGGTGGCCAGGAAGGTCCGCACCCCGTCGGCGCGCGGCCGGCCGTCCACGTAGGCGTCGTAGTCGGCGGTGGCGTCGAAGGGCTGGAAGTCCGGGCCCTCGATGGTGCGCAGCAGCGCGTCGAAGGTCTCCTTCCACGCGGCGGCGTGCACCAGCGCCGTCGGTGTGAGGACCCCGTCGAGGTCGAAGAGGCAGGCGCGGATGCCGCTGGGCAGTCCGATCTCGGTCATGACGCAGCTTGTGCCCGCTCGGCCCCCGGGGTATGTCCCCCGGGCGTGAAGACCGCCCGAGTCGCCGAACGCGGCCTCACGCGCCGGCCCCCGCGCCCAGCCGGTTGATGTCCCGGGTGGACAGGATGTGCGGCCCGGCGCCCGCCAGCCGCACCACCGCCAGCATCGACCGGCCCAGCACCTCGGTCGTCGTCACCCGGTCCGGGACCAGGCGGTGCGCCAGCGGGTAGAGCCAGGAGGTGAGCCGGTAGGCGATCCGGTAGAGCCGGGTGCGGGAGACCGCTCCGTCGACCGGGCGGATGTAGCCGGGGCGGAACATGTACGCGCGCATGTCCATCGCGAGCAGGGCGTTCTCGGTGCGGCCCTTGACCCGGGCCCACGCGACCCGGCCCTGCTCAGTGCTGTCGGTGCCGGCGCCCGAGACGTAGGTGAAGGTCAGGTCGGGGTTGCCCGGCGCCAGCAGGCGCGCGGCGGCGAGCGGGAAGTCGTGGCTGACCCGGCGGTAGACCTCGGCGCTGTGGCCGCTGGTCGACACGCCCAGGCAGTAGAAGCAGGCGTCCGCGCCGGCCAGCTCGGCGGCGACGGGCGTGAGGTCGGTGAAGTCGTGGTGCGCGACCTCGCGCAGCTTGGGGTGGGCCAGGCCCAGCGGGCTGCGGCCGACCGCGACCACCTCCGTGACGCCGTCGTCCAGCAGCGCGGCGCGCAGCGCCCCGTGCCCGACCATGCCCGAGGCACCGAAAACAACCACCTTCATCGCGGGCCGCCGCCGCCTTCCGTGTGAACGGGCGCCGGCCGCACCCGCGGAGGGACGATGGTAACGCCCTGGTGGGCGGCAACTCCCCTGCCGGGCGGGTCAGTCCGCGATCACCGCGATCTTGTGCAGGTAGTCGCCCGAGGTGACCCGGCCGAGCATGAAGGCGGCCACGTCGGCCCGCGCGACGGTGGGCACCCCGCGCAGCTCCAGCCGCTCGCCGTGCCGGTAGCGGCCGGTGGGGGCGCCGTTGGTCATCATCACCGGGTAGACCAGCGTCCAGTCCAGCCCGCTGCGGCGCAGCAGGCGCTCGCCGGCCGCCTTGTCGGCGTAGACCCGGCTTAGCAGCGCGCGGTAGGCCAGCCGCGGCAGCGGCGGCACCTCGGCGAGGGTGTCCCCGACGCCCAGCCCCGACAGCCACACCACCCGGGCCACCTCCGCCTCCCGCATCGCCGTGACGATGCGCGCGGTCGCCTCGGCCATCACGGTGGGCGCCCGTACGCCCTGCCAGGTGCGCTCGGTGCCCAGTGCGCTGACGACGGCGTCGGCGCCGGTGACGGCCGCGGTCACCGCGCCCTGGTCCGAGGTCGCCTCGCCGGTGAGCACGGTCAGCCCGTCGTGGGCGGGCGGCGCCTTGGCGGGGTCGCGTACCAGCGCGATCAGCTGGTGGCCGGCGGCCAGCGCCTGCGCGACGAACCGGCGCCCGGTGCCGCCGGTGCCGCCGAAGACCGCGATCCGCACCTCGTCCTCCCGCTGCTCGGGGGTGGCCGCGGCGGTCCGCGGGCCCAGGCTGGTAACCGTACGCCGCCGGGTGCGGTGGGGGCGCGGAGTCAGGCGGGGACGGGCCCGCCGATGTGCTCGACGGCGGCGACCAGCGGGGCGAGCCGCGGGTCGGCGGCGGCCCGGCCGAGGGCCTCGCGCAGCGCCGCGTCGCCGGTCGGGCGGGCGGCGGCGAGCAGGTCCGCGCCGGCCGCGGTGACGTCGGTGTAGATGCCGCGCCGGTCGGTGGGGCACAGGTAGCGCGAGAGCAGGCCGCGTTCCTCCAGCCGGGTGACGAGCCGGGTCGTCGCGGACTGGCTGAGCACCACCGCGTCGGCGACCTGCTTCATCTGCAGATGCCCGCCCTCGCCGTCGTGCTGCCGGCTGAGCACGTCCAGCAGCGAGAACTCGCGGACGCTCAGCCCATGGCCGTCCTGGAGCGCCCGCTCCAGGTGCGCCTCGATCCGCCCGTGCAGCAGCGACAGGGCGCACCAGCCGGCGGCGAGTGCGGTCATGGCCGGATCGGTGGCGGTCATCGCTCCTCCATGGCGGGGCGGTGGGCGGCGGCTGCCGGGCCTGGTTCCGCCCGCTTCCGCCCCACTCTAACGCGTTTGCAAATAACCCGCGCCTGCAACTATTGTCAGCGCGTGTTAAGTGCCGACGCGCTTAACGCGCTGCCGCACATACACATGCGCCGCATACACATGCCATCGGAAGGGTGTGCCCCTCATGCCTCTCGCCTTGCTGGCCCTCGCCATCGGGGCCTTCGGGATAGGCACCACCGAGTTCGTGCCCATCGGGCTGCTTCCCCAGGTCGCCGACGACTTCGGCGTCTCGGTCCCGACCGCCGGATTCCTGGTCACCGGATACGCCCTCGGTGTCGCGGCCGGCGCGCCGCCGATGACCGCGCTCGGCACGAAGATCACCCGCAAGCGCATGCTGGTGCTGCTCATGGGCGTCTTCACCGCCGGCAACCTCATCTCGGCCGCCGCCCCGGACTTCGGCGTCATGCTCGCCGGCCGGGTCGTCACCTCGCTCGCGCACGGCGCCTTCTTCGGCATCGGCTCGGTCGTGGCCGCCGAGCTCGTCGCACCCGCCAAGCGGGCCGGCGCGATCGCGGCGATGTTCACCGGCCTGACCGTCGCCAACGTCCTCGGCGTGCCGCTGGGCACCTTCGTCGGCCAGGGCGCCGGCTGGCGCGCCACCTTCGTGGTCGTCGCCGGCCTCGGCGTGCTCGGCATGATCGGCGTCGCCGCCCTCGTCCCCGACCTGCCGCGCCCCGCAGGCGTCAGCCTCCGGCACGAGGTGGCGGTGCTGCGCAACCCGCAGGTGCTGCTCGCCCTCGGCATGACCGTGCTCGGCTTCGGCGGCGTCTTCGCCGCCCTCACCTACCTCGCGCCGATGATGACCGACGTCACCGGCTACTCCGACGGCGGCGTGACCTGGCTGCTGGTGCTGCTCGGGCTCGGCATGGTCGCCGGCAACCTCGCCGGCGGCAGGTTCGCCGACCGGCGGCTGATGCCGGCGCTGGTCACCTCGCTCGGCGGCCTCGCCGTGGTGCTCGGCCTGTTCGCCTTCACCGCGCACGACAAGGCCGCAGCCGCCGGCACCGTCTTCGCCGTCGGCGCGCTCGGGATGTCCACCACCCCGCCGCTGCAGAAGCGGGTGCTCGACCAGGCTGCCGGCGCCCCGACGCTCGCCTCGGCCGCCAACATCGGCGCCTTCAACCTCGGCAACGCGCTCGCCGCCTGGCTCGGCGGCCTGGTCGTCTCGGCCGGCCACAGCTACGCCACCGCCAACTGGGTCGGCGCCGGGCTCGCCGGCGGCGCGCTGCTGCTGGCCTTGTGGTCGCTGGCCCTGGAACGCGGCGGCGCCCGCCGCCCCGGGCGCCTGGTCGTCCGCTCGGTCGCCGGCACAGGAACCGGCGCGGACGCGAGCGGTACCCGGTGCGGGCCCGCGGCGGACGCCGCCGCCCGGCTCAGCCCGCCGGAGTCACGCCCACGCTGACGAAGGTGACGTCCACGGTCGCCGGCTGCGCGGTCGCGCTGGTCGGCGCCGGGACGAAACCGACCGTCCCGGTGCCGGAGCACGGCAGGTTGAGGTCCGCCGGGATCGGCACCGCCAGCCCGTACGCCTTGATCACCGTCTGGGCCGACACCGACGTGGCGTTGCCGAAGGCGACCAGCACCCGGTCGGCCGACTCACCCGTGTAGCCGACCCGCGCCTGCGCGGGAGTGTTGCCCTGGACGAGCTGCACCGACACCGTCTGCCCGGCGAGCGGGTGGCCGGTGGAGTCCCAGCTGACCGGTCCGAAGCAGCCGACCTTGATCACCGCGTTGATCGTCACCCCGTTGACCTGCCCGACGAACGTCTGGTGTGCCCCGACCGGCAGCGGTGAGACCTCCGCCGCCGCCGCGGACGACATCCCCAGCGCGCCGCCCAGCACGGCGACCGCCGCGACCGTGCCGCAGGTGCCTAACCGCGAGCCGCGTGCCCCGGCCTGCCTCTTGCGCATGTCTACCTCCGGAAGTTGTGGGGGACCCCGGGGCCGTCCGCGGCCCCGGGAGTACGAGGGCGAACCGTGCGAGAGCACCAGCATGGTAGCGAGCCGCGGCCCGATCCGACCCCGTCCGTCCGCACCCCGCCCGGTGGCGGGGCGCAGGGCCCCGGGGTAGGACAGGAGGTGCGAAGCGCCCGCGTGCGGGAAGGCGAACCGCCGGACCGCAGGCACCCCCAGAAAGGGACGACATCGTGGCACGACCGAAGATCCTCGTGGTGGGCGCCGGTTTCGCCGGGGTGGGAGCCGTACGCAGGCTGGAGCGCAACCTCGGCAGGGACGAGGCGGACATCGCGCTCGTCACGCCGTTCTCCTACCAGCTCTACCTGCCGCTGCTTCCCCAGGTGGCCTCCGGGATCCTGACACCGCAGTCGATCGCGGTGTCACTGCGCCGCAGCCGCCGCTACCGCACCCGGATCATCCCCGGCGGCGCGGTCGGCGTGGACACCAGATCCAAGGTCTGCGTGGTGCGGACGATAACGGACGAGATGGTCAACGAGCCCTACGACTACATCGTCCTGGCCCCCGGCAGCATCACCCGCACCTTCGACATCCCCGGCCTGGTCGAGAACGCCCGCGGCATGAAGACGCTCGCCGAGGCCGCGTACGTACGCGACCACGTCATCGCCCAGCTGGACCTCGCCGACGCCTCGCACGACCCGGTCGAACGCGAGTCGCGGCTGCAGTTCGTCGTCGTCGGCGGCGGCTACGCCGGCACCGAGACCGCGGCATGCCTGCAGCGGCTCACCAGCGCCGCGCTGTGCCGCTACCCCCGGCTGGATCCCAAGCTCATCAAGTGGCACCTGATCGACATCGCCCCCAAGCTCATGCCCGAGCTCGGCGAGAAGCTCGGCGACAGCGCCCAGCGGATCCTCCGCGACCGCGGCATCGAGATCTCGCTCGGGGTGTCCATCGCCAAGGCGGGGCCGGAGGAGGTCACCTTCACCGACGGCCGGGTGGTGCCCTGCCGCACCCTGATCTGGACCGCGGGCGTCGTGGCGAGCCCGCTGATCGGCACGCTGGGCGCCGAGACGGTACGCGGCCGGCTCGCCGTCACCCCCGAGATGACGCTGCCCGGCGCCGACGGGGTCTTCGCGCTCGGCGACGCCGCCGCCGTACCCGACCTCACCAAGGGCGAGGAGGGCGCGGTCTGCCCGCCCACCGCGCAGCACGCCATGCGCCAGGGCGTACGGGCCGCCGACAACGTCATCGCCTCGATCCGGCACCGGCCCCTCACGCCGTACAAGCACAAGGACCTCGGGCTGGTCGTCGACCTCGGCGGGCGGGACGCGGTGTCCAAGCCGATGGGCATCGAGCTGCGCGGCATGCCCGCGCAGGCCGTCGCCCGCGGCTACCACTGGTCGGCGCTGCGCACCAACGTCGCCAAGACCCGGGTGCTGACCAACTGGCTGCTCAACGCGGTGGCCGGCGACGACTTCGTCCGCACCGGCTTCCAGTCGCGCAAGCCCGCCACACTGCGGGACTTCGAGTACACCGACGCCTACCTGTCGCCGGACGAGCTGCGCGACCAGATCGCCGACGCGATGCCGCAGCACCACTGACCCCGCCGCCCGGACGCCGGGCGGCGCTCACTCCCAGGAGTCGACGGACGGTTCCTCGCCGTCCGCCGGCTCCTCGGCCGTGTCCTCCTCCTCGTCCTCCCACAGCGAGAACCACACCGTCTTGCCCTCCGACTCCGGCCGGACGCTCCACTGGCCCGACAGGATGTCCAGCAGCATCAGCCCGCGCCCGGAGGACGCCATCTCGCCGGGGCTGCGCTGGTGCGGCAGCTCGTCGCCGTTGTCGGCGACCTCCACCCGCAGCACCCGGCGGCCCGGCTCACCGGTCAGCGACGCCGACAGCGACGCCGACTGGTCGGTGTGCATCAGCACATTGCCGACCAGCTCCGACGTCAGCAGCACCGCGGTGTCCACCTGGTCCGGCTGCGCCCAGTCGTGCAGCAGCGCCTGCAGCTCCGCCCGCGCCTCCGACAGCCCCTGCGCCTGGTCCTGCTCGATGGTCAGCACCAGCTTGCGCTCGGGCACCACCCGCTGCTGCACGCCCGCGTCACGGCGCAGCAGCAGCAGCGCGATGTCGTCCTCGTTGCGCGGCGCGAGGTCCGGGCGGGCACCGGCCGCCGCCCGCTCGTCGTCGCCCTCGCGGACCGGCGGCTGCGCCAGCGGGTCGTTCACCGCCTTGATCAGCCGGTCGGCGATGCCCTCCAGGTCGTCGGTCGGCCCCGGCGACATCGCGTCCCTGACCCGCACCCAGCCGCTGTACATGTCGTGCCCGCCGGTCTCGATCAGGCCGTCGGTGCACAGCATCAGGATCTCGTCGGGCCGCAGCTCCAGATCGGTCACCGGGTAGTCCTCGGTGCCCGGCATCAGGCCCAGCGGCAGCCCGCCGCCCACGTGCTTGAGCATGCACGTGCCGTCCGGCAGCCGCAGCACCGGGTGCGGATGCCCGGCCCGCGCGATGTGCAGCATCCCCGTGGACGGCTCCGCCTCGATGTACAGGCAGGTGGCGAAGCGGTCGTCGTCCAGCGCGGCCAGGAAGTGCGAGGCCCGCACCAGCACCGCGTCCGGCCCGTGGCCCTCGGCGGCGTACGCGTGCACCGCCGTGCGCAGCTGCGCCATCAGCGCGGCGGCGTGCACGTCATGGCCCTGGACGTCGCCGATGACCACCGCGAGCCGCCCGCCGGGCAGGTTGATCACGTCGTACCAGTCGCCGCCGACCACCAGCCCGCCGCCCGTCGGCACATACCGGGTGGCGACCGTCAGCCCGGCCGTCGCCGGCGCGGTGGCCCCCATGCTGCGCCGCAGCCCCCGCGACAGCGCCAGCTCCGCGGTGCCGGTCCTGGTGCGCTCCAGCGCCTGCGCCACCAGCCGGGCGATCAGCACCAGCAGCGCCCGCTCGTCGGTGCCGAACTCCATCGGCGTACGGAACGAGACCAGGCACACCGCGCTGACGTGCCCCGACGTCACCAGCGGCAGGAACGCCCAGGCCTGCCGCCCGTAGCGGGCGGCCAGCGGCCAGGTGGCGGGGTAGCGGGAGCGGTACTCGCCGGGCGAGGACAGGTACACCGCGCGGCCCCCGGCGACCACCTCGGTGGCCGGGAAGGTCGTCGCGACCGGCATGTGGAACGCCTGCTCGTCGTCGCCCCTGCGGTAGCCCCACTGGCCGATGACCTTCAGGAACTTGTCGGTGACCCCGAAGACCACCAGCCCGTCCAGCGGGAAGCCCGGGGAGGACAGCCGGGTCACCGTCTTCAGGGCGGCCGACAGCGACTCGGTCTCCGCCAGGTCGTGCCCGGTCTCCAGCAGCAGCGCGTCGCGCCGCCGGTCGGCCCCGGCGGCGCCGCCGTCCAGGGCGGCGGCGGTCTCCGCGGCGGGCGGCGCGGTGCGCGCGTTGGGCTCGTCGGAGAACCGGTTCATGGCGTCGATCTGCCGCCGCTCGGCGGCTTCCGCCTCCGTCGGCTCGCGGCGGCCGGCGTCCCGCGGCCCGCGAGTGCCGTCGTCCGCCGGCTCGCGCGGCTCCGGACGGCCCGCTCCGTTGCCCATCCCGGCGCCCTCTCACCGCAGCGGTGTGCTGTCCGTACCCATGCTCGGTGACGACCGCGATCGGCGCACTCGGAGCGCCGCCGGCGGGGCCGGTGTGCCCGCGGCCCCGGGCGGCTGGCATCCTCGACGGTGTGGGTGAACGCATCATCGCCGCGTGTGACGGGGCATCGAAGGGCAATCCGGGACCTGCGGCTTGGGCCTGGGTCATCGCCGACGACCGGGGCGACCCGGCGCGCTGGGAGGCCGGGCCGCTGGGCGGCACGACCAACAACGTCGCCGAGCTCACCGCGCTGGAGCAGCTGCTCGGCGCGGTGGACCGGGATGTCGCGCTGGAGGTCAGGATGGACTCGCAGTACGCGATGAAGGCCGTGACGACCTGGCTGCCGGGCTGGAAGCGCAAGGGCTGGAAGACCGCGGCCGGCAAGCCGGTCGCCAACCGGGAGCTGGTGGTGCGCATCGACGAGCTGCTGGCCGGCCGGGACGTCGAGTTCCGCTACGTGCCCGCGCACCAGGTGGGCGGCGACCGGCTCAACGACTTCGCCGACCGGGCCGCGAGCCATGCCGCGATCGTCCAGGAGGCGGCCGGCAGCCACCTCGGCTCCCCGCCGCCGCCGCGCACACCGGACACCGTCCGCAAGGCGCCGCGCCCGTCCGGCGCGACCGCGGTGTCCGGTACGGGCGGCTCCTCCGGTACGCGCTCCGGCGGCGGCGCGGGCGGCGGCTCCGGTTCGGGCCCGGCCCGTACCCTCAAGGCCAAATACCCCGGCCGCTGCCGCTGCGGGCGCCCGTACGCCGCCGGCGAGGTCATCGCCAAGAACGCCGACGGCTGGGGCCACCCCGACTGCCGCTGACCGGGCCGGGCACGCCGCCGGCTACCCCGGGGGGTTGCCGGTACGGCCCGCGGTGAGCGGGGTGATCGTGAACAGGTCCGAGCAGATCGTGACCTCGCCGGGCACGTCCAGCCACTGCTTGCTGCCCGGCGGGTAGATCCGCACCTTCGCCGAGGCCGCCCAGCACGTGCCCATCCGGTTCGCGGTGTGGATCGTGTCGCTCGCCGTCTGGCCGGGCCCCAGTACCACCTGGCTGTAGCCCATCGCCTGCCGGTCGGCCGGCGTGCCGATGCGCTTGCCGCCGGCGTCCAGCAGCGACACGCCCGGGTAGCCGGTGAGGTGGCAGGCGGTGGAGCCGTGGTTGGTCAGCAGCAGATAGCGGTAGAGGTTGCCGGCGCCCGCGTCGCTGCCGCCGAGCGCCGCCGTCAGCTGCGAGGCCGCGCACATCGGGGTCGATCCGCCGCGGGTGGCGGTGCCGTCGTCCGGGGCCGGTGTGCCGGTCGTGGTGGCCGGGCCGGTGCTCGCCCCCGGCGACGGCGTGTCGCCGCCGCGCCGGGCGCTCGGGGTCGCCGACGGCGCGGCCGGCGAGGTCGGGCCCGGCGGCATGGGCGTCACCGTCCGGGGCGCCGGGCTGGTCAGCGAGTTCGTCGCCGGCGGGCTCACCGTGTCGTGGCCGCCGCGCGGGCCGAGCGCGCCCACCAGGTACAGCGACCCGCTCAGCACCGCCGCCGCGGCCAGCCCGCCGCCCGCCGTCCGCAGCCGCCGCCGGCGTGCCGCCCGCCGCCGGATGTGCCCGAACGCGCCGGGTGGCGGCGGCAGATACCCCGGCGGCTGCCGCAGCAGCGGCTCGTCCGGGCCGGGGACCTCGGGGTCGCCCCCCGTGAGGTCAGGAAATCCGGTCATGGTGTTCCTCGAGTCGGGCACGCAGCAACTGGCGGGCGGAGTGCAGATCGGCCTTGACGGTGCCCTCGTTGCGTCCCAGCAGCGCGGCCACCTCCCGGACCGGCAGGTCCGCGTAGTAGTAGAGCAGCACCGGATTGCGCAGCCGCTCCGGCAGCGACTGCACCAGTATCCGCACCGACGGGTCGGCGGCCTCTGCCTGCGCGCGCAGGGCCTGCTCGGTCGTCACCCGGCGCAGCGCCCGCCGCTCGCGCTCGGTCCTGCGCCAGTGGTCGCGTACGAGGTTGGCCGCGGTCACGAAGAGGAAACCGGTGGGCTCCTCGACCCGGGTCCAGCGGGCCCACAGCCGGGTGAACGCCTCGGCGGCGATCTCGTGCGCCGTCCCGTCGTCGTCCACCAGCCGGCGGCACCAGCCCGCCAGCCTCGGGTACACGGCTTCGAACAGCTCGGAGGCGGCCCGTTCTTCCTGCTGCCGGATGACGCCCCTCCTCACTCCCGCCACCGGGGTGGCGACCGCCGCGGACCAGTCGTTCACGAGCCGTCGACCAGCGAGGCGTAGACGATGACGTTGTCCGTGTACCCCGCTCCGCCCGACAGTTTCGTGCCGCCGCAGGTGATGAGACGCAAGGCCGGGTGGTCGACGTTCCCGTAGACCTCCTGCGTCGGGAAGTGGGACTTCGCCACCGTCTGCACCCGCTCCACCGCGAACGTCGCGACGCTGCCGTCGGCCCGGTCCACCAGCACCTTGTCACCGGGCCGCATACGGTCCAGGTGGCGGAACACCCCGTCGCCGTACCGCCCCACCGTCACATGCCCCAGCACCACCGCGGGACCGGTCTGGCCGGGCGTCGGCGACCCGTCGTACCACCCGGCGGGGGAGTGCGCCGCGATGGGCGGTACGCGCACGGTGCCGTCGGGTGCGAGGCCGAGCGGCATCACGGAGGTGTCCACGCCGATGCCCGGGATCCGCAGCCGCTTCGGCGCGGACCGGGGCATCGCCGCGGCCGGCGGTGCCGCCGGGGCGGTGGTGGCCGGGGCCGTCGCGGTGGAGGCGCCGGCGGCCGGCGCGGTGGGCGAGCCCGGGCCTTCCGGCCGCGAGCCGGTGCCGGGGTCGTTGCACCCCGCCAGCACACCCACCGCGAGCACGGCGCCCGCCGCCCACCGGGCCGGCCGGGCAGTGAGGACGGCCAACGCGTCAGCCCCTGCTGCCGCGGCGCCGGGCCGCCGCGACCCCCAGGCCGCCCACGACGAGCGCCGCCGCGCCCGCGGCCAGGCCCACCGTCAGGTCCGGGTTCCCGCTGCCGCCGGTGCCGGCGGCCAGGCCGGTGTCGGGGGCGCCGCTGGGCACGGTCGACACCTGCCCGCCCGACGACGACGGGGACGTGGCGCTGCGGGTCGGCTGGGGCGCGCCCACCGGGTCGCTGCCGTGGCTGCCGGCCGCCATCGGCGTGACGGTGAAGGTGTCGTGGCAGTTCGCGATCTTGCCGGCGATGACGGTCGAGGCCGTGTTGCCCGGCGGGTAGATCCTTATCTTTGCCGACGTCGGCAGGCAGGTGCCGAGGTGGTTGACGGTGTGGATGGTGTCGCTCGCCGAGGCGCCCGGCTTGAGCTCGACCGCGGAGTAGCGGCTCGGCTGGCGGTCGGCCGGCTTGCCGATCTGCTTGCCGTTCGCGTCCAGCAGCGACACGCCCGGGTAGCCGGTGAGGTGGCAGGTCGTCGAGCCGTGGTTGGTGAGCACGAGGTACGTGTAGAGGTTGCCCGCGCCCGCGTCCCCGCCGCCGAGCGAGGCGGTCAGCTGCGAGGTGGCGCACATCGGCGTGCTCGGCGCCTTGGCCACGGGGGCCGAGGCGACCGCCGGGGCGGCCCCCGCGACCGCCACCGCGATGACCGCCGCCGCACCGGCGGCGAGTTGGGTGCTGCGCATGTCCCGTCCCTCTTTTCCCCGGCGGCCCGCCCGCGCACCGTGGGCGCGGGGCCGGGCCGGTCCGGCAGTCGGGGGCAGAGACGACACGGGCGCGCCCCGGGTTGTAAAGACTTCACCAAGTCCTCCCGGGGCCGGCCCGCGCGCCCGGCCGTACCCGGCGCCAGCCGGGCCGCCGCCGCCCACCCGGGCGCACCCGGCGTGCCGGCCGTCGTGCGGCGTTTCCCCGGCGTTTCCCGACGGCGCGTCAACTCGGCCCGCTGACCAGCCGACTTCATGATTGCGGGGCACCTTCACTACGATCCTGCGATGATCATGAGAAGACTGCTGGCCACGGGAATGGCCGGTGGCCTGCTGGCCACCCTCGTCTGCGGGCTGCTGCCCGCCGGCGCCGCAGCCGACGACGGCGAACCGGCGGCGCAGCCCGCACCGAAGGTCGAGCTCGTCCTCGACGTCAGCGGCTCCATGCGGGCCACCGACATCGACGGGCAGAGCCGGATGTCGGCCGCCAAGCAGGCGTTCGACGACGTCCTGGACTCGACGCCGCAGAACGTCCAGCTCGGCATACGCGTCCTCGGCGCGGACTACCCCGGCAACGACCGCAAGACCGGCTGCAAGGACACCCGGCAGCTCTACCCGGTCGGACCGCTGGACCGCACCGAGGCCAAGACCGCGGTGGCGACCCTCGCCCCCACCGGCTGGACGCCGATCGGCCCCGCGCTGCTCGCCGCCGCCGACGACCTCAAGGCCGGCGGCGACGGCACCCGCCGCATGGTCCTCATCACCGACGGCGAGGACACCTGCAACGCCGACCCGTGCGACGTCGCCCGCGACATCGCCGCGCAGGGCATCCACCTGACCATCGACACGCTCGGCCTGATACCCGACACCAAGACCCGCAACCAGCTCAGCTGCATCGCCGAGGCCACCGGCGGCACGTACACCACCGTGCAGCACAAGGCCCAGCTCACCGACAAGGTGCAGCAGCTCGTCAAGCGCAGCACCGACCCGGTCGTCACGCCCGTCGCCACCCGGGGCGCCGGCTCCTGCGCGGACGCGCCCGTGCTCAAGGCGGGCCTGTACTCCGACCGGGAGACCTTCTCCGAGAACCGCTGGTACCGCGTCGCCGTGCCCCCGGGCCGCGAGCTGCGCGCGTCCGTGACGATCGCCGACGACCGCGCCGTCAACGCCGGCTACGGCGTGCTGCTGCGCGGCGTCACCCTGCACGGCCGGGAGATCGTCCGCGACGACGAGGGCGGCACCGGCCGCACCGACGCGGTCTCCGCCGGCATCCGCTACCCCAAACCGAAGGCCGACGACGACACACCACCGGAGACCGTCTGCCTCCAGGTCGGCAACTCCTTCTCCGCGCCGGCCACCGTCAAGACCACGCCTGGCCTGCCCGTCGAGCTGGTCATCGACCTCGTCCCGAGCCCCGACCAGCCCTCCGACGTCGCCTTCTTCGGCCTCGGCCGCGGCTGGTGGCTGCTGGGCCTGCTGACCCTCACCGGCGGCATCGCCGGACTGCTCACCGGCTGGGTCGCCCGCTGGCGGACGAACACGGGAAGGGCCTCCTGATGCGCACCGCACGACGACTGGCCGCCGCACTGCTCTTCGCGGCCACCGCGCTCGCCGTCCCGGCCGCCGGGCAGGCCGCCGCGGACGCCACCCCGAGCGCCACCCCGACACCGACCGCCACCGACGGCTCCGCCGGCGACGACGGGCCGCCCACCGAGGCCGGCACCAACTTCCGCACCGCAGTCGCGATCACGCAGGGCGAGCAGGCCACCGCCGCCGCCTCCGCGGGCGACTACCTCTACTGGGTGGTGCCCGCCGACACCGGGCAGAACGTCACCGTCGAGGCCACCGTGACCTTCGGCTCCGGCACCGGGACGGCCGCCGCGCACGGCGCCTCCACCTGGCAGCTGGACGTCTACGACGGCCTGCGCCGCCGCCAGCCGTGCCGCTACGGCGCCCAGACCCGCACCGCCGCGGCCAACGCGCAGAGCGTGCAGCTGGTCTGCCACCTGCGGACGGTACGCGCCTGGGCCGACACCTGGTCCAACGACCCGCTGCGCGGCGCGTACTACCTGCGGCTGACCGCGCTGGAGGTCACCGACGCCGATCTCGGCCAGCCCTTCCGCGCCGCCGTCGAGGCGACCTCGGACGGCACCGCCGGCCGCGACGCCGTCGACGGCTCGGTCGCCCCGGTGGTCTCCAGGACCGCCCCCGACGTCCGCCCCGGCGACGGCTGGGCCGGCACCTGGTGGTCGCCGCGCTGGCTGTGGACCACCGGCGGCGGCCTGCTCGCCGTTGCCGCGGCGCTCGCCGCCCACCGGCTGGCCCGCGGCCCGATCGCCCGGTCGTACCGCCACCGCCCGCCCGAGCCCCCGCGCCCGCACGAGCCGCCGCCGTACGGCTCCTGACCCTCGTGGGGCCGCGCCGCCGGGAGCACCGCCCGCTCCCGGCGGCGCGCCGCGTCCCGGCGGTCCCGGGCGGGAAAAGGGCCGGGCGCGGCGCGGCCGGAGCTGATAGCGTGCCGGTGGCCGTGAAGATCACCGGAAGGAGGTGGGACCCGTGAACGCAAGACGTCTATGGGTGCTCCTTCCTGCCCGCACGGTCCAGGGCGGACGGACGTAGGTCCCGCCGGGAGCGCCCCTTTCCGAGGCACTCCCGAAAGGCAGCATCCCGTGCATTTCGCGCCCCGCGTGCGGTTCACGTCCGAATCGTCGGCCGACGGCATCGTCACCCGCGACTTCACCCTCGACGGCATCCCCGGCGTCCTGTGGTCGCCGGCCGCCGGCCCCTCCCGCGCGCCCCTGGTCCTGATGGGCCACGGCGGCGGCAACCACAAGCACTCCCCGGCCATGTCGGGCCGCGCCGCGCTCCTGGTGCGCGGCGGCGGCTTCCACGTCGCCGTCATCGACGCGCCCGGGCACGGCGACCGGCCGCGTACCGCGCACGACGAGCAGGAGATCGCCGCCCTCTACGCGGCCCGGGCCGCGGGCCGGCCGGAGGGCCCGATCGTGGTCCGCTACAACGCCCATCTGGCCGAGCAGGCGGTGCCCGAGCACCGGGCCGTCCTCGACGCCCTCCAGCGGCTGCCGGAGATCGGCGCCGACGGGCCCGTCGGCTACTTCGGCCTCAACATGGGCACCGCGATCGGCGTGCCGCTGGTCGCGGCCGACCCGCGCTTCACCGCCGCGGTCTTCGGCCTGCACTGGCCCGACGCGCTGGCCGGGCACGCCCGGCGGATCACCGTGCCCGTCCAGTTCGCCATGCAGTGGGACGACGAGCACATCCCGCGCGAGGCCGCGCTCGCGCTCTTCGACGCCTTCGCCTCGAAGGACAAGACGCTGCACGCCAACGCCGGCCGCCACAAGGAGCTGCCGCGTTTCGAGGCGAACGACGCGGTGCCGTTCTTCGTCCGGCACCTCGGCAGCGCGATCCCCGGCGCGTCACCTGCCCTGACGTGAGGTGACCGCCATTCGGCGCCCCCGCCCGCCGCGGCCGGGGGCGCCGGACCCGGCGGCGTGCGAGGCTGCTCCAGCGAGCCGAACCACCGAGGGAGTCACCGTGCTGCATCTGCTGTTCCTCACCTACACCGCCGCGGAAGAGGACGCGGAGCCCTTCGTCCGGGACCATGTCGCCTTCCTGGAGGAGCACCACGGCGACGGGATCTTCCTGGTCTCCGGGCAGACCGCCCCCACCACCATCGGCGGCGCGATCATCGCCCAGGGCGTGGACCGCGCCGGGGTCGAGCAGATCGTCCGGCAGGACCCGTTCGTCACCCACGGCGTCGCGGAGTACACCATCACCACGATCGTCCCCGGCCGCGTCCACCCCGCCCTCAGCGCCCTGCTGGCCCAGAGCTCCTGACCGCCCCGCGCAGCACCGCCGCGTCCAGTTCCGCCGCGTCCGGCGGCCGGGCGCCGGCGCGCGAGACCGTCAGCGCCGCCGCGGTGCCGGCCCGGCGCAGCACCTCGGCCAGCGCGGGGCCGTCCAGCCGGGCGGGCAGCAGCGGGCGGGCGGCGGCGCCGGTCAGGCCGAGGGCCGCCAGCGCGTCGAGCACCGCCGCCATGAAGGCGTCGCCGGCCCCCACCGTGTCGGCCACCTCGACCGGCACCGGAGCGGCCGTCACCCGGCCCGCCGCCGTGAACGCGTCCGCTCCGCGCGCCCCGAGCGTCACGAACACCACCGCGGGGCCGAGGGCCAGCCAGCGGCGCGCCACCTCGCCGGGGGCCTCGCCCGGGTGGAGCCACGCCAGGTCCTCGTCGCTGGCCTTGACGACGTCGCTGAGCGCCACGCACCGCTCCACCGCTGCGAGCGCCGCCGCCCGCTCGCCCATCAGCGCCGGCCGCACGTTGGGGTCGTAGCTGACGGTCGCCGTTGCCCGCATCCGCTCGGCCACGCCCTGCGCCGCCGCGGCGCCCGGCGCGGCCACCGCGCCGATCGACCCCAGGTGCACATGCCGCACCCCGTCCGCGGGCGGCTCCACCGGCCGCAGCGTCCAGCCGATCGCGAAGTCGTACGAGGCGGCGCCGCGCGCGTCCAGCGTCACCACGGCGGTCGGCGTGGCAAGCCCCGGCCGGCCGTCGGCCAGCAGCTCCACCCCGGCGGACTCCAGGTGCTCCCGGATCAGCGCGCCGGCCGCGTCCTGCCCGAGCTGGCTCAGCAGCCGCGCCCGGTGGCCCAGCCGCGCCAGCCCGTAGGCGACGTTGGCGGGGCTGCCGCCGGGGTGCGTGACGTCGGGCGCGCCGGGGGTGCGGACGATGTCGGCGACGCACTCGCCGATCACCAGGAAGTCGCTCATCGGCTCATCATCCCGCACGCCCGCCCCGCGACCCCCGCGCCCGCCCGCCGCGCCGCCCGCGCCCGCAGGGCCCGCCCCCGCAGGGCCCGCCCCGCCCTGCCGCCCGCCGAACACGCCCGCCGCCCCCGCAGGGCCCGCCCCCGCGGCGGCTCACAGCGTCTGCCGCCGCACCAGCGCGTGGAACGCCCCGCCCTCCTGCGCCAGCAGCCGCTCCGGCGGGCCCTCCTGCACGATCCGCCCCGCCTCCATCACCACCACCCGGTCCGCGTCCAGCACCGTCGACAGCCGGTGCGCGACCACCACCCGGGTCGCGCTCAGCTCCCGGGTCGCCGCGATGACGGCCCGCTGCGTCGCGTTGTCCAGCGCGCTCGTGGCCTCGTCCAGGAACAGTACGCGCGGGCGCCCGATGAGCGCCTGAGCGAGCATCAGCCGCTGCCGCTGGCCGCCCGAGACGGCCCCGCCGCCGTCCGGCAGCACCGTGTGCATGCCCATCGGCATCGCCCTGACGTCCGCGGCGAGCCCGGCCATCTCCGCCGCCCGCCACGCCTCGTCCAGCGTGTGGTCGCCGGCCCCGCGGATGCAGTCGAACACCGACCCGCTGAACGGCTGGGCGTGCTGGAGCACCACCCCGCACTGCCGCCGCACCGCCGCCCGGTCCAGCGCCGCCAGATCCTGGCCGTCGTAGCGGACACTGCCCGACAAGGGCGCGTCGAAGCCGATCAGCAGCCGCAGCAGCGTCGACTTGCCGCACCCGCTCGGCCCGACGACCGCCACGAACTCGCCCGGCGCCACCCGCAGCGACACCTCGTCGAGCACCAGCGGCCCCTCACCCGGATAGCGGTACGACACCCCGGCCGCCTCGACCGCGCCGCCCAGCACACCGGGCTGCGTGCTGCCCGCCGGCACCTCGGGGGCCGCCCGGAGCACCGGCCGCAGCTGCTCCACCATCGGCAGCGCCGCCACCGCGGACAGCAGCGCCCCGCTCAGCTGCCCGGCCGAGGAGAGCAGCATCGTGGCGGCCGAGGTGAAGGCCAGGAAGGCCGCCGGCGACAGGCTGCCCCGCGCCGGGCCCGCCACCAGCGCGTAGACCGCGAGCGAGCACAGCGGCAGATGCACCGCGCCCACGACCGCCGCCGTATTCGCCGCCCGGCCCGCCCGGCGCTGGAGCTCCCGGCTGCGGGCGAAGTCCGCCGCCCACGCCGCGTAGGCGAAGCTCTCCGCCGCCGCGACCCGCAGCTTCGGCAGCCCCCGCAGCGCCTGGAAGGACCGGTCGGCCAGCCGGTTGGTCAGCTCCACCAGCCGCCGCTGCCAGCGCAGTTGCCGCAGGCCCGCCGCGAGCAGCGCCGCGGACGCCACCGCCAGCATGCCCAGCACCGCGAGCGCCAGCGGCACGCTGAACCACAGCAGCAGCGCCAGGTTCACCGCCGCGACGGTCCCGGACTGCACGGCCACCGCCGTCGTGCCCGACAGCACCCGGCGGATCGCGCTGACGCCCATCGCCGCGCTCGCCAGCTCGCCCGTGGAGCGGCGCGCGAAGAAACCGGCCGGCAGCCGCAGCAGCCGGTCCCACACGGCCGGTTGCAGCGCCGCCTCGACCCGGCCCTCGATCCGCAGCACCGCCAGGTTCTGCACCAGCATGAAGGCCGCCGAGACCACCGTCGCGGCCACCACCGCGAGCGCCGCCTGCACGATCAGCCCGTTCTCGCCGCGCGGCACGTACGAGCCGAGGACCCGCCCGGTCGCCAGCGGCACCAGCGCCCCCAGCCCCACCGCGACCAGGCTCGCCGCCAGCAGCCGCGCCACGTCCCGCCCCGTGCCGCGCAGCCCGGACCGCAGCAGCCGCCGCGCGGACACCGGGCCCGGCGGCAGCGGGCGGTAGAACATCACGGCGTGCCCGGCCAGGCCCGCCGCGAAGGCCGCCCCGACCCGGACCGTACGCCCCGCCGCCGGGTCCACCGCCAGGTAACCGCCCCGCCGCCACAGCAGCGCGACCGGCGCGCCCGCCGACGTACGGCCCACCAGGGGACCGGCGTCCGTACGCCACCAGCGCCCGCCGAGCGCGACCTCCCGGGTGCGGAACCCCGAGGCGAGCGCCACGCGCTCCACCGCCCCGACCCGCGCGCCGGCCGCCCCGGGACCCGGCGCCGCCACCTCGACGCCGCCCGCCGCGCCCACCAGCCGGCACACCGCGAGCACCGCGTCGTCCCCGTCCCCGTCCCGCTCCCCGCCATCGCCGTCGCCGTCGCTCGCCGCGGGGCCGCCCAGCGCCGACAGCAGCAGCCGCTCCGCCCGCGCCCCCGCCGCCTCGCCGGCCCGCGTCCCGGCCGCCGCCCGCTCCTCGTGGGCGTGCTCCAGTTGCGCGATCCAGCGCCCCAGCGCCACCAGCAGCCGCGACTGCTGCCGGACCATGCGCCGCCACAGCTCGCCGTCCACCAGCAGCTGCCCGGCCGCCTCCGGGCTCACGTCCCCGCCGTGCCGTACGCTCCCGGGCGCCACCTCCACCCACTGCCCGTCGTCCTGCGCAGGCTCCGCCGCGGCGCCGGCGGCCGGCCGCCCGTCCACCCGCGCCTCGAACACCAGCCGCAGCCCCCGCCCGACCCCGCGCGCGAACGCCTCCTCCAGCGCGCTGCGTTGCGGATACGGATACGCCCCCGGCTGCGCGAACAGCTCGCGCAGCGCGATCCGCCGCAGCCCGCAGCCCGGCAGCGGCCGGCCCACCAGCGTGTGGTGCGGCCCGCGCGGCGGCCCGAGCAGCGCGGTGCCCGCCGCCAGCCGCCCGAGGAAGTGCCAGCGGCCCGCCCCGTCGCCGCCCACCGCGAAGAGGTCCATCGCCCCGCGTGCCACCACCCATAGCGCCTCCGGGCCGGCGAGCGGCACACTGCGCAGGCCCCCGGCGTCCACGTCCTCCCCGAGCCCGCCGAGCACCGCGACCACCGGATCGGCCGCGCCGCCCGCCGCCTCGTACGCCCCCTCGCCGGCCGCCCCCGGTGGCAGCGCGGCACCGTCCGTCGCGTACGTCATCTCACCGCTCCCGCACCAGCGCCGCGTACGGTCCGCCCGCCGCCACCAGGTCCTCGTGCCGGCCGCGCTCGACGATCCGGCCGCGCTCCAGCACCACGATCTCGTCGCTGTCCCGTACGGTGCTCAGCCGGTGCGCCACCACGATCCGGGCGCAGCCGCGCCGCCGCAGGTTGTCGGTGACCAGCCGCTCGGTCTCGGCGTCCAGCGCGCTGGTGACCTCGTCGAGCACCAGCACCGCGGGGTCGCGCACCAGCGCGCGGGCGATCTCCAGGCGCTGCCGCTGCCCGCCGGAGAAGTTGCGGCCGTCCTGCTCGACCCGGCAGTGGATGCCGCCGGGGCGCCGGGAGACCACGTCCAGGACCGCCGCGTCGGCGAGCGCGGCCTCCACCGCCGCGTCCGGCACCGACGGGTCCCACAGCGCCACGTTGTCGCGCACCGTGCCCTCGAAGAGGAAGACGTCCTGGTCGACGAAGGCCACCGACGCCGCCAGCACCGTACGCGGCAGGTCGGCGAGCCGCCGCCCGTCGACCCGTACGGTGCCGGCCGCCGGCTCGTACAGGCCCGCGACCAGCCGGGCGACCGTCGACTTGCCGCTGCCCGAGCCGCCGACCAGCGCCACCTGCCGGCCGGGGCCCACCGCCAGCGAGAAGCCGGTGAGCAGCGGCGGGTCCAGCGGGCCGTAGCCGAAGGTGACGTCCTCCAGCGCGACATGCCCGGTCAGCCGGCGGGCGCCCGGCGGGTGGCCGGCGCCGCGGGCGGGGGAGTGGACGGGGTCGGCGGGGAAGTCCTCGACGTCCCGCAGCCGCGCCACGTCCGCGGCCAGGTCCTGCGCCCGCCCGGCGACCGCGCTCAGCCGGGCCACCGGCGCGGTGAAGCCGGTCACCAGCGCCTGGAAGGCGACCAGCAGGCCCACCGAGATCCGCCCCTCGACCGCCCGCTCGCCGCCCACCAGCAGGATCAGCGCGCTGTTGAGCGCGGCCAGCCCCGGCGCGACCACGGCGAGCGCCGCGCCCGGCACCCCGAGCCGCTGCCGGCCCTCCAGCGTCGCCGCGTGCTGCCCGGCCCAGCGCCGGAAGTAGCCGTCCTCACCGCCGGTCGCCTTCATCGTCTCGATCAACTGCAGCCCGCTGTAAGCGGTGTCGGTCAGCCGCGCGGTGTCGGCCCGCAGCTTGCGGGTACCGGTGGCCCGCAGCCGCACCACGACCCGCATCGCCACGACGTTCAGCAGCGCCACCAGCACGCCGAGCGCCGTCAGCCCCGGGTCGTACGTCCACAGCAGCGCCGCGTAGAGCAGCACCACCACCGCGTCCACCCCGGCCGAGGCGAGGTCGCGGGCCAGCGTCTCGGCGACCGTGTCGTGCGACTGGAGCCGCTGCACGAGATCGGCGGGGCTGCGCTGGGCGAAGAAGCGCACCGGCAGCCGCAGCAGGTGCCGCATGAAGCGGGCGCTGCCCACCGTCGCCGACACCACCCGCGCGTGCAGCAGGTTCGCCTGCTGCACCCACGTCAGCAGCCCGGTCAGCCCCACCACGACCGCCATCGCCGCGAACAGCGTGCCCAGCAGCGAGGTCCGCCCGCCGAGCACGAAGCCGTCGATGTACGTCCGGCTCAGCGCCGGCGCCGCCGCGCCGGTCAGCACCAGCAGGAAGCTCGCCAGCACCGCCGCGGCCGTCGCCCGGGACGTGCCCCGCAGCCGCGCCGGCAGCCCGCGCAGCGGCGACGGCCTGCGCCCGTTCCGTACGAACCCCGGGCCCGGCGCGAACGTCAGGACCACGCCGGTGAAGGCGGTGTCGAACTCCTCCGGCGTCACGAAGCGCCGGCCGCGCGCCGGGTCGGCCAGCTGCACCCCGCGCCGGCCCGTGCGCCGACCGGTGCCCTCGTAGACCACGTAGTGGTTGAACTCCCAGAAGAGCACCGCCGGCGGGGCCAGCAGCGCCAGCGCCGCGGGCTCCATCTGCATGCCCTTCGCCGCCAGGCCGTAGGCGCGGGCCGCCTTCAGCAGGTTGCCGGCCCGCGAGCCGTCCCGCGACACCCCGCACGCCACCCGCAGCTCCTCCAGCGGGACGTGCCGCCCGTGGTGGCCGAGCACCATGGCCAGGGCCGCGGCGCCGCACTCGACGGCCTCCATCTGCAGCACCACCGGCGTCCGCACCCGCCGCGGCCGGCGCCGCCCCGGGCCGCCGGAGCGCCGCGCCCGGGCCGGCCGGTGCCGGCCCGCCGCCGCCCGGGCGGTCACGGCAGCAGCCAGTCGAGCGGGCGCTGCGCGGGCAGCAGCACCGAACCGCTCACCGCCGTCAGCGAGTCGAGCGCGTGCGGCGGCCCGCCGCGCGACCAGCCGTAGCCGCTCGCCGTGCCCGCGGCCCGGTCCAGTCGCACGGTGACCGCGACCGGCTCGCCGTGCGCGGCGAAGGCCGCCCCGAGCCGGGAGTCGCCGAGGAAGCCGGCGATCTGCCCGGCGCTCTGCGGCGCGCTCCCCACGGCGGCGACCGTGCCGCGCAGCACGCCGTACCGGGCGGCCGGCACCGAGGCCACCGTCAGCTCCACCCGCGCGCCCACCGGCACCGGCGTGCCGCCCACCGGGTACAGCACCGCCTCCAGCGGGTCCGCGGGGCCCGTCGCCAGCTCCACCTCCGCGACCGGCGTGCCCGCTGCCACCACCGAGCCGAGCCCGGCCGGCAGCGCGGTCAGCCGCCCGCCGGCCACCATCCGCACCTGCCGCGTCCCCTGACCGGTCGTCACGTCCAGCAGCGGCGCGCCCGCGGCCAGCAGGTCGCCGGCCCGGGCCCGTACCCGTACGACCTGGCCGGCGAGCGGGCTCTGCAGGACGTAGCCGCCCCGGCCGCGGGTGAGCACGCCCGGCAGCGTCGTCCGGGACGCCACCGAGCCGCCCACCGCCCACACCGCGGCGCCGGCCAGTACGACCACCGCCACGGTCAGCGCGAGCAGCCCCTGCGGCCGGGCCAGCCGTACCGGCAGGTCCAGCTCCTCGGGGGAGCGCAACCTCGCCAGCGCCTTGTGCCGGAACTCCACCGGCGTCTCCTCCTGTTGCGGGCCTCAGCGGGCCTCAGCGGGCCTCAGCGGGCCTCAGCGGGCCTCTGCGGGTTTCTCCGGGCTACTGGGCTACTACAGGCTGCCGCGGGCTTCTGCGGGCGTCCCCGGGTCCGGACAGGCCCGTGGACCCCGGGTCGTCAGGTCCCGGGGTCCACGGTCGGTCCGTGTGCGTCAGCCGGCGGTCACAGACCGGCGAGACCCGTCAGCGGCGCCACGTTGAGGCCGGTCGCCGAGGTGGCGAGCCCCGCCACGTCGGACACGCTCGGCAGTGACGAGTCGACCGACCAGACGGTGTCGAGAACCGGGCCCAGAATGCCGCCGGAGACGGTGTCCAGCTCGCTGTCGGCAATCTCGCGGGTCTGGACCTGGGGGGTGGAGTCCTTGCGCATTACTGCTCGTTCCCTTCGTTCGGCCAATGCGTATCGAAAATCCGGTCGACCGGGCAGGCGGCATTATCAGCGCGGGATCGGTCGCACACCGGCCCGGCCGCCGGAATTCCGCGGCGATGGGGAGTCATCCGCCGCTTGGCGCATGATGCAATCACGTACGCGCCGCTCCGGCCAGCCGCGGCTCGACACGGATCGGCCCAGGTGGGCGCGGTGTGACGAGGGCCCGCACGGGTTGCCGACGAATTCTTCACACCGCTTTCCCCCGGCAATTCGCACACCGCGGCCGGGCGCCCGAAGACGCGGCATTTCCGTCGAACGCCCCTGCGTATTCACCGCGGCGGGCCGGCCCGCGCGTGACACCGGGGACGGGAGTGTGCAGAGTCTGCGCCCGTGATGTGCGGTCCGGTCGAAAACCGTATGCGTACGGTCACGTCGGCGAACGGGCCCGACATCCGGGAATCTGCCGCCATGTCGGATTTCCCGTGCGGCGGCCGGCGGCCCCGATGCGCGGCCCCCGCACGGGGGGATGCGAGGATGGGGCCCATGAACAATGTGTACTTCGACATCTCCGTCGACGGAGCCCCGGCCGGACGCATCGTCTTCCAGCTGTTCGACGACGTGGTGCCCGAGACCGCCAGGAACTTCCGCGAGCTCGCCACCGGCGAGCACGGCTTCGGCTACGCGGGCTCCGCCTTCCACCGGATCATCCCGAGCTTCATGCTCCAGGGCGGCGACTTCACCGCGGGCAACGGCACCGGCGGCAAGAGCATCTACGGCGAGAAGTTCAAGGACGAGAACTTCCAGCTCAAGCACGACCGCCCGTTCCTGCTGTCGATGGCGAACGCGGGCCCGAACACCAACGGCTCGCAGTTCTTCGTCACCACCGTCGTGACCGACTGGCTGGACGGCAAGCACGTCGTCTTCGGCGAGGTCGTCGAGGGCCAGGACCTCGTCAAGCTCATCGAGAGCAAGGGCTCGCGCAGCGGCAAGCCGTCCGCGAAGGTCGAGATCACCGCGTCCGGCACCGTCTGACCCACCCGGTCCGGCACTTCTCCGCAGGGCCCCCGGCGCGACCGCCGGGGGCCCTGCCCGTTTCGCCCGGCCCCGCGACGGCCCGGCCCCGCGCGGGCTACGTCACGGCACGTCCACATGATCGTCACAGCCGTGTCCTGATGCCGCGGACACGGCAACCGCGCTGGTGGGACGTGGTGTCCTGGTGAGCGAAAGGCCCACCCGGCGCGGGCGGGCACCGATCACGGAGGAGAAACCATGCGCGCTCGGAAGATCCCGGCAGTCGCCCTCGTCGCGGTCGCCGCGGGCCTGTCGCTCACCGCCTGCGGAGGCGGCGGCTCCGACGACGCCTCGGCCACCACACCCCCGGCCGCGCCCTCCGCCCCCGCCGCGCAGGACACCGGGGCCCCGGCCGACCCGGCCTCCGACGGCTCGAACGCCTCGGGCTCCTCCTCCCAGGGCTCCCAGGGCTCGGAGGGCTCCGGCGGCTCGGACGGCTCCGGCGGGTCGAAGGGCAGCACCTCCGGACACGGCTCCGGCGCCAGGTGCACCACCGCGAACCTGGGCCTGAGCGCCAGCTACGGCATGGCCGAGGGCGAGATCCTGGTCAACTTCCAGAACAACGGCCCTGCCACCTGCACCCTGCACGGCTTCCCCGGCGTCGACCTCAGCGGCAAGGACGGCACCATCAGCGCCGCCCGCAGCAGCCTCACAGCCCCCGATGTGACCCTGCGGCACGGCGAGTCCACCCGCGCCACGGTCCACTTCCCGCCGAACACCTCCGGCGGCAGCGGCGCGACCTTCACCACCCTCGTCGTCACCCCGCCCGACGAGACGCACTCACGCTCGCTGTCGGTGACCGTGAACCTCCCGGTGACCGACGGCTCCGGTTCCGGCGTCAGCGTCGACCCGGTCGGCACCGGCAAGTAGCCCGCGGGAGCCGGGCCGGCCGGCGGCTCAGACGTACTCCTGGCCGTCCAGCCGGACCCGGCCGCCGACCTCGATCAGCCCGTCCGGGTGCGGCGCGGTCACCAGCTGCGAGCCGCGGCCCTGCGCGATGTTCAGCGCCCGCCCCAGCCGGGCGGTGAGCAGCAGCGCTGCCGCGCCGGTCGCCTCGTCCTCGTCGATGCCGTCGTCGCGCCCCGGGAACGCCCTGGCCCGTACCCGGCCCGCGGCCTTGTCCTGCCACGCCCACGCGTAGATCCACTCGCCCGGCGGCGGCACCGGCAGCGCCTCGACCTCCTCGGCGGACCCGTACTGCAGCAGTGTGCGCGGCGGCGCCCAGCCGGCCTCCGCCTCGATCCAGCAGAACTCGCCGTCCAGCCGTACCCCCACCACCCCCGCGGGCGTCACCAGCTCCGGCAGGTCGAGCAGCCAGCCGGTGCCGACGCACGGGTGGCCGGCGAAGGGCAGCCGCAGGGTGGGCGTGTAGATGTCGATGGCGCCGCGCTCGGGGTCGTCGACGAAGACCGTCTCGCTGAAGCCGAGCTTGCCCGCGAAGCGCTGCCGCTCGTGCGGCTCGGGCATGGCGGAACCGTCGCGGACGACGGCGAGCTCGTTGCCGTGCCGCCCGTCGGGCCCGCAGAAGACGCGCAGTACGTCGTAGTGGGTCACCCGGGCAGTCAACCACGTGCCGGCGGCCCCGGGGGCCGGGCCGGAGAGCCCCGGCCACCGCCGCGGAGCCGCTCTCGTACCGAAAAACCACGCTTCGCCGCTGATACGGTGGTTTGCCCGGCCGTGGGTCGGGCAGGCGCGGGGCGCAAGGGGCCGGGCGCGGCTCGCGCGACGCCTGCCGGGCGCGCGGCACGTTACACCGACGTCCGGCGACGGACACGCGCAACGAGGGGCCTCGCGATGACGCAGCAGTCAGCGCCGCAGCCGCGCACGAAGACCTGGACCCTGAACCTGGAGATCCTGGAGGAGAGCCGGGACGCCACCTCCGTGGCGGCGGCGCTCGACATGGGGGACACGACGTTGAGCACCACCGCCACCGCCCAGCGCAACCCGGGCGACCCGCCCGCACCCGGCATCGGCGACGAGTACGCCGCCGGGCGGGCGCTGCTCGAACTGGGCAGGCAGCTGCTCCGGGTCGCGACGGTGGACGCCGCCGCGAACGAGAAGAGCGCGCCGCACGAGCCCGCCACCCGCTGAACGGGCCGCCACCGCACGGCGGTCCGGCGGGCTCAGGGGTCGGGCGGGCTCAGCGGTCCGCGGGTACCGGCGCGGGGAGCAGGCCGTCCGCGACGAGCCCGGCGTGGATGGCCTCGGCCACGATCTGCACCGCCGACTGCGGGCGGATCATCACGGTGATCTCCGTGATCCGCCGCGCGCCGTCCAGGTGCAGCAGGTCGATGCCGTGGATCTGCCGCCCCTTCACGCTCGCCTGGAAGGGCAGCGCCGCCGCGGCCGACCGCAGGCCGTCCGCGCCCCGCTCGGCCGCGCCGTCCAGCCGCCCGCTGTAGCGCACGTCCTCGAAGGTGCGGCCGAGGACCCCGAACAGGCCCAGCACCAGGGCCCTGCCCTCGAAGGGCCGGAACTTGACGGGGCTGTAGAGCCGGATGTCCTCGGTGAACAGCGCTTCGAGCGCGCCGAGGTCCCGGCTCTCGACGGCGGCCCGGAAGCGGTCGGTGGTGGCCACGGCGGTACCTCCCCTGCGAGGCGCTGGAGCCTCGTCTCGGTAGTCATGAAGGTGACTAGTCACAGTCTTGACTATCCGGGGCGCGCATGCGGCCGTTTCACGCCACTGCCACCGGGTGTCGGGCCCGGCGGCAGTGACGGTGGAGCGCGGTGAGGCGCAGGTGGGAGATGGTGCGCGGGGTGGGCCGCGTCAACTCGCCGTGCAGGAGCAGCTCGGCCAAGTGGTGGAGCCGTTCTTCCGGATCGTCGGGCCCCAGTTGCCGGAGCCGCCGACCGGGACGTGCGGGTTGCGGCGGCCGGACCGGTCCGGAACCGGGGCGGGGGCGCGGGTCGTCTCTGCGGGCATCGGGCACCGGGGGAGGAATGGGACGTGGCGGAAACGGACGAGGGCGCGGCGCGGTCGCGCCGGGAGGTCGTACGGCTCGCGCAGGAGCGCGGGTTCGGCGCCGGGCAGGCCGTCGTCTCCCTCGGCGGCGGCGACGTGGGGTGCGTCGGCGTGGCGCTCGCGGTGTGCCTGCTGCCGCCCGGAGTCGGCCTGCTCGCCGGGCCGTTCGGGCCGGCCGGCACCTCGGCCGGCGCCGTCCTGCTCATGGCCGCGCTCGCCGCGCCGGTCCTGGCCTTCGCCCACGAGCGGCGCCGCGCCGAGCGCATCCCCCGGCTGTACGTCTACGACGGCGGCGTGGTGCTCAGCTACCCGCGCGGCCATCCGCAGCACCTGGCCGCCTACGCCTGGCCGGAGCTGCGCACCGTCGAGCGCATCCGCAGCTCCACCATCGGCCAGGGCGGCTCGGTGCAGCAGGTGTGGCGGCTCGAACTGCACGTCCGCGGCGGCCCGCTGCTCTGCTCGCTGGGCGACACCCGGCAGGGCCTGCTGGTCGCGCGGCTGGCCGTGGCGGGCGGCGCCGAGACCTGACGGCCCGGCAATCCGGTGGCGTCCGCGCGAACGGCTCCCGTAGCGTGCCCCGGTGACGGACGATCCGGCGACGCCAGCCAGCCGCCCCGCCCTCGGGCGGGTCTTCGACGAGGTGCCCGAGCTCTACGACCGGGTCCGCCCCGGCTACCCCGGCGCGCTCTTCGCGGACCTCGCCGCCCTCACCGGCCTGGACGGGACGTCGGAGGTGCTGGAGGTGGGCTGCGGCACCGGCCAGGCGACCCGGTCGCTCGCGGCGCTCGGCTGCCGGGTCACCGCGGTGGAGCCGGGCGCGGGCATGGCCGCCCTCGCCCGCCGGCGGCTGGCCGGCCTGCCCCGGGTCAGCGTCGAGCAGGCGGCGTTCGAGGAGTGGGACGACCGCGGCAGGCGCTTCGACGTCCTGGTGGCCGCGTCCTCCTGGCACTGGGTCGACCCGGCCGTCGGCTGGCCGCGCGCCCATCGCGTCCTGCGCCCCGGCGGCTGGACGGCGCTGCTCGGCCACGTCGTCGTCCGCCGCCCGGGCGAGCCGGAGGTCTACGCCGGGACCGCCGACCTCCATGAGCGCTTCAGCCCCGGGAACCCGGGCTGGGGCCGTCCGCCGCTGGAGGACGACGTCCGCGCCACCGGCGAGGGCTGGGGCGCGGTCGCCGGGCCCGGCCCGCTGTTCGGCCCCGCGACCACGCGCTGGTACGAGACCGTCCAGTGGTTCGACGGAGCCGGCTTCGCCGACCTGCTGCGCTCCACGTCCCTCTACCGCGCCCTCGCCCCGGACGTCCGCGAACCCCTGCTGGACGCCGTCGCCGAGCGTATCCGCACCCGCATGGGCGACCGCGCCCCGCGCCGCTACCTGAGCGTCCTGCGGGCCGGCCGCCGCGCGGGCTGACCCCCGGCGCTCACTGACCCCGCGCGGCCACCGCCGCCTTGAGCGCGTCCAGCGCCTCGTGCATCAGGTCGGCCATGTCGCGGGTCTCCGCCGGGGCGACCCACCGCTCGAAGCCGACCTTGAAGACCGCGACCCCGGCCTCCGCCGTCAGGCTCGCGGCGGGCTCGGTGACACCGCGCCCGCGCAGCGTCGCGGCGATCGCCGACGACAGCGAGGCGAGCTTGATGAGCTCGCGCTCCACCAGGTTGGCGTTCGCCGCGATGACCGCCTGGCGCTGCCGGGCGAAGGGCCGCCGGTCGGTGAACAGCTCGGCTGCCGCGTCCAGGCCCGCCGCCACCGCCTCCAGCGGGGCCGCGTCCCGCGGGGCGCCGGCGACCGCGTCGACGAACAGCGTCTGCAGCTCCTGCGACCCCGCGAACAGCACCTCCCGCTTGTCGGCGTAGTGCCGGAAGAAGGTCCGCTCGGTGAGTCCGGCGTGCGCGGCTATCTCCGCGACGGTCGTCTGCTCGTAGCCGCGCTCGCTGTAGAGCGCGAGCGCTGCCTTCGCCAGCCGGCCGCGTGCGTCCGGCACCCATCTGCCCATGCGGCGATTTTACGCGACGGGGTATCCGATGGCAGTGGCTGACATCGGGTGCTAGCCTCGATGACAGCAACTGACATCAATGACATCGACAGTCTGGGGAGCTCTCCCATGCGTTATTTCGTCACCGGCGCGTCCGGCTGGATCGGCTCCGCAACGGTGCCCGAGCTGCTTGCCGCAGGCCACCAGGTCACCGGCCTGGCCCGCTCGGACGCCTCCGCCGCGGCGCTGGCCGCCGCGGGCGCGGACGTGGTCCGCGGCACCATCGACGACCTGGACGTGCTGCGGGACGCCGCGGCGGCCTCCGACGGGGTGATCCATCTGGCCTTCAAGCACGACGCCCTGATGACCGGCGGCTTCCAGCAGGCCGGCGAGGCCGACCGCCGCGCCGTCGACACCTTCGGCGAGGTGCTGGCCGGCACCGGCCGCCCGCTGGTGATCGCCTCGGGCGTGGCGGGCCTGAAGCCGGGGCAGCTCGCGACGGAGCGGGACATGCCGGTCCTGGACGGCACCCCGCTGTCGACCCGCGCCGCCACCGCGGCCGAGGTGCTCGCGCTCGCCGGGCACGGTGTGCGCTCCTGCGTCGTCCGCCTGTCGCCGACCTGCCACGGCGACGGCGACAAGGGCTTCGTGCCCACGCTGATCGGCGTCGCGCGCGACAAGGGCGTCGCCGGCTACGTCGGCGACGGCGCCAACCGCTGGCCGGCCGTCCACCGGCTCGACGCGGCCAAGCTGTTCGCGCTGGCGGTCGACAAGGCGCCGGCCGGCAGCGTCCTGCACGGCGTCGCCGACGAGGGCGTCGCCCTGCGCGACATCGCCGAGGTGATCGCCCGCCACCTCGGCGTACCCGCCGTACCGGTCGCGCCCGAGGACGCCGCGGACCACTTCGGCTGGCTCGGCGGCTTCGTCGGCGCGGACGCGCCGGCCTCCTCGGGCCTGACCCGCGAGCTGCTCGGCTGGCAGCCGGCCGAGCCCGGCCTGCTGGCCGACCTCGACCAGGGGCACTACTTCCGCGCCGCCTGACCCCTGCCCGCTACATGTCCTTGAGCAGCGCCGTCACCAGCCCGCGCGCCCACTGCGGCGACGCGGGCTGCGTGCTGAAGACCGCCCGGTAGTAGAGCGGGCCGAGCAGCATGTCCACCGCGCGCTCCACGTCCGGCGCGGCCCCGCCCCTGGCCCGCTCGCGCTCGATCATCGCCCGCAGCTGGTCGTGCCGGTCGACGGCGCACGCGCAGCCGCCCTCCGGCCCCGAGCCGATCGTCGCCCGCATCAGGGCCAGCACGTCGGGGTCGGCGAGGTCGGTGGCGACATCGCCCATCCACCGCTCCAGGTCGCCGGCCAGCGTGCCGGTGTCCGGGACCACGACGTCACCGCTGAACCGGCTGGTCGCGACATCGGCCAGCAGCTGGGCCACCGAGCCCCAGCGCCGGTAGACGGTGGTCGGGTGGACGCCGGCGCGGGCGGCGATCACCGGGATGGTCAGCGGCTCCGCCGCGTCGGCGGCGGCCAGCTCCTCGACGGCCCGGTGGACGGCGGCCCGTACCCGGGCGGACCGGCCGCCGGGACGGGACTGGGCAGGTGCGGCGCTCATACGGAAATTATCGCACCGATCGCTGCGTTAGGCTAATGTCGTTAACGCAACGATCACTGCAAACGGAGTCCCGTATGACCGTCGCGCCCCACTCGCAGGAGCGGCTATCCGCCTCCTCGTCCGTCCCGCAGACGATCGCGCACCCGGCCCGGGCCGGGGGCCGGCGCGGTCTCGGCCGCGGTCCCGCCTTCGCCGCCGTCGCGGCCGTCTTCGTCCTGTTCATGGCCGCCTCCAGCGCCCCCTCCCCGCTCTACGTCGTCTACCAGCAGCAATGGGGCTTCTCCGCCTCCATGCTCACGACCGTCTTCGCCGTCTACGTCGTCGGCATGATCGGCGCGCTGCTGGTGCTCGGCGCGCTGTCCGACCACGTGGGGCGGCGGCCCGTGCTGCTGTCCGCCATCGTGCTGGAAGCGGTGGCCATGGTGCTGTTCGTCACCGCGGGCGACGTCCACCTGCTGCTCACCGCGCGCTTCGTGCAGGGCATCGCGACCGGCGCCGCCATGACCACGCTCGGCGCGATGCTGGTCGACCTCAACCCGCCGCACGCCCCGCACCGCGCCGGTGTCGTCTCCGGCGCCGCGCCCGCCTTCGGCCTGGCGCTCGGCTCCCTCGGCTGCGGTTTCCTGGTGCAGTACGGGCCGCACCCGACACGGCTGGTCTACGAGCTGCTGATCGCCGGGCTGGCGGTCGCCGCCCTGGCTGTCGCCGTGCTGCCGGAGACCTCGCAGCGGCGGCAGGGCGCGGTGCGCTCGCTGCAGCCGCGGCTCGGCGTCGCCCCGCGGCTGCGGGCCGACCTGGTCGCGCTGGTGCCGATCCTGGTGGCCAGCTGGGCGCTCGGCGGGCTCTACCTCTCCCTCGGCCCGTCGGTGGCCGCCGGGATCTTCGGCCTGTCGAGCCATGTCATCGGCGGCCTCGTCGTCACCCTGCTGTGCCTGCCGGCGTCCGTGACGTCCTTCCTGCTGCGCGGCTGGCCCGTCGAGCGCACCCTCGCGCTGGGCGCGGCGCTGCTGGCGATCGGCACGGGCGTGGGCCTGGCCGGCGTCGAGGCGGACTCCGTCACCGCCGCCGCGCTCGGCACCGCCGTCGCGGGCGTCGGCTTCGGCGCGGCGGGCCTGGCGAGCTTCGGCACGCTGGCCCGGATAGCCGCGCCGGCCGAGCGCGGCGAGCTGTTCGCGGTCGCGTTCGTCATCTCCTACCTGGCCTTCAGCGTCCCCGCCGTGATCGCCGGGTTCGCCGCCACCCACACCGGCCTGCACCGCACGGCGGTCGTCTACAGCGCCGCCGTCATCGCCTTCGGCGTCCTCGCCCTGCTCGCGCAGCGGCTGCGCACGAGCCGCGCGGCGCGGGCGGCCGAGGTCGCCGTGACGCCGGTGGACGGGCCCGCGGCGCCATGACGCGAGTCCCCTCCCCGGCCTCGCCCGGCGGTCGTCCCGGGCAGGGCCGGGGCGGGCCGTACCGGGTCAGCGGCTGCCGGCGGCCTGCTGGGCGCGCTTGTCCTTCAGCCGGGTGGCCTCCTTGCGGACCTCGGCCTGGGTGGCGCGCTCGCGGGTCAGCCAGTCCGGGGCGTCCTGCCGCAGCGCCTCGATCTGCGCGGTGGTCAGGGCGTCGGTCACCCCGCCGCGGGCCAGCCCCGCGATCGACACGCCGAGCCGCGCCGCGACGACCGGGCGGGGGTGCGGGCCGTCCCGGCGCAGATCCCGCAGCCACTGCGGCGGGTCCGCCTGCAGCGCGTCGAGCTCCGTCCGGGACACGACACCCTCCTGGAACTGCGCGGGGGTGGCCGGGAGGTAGACACCCAGCTTCTTCGCCGCGGTCGCGGGCTTCATCGTCTGGACGGTTTTCTGCGAGGTCATGACGTCAAGGGTAACGAGCGTGTGCGCCGCCCCCGACCACGGCGGATAGCCTTGGCCGGTGACCGGCTCGTACGAAACCCCCGCCTTCCGCCTCGCCTACGTCCCCGGCGTGACACCGGCCAAATGGGTGCGGATCTGGGGTGAGCGGCTGCCGGAGGTCCCGCTGGAGCTCGTCCCCGTGACCGCCGCCGGCGCCGCGGACCTGCTGCGCGAGCGCGGCGCCGACGCCGGGCTGGTCCGGCTGCCGGTCGACCGCACCGACCTCAGCGCGATCCCGCTCTACACCGAGACGACCGTCGTGGTCGTCCCCAAGGACCACTTCGCGGTGGCCGCCGAGGAGGTGGCGCTCGCCGACCTCGCCGACGAGACCGTGCTGCACCCGCTGGACGACACCCTGGACTGGGAGCGGCTGCCCGGCCGGCCCGCGCGGGAGCGCCCGCAGACCACGCAGGACGCGATCGACCTGGTCGCGGCCGGCGTCGGCGTGCTGGTCGTCCCGCAGTCACTGGCCCGGCTGCACCACCGCAGGGACCTCACCTACCGCACGGTCGCCGACGCCCCGCAGTCGGGCGTGGCGCTCTCCTGGCGCGAGGACGCGACGACCGACCTGGTCGACGACTTCATCGGCATCGTCCGCGGCCGTACCGTGAACAGCACCCGGGGCCGCCGCGCCGCCGCCGGGAAGCCCGCCGCGCCGGCCGCGCCCAAGAGCCCCCGCTCCGGCGCCGCGAGCCGGCGCCGCGGCAGGCCCCGCCGCCGCTCGTAAGGCCCGAGCAGCAGCAGCGGACACGCCACCGGGCCGGCCCGTCGCGAACGGCGGACGGGCCGGCCCGGAAGGGGGTGCGTCGCGGGATCAGCCGCCCAGGCCCACCGACTTCAGCCACGCCTGCGCCACGTCCAGCGGGTCCTTCTTCTGGTTCTGCACCTGGTCGTCCATCGACAGCAGCGCCTGCGTGTCGAGCTTGGCCGACACCGCGTTGAGCGCGGCCACCGCGTCCGGCGTCAGGCCGGCCTTGGACACCATGGGCTGCACGTTCGCGAAACCGAAGAGCTTCTTCGGGTCCTGGAGCGTGACGAACTTCTCCCGGGTGATCGACGCGTCCGTGGTGAAGACGTCGGCGGCCTGCACGCTGTTGTCCTTCAGCGCCGAGACGGTCAGCGGACCGCCCGCGTCCAGCGGCTTGAAGGACTTGGGCGTCAGCCCGTACTGCGACTTCAGGCCCGGCAGGCCCTGCTGCCGCTTCTGGAACTCCGGCGAGCCGCCCACCACGATCTGCCCGCCGACCTTCGCCAGGTCGGCGATCGTGGACTGGGACGTCAGATGGTACTTCGCCGCGGTCTGCGCGTTGACCGTGAGGGAGTCCTTGTCCTCCGCCGCGGCCGGGTCGAGCATCGTCAGCGACGGGTCGAGCTTCGCCTCGATCGCGGCCGTCGTCGCCTCGATGCTGGTCGGCGCGGCCGTCTTGTCCAGGTACGACAGCAGCGAGCCGTTGTACTCCGGCAGCACCGTCACCGAGCCGTTCTTGACCAGCCCGTAGGTGATCTCACGGGTGCCGATGTCCGGCTTGTACTGGACGTTGATGCCCTTGGCCTTCAGCGCCTCGCCGTAGACGTCCATCAGCACGACGGACTCGGCGAAGTTGTTCGAGCCCACGACCACCGTGCCGCTCTTGGGGGCCGCGCCCGCCAGCGGGTCCTTGGGCTTGCTCTTGCCGCCGGTGGACGACGCGGACCCGTTGGGGGTGTCCGAGGAGGACGAGGAGTCGGAACAGCCCGCGAGGAGCGCCGCGGCCGTGGTCGCGGCGAGAAGGATCGCCGCCGCTCGGAGGTGTCGAGGGCCTGTGCTGCTCTGCGAATGTGAAGTCACGATTCCCGCTTCCGGGGGCTGAGGGTTCGGCTGGCGTTCAGATGTCGTCGAAACGTCGGTTCCGTACACCAACTGATCCAATCCAGCGGCCTCAAACACAGTCAAGGCCGCCATGGTCACCGATTGGCATCGATGCGAACCGGCCACGAAGCCCGCAGTTCGCCTCTGACGGTACGTCACCGACCGGCCGCGCGCCGCCCGCAACATCGCCGCAACACGGCGCAACACGACGCAACAAAACCGGCGCCCTCCCGCGCGCCGCGCGCCGTCCCGCTCACCGCCGCCCCCGCACGCCCGGCGACACGACGAACCGTCCGACCAGCCAGAACAGCGCGATCGTGACGAGCGCGAGCCCGGCGATGAGCGTCGCGCCGCCCACCACGATCGTGTAGTTCTGCTGGTAGAGCCCGTCGACGACGAACCGTCCCAGGCCCCCCAGCGACACCGTCGCGGCGATCGCAGTGGTAGAGACCACTTGGATGGCCGCCGAGCGCAGCCCGCTGAGGACCAGCGGCAGCGCCGAGGGCAGTTCGACCTGGAAGAGCACCGCCGCCGGCCCCATGCCCATGCCGCGTGCGGCGTCCACGGGGGCCGGATCGAGGGTGCGCATCGCCTCGTAGGTGGTCACCAGGATGGGCGGCACCGCCAGCGCGACCAGCGGGATCATCACCGGGGTGAGCCCCAGGCCCAGCCAGAAGAACATCAGCACCAGCAGGCCGTAGCTCGGCAGCGCCCGCGCGGCGGTCGCCACCAGCGCCAGCGCGTTGCCGCCGCGCCCGGTGTGGCCGGTGACCAGGCCCACCGGCAGCGCGATGCCGGCCGCGATGCCGAGCGCGATGAGCGAGTACTCCACATGCTCCAGCAACCGGTGCGGGATGCCGTACGCGCCGTGCCAGTTGGCGTTGTCCCGGAAGAAGTCGCTGATGAACTGGAACAGGCTCATGACGCGGCGTCCTCCAGCAGCGCGGCCTCGGTGGACGGTTCGACGGCGGTGGCGCGGGCCGCGCGGCCGGCGGCCTTGCCGCTGCGCGGCAGCCACGGCGTCAGCGCCATCCGCAGCAGCACCAGCACGATGTCGGTCAGCACGGCCAGCACCGCGATCGTCACGACGGAGTTCAGCGCGAGGTTGGAGCGGTGGTAGAGGATCGCGTCCTGCAGCAGGTTGCCGAGCGCGCCCTGGTTGCCGATGAGCGCGCCGACGCTCACCAGGCTGATGCTGGAGGCGGTCGCGACCCGCAGCCCCGCGATGATCGCCGGCACCGCGAGCGGCAACTGGACCTGCAGATAGCGCTGCACCGGCCCGAGCCCCATGGCGGTGGCCGCCGACAGGGTGTCCTGCGGCACCGATCTGACGCCGTCGACGATCGCCGGCACCAGCACCACCAGGCTGTAGACGGTCAGCGGGATCATCACCGTGGTACGCGTCGCCCCGGTGTAGTCGATCAGGAACACGAAGAAGGTCAGCGACGGGATGGCGTACAGCACCGTGGTGACCCACAGCACCGGCGGGTACAGCCAGCGGAAGCGTACGCACAGCTGGCCCAGCGGCAGCGCCACCGCCAGGCCGATGCCGACCGGGATCATCGCCTCCTGCATGTGGATGCCGATCAGGCCGGCGTAGGAGTGCTGGAGGTCGCTGGGGATGTCAAAGAAGCCCGCGCCGCCGCTCATGTCACCGCCCCGGCCCGGGTGGCGTCCGCCCGGTCGGCGCCACCGGCGCCGTCGCCGTCCTGCCGGGCCGCGTGCGCGCTGCGGATGGCCGCGCCGATCGCCTCCTGCGACACCACGCCCACCACCTTGCCCTGGTCGTCCACGGCGACGGCCCAGCCGGTCGGCGAGAGCACCGCGCAGTCCAGCGCGTCCCGCAGCGACTCCCGCCCGGCGACGAAGGGCCGGCCCGTGGGCAGCAGCTCCGGCTCGCCGCCGGCCGGCCCGCCCTTCGCCTCGGCCCAGCCGCGCGGCCGGCCCTCGGCGTCGGTGAGCAGGACGTACGGGGCCCCCGACGCGGCGGCCCGCGCGGCCTGCGCGGCGTCCGCGCCGGCCGGCAGCACCGGCTGCGTCGTCAGTTCCAGGCCGTCGGAGCCGAAGAACGACAGCCGCCGGATACCCCGGTCGGTGCCGAGGAAGTCCTCGACGAAGGCGTCGGCGGGGGAGCTGAGCAGCTCGTCGGGCGGCGCGAACTGGGCGAGCTTGCCGCCGGTCCGCAGCACCGCGACCATGTCGCCGATCCTGATGGCCTCGTCGATGTCGTGGGTGACGAAGACGATCGTCTTGCCGAGCTCCTCCTGGATCCGCAGCAGCTCGGCCTGGAGGCTCTTGCGGACGATCGGGTCGACCGCGGAGAAGGGCTCGTCCATCAGCAGGACCGGCGGGTCGGCGGCGAGCGCCCGGGCCACGCCCACGCGCTGCTGCTGGCCGCCGGAGAGCTGGTACGGGTAGCGCCTGGCGAGCGCGCCGTCCAGGCCCACCCGCTCCATCAGCTCACGGGCGCGCTCACGGGCCCTGCGCCGGTCCCAGCCCAGCATGCGCGGCACGGTCGCGATGTTGTCGACGATGGTGCGGTGCGGGAAGAGGCCGGCGTTCTGGATGACGTAGCCCATCGAGCGGCGCAGCGTACTGACCGGCTGCTCGCGTATGTCGGCGCCGTCGAGGAGGATCCGCCCCGACGTCTGCTCCACCATCCGGTTGATCATGCGCAGTGTGGTCGTCTTGCCGCATCCCGACGGACCCACCAGGACGGTGATCGAACCGTCCGGTATCTCCAGTGACAGGCCGTCGACGGCGGTCGTCCCGTCGGGGTAGCGCTTGGTAACTGACTCTATCTGTATCAAAGTGCCGAATACCCCTCGGGATCGGGCATGGACGGCCTGTCTCCGGTCAGTTTCGGACAGGCCGGTGCCTGGAGAGTCTAGACCGCCGGGCTCCATGCGTGGCTGTGCGTCACCGTCGCGCCTGCGCGTGCTGCGCCGCGTGCCCCTCCCGGGGGTCACCCGGACGGCGGACCGCGCGGTCCGTTCGGCGCGGGGGCAGACTGCCACCACGGTGTGCGAGCCGGGGCCGCCGCGCCACTCGGCGAACGGGCGGTTCACCCGGATGCCGTTCCCGGGTGAACCGCCCGCCGGTGGGGGGAGCGCGGTGGCCGAAGGGGATCAGCCGGTGATGAGGTCGAACTGCTCCCAGCCGCCGATCGCGGTCCTGTTGGCGACCAGGGCCGCCGCCCCGGCGTTCTCCGCCGTCACGTACAGGCCGTTGGCCTGCGCCTTGAGGCTCACGGTGCCGTTGGCGTTGTGGACGAGCTGGAAGGTCTCCCAGGCGCCGACCGCGGTGCGGTTGGCGATCAGCGGGGACGCGCCGGCGTTGTCGGCGCAGACGATGAGGTTGTTGGCGTGCGCGCGCAGCGCGACATTGCCGCCGCCCTGGTCGAGCAGGTCGAACTGCTCCCACGGGCCGATCGCGGTGCGGTTGGCGATCAGCGGCGCCGCGCCGCCGCTCTCCGCCGTCACGTAGTCGTTGTCGGCGCGGGCCCGCAGGCTCACCACCGTGCCGGGACCGCCGCTGTTGCCACCGCCGACAACGGGTTGGGTGGGGCGGGTGGGGGTGAGGGCGATCTGGCCTTTGAGCATGCGTCCGCCGTCGCCGGTCAGGCGG
>NZ_JAATEJ010000029.1 GCF_012034175.1 Actinacidiphila epipremni
AACGGCGACCTCGCCACCCTCCTCGCCGGCAACGACACCTGGATCGTGCCCTGACCGTCCACTGATCGTCCGCTGACACCCGCGGGGACGACCTCCGACCAACGAACGTGAGGGACAACGTGCCGCCTGCAATGACCGGTTCCGTCACCCGGGCGTGGGTCCGGCGCTTCCACCCGATGGCGGACGCGCCGGTCCGCCTGGTGTGCTTCCCGCACGCCGGCGGCGCCGCAAGCTTCTTCCACCCGCTGTCCGCGCAGCTGCGGCACCGCGCCGACGTGCTGTGCCTGCAGTACCCGGGGCGGCAGGACCGATGTCGCGAGCCGCTGCTGGACTGCATCGCCGACCTCGCGGACGGCGCGATGGAGGCGCTCGCCCCCTGGCGGGGCCAGCGCCTCGCGCTGTTCGGGCACAGCATGGGCGCCGTCATCGGCTACGAGGTCGCGCGGCGGATGGCGGCGGACGGCCGCGGCCCGGTGCGGCTGTTCGCGTCCGGCCGCCGCGCACCCTCGGCGTACCGCGACGAGAACCTGCACCGCGCCGGCGACGACGCGCTGCTCGACGACATCCGCGCCCTGGACGGCACCCCGCCCGAAGTGCTCGCCGACGAGGAGGTGCTGCGGATGGCGCTGCCGGTGCTGCGCAGCGACTACCGGGCCGTCGAGACCTACCGCCACCCGGCGGGTCCGGTGCTGGACTGCCCGGTCACCGTGCTGACCGGCGACCGCGACCCGCGGGTGACCGACCCCGAGGCGCGGGCATGGGCCGGCCACACCACGGCCGGCTGCGAGGTGCGCACCTACGCCGGCGGGCACTTCTTCCTCGCCGAGCGCTGGCCGGAGATCGGCAGCCTGGTCCTCGACCGGCTGACCGCCGCGCCCGTCACCACCGGCTGAACCGCACGCCCCCTCGCACGCCGCGGGGGGACGACGGGAGCCCGGCACCACCGGTGCCGGGCTCCCGCCGCGCCCGGGGCGCGGGCGCCGGGATCAGGCCATCGCGCTCGCCGCCGGGATGAGCGCGGCGTCGTCGGTCAGAACGGTCTGGTGCGCCATCCGCAGCTCCACGCCCGGCTCGATGCCCAGCTCCTCGACGAGCTGCGCGCGGGTGCGGCGGTAGACGTCCAGCGCCTCGCCGCTGCGCCCGCTGCGGTGCAGCGCGAGCATCAGCCGGGCGCAGAAGCCCTCGTTGAGCTGGTCCTCGGCCAGCAGCCGGCGCAGCTCGCCGATCAGCTCGTGGTGCCCGCCGAGCGTGAGGTCGACGTCGATCCGGCGCCGCAGCGCGGTCGTCCACGCCTCGTCGTACTGCAGCGCCGCGCCGGCGAGCGCCGGGCCGTCGCGCAGGTCCTCCAGGGTCGGGCCGCGGCGCAGCGCCAGCGCCTCGCGGTACAGCCCGGCCGCCGCCTCCAGGTCGCCGACGTCGGCCCGCTCGCGGGCGCGCAGGCACAGCCGCTCGAACCTGACGGTGTCCAGCACCCGGTCGTCGACGGTGAGCTGGTAGCCGGGCGTCCTGGTGCGCAGCGTGCAGAACGCGTCCAGGCCGTGCCGCACCAGGAACTTGCGCAGCTGCGAGACGTACACCCGCAGCGCCGACAGCGCGGTGGCCGGCGGCTGGTCGCCCCACAGGTCGCGGATGAGCGACTCGCTGGAGACGGTGGCGTTGGGGCGGATCAGCAAAGTCGCCAGCAGCTGGCGCAGCTTGCGCTGGGGGAGCGGTACCTCGGTGGAGCCGGCGACGACCTCCAGCGGGCCGAGCAGGCGCAGCGCCACCGCGGGCGCCGCCCGGTCGGCCGCGGCGCGGTCGGTCTGCGCGCGGTCCACGGCGGACCGGCCGCGCAGGGGACCGGTGCCGGGCCGGCAGGTCAGATCACGTACCGCAGCGCCGCCGGCCCGCACCGCGTGCGGGAACTTGGATTCGAAAACGCTCAGGCTGTCCACGTGGTCCCCTCTGAACGATCGCATGCACTCCGTCCCCGTGACGGAGTGGCCGGTCGCCGGGAAGGCCGAAAGGCCGGTCCAGGCCGTGCTGATTGCGCATACGGACAGGGTGTGCCGTACCAAACGAATTGGTAACCCGTGGTGCGGATGCCCATGAGCTTACCGAGCGGCCGACGCGCTGCCTATGGCCCCAGGGATGAAGGGGCGCCGTACTTTCGGGCAGTACGGCCCCCCGTCAAGGGGGTGCCGGCGCCGGGCAAAGGCAATCGAATCACCCGAAGGCGCCCGCCGGGCTGCGTTTTTGCCGCCCCTCATGCGCGCTTTGCAGGCCGCCGCGAATCTGATCGGGTCGCTTCTTTGCGCGGCGCCCATGAGTGGAGGAATGACATGCGCAGCACGCTCATTGTGGCTCGGATGAAGCCGGACTCGGCAGCGGAAGTCGCCAGAATCTTCGGCGATTCGGATTCCGGTGAACTCCCGCACCTCATCGGTGTGCGGGAACGCCGGCTCTTTCGATTCCACGATCTGTACATGCATTACATCGCCGCCGAGGAAGAGGTCCGCAGGCCGCTCGCGGAGGTGCGCGACCACCCGCTCTTCACCGACGTCAACCAGCGGCTGGCGGCGCACATCGCGGCGTACGACCCGCAGACCTGGCGCGGCCCCGAGGACGCGATGGCGACCGAGTTCTACACCTGGCAGGCGGACTGAGAGGAGTCGGCGATGGCCGACGCACGGATGACCAAGATCGCGGCGGACGACGTGGAGCCCAACCGGCGCCGCGGCGGTGACCTGCGGACCCTGCTCAGCCCCAGCACCGCCGGCGCGACCAGCGGCTTCATGGGCGTGCTCACCCTGGAGCCCGGCGAGGTCGTCACCGAGCACTACCACCCGTACTCCGAGGAGTTCCTCTACCTCGTCGAGGGCGACATCACCGCCCGGATCGACGGCGAACCGGTGGAGCTGACCACCGGGGACGCGCTGCACCTGCACATCAACGTCAAGCACCGGCTGGAGAACACCGGCGGCAGCGTCGCGCGCCTGGTCTTCCAGTTGGGACCGCTCGCACCGCGGCCCGAGCTCGGCCATGTGGACACCGAGCCGCTGCCGGGGACGGAACAGGGGGACTCATGAACCAGCGCCGAGCCGTGGTCACCGGGATCGGCGTGGTCGCTCCCGGCGGCGTCGGCACCAAGGCGTTCTGGAAGCTGCTCACCGACGGCAGGACCGCCACCCGGGCGATCTCGCACTTCGACGCCTCGGGCTTCCGCTCCCGGATCGCCGCCGAGGCCGACTTCAACCCCGCCGCGTGCGGGCTGACGGCCGAGGAGACGGTCCGCATGGACCGCGCCGCGCAGTTCGCCGTCGTCGCCGCGCGCGAGGCGCTCGCCGACAGCGGCGCCGCGCCGGAGGAGGTGCCGGCGCACCGCATCGGGGTGTCGGTCGGCACCGCCGTCGGCTGCACCGTCACGCTGGAGCAGCAGTACACGCAGGTCAGCGACAACGGCAGCCGCTGGGTGGTGGACGCCGCCGACCCGTTCCCGCACCTGTACCGGGCGCTGGTGCCCAGCGCCATCGGCGCCGAGGTGGCGTGGGCGGCCGGCGCGCAGGGACCGGTGCGTACCGTCTCCACCGGCTGCACCTCGGGCCTGGACGCGGTCGCGCAGGGCGCGCAGTACATCGAGGACGGCACCGCCGACCTGGTGCTCGCCGGGGCCACCGACGCGCCCATCTCGCCCATCACCGTCGCCTGCTTCGACGCCATCAAGGCGACCTCGCCCAACAACGACGACCCGGCGCACGCCTCCCGGCCCTTCGACCGGGACCGCGACGGCTTCGTCCTCGGCGAGGGCTGCGCGGTGCTGATCCTGGAGGAGGCCGGCGCCGCCCGCCGCCGCGGCGCCCGGATCTACTGCGAGATCGCCGGCTACGCGCAGCGCAGCAACGCCTTCCACATGACGGGCCTGCGCCCCGACGGGCTGGAGCTCGCCGAGGCGATCAGGGTCGCGCTGGACCGGGCCCGGCTGCCGGTGGACAGCGTCGACTACGTCAACGCGCACGGCTCCGGCACCCGGCAGAACGACCGGCACGAGACGGCCGCCTTCAAGGCCACCCTCGGCGAGCACGCCTACCGGGTCCCGGTCAGCTCCATCAAGTCGATGGTGGGGCACTCGCTCGGCGCGATCGGCGCCATCGAGGTGGCCGCGTGCGCGCTGGCCATCGAGATGGACACCGTCCCGCCGACCGCCAACCTGCACACCCCCGACCCGGAACTGGGCCTGGACTACGTGCCGCTGGAGGCCCGCGAGTACCCCGTCGACACCGTGCTGAGCGTCGGCAGCGGCTTCGGCGGCTTCCAGACCGCGATGGTGCTCACCGCGCCCCGCCCGGAGGTGGGCCATGACTGACACCCAGGCCGCCCCCACCGCCGTCCCCGCCGCCTCCGCCGCCACCGGGGTCGCCGTCGTCACCGGCGTCTCGGCGCTGGCACCGGGCGGCATCGGGACGGCGGACTTCTGGGACGCGCTGCTGGAGGCCCGCAGCGGCCTGGGAGCCGTCACCCGCTTCGCCGCCGACGGCTTCCCCGTCCGGGTGGTCGGCGAGGTCGCCGGGCCCGAGACGGTGCCGGGCGTCGACCCGCGGCTGGCCGTGCAGACCGACCGCTGGAGCCAGCTGGCGATGGTCGCCACCGACGAGGCGCTGCACGACGCCGCCCTCGACCCGGCCGCGCTGCCGCCCTACGACCTCGGCGTCATCACCGCCTCGTCCTCCGGCGGCAACGCCTTCGGGCAGCGGGAGATCGAGGCGCTGTGGTCCAAGGGACCGCGCTACGTGGGCCCGTACCAGTCCATCGCGTGGTTCTACGCGGCCACCACCGGGCAGCTGTCCATCCGGCACGGCATGAAAGGCCCCTGCGGGGTGCTGGTCGCCGAGCAGGCCGGCGGCCTCGACGCGATCGGCCAGGCCCGCCGCACCGTCCTGCGCGGCGACGCCCGGGTCGTGCTGACCGGCGGCACCGAGGCGCCGCTGAGCCCCTACGCGCTGACCTGCCAGCTCGCCTCCGGGCTGCTGAGCCCCGGCGCCGACCCGCAGCGCGCCTACCTGCCCTTCGACGAGGCGGCCACCGGCCACGTCCCCGGCGAGGGCGGCGCCCTGCTGCTCGTCGAGGACGCCGGGCAGGCCGCCGCTCGCGGGGCGCCGCGGCCGTACGGCGAGATCGCCGGCTACGCCGCCACCTTCGACCCGCCGCCCGGTGTGCGGCCGGGCGGCGGGCCCACCGCGCTGCGGCGGGCCGTGGAGGGCGCGCTGGCCGACGCCGGCGCAACGCCCGGCGAGGTCGACGTCGTCTTCGCCGACGCCGCCGGCAGCCCCGACCTGGACCGCGCCGAATCCGCCTGCCTGGCCGAGGTGTTCGGGCCGCGCGGGGTGCCGGTCACCGCGCCCAAGTCGCTGTACGGGCGGCTGTACGCCGGCGGCGCGCCGCTCGACGTGGTCACCGCGCTGCTCGCGCTGCGCCACCAGGTGATCCCGCCGACCAGCCCGTACGTCACCCGCGCCGCCGCCCACCCGATCGACCTGGTCGGGCGGGCCCGGCCGGCCCGGCTGCGCACCGCCCTGGTCGTCGCCCGCGGCTACGGCGGCTTCAACGGCGCCATGGTGCTGCGCTCCACCCCGCCCACCGACAGCCACCGGATACCGAAAGGACGGGTCCGATGACCCTGCCGCCCCTGGCGTACAACGAGTTCCTGAACATCATCCAGCGCTGCACCGGCGTCCCCTCCGAGGTCCTGGCCACCGCCGCCGACCCCGCGGTGACCATCGAGGACATGGGCGTCGACTCGCTCGGCCTGATCAACGTGCTCACCGAGGTCGAGAACCGCTACGACATCACGCTGGACGCCGACGGCGTGCAGTGCTTCCCGGAGATCTACCAGCTGATCAACGACCAGCTGGCGCCGGCCGCCGCCCGCACCGAGAACGCCGTCGTCATCGACGCGCCCTTCGACCTGGTGTGGGAGATGACCAACGACGTCGCGAACTGGCCCCGGCTGTTCAGCGAGTACGCCGAGGCCACCGTGCTGCACCGCGAGGGCGACACCGTGCGCTTCCGGCTGTCGCTGCACCCCGAGGCCGACGGCAAGGTCTGGAGCTGGGTGTCGGAGCGCACCATGGACCGCGCCGCGCGCAGCGTGCTGGCCCACCGGGTCGAGACCGGGCCGTTCGCCTTCATGAACATCCACTGGACGTACCGGGACGCGCCCGGCGGCGTCGAGATGCGCTGGGTGCAGGAGTTCCACATGCGGCCCGACGCGCCGGTCGACGACGCCACCATGACCGCCCGGATCAACGGCAACTCCAAGGTGCAGATGGCGCTCATCAAGGACCGTATCGAGCAGGCCGCCAAGGCACGCGCGGCCGGGGAGCTGGTGGGGCAGTGATCGACCTCGACCTCAAGGGCGGCAACGTCATCGTCACCGGCGGCTCGCGCGGCATCGGCCGGGCCATCGTGCTCGCGCTCGCCGCGCAGGGCGCCACCGTCACCGCCGCGTACGTCCACGAGTCCGACGCCGTCACCTCGCTGCGAGGGGAGCTCGCCGCGCTCGGCGCCCGCGCCGAACTGGTCCGGGTCGACGTCACCGACGCCGCGCAGACCACGGTGCTGGCCGCCCGGGTCGCCGAGGCGCACGGGCCGGTCACCGGCCTGGTCAACAACGCCGGCGTCATCAGCCACCTGCCGCTGGCGGCCCTCACCCCCGACGAGTGGCAGCGCATCCTCGACACCAACCTCACCGGCGTCTACCACCTCTCGCGCGCCACCCTGCCGCACTTCGCCGACACCGCCGCGATCGTCAACATCAGCTCCGCCGTCGCCCACCACGGCATGCCCGGCGCCGCCCACTACGTCGCCTCCAAGGCCGGCGTGATGGGCCTGACCCGGGCGCTGGCCAAGGAACTCGGCCCGCGCGGCATCCGCGTCAACTGCATCGCCTCCGGGCTGGTCGAGACCGACCAGATGCAGGCGGTCAGCGAGGAGGGCAAGGCACGCTACCGGCAGATGATCGCGCTCGGCCGGCTCGGGCAGCCCGACGAGATCGCCGACGCCGTGCTCTTCCTGCTCTCCCGCGCCGCCCGCTACATCACCGGCGCCACCCTCGACGCCGACGGCGGCATCTGATGCTGCGCACCGTGCTGCGGATGACGGTGCGGGCCGGCGCCACCGAGGAGTTCCGGCAGGCGTGGTCGCGCACCGCGAAGCTCGCCGCCGCGATGCCCGGCAGCGTCGCCCAGACCCTGCTGTGCGACCCCGCCGACCCGGCCGTCCACCTCATCATGGCCGACTGGGCCGACCAGGCCTCGCTCGACGCCTTCCAGGGCAGCGAGCACCGCCGCGCACTGAGCGCGCAGCTGGACACCTTCCGGGAGTCCGCCGACAAGAGCGTCCTCGACGTCGTCGAGTACGTGCCCGGCACCACCCGCCCATGACCCCGGACCGGCCGCCGAGCAGGGCGGCCCGGCCCGACCCCACCGAGCGAGAGGCACACCGTCATGCCCGTACGCGTCATGGTCTCGGCCACCATCGAGGAGCAGCACCGGGAGGCGTTCGAGGAGGCGTACCGCCAGGTCACCTCCGTCGTCCGCGGCACCCCCGGCCATCTGCGCGACGAGCTGCTGCGCGACACCGAGCAGCCCGGCCGCTACATCCTGCTCGCCGAGTGGGAGAGCGAGCAGGCCTTCCGCGCCTGGGAGGACGCCCCGCAGCACATGCAGATGGCCGCGCCGATGTTCCCGTACTGGAGCAACGGCGGCATCGAGCGGCACATCTACGACGTCCGCGCGCGGCTCGACAGCGTGCCCACCCCCGGCTGAGCGGAGGGCGACGATGGCGCGCATCGGCAAGGCCCTGGTCATCGGGGCCGGACTCGGCGGCCTGACCACCGCGGCCGGCCTGCTGCGGCAGGGCGTCGAGACGGAGGTGTTCGAGGCCCGGCCCACCCCCGGCCGGCTGCTGACCGGCGGCGGGTTCATGCTCTGGCACAACGTCTTCCTGTCCCTGCGGCGGATCGGCCTCGACGAGGCCGTCGCGGCGAACGCCGTGCGCATCCGCCACCACGAGTTCCGCTCCGACAAGAACCGCAGGCTCGCCCGCTGGGACCTCGACGGGCCCACCGACAAGTGCGGCGCCCCGGCGTGCGTGCTGCGCCGGTCCTCGCTGCACAAGGTCCTCACCGAGGCGGTCGGCGACCACCGCATCCGGCTCGGCGCCCGCTGCACCGGCTACACCCAGGACGCCGACGGCGTCACCGCCCACTTCGCCGACGGCTCCACCGCCCGCGGCGACGTGCTGATCGGCGCGGACGGCCTGCGCTCCACCGTCCGCGCCACCATGCGCAAGGGCTTCGAGCCGCCGCCCCGCTACGCCCGCTACACCGCCTGGCAGGCCATCACCCAGCTGCCCGGCGAGGACGTGGTGCCCACCGGGACCTTCTTCAACCTGTGGGGGAGGGGCGGGCTGCGCTTCCTGTACTGCCGGCTGGGCGAGAACGAGGTCTACTGGGACGCCGTCACCAGCGACCGCGCCGCCGCGGCCGGTATCGACACCATCGGCTCCACCCGGCGCGACGCCATGGCCCACGCCTACCGGCACTGGCCCGCGCCGGTCCCGCAGATCATCGCCTCCACCGAGGAGGAGGCGATCCTGCCCGTCCCGATCCACGACCGGCCCCCGGCCGGCGGCTGGAGCCAGGGCCGGGTGGTGCTCACCGGCGACGCCGCCCACCCCATGACGCTCAACCTCAGCCAGGGCGCGGGCCAGTCCATCGAGAGCGGGGTGGTGCTCGCCGGGCTCCTCGGCCGCGCGGACAGCGGCGACGTGCCCGGCGTCCTGCGGCAGTTCGAGCAGACCCGCCGCGAGCGCACCGCCGACATGGTCACCACGTCCTGGAAGATCGGCACCCTCGGGCTGATCCACCACCCGCTGCTGTGCGGGCTGCGCGACCTGTTCATGCGCACCACCTTCGACAGCATCGCCCGCGGCCAGAGCTACGCGCTGATGCTCGACGGGCGCTTGGAGCGCGGGCCCGTGCTGCCGGCCGGCGGGGGAGGCGAGTGACGCCGTGGACGCGCTGACCGCCGCGCTCGCCGTGGTGTTCGTGCTGTGCACCGGGGTGCTGGCCGGCGCGCTGGTCGCGGTGGAGCGGGCCGTGGTGCCCATGCTGCTGCGGCTGCCCCGGCAGACCTGGACGCAGGTCCACCGGCTGCTCGACCCCGGCTTTGACCCGCTGATGCCGACGGTCAACAAGGTAGCGCTCGCCACCGGGTTCGCCCTGGTGGTGCTCGCGCCGGGCGCCGCGGCCAGGGCGGTCTTCGGCGCCGCCCTGGCCGGCGTCGCCGGGGTCGCGCTGGTCTCGGAGCTGCGCAACGTCCGGATGAACCGGCGGATCGACGCATGGGTGGCCGCCGGTGAGATCCCCGACGCCTGGCAGGGCCTGCGCGCCCGCTGGGCCCGCGCCAACGCCTGGCGCACCGCGTGCGCCCTCGCCGCGTTCTGCGCGGCGCTCGGGGCCTGCTGGCTGGCCTGGGGGTGACGCCCCGCCCGCCCTGTCCGCCCCGCCCGACCCGTCCGTACCGACGTCTTCTTCGACGCGAGGAGCTGACCGATGAACGAGTTCGACGGCAAGGTGGCGCTGGTGACCGGCGCCGCAAGCGGCATCGGCGCGGCCACCGCGCGGCTGCTGGGGGCGCGCGGCGCCCGGGTGGCGGTCAACTACCGCTCCGGCGCCGGACGCGCCGAGGACGTCGCCGCCGCCATCCGCAAGGACGGCGGGCAGGCCGTCGCCGTCCAGGGCGACGTCACCGACCCGGAGTCGGTACGCGCCCTGGTGGCGCGGACCACCGCGGAGCTCGGCGACATCGACGTCCTGGTGCTCAACGCCATGGGCCTGGGCGCGCACGAGGCCCGGATCGCGCCAGTGCAGCAGCTGGTGTGGGAGGACGTCGAGCGCATCGTCACCCAGCAGCTGAAGTCGCTGTTCCACCTCGCGCACGAGGTGCTGCCCGGTATGCAGGCCCGCGGCCGGGGCGCGGTCGTCGCGGTCGGCGCCGCGCTCGCCCGCCGCTCCGCGCCCGGCTTCCTCGCGCTCGCCGCCGCCAAGGCCGGCGTCGAGGCGGTCGTCCGCACCCTCGCCCTGGAGGCCGGGCCGCACGGGGTGCGGGTCAACGCGGTCAACCCCGGGCTGATCCTCACCGAGCTGTCCGGCATGATCCCCCAGGAGCAGCGCGCCGCGGCTGCCGCCCGCGCGGCCGTCCGCCGCAACGGCACCCCCGACGACGTCGCCGAGCTCATCGCCTTCGCCGCCAGCGACCGGGCCGGCTACCTGACCGGCGCGAGCCTGATGGCCGACGGCGGCACCGCGATGATCTGACGCCCCGCCCGCCGGCCCGCGACCGCCGGCCGCCCCGGGGTTTTCGCCCGCTTTGCCGATCCCTTTACCCGCTGCTGATTTCCTGGCGCACAAGCGCCGCGCACCACGACCCGGAGAAACCACACGGAAAGGCCAGGTCTGCCGTGAAGAAACCGGAAAGGAAAGTCGCCAGCCGAGACGGCGTCGAAGCCGTCTGCTGGCTCGGCGAGGAGGGCCGGTTCCTGCTCAACAAGGAGGACACCGGTGGCCTCTACAGCTTCTACCAGATCACCACACAGCCCGGCAGCGGCCCGCCGCTGCACATTCACGAGACCGCGGACGAGGCTTTCTTCGTCAATGCCGGCACCTATGAATTCGAGGTCGGCGGGGTCACCGAGGTGATACCCACCGGTACGGTGATCTTCGGCCCGCGCGGGGTTCCGCACCGTTTCCGCAATATCGGAGAAGAGCCCGGGCAGCTGCTGGTGATCGCCACGCCCGGCGGTGTCGAGAACTTCTTCATCGGGCTCAGCAAGCTGGTCTCCGACGGCCCGCCGGACTGGGACAAGATGGCCGAACTGGCCCGGGCCAACGAGATGCAGGGCTTCCGCCCGCCGCCCGGCACGCACGGCGGCCTCGGCGGCCCGCCGCTGGGCGCCAGGGCCGGCGGCAGCGCGGCCTGACCCTCCGCCGGCCCACCGCCGAGCACGGCCCACCGGGGCACCGCGCGACGCCGCGGTGCCCCGGTGCGCGTCACCGGCCGTTTACGACCGGAACCGTACGACCGGACCCCTACGACCCGATCCGATCCGATCCGACCCGTACGACCGACCGACCGATTCCCGTGTCCTCCAGGAGGCTCCCATGCCCGGACAGCAGTCCGGCCACCGCTCCACCCCCCGGCCCGCCGCCCCGCAGCGCTACGACGTGATCATCCTGGGCTCCGGCATCGCCGGCTCGACCCTCGGCGCGATCCTCGCCCGCAAGGGCGCGTCGGTGCTGCTGCTGGACGCCGGGACGCATCCGCGGTTCGCCGTCGGCGAGTCGACCACCCTCTACACCCTGAAGGTCTTCCGGCTGCTGGCCCGCCGCTACGACGTCCCCGAGCTGGAGCCGCTCACCTCCTACGACGGCTGCCGCGACGAGATCGGCCCGACCAGCGGCACCAAGCGGCACTTCGGCTTCATCCGGCACGAGGAGGGCAAGGAGCCCGACCCGGCCGAGTTCAACCAGTTCAGCCCGCCGTCGAAGGTGCTGCAGACCAGCCACCTGTTCCGGCAGGACACCGACGCGTACCTCTTCCACACCGCGATCCGCTACGGCTGCACCGTCCGGCAGGCCTTCCGCGCCGAGGAGGTCGAGCTCGCCGACGACCACGTCGCCGTCGTGGGCCCCGGCGGCGAGCGGTTCGAGGGCCGCTACCTCGTCGACGGCAGCGGCTTCCGCTCGCCGCTGGCCCGCAAGCTCGCGCTGCGCGAGGACCCGGCGAAGATCAAGCACCACTCGCGGTCGATGTTCACCCACATGATGGGCGTGCGGCCGACCGACGAGTGCCTGCGTGTCGAGGCCGCCGACCGGCCGCCGATCCCCTGGGTCGAGGGCACCATGCACCACCTCTTCGAACGCGGCTGGTTCTGGTCCATCCCCTTCAACAACACCGCGGACTCCAAGAACCCGCTGGTGAGCGTGGGCCTGACGCTGGACGAGCGGAGGTACCCCAAGGCCGAGGGCCTCAGCGCCGAGGAGGAGTTCCGCGCCTTCGCCGCCCGCTTCCCCGCCGTGGAGCGGCTGTTCGCCGACGCCCGCACGGTACGGCCGTGGGTGTCGGCCGGCCGCATCCAGTACGCCTCGACCCGTACCACGGGCCACCGCTGGGCGCTGCTGTCGCACGCGGCCGGCTTCATCGACCCGCTCTACTCGCGCGGCCTGACCAACACCGGCGAGGTCGTCAACTCGCTGGCCTGGCGGCTGCTGGAGGCGCTCGCCGACGACGACTTCGCCGAGGAGCGCTTCGCCTTCGTCGACGAGCTGCAGCGCGGGCTGATCCGCTACAACGACGAGCTGGTCAACTGCTCGTTCATCTCCTTCGCCGACCACGGCCTGTGGAACGCGGTCTACCGCGTCTGGTGCGCCGCCGAGGTCCCGATCAACCTGCGCTTCGACCGCTTCACCGAGCGCTACACCGAGTCCGGCGACGACGGTGTCCTGCGCGCGATGGAACGCGCGGCCCATCCCGGCCTGCTGGTGCCGGGCTCGGTCGGCTACAAGGCGCTGTTCGACGACATGGTCCGGATCTGCGAGGCCGTCGACCGCGGCGAGCGCCCCGCCGCCGACGCCGGCCGCGAGCTGATGGCCGTGGTGCGGAACTCGCCGGTGGTCCTGGACCACATCGGGGTACGCGACCCCGAATGCCGCTTCATCTACCCGCAGAACGCCGACCTGCGGAAGATGTCGCACTGGCTGGCCCACGAGGGCCCCGACGAGCTGCGCTACCTGACCACCGGCGTCGACGTGCACGGCAACGCGCTGCCCGCGCCGGTGTCCGGCCCGGCCCGCGAGGAGATGGCCGTCCCGCACTGAGCGCCCCGCCGGCCGCGTACCAAGGAGCCGCCCCCGGAAGGTGACTTCCGGGGGCGGCCCCTTCACGCGGTGGGCGCCGGTGCGCGCCGGGGTACGGCGGCGGGCGCGCCGGCGCTCAGCCGGGCTTGCGGGCGATCAGCGCCGTGTTGTGCGCCGGCACCCGCAGCGTCGCGGTGACCTCAAGTCCCGCGTCGGTGAGCCACCCGGCGCACTGCCGCGGCGTGAAACCGGTCGCCTGCGCCGACTGCATCATCATGATCAGGCTCAGCACCAGGCTGTCGGTCCTGCTGCGGTCGTCGTCGAGCATCGTGTCGTAGACCACCAGCGCGCCGCCCGGGCTGACCGCGGCAGCGGCCTTGGACAGCAGCAGCGTGCGCCGCTCGCCGGGCCAGTCGTGCAGCACCCCGCCCAGGATCAGCACATCGGCGGGCGGCAGCTCGTCGGTGAAGAAGTCACCGCCCACGTAGCGCAGCCGGCCGGCGACCCCGCGGTCCTCGACCAGCCGGTCGAACAGCGGGTCAAAGCCCGGCCGGTCCAGCACCGTGCCGCTCAGGTGCGGGTAGGCGCCCGCCAGCAGCGCCGCGAGGTTGCCCCGGCCGCCGCCGATGTCGCTGAAGGTCGAGAACTGCGCCCAGTCCAGCGCCTTGACCAGCTCCGCGCCGATCGCGGTGCTGAAGCTGTCCATCGCGCCGAGGAAGAACTCCAGCCGCACCGGATCGGCGAAGATCCGGGTGAAGGGCACCTCGCCGCCCTGGTTCTGCCCGCGGGCGTTGCCCGAGCGTAGCAGCCCGGTCAGCGGCGCCTGGTCCTGGCCGAGCAGCTCGGTGGTGGTGCCGAGGAAGCCGCCCACGTAACCGGGCACGTCCGGCAGCAGGTAGCGCACGGCGGCCGGGCTGTTGCGGTAGCGGTCGCCGTCGCGCACCAGCAGCCCGAAGGCGGCCAGCGCGTCCAGGAACTCCCGGCAGGCGCGCGGGTGCAGCTCCAGCCGGGCGCGGATCTCCGGCTCGGTGAGCGCCTGCTCTCCCAGCCGGGTGAAGAGCCCCAGCTCCAGGGCCGCGGACACCACCCGGCTGCGCATGAACGACCAGCCGAGCATCATCACGTCGAAGGGATCGTCGAGACCGCCGCCGCCCGGGAACTCCCGGCCGGCGGCGGCGATGCCGTCCGCCGTCACCGTACGGCCCCCGCCCTGATCGGCACATCGGTGGCCAGCCGGCCCCGCTGCGGGCTGACCTTGTGGCGCACGTACCGCTCGATCGGCCGCTCCACCACCATGAACAGCAGCGTGGCGACGACCACCGCGATACCGAGCCCGAGCAGCACCCAGCCGAGGTTGCCGCTGGCCGGGGTGACCGGCTGCATGTAGAACTTCAGGATGTTGTTGCGGTGCGTGACGTGCTTGGCGATCTCGAACAGCACGGTGAAGTGGATGAGGTAGAAGGCGAACGACCACTCGCCGAGCATCACCATCGGCCGGGTGCTCAGCCACGACCTGCGCCCGCCGTCGAGCTGCCGCACCGCGAGCGAGACCACCAGCAGCGCGTACAGCGGCGCGGTGACCTGGCTCAGCGCGTCGTACGGCACCGCGACGCGGAACTTCTGGTCGCGCAGCTCCCACAGCACGAACAGGCCCACCGCCAGCAGCGCGGTGGCCAGCACCGGGGGGATCCGCGGGCGCCAGCCGGCCCGTACGGCGGCGGCGGCGACCACGCCGAGCAGGAACTCCCACACCCGGGCTATCGGCGAGTACACCCAGAAGGTCAGGGTGTTCATGTTGGCGTTGAAGTTGGGATGCGCCGGCGGCGGGTACTCCTGCCACATCCAGATCCTGATGCCCCAGCCGACGGCCACCAGCACCACCGCGGCCACCGCCAGCCAGCGCAGCGAACGGCGCAGCGTGAAGCCGGCCAGGAACGGGAAGAGCGCGTAGAAGAACGCCTCGCACGACAGCGACCAGGTGACCGGGCTCGCCCCGCCGAGGATGTCCTTGGGCACCCACGCCTGGTAGAAGAGGATCGCCGCACCCGCGGCGCCCACCATCACGTCGTCCTGGCCGGGGAAGGCGTCCGGCTTCATCAAGATCAGCGGCACGATCGCGCCGATGATCAGCAGCGGCCAGATCCGGCCCAGCCGGCGGGCGTAGAAGGCGGCCGGGCCGTCGTCGGAGGTCCTGGTCCAGGTCAGCACGAAACCGGACAGCACGAAGAAGAACGTGACGCCCGACGAGCCGAGCAGGAACACCTCGCGGGTGTGCGGTACCGGCAGCAGCGTGGCGGTGTGGTTGAGGAACACGCCGAGCGCGGCCAGCCAGCGCAGCCCGGTCAGCGAGTCGAGCCGGGCCGGCCGCGTCGAGCCGGCGCCCTTGGCCGCCGCGGCGGACGGCGGCACGGCCGTGCGGGCGGTCGCGGTCGCGGCAGCCGCGGGCGGATCGGCGGCCGGTCTTTCTTCGGGTGAGATCACGGTGGTCACCAGCCATTTCAGGGACGACGGAGTCGGTGGGTATTTCGGCCACGCGTGTGCCGGTAAATTCCAGCAGTCCGGCGTGAACCCCCCGTTAAACACCGCTAAAACGCGCGTCCCGGCCGCTGGCCCGTAATTCGGAGCAACGATAACCTCGAACTCGTGCATGCCCAATTACCGCAGAGATTCGGGGAATCCGATGGGTGAATTTCCGTACCGCACGGCCATGGTGACCGGCGCGTCCGGCGGGATCGGCGAGGCACTGGCCCGGCAACTGGCCGCCCGCGGGGTCGACATGGTGCTCGTCGCCCGCCGCGCCGACCGGCTCAAGCAGCTCGCCGACGAGCTGCGCGAGCGGCACGGCGTGCATGTCGACGTCCTGGCGCTCGACCTGACCGACGACGAGAGCTGCGCCGAGGCCGAGCGGCGGCTCGCCGACCCGCACCGCCCGGTGGAACTGCTGGTCAACAACGCCGGCTCCAGCGGCTCCGGGCTGTTCGCCGAGCTCCCGCTGCGCCGCGAGCTGCAGACCGCGGTGCTCAACGCGGTCGTCCCGCTGCGGCTGACCCACGCGGTGCTGCCGGCGATGATCGCCCGCGGCGCCGGCGGGGTGCTCAACATCTCCTCCATGTCCGCGCTGCTGCCCCGGCCGCGCTCGGCGACGTACGGCGCGTCCAAGGCGTTCCTGTCCTCGCTCGGCGAGACCCTGGCGATGGAGGCGGGACCGCACGGCGTCCAGGTCACCACCGTGCACACCGGCCTGACCAGGTCGGGCTTCCACCAGGCCGCGGGCGTGCGCACCGACGCGCTGCCCGACATGGCGTGGCTGACGCCCGAGCAGGTGGCCGAGGAGTCGCTGGCCGCGCTGGTGGCCCGCCGGCCCGCGGTCGTGCCCGGCCGGGGCTACCGGCTGCGCTACCCGGTGCTGCGGGTGCTGCCGCGGTGGCTGCTGCGGCGCATCGTCCGCCGCGAGCACCAGGCCTGATGTGCCGTCAGGGCGGCGCGTGATAAGAAGCTCCCCATGACGACGCAGAGTGCGATCAGGCCGAAGGACAAGGTACGCAACCGGGTGGTCGTCCTCCTCCACCGCCTCGGACTGCCGGTCGGCCCCATGCAGTTGCTGACCGTCCCCGGACGCAAGACCGGCATCCCGCGCACCAACCCGGTCGCGCCGCTGGTCATCGACGGCACCACGTACATCTGCCAGGCCTATCCGCACTCGGACTGGGTGAAGAACGCCCGCGCCGCCGGCCACGGCACCCTCACCCGCGGCCGGCACACCCGGGCCGTCGACCTGGTCGAGGTCCCCGAGCAGGAACGCGGCCCGCTGCTGCGGGAGTTCCCGGTGCAGGTCCCGCGCGGCGCGGGCGCCTTCGTCCGCAACGGCCTGGTGTCCGCGGCCACCCCCGAGGCGTTCGCCGCCGCGGCCCCGGGCATCCCGATGTTCCGCGCCGTCGAGCGCGCCCAGGCACAGCGCTGACCGGCCCCGCGGCGGCCTCGTCCGCTTTATGCGGGCTTTGCCGCCGCGGTCTATGTTCGCCGGATGAGACGGATCTCCCGATGGCTGCTCGGCCAGCTGGTGGAAGGGCTCTCCAGCCTCGGCCGATTCTGGTTCCACCTGCCCGACCCGACCGGGGCTTATCCCGAATTGCTTTTCGCGCCCGATGCGGCCGGCCCGCCCGCCGGGCATCCGGAACGATTGTGCCGGGAAATCCCGCTCACCAGGACGGAGCTGATGCTGATGGCCGAACTCGACGGCTTCGGTGACGGCGGCCGGTGACAGCCCCTCGGCGGACCCCGCTTCGGCCGTTAGGCTGACCGTCATGGAAGCCGACATCCTCAGGGGCAATCTGGAAGGGATGCTGCTGTCCGTGCTCGAAGACGGCGGACTGCACGGCTACGCGGTGATCGAGGAACTGCGGCGGCGCAGCGGCTCGGCGATAGACCTGCCGAGCGGCACCGTCTACCCGGCACTGCACCGGCTCGAAGCCGCCCGGCTGGTCCGCAGCGAGTGGGCCGTGGTCGGCGGCAGGCGGCGGCGCACCTACCATCTGACCTCCGCCGGGCAGCGGGCGCTGTCCGACAAGCGCACCGCCTGGCGGGAGGTCTCCTCACTCATCTCGGTGGTCCTGGGAGGCGGTTCGTGAGCACACCCCCGGCACTGGAGCACTACGCCGACCGCCTGGCCCGCCGGCTGGTCGGCCCGCCGGCCCGCCGCAGCGCCATCATCGACGAGGTCCTGGACGGGCTGCTGTGCGCGGCCGAGGAGCACGCCCGCTCCTGCCCCGACCCGGAGGAGGCCGCCCGCGCCGCGGTCGCCGAGTGGGGCCCGCCGGACGAGATCGCCGCCGCCTACAACGACGCCACGCTGCGGCTGTCGGCCGGGCGGCTGTCGCTGCTCGCGGTCGGCGTGCTGCCGCTGCTCGCGGTGTCCTACGCGGTCGCGCTGCTCGGCGGGCCGCGCGGGCCGTGGCCCTCCCACCCGCCGGTGCTGATGGCCGGCATCGGGCTGCTCGGCTTCGGCTGCGTGCTGTGCCTGACCGGCGGCGTCGCCGCGCTGCGCGGCGGCGGGGGACTGCCGGGCGCGGCCGGCCGGCGGGCCGCCGCGGTCACCTCGGGCACCTGCGCGGCGCTGGTCGGCGTGCTGTGCGTGCTGGTCGCGCTCATCGTGCTGCTGCTCAACCGGGGCCTGACGCACCCCGGTTCGCTCGACTGGGGCGCGGTCGCGGCTCCCGCGGCGCTCACCGTGCTGGCGGTCGCGTACTTCTCGGTGGCCCTGCGGCGCTTCCTCGCCGTGGTCCGCCCGGACCGGGCCTGAGGCCCCTGACTCCCCGTCGGCCCGATTCCGCGTCGGCCCGATTCTCCGTCGCCCTGATGTCCCGTCGCCCTGAGCGCCGGTCGGCCCCCTTTCGCCCCTTGTGCTCCCCACGGTCCGTCAACATCACGTGACGGAATCGGAGTTGTGTGTTGCCACCGTGCCGCGCGTACCGCTAGCGTGCTCTCCATAAGTAGCGTCACTACATATGGGAGCAGGAGGTCTCGTCGTGGAGCGCATGACCAGATGGGTGCTGGCACACCGCTGGCAGGTGGTCCTGGTCTGGGTGGTGCTCGCGCTCGCGGGAGGCGCCACGGCGAGCGGCACGGTCGACAAGCTGAGCTACGAGTCCAAGCTCCCGGGCCGCCACTCCCAGCAGGCCAACGACGACCTGAACCGGCAGTTCGCCACCACCGGCGGCAAGAACGCCCCGCTGCTGCTCACCGTCACCCTGCCCGCCGGCACCGGCTTCGACACCCCGGACGTCCGCAACCAGTGGACCGCCCTGGTGGACGGCGTCACCCCGAAGAACGGCCGCAACGTCACCTACGCCAGCGGCGGCGCCGGCAGCACCGACGCAGCGCTGGTCTCCAAGGACGGCCGCACCACCGTCGCCCTGGTCTACCCGCCGGCCAACCCCACCACCGCCCCGTACGACGCCTGGCTGCCCGGCATCAAGAAGGAGCTCGCGCACGCCACGCTGGCCGGCGCGCCCGTGGAACTCACCGGCCAGCCGGTGGTCTCCGGGCGCGACAGCGGCGGGGCGCGCAGCCCCGTCGGCGAGACGCTGGTCGGGGCGCTCGGCGCGCTCATCGTGCTCGCGCTGGTCTTCGCCAGCGGACTCGCCGTGCTGCCGCTGCTGATGGCCGCGGTCGCGATCCCCACCACCTTCCTGCTGGTGCGCGGGGTGGTCTCGGCCACCGACGTGTCCTTCATCGTGCAGTACCTGGTCGCCCTCATCGGCCTCGGCGTCGCCATCGACTACGCCCTGCTCGTCGTCACCCGCTGGCGCGAGGAGCGCGGCAGGCCGGGCGCCGGCGGGCCGGAGCCCGAGGTGCGCAAGGAGGCCATCGTGCGGGCGCTGGCCAGCGCCGGGCGGGCGGTCGCGCTCAGCGGCGCCACCGTCGCGATCTCGCTGGCCGCCCTCGTGGTGATCCCCGTGCCCTTCCTGCGCAGCGTCGGCTACGGCGGCCTGCTGATCCCGATCGTCAGCGTCGCGGTCGCCACCACGCTGCTGCCGGTGATGCTGTACTCGCTGGGCGACAAGCTCGACCGGCCGCGCCGCACGCACAACCCGGACAGCCGGCTGTGGTCGTCCGTCGCCCGCTTCACCGTGCGCCGCCCCGCGATCGCCGCGGTGGTCAGCGGCGCGGTGCTGCTGGCGATCGCCGCCCCCGTGCTGACGATCCGGCTCGGCGCCCCCGAGACCAGGACCCTCGCACACGGCGGGCAGCCGGCCGCGTCCTTCCAGAAGATCGTCGACGCCGGCTTCGGCGAGGGCATCGCCCGCCCGGTCGAGGTGCTGGCCCCGAAGGGCGACGCGGCGTCGCTGACCGGCAGCCTGGCCCGGCTCGACGGGGTCTCCGGCGCCGTCTCGCCCGCCGGGTGGGCGCGCGGCGACCGTACGGTGGTGGACGTGTGGACCACCGCCGACCCGTCCAGCCCGGCCGGCCGCGACGCCGTCTCGGACGTCGTGGACACCGCGCAGCGGACCCCGCAGGTGCTGGCCGGCGGCACCGCGCCCGCCGAGATCGACTTCATCGACGCGGTCTACGGCAACCTGTGGCTGATCTTCGTCTTCGTCGCGCTGCTCACCTTCCTCGTGCTGGCCAGGACGCTGCGCTCGATCGTGCTGCCGATCAAGGCGCTGGTGCTCAACGCGCTGTCCACCTGCGCCGCCTACGGAGCGGTGGTGCTGATCTGGCAGAAGGGCTACGGCAGCGACGCGCTCTACAACACCCCGGCGGTCGGCGCGATCACCATCTGGGTGCCGATGACGGTCTTCGCCTTCCTGTTCGGCCTGTCCATGGACTACGAGGTCTTCATCCTGCACCGCATCAGGGAGACCCACGCCGACCTCGCCGCCCGCGGCGAGCAGGACACCACCGTGCCCGCCGTCGTCACCGGCATCAGCCGCACCGGACGGCTCGTCACCTCGGCGGCCTTCATCCTCTTCCTGGCGTTCGTGTCGCTGTCCACGGTGCCCATCACCGACGTACGGGTCTTCGCCACCGCGCTCGCCGCGGGCATCATCGTGGACGCCACCGTGGTCCGCGGAGTGCTCGCGCCCGCCCTGGTGACGCTCATGGGCCGCGCCAACTGGTGGTTCCCGGACTGGGCCGCCAAGGCGCTGCTGGTACGCGGCCGGCCCCGCCCGGCCGCCGCGGGCGCTCCCGTGAGCGGGGCGACCCCGGACCCGGCGGGCCCCGCCGAGCGCCGCCGCGACCCCGTCTGACGGCCCGCCGGCCCGTACCGTACGACCCCCGGTACGCCTCCCGTACGACCCCCTCCGGCGGCCCCTGACGCCCCGCCGGACCAGCTGACCGCAGGCCACCGCCTCCCCCGTGCATGGGCGGTGGCCTGCATTATGCGTGCTTTCTCTGCCCTTCACGCCCCGGTGACATCGTCAGAAGGCGGACGTCGGCCCGACTGGGTGTCCGCGATCCGACAACCGGGAGGCATTCCTTCATGTCCACTTCCAGGCCCGAATACGACGTGGCGATTCTCGGGGCCGGCATCGCCGGGTCCTCGCTGGGCGCCGTGCTCGCCAAGCAAGGCGCGAAGGTGCTGCTCGCGGACGCGGGCAGCCATCCGCGGTTCGCCGTCGGGGAGTCGATGATCCCGCAGCTGACCGCCTGGATGGAGGTACTGGCCCTGCGCTACGACGTCCCGGAGCTGTTCGCGCTGGCCGACGCCAACGTCATCAACGAGAAGGTCAGCAACACCTTCGGGCGCAAGCGGCACTTCGGCTTCATGCTGCACCACCCCGGTGAGGAGCCCGACCCGTCCCAGGCCCACCAGTTCGTCATCCCCAAGCAGCTGTCGGAGTCCAGCCACCTGTTCCGGCAGGACAGCGACGCGTTCCTGTTCCGGCTCGCGGTGAGCAACGGCTGCGACACCCGGCAGAACTGGATGGTCACCAAGGTCGCCTTCGACGACGACCGGGTCACCCTGCTCGGCGGCGACGGCCGCGAGGTCTGCGCGCGCTACCTGGTCGACGCCAGCGGCTTCCGCTCGCCGCTCGCCGAGCACCTGGAGCTGCGCGAGAAGCCGGCCCGCTTCCGGCACCACGCCCGCTCGATGTTCACCCACATGGTGGGCGTCACGCCGTTCGACGACGTCGTCGACACACCCGACGCGCTCAAGCCGCCGGCCCGCTGGCACGAGGGCACCATGCACCACCTCTTCGAGCGCGGCTGGTTCTGGATCATCCCGTTCGACAACCACGACAAGTCCCGCAACCCGCTGTGCTCGGTCGGCGTGACGCTCGACGAGCGGCTGTACCCCAAGCCCACCGACATCACCCCGGACGAGGAGTTCGCGCAGCTCATCGCGCGCTTCCCGGCCGTGGAACGGCAGTTCACCGGCGCCCGCAAGGTGCGCGAGTGGGTGTCCACCGGCCGGATGCAGTACTCGTCGAACAAGACGGTCGGCAAGCGCTGGTGCCTGATGTCGCACGCGGCCGGCTTCCTCGACCCGCTGTACTCGCGCGGCATGTCCAACACCTTCGAGCTGATCAACGTCCTCGCCCCGCGGCTGCTCGCGGCGCTGAAGGACGACGACTTCAGCGAGGAGCGCTTCGCCTTCGTCGAGGAGATGGAGCAGGGGCTGCTGAACTGGAACGACATCCTGGTCAACTGCTCGTACATCTCCTTCACGCACTTCCGGCTGTGGGACGCGGTCTTCCGCGTCTGGGGCAGCGGCACCACCCCGGGCACGCTGCGGATCAACAACGCGATCCGGGCCTTCCGCGCCACCGGCGACCCCGCCGTCTTCGAGGCGCTGGAGAAGGCCCCGCACACCGGCCTGTGGTGGCCGGACAGCGACGCGTTCAAGGAGCTGGTGGAGGCCACCGAGCGGGCCTGCCTGCTGTACGAGTCCGGGGAGATCGACGGCGACACCGCCGCGGACATGATCCTGCGGATGGTGGAGTCCAGCGAGGCGGTCTCCCGCAGCTTCGGCTGGAAGGACCTGGACCACCGCTTCGTCTTCCCCAGCCAGAGCGACATGCTGCACTACCTGGAGGAGATCTCCGGCTCGCCGCTGCCCGAGCTGTCCGCGCTGGGCACGCAGGCGCTGGCCGCCTTCCGCGCGCAGGCCGCCAAGGGCGGCTGGACGGGCCGGTGAGCGGCCACGCCCGGCCGGCCGTCGTCGACCGGCACCGCGGTGTCGACGAGCAGCAGGCCAACAAGGACCTCGCGCGCTACTGGTTCGAGGAGGGCTGGACGCGCGGCAACCTCGACGTGGCCGACGCCGTCTTCGCCCCGGACTTCGTGCTCGGCGGGAAGCCGGTGGGCCCCGAGGGGCCGCGGGCGAGCGTACGGGGCCGCCGGACGGCCTTCGCGGGCCTCCAGGTGTCCATCGGCCTGCAGATCGCCGAGGGGCCGTGGGTGGCCACCTGGTTCACCACCCGGGCCACCCATGTCGCCGAGTTCGCCGGGGTGCCGCCGACCGGGCGGCTGGTGGTTTCCGAGGGCATCCAGCTGTGGCGGGTGGCCGGCGGGCTGGTGGTCGAGGACCGCAATGTGTTCGACCGCTGGGCCGTGGTCTCACAACTGCGCGGCGCCGGCTGACGGAAATTCCCTCGGTTCCCCGGCATAGGGAGGCGGATTCTCCTGCTTTCGTATGCCGGGGGCCCTGGAAATACGTCAGGAGCGGGAGTGCACGATATTGCGCTCATAGGCGAAAATGACCGCGTGCACCCGGTTGCGCAACCCCAGCTTGTCCATGAGATGTTGAATGTGGGACTTCACCGTGCTTTCGCTCACCTGGAGCGAACCGGAGATCTCCGCATTCGAGTAGCCCCGGGTGATGAGCCGGAAAATCTCCACCTCGCGGTCCGTCAGCCGGGCCAGCGGGGAATCACCCCTGCCGTTTTCCGCCGGCAAAAGCAGCGAGGTCCCGGTCGCCGTCAGGCGCACTCCGGCGGCAAGTTCCGCCGCGCTGCTGCGATTGGGCAGCAGCCCCTTCGCGCCCGCCCGCAGCACCTCGTGCGCCTCGCCCGCAGGGCCGCTGATCAGCACCAGGACGTTGGCCGGAGCTGCCGGAGGATGCATCGCGGTCAGCGCCACGACCGTGCGGTGCGCCTCCGAGGCATGGGCGTGGGTATTGACTATCACCACATCCGGCAGGAGTTTCCGGTATGCGGACTGCACGTCCTGGTCGTCCTCCAAGGTGCCCACCACTTCCAGATCCTGGTAGTTATCCAGGATTGTCCGCAATCCGGCGAGCGAGATCGGATGGGAGTCGACGATCAGAATCCTGGTGGCCGCCGTACCTGGCATGAGTCCCCCCGGGCTTGGATGGCGGCGCAGATACGGCCGGCTGCCGCAACGGCGCCGTGCTAAATCCGTTTCAGGGTGCGGGGGCCGTCGGCCGGCTGTCACCGCTCAGATTGCTGTCCGGGCGACAGATGCCGAGATGGCCGGAACCGTAAAACTAAACAGCTGTATAGTTTTTATGGTCACCACGTCAGCCTGTTGTTCCGTACAACCGCGTGGAGGTTCCATGTCCCTGGAAGACAAGGTCGCCCCGGCGCGCGTCGCCGCGGAGCCGTTGCCCGGAACGCGCCATCCCGCACTGGCACTCTTCGTCCTGACTGGCGCCGAGCTCATGGTCGTGCTCGACGCCACCATCGTGAACATCGCGCTGCCCAGCATCCGTGACGCCTTCGACATCTCCGAGAGCAACCTCGCCTGGGTCGTCAACGCCTACGCCCTCGCCTTCGGCGGGCTCATGCTGCTCGGCGGCCGGGCCGGCGACCTGTTCGGCCGCCGCCGGATGTTCCGAGCCGGCGTCACCTTCTTCACCCTCGCCTCGTTACTCGGCGGCATCGCGCCCAACTCCGCCGTCCTGATCACCGCCCGGGTCCTGCAGGGCGCGGGCGCCGCCGTCGCCGCACCCACCGCGCTCGCCCTGATCGCCACCACCTTCGCCGAGGGCAAGCCCCGCAACCGCGCCATGGGCCTGTACGCCGCCATGGCCGGCGTCGGCTCCGCCGTCGGCCTCATCCTCGGCGGCGCCCTCACCCAGTACCTGGACTGGCGCTGGGTGCTGCTGATCAACGTCCCCATCGGCATCGCCGTACTGATCGGCACCGCCGTGCTCCAGGAGCCCCGCAAGGTCAACGGCCGGCTCGACGCCCCCGGCGCCGCCGTCGGCACCCTGGGCCTGGTCTCCCTCGTCTACGGCATCAACCGCGCCGGCATCGAGGGCTGGGGCGACCTCGGCACCCTGATCTGCTTCGCCGCCGCCGCGGTGCTGCTGCCGGCCTTCGTCCTCACCCAGATCCGCGGCAGCCACCCCATGCTGCCCATGAACGTCCTGCGCGACCGCAACCGCGGCGGCGCCTACGTCGTCCTGCTGTGCACCGGCGTCGGCATGTTCTCCACCTTCTACTTCACCACCCTCTTCCAGCAGCAGATCCTCGGCTACGGCGCCGTCAAGACCGGGCTGTGCTACCTGCCCTTCACCGCCGCCATCGGCCTGGCCGCCACCGTCAGCTCCCGGCTGGTGTCCAAGGTGCCGCCCCGCGTGCTGCTGGTGACCGGCCTGCTGCTCGCCGCCGTCGGCATGCTGATCCTCAGCTCCCTGCGCCCCTGGTCCAGCTACGCCGGCGGGGTGCTGCCGGGCACCATCATCACCGCGCTCGGCCTGGGCAGCACGTTCGTGCCGCTGACCGTGCTGTCGGTACGCGGCGTCAGGCCGCACGAGTCGGGCAGCGCGTCGGCGATGCTCAACACCTCCCAGCAGATCGGCGGCGCGCTGGGCCTGGCCACCATGACCACCCTGGTCACCGCCGTCGCCAACCACCGGCTGGCCGACGCCGGCGACAAGCTCATCGACGCCTTCAAGAACCACGACACCAAGATGATGTACCGCGCCGCCGACGCCATCACCCACGGCTACGACCGCGGCTACCTCGTCTCGCTCGGAGTGTTCCTGGTCGGCGCGGTCTTCGCCGCGTTCGTGCTCGACGCACCCCCGCAGGAGGGCACCGAGGGCGGCGCGCACGGCGGCCACTGACGCCCGCGAGCCGCTGCCGCCGGCTCCCCCCGGGGCCACGTACGCCCCTTCGGCCCCGGGGGGAGCCGGCGGTGTCCTCTACAGTCGGGCGGGTCCACCGAGGAGCTGATGCCATGACAGGTGCCGACACCCACGAGGCCACCAGGCCCCGGGCCGGGACGACCGCCAGGACCCTGGCCGGGACGACCGCCGAGCCGACCGCCCCGGCCAGGGCCGAGACCAAGGGCGAGCGCACCCGGCGCCGTATCCTCCAGGCCGCCCGCGCCGAGTTCGGCCGGCACGGCTACGAGAAGGCCACCATCCGCGGCATCGCCCGGGCCGCCTGCGTCGACAAGGCGTCGGTCATCGGCTACTTCGGCACCAAGGACGCGCTCTTCCGGGAGGCCGTCCACTGGCACGCCCGGATAGACGAACTCGCCGACGCCGACCCCGACCGCACCGCCGACAACTACCTGCGCGCCCTGCTCGGGCGCTGGGCCGCCGAGGAGGACAGCCCCATGTCCGTCCTGCTGCGGGCCAGCATGACCAGCGCCGAAGCCGCCGAACTGCTGCGCCGGCACATCACCGGCGAGGTCGTCGACCGGGTCGCCGCCCGTATCGAGGGCCCCGACGCGCGGCTGCGGGCCGCCGTCTTCGCCGCGGTGATGATGGGCGTGGTCTCCCAGCGCTACCTGCTGCGGCTGCCCGACCTCGCCGAGGCGCCGCTGGAGGACGTGCTGCGGATCGCCGTCCCGCTGGTGCGGGCCGTCATGGCACCGGAGGAGTGACCCACCCCGGCCCCGGCTGCCGCGGCAGCGCCCCGTCCGCGGCGCCGTCGGCGTCGTCCAGCATCGCCCGGTGCAGGTTCTCCACCCACGGCGACGGCTCCAGGCCCAGCTCGTCACGCAGCACCCGGCGCAGCCGCTCCATCGTCTCCAGCGCCTGCGCGCGCCGGCCCGAGCGGTGCAGCGCCAGCATGTACTGCGCCTGGACGTACTCCTCCGACGGCTCGTTCGCCGCCAGCCCCGCCAGCTCCGCCAGCAGCTCGCGATGCCGGCCCAGGCTCAGGTCGGCGTCGATGCGCTGCGTCCTGACGCTCAGCAGCTCCTCGTGCAGCACCGCCAGCTGCTGCTCCAGCACCGGCCCGGCCGGCACCCCCGCCAGCGCCGGGCCCTGCCACAGCTCCAGCGCCATCCCCAGCAGCCGCGAGGCGCCCCGGTCGTCACGGTGCATCAGCGCGCTGCCGCGCCGGGCGAGCGCCCGGAACCGCCCCAGGTCCAGCGCGTCGACCGGCACCACCAGCGAGTAGCCGTTCTCCCGGGTCTCCAGCAACCGCCGGGCCGCCGCCGCGCTCCCGACGCTCGGCATCGCCGCCAGCATCCGCCGCAGCGACAGCACGTACGACTGCAGCGTGGCCGCCGCACTGCTCGGCGGCGCGCCGCCCCACAGCTCGGCCACGCAGCGGCTCGCCGGGACGACGTTCCCGGCGTCGAGCAGCAGCAGGGACAGCAGCTGCCGCTGCTTGGGGGCGGTGGGCGTGTGGTCACGGTCCGCGTCGCGGACCCGTAACGGACCGAGTACACCGAACTCCAAGCGGGGTCACTCCTCGCGGCGTCGTGGCGGATCCCGGCGGCCGGGGCCGGCCGCACGATCGCCCGAGTCTACCGGCGCTCCCGTCGCGCGCCCCCGCCGTTGAACGCCCGCAGCCGCCGCCGTGCCGGGAGGGGCTGCTATGGTCGAAGGTGCGGAAGATCGAGGTCCGGGCCGGGGAAGGCCCGGACGGCAGCCAGGGAGGGCCCGCGTGGCGGGTGACGACGACATCTCCGGGTGAGTCCGGAGCCCCGGGCCACCGGTAGGGCGCGCAGGGCGCCGCACCGGGTGGCCGTCCCGTCGTTCCCCGAGTGCCTTCCTTCTCCCGTTCACGTGCCCCGGCCCGCGGCCGGCGCGCGGCCATGCGCAGCGAGGTCCCGCCATGTCTCCTTCGTCCACTTCCCCTCCTTCCCCGCCTTCCTCCCCTTTCTCGGCGTCCGCCGCTTCCCCCGCCGACGCCCGCGTCATCTGCTCCCGGCTGTCCTTCGGCTGGCCCGACGACACCCCGGTCTTCCAGGAGCTGTCCTTCACCGCCGGCCCCGGCCGCACCGGCCTGGTCGCCCCCAACGGCGCCGGCAAGTCCACCCTGCTGCGGCTGATCGCCGGCGAGCTGCGGCCCACCGCCGGCACGGTGACCGTCGACGGCGTGCTCGGCTATCTGCCGCAGACGCTGCCGCTGGCCGGCGACCTCAGCGTCGCCGACGTCCTCGGTGTCGCCCCCGTCATCGCCGCCCTGGACGCCATCGAGGCCGGCGACACCGACGAGCGCCACTACGCCGCCATCGGCGACGACTGGGACGTGGAGGACCGCAGCCGCGCCCAGCTCGACCGCCTCGGCCTGGCCGACGTCGCCCTGGACCGCCGGCTGCACACCCTCAGCGGCGGCCAGACCGTGAGCCTGGGCCTGGCCGCCCGGCTGCTCGCCCGCCCCGACGTGCTGCTGCTCGACGAGCCGACCAACAACCTCGACGGCGACGCGCGCGCCCGGCTGCACACCGTCGTCGAGGAGTGGACCGGCTGCCTGCTGCTGGTCAGCCACGACCGCGAGCTGCTGGACCTGATGGACCGCACCGCCGAGCTGCACGCCGGTGAGCTGCGGATGTACGGCGGCGGCTTCACCGCCTACGAGCAGGCCCTGCAGGCCGAGCAGGAGGTCGCGCACAAGAACCTGCGCGCCGCGGAGGCCGAGGTCAAGCGGGAGAAGCGGGAGATGCAGCAGGCCAGGGAGCGCGCCGAGCGCCGGGCGAGCACCGCGGCCCGCAACCTCGGCAGCGCCGGCCTGCCGAAGATCGTCGCCGGCGGCCTCAAGCGCCGCGCCCAGGAGTCCGCGGGCCGGGCCGGCGGTGTGCACGCCGCCCGGCTCGGCGACGCGCGGGCCCGGCTGGACGAGGCGGGGCGCGCGGTACGCGACGACGACCGGATCGCCCTGGACCTGCCGCTGACCCGGGTGCCCGCGGGCCGTACCGTCTTCGCCGGCGAGCATCTGCGGATCAGCCGCGGGCAGCGGCAGATCTTCGCCGGCCAGGGCGCCGACCTCATCGTCCGCGGCCCCGAGCGCATCGCGCTGACCGGCCCGAACGGCGCCGGCAAGTCCACCTTGCTGCGGCTGGTCGGCGGCGACTTGGAACCGGACTCCGGCGAGGTCACCCGGGCCGCGGGCCGCACCGCGTACCTCACGCAGCGGCTCGACCTGCTCGACCCCGCCCTCAGCGTCGCCGCCAACCTCGCGGCGTTCGCGCCGGCCATGCCCGAGCCCGAGCGGATGAACCTGCTGGCCCGCTTCCTCTTCCGCGGCCCGCGCGCCACCCGGCTCCCGGTCGGCGCCCTGTCCGGCGGCGAACTGCTGCGCGCGACGCTGGCCTGCGTCCTGCATGCCGAGCCCGCGCCGCACCTGCTGCTCCTGGACGAGCCCACCAACAACCTCGACCTGGCCGGTGTCGCCCGGCTGGAGGCGGCGCTGACGGCGTATCAGGGCGCCTTCGTCGTCGTCAGCCACGACGAGCGCTTCCTCGCCGGCATCGGCGTCACCCGCCGGCTGGACCTCACGGACGGCGTCCTGCGCGAGGCGAACCCGCCGGGGGAGTGACACCGAAGCCGCCGCGCCCGCGGCGCCCGCCCGCCCCGCCTGCCCGCCGCGGGCGCGGGCGGCGGCGCGGGTTTGCGCGGGAGGCGTTGACGGGGCGTGGGAGCGCTCCCATCATGACTGCGGGTCACGCTCCTTCCCCCCACCCCTGGAGGACTCCATGACCACCCCCCACCCCCGCGCCCGGCGCCGCCGCGCCTGGGCGGCGACCACGGCGGGCGCGCTCGTCGCGGCCGGCGCCGCATGGGCCGTGCAGGCACCGCCGGGCGCCGCGGCGGCCACCGCCGGCTGCGCGGTCGACTACACCGTCACCAGCTCCTGGCAGGGCGGCTTCGGCGCCTCCGTGACGATCCACAACCTCGGCGACGCGGTGTCGTCCTGGACCCTGAAGTGGACCTTCGGCGCCGGCCAGACCGTCACCCAGGCGTGGAACGCCGACGTGACGCTCGGCAGCGCCCAGGTGACGGCCACCAACGCCGCCTACAACGGCGCCGTCCCGTCCGGCGGCACCGCCACCTTCGGCTTCAACGGCGCCCTCACCGGCTCCGCCACCCCCACCACCCCGGCCGGCTTCACCCTCAACGGTGCCGCCTGCACGGGCGCCCCGACCGGCCCGCCCACGTCCCCGCCGACCACGCCGCCGACCTCCCCGCCCAGCAGCCCGCCGACCTCCCCGCCCACGAGCCCGCCCTCCTCCGGCCAGGGCCGCCAGGTCGAGAAGCTGGACCGCGGCGTGATCTCCGTCCGCAGCGGCTCGGCCAACCTCGTCTCCTGGCGCTGGCTGGCCACCGACCCCGACGACGTCGCCTTCGACGTCTTCCGCGACGGCACCAAGCTCAACTCCGCGCCGCTGACCGGCGCGACGGACTACCTCGACAGCGGCGCCGCGGCCACCGCCTCGTACACCGTGCGCGCGGTCGTGGGCGGCACCGAGCAGGCCGCCTCGCCCGCCTCGCTGTCCTTTGCGAACGGCTACCACGACGTCCCGATCTCCCCGCCGCCCGGCGGCACCACCCCCGACGGCGTCGCCTACACCTACGAGGCCAACGACGCCAGCGTCGGCGACCTCGACGGCGACGGCCGCCTCGACCTGGTCCTGAAGTGGTATCCGACCAACGCCAAGGACAACTCCCAGTCCGGCTACACCGGCGACACGATCCTCGACGGCATCACCCTCGACGGCACCCGGCTGTGGCGGATCGACCTCGGCCGCAACATCCGCTCCGGCGCCCACTACACGCAGTTCCAGGTCTACGACTACGACGGCGACGGCCGGGCCGAGGTCGTCATGAAGACCGCCGACGGCACGGTCGACGGCGCGGGCCGTACCATCGGCAGCGCGAGCGCGGACTACCGCAACTCGTCGGGCTACGTCCTGTCCGGCCCGGAGTTCCTGACCGTCTTCGACGGCCGGTCGGGCGCCGCGCTGCAGACCGTCGACTACGACCCGCCGCGCGGCAGCGTCTCGTCCTGGGGCGACTCCTACGGCAACCGCGTCGACCGCTTCCTGGCCGGCACCGCCTACCTCGACGGCTCGCGCCCCTCGATCATCATGGCCCGCGGCTACTACACCCGTACCGTCATCGCCGCCTGGGACTGGCGCGGCGGCAGGCTCACCGAGCGGTGGCGGTTCGACACCGACGACGCCGGCAACGGCTCGTACGCCGGCCAGGGCGACCACCAGCTCGTCACCGCCGACCTCGACGGCGACGGCAGGGACGAGATCGAATACGGCGCCATGGCCGTCGACGACAACGGCACCCGGCTGTGGAACACCGGCCAGGGCCACGGCGACGCCCTGCACGTCGGCGACCTCGACCCCAACCACCCGGGACTCGAGGTCTTCAAGGTCGACGAGGACACCTCCAAGCTCGCCGCCTGGTTCGCCGACGCGAAAACCGGCGCGATCCTGTGGTCCAACCCCAGCTGCGGCTGCGACAACGGCCGCGGCGTCTCCGACGACGTCTACGCCGGCAGCCCCGGCGCCGAGTCCTGGTCCGCGGGCGTCAGCGGGCTGTTCAGCGCCACCGGGCAGAACATCGGCCGCAAGCCCGGCTCCACGAACTTCCTGGCCTGGTGGGACGGCGACCCGGTGCGCGAACTGCTCGACGGCACGCACATCGACAAGTACGGCACCTCCTCCGACACCCGGCTGCTCACCGCCTCCGGCGTCCACGCGAACAACGACACCAAGGCCACCCCGTCCCTGTCCGGCGACCTGCTCGGCGACTGGCGCGAGGAGGTGATCTGGCCGACGACCGACAACCGGGCGCTGCGGATCTACGCCACGCCCACCCCGACCGACCTGCGGATCACCACGCTGCTGCACGACACGCAGTACCGCACCGCCCTCGCCTGGCAGAACACCGCCTACAACCAGCCGCCGCACCCGAGCTTCTTCCTCGGCAACGGCATGCGCACGCCCCCGCGCCCGCAGGTCCACACCCCCTGACCCGCCGGCGCGGCACGGACGGGGACACGGGGCGCCCCCGTCCGTGCCGCGCGGTGGAGCGGAGGGAAGATGGCGGGATGCCGTTCACACTCAGTCATCCCGCCGCCGTGCTCCCGCTGCTGCCCGCCGGGCGGGCCCGCGGGCCGCTGGTGGCGTCGGCCCTGGTCGCCGGGTCGCTGGCGCCCGACGTGCCGTTCTTCACCGAGTCGCTGGCGCACGGCACCTTCGGCTTCGGGGAGTTCACCCACAGCCCGCTCGGCGTGCCCACCGCGGACGTCGCGATCGCCGCGGTGCTCGTCGCCGGGTGGCACTGGCTGCTGCGCGAGCCGCTGGTGGCGCTGCTGCCGGTGCGCTGGGCGGGCGCCGCGGAAGCGCTGACGGCGCCGGCCGGGCGGGGCCGGGGCCCGGCGGACGCGGCGTGGTTCGCGGTGTCGGCCGCGGCGGGCGCGGCCACCCACGTGGTGTGGGACGCCTTCACGCACGGCGGCCGGTGGGGCGTACGGCTGCTGCCGGTGCTGGACCGCACGGTGCTGGGCCGGCCGCTCTTCTACGACCTGCAGTTCGGCACGTCGGTGCTGGGGCTCGGCGCGATCACCTGGTATGCAGCCGGGGTGCTGCGGCGGGCGGCGCCGCCGGACGCCGCGCCCGCGCCCGTACGGTCCCGGCTGCGGCTCGCGCCCCGGACGAAGGCCGCGGCGACGGTCATGGTGGGCGCGGCGACGGCGGCCGGCGTGGTGGCGCGGCTGGCCCGCTGGGGGCCGGGGCCGCTGCGGGACGCGACCGTCCTCGACCTCATCCCCGCGGTCGCCTTCGGCGGCGGCGCGGGCGCCGCGGTGGGCCTGGCCGGCTACGCGGCCCTCGCACGGGCGGCGGTGGCCCGGCGGGGGCGGGCGGTGTGAGCGGGGCGTGACGCGCGCGGCGGCCGGCGGGGTGCCACCGGCCGGCGGCGTTGTCCGGCGCCTTCTCGCAGGTCCGAGGCAACCCGCGGGTGGCGCCAGCAGGTTGCAAGAGGTATGGCCACTGATTCACGCCGCCGGGGCGGCGGCACCGCGGGCAGCCGCCCGGCCGGTGGCGGTCCGCCGCCCGCGTGCCCGGCTCCTCCGCACCTCCCCGACTGACGTGCGCGGCAGCGGGTAGGCGCGCCCGCGTGCCGTAAATCGCCGCTGTTCGCGCACTTTTGACACTTCCGCACCGAAGGGCCCCACCTCATGGCTTCCCCCTCCCCGCGCGCCCTGCTGTCCGGGCTGAGCGTCGCCGCGCTCACCGTGCTCGCCGGCTGCGGCACGGCCGTCGGCACGAGCGCGCAGGACCACGCGGTGCCCGCGACGGCACCGGACTCCCCGCCGGCCGCCGCCCCCGCGGCAACGCCGTCCGCGACGGCCCCCGCGCCGCGCGCGCTGCCCGGGCTCGGGCCGCAGACGCTCGCCCGGATCCCGCGCGAGGCGCGGCAGGTGGTCTTGGTGACGGGCCGCGGCATCGACTCGCCGGACGCCACGGTGACGCTCTACCGGTGGACGGCGAGCGGTTGGCAGCCCGGCGCGTCCTGGCCCGCGCACAACGCCAAGGACGGCTGGACCGCCGACCACCACGGCGGCGACCTGCGCTCGCCAATCGGCGTGTTCACCCTCTCCGACGCCGGCGGCCTGCGCTCCGACCCCGGCACCAAGCTGCCGTACCACCACTCCGGCGGCTTCCACATCGGCGGGCGCGGCTTCGAGGGCGAACCGCTCGCCGGCTCCTTCGACTACGTCGTCGCGATCGACTACAACCGCAAGCCCGGTACGTCCCCGCTGGACTGGACCCGGCCGATGGGCCAGTCCAAGGGCGGCGGCATATGGTTCCACGTCGACCACGGCGGCCCCACCCACGGCTGCGTCAGCATCGCCGAGTCCCACATGAAGTCCCTGCTGGCCACGCTCGACCCGGCCCTCCACCCGGTGGTGGTCATGGGCGACGCGGCGTCGCTGGCGGCCTGAGCCGGACCCCGCGCCGGGCGACCTGTCCGGGCGGCCCCCTCTGCCGCCCGGACGGGCGGATCAGGCGTCGGCCGCCGCGCGGAAGACGCCGGCGTGCCGGGCGCACCAGTCGGCGAAGCGGGCGGGCTTGCGGCCCAGCAACTCCTCGACGGTGTCGGTGCGCAAACCCTCGGTGTCGTCGCGCATCAGGCGGAAGCCCTCCACGACCGCCTCGGCGAGGGCGGGGGGCGCGCCGTTCGGGAAGCGGGCCGCGACCGCCTCTTCGGGGGTGGCGACGGGGCGCGCGGTGATGGTCCTGCCGATGGTGTCGGAGATGACCGCCGACTGCTCGGCGACGGTGAACAGCTCCGCGCCGGTGATCTCGTACGCCTTCCCCTCGTGGCCGCCGGTGGTGAGCGCGTGGGCGGCGACGGCCGCGATGTCGGCGGGGTCGATCGGCGCCATCCGGCCCGGGCCCACGGGATCGAGGACGTAGCCGGCCTCGCGGATGGTGGGCAGCCAGTCCAGCGCGTTGGTCATGAAGCCGCCGGGCCGCAGGACCGTCGCCGGGATGCCGGACGCGCGGACGATCTCCTCGCGGGCGTGGTGCCACAGGCCCATCTTCGGCATCGGGTCGCCGAGCACGTTCGTCGAGGACAGCAGGACGATGTGCCGCACTCCGGCGGCCTGCGCGGCGGTGACCGCGAGCTCGGCGGCCTCGGTGCCGATGCCGGGGGTGAGCAGGAACATCCGGTCGACGCCGGCGACCGCGCCGGCCAGCGACCGCGGCGAGAGCAGGTCGCCGGTGAAGCGCTCGGCGCTGCCGGGGAGGGCCGCTGCCCGGACCGGGTCGCGCACCAGGATCCGTACCGCGGCGCCTGCCGCGTCCAGTTGGCTGACCAGCTCACGGCCGATGTTCCCGGTCGCACCGGTGACCAGTATCATGAGGTCCCCCTGAATCGTTTGCCGTCTAATGATCGGTTCGAGGGGAACGTTAGCCGGTTAATCATTAGCCGTCAATCGATTGCCGGGGCGGCGGGTGCCGCCGTGGCCGACGGAAGGCCGATCGCCCATGCCCGACTTCCTCGACCTGCACAGCAGGACCACCAAGGCGCTGCGCGCGCTCGCCGAGGAGGGCATGCGCCGGCACGGCCTGCACTACGGGCAGCACCACCTGCTCGCCGCGCTGTGGGAGCAGGACGGCAGGACGCCGGGCGAGGTCGCGGCGAAGCTGCACGTCACGACGCCGACGGTGGTCAAGATGGCCGACCGCATGACGGCGAGCGGCCTGCTGGAGCGGCGCCGTGACGAGCGCGACGCCCGGCTGGTGCGGCTGTGGCTGACCGACGCCGGGCGGGCGCTGCGCGAACCGGTCGAGTCCGAGCGCCGGGAGCTGGAGCGGCAGGTCACCGCGGGCCTCAGCGCGGCCGAGCGCGACCGGCTGATGGCCGCGCTCGGCACCGTGCTGCACGCGGCGGAGGAGCTGCTCGGCGCGTCCTGAGCGGCGGCTGCGGCCTTCTCCCGGCTCAGTCCGCGAGCCCGGCGAGCCGCAGCAGCAGGTCCTTGACCTCGGTGACGTGGTAGCGGTCCCTGCCGTACGCGGCCTGCGAGCACACCAGCACCGGCCCGTCGCGCGGATCGTCCGGCAGCCGCCCGTGGCTGCCCCGCACGCAGGACGGATCGAGCCCGACCACCCGCAGCGAGGTGCGGATGCCGAGCTTCAGACCCGCCACCGACAGCGCCGCCCGCAGTCTCACCGTGGGGTCGGACGGGTCCAGGAACAGCTCGGCCGGGTCGTAGCCGGCCTTCCGGAAGATCTCCACGCCGGTCGCGAAGTCCGGCGCGAGGTCGTCGTCGAGCCAGTAGTAGTACGTGAACCACGCGTCCGGCTCGGCGACGGCCACCAGCTCGCCGGCGCGCTCGTGCCCGATGCGCAGCCCCGCCTGCCCGGCCCGGTCCAGCACCTGCGCCACGCCGGGCAGCGCCCCGAGCACGTCCCGCACCCGGGGGACGTCGGCCGGGTCGCGGACGTAGACGTGCGCCACCTGGTGGTCGGCCACCGCGAACGCCCGTGACGTCCACGGGTCCAGGTTCTCCATGCCCTGCTGCACGTACACCCGCAGCAGGCCCTCGCGGCGCAGCGCCCGGTTGACGTCGACCGGGCGGCGGGCGGCGGTGATGCCGTACTCGCCGAACGCCACCAGCTGGCTGCCCTCGGCGCGCAACCGCTCCAGCAGCGGGGCGAGTTCGGCGTCCACCGCACGGGCCGCGGCGATCGCCTCTGGGCCGTCGGGGCCGTACCGCTGGAGTTCGTAGTCCAGGTGCGGGATGTAGACCAGCAGCGTGTCGGGCGCGCGGGTGTCGAGCAGGTGCCCGGCGGCGCCGACGATCCACCGGGTCGAGGCGATCCCCGCTCCCGGTCCCCAGTAGGAGAACAGCGGGAACCGGCCCAGCCGCGCGGTGAGTTCGTCGTGCACGGACTGCGGGTGGGCGTAGCAGTCCGCGGACTTGCGGCCGTCGTGGTGGTAGACCGGGCGCGGGGTGACGGTCACGTCGACGTCCATGCCCATCGCGTACCACCAGCAGATGTTGCCGACACGGTAGCCCGGGTCGCGGCGGCGGCCGGCGGCCCACAACTTGTCCCCGTGGACCAGGCTGTTGGACTGCCGCCAGTGGAAGATCTCCCCGGCGTCGCGGAAGAACCAGCCGTTGCCGACGACGCCGTGCTCGTCCGGCATCGCGCCGGTGAGCATGCTCGACTGCACCGGGCAGGTCAACGCCGGGAAGACGGTGGTCAGTTCGGCGCTGAAGCCGTCGGCGGCGACCTTCCGCAGCGCCGGCATGTGCGCGAGCGTCCGCGGTGTCAGCCCCACCACGTCCAGGACGACGGTCCGTTGCCGCGCTCCTGCCGTCATGCCCCGGCCTCCTTCAGCCCGAGCCCGGTCAACTTCCCCGCCGCCCACGCCACTTCCGCGGCGATCCCGGCGGCCAGCGCCGCGTCGCCGGCCGGCCGCTGCGCCGGCGGCAGCACCGACCACGTGTACGTCTCGACCTCGATGTGGTCGGCCAGCGCGGCCGGCCCGCCGAGCAGCAGCGCGAGGGTGTCCTCCAGCACGGCGGAGGTCCCGGTCAGCGGCGGCTGCGGAGGGGCGTGCAGCGGCACATGGAAGTGGACCCGCCAGGGCGCGGCGCCGGGCAGCGCGTGCGGCCCGGCGAGCGCGTCGCCGAGGTCGTCGGCGGCGAGCACGGCGGCGGTTCCTGCGGCGGAGGCGGAGCCGGTTCCGGCGGCGGGGACGGTCCCGGGGCCGGGCGGCGCGGCCGGCTCGCGGGTCTGGTGCAGGAAGCGCGGCTCGACGAAGCCGGCCAGCGCCTCCCGTACGGCCGGGTCCGCCGGGTCGTCGGCCTGGAGGGCGCAGGACGCCTGCACCTTGACCACCGCGAGCCCGGCCGCCGCGAGCCGGGCCAGCACCCGCGCCGGGTCCTCGAACGTCACCGCGAGGTGGCAGACGTCCAGGCACAGCCCCAGCAAGTCCGGCCCCAAGCCCGCCAGTTCGCGCTCGACCTGGGCCACCGTCTCGACCGCGCAGCCCGGTTCGGGCTCGAAGCCCACCCGTACGGGCCGGCCGTCCCGGGCGGCCCGGGCGGCAAGTCCCGCCTCCAGGGCCCGGATCCGCTCCCCGGCCGCCGCCCGCCGCGGGCCGTCCCACGGCTCGCGCCAGGCCAGCGGCAGCGTCGAGATGCTGCCGTGCGGCACGTCGTCCGGGAGCAGCACGCCGAGCACGTCGGCCAGGTCCAGGGTGTAGCCGAGCCGGTCCCGCGTCGTCCAATCCGGGTGGTAGACCGCGCCCTTGACGACCGGGTCGTGGAAGCCCCGGTAGGGGAAGCCGTTGAGGGTCACCACTTCCAGGCCGCGCGCGTCGAGTTCGGCCCGCAGCGCGGTCGACGCGGCGCGGTCGGCGGCGAGTTCACGGGCCACGTCATGCGCGAGCCACAGGCCGAGGCCCAGCCGGTCGGCGCCGAGCCGTTCGCGCACCGGCACGGCGTAGCGGTCGAGCTGGCCGACGATGCCGGCCAGGTCCTCGGCCGGGTGGACGTTGGTGCAGTAGCCGAGATGGACGGTGGTGCCGTCCCGGTGGAGCAGCCGCATCGTGGATCTCCTTCCGTCAACGGGAGCCGCGCTGGACGGAGTTGCCCGCGAAGAGCAATGCCGGGTCGGGGTCCTGCGGCCTCACGTCGAGCCGGCCGCTCGCGCCGTAGAAGGCCACCGGGTTCCGCCACAGCACCCGGTCGACGTCCTCGGCGGTGAAGCCGGCGGCGAGCATCGCCTCGCCGGTGGCGCGCGTCCGCAGCGGGTCGCTGTGGCCCCAGTCCGCCGCGGAGTTGACGAGGATCCGCTCGGTGCCGTACTCGCGCAGGATCGCCACCATGCGGTCCGGCTCCATCTTCGTGTCGGGGTAGATCGAGAAGCCCGCCCAGCAGCCGGCCTCCAGCACCTGGCGCACCGTCAGCTCGTTGAGGTGGTCCACCACGACCCGCTCCGCCGGGATGCCCGACTCCCTGATCACGTCCAGCGACCGGGCGGTGCCGGCCGCCTTGTCCCGGTGCGGGGTGTGCACCAGCGCCGGCAGCGCGTGCTCGACGGCGAGCGCGAGCTGCGCGGTGAACGCCTTCTCCTCCGCCGCCGTCACCGAGTCGAAGCCGGTCTCGCCGACCGCGACCACCCCGTCCTTGGCGAAGTAGCGCGGCAGCAGCTCCAGCACCTCCGCGCAGCGCGGGTCGTTGGCCTCCTTCGGGTTGAGCGCGAGCGCGCAGTGGTGCCGCACGCCGAACTGCGCCGCGCGGTACGGCTCCCAGCCCAGCAGGCCGTCGAAGTAGTCCGTGAAGCTGCCCGCGGAGGTCCGCGGCTGCCCCAGCCAGAAGGCCGGCTCCACCAGTGCCCGTACGCCCGCCGCGTACATCGCCCGGTAGTCGTCCGTGGTGCGCGAGGTCATGTGGATGTGCGGGTCGAAGATGCGCATGCGGTGCTCCTGACGTGGGGGGTTGCCGGTGGGGGACGGCGTGGGGAGTCGGGGGCGATGAGGGGGGTCAGCCCAGTTGGGCCAGGACGCGGCGGGCGGCCTCGGCCCTGCGGGGCTCGGGCGAGCCGGCTTCCGCGTGGATCGGGGAGGCGGCCAGCAGATCGGGGTGCCGGCGCAGCAGCGGGAGCACGTCGGCGGGGACGTCCCGGCCCGCGGCCACCCGCTCGTGCGCGAAGTCCAGGAGCATGCGGGCGAGTTCGGCGTCCGCACGCTCGTCGAGGCCGGCGACCGCGCTCAACGGCACGCCCAGGAACACGCACTTGAGCACGCCCTGCCGCCAGGCCGCCGCGTCCAGCGCGGTCGCGGCGGGGCCGAGGGCGGCGGCAACCAGGGCGGTGTCGTTGGTCCGCAGCGCGTCCTCCAGCAGCGGCGCCACGGCCCCGGCGCCCAGCTCCAGATACGGCAACGCCCTGAGCACCGCCCGGCGTTCGGCCCGGTCACCGCGTGCGTAGAGGTCCGCGACGGCCGGCGCCGGAGCGGCGGCGAGCAGCACCGCCCGTACCGCCTCGTCCACCGTCCAGCCCTCCCACCCCGGCGCCGCCAACGGGCCCCGCCCGCAGGCCCGTCCGGCGGCGGCGAAGTCGGCGGCCAGCGCGGCGGGTTCTGCGGCGGCCCGGGCCGCCGCCGCGGCGAGCCAGGTCCTGCCCTGCGCGGTGAGCGCGGCGTCCACCGCCTGAACGGGCGTCGCCCGCACGGGGGTTGCGTGCTCGCGCAGGAAGGCCAGCGAGCGGCGTGCGGTGTCCGGGGCGCTGTGGCTGTGCCGCGGCAGCTCGACCGCGACGAGCCCCCGGTAGCCGGCATCCGCCAGGGCGGCGAGCACGGGGGTGAAGTCGATCTCGCCGGCGCCGAATTCCAGGTGCTCGTGCACCCCGCGGCGCATGTCGTCGATCTGCACGTTCACCAGGTCGGTCGCGGCCCGGCGTACGCAGTCGGCGACCGGCAGCGGCTCAAGGCAGCGGCAGTGGCCGATGTCCAGGGTCAGCCGGAAGGAGGCCGGGGCGCCCAGCGCGTCGCGCAGCCGCCGGTATCCGGCCAGGTCCTCGACCAGCATGCCGGGTTCCGGCTCGAAGCCCAGCACCACGCCCGCGCGGGCGGCGGTGTCCGCGAGGCGCGCGCAGCCCTCGGCCAGCAGCTCCCAGCCGCGCTCCGGCGCGGTGCCTTCCGGCAGCACGCCGGACCAGAACGACACGGCTTCCGCGCCCAGTTCGGCGCCGATCCGGACCGCCCGCTCCAGGAAGTCCAGCCGGGCCCCGCGGCCGTCCTCGTGCAGCAGGGTGGGGGAGTGCTTGCGGCGGGCGTCCAGCAGGTAGCGCGCACCGGTCTCGACGACGACCGCGAGCCCGAGGGCATCCAGCCGGCGGCGTACGGCTTCCAGCCGGGCGGGCAGGTCCCGGTCGTACGGGTCGAGGTGCGCGTGGTCGAGGGTGAGCGCGACGCCCTCGTAGCCGAGGCCGGCGATCACGTCGAGGGCGTCGTCGAGGCGGTGGTTGGCGAAGCCGTTGGTGCCGTAGCCGAAGCGCAAGGTCGTGGGCTGAGGGTGGGTGGGTGTCATGTCGGTGGGACCTTCCGGGAGAGCCGGCGGGCCAGGGGCAGCGCCGCGAGCAGCGGGAGCGCGGCCCGGACGCCGCCCGCGCGGCAGGCCAGGGCCGCCTGGAGCGGCAGGAGGCCGTGGATGCCGGCGCCGACCGCGCGTTGCAGCCGGCGGGCGTCGGGCCTGCGGATCGCGGCGAACTGGCTGCCGCCGAAGGTGCGCAGGTAGACGGCGAGGGCCGCGGTGGCGGCGGCGCGGTCCTTCGGTGCGGCGCCCGGTGCCGCCCTGACCGCCGCGACCGCCGCGGCCAGGGCGGTGGTCGCGGCGAGCGTCGCCTCGGGCAGGCGGTGGGAGGCGCCGGTCGCCTCGCGGCGGCTGAGGGCCATGACGACGCCGGTGTGCGCGGCGATCACGGCTGCCGCCGGGGCCGCCGCACGCCGGCCGTGCGGCCCGGCGCCGAGCAGGACGTCCAGCCCGCGGGCGGCGGCCATCGCCGCGGGTCCGAACGCGGTGTCCTTGAGCGCGAGGTCGTACGCCCATGCCGCCGCGGCGACCGCAGCCGCACCGCCCGCCGCCGGCCGCCCGCCGGCCGCCGCGGCGAGCCCCACCCCCGCGACGGTGAGCCCCGCGGCGACCCCCAGCGCCTCCGCCGGCCTCACCCGCCCCGCCGGCACCGGTCGCGCGGGGCGCTCCACGGCGTCGACCTCGCGGTCGGCGTAGTCGTTGAGCGCCATGCCTCCCCAGTAGAGCAGCACGGACGCGGCCCCCAGCCCCGCGCTCCCTCTCCCGTACGGCCACCCCGCGGCGCACCCCCCGACCACGACGTCCCCCGGCACGGTGAGCCCCGCCGGCCCCCGCACGATCTCCCACACGTCCTTACCGCGCATCCCTCGCCCTCCTCGCCACACCGTCCCCGGCCCCCTGCCGAACCTTTCGCCCCGGGCTGCTGCTTGCTGTTGTCGTGCGACCTTCCGCAGCGCTGTGGCTGGTCGCGCAGTTCCCGCACCCCTGGGGGGTGACCCTGCGGCGCCGGGGACAACCAGGGGCGCGGGGAACTGCGCGACAAGCCCGCCACCGGGGGAAGGTCCCGGGAGTGGGGAAGTCCCCCGCCCGGGGGGCGTCAGGCCGGGGGGTCGGGTATGCCCGGGGAGGCCCAGGTCCGGAGGAGTTCGTACTGCGGGACCAGGCGATGCTCGTCCGAGCCCAGCGGGTCCTTGAAGAAGAAGGCAAGGTGCGGCTGCACCCCCACCGCGCCGCGGGCCATCGCCCGGCCCAGGAGCCGCACCAGGTCCAGGACCAGCGGAGCGGCAAGCGCCGAATCGCAGCCCTGCCAGGTGAATTGCATCGTCATCCGCACGCCGAGGAAACCGTCGAAGGCGATGTGGTCCCACGCCGTCTTCCAGTCGCCGAGCGCGGGCACCTCGTCGATGTGGACCTCGCCCTCCACCGGCTCGGGAAGCAGCTCCGCCAGGCTCCGCGCCTTGGACGCGTTCTTGCTGGCCGCGGCCCGCGGGTCCGCGAGCGTCGCCCCGTCGCCGCCGCCGAGCAGATTCGTGCCGGACCACGCCCGCACCCGCAGCGCCCGGTGCGCGAACATCGGGGCCAGCGCGCTGCGCGCCAGCGTCTCGCCGGTCTTGCCGTCGTTGCCGGCGTACGGCACCCCGGCCTCCGCCGCGAGCTCGGCCAGCGCGGGCAGCCGCATCGCGCCGGACGGCGTGAAGTCGACGTAGCCGCACCCCGCCCCGAGCGCCGCGTACGCGTACAGCGCGTGCGGCGGCAGCACCGGCTCGGGCCCGTCCAGCGCGGCCCGCAGCGCGGCGAGGCTCGCGTAGGCCGGGTGCGGCCCGGGCTGCGGCGCGGTCGAGGAGAGGTTGACGACCACCACGTGCGCCAGCCCGTGCCGCTCCCGGAAGCCGGCCAGTTGCGCGGCGATCGCGGTGGCCTGCGGCGCCTGCCGCCCCGCCGCCGCGGCCACGCCCGGCCGGATCTCCCGCTCGGCCGCGGCGAGCGCGCCGCCCACCGCGGCCGGCAGGTCCGCCGGGACGACGCCCGCCGCGACCAGCTGCTCGGCCCGCTTGGCCAGCGGCACGCCGGTGATGTCGCAGCCGCCGAAGACCAGCCGGCCCACGGGCGTGAGCCCGGCGCCGCGGAAGTCGGGGAGTTCGGTGACGCAGCCGACCGGCGGGGCGAGACCCGCGGCGACGGCGGCTGCGCCTACGACGACGGTGGTGGCGACCGAGCCGCGTGCGCCGACGATCCACACCCCCAGCCGATCTCCCGCTGCGGTAGGGACCATGCCTTCACCTCCGGGTGTTCCAAGCGTTCCGGGCGTACCGGGTATCACCTGCCGCGGGCGGGGCCGGGCAGGGGTCAGCGCGTTGCCTGGCGGTGCGGGAGAACTCGTGAGCGCGGCCTGCGTGCCGCGGGTGTGCCTGGCGGGCTGGTGGGGGGAGCGGCCCGGCCGCCGGCCGGACCGCGGGGAACGGGGCCGGCCCGGCCGCCGCCCACGACGCCCGCGTGACCGTTCGTCAGTTCAGCAAATAAACTAATCACCCCCCATCGCTGCGGCAAGAGGCGGTCAAGAATCCGTCGAACCCACCACGCGCCGCCGCGGCTTCGGCAACCCTGAGGCCAGGCCCCGGCGACCCGCGGGGGCCGGATACGGGCGCGCGGAAGTCGCCGCGTAAGGTGCGTTCCCGGCATCCGCAGCGATCACCGCCGGCGCGCTCCTGGTGGTGCGGGCCGCGCCTGCCCGCGTACCGCCCCGACGGCTCGCCCCGCCGTGCCAACGGCTTCCTGTGAGTGTTCCGGAGGCCGTTGACCTGCGGTGGGGCGGCTATTAGTTTGCTGAATGAATAAATGGGCCTAAGAGGTTTCCGGGCCGGACCCGTCGCGGTCCGCAGCCGCGGAGAAAGGTCGCAGTGTGATGAACGGCGGCGGGCAGCCGGCCAGCAAGCAGAGCATGCGCCGGCACAACCTGGCCCTGGTGCTCCGTCAGGTCGCAGCCGGCGGGAGCGCCTCGCGGGCCGCCGTCGCCGCCCGGGTCGGGCTCACCAAGGCGACCGTGTCCTCGCTGGTGGAGGAGCTGCGGCTGGCCGGCCTGGTCGTGGAGCACGTCCCGGAGAACCAGGGCCGGGTCGGCCGCCCCGGTGGCGCGCTCGCGCTCAACCCGCAGGGCGCGGCCGGTGTCGGCGTCGAGGTCAACGTCGACTACACCGCGGTGTGCGTCACCGACCTGACCGGCGCCCCCCGGGTCCGGCTCACCGAGCGCGCCGGCAACCGCAGCCGGGACGCCGCCGAGACGCTGCACTCGGCCGGCCGGCTCGCCGCCCGGGCCATCACCGCCGCCCGGCGCGCCGGGCTCAGCCCCGTCCAGGTGACGCTGGGCGTGCCCGGCCTGGTCCACGACGACAAGGTGCTGCACGCCCCCAACCTCGACTGGCGGCACGTCCCGGCCGCCGACCTGCTCGGCCGGGGCCTGGGCCGGCAGCGCCCGCCGGTCTCGGTCGACAACGAGGCGAACCTCGCCGCGATCGGCGAGTTCCAGGCCCGGCCGGCCGGCGCCGGCGCGAGCTTCCTGTACATCTCGGGCGAGATCGGCATCGGCGCCGGCCTGATGGTGGACGGCACGCTCTTCCGCGGCGGCGGCTTCGCCGGCGAGATCGGCCATGTCACCGTCACCCCGGACGGGCCCGAGTGCGGCTGCGGTGCCCGCGGCTGCCTGGAGCGGTACGCCGGCCAGGACGCGCTGCTGGAGGCCGCCGAGCTGGACACCGTGAGCGCCACCCGGCTCGGCTCCGCCCCGGCCCCGGTCCCGGCCGCCGCGACCCGCCCCGGCGCCACCCGGCGGCAGGCCGTGCAGGAGGCACCCGCCGACGCCGGCGCCCCGGTGGAGCGCCTGGCGGCGCTGGCCGCCGACGGCGACGAGGCGGCGGTGCGGGCGCTGGCCGTCGCCGGCCGGGCGCTCGGCGTGGCGCTGTCCGGCGCGGTCAACCTGCTCGACCCGCCCGAAGTGGTGATCGGCGGGATCTACGCCCGGCTCGCGCCCTGGCTCGTGCCCAGCCTCCAGGTGCAGCTGCACGAGCGGGTCACCTCGGGCCGCTGGCGCTCCGACCGGCTCCAGGTCTCGGGCCTGGGCACCGAGGCGGCGGTCCTGGGCGCCGCGGGCGCCGGCGTCCAGGCGATCCTGCGCGACCCGTCGGCGTACATCGACGTGACCGGCCCCGCCGTCTGACGCCGCCTCAGGCGCCGCCTGATCGCCCGTCAGGACCCGTACCGGCATGTCTGTGACAACCCTTGACGCTCCGCGTCCCCGCAATTAGTTTTTTGACCCAACGAACCAATCCAGTACCCCGCTTGCGGTTTGCGCTGATCAGCGCCCCGCCGGCGGGCAGAAAGCATCCCTTGTCCCGTGCAACTCCCAAGGTGATGCTCCCATGCCGCGGGACGGACCGGTCGCCGCCCGGTGTGCGCCCTCCGCCGCACCGCGCCCCGGACCGGTGCGTCGTTGCGCGCGGTCCATCCCCCCATGCACGTGCGTATCCCCGAGGAGCCGCCATGCGCACGCCCCGCCCACGCACCCGTCTCGCGCTGCTCGCCGCCCTGAGCCTGTCGGCGGCGGCCGTCCTGACCGCCACCGCCCCCGCGGCGGGCGCCGCGCCCGCCCCGGCGCCCGCGCCCGCACCCGCCGCGGGGGCCGCCGCGGCGCCGTACAAGGTCCTGGTGTTCTCCAAGACCACCGGCTTCCGGCACGACTCCATCCCGGCCGGGATCGCCGCGATCCAGCAGCTCGGGCAGCAGCACGGCTTCACCGTGGTCGCCACCGAGGACGACACGGCCTTCACCGACGCCAACCTCGCCCAGTACGCGGCCGTCGTCTTCCTGTCCGCGACCGGCGACCCGGTCAGCACGCAGGCCGAGAAGGACGCCTTCCAGCGCTACATCGAGCACGGCGGCGGATACGTCGGCGTGCACGCCGCCTCCGACAGCGGCTACAGCTGGGCCTGGTACGGCAACCTGGTCGGCGCGTACTTCAAGCAGCACCCCGCGATCCAGCCGGCGACCGTGCATGTCGAGGACCATGTCCACCCGTCCACGCAAGGGCTGCCGGACACGTACACCCACACCGACGAGTGGTACGACTTCCAGACCGACCCGCGCCCGCAGGTGCACGTCCTGACCTCGGTCGACGACAGCAGCTACGCCGGCTCCACGATGGGCGCCGACCACCCCACCACCTGGTGCCACGCCTACGACGGCGGCCGGGCCTGGTACACCGGCATGGGCCACACCGCCGAGAGCTACGGCGAGCCGCAGTTCCTGCACCTGCTGCTCGGCGGCATCCAGACCGCCGCCGGGGTGCTCCCCGCCGACTGCTCGGCCACCTCCACCCCGCCGCCCGCCGAGCACGGCGTCAGCCTCAAGGCGCACGCCAACGGCAAGTACGTGACCGCGCCCGGCGCCACCCAGCCGCTCATCGCCGACGCCACCGCCGCCGGCACCGGCCAGACCTTCGACGAGATCGACCTCGGCGGCGGCAACATCGCGCTGCGCGCCCACGCCGACAACCAGTACGTGACGGCGGAGAACGCCGGCGCCGCGGCGCTGATCGCCAACCGCGCCGCGGTCGCCCAGTGGGAGACCTTCCAGCTGATCCACAACGGCGACGGCAGCATCAGCCTCAAGGCGGCGGCCAACGGCAAGTACGTGACGGCCGAGAGCGCCGGAGCCCAGCCGCTGATCGCCAACCGCACGGCCATCGGCCCGTGGGAGGAGTTCGACCTGACCACCCGCTGATCCCGTACGACCCGCGCCCGCACGCCCGCACCCGCCATCCGCGGCCGTGCCGAGCTGTCATGCCCATGACCTGCCCCAAGCGACAGAGCGACAGAACGACAGAGCGACCGCATGACCGAACGACCTCCCGCTCCCCTTCCCCTCCCGAGGAGACCCCCGTGCTGCCCGTAGACCCACGACCACGCCCCCGGCCGGGCCGGCGCCTGCGCGCCTGGCTCGCGCTGCTGGTGGCGCTGCTCGCACTGCCGGCCCTCGCGGTGCTCACCACCGCCCCCGCGGACGCCGCCGCCCCGCACCCCGCCGCCGCGGCACCGGCCGTCGCCGGCGTGCCCGACAGCAGCTTCCAGAAGGTGCTGCTCAACAACTCCGGCGGCAACCCGCTCCAGTTGGACATCGCCGCCGACGGCCGGGTCTTCTTCATCGACATGCTCGGCGACGTCCGGATCATCAACACCGGCGGCACCACCGTGACCGCCGGCCACCTCGACGTCTTCACCGCGAACGAGAGCGGCCTGCTCGCGATGGCCCTCGACCCGGCCTTCACCACCGACCACTGGCTGTACGTCTACTACTCGCCGTCCGCGGCGAGCGTCGACCGGCTCAGCCGCTTCACGGTCAACGGCTCCACCCTGGACATGTCCAGCGAGAAGGTGCTGCTGGAGGTCCCGGTGCAGCGCGCCGAGTGCTGCCACCACGGCGCCGGCATGGCCATGGACCACAAGAACGGCAACCTCTGGCTCTCCACCGGCGACAACACCAACCCGTTCGCCTCCGACGGCTACGCCCCGATCGACGAGCAGTCCGGCCGCGCCTACTGGGACGCCCAGCGCACCTCCGGCAACACCAACAGCCTGTCCGGCAAGGTGCTGCGCATCCACCCCGAGGCCAACGGCACGTACACCGTCCCGGCCGGCAACCTCTTTGCGCCCGGCACCGCCAAGACCCGCCCCGAGATCTACGCGATGGGCTACCGCAACCCCTTCCGGCTGGCCCTCGACGCCAAGACCGGCAACCCGGTCGTCGGCAACTACGGACCCGACGCCGGCGCGGCCGACTCCGCGCGCGGCCCGCAGAACACCGTCGAGTGGGACCTGCTCACCAAGCCGGTCAACGCCGGGTGGCCGTACTGCATCGGCAACAACACCCCGTACATCGACTACAACTTCGCCACCAAGACCTCCGGCCGGCCCTTCGACTGCGCCGGCGGCCCCACCAACGACTCGCCCAACAACACCGGCCTGACCAAGCTGCCGCCCGCCACCCCGGCGACCGTCTGGTACCACTACAGCGCCGACCCGAACAACTTCCCGCTGCTCAGCGGCGGCGCGCCGATGGCCGGCCCGGTCTACCGCTACGACGCCGCCCTCAACTCCGACCGCAAGTGGCCGCAGGCCATGGACGGCCAGGCGATCTTCTCCGAGTGGAACACCAGCAAGGTCTACACCTTCCACGTCAAGGCCGACAGCAGCGGCGTCGACGACATCCAGACCTTCCTGCCCTCGGTGGCGTTCAAGAAGCCGATGGACATGAAGTTCGGCCCCGACGGCGCCCTCTACATGGTCGAGTGGGGCACCGGCTACGGCGGCAACAACGCCGACGCCGGCATCTACCGCATCGACTACCTCAACGGCGGCGCCCTGCCCGTCGCCGCGGCGAGCGCCAACCGCACCAGCGGCCCGGCCCCGCTCGCGGTGAACTTCTCCAGCAGCGGCTCCAAGGACCCGGCCGGCGGCAGCCTCACCTACACGTGGGACTTCGGCGACGGCGCCACCTCCACCGCCGCCAACCCCGGCCACACCTACACCGCGGTCGGCAACTACACCGCCGTCCTGACGGTCACCAACGCCGCCGGCAAGTCCGCGACCGCGAGCCTGGCCGTCACCGCCGGCAACACCGCGCCCACCCTCACCATCAACTCCCCGCCCAACGGCGGGCTGTTCGACTGGGGCGACAAGGTCGGCTTCTCGGTCACCGTCACCGACCCCGAGGACGGCACCGTCGACTGCGGCCAGGTCAAGATCCAGGCCATCCTCGGCCACGACACCCACGGCCACCCGCTCGACCAGTACACCGGGTGCAGCGCCACCGTCAGCACCACGCTGTCCAACGGCCACAGCGACGGCGACAACGTCTTCTACGTCATCGAGGCCAGCTACACCGACAAGGGCGGCGCCGGCGGCGCGGCCCCGCTCACCGGACGCGCCCAGATCACCCTGCAACCCAAGCACAAGCAGGCCGAGTTCTTCACCGACACCGGCCGGGCGAGCGACGGCCAGGGCACCGACACCCCCGGTGTCACGGTCGAGAACGGCGCCGACAGCGCCGGCGGCGGCCAGGACATCGGCTTCATCGAGGACGGCGACTACTGGACCGAGTCGCCCATCGCCCTGAACAACACCACCGCGGTGACCTTCCGGGTCGCCTCGGCCAACTCCGGCGGACGTATCGAGGTCCGCTGGAACGCCGCCAACGGCCCGCTGCTCGGCACCGCGACCGTGCCCGGCACCGGCGCGTGGCAGACGTACACCGACGTCACCGCGGCCCTCGGCAATGTGCCCGGCGGCAGCGGAAAGATCTACTACGTCGCCCGCAACCCCTCGGGCAAGACCGGGCCCGGCGCGCTGATGAACGTCAACTGGATGGTCTTCACCGGCGCGGGCGTCGGCACCCCGGGCACCCCCGGAGGCACCGGCGGCATCAGCCTCAAGGCGCACGCCAACGGCAAGTTCGTGACCGCCGACAACGCCGGCGCCGCCCCGCTGATCGCCAACCGCGACGCCGTCGGCCCCTGGGAGACCTTCGACGAGATCGACCTCGGCGGCGGCAACATCGCGCTGCGCGCCCACGCGAACAACCAGTACGTGACGGCGGAGAACGCCGGCGCCGCGGCGCTGATCGCCAACCGGGCGACGGCCGGCTCCTGGGAGACCTTCCAGCTGGTCCACAACGCCGACGGCAGCGTCAGCCTCAAGGCGACCGTCAACGGCAAGTACGTCACGGCGGAGAGCGGCGGGGCCCAGCCGCTGATCGCCAACCGCACGGCCATCGGCCCATGGGAGGAGTTCGACCTGGCCACCGTGTGACGCGCCGGCCACCCAAGGGCGTGCCCCGGACCCGTGGAGGTCCGGGGCACGCCCCTGCGGGGGCCGCGGTGCCGCGGGACGGGCGGCTCAGGTGAAGGACGTCGGCAGGTACTGGTCCACGTTGTCCTTCGTCACCGTCGCGGAGAACAGCGTGATCGACGTCGGCACCTCCTGCTCCACCAGGTCGCCCACGCCCTTGCCCTGCCCGATGAGCCGGGCCAGCGTGATCGCCGAGGCCGACATGCTCGACGGGTAGACCACGGTCGCCTTCAGCACCCCGCTGTCCGCCTTGATCTGCTGCATCGCGTGCTTCGAGCCCGCGCCGCCGACCATGAAGAACTCGCTGCGGCCGGCCTGCTTGACGGCCGCCTCCACCCCGATGCCCTGGTCGTCGTCGTGGTTCCACACCGCGTCCAGCTTCGAGCGGGCCTGCAGCACATTGCTCATCACCTGCTGCCCGCTGTCGGCGGTGAACTGCGCGGCCTGCCGGATGCTCACCGAGAATCCCGCCTTGGCCAGCGCGTCCTTGAAGCCCTGGCTGCGCTGCTTGGTCAGGTCCAGGTTGTCGATACCGGCGATCTCGGCGATCACCGGCTTGCCGACCCCCTTGGCCTTGAGCGTCCTGACGATGTACTGCCCGGCGTTGACGCCCATGCCGTAGTTGTCGCCGCCGATCCAGGTGCGGTAGGCGAGCGAGTTGTCGAAAACCCGGTCCAGGTTGACCACCGGGATGTCGGCGTCCATCGCCTGGGCCCCGATCGAGGTGAGCGCCTTGCCGTCGAAGGGCAGCACCACCAGCACGTCGACCTTTCTGTCGATCAGCGTCTGGACGGCGCTGATCTGCGCGTTGACGTCATTGGTGCCCTCGGCCGCCTGGAAGCTGACGTCGGTGTACCGCCCCGCCTGCGCCTTGGCGTTCTTGGTGATCGCCGCCATCCAGCCGTGGTCGGCGGCGGGCGCGGAGAAGCCGATGGTGACGTGCTTGCCCGGCGTGCCCGCCGAGCCCGCCGCGGGGCGGTCGGCCGTGACGCCGGCCTGGTCCGCGCCGTCGTCGGTGGAGTTGCTGGTGCACGCCGACAGCAGCAGGCCGCTGCCCAGGGCGCCCGCGCCGAACAGCATGTTTCTGCGCCCGATCGAACCGGCTCCGGAGTCTTTCATGCGCGTGTTTCCCTTCGGTGCAGGAGGAAGTGCGGGAAGAGGAGGGGCACAAGGGCAGGGGCGGCGGATCAGGCCGGCGAGCGGGCGCCCTGGAAGCGCTGCAGCAGCACCGCGGCGATGATGATCAGCCCCTTGGCGATCTCCTGGATGTCCGTGGTGAGGTTGTTCAGCACGAAGATGTTGGTGATCGTGGTGAAGACCAGGACGCCGAGGATCGACCCGACCAGCGAGCCGCGCCCGCCGGCGAGCAGCGTGCCGCCGATGATGACCGCGGCGATCGAGTCCAGCTCGTAGAGGTTGCCGAGGTTGCTGGCGCCGCTGGTGGTACGGGCGGTGAGCATGACCGCCGCGACTCCGCAGCACACCCCGGACAGCAGGTACAGCAGCACGGTGTGCCGCCGTACCGCGATGCCCGCCAGCCGCGCGGCCTCCGGGTTGCCGCCGACGGCGAAGGTGCGCCGGCCGAAGGTCGTACGGTTCAGCAGCAGCCAGCCCAGCACCACGATCGCGGCCATCAGGTAGACCAGCAGCGGGATGCCGAGGAACTTGTCGGTGGCGATGCGGTTGAAGGAGTCCACGGTGACGACCTGGGACTGCCGGTCGGAGATGCGCTCGGCGACCCCGCGGGCCGAGGCCATCATCGCCAGCGTGGTGATGAAGGCGACGATCCTGCCGTACGCGATCAGCAGGCCGTTGAGCAGCCCGACCGCCGCGCCGACCACGACCGCGGTGAAGAGCATGCCGGCCAGGCCGTGCGACTGGGTGGCGACCGTGGTGCACCACACCGAGGCCACGGCGACGATCGCGCCGACCGACAGGTCGATGCCGCCGCCGATGATGACGAAGGTCTGGCCCACCGTGATGACGCCGATGACGGCCGCCCCGGTCAGGATGGTGACGATGTTGTCGCCGGTCAGGAAGTTGCCCGAGGTCGTGGTGCCGACCACGCCCAGCAGGACGAGCACCACGAGCAGCCCGAGGCTGTGCACCTGCGCGAGCGGCAGCAGCCGGCGCAGCGCCGGCCCCGCGGCGGCCCCGCGCAGCGCGCCCGGGCGCGCCTTCACCGGGGGCGGCGTGCCGGGGAGCGCGGTGACTGCGGCGCCCGGCCCGGTGTCCGCACCGGGCGCGCCGGGGTCCTGGGCCGGTCTGGGCGTGGTCCGGTCACTCATGGGCGGCTGCCTTCCATCACCAGGTCGAGCACATCGGATTCCTTGAGCGAGGCGGCGTCCGCCTCGTGGACGACCCGGCCCTCGCGCAGCACCAGCGCGCGGTCGGCCAGGCCCAGCACCTCCGGGACCTCGCTGGAGACGAACAGCACCGCGACGCCGGAGTCGGCCAGCGCCCGCACCAGCGCGTACAGCTCCGCCCGCGCGCCGACGTCCACCCCGCGGGTCGGCTCGTCGAGCAGCAGCACCCGGCAGCCGCGCAGCAGCCAGCGGGCGAGCACCGCCTTCTGCTGGTTGCCGCCGGACAGGGTGCGCACCGCGCGGTACGGGTCGGCGGGGCGCAGGTCCAGCTCCGTGACCCGCGCGGTGGCCGCCGCCCGCTCCCGGCCGCGGTCCAGCCAGCCGAACCGGGCGAAGCGCGACAGCGAGGAGACGCTGACGTTGCGCACCACGCTGTCGTGCAGGAACAGCGCCTGGCTCTTGCGCTCCTCGGGCGCGAGCCCCACCCCGGCCCGTACCGCGGCGGTCACCCGGCCCGGCGGCAGCGCCTTGCCGTCGACGGTGACCGTGCCGGACGCCGGGCGCAGGGCGCCGTAGACGGCGTGCAGGATCTCCGAGCGGCCGGAGCCCACCAGCCCGGCCAGGCCCACGATCTCGCCGGCGTGCACGGTGAAGGTGACGTCCTCGAAGCTGCCGGGCAGCCGCAGCCGCTCCACCCGCAGCACCTGCGCCCGCTCCCCGGCGCCGGCCGCGCCCGGGCGCTCGGGGAAGTCGTACACGCCCTCCCGGCCCGTCATCAGCGCCACCAGCTGCGCGGTCGGGGTGCTCGCCGGCAGGCCCGCGGCGACCGTGCGGCCGTCCTTGAGCACCGTCACCCGGTGGCCGATCGCCCGGATCTCGGCCATGCGGTGCGAGATGTAGAGGACGGCGACGCCCCGGGCGGTCAGCTCGCGGACGACCCGGAAGAGGTTGCCGACCTCGTCCTGGGTGAGCACCGCGGACGGCTCGTCCATCACCATCAGCCGGGTGTCGTGGGACAGCGCCCGCGCCATGCTGACGATCTGCTGCTGCGCGGGGGACAGGCTCCCCACCCCGGTGCCGGGCGCGATCTCCGGGTGGCCGAGCGAGCGCAGCAGTCCACGGGCCGCGGCGGCGGTCTCGCCGCGGCGGGTCAGGCCGAAGCGGGCGCGTTCATGGCCGAGGAAGATGTTGTCGGCGACCGACAGCCCGTCCACCAGGTCGAGTTCCTGGTAGATGGTCGAGATGCCGTGCCGCATCGCAGCGGTCGGGCCGGACAGCACGACCGGCTCACCGTCCCACACCAGCTCGCCGCCGTCCGGCTGGTGGGCGCCGGCCAGCACCTTGATCAGCGTCGACTTGCCGGCGCCGTTCTGCCCCAGCAGGCAGTGCACCTCGCCCGCGCGGACCTCCAGATCCACGCCGTCCAGCGCCCTGGCACCGGGAAAGACCTTGGTAATTCCCCGCATTCGAAGCAGAGGAGAACTCACATCGCCACCTAGGGAGGGGGAGAACTGTGCGTGCCGAGAAGGGCACAAAGCGTTCGTTCGTCAGTTCAGCGAACAAACTAATGAGCAGGTCAAGTCAGGGCAAGAGTGAGGACGGCACCAGTTTGGAAAACCGACGCCGCGTCAGTTGCCGTGCGGCGGACGTGCGGCGGCGGTGCGGCGGTGCCGGGGCGTGTACGGGACGGCGATGTGTACGGTGTATAGTTTACGGTGTATACGCCGACGCAAGGGGCTGACGCCGATGACCGCCGCGACCTCTCCGACTCCCCCGACCACCCCCCGCACCCTCCACACGTCCGCCGGGCCGGTCGACTACCAGGACACCGGCGGTACGGGACCCGTCGTCGTCCTGCTGCACGGACTGCTGATGGACGGCACGCTGTGGGACGCGGTGACCGAGCGGCTGCGCACCGGCCACCGGGTCCTGGTGCCGACCCTGCCGATGGGCGCGCACACCCGGCCCGCGCACGAGGACGCCGACCTCTCACCGGCCGGCCTCGCCCGCCTGGTGGGGGAGTTCCTGGACCGCCTCGACCTGCGCGAGGTGACCCTGGTCGGCAACGACACCGGCGGCGCCCTCGTCCAGCTGCTCATCGCCGAGGGCGCCGAGGACACACTGCGCCGGATCGGCGCGGTGGTGCTCGCCTCCTGCGACGCCTACGGCAACTTCCCGCCCGGCCTGACGGGGAAGACCGTGGTGCTCGCCGGCAAGCTGCCGCCCGCCCTTTTCGGCCTGTTCATGCAGCAGATGCGGCTGCGCCCGATGCGCCGGCTGCCGGTCGCCTTCGGCTGGCTCACCCGGCGGGGCGACGCCGCCACCGCCCGCTGGACCCGCGCGCTGCTGGCCGGGCCGCAGGTGCGGCGCGACGCGGTGAAGGTGCTGCGCGGCATCGCCGCCGACCGGCACGCCCTGGAGCGCGCCGCCACCCGGCTGCCCGCCTTCGGCCGGCCGGCGCTGGTGGTGTGGGCCGAGGGCGACCGCGTCATGCCGCCCGAGCACGGCCGCCGGCTCGCCGCCGACCTCCCCGCGGCCCGGCTGGTCGTCGTGCCCGACAGCTACACGCTGCTCCCGCTGGACCAGCCGGGCCCGCTGGCCGCCGCGATCCGCGAGCTGACGTCCGCCGGCTGACGTCCGCGAGCCGGCGGTACGGCCCCGCGCCCGCGCGGGCCCGGGACCGTACCCCTCAGGAACCGCAGGAACCTCAGGTGGTGGCCTCGGCCGCGACCGGGCCGCCGCCCAGCGCGTTGCGCAGCTCCGGCCCGGGCATCGTCAGCGAGACCATCCGCCGCCAGCCGGCGACCCGCTCGTACGCGTAGACGGCGTTGATGCCCGCCCGCAGCAGCGCCGACTTCGCCGGGGACCAGCGCAGGATCTCGCCCATGTGCGCCATCACCGCGATGCTGACGTCGCGGTAGATGCGGATCTCGGCCATCGCGCAGTCCTTGAGGGTGCGCTGGATGGTGCGGGCGTGGCCGGCGCGGGCCAGCCGCAGCAGCTCCTCGTGGCAGTAGGCGAGGTGGTTGTCCTCGTCGCGGGCGATCTGCCGCACCGCGCGGCCGATCTCCGGGTGGTCGCCGAACAGCCTGAGCAGCAGCGCCATCTGCTCCGACGCCCGCTGCTCGGTCACCCGGCTGTGCGCGAGGTAGGTGACGATGTCGTGCTCGCCCAGCGGCTCGTCGGCCTTGAGCCGGGAGTGGGCCAGGCCGATGCCGGAGCGCTCCAGCAGCATCGTGTAGTCGGTGTCGGCCGGCACCGGGGCGGGCTCCAGGTGGCGCCCGTGCAGCAGGCCGTTGAAGATCCGGCCGTGCTTGTCCTCGTCGGCGCCGTGCCGGGCGATCTTCGGGGCCAGCCCGGCCAGCGCCGGCGGCACCAGGGCCGCGATCCGGCCGTTCTCCCAGCCGCCTTGCGTCTCACCGCTCGCGGCGATGGAGCAGAAGAGCCGGAAGGACTCGTCGTTGTCGAGGATCTCCGTGAACAGGCTGCGCGCCGACAGCATCGCGCCTCTCCTCTCGCCGTCACCGGGTGTCACGTCGAGTCAAGGCCGGGCCACCGGGCCCCGCAACCCGACGGCCCCGGCGGCTGGGCCGTCCGGGGCACGCGGTGCCGCCCGGGGTCCCGTGGGGCGGCGGCCCCGCCAGGTCCGGACCGAGCCGCCGGTCCGGACCTGGCGGGGAGCCGGGAAGGTCAGCGGCCGGCGAGCCGCAGGTCCTGGGAGAGCGCGGTGTAGGCGGTCTTGGGCTGGTAGTTCTCGTCGAAGATGTTCGCCTGGCCCTCACCCTTGAAGGTGCTCGGCACCCACGAGTACTTGTCAGTGAAGCCCCACACCGTGAAGTCGGTGCAGTTGCGGGTCAGCAGGCAGCCTTCCAGCAGCGTCTGGTACGCCTCGTTCTGCGCCTCGACCTCGGTGTTGTCGGCGGGCAGCGGGATGCGCACATCGGCCTCGGTGATCGCGGTCTGCACACCGAGCTTGTCGAAGCGCGCCATGTTGGTGGCGATGTCGTGCGGCGCCGGGTACTGCGTGTCGAGGTGGCCCTGGATGCCGACGCCCTGGAGCGGCACGCCCTCCTTGCGGAGCTTGGCGACCAGGTCGTAGACCGCGGTGCTCTTGGCGTTGACGCCCTCGATGTTGTAGTCGTTGATGAACAGCACGGCCTTCGGGTCGGCCTGGTGGGCCCAGCGGAAGGCGTCCTCGATGTAGCTCGGCCCGAGCTTTTGCAGCCAGATGTCGTCGCGGTAGGAACCGTCGTCGTTGAAGGCCTCGTTGACCACGTCCCACTGCCAGATCTTGCCCTTGAAGTGCTTGACCTCGCTGGTGATGTGGTCGTGCAGCACCTGCCGCAGCTGGTCGGCGGTGAAGTCGCCCGAGGTCACCCAGGACGGCAGCTGGTTGTACCAGACCAGGGTGTGGCCGCGGACCAGCTGGCCGTGCGCCTTCGCGTACGACACCAGCGCGTCGGCCTGCGTGTAGTTGTAGGTGCCGCGGGCGGGCTCCACGGTGTCCCACTTCATGACGTTCTCCGGCGAGACCGAGGAGAACTCGGAGCCGACCTTCGCCTCGTAGGGCGCCTCGTCCGCCAGCGCGTCGGAGTTCACGGCGGTGCCGATGCGTATCCCGGCCTTCTGCGCCAGGGCCCTCAGGGGCGCCGGGTCGGAGCCGCCCGGCTTGGAGTGGCCGGGGGCGGGCTTGGCGGGGTGCTCGTGGCCGGGGGAGTTGGCCATCACGTTCGGCACGACGACGGCCAGCAGTCCGGCGGCGGCTGCACCCACCGTGACGGCACGGGTCATTTTCCTCATGGGGGGTCCTTCGAGCAGGCGGAACGGCGTCGTTCCGGCACAACGGTCTTCGAATGTTTCGGGACCGACTACGCAACTTGCGGACGCAACTTATGGCCTGACCCCCGGCCGGTCAACACTTCGGACACCATCGGATACCGGGACTTTCCGCGGCCCGCCCCGCCGTCCCGGCTACCGCCCCGCCCACCGGATCGCCCGCGAGGTCATCCCTCCAGGCCGCGGGCCTGCCGGAAGCGCGCCAGACCGTCGGACAGTTCGATCAGCCGGTCCGGGTACTTCTTCCGGTCGGCTTCCGGAAGCTTCCAGGGCTCATGCACCGCCGCCCCCTCCACCCCGGCGAGCTCCGGCACCCAGCGCCGCACATATGCGCCGTCCGGGTCGTGCCGGCGGCCCTGCGCCACCGGGTTGAGCACCCGGTTGGGCCGGGTGTCGGTCCCGGTGCCGGCCACCCACTGCCAGTTCAGCTGGTTGTTGGCGACATCGCCGTCCACCAGCAGCTCCAGGAAGTGCGCGGCCCCCACCCGCCAGTCGACGTACAGCGTCTTGGTGAGGAAGCTCGCCACCAGCAGCCGCGCGCGGTTGTGCATCCAGCCCTCCTCGCGCAGCTGCCGCATCCCGGCGTCGACCACCGGATACCCGGTCCGCCCCTCGCGCCACGCCGCCGCGTCGGCCTGCGCGGCCCTGCCGGTACGCCACCGGTCCTGCCGGGTGCGGTAGTCCGCGCCCGACACCCGCGGGCGCGCCGCGAGCAGCTGCCGGTTGAAGTCCCGCCAGCACAGCTGCCGTACGAACGCCTCCGCGCCCGCGCCGCCCACCGCCCGCGCCCGGTGCACCGTCTCCACCGGCGAGAGCGTCCCGAAGTGCAGATGCGCCGAGAGCCGCGAGGTGCGGTCGCCCGCCAGGTCGTCCTGCCCGCGGTCGTACGAGGCCAGGCCGCCGCGCAGCCACCCCGTCAGCCGGCGCCGCGCCTCGCTCTCACCGCCGGGGACCGGCCCCGGCGCGGCCTTGGGCAGCGGGGCCGAGCGCACGCCGTCCGGGACCCGTACCGTGCGCGGCGCCGGCAGGGTGTCCCGCAGCCGGTAGCCCGACCAGTGCCGGAAGTAGGGCGTGAAGACGGCGAAGTGGTCCGAGCCCTGCGGGGTCAGCGCGCCCGGCGGCACCGCGGTGACCACCGTGTCGTGCACGTGCAGCCGGCGCCCGGCCGCGGTCAGCTCCCGCCGCAGCCGGTCCTCGCGGGCCTGCGCGAAACCGCTGTCGGCCGCGGCCACATGCACCTCGTCCGCGTCCGCCTCGGCGGCCACCCCGCACACCTGCTCGGCCGGGTCGCCCTCGCGCAGCACCAGCCGCCCGCCCCGCTCCCGCAGCGACGCGTCGAGGTCGGCCAGGCAGTCGGCGAGGAAGGCCAGCCGGTTCGGCGCCGCGAACCCGGCCCGCGCCACCGCCGGGTCCCGTACGAACAGCGGCACCACCTCGTCGGCCGCCGCCAGCGCCGCCCGCAGCGGCGGATGGTCGTGCAGCCGCAGGTCGCCGGTGAAGAGCACCACCGCCCGCCGCACCCCGGCACCGCCCGCCCGGCTCATCCGCCCGCCTCCCGCGCCTTGCCCGCTTCCCGTGCCTCGCCCGCCTCCCGCCGCGCCGCACCCGCGGCGGCCGAACGCGCCGCCGCCCGCGCGATGTTGCGGGCCATGCCGCCGAAGACGAGCGCGTGGAACGGCACGATCGACCACCAGTAGGCGTGCCCCAGCAGCCCGCGCGGATGGAAGACCGCCCGCTGCCGGTAGCGGGTGCGGCCCTGCGCGTCGCGGTCCACGCACATCTCCAGCCAGGCCAGGCCCGGCAGCCGCATCTCCGCGCGCAGCCGCAGCAGCCGGCCGCGCTCGATCTCCTCCACCCGCCAGAAGTCCAGCGAGTCCCCGACCCGCAGCCGGTCGGCGTCCCGCCGCCCCCGGCGCAGCCCCACCCCGCCCCACAGCCGGTCCAGCAGCCCGCGCACCGCCCAGGCGATGCCCAGCGAATACCAGCCGTGCTCGCCGCCGATGCCCTCGATCACCCGCCACAGGTCCTGCGGACCGGCGTCCACCACGGTCTGCCGGCGGTCGGTGTAGAGGCTGCCGCCCGCCCAGTCCGGGTCGGTCGGCAGCGGGTCGCTGGGCGCGCCCGGCACCGCCGCCGACGACCAGCGCGTGCTGACCTGCGCCTCCCGCACCCGGCGCAGCGCCAGCTCCAGCGCCCGGTCCACGCCCAGCGGGCCGCCGGGCGGGTCGGGCAGGTAGCCGGCGATGTCGTGCTCGTGGCAGACCACCTCGTGCCGCAGCGACTGCGCGAGCGGCCGGGCGACCGCGGCCGGCACCGGGGTGACCAGGCCGATCCACAGGCTCGACAGCCGCGGGGTGAGCACCGGGACCGGCAGGATCACCCGCCGCGGCAGCCCGGCGACGGCCGCGTAACGCCGCATCAGGTCGCGGTAGGTCAGCACGTCAGGGCCGCCGATGTCGAAGCCGCGGCTGACGCCGGGCGGCAGCGCGGCGCAGCCGACCAGCAGCCGCAGCACGTCCCGTACCGCGATGGGCTGCAGCCGGGTGCGCACCCAGCTGGGGGTGACCATCAGCGGCAGGCGCTCGGTCAGGTAGCGCAGCATCTCGAAGGACGCCGAGCCGGAGCCGATGATGACCGCCGCCCGCAGCACGGCGGTGGGCACGCCCGAGGCCAGCAGGATCCGGCCGACGTCGGCGCGCGAGCGCAGGTGCGGCGACAGCTCGTCCTCGCGCACCCCGCGCGGGGTGAGCCCGCCGAGGTAGACGATCCGCCGCACGCCCGCCGCCCGGGCCTGCTCGCCGAAGAGCCGGGCCGCGTCGCGGTCGGTGCGCTCGAAGTCCTTGCCGCTGCCGAGCGAGTGCACCAGGTAGTACGCGACGTCCACGCCCGCCATCGCGGCCCGCAGCGACGCCTGGTCGGTCACGTCGCCCCGCGCCGCCTCGGCCCGGCCGGCCCACGGCTGGTCGCGCAGCTTGACGGGGGTGCGGGCCAGGCAGCGCACCCGGTAGCCGGCGTCCAGCAGCTCGGGCACCAGCCGCCCGCCGATGTAGCCGGTCGCTCCCGTCACCAGGCAGCGCGGCCCCGCCTGCTGCTCCGCCGGCGCGCTGCTCACCTCGGCACCTCTGCTGTCTCGGTCGGGGTCGGGCTGTCCCGGGCTGTTCCGGGCCGGGCGGGGCCGTCCCGGGCCGCCGTCGCGCGGGGCGCCGCGCCCGGCCCTGACGCACCGCCGGCTCCAGCACACCACGGCCGGCCCGCGCCCGGCGACCGCCCCGGCGGCACATCACCCGAAGTGCGCAATCCACCCGTGGCCGGGGGCGGGTGCGCCGGACCGGGGGCGTCCCCGGCCCCGCCCGCCCCCGGCCGCCGCTCAGACCTCCAGGCCGTTCTCGATCGCCTTGAGCTGGTGGCGGGCCATCGCCAGGTTCGCCCGGCCGCGGTCCAGCGCCAGATAGAGGAACAGGCCCGATGTGCCGCGCCCGCGCAGCAGCCGGATGAGGTGGTACTGGCCGCCCAGCGTGATGAGGATGTCCTCGATCTCGTCCTTGAGCCCCAGCATCTCCATCGTGCGGGCCTTCGCGCGCACCACGTCGGTGTTGCCCGCGGCGGCGACCGTGAGGTCCAGGTCCTTGCCCCCGCCGAGGGTGCCCAGCGCCATGCCGCTGGTGTAGTCGACGAGCGCCACGCCTATGGCGCCCTCGATCGAGGTCATCGCGTCCTTGAGGGCGGTCTCGGTGTCGGCCATGATCTTCCTGCTTTCGTCGGACGGTCCGCCGGACGGCCCTCTCGCCGCCCGGTCGCTCGTGTCATCGGTCGCCGGTACGGACCCGGGACCGGGTACGGATCCGGGTCCGGTTTCTGTCTTGGTCACGGCCGCCGGTCCGGACGGGGTACGGGCCCGGGCCCGGGCGCCGCGCGGCCGGGGCGGCTGCCGGGCGGTCATGGCGTGCCGCCGCCGCCCGCGCCGCCGCCGCCCGCGCCGCCCACGTCCGCGCCGCCACCCTCGCCGTCGATCAGCGCGGCGATCCGCGCGCAGCTGCGCCGCGACTCCAGGTGCAGCCGCCCCACGTTGGTGCGCGGCCCGGCCAGCACCGCGAGCATCGCCTCGCGCCCGGCCGGGTAGAGCGCGACGCAGCCGGTCTCGCTGCGGATCAGCAGCTCGCGGAAGGACTGCTGGCCGGCCGCCTCGGTCAGCCGCAGCCCCACCCCCAGCGCGGCGGCGGTCATCGCGGCGAAGCCCTCGGCGGGCAGCCCGGGCGCGTCGTCGGCAAGGACCAGCCCGTCGGGGGTGGCCGCGACGGCGCCGGTGACCTCCGGCAGCCGGGCCCGCAGGCCCTCCAGCTCGGTACGTATCGCGGCTTCGTGTGCCATCGACCTCCTCCTCCCGGCGCGTAGGGCGCGCCTTGCCGGCGACCGCTTCACCCCCGCACCCCCTCGTCCCCGCGCCGCCTCCCGCGGCCGGCGCCCCGCCCGGTCCGTACGCCGCTCACAGCCGCTCCAGCGCGACCAGCAGCCGCCGCAGCAGCGCCGCGTCCGGGGTGTCGCCGATGCTCTGCAGCCACGCCGGCGCCCGCGCCGGCTGCTCCTGGCCGGGGGTGTGCCGCGGGGTCTCGACGAGGCCCAGCGCGGCGAGCCGCCGTACGTGCACCAGGGCGTGGAAGGCGGGCCGCCCCAGCAGCGCGGCGATCGCGGACGGCGTCCGTGCCCCGTCCGCCAGCGCCAGCACCGCCGCCTGCCCGCGCGGCAGGTGCGCCGGCCCGGCGGACGCGGCGCCCGCCCGTAACGGCGTCACCGGCGCGGTGTCCAGCGCCGGGTGCGGCCACAGCGTCTCCAGCAGCCGGCGCCGCCGCAGCGCCTCGCCCTCCACCGCGGGCACCGCGACGGCGCCCAGCGAGCCGAACCAGTGGCGTACCCCGTGCCGGAACCGGGTCGGCCCGGCGGCCGGCGCCAGGACGAAGTAGGCGGCGTCGTGCAGCGCGCCGAGCCGGCTGATCTCCAGCTCGCCGGCGGCGATCCGGCGGTGCTCGACGAGCCAGCGCCCGGTCGCGCAGTCCGCGCCCGCCGCATCCACCGCCTCCCGCCACTGCCGCGGGGTGAGCCGGCCGCCGGCGGTGAGCAGCACCTCGATCCCGGGCGCCGCCGGGCTCTCGGCGTGCACCACCGCGCCGCCGTCGAGGTAGAGCGCGCCGGTGTCCCGTAACAGCACACCGGTGGCGCGCTGTTCGGCGAGCCGGGCGAGCATGGGGGAGTGCGCGGGCGGGGCGCTCATACCAGGACCAGCCCCTCGGCGAGCTCGCGCAGCCGGATCAGGGCCATGCCCAGGTTCGCCTGCGCCCGGTCCAGCCACAGGTAGAGGAACACCCCGCCCTCGTACGGGGCTTCGACGAACCGCAGCAGGTGGTAGCCGTCGCCGGTGACGACCACGGCCTCCTCGGCGGCCGGTCCCGGGCCGGTGTGCCCGGCGGTGAAGACCGGGTGCTCGGCGGTGGCGCGGGCGTAGGCGGCGGTCTCGGCGGCGACCGTCTCGTGGTCGCCGGCCGCGGCCTCGCCGATCACCCCGAGCGCGAGGCCGCTGACCCACTCCACCAGCGCCGCCCCGCGCGCCCCGGGTACCGTCATCGCCCGCAGCAGGCACTCGTCGATCCCGGACACACCGCTCCCCTCGGCTCCACGCGGCTGCGCGTCCGCCTGTCGGGCGGTGACGAAGAGGTTACGCACAGTGCCGCACATTCAGGGGAGTTCTGGCATTTTCCTGCGGTACATGCGGGAGCCTGGCCTAGGATGCCCGGCGTGCTGTGCCCGCGTCAGGGGCGCGAGCCGATGACCGCCACGCCCAGGTCGAACAGGCCGTCCAGGACGAGGTCCACGCCGACCGCCGCGAGCAGCAGCCCGATCAGCCGCGCCAGCAGCTCCACCACCGCGTGGTGGGCCCGGTGCAGCAGCGGCCCGAGCAGCAGCACGCACGCCAGGTCCACCGCGATGACGGAGACGAACGCGGCGACCACGGTGCCGCGCCAGCCCCAGTCGTTGCGCTCGGCGGCCTCGATCAGCACCGCCGTCATCGCCAGCGGGCTGACCACGTACGGCATCAGCAGCTCCCGCAGCCCGCTGTTCACGTCCGGCCCGTCCTGGCCGGGGGTGTCGGGGCCGGTGCGCACGCCCAGCACGAGACCGATCGCGTACAGGAAGAAGATGAGCCCGCCGGCCAGTTCCAGCGCGGGCGTGGAGATGTGGAAGAACTCCAGCAGCCACGGCGAGGAGAAGCCGGTCGCCACCCCGATGAGCACCGCGCCCGCCGACGACACCAGGGCGATGGTGCGCAGGTCGTGCCGCGGGTGGTGCTGCGCGAGGCCGGCGAAGGCCAGCAGCACCTTGGGCGGGCCGATCACGGAGAAGAACGTGATGAAGGCGGCGGAGTAGGTCAGGGTGATCATACCGGGCATCATGCGCAGGCCGGGGCGGCGGAGCGGGGATTGACGCCGGCCGGCCGCCGTGCCGCCACCGGCCGGCCGCCGCCCCGGGCCGGCCGGCCGCCGTCCTGCGACCGTCCTGCTTGGCCGCCGCGGGCCATCCGGCAGTATCGTTGCTCAGGGCAAGCATGGATCCCGAGAGAGAGTCCCTATGAGCGCCCAAGCAGACGCCGTCCAGACCGGCACCGCCGCACCCCCGACGGGCTACACGCACCGGCAGATCATGATCATCTTGTCGGGCCTGCTGCTGGGGATGTTCCTCGCCGCACTCGACCAGACCGTGGTCTCCACCGCCATCTACAAGATCGGCGAGAGCCTCAACGGCCTGACCGCGCAGGCCTGGGTGACCACCGCCTTCCTCATCACCTCGACGATCGCGACCCCGCTGTACGGCAAGCTGTCCGACCAGTACGGCCGCAAGCCGTTCTTCCTGTTCGCGATATCCGTCTTCGTCGTCGGCTCCGCCCTGTGCATGCTGGCGACGTCGATGTACATGCTCGCGGCCTTCCGCGCCTTCCAGGGCATCGGCGCCGGCGGCCTGTTCTCGCTCGCCTTCGCGATCATCGGCGACATCATCCCGCCGCGCGAACGCGCGAAGTACCAGGGCTACTTCATGGCGGTCTTCGGCACCTCCAGCGTGCTCGGCCCGGTCATCGGCGGCGCGCTCGCCGGCCAGGACTCGCTGCTCGGCATCGACGGCTGGCGCTGGATCTTCCTGGTCAACGTGCCGATCGGGATCGCCGCCCTGGTCGTCGTCGGCAAGGTGCTGCACGTCAAGCAGGACAAGCGCCCGCACCGCGTGGACTCCCTCGGCGCCGCCGCGCTGATCATGGCGCTCGTCCCGCTGCTGATCGTCGCCGAGCAGGGCCGCGAATGGGGCTGGGGCAGCGGGCGCGCCCTGGTCTGCTACGTCGTCGGCGCGGTCGGCATCGTCTGCTTCCTGCTCGCCGAGCGCCGGGCCGGCGACGAGGCACTGCTGCCGCTGCGGCTGTTCCGCAACAGCGTCTTCGCGGTCGGCTCCGCGCAGTCCGCGATCATCGGCATCGGGATGTTCGGCGGCATCACCCTCATCCCGCTCTACCTCCAGCTGGTCAAGGGCAACTCGCCCACCAAGGCGGGCCTGCTCACCCTGCCGCTGGTGCTGGGCATCATGGTGCTGTCGACCATCTCCGGCACCATCACCTCCAAGACCGGCCGCTACAAGATCTTCCCGGTCATCGGCTGCGTGCTGCTGGTCGGCGGCATGCTGATGCTGTGGCAGATGGACGCCGACAGCAGCCTGGTCTACGCCGACGTCGCGATGTTCGTCGTGGGCGCCGGGCTCGGCCTGAACTTCCAGACCATCGTGCTCGCGATGCAGAACGCCGTCCCGCCGCAGGACATCGGCGTGGCGACCTCCTCCACGACGTTCTTCCGGCAGATGGGCGGCACGCTCGGCGTCGCGGTGTTCCTGTCCATCGTCTACTCCGTCGTCGGCGACCGGATCAACTCCGCCTTCGCCGACGCCCGCGGCCAGGCCGCCTTCAAGCAGGCCGCCGCCGCGCACCCCGACCAGCTCAAGCAGCTCACCGGCGGCGGCTCCGCCAAGCTCAACGACACCTCCTTCCTCAACCACATCGACCCGGTGCTCGGCCACCCGTTCAAGGTCGGCTTCACCGAGGCCATCAACGTCGCCTTCCTGGTCGGCGCGGGCGTGCTGCTGGTCGCGCTGGTGCTGTCCTTCCTGATCAAGGAGGTCCCGCTGCGCACCACCGGGGCCGCCTTCGCCCCCAAGCAGGAGCCGGGGGAGGAGCAGCCGCAGGCGGGGGCCGGCCGCGCGGCGGGCCCCGGCCCGTCCGACGGCCCGGCCGCGTAGGCCCCCGCACGGCGCGAGGCCGTGGGATCGCAGCAGGCCGCCGCCCCCCGGGGCGGCGGCCGGGTCATCGTGGCCGGCGTGGCCGACTCCGACTCCTCCTGGCGGGCCGTCGCCTACGCGATCGGGCTGGCCCGCAGGCAGGAGGCGCTACTGGTGATGGTGCACGTGCTGCCGGTCCACCCGGCCGCGACGTTCGCCGGGCTCGGATGGATGCTCGCCGCCGACGACATGGCCGTCGCCGAGCAGCTCAGGAACCGGGTCGCCCTGGGCCTGGCGGCCACCCTCGGGCTGCCGGCGCCGCGCTGGGAGTTCCACATCCTGCGCGCCCCCGACGTCGCCGGGGGCCTGGCCGCCACCGCCGACGAACTGCGCGCGGACTCCGTCGTCGTCGGCACCTCCCGCGCCTGGCGGCACCGGCTGTGCGCGTCACCCGCCGTACGGCTGCTCAGGACCCGCCGGTGGCCGGTGATCGTGGTGCCGTGAGCGGCGGCGACGGGGCGGGCGCGAGGGACTGCTGTCATACCCGGTGACAGCAGGGGTCACGGTTGCTTGAATGCGGAGGGCACCTATCCGGTGCCCCCCGGGCGGCCGGCCGGGGGGCACCGCCGACCGTGCAGCGCCGACCACCCGTCGCCGACCCGCAGGAGCGTCCGCCGTGCAGCTGTCCCGCCGTGCCCTGCTCGCCACCCTCCCCGCCGGCGCGCTGCTCGCGCTGGCCGGGCGGATCCCCGGGGCCGCGGCGGACCCGGCGTCCGCCACCGGCGACCGGGCCGCGGTGCTCGGCAACGTCACCGCCGTCTTCTGCGGCACCGCCGCCTCCAACGCCCGCCCCGAGGTCGCCGGCAAGCTCGCCGCCCTGCAAACCGCCGCGACCTCCCACCTCGCCGCGATGGACACCGCCGGCAGCGGCGAGCTCTTCCACGGCGTGGGCCTGGGCACCAGCGACCCGCACCTGACGACCTCCTTCCAGTACCTGTACGAGATCGCGCTCGCCACCCGCGCCCCCGGCTCCGCGCTGCTGGACGACCAGGTCGTGCAGGCCCGCGTCCTCGACGGCCTGACCTGGCTCTACGACGGCTACTACGGCGACCAGTCGGCCGGCTACTACGGCAACTGGTTCAACTGGGAAATCGGCATGTCCACCTACATCAGCCGCACCCTGGTGCTGCTCGCCGACACCCTCGCCGCCACCGCACCCCAGCTCACCGCCGGCTATGTCGCCGCGATGGACGCGTACCTGCGCAACGGCAAGGACGGCGACGTCGACCTCGACTCGCGCTTCCACACCGGCGCCAACCTCGCCGACATCACCACCAACCGCATCCTGCAAGGCGCCGCCCTCGGCGACGCCGCCCGTATCACCAAGGCCGTCACCGACCAGCTCACCGTCTACGCCACCGTCGACCCCTACGCCCCGCAGCACGGCGTCACCGACGGCTTCTACGCCGACGGCTCCTTCCTCCAGCACGCCTCCGTCGCCTACACCGGCTCCTACGGCACCGGGCTGCTCAGCCGCGTCGTGCAGACCGTCAAGATCCTCGACGGCACGAGCTACGCGCCCGCCGCCGCCGACGGCGGTCTCGCCGACATCGCCGCCGGCTGGGTCGCCGAGAGCTTCGCCCCGCTCGTCGTCGAGGGCTGGATGGCCGAGGCCGTCAAGGGCCGGGCGGTCTCCCGTACCGGCACCGGATACGCCGACGTCGCCGTCGTCGTCGAGGCCGCGGTCGACCTGTCCCGCTACGCCACCGGGGAGCACGCGAGCGCCCTCGCGTCGTACGCCAAGCACCTCAGGGCCGTCACCAGGGCCGCGCCCGACCCGGCCGGCTTCGTCTCCCCGGTCAGCGTCGCCGCCTACGCCGACATCCTCGCCGACCCCGCCGTGCCCGCCCGCGACATCAACCCCGCCGCCCTGCACAGCGCCTACCCCGCCATGGACCGCAGCGTCCACCGCCGCCCCGGCCACACCTTCGTGCTGGCCCGCAGCTCCACCCGGATCAGCGGCTACGAGTACATGAGCGGCGAGAACCTGCTGCCCTGGCACCAGGGCGCGGGACACCACTACCTCTACCTGGCAGGGCAGGACCAGACGCAGAGCTTCGGCGTCGACTACTTCACCGCCGTCCCGCCCGACCGGCTCGCCGGCGTCACCGCCCCCGACGAGCCCCGGCTCAGCGTCCCCGAGCTGTACGGCACCCAGTGGTACGACAACCCCGCCGCCGGCTTCACCTCCTCCTCAGAATCCCAGAACACCTACGTCTACTTCCCGCTCGGCACCAACCCCCTGTCCGGCGGCGCCGTCCTCGACACCTACGGCAGCGCCGCCATGGTGCTCGCCCCGGACGCCGCCTGGGCGGCCGAGCAGGCCGGGCGGCTGCCCGCCGACTTCACCGCCTACCGCGCCGCCGACGCCACCAAGTCGTGGTTCATGCTGGACGACGAGATCGTGGTGCTCGCCGCCGGCGTCGGCGACAGCGCCGGACGCCCCGTCACCACCACCGTGGACGCCCGGATCGCCGGCGCCGCCGACACCGTCGCCCTCACCGGCCGCACCCGGCGCGGCGCCCCCGTCACCGGACCCGGCACCGCCCCGCTGGCCTGGCTGCGCTGGGCCAACACCACGCGGGGCACCGCCGTCGGCTACGCCCTGCTCGACGCGCGCCCCGACCCGCACCGGCCCGAGCCCACCGCCGCGCTCGACACCGTCACCCGCAGCCGCCGCACCGTCCGGCTCACCAACCCCGACACGGCCGTCACCAAGCAGGTCTTCACCCTCGCCTTCCACCAGACGGCCGGCGCCCGCCACACCGCGCTGGCGTACGCGATCGTCCCCGGCGCGACCGAGGAGCGGCTGCGCGGCTACGCCCGCGGCCCGCTCACCGTGCTCGCCAACAGCACCGCCGTCCAGGCCGTCCGGCACCACGGCCTCGGCCTGCTCGCCGCCAACACCTTCACGCCCGGCGCGCACCGCGTCGACCGGCTCACCGTCGAAGGACCCGCGTGCGTGCTGCTGCGCGAGGCCCGCGGCGGCGCGCTCAGCCTGGCCGTCGCCGACCCCACCACCGGCCGCGACACCGTCACCGTCCACCTCCACGGCCGCCGCTACCGCCCCGCGGCCCCCGCGCCCGGCGTGACCGTGCGGCCCGGCCCGCTCGGCACCGAGGTCGTCGTGACCACCCGCCACCTGTACGGCCGCACTGTGCGGGCCGAGCTGCGCTGAACCGCGCCGCCGGGCCGCGGAACCGGGTGCGGCGGGCGCCGCGTCACCCTCGGCAGGGGGTGGTCGGTCATGAGCGGTCCCGAATTCCTCGCCGTCTACGCGGCGGCCTTCGTCCTCGCCGGCATCGTCACCGCGGCGCTGCGGGCGCGCTACCGCAAGGCCGCGGACGGCCCGTCCGGCGCGGTCGCCGGCGTCGCGCCGGACGACGTCCTCACGCTCGCCGCGCTCGGCGGCGGCGCGAAACGGGTGGTGGACACCGCGGTGCAGGCCCTCATCGAGGAGGGGCAGTTGCGGGTCGGCCGCGACCACCGCATCACGCCGTGCGGGGTGCCGTTCACGCCCGAACCGGTACGGCGGGCGGTGCTGGCCGGCGTGGACCCGGCCAGGGGCTCGGACCTGTCCGCGGTCCGCGGGCGGGCCGGGGCGAGCCCTGCGGTGCTCCAGGTCGTCGAGGGCGCGCGGGCCCGCGGCCTGCTGCTCACCGCGGACCGGCGCCGTACGGTCGGTGTCGTCTCGCTGCTGCCGCTGCTGGTGGTGTTCGCCGCGGGGGTCGCCCGGCTGGTGCACGGCATCGCGGCCGGCCGGCCGGTGCTGCTGCTGGTGCTGGAGCTGGCGGTCTCCGCCGTCGTCATCGTGGCGGTCGCCTCGTCCACGCCGCGCCGCACCCCGGCGGGGGAGCGGGCGCTGGAGGCCGCGCGGGTCGGGGCCCGCGGGTCCGGCGGCGCCGCGCTCGTCCCGCCGGCGCCCGGTGGGTCCGCCGCCTTCGCCGGGTCCGCCGCGTCCATGGCCGTCCCGTCCGCCGTCGCCGCGGTCGCGGTGCTGGGCGCCGCCGGCATCGCGGACGCGACGCTGCGCGACGCGCTCTACGGCGGCATGACGTCGTCGGGCGGCGCAGGGGGCGACGGCGGCAGCGGCTGCGGCGGCGGGGGCGGCTGCGGAGGCGGCGGCTGCGGCGGGTGCGGCGGATGACCGCCGCGGGGGCGCCGCAGCTGGGCTACGGCATCGGCTGGCGGCGGCCCATCGACCTGACCGTCGAGCGGCTGCCCGGCGTCGACTTCGTCGAGGCCATCGCCGAGAACGTGGACCCGCGGCGGCTCTTCCCCTCGCTGCGGGCGCTGCGCGAGCGCGGCACACCCGTGGTGCCGCACGGCGTCTCGCTGTCCCTCGGCGGCGCCGACCGCCCCGACCCGGCGCGCCTGGCCCACCTCGCCGCGTGCGCGCAAGCGCTCGGCTCACCGCTGGTCAGCGAGCACATCGCCTTCACCCGCGCGGGCCGGTGGGACGCCGGGCACCTCATCCCGGTGCCCCGGACGTGGGACACCGTCGCCGTCGTCGCCGAGAACGTCAGGATCGCCCAGGACCAGCTGCCCGTCCCGCTCGCCCTGGAGAACATCGCCCCGCTGCTGGCCTGGCCCGGCGAGGAGCTGACCGAGGGGCAGTTCCTCGCCGAGATCGCCGCCCGCACCGGTGCGCTGCTGCTCGTCGACGTCGCCAATCTGCACACCGCGCACGTCAACCTCGGCATCGACCCGCACGACGTCCTGCGCGAACTGCCGCTGGAACGCCTCGGATACGTCCACGTCGCCGGCGGCGTCGCCCGCGACGGCATCTGGCACGACACCCACACCCACCCCGTCCCCCCGCCCGTCCTCGACCTCCTCACCACCCTGGCCACCCGCGCCCACCTCCCCGGCGTCCTGCTCGAACGCGACGGCGCGTATCCGCGTGACGCGGAACTCGCGGCGGAGCTCGCCGCGATCCGCGCGGCGGCGGCCAGAGGGCAGTCCCTGCGCGAGGCGCGGGACGCTGCCGCGGAGGGGCAGGGTCCGGCCGCCGCGGCGGCGGCCCCCGGGCCGGACGGGGGCGATGCCGGCGGGCCGGGCGGGCGCGGGTCCGGGGCCCATGGGGCGGCGGGCGTCGGTGCGTACAAGGCCGGCGGGCAAGGGGCGGCCAGAGGGCAGGCCATACGTGAGGACGCCGCCGCGGACGTGCCGGGCGGTGCGGGCGGGGCGGCGGCCCTGGGGCCGGGCGGGGGCGATGCCGGCGGGCCGGGAGGGCGCGGGTCCGGGGCCCATGGGGCGGCGGGCGTCGGTGCGTACAGAACCGGCAGGCAAGGGGCGGCCGATGCCGGGACCGGCGCGGGCGCCGGCGGATCGGCTGTTCACGCGCCGGCCGGGGATGGTGCGGGTGCGGGTGCGGGTGCGGACGCGCCAGGTGTCCACGGGACGGGCCCCCTCGGCCCGGGCGCTCGTGAGTGACGTCGCCCGGGCCGCGCTCGGTGTCGCGCAGGAGCGGTTGCTCGCCGCGCTTGTCGGTGGGGCCGAGGCGCCGGACGGGTTCGACGTCGAGCGGGTGCGGGTGCAGGCGGAGGCGTTGCGGGCCAAGCACGCGCACACCGCGGCCCACGCCCCGGACCCCGCCCCGACGCTGCGGCAGCGCCTGACGCGGCGCCGACCGCGGCGGTGAGTGCGGCTCAGGCGCGGAACGTCGCCCGCAGATGGCGGGTCAGGGCGTCGGGGTGCGGGGCGGGGAAGCGGGCGGAGAGGTAGCCGTCGGGGCGGATCACCAGCGCCTCCGGGGCCCGCGCACGGTAGCCGTGGCGGAAAGCGCCGTCGCGGTCGTGGACCCGCGGGACGCCCCAGCCCTCGCCGGGGGCGCCCGGCGCGAGGACGGCGAAGACGTTCAGCCGCCCGTGCGCGGCCTCCCGCGCGGCGGTCGCGCACGCCCGCAGCTCCGCCGCCGGCGAGCCCTCGTCCGCGTACAGCAGCAGCGTGTGGTGCGGGCTGCGCAGCAGGTCGAACAGCCGCACCGGATACGCGGCGATGTCGCCGGTGAGCCCCCGGCAGTCCGGTGCGCGCTCCCCGGGCCGCGGCTCGGGGCCGTCCGGGTCGGGGGTCACGAGCGGGCTGCCGGGGTAGGCCACCAGCAGCTGCGCCTCGCGCAGCACGTCCGCCTTCGTGCCGCCCTCCCGCGCGTGCAGCACCGTGCGGCCCACGACCTCCGCGCCGACCGGCCGCCGCTCGGCGTCGTAGCTGCCCGGCAGCCCGTCCGCGGCCACGCCGTGCAGCGCCAGCGCCAGCTTCCAGGCCAGGTCGTACGCGTCCTGGATGCCGGTGTTCATGCCCTGCGCGCCGGTCGGCGGGTGGATGTGCGCGGCGTCGCCCGCCAGGAACACGCGACCTGCGCCGTACCGCTCGGCGAGCCGGTGGCTGATCCGGAACACCGACGACCAGCGCAGCTCGCGCGCGGTGGTGCGGCGCGGCGAGAGCCGGTCCAGCACCGCCTGGATATGCGCCAGTTCCGGCGCGCGCCCCGACTCCAGCCCGTGCGCGACCTCCTCGCCCGCCGCCGCCGGCACGGCCAGCTCCTCGGGCACCCGCATCGACATCCGGTAGCGGCCCCGCCCCGGCAGCGGCACGCACACCAGCAGGTCGTCCACCGCGCCCGCCTCGTCCAGGTGCAGCGAGCGCACCGCGTAGCCCGGCGGCAGGTCCCAGTCCACCGCGACGTCGCCGAGCATGTACGCCTCGGGGAAGGCGTCGCCCTCGAAGCCGATGCCCAGCTCGCGCCGGGTGCGGCTGTGCGCGCCGTCGCAGCCCACCAGGTAGCCGGCCCGTACCGTCTCGGTGCCGCCGGCCGTGCCGAGCCGGGCGGTGACGCCGCGCTCGTCCTGCGTGAGGCCCAGCAGCTCCGTGCCGCGCTCCACCCGCCCGCCGTAGGCGTGCAGACGCTCCGTCAGCAGCCGCTCCGTCGCGTACTGCGGCAGCGCCGCGAAGCCGTACGGCACCTCCCGCGGCAGCTCCAGCTCCACCCGGGACGCGGGCAGCCCGTCGACGAAGACCAGCTGGCCGTACAGCGGCACGGCCGCGTCCAGGGCGTCGCGCACCAGCCCCATCGCGTCCCACACCTCCAGCGTGCGCGGCAGCACGCCGACGGCCTTGGCGTACGGCTGCGGCGCGGCGAGCCGGTCCACGACCCGGCACGCGACGCCCCGCCTGCGCAGCTCCAGCGCCGCCGTGAGCCCGACCGGACCCGCCCCCACCACCAGCACCTCGGTGTCGCCCATGATCACTCCCCGGCGTCGGTGTCGCGGGCGCGCGGCCGGCTCCCGCCGCCACCCCGCCCGCACCCCCACCCGTCCAGCCTGCGCCCGGGCCTGCGGGCCCGCATCTCCGCCCGGCCGGGGGGAACCGGCGGGCCCTTCCACGCATCCGATATAAATGGGCCTTCACGCGCACGGCGTCGACCGGTTCGCGCGTCTTTCCATGGGCGGGGTCCGACATCTCCGGGGGGTTTGCCATGAGCTGGAGCCAGCAGGGCGGAAGCGGCGACTACGCAGGGGGAGGGGGCGCTTACGGACCGCCGCCCCCGCCGCCTCCTCCGCCGTTCGGCCCGCCGCCCATGCCGCCGGTGCCGCCGCAGGCGCCGCGCGGGCCCGCCGACCCGCTGCGCGCGGTCGCCGTGGGCCTGCTCAACCTCAGCGGCCTGGGCCTGGGCTACCTGCTCACCCGCCGGTGGGCCGCCTTCGTCGTCGCGCTCGTCGGCACCGGCGTCTTCCTGGCCGTCGCGCTGCCCGCCGACCCCGACGGCGTCTCCGGCGGCGCCCTCGTGGCGTACCTGGTCTTCCTGGCGCTGACCGCCGCGCACGGCGCGCTGCGCGGCCTGCGCACCCGGCTGTCCTTCCCGCCGCAGACGCCCGTCGCGCTGCTGATGGGCCTGGTGCTGCTCGCGGTGCCGGCCGGCGCGGTCGTCTACTACCAGGGCGCCAAGGACGACGCGACGCAGGCGATGCTGCTGGACCGGCTCGACAAGGCCGACAAGCTCGTGCAGGCGGCGAAGTCCAAGCCGTTCACCGCTGCCAAGGCCGACTACAGCTCGGCGCTGGGCTCGTACGACGACCTGGACAGCAAGCACCACGACTCCAAGGCCGGCAAGAAGGTGCCCGACCGGCTGCACACCTTCTACACCGCCGTCGGCGCGCCCTTCGACGACAAGCAGTACTGCGACGCGATAGAGCCGCTGAAGTACCTGCGCACCGTCCCCGACCAGATCGACCACAAGGCCCTCGGCGACCTCACCACCTGGCCCGACGACAAGCTCGCGACCTCGCTCTACGAGTGCGGCATGACCGAGCTGACGTCGCCTTCCGCCGACTCCGGCTCCGACGCTGCCTCCGACGGCGGCAAGCTCGGCGAGCTGCTCACCGACTTCCCCACGTCGCCGCAGGCCGCCAAGGTCGAGCCGGCGATACGGGCGAACATCGACGCGACCGCCAAGGGCGTCACCGGCAGCGACCCGTGCGGCACCGTCGACAAGCTGCGCACCCTCGGCGCCGACGCCACCTCGCTGCCCGGCGACAAGGCCGGCATCAGCGACGCGCTCACCGCCGACGGCACCCGCGTCGACGGCTACGTCGAGACCGGCATGTACAACTGCGGCGTGTCGCAGTACAAGTCCGGCAGCTTCGACGACGCGCTGGAGACGATCAACGACTTCACCGCGAAATACCCGCACGACAAGAACCGCGCCTTCGCGCAGAAGCTCGCCATCGCCGCGGAGATCGCCACCAAGGTGCCCGCGGCCGGCAAGAAGCTGCCCACCAACGCCTCCGGCGGCTCCATCTCGGTGACCTTCACCAACGACAGCCCCGACGCGGTCGAGATCCTCTACACCGGCAAGACCACCGGCAGCTTCACCCTCAAGGGGTGCAGCGGCTGCACCCGCTACATGAGCGACTCGCTCGCCAAGAGCCTGGCGTGCAAGGACACCGGCAAGCACTACGCCAAGCACACCCTGCACCTGCCGGCCGGCACGTCCTACATCATGCAGAAGCCCATCGGCGACGACGACTCGACGACGCCGATCGCCAACGCCGACTCCTTCCGCAGCGGCTACATCTATACGGAATGCGCGTACGTACTGGAGTCGTACAGCTTCTGACGCCCCGCCTCCCCGGCCCCTCCGGCCTCCCGCCCACCACGGCCCCGCGGTCCCGCCGACCGCGGGGCCGCCGGCGTCCCCCGTACGGACCCGCGCGGCGGGCGGCGTCCGCCCGGCCGGCGCACCCTGGGCGGGAGGCGTTCACGCGACGGAAGGAGCGGCGGGTGCGGTTCCAGATCCGTCCGGCGGTGCTGACGGCCCGGCTGCTGGCCGCCGCGGGCCTCGCGGTCGACGCGTACGTCCACGCCGACCTCGCCCCGCAGTACGACGCGGTCAAGGCCACCTTCTCGCAGGGCGGCCTGTTCCGCGTCGAGGCGGCGCTCGCGGCGCTGGCCGCGCTGCTGGTCCTGGCGTGGCGCCGGCTGCCCGCCGACGTGTTCGCGTGGGCGGTCGCCGCGGGCGGCTTCGCGCTGATCATCATCTACCGGTACGTGGACGTCGGGGAGTTCGGCCCGGTGCCGGACATGTACGAGCCGGACTGGTTCACCGAGAAGTGGGTCGCGGCCGTCGCGCAGCTCGTGACGGTCGCCGCGGCGAGCTTCCTGATCGTCTCCGACCTCGTCGACATCCGCGCCCGGCGGCACCGCACCCCCGTACGCTGAGCGGCCCGCCCCCGCGGGCGCCCCAGCCCGCCGCCGCTCAGCCCCGGGTCAGCGAGCCGCCGTGCAGCACCAGCAGCGCGACGGCCGTCGCCGCCATCGCGAGCGTCGCCAGGAACGGCACCCGGCTGTGCGCCGGCCGGCCGGCCGCGGTGGTCGCCGCCGCCAGCCCCGCGGTGAGCGCCAGCGCCGACCAGCCCGCGGGTCCCACCGGCCCGGGCGGCCCCAGCACCAGCACCGCCGAGGCGGCCAGCAGCGGCAGCGGCGCCAGGACCCGGGTACGGCGGCGGCCCAGCCGCTGCGGCAGCCCGCGCACCCCCGCGGCGAGGTCGGCGTCGATGTCGGGCAGGACGTTGGTGAAATGCGCCCCCACCCCCAGCAGCGCCCCCGCCGCCACCGCCCAGGCCGGCGGCCACGGATGGCCCGCGAGCCCCAGCGTCACGAACGCCGGCAGCAGCCCGAAGCCCAGCGCGTACGGCAGCCACGAGGCCGCGGTGCGCTTGACCCCCAGGTTGTACGCCCAGGCCGCCGCGACGCCCAGCAGATGCGCCGACCCGGCGAGCCGGCCCGCGGCCAGCGACAGCGGTACGCACCCGGCGAGCGCGAGCCCCGCCGCCACCGCGACCGCGGTACGGGTCACCGTGCCGGCGGCGACGGGCTTGTCGGTCCGGCCCGCCGCGGTGTCCCGCACCGCGTCGACCGCGTCGTTGCACCACCCCACGGACAGCTGCCCGCACAGCACCGCCGCCCCGACCACCGCGCAGCCCGCCGGCCCCCGCCCGGACACCGCGGCGAGCACCGTGACCAGCGCCGTGACCGCGGCGGCCGGCTCCGGATGGCACGCCCTGAGCAGGCCGCTCCCTCGCGCCCCTCCCGAACATCCTCGCCCTCTTACGCTGCTTGTCCCTTGTGCTCCGCTCGGTCCTGCCACCCCCTCACCCTGCCCCGCCCGCCGGCCCGCCGGCCGCTCCCCACGCCGGTCCGTCCCCCGTCCGGGGCGCGCTCCTCCGTACCGGCGACACACCACCGCAAGCCGCCGAATCCGCCCATGCCGCCCCTATGCTGGCCGAATGACGCGAATCGGCGCCGTGCACGCGGTGCTTCCGCCGCATCGGTACGAGCAGTACGAGATCACGGAAGCGCTCGCAGGGATGGCGGCCGGGGCCGGCGGCGGCCGGGGCGTCGTGGAGCGGGTGCACGCCGCGGCGGGGGTCCGCAGCCGGCGGCTCGCGCTGCCGCTGGAGCAGTACGCGCGGCTCGGGGACTTCGGCGAGGCCAACGACCGCTTCATCGAGGCCGCCCAGGACCTCGGCGAGGAAGCGGTGCGCGGCGCGCTCGACGCGGCCGGTATCGCGCCGGACGAGGTGGACCTGGTCATCTCGACGTCCGTCACCGGGATCGCCGCCCCCTCGATCGAGGCCCGGCTGGCCGGGCGGCTCGGCCTGCGGCCCGACGTCCGGCGGCTGCCGGTCTTCGGCCTGGGCTGCGCCGGCGGGGCGGCGGGCCTGGCGCGGCTGCACGACTACCTGGAGCCGCGCCCGCAGGGCGTCGCCGTACTGCTCTCGGTCGAGCTGTGCTCGCTCACCCTCCAGCGCGCCGACCCCTCCACTGCCAACGCGGTCGCCGGCGCCCTGTTCGGGGACGGCGCCGCCGCGGTCGTCGCGGTGGGGCGGGACCGGGCGGCGGCCGGGCCCGAGGTCGTCGCGGCCCGCAGCCGGCTCTACCCGGGCACCGAGCGCCTGCTGGGCTGGGACATCGGCGCCGGCGGCTTCCGTATCGTGCTCGGCGGCGAGCTGCCCGACCTGGTGCGCGACCACCTCGGGCCCGAGGTCGAGGACTTCCTGGCCGGGCACGGCCTCAAGACCGGGGACGTGACCGGCTGGATCTGCCACCCGGGCGGCCCCAAGGTGCTGGAGGCGGTGCGCGAGGCGCTGGACCTGCCGGCCAGGGCCCTGGAGCCGGCCTGGCGCTCGCTCGCCGAGGTCGGCAACCTCTCCTCCGCCTCCGTGCTGCACATCCTGCGCGACGTCCTGGCCGGGGAGCGCCCGCTGCCCGGCAGCCCGGGCCTGCTGCTCGCGATGGGCCCCGGCTTCGCCTCCGAACTCGTCCTCCTGCGCTGGTAGGTGATGCCCGTTGCCCCCCTACACCCTGCTCGTGCTGCTCATCGCGTTCGAGCGGCTCATCGAGCTCAACACCGCACGCCGCAACACCGAATGGAGCCTCGCCCGGGGCGGCCGTGAGCACGGCGCCGGGCACTACCCGGCGATGGTGCTGCTGCACACCGGGCTGCTGGCCGGCTGCCTCGCCGAAGTGCACTACGGCGGGCGGCCGTTCGTCGCGGCCCTGGGCTGGCCGATGATCGGCCTGGTCGCCGCCGCGCAGCTGCTGCGCTGGTGGTGCGTGAGCGCGCTGGGGCCGCGCTGGAACACCCGGGTGATCGTCGTCCCGGGCCTGCCGCTGGTCGAGCGGGGCCCGTACCGGCTGCTGCGGCACCCCAACTACGCGGCTGTCGCCGTGGAGGGCGCGGCGCTGCCGCTGGTGCACGGGGCGTGGATCACCGCGCTGTGCTTCACCGTGCTGAACGCCCCCTGGCTCGCGGTCCGGCTGCGCTGCGAGAACGCCGCGCTCGGCGCGGCGGCGCCCGCGTGATCGACCTGCTGGTCGCCGGCGGCGGACCCGCGGGGCTGGCCACCGCGATCCACGCCGCCCGCGCCGGACTGGAGGTCGTCGTCGCCGAGCCGCGGCCCGGCCCGGTCGACAAGGCGTGCGGCGAGGGCCTGATGCCCTCGGCGGTCCGGCGGCTGTCGGCGCTGGGCGTCGGGGTGGCGGGCGCGCCGCTGCACGGCATCGCGTACCTGGACGGCCGGCTGCGCGCCGAGGCGCGGTTCCGCACCTCGCCGGGCCGCGGGGTGCGGCGCACCGAGCTGCACGCGGCGCTCGCCGCCCGCGCGGACCGGCTGGGCGTGCGGACGCTGCCGCTGCGGGTGGACGGGATCCGGCAGGACGCGCACGGCGTCACCGCCGCCGGCCTGACCGCGCGCTACCTCGCCGCCGCCGACGGCCTGCACTCGCCGATCCGCCGCGCCCTGGGGCTCGGCGCGCCGGCCGCCCCGGGACCGCCGGCGCGCTACGGGCTGCGCCGGCACTTCGCCGTCCGGCCGTGGAGCGACTGCGTCGAGGTGCACTGGACGGCCCGGGCGGAGGCGTATGTGACGCCGCTGGGGCCCGAGCTGGTCGGCGTCGCGGTGCTGACGCGGGACCGCGCGCCCTTCGCCGAGCAGCTCGCCGCCTTCCCCCGGCTGCTGGAGCGGCTGCCGCCGGCCGCCGCGACCCCCGCCCGGGGCGCGGGGCCGCTGCGGCAGCGGGTGCGCGGCCGGGTCGCCGGCCGGGTGCTGCTGGTCGGTGACGCGGCCGGCTATGTGGACGCGCTGACCGGCGAGGGCATCGCGGTCGCCCTGGCCGCGGCCGAGCAGCTGGTGCGGTGCGTCCTGGCCGGCCGGCCGCACGACTACGACGCCGCCTGGCGCCGGGTCTCCCGCGACTACCGGATGCTGACCGCCTCGCTGCTGTGGCTGCGCGACCGCCCCTGGTCCGCGCCGCGCATCGTGCCGGCCGCCGCCCGCTGGCCCGCGCTCTTCCGCGCCGGCGTCAACCGGCTGAGCTGACGCCGGCGCGGCGGGGAGCCCGGGGCGCCCCCCTCAAGGCGCCCCGGCCCACCCTGCCGTACGCCGGGGCCACGCAGCCCGGCGTACGGCCGCCCGCCCATGAGCTGCGGCGGGGGTCTCAACCGGCCGCGGGGCCGTAGCGGAACCAGTCGTAGTCGGCGTGGCCCGTGCCGCCCGCGGGCCCGGTCGCGTACGGGCCGAGGTAGACGCCGGTGAAGCCGCCGGCGACCTGGCTGCTCAGGAAGCGGCCGTCCACCGTGCCGACGTCGCGGCTGCCCTCGGGCGCCTGCGCGCACGAGAAGGTGTAGTCCTGCCCCCGGGCGCGCACCCCGAGCCGTACCGGCCCCGGCCGCAGCGGCAGTTCACCGCGTACGGTGTCGGTGCCCGCCCGGCGCTCGGTCAGCCGCACCACCGGGCCGCCGGCCGGGCCGGCCGTGACCAGCAGCGTGATGTGGTGCTCGGGGTTCTGCAGCACCGCGATGCCCGCGGCGTCGGCGGGGGAGCCGGGGGTGAAGTCCAGCGCGGTCTCGGCGGTGAAGTCGATGTGCTGCTGGCGGCGCCCGGCGAAGGCCGGCGTGCCGCGCTCGGCCAGGGTGCGCGGCAGCAGCCGCAGCCGCAGGTGGCCGGGTCGCTCGGTGAGGCTGTAGGTGTCGCTCGCCGGGCCGCGCAGCAGGTTCCACACCGCGGTGTCCAGCGTGCCGGCGTCGAAGTGGTCGACCGGCTCCGCGCCGGGCCACGGCTGCGCCGGCAGCGCCACCTCGACCCGCTCGGTGAGCCGCCCCTCGCCCGGGTTGAACACCGGCCAGCCCTCCTCCCACACCACCCGGGCCAGGAACGTCTCGCGGCCCAGGTTGGAGTGCGGCCCGCCGTACAGGCGCGAGGCCAGCATCAGCGCGTACCAGTCCCCGCCGGGCGTGCGCACCAGGTCCGCGTGCCCGGCGCCGGAGACCGGGTAGGAGCGCCCGAGGTGGCGGTGGGTCAGCACCGGGTTGCCCGGGTGGTTCTCGTACGGGCCGGTGACCTCGCGGCTGCGCGCGACGGTGACGGCGTGCTCGTGCGCGGTGCCGCCCTCGGCGAGCAGCAGCACGTACCAGCCGCCGACCTTGTACAGATGCGGGCCCTCCGCCCAGCGCGCGTCGACCAGCGCGCCGCGGAAGAGCACCCGGTCGGGGCCGGTGAGCTTGCCCGCGGCGAGGTCCAGGCCGCGCATCCACACCTCGGTGCGGCCACCGGTGCCGGGCAGCTCACGGGTGCCCAGCAGATAGGCCGAGCCGTCGTCGTCGAAGAAGAGCGAGGGGTCAAAACCGGGCGCCTCGGGCAGCCACACCGGGTCGGACCAGTCGCCGGCCGGGTCGTCCGCCGACATCAGGAAGTTGCCGGCCGCGCCGAGCCCGTCGACCAGCGTGCACACCAGGTGGAAGCGGCCCGCGGCGTGCCGCAGCGTCGGGGCGTAGATGCCGCCGCTCGCCCGCACCCCGCCGAGGTCCAGCTGCCCCGCGCGGTCCACGGCGTGGCCGACGGGCCGCCAGTGGACGAGGTCGCGGCTGTGGTGCAGCGGGATCGCGGGGAAGTAGGCGAAGGACGAGCTGGCGAGGTAGTAGTCCTGCCCGACGCGGACCACCGACGGGTCGGGGAAGCAGCCGGGCAGGACGGGATTGGTCGCCGTGACGGTCATCGGTGCTGGGTGTCCTTCGTCGGTGGGATGGTGCGGTCGTGACGCCCCGAAACATCGAAACTTGCGATAGGTTTTCGGAAGTTTCAGCGTGACGTTAGAAGCGACGCCCGGCGCCGTCAACCCTGTGGCCGCACGTACTGCCGCCCGCAGGCGTTGCCTATGCTGGGGAGCCCACTGCGACAGGAGGCACCGGTGGCGGAAGACAGCGCGGGCCGGGTCACGATCGCCGACATCGCCCGCGAGGCGGGGGTGTCCCTGCCCACCGTCTCCCGGGTGCTCAACGGGCGCAGCGACGTGGCCGCGGCCACCCGCCGCCGGGTGGAGGACCTGCTGGCCGAGCACGGCTACCGGCGCCGCGCCGCCGGCAACGCGCATCGCGCCAACCTCGTCGACCTGGTCTTCAACGACCTCGACAGCCCCTGGGCGGTGGAGATCCTGCGCGGCGTGGAGAAGGTCGTGCACGCCGCGGGCGTCGGCGCGGTGGTCTCCGCGGTCCACCACCACGCCGCCTCGATGCAGCAGTGGCTGGTCGGGGTGCGCTCCCGCAACTCCGACGGCGCGATCCTGGTGACCTCGCAGCCCGCCCCGCAGCTCGACGCCGAACTGCGCCGGATCGGCATGCCGCTGGTGGTGATCGACCCGGCGGGCGTGCCGACCTTCGACATCCCGACCATCGGCGCCACCAACTGGGCCGGCGGTCGCAGCGCGGTGCTGCACCTGCTGGGCCTCGGGCACCGCAGGATCGGCATGATCACCGGACCGCCGGACCTGCTGTGCAGCCGGGCCCGGCTGGACGGCTACCGCGCCGCGCTGGAGTCCGCGGGCGTCGAGGTGGACGACGCGCTGATCCGCGAGGGCGACTTCTCGCACGAGTCGGGCTTCGCGCTCGGCACCGAGCTGCTGACCACCGGCCGGCCGCCGACCGCGGTCTTCGCCTCCAGCGACCAGATGGCGCTGGGCGTCTACGAGGCCGCCCGGCAGTGCGGGCTGCGGGTGCCCGACGACCTCAGCGTGGTGGGCTTCGACGACCTGCCCCAGGCCCGCTGGTCACCGCCGCCGCTCACGACGGTGCGGCAGCCGCTCGCCGAGATGGGCGCGGCTGCCGCCGGCATGCTGCTCCAACTGGTCCAGGGCCGCACCCCGGACGTGCTGCGGGTGGAGCTGTCCACGAGCCTGGTGGTACGGGACAGCTCCACCGCGCCGCCTCAGGCCTCGTCGGGCCTCGGCTCGGACCGCGGTGCGCGGCCGGGCGGCTCGGGCTCGGCGGTGGGCAGGAACCGGCCCACGAACAGCGTGTAGATCAGGCCGCCCAGCAGGCCGCCGACCAGCGGCCCGACGATCGGCACCCACCAGTACAGATTGCCCCACTGATCTCGCCAGGCCGTTCCGTAACCGGTGATGTAGCTGGCCAGGCGCGGGCCGAAGTCACGGGCCGGGTTGATCGCGTAGCCGGCGTCGGCGCCGTAGGCCATGCCGATCGCGACCACGATCAGGCCGATGATGAAGGCGCCGAGGTTGGCGCCCGGCGGGGTGTTGAGCACATCGGTGACCGCGAAGATCAGCAGCAGCAGGATCGCGGTGCCGATCACCTGGTCGCGGAAGGCGCCCCACTCGTGGATGCCGGGGGCCGTCGCGCCGTTGCCGGGCAGCGTGGAGAAGACGAACTGCGTCTTCATCGTGTGGCCGGGGTCGGCGTGGCCGAGGATCTCGGTGTAGTTCCACCGCACGATCAGCGCGGCCACGAAGGCTCCCGCGGTCTGGGCGAGCGCGTAAGGCAGCACCTTCGCCCACGAGAAGCCCTTGAAGGCGGCCAGCGCGACGGTCACCGCCGGGTTGAGGTGGGCACCGCTGAGCCGGGCCGCGACGTAGACGCCGAAGGTCACGCCCAGCCCCCAGGCCCAGGCGATGGAGTCGTGGTCGCCCAGGCCGCCCTTGGGGTCGGTGAGGTCGCCGCCGGCGACCACCTGGGCGACCACGCCCACACCGATCAGGATCAGGATCATGGTGCCGGCGAACTCCGCGAAGAGCTCGCCGACCAGTCCGCCCCGTACACGTCTGGCCATACCTACCGCCTCCCGCCGGCCCCGGGGGCCGGCTATGGCTCGCTTGCGTGTGCGCACCGCTCCGGTACGTGACGGATCCACCGAACCACGGCCGGATGGCCGCGGCGCGCCCGGTTAGCCCGTTCGGTAGATCAGGTGGACCCGGTCGGCCCCCTCGTCGTCAACGCCACGGCAACGGGATATCTTGATATCAAGCAATATTCGCGATGCTGGATTCTGGAGCGGAGTAACCGGTGGCTGACTCGACCATCATCTATACGCACACCGACGAGGCGCCGGCGCTGGCGACGTATTCGTTCCTGCCGGTCGTCCAGGCGTACGCGTCGACGGCCGGCGTCACGGTGGAGACGCGTGACATCTCGCTGGCCGGCCGGATCATCGCCGCCTTCCCCGAGTTCCTCCAGGAGGGGCAGCGGATCGACGACGCGCTGGCCGAGCTCGGCCGGCTGGCCGGCACCCCGGGTGCCAACATCATCAAGCTGCCGAACGTCTCGGCGTCCATCCCGCAGCTCAAGGCCGCCGTCGCCGAGCTGCAGCAGCAGGGCTACGCGCTGCCCGACTACCCCGACGACCCGAAGTCGGACCAGGAGCGCGACGTACGCGCCCGCTACGACAAGATCAAGGGCAGCGCGGTCAACCCGGTGCTGCGCGAGGGCAACTCCGACCGCCGCGCCCCCGCCTCGGTCAAGAACTACGCCAAGGCCCACCCGCACCGGATGGGCGCCTGGAGCCCGCAGTCGAAGACCAACGTGGCCACCATGGACGCCGACGACTTCCGCAGCACCGAGAAGTCCGCGGTCGTCGCCGAGGACGGCAGCCTGCGGATCGAGCTGGTCGGTGACGACGGCAGCACCACCGTGCTGCGCGAGTCGGTGCCGGTGCTGGCCGGCGAGGTCGTCGACGCCTCCGTGATGCGGGTCGCGGCGCTGCGTGAGTTCCTCACCGCCCAGGTCGCCCGGGCCAAGGCCGAGGGCGTGCTGTTCTCGGTGCACCTGAAGGCCACCATGATGAAGGTCTCCGACCCGATCGTCTTCGGGCACGTCGTACGCGCCTTCTTCCCGCGCACCTTCGCCGAGCACGGCGCCGCCCTGGCCGCCGCGGGCCTGACCCCCAACGACGGCCTCGGCGCCATCCTCAAGGGACTTCAGGCGCTGCCCGGCGGCGACGCGATCAAGGCGTCCTTCGAGGCCGAGCTCGCCGAGGGCCCGGCGCTGGCGATGGTCGACTCCGACCGCGGCATCACCAACCTGCACGTGCCCAGCGACGTCATCGTCGACGCCTCCATGCCGGCCATGATCCGCACCTCGGGACACATGTGGGGCCCGGACGGCCAGGAGGCCGACACCCTCGCGGTGCTCCCGGACAGCAGCTACTCCGGCGTCTACCAGACCGTCATCGACGACTGCCGCGCCCACGGCGCCTTCGACCCGGCCACCATGGGCTCGGTGCCCAACGTCGGCCTGATGGCGCAGGCCGCCGAGGAGTACGGCAGCCACGACAAGACCTTCGAGATCCCCGTCACCGGCACCGTCCGGGTCGTCGACGGCAACGGCGAGGCCGTCCTGGAGCAGGTCGTCGGCGCCGGCGACATCTTCCGGATGTGCCAGACCAAGGACGTGCCGATCCGCGACTGGGTCAAGCTCGCCGTCACCCGGGCCCGCGCCACCGGCGTGCCGGCCGTCTTCTGGCTGGACGAGGACCGCGCGCACGACGCCAACCTGATCGCCAAGGTCCGGCAGTACCTGCCCGAGCACGACACCGACGGGCTGACCATCGAGATCAAGACGCCGGTGGACGCCACCGCGTACTCGCTGGAGCGGATCCGCCGCGGCGAGGACACCATCTCGGTGACCGGCAACGTGCTGCGCGACTACCTCACCGACCTCTTCCCGATCCTGGAGCTGGGCACCAGCGCCAAGATGCTGTCGGTCGTGCCGCTCATCAACGGCGGCGGCCTGTTCGAGACCGGCGCCGGCGGCTCCGCGCCCAAGCACGTGCAGCAGCTGGTCAAGGAGAACTACCTGCGCTGGGACAGCCTCGGCGAGTTCTTCGCGCTGGCCGCCAGCTTCGAGCACCTGGCCACCGTCGCCGGCAACCCGCGGGCCAAGATCCTCGCCGACACCCTGGACCGCGCGACGGGGACGTTCCTGAACAACGACAAGTCGCCGAGCCGTCGCCTCGGTGGCATCGACAACCGCGGCAGTCACTTCTACCTCGCCCTTTACTGGGCGCAGGAACTGGCCGGTCAGAGCGATGATCCGGCCCTCGCGGCGGCCTTCGAGGGGCTTGCGAAGACCCTCACCGAGCAGGAGGAGGCCATCGTTACCGAATTGATCGCTGTGCAGGGATCACCCGCCGACATCGGCGGCTACTACCAGCCGGACCCCGCCAAGGCGGCGGCCGTGATGCGCCCCTCCGCCACGTTCAACCAGGCCATCGCCACTTTGGGCTGATTCGCAAGGCGCGGACACCTGTCCGCAACACCTCCGTCACCCCGGCCGGTTTCGTCACCGAGCCGGGGTGACGTTGTCTCTTTGTGTCATCCCTCCGATGATTTACTTCTTGACGCGGGGCCCGCCTGACGCTTGACTCACCCGCACCAAGGCCGCGTCGTGGCGGCCTGTTCAGGGGAGGCACCGCCGCAATGAACGCGATATCGCGCCGTCTTGTCGTGGGAAGCGTAAGTGTCACGCTTGCGCTCACCGTGGCCGCCTGCGGCAAGGCAGGCGACGACAACAAGTCCGACTCGGGCAACGGCAGCAAGACCATCGGCCTGCTGCTTCCGGACACCGTGACGGCCCGGTACGAAGCCTTCGACCGTCCGCTGATCACCAAGAAGATCCAGGAGCTGTGCGCGGACTGCAAGGTCGAGTACGACAACGCGGCCGGCGACCCGGCCAAGCAGGCCCAGCAGGTCAGCAGCATGGTCGCCAAGGGCGTCAAGGTGCTCATCCTCGACGCCCAGGACGCGGTCGGCATCAAGTCCTCGGTCCAGGCGGCGGTGGACAAGGGCATCAAGGTCGTGGCCTACGACCGGCTCGCCCAGGGCCCGGTCTCGGCGTATGTCAGCTACGACAACACCAAGGTGGGCGTGCTCCAGGGCCAGGCGCTGCTCGACGCGATGGGCTCGGCCGCCACCCCCAGCTCCAAGATCGTCATGATCAACGGCGACGACGCCGACCCGAACGCGGCCGAGTTCAAGGCCGGCGCGCACAGCGTGCTGGACGGCAAGGTGACCATCGCCTACGAGCAGTCGGGCCTGTGGAAGGACTCGGTCGCCGCGCAGAAGGTCACCGCGGCCATCACCTCGGTCGGCAAGAACAACATCAAGGCCGTCTACTCCGCCAACGACACGATGGCCGGCGGCATCATCACCGCCCTCAAGGGCGCCGGCATCAGCGTGCCGGTGACCGGCCAGGACGCCGACCTCGCCGCGATCCAGCGGATCCTGCTGGGCAGCCAGACCTCCACGGTCTACAAGCCGGCCAAGCCCGAGGCGGAGACCACCGCGGAGATCGCCGTCGCGCTGCTCCAGGGCAAGGACATCAAGACCTTCGCGCCCACCACCAAGGTCAGCGGCTCGAAGGACAACGTGCCCTCCAAGCTGCTGGACGCGGTGTCGATCACCAAGGCCAACATCAAGTCCACCGTGATCGCCGACGGCACCTACACCGCCGCCCAGGTCTGCACGCCGGACGTCGCCGAGCAGTGCAAGGCCGCGGGCATCCAGTAAGGCCCCCGGCGCGCCCTGCGACCGGGGACTCGGCAGGGCGCACCACCTGAAGGACCGGAGCGGGATTCACGCGGTAACGCGTGAATCCCGCTCTTCTTCTTGACGGCCGGGCACGGCCCCCTGACACTGCCTTACGGATCCGGGGAATCTCCTATCCGCAGATTGAGAGCGTTTTCAATCGGCGAATCCAAGGGCTATGGTCCGTCCCCGGTCAGGAATTGTGTAGTGCCATGCGCGAACCAACCCCCACATCCGCGCTCACCTGGCGTTCACTTCACGAAGCCAGGGAAAGGACTCCACTGATGCGCGCCACCTTCCCCCCAGGCCGGACCAGGCCCCGGCCGCGCCGCACCTACCGGCGCCCGCTCGCCCTCGTCGCCACCCTCGCCCTCGCCCTCGCCGGGCTGCTGGGCCTGGTCGGCACCTCGGGCAGCGCCTCCGCGGCCTCCGACTACACCCAGAGTGTGTCGGAACCCACCGCCACGCAGGCGAAGTTCACCTTCACGCCGACCACGCCGGCGAGCTATGTGATCATCCACTACCAGGCGGGCACCGCCGGGCAGCAGAACGTCCAGATGGCCGCCTCGGGCAGCAGCTGGACGTACACCGTCTCCCCGGTGTCGGCCGGCACGGTGATCAGCTACTCGTTCACCTACACCAAGAACGGCCCGCAGTACGACACCCCGCAGTTCACGTACACCCAGGGCAGCGGCGGCACGACCAGCTCCGGTACCAGCTCCGGGACCTCGACGGGCACGTCCACCGGCACCAGCACCGGCACCTCGACCGGCACCTCGACGGGCACGAGCACGGGCACGTCGACCGGCACCAGCTCCGGGACGACCAGCGGCAGCACCGGCGGCACGACCCCGCCCGGCAACTGCCCGACGCAGTCGGACACGCCGAACTTCGGCCCCAACGTGCACATCTTCGACCCGTCCATGGGCAACGCCGCCATCCAGGCGCAGCTGGACGCGCAGTTCAACCAGATGAAGGACACCAACACCGCGCAGTTCAGCGAGAACCGCGTCGCCGACCTGTTCAAGCCCGGCACGTACAACGTCGAGGACAACGTCGGCTTCTACACCTCGGTCGCGGGCCTGGGCCAGAGCCCGGACCAGGTCACCATCAACGGTGACGTCACCGTCGACGCGTTCAACGCCTCCGACGCCGGCAACGCCACGCAGAACTTCTGGCGCAGCGCCGAGAACCTGGCGATCAACCCCTCCAGCGGCACCGACCGCTGGGCGGTCGCGCAGGCCGCGCCCTTCCGCCGGATCGACGTGCACGGCAACCTCGCGCTCTACCCGGCGAGCTACGGCTACGCCAGCGGCGGCTACATCGCCGACAGCAAGATCAGCGGGCAGACCGCGTCGATCTCCCAGCAGCAGTGGTACACCCGCGACAGCAACCTCGGCAGCTGGTCGGGCGGCGTGTGGAACATGGTCTTCTCCGGTGTGACCGGGGCCCCGGCCAACACCTTCCCCAACCCGCCGGAGACCACGCTGGGCACCACCCCGGTCTCCCGTGACGTGCCCTACCTCTACCTCGACGGCAGCGGCAAGTACCGCGTCTTCCTGCCGTCGCTGCGCACCAACGCCTCCGGCCCGAGCTGGGCCAACGGCAACACCCCCGGCAGCTCGCTGCCGATGAGCCAGTTCTACGTCGTCAAGGCCGGCGACACCGCCGCGACCATCAACAACGCCCTGGCCAGCGGCTGCAACCTGTTCGTCACCCCGGGCGTCTACCACCTCAGCCAGACGCTGAACGTGACCAAGCCCGACACCGTCGTCCTCGGCATCGGCTACCCGACGTTCGTGCCCGACAACGGCGTCAACGCCATGCAGGTCGCCGACGTCGACGGAGTGCGCCTGAAGGGCCTGCTGTTCGACGCGGGCACCGCCAACTCGCAGGCGCTGCTGACGATCGGCCCGGCCAACTCCAGCGCGGCCCACGCGAGCGACCCGACCAGCATCCAGGACGTCTTCTTCCGGATCGGCGGCGAGCGGGCCGGCAAGGCCACCAACTCCCTGGTCGTCAACAGCGACAACACGCTCATCGACCACATCTGGGCCTGGCGCGCCGACCACGGCAACGGCGGCACCGTCGGCTGGACCACCAACACCGCCGACACCGGCCTGACCGTCAACGGCGACAACGTGCTGGCCACCGGCCTGTTCGTCGAGCACTACCAGAAGTACGAAGTCGTCTGGAACGGCAACGGGGGCCGCACGATCTTCTTCCAGAACGAGAACCCGTACGACCCGCCGAACCAGGCCGCATGGAAGAACCCGGCCGGGCAGAACGGCTATGCCGCCTACAAGGTCGGCGACGCCGTCACCACCCACGAGGCGTGGGGGCTGGGCAGCTACTGCTACTTCAACGTCAACCCGGCGGTCAACAACTACCACGCCTTCGAGGTACCCAACCGCTCCGGCGTGAAGTTCCACTCGGCGCTGACCGTCTCGCTCGGCGGCGTCGGCACCATCACCCACGTCATCAACGACACCGGCGCGGTCACCGCGTCCAACACCACCCCGAGCAACGTCGTCAACTTCCCCTGACCGGCGGCTCACCCCTGCCGTGCCGGGCCCTCGCGACCGCGGGGGCCCGGCACGGCCCGCCCCTCGCCACCGGCCGGGCAACCGGCCCCGACCGCACCGGTGACGCGGCCGGCCGGCGGGCCGATAATGCCCACCATGAAATCCGTGATCACCGTGGTGTCCGTGACGCTGGTGATCGCGGGCGCCGCCGCCGCGCTGTTCTGGCTGGTACGCGGCCGGCGCGCGTTCGGCACCCCCGTCGAGCGCGCCGCCTTCGCCGCCCTGCACGAGGCCTCGCTCGCCGCCCCGCTGCTGCGCGACGGCCTCACCCCCGAATCCGCCCGCAAGGCCGCCCGCCACCTGCGGGCCCTGCTGGCCGCCCCCGCGCTCGCCCTGGTCGCCGGCGACGAGCTGCTGGCCTGGGACGGGGCGGGACGCCGGCACGCCGCGCAGGCCGTCGCCCACACCCGCGACGCCATGGAGGCCGGCCGCCCCTGGCTCGTACCGGCCGACGAGATCGGCTGCGCCGACCTGGACTGCCCGGTGCGCTCCGCCGTCGTCGTGCCCCTCGTCGTGGACGGCCTGGTCGTCGGCGCGCTCACCGTCTACGCCCGGCAGGTCTCCGCCGGGCTGGTACGGGCCGCGGGCGAGGTCGCGCACTGGGTCATCGCCCAGCTCGAACTCGCCGAGCTCGACCGCTCCCGCACCCGGATGGTGGAGGCCGAACTGCGCGCGCTGCGCGCCCAGATATCCCCGCACTTCGTCTACAACTCGCTCACCGCGATCGCCTCGTTCGTCCGCACCGACCCGGCCAGGGCCCGCGAGCTGCTGCTGGAGTTCGCCGAACTGACCCGCTACAGCCTGCGCAAGCACGGCGAGTTCAGTACCCTCGCCGAGGAGTTGCGGTCGGTGGACCGGTATCTGCGGCTGGAGCGCGCCCGGTTCGGCGCCCGGCTGCGGGTCGACCTGCTGATCGCCCCCGAGGTCCTGCCGGTCGCGGTGCCCTTCCTGTGCCTCCAGCCGATCGTGGAGAACGCCGTACGCCACGGCCTCGGCCCCAAGGCGGCCCCCGGCCTGATCACCATCAGGGCCGAGGACGCCGGCGCCGAGTGCCGGATCAGCGTCGAGGACGACGGCGTCGGCATGGACCCGGAGGAGGTGCGGCTGCAGCTCGCGGGCGAGGCGGAGGGGGACTCCCTCGGCCTCGGCAACGTCGACGAGCGGCTGCGCGCGGTCTACGGCGACGACTACGGGCTCGTCGTGGAGACCGCGCCGGGCGCCGGGACGAAGGTCAACGTCCGGGTGCCGAAGTACCGGAACGGAGTGCACGCCACATGAGACGCCTGCGGATCCTGGCCGTCGACGACGAGCCGCCCGCCCTGGACGACCTCGGCTACCTGCTGCGCGGCGACCACCGGGTCGGCCGGGTGCTGGCCGCCGACAGCAGCGCGGCGGCGCTGCGGCTGCTGGAGGCCGAGCCGGTCGACGCGGTCTTCTGCGACATCCGCATGCCGGGCCTGGACGGCCTGGACCTGGTCCGGGTGCTCGGCCGCTTCGCGCAGCCGCCCGCCGTCGTCTTCGTCACCGCCTACGAGGACTTCGCCGTGGACGCCTTCGCCCTCAAGGCGTGCGACTACCTGCTCAAGCCGGTCGGCGCCGAACGCCTCGCCGAGGCCGTGCGACGCGTCGCCGCCCTCCTCGACGCCGGCGGCGCCCAGGGGCCGGCCGCCGCTGCCCCCGACCCGGGACCCGAGCGCATCCCTGTGGACCTCGGCGGCGTCACGCGGTTCGTCTCCCGCGACGACGTCGCCTACGTCGAGGCCCAGGGCGACTACGTACGCCTGCACACTGCCGGCCGGGCGCCCCTGGTCCGGGTTCCGCTCGCGGTGCTCGCCGACCGCTGGGAGCAGCACGGCTTCCTGCGCATCCACCGCAGCTACCTGGTCTCCCTGCGGCACGTCGAGGAGCTGCGCTCCGACGCGGGCCACTGGACCGTCCGGGTCGCCGGCTCGGAACTGCCCGTCAGCCGCCGCCACATGCGCGACCTGCGCGATGTCCTGGTCCGCTGGACCCCGGCGCCCGGCACCGACCCGTCATGACCGGAACCACCGACGGCGCCGGCCGCCGGCCGCAACCGCGGGACGACGCGGGTCCGCCGCCGGTGCCGGGGGCGGGGCCCGTGCTGGGCGCGGGGCCCGTGCCGGGTCCGCGGCCGGTGCTGGGTGCGGGGTCCGAGCCGGGGCCGCGGCCGGTGCGGGGGGCGGGGTTGGAGCCGGGCCCGCCGTCGGCGCCCGGCCCATCCGGGCCGGGCGTGGGGCGCGAGCCCGGCCTGACGTCCGAGCTTGGCCCACCGCCCGTGCCGGGCCGGGGGCCCGAGCTTGGCCCGTCGTCCGCGCCGGGCCAGCCGCCGGTGCCCGGTGCGAGGTCCGAGCCGGGCCCGCGGGGGAAGCCCGGGGCCGTCTCGGCGCCCTCCGGGCCGGCCGGTGCCCACCGGCGGGTGGCCGTCACGGCGCCGCGCAGGCTGCGGGCGCGCGGCTACTCCGCCCGGGCCCGCGCGGCGGACCTGCACGCGCAGCCGCAGCTCGGGCAGGTCTATGTGCGCTCCCTGGTCCGCAACCAGCTGCGGCTCGCGCTCGGGGTGCTGGCCGTGCTCGCCGCGGTGCTCGGCGGGCTGCCCGCCGCCTTCGCGCTGCTGCCGGGCCTGCGCACCGCCGACGTGCTCGGCGTCCGGCTCGCCTGGCTGCTGCTCGGCGTCGTCGCCTACCCGCTGCTGGTCGGCGCCGCCTTCTTCCACGTACGGCACGCCGAGCGCGTCGAGCGGGACTTCACCGACCTGCTGGCCGGCCCCGACACCCCGCCGGCCGGCGGCGAGGCGGAGCGGCGGTGAACCCGGGCCTGGGGCTGGCCGCGCTCGCCGTGGTCGTCACCGCCACGATCGCCTTCGGCGTGTACGGGCTGCGGCTGTCGCGCGGCACGTCCGACTTCTACGTCGCCTCCCGCGAGGTCTCCCCGCTGTGGAACGCCGCCGCGATCGGCGGCGAGTACCTGTCGGCCGCGTCCTTCCTCGGCGTCGCGGGCCTGGTCATGGCGTACGGCGTGGACATGCTGGCCTACCCGGTCGGCTACACCGCCGGATACCTGGTGCTGCTCCTGCTGGTCGCCGCGCCGCTGCGCCGCTCGGGGGCGTACACACTGCCCGACTTCGCCGAGGAGCGGCTCGGCTCGCTCGCCGTGCGCCGGGTCGCGGCGGTGCTCGTCGCGGTGATCGCCTGGCTGTACCTGGTGCCGCAGCTCCAGGGCGCCGGGCTCACCCTGGAGACGGTGACCGGCGCGCCGCGCTGGGCCGGGGCGGTGGTCGTCGCGGTGGTGGTGGTCGGGGTCGCGGCGGCCGGCGGCATGCGCTCGGTCACCCTCGTGCAGGGCTTCCAGTTCTGGCTCAAGCTCACCGCCATCGCCGTGCCCGCGGTCTTCCTCGTACTGGCCTGGCGGTCGGCCGGCGCGCCCGCGCTCACCGGCCCCGACGTGCCGCGCTTCGGCCGCACCACCGTCGTGACGCTCCAGGACCCGGTCCGCTTCGACGTCACCGCGCCCGTCACCGTGACGGCCACCGGCACCGTCGACGGACGGCCGTACACCGGGCGGGAGCTGACGCTGGGCGACGGGAAGCACACCGCGGCCGGCGGCACCGCGCTGACCTTCCCGCCCGGCGCCGCCGTCCCGCACCGCGACGGCCTGCGGCCCGCGTCCGGCGCGAGCTGGTCCAGCCCGCTGTCCGGCGCCGGCGGCCGGGCCCACCCGCTCTACGCGCTCTACTCGATCCTGCTCGCGACACTGCTCGGCACGATGGGGCTGCCGCACGTGCTGGTGCGCTTCTACACCAACCCCGACGGGCGGGCCGCGCGCCGCACCACCGTGCTCGTGCTGGTCCTGCTCAGCGCGTTCTACCTGCTGCCCACGCTCTACGGGGCGCTCGGCCGGGTGCTCGCGCCGCAGCTGCTGCTCACCGGGCAGACCGACACCGCGGTGCTGGTGCTGCCGCAGCTCACCCAAGCCGGCGAGGGCGGGCGGCTGCTCGCCGCGCTCGCCACCGCCGGCGCCTTCGCCGCGTTCGTGTCCACCGCGTCGGGCCTGACGGTGTCGGTGGCCGGCGTCGTCTCGCAGGACCTGCTGCGCGGCTCGACCAAGGGCTTCCGCTGGGCGTCGCTCGCCGCGGGCGTACCGCCGCTGGTGATGGCGACCGCCACCCACGGGCTGCCGGTCGCCGACGCGATCGGGCTGGCCTTCGCCGTCGCCGCGTCGTCCTTCTGCCCGCTGCTGGTGCTCGGCATCTGGTGGCGCGGCCTGACCGACCTGGGCGCGCTGCTGGGCCTGGTGGCCGGCGGCGGCCTGGCCGCGGTCGCGGTGGTCCTCACCAGCGTCCGCGGCGCCGGCCGCGGCTGGAGCGCGGCCCTGCTGGAGCAGCCCGCGGCCTGGACGGTCCCGGTCGCCTTCGCGGTGATGGTCGCCGTCTCCCTGCTGACCCGCCACCGCCTGTCCCCGCCCGCGGTCGACCGCGTCATGCTCCGTATGCACCTCCCGGAGGAAGTGGTCACCGGCCCCCCGCCGCTGCCCACCCCCCGCCGCACCCCCACCCCGGGCGGCTGACGGGCGCGGGGCCGGCCGCCGCCCGCCGATGGCCGGCGACCGCTGGGCGCAGCGCGGCGACCGCCCGTCGTACCGGCGGTGCCGCTCGCCGACTGCTCCCCGTACGCGCCTCGTGGCGCACCGCGCGCGCCCCCTACGGTGTGCGCGACCGCGGCCGGCAGGCCGGCGCGCGGTCGTTCCCCACCGCCCTGCCGTTCCTCGACGAGGAGGGAAACCGCAGATGAGCAGTCCCGCCACCGAATCCGCGATCGCCGACCCCGGCCCGCTGGGCCTGGCCGGCTTCGCCGCCACCACGTTCGTCCTGAGCTCCTTCAACGCCCACCTGATCGACGCGAGCCTGGAAGCGGTCGTGCTGCCGCTCGCCCTCTTCTACGGCGGCCTGGTCCAACTGCTCGCCGGCATGTGGGAGTTCCGCAAGGGCAACACCTTCGGCGCGACCGCCTTCGGCTCGTACGGTGCCTTCTGGCTGTCCTACGCCGGCTACGCCAAGTTCGTCGCCGGCTCGCTGCCCGCCGACACCGCCCATCAGGCCACCGGCCTGTTCCTCCTCATATGGGCCGTCTTCACCGTCTACATGACGGTCGCCGCGCTGCGCACCAACGGCGCCCTGCTCGCGGTCTTCGTCGCCCTGTCGGCGACCTTCGTCGTGCTGACGATCGCCGAGTTCGCCGAGTCGACCGGCACCACCAAGGTGGGCGGCTGGCTCGGCCTGGTCACCGCGGTCCTCGCGTGGTACGCGTCCTTCGCCGTCGTCACCAACTCCACCTGGAAGCGCGGCCTCCTGCCGCTCTTCCCGGCCGGCGGCGGACGGGGCGGCCCGGTCGGCGGCGCCCACTGATGGCCGACCGGACCCTGTCGAACCTGCTCAGGGAGGACCGGCGGTTCCCGCCGCCGGCCGCCCTGGCGCAGCAGGCGAACGTCACCGCGGCGGCCTACGACGAGGCCGCCGCGGACCCCGAGGCCTTCTGGGCCGCACAGGCCGCCCGGCTGGACTGGGCCGAGCCCTGGACCGACGTCCTCGACTGGAGCCGCGCCCCCTTCGCCCGCTGGTTCACCGGCGGCCGGCTCAACGTCGCCGAGAACTGCCTGGACCGGCACGTACGGGCCGGGCTCGGCGACCGGGTCGCCTTCCACTGGGAGGGCGAGCCCGGCGACACCCGCACCCTGACCTACGCCGAACTCACGGACGAGGTGAGCCGCGCCGCCAACGCGCTGCTCGCCCTCGGCGTCCGGGCCGGCGACCGGGTCGCGATCTACATGCCGATGATCCCCGAGACCGTGGTGGCGATGCTGGCCTGCGCCCGGATCGGCGCCCCGCACACCGTGGTCTTCGGCGGCTTCTCCGCCGAGGCGCTGCGCGGCCGGATCCAGGACTGCGACGCCCGGGTCGTCGTCACCGCAGACGGCGGCTACCGCAAGGGCGCCGCCTCCGCCCTCAAGCCGGCCGTCGACGAGGCCCTGGAGCAGTGCCCGGACGTCCGCAGCGTCCTGGTGGTGCGCCGCACCGGGCAGGACGTCGGCTGGACCGAGGGCCGGGACGTGTGGTGGCACGACCTGGTCGCCGCGCAGTCCGCCGAGCACACCCCCGAGGCGTTCGACAGCGAGCATCCGCTCTACATCATGTACACCTCGGGGACCACCGCCCGCCCGAAGGGCATCCTGCACACCACCGGCGGCTATCTGACCCAGGTCGCCTGGTCGCACTGGGCGGTCTTCGACGTCAAGCCCGAGCACGACGTCTACTGGACCGCCGCCGACATCGGCTGGGTCACCGGCCACTCCTACATCGTCTACGGCCCGCTCGCCAACGGCGTGACCTCCGTGCTCTACGAGGGCACCCCGGACACCCCGCACCAGGGCCGCTGGTGGGAGATCGTCCAGAAGTACAAGGTGACGATCCTCTACTGCGCGCCCACCGCGATCCGCACCTTCATGAAGTGGGGCGACGCGATCCCGGCCGACTTCGACCTGTCGTCGCTGCGGCTGCTCGGCTCGGTGGGCGAGCCCATCAACCCCGAGGCGTGGGTCTGGTACCGGCGGGCCATCGGCGGCGACCGCACCCCGGTCGTCGACACCTGGTGGCAGACCGAGACCGGCGCCCACATGATCAGCCCGCTGCCGGGCGTGAGCACCTGCAAGCCCGGCTCGGCGCTGCGCGCGCTGCCGGGGGTCTCGGCGGAGGTCGTGGACGACCAGGGCGAGCCGGTGCCCAACGGCTCCGGCGGGTATCTGGTGCTCACCCGCCCCTGGCCGTCGATGCTGCGCACCATCTGGGGCGACGAGCAGCGCTACGTCGACACGTACTGGTCGCGCTTCCCCGGCCGCTACTTCGCCGGGGACGGCGCGAAGAAGGACGAGGACGGCGACATCTGGCTGCTGGGCCGGGTCGACGACGTCATGAACGTCTCCGGGCACCGCATCTCCACCACCGAGGTCGAGTCCGCCCTGGTCTCGCACCCGCTGGTCGCCGAGGCGGCGGTCGTCGGCGCGGCCGACCCGACCACCGGGCAGGGCATCGTCGCCTTCGTCATCCTGCGCGGCGACGCGGCGGCCGAGGGCGGCCAGGAGGACCCGGCGGCCGGGCTGCGCGCCCACGTCGGCCGGGAGATCGGCCCGATCGCCCGGCCGCGGCAGATCCTGGTGGTCGCCGAACTGCCCAAGACGCGCTCCGGCAAGATCATGCGCCGCCTGCTCCGGGACATCGCGGAGAACCGCGAACTCGGCGACGTGACGACGCTGACCGACTCCTCGGTGATGGACGCCATCAAGGAGCGCCTGCCGGACGCCCCCGACGGCTCCTGACCCCTTCCCCGCGAGATCCGGGAGCCGCAGAGCCCCCGGGCCGGTCCCCGCCCTGAGCGCGGGACCCGCCCGGGGGCGGTCCTTACTGCCGGGGTCAGCAGCCGATCGGGGACGTGCCCACGGCCACGTCGTCGAACCACAGCGTGTCGTCACCGGTGCCGTAGCTCTCCCAGCCCAGCCGCAGCGCGGTCGGCCGCGGCGCGGTGGTGCGCGACAGCCACTGCTGGTCGATGTCGGCGGTCGGTACGCCGTCCACCCGCAGGCCCGGCACGTCCTGGTCGTTCAGCCAGGTCTGCAGGTTGGGCGAGGTGGTGCCGACGGCGAACCGCAGGCACTGCCAGCTGCCCGTCGGCAGCGGGGTGCTGAGCGCCACGCCCGCCGGGCTCTGCGCCGGCAGCGTCGCGTCGTCGATCTCCCGGTTCCACTGCAGGGCGCCGTTCTGGCCGCCGATCCGCAGCGCCTTGCCGCCCTGCGAGGAGTCCGGCATCGACACGAAGGCGACATGCGCGGCCGGCAGCGCCGTGGTGTGCCGCACCCACATCCGTACGTACATCACCGGGCCCAGGGACGACAGGTCCCGGGTGCTGGCGACGAACATGTGGTTGCAGTAGCCCGCGTGGCCGTCCACCCGGATCGACCGGCTGCCGCTGTGCGCGACGGAGGTGTCGACCGACGCCGTGCCGCTGCCCGAGCAGTCCGGCGCGGCGGTCGTCCACTGGCCTGACGGCGCGGAACCGGTCTGGTCCTCGAAGTCCGAGCAGATCACCGCGCCCGAGCAGTTCGCCGGCGGCGCGGAGGTCGGCGGCGTCGTGGGCGGTGTGGTCGGGGGAGTGGTCGGCGGTGTGGTGGGCGGCGTCGTCGGGGGTGTGGTCGGCGGGGTCGTGGGCGGGTTGGTGGGAGGCGAGCCGTTCGCGGTGCAGCCCAGGCCGTTGAGGGTGATCACGGTCGGCGACGGGTCGGCCGAGCTCCAGGTGCCCTGCACCCCGAACTCGACGGAGCCGCCGGTGGGGACCGACGCGTTGTAGCCGGCGTCCTTGGCGGTGACGGCGGCGCCGGACTGGCTGACGGTGGCGTTCCAGCCGGAGGTGATGTGCTGGTCGCCCTGGTACGTCCAGGTCGCCGTCCAGCCGTTGATGGCGGCGCCGAGGTTGGTGAGCTTGACCTGGGCGGTGAAGCCGCCGGTCCACTCGTTGACGGTGTACGTCATCGAGCAGCCGGTCGCCGCGCCGTGGGCGGCGGGCAGTGCCACCAGGGCCGGCAGCAGCAGGGCGACCGCGGCCACCGGCCACAGCCACGGTCTGACGAGTAACCGACGCGGAGTTGCGCGCACGGGAGCCTCCTTGAGCATGTGGGGGGAGGTGCGGCTCCGCACAACGGATGTGGGAGCGCTCCCACACTATGGAAGCGGCCTCACACCCTGTCAATGCCCCCTGCACCCGCCCGCCCCGGCGTGCCCGCGTGCGGCGGGGCCGGCCGCGCCCCGCGCGCCGCCGGCCCCGCCCGCTCGTCGGCCGGTCCCGCTCAGCCCTTGCTGGAGCCCAGCGACAGACCGGCGATGAACTGCTTCTGGAGGCAGATGTAGACCACCAGCGTCGGCACGGCCGCGATCAGCGCCGCCGCCGCGATCATGTTCTGGTTGCTGACGAACTGCCCCTGGAGGTTGGCCAGCGCCGAGGTCACCGGCCGCTTGTCGCCCGACGACATCAGGGTGATCGCCCAGAAGAAGTCGTTGTAGATCCAGGTGGTCAGCAGCGTGGCGAGCGCCGCGAGCGCCGGGCGGCACAGCGGCAGCGTCAGCCGCCAGAACCGGGTCCACAGCGACGCGCCGTCCACCAGCGCGGCCTCGTACATCTCGTCGGGCACCGCGCGCATGTAGTTGCTCAGCACGAACACGCAGAAGCCCAGCTGGAAGGCCACGTTGATGGCGATCAGCCCGAAGATCGAGTTGTACATCAGCCCGCTGTCGCTCACGAAGTGCGGCAGCGAGATCTTCAGGTACATCCGGTACAGCGGGGTGATGATGACCTGCTGCGGCAGCAGGTTGCCCGCGGTGAACAGGATCAGCAGCGCGATGTTGAACTTCACGTCGATCTTGCTCAGCACGAACGCCACACCCGAGGCGAGTGCCAGCACGATGATCACCGCCGGGACGGTGATCAGCACCGAGTTCCAGAAGAAGTGCAGCATGTCCGACTGCGTCCACGCGTCACTGAAGTTCTTGAACGTCAGATGGTGCGGCATCGAGACATAGCCGTACTTGCGGGTGTCGGAGTACGGCCGGACCGCCACGTACAGCGCGAAGGCGATCGGCAGCAGCCACAGCACGCACGAGGCGATCAGGAAGATCTGCGAGGCCGCCTGGCCCCATGGGCGCCTGCGCCGCGGGCCGGCGGCCGGCGGGCGGGCCGCCTCGGCCGGCCTGGTGAGGGCTTCGGTCGTCATGGCGCTTCCTCCCGGCGGAACGTCTGGTAAAGGAACACCGAGATCGGCACGAGGGAGATGACCAGCAGCACCACGCCGAGCGCCGAGCCGAAGCCGACCCGCTGGGTCTCACCGACGATGTTCGAGGTGACCAGCACCGACAGCAGCTCCAGGCCGTTGATGCCCTTGTTGGTGATGTACACCAGGTCGAAGGCGCGCAGCGACTCGATGACGGTGACGACCATGACGACGATGTTGATCGGCTTCATCACCGGGAAGACCACCCGCCAGAACGTCTGCCAGGCGTTGGCGCCGTCCATGGTCGCGGCCTCGCGCAGCGTCGGGTCCACGGCCTTGAGGCCGGCGAGGTAGAGCACCATCACATAGCCGGCCTGCCGCCAGGTCGCCTCGACCAGCACCGCCCACAGGTTCAGATGCGGATTGCCGAGCCAGTCGATGGCGTTGTCGTTGCCGTTGCGCCCGATGACGGTGTTGATCAGCCCGAAGTTCTGCGAGTACATGAACTCCCAGATGATGCCGACCAGCGCGAGCGACAGCATGACCGGCAGGAACAGGATGCTCTGGTACATCCGGCTGCCCCGGATGCCGCGGTCGATGACGACCGCGAAGAGCATGCCCAGCGGGGTGGCGATCAGCACGAAGACCGCCAGCCAGATGAGGTTGTGGCGGACCGCCGGCCAGAACTCCGGGTAGATCGTGGCGGCCTGGTGGTAGTTCTGCACCCCGTACCAGCAGCCGTTGTTCAGGATCGAGGGGACGTTGGGCTTGCAGGTCTGGCTGTGCAGGCCGCCCACGCCGTTCCACTTGGTGAACGACAGCAGCACGGTCCCGATCGCCGGGAACCACACGAAGGCCAGATCCAGCAGCAGGGGGATGCCCAGCAGCAGGGCGACCACGACGCGGTCGCGGACGGTGAGCCTGCGCACGCCGCGGCGGCGGCGCGGGGCCGGGGCGGTGTCCGCCCCGGCCTGCGCCGCTGCCGTGGTGTCCGCAGCGGACGTGTCGGTCATGAGGTGTAGATGGCCTTCGCCTGCGCCTCGGCGCTCTTCTGGAGGGTCGCGATGTTGCCGGTGCTCGGGTCGTCGATGAACTTCTGGATGATGGAGATCATCGCGTTGGCCATGGCCGGGTCGGAGTCGCGGTCCATGAACTGGGCGACGTTCTTGCACTTGCCGATCTCGGTGACCGACTTCTTCTGGATCGCGTTGTACGTCGGCACCTGCAGGCCGTTGGCCAGGCCCACGTCCCACTGGTCGGTCTTGAGGTACGCCGCCTCGGCCGGGCCGGTGCCGATGTACTCCAGGATCGCCTTGGCGGCGTCGGGGTTCTTGGCCTTCTTGCTCAGCATGAACCCGTCGGTGGGGGCGTCCATGTAGTCCTGGCCCCACTTGGGGTTGATCGACGGGAAGGTGAAGAAGTCCAGGTCGTCCAGGTCCGCCTTGTCGGTGACGTACTGCGCGGCGACCTGGTTGGTGCCCTGGAACATCATGCCCGCCTGCTTCTGCTCCAGCGTCTTGGCGGCGTCCTGCCAGATACGGCCGTTGGCGCCGGTCTGGAGGTAGGGCATGAGCTCGGCCCAGTGCTGGAAGACGGTGGCGACCCCGGCGTCGGTCCACGGGATCTCGTGCTTCATCAGCTTGATGTGGTAGTCGTAGCCGTTGATGCGCATGTTGAGGATGTCGAAGGTCCCCAGCGCCGGCCAGCCGTCCTTGTCGCCGAAGGCGATCGGCACCAGCCCGTCGGTCTTCATCTTCTTCGCCAGCGCGATGTAGTCGTCCCACGTGGTGGGGACGGTGTAGTTGTGCTTGGCGAACTCGCTCTTGTTGTAGAAGACCACCCACGGGTAGTTGTAGAGCGGCACCAGGTACTTCTTGCCGTCCAGGCCGGTGGACAGCTGCTTGGCGGCGTCGCTGAAGTTGCCGCCGATCTTGTCCCAGACGTCGTCGAGCGGCTGCGCGAGGCCCTGGGCGGCGAAGTACTGCATGCGGTAGCCGGCGAACCAGGTGAACAGGTCGTCCGGGGTGCCCTGCAGGTAGCTGGTGATGTTCTGCTGGAAGGTGTTGTGGTCGACCGTGTTGATGGTGACCTTCACCTGGGAGGCGGCCGTGGCGCCGGCCGTGAGGGCGGCGAACGCGGTCTTGGCCGCCGGGTCGGAGTAGTTCGACCCGAAGGTCACGGTGCTGCCGGCCACCGACTTGCCGGAGCCGGAGCCGCCGCTCTTGTCGCTGTCAGAGGAGTCGGAGCTGCTGCTGCACGCCGTCAGCAGACCGCCGGACACGGCCGCGAGGCCCGCGGCGCCGGCCACGCCCCTGAGCAGATTCCTCCGCGTCGGCGACGGGCTCGTGCCCGCGACGGTTCCCGACGTCTCGACGTCCGACATGGTGCCTCCATGTGTGTGTGGGCGCTTATAGGGGACTTGTGGGAGAGCTGAAGGCGAAATGCTGACGGAGCGGAGGCTCTGACGGGTCCGGTAGGCCCGAGCCGTTTCCAACAGAAGTCACCAAGATGAAACGCCATCGCAACTGCAGGGTAGTTCTACGCCACATGCAGAAGCCCGTCAACGCCTAATTCCTGATGCGTTGCCGGACCGTGATGTCTCCAGGGTGTTGAAACATGTTCGCTTCGGTTCGCCTTGTCCGGCGCACAACGGCAAGGCCGCCGTACGCCCCGCAGCGGCCGTTGGGCGGCCGTTGTGCGCCGCGGGGGTCTCGCGGGCGGGCCGGCGGGCCGTACCGCCCTCAGTGAGGCGTCTGGGGCGATACGCCCGGCCCGCCGCCATCGCCGGGCCGAAGGGCCGGCGATGGCCCGTACGGCAGCCGGCACCACCCGGTAACGGGCTCCTCACCCCCGGAACATACGCGCGCCATAGAATGGGCGGCGGGCAGCGAAGGACCCGCCCCAGGCCTGAAAGGTGCCCATGAAAGCTCAGTTCGCCGTGCCCGCAGGTGCCCGGCACAGCCGGATCCTCGGGGTCGGCAGCTACCGCCCGCGCCGGATCGTCGACAACGCCGAGGTCTGCCGGCACATCGACTCCTCCGACGAGTGGATCCGCGCCAGGACCGGTATCGTCACCCGCCGCTGGGCCGGCCCCGACGAGACCCTGGGCGTCATGGCGGAGCACGCCGCGAGCAAGGCCGTCGCCGCGGCCGGCATCACCCCCGGCGACATCTCCCTGGTCATCGCCGCGACCTTCACCCACCTCAAGCAGACCCCGGCGATCGCCACCGAGATCGGCCACCGCCTCGGCGCCACCGGGGCACCCGGCTTCGACATCTCCGCGGGCTGCGCCGGCTTTGTCCACGCCCTCGCCCTCGCCTCGGACTCGGTGCGCGCCCGCGGCGGCCATGTCCTGGTCGTCGGCGTGGAGCGGATGTCGGACATCCTGGACCTCACCGACCGCTCCACCGCCTTCATCTTCGGCGACGGCGCCGGCGCGGTCGTCGTCGGCCCGTCCGACACCCCCGGCATCGGCCCGGTGGTGTGGGGCGCCGACGGCTCGCAGGCCGACGCGATCACCCAGAGCGTGCCGTGGGACGCGCTGCGGGACGACCCGTCCCAGCCCTTCCCGGCGCTGCGCCAGGAAGGGCAACGGGTCTTCCGCTGGGCGGTCTACGAGATGTCGAAGGTCGCCGTGCAGGCGCTCGACGCCGCCGGCCTGACCGCCGCCGACCTCGACGCGTTCGTCCCGCACCAGGCCAACGAGCGCATCATCGACGCCATGACCCGGTCCATGGGCCTGCCCGAGCGGGTCGCCGTCGCCAAGGACATCGTCACCGCGGGCAACACCTCCGGCGCCTCCGTCCCGCTCGCGATGGACGCCCTGCTGGCCTCCGGCCGGGCCGTCCCCGGCGACACCGCCCTGCTGCTCGGCTACGGCTCGGGCCTGTCGTACGCCGCCCTCGCCGCGACCCTGCCCTGACACCCGCGCCGGCCACGGGGGCCGCCGCCCGCGTCCCCCGGCCGGCGGCCGTCAGCTCCCGGCGGCGACCGCGTCCAGCGCGGCCGTCAGCCGCGGCCCGGTGAAGTCCCGCACCCACGCCAGGTGCTCGCCGGCGGTGCCGCGCGGCACCACCTCGATCAGCATGATCAGGTACAGGTAGCAGCGGTAGAGCGCGAGCCGCACCCGCGCCGCCGCGTCGAACCCGGTGGCCCCGCCCGCCGCCCCGTAGCCGGCCAGGAAGTCCGGGTCGTCCTCCAGCGGGGGGCACAGCAGCGACAGCGACGCGAAGTCCGCGAGCGGGTCGCCCCAGAACATCCGCTCACCGTCGATCAGCGCCCCGACCCCGCGCGCCCCCGGCTCGCCCGTCAGCAGCACATTGCCCGGCCACAGGTCGAAGTGCACCAGCGCCGGCTCGGTCACCTCCGCCAGCGCCCCCGCGCCGCCCGCGAGCACCGCCCCGATCTCCGCCACCGGCCGCGGCAGCCACGGCGCGTACGCCCGCGCGTCGGCCAGCAGCGCCTCCGCCATCACCGCGAAGGCCGCCGGCCAGCTCGCGCCCAGCGGCGCCAGAGTCCGCGCCGGATAGCCGAAGCCCGGCCCGCGCACCGCGTGCAGCCGCCCCACCATGCCGCCCATCTCCGCCAGCAGCCTGCGGCGCTCCCGCGGCCCGACCGACTCCGCGACCTCGGACCACGGCACCCCCGGGCAGTGCGTCATCAGCAGGAACGGCGGCCCGTCCGCATCCTCGGCCCACTCCGCGTGCAGCACCCGCGGCGCCGGCACCCCGGCCGCGGCGGCGGACTCGTAGAACAGCGCCTCGCCGCACAGCAGTTCCGCCTCATAGCGCATACGCGGCGTGCCGGCCGGCGGCGGCACCTTCAGCACCAGCCGGCCGCCGTCGGCCAGCCCGATGCCGTAGAGCGCGTTGTACGAGCCCCCCGCCAGCCGGTCCCGCGCGGCGACCCGCGCCGCCCCGACCCCGGCGCGGGCCAGCAGCCCGTCCACCGCCTCGTCCGTCACCGTGTGCGCCGCCGCCATGGCCCCTCCTCGCGTTGCCGAAGGGCACCCTACGACGTCAGCGCGCCCCACCCGAGGGCGCCCACCGCCCCGGCCGCGTACAGCCACACCGCCGCCCGCACCACCCGCCGCTGCCGCTCCTGCGGCCACCCGGTGCGCCCCAGCGCCCAGGCCAGCGCCGGCAGCACCAGCACCGCGTGCAGGCTCACCGCGTGCAGCGGCTTGAGCATCCCCGTCGAGTGGTACGCCGCCTCCTGGTGCCCGGTGCGGGTCAGCGCCACCCCGCGGGCGATCATCGCCGCGCCCGACGCCAGCCCCACGCCCAGCAGCGCGAACCCCGCCCGCAGCGCCGCAGGCATGCCCGGCGGGCCGGCCGGCGCCGACCGGAACGCCGCGACCGCGAACGTCCCCAGCACCACGACCAGCAGCGCGCCGCCCACCGCGAGCGCCATCGCCACGAACGTGTCGGCGGGCGTCTCCATGTCGAAGTGCGACGGCACACCGCGCCACGCCTGCACCGTGATCCCGGCGACCTCGGCCACGCAGTCCGCCGTGAACAGCCCGAGCAGCACCGCCCGGCGCCGCGCCGGCATCGTCACGTACGACGTCACCCACGCCACCGCCACCAGCGTCAGGCCGAAGGACACCCCGAAGGTGAAGGGCTTGCGCCAGGACACCGGGCCGTCCCACGGGCCGCCGTCGACGAGGAAGACGCCCAGGTGGAACAGCCCCGAGCACACGAGCGCGGCCCCGACCGCGTACGCCCGCCGCTCGTAGGGGCGTACGGTCCCGGCCGGCCCTGCGGCGGGGGCGGCTGCGGTGGTGGTGACGGCGGGCATGCGCTGCTCCCGGCGGTGGGGCGGCCCCGGAGCGACCCGGGCGGACCGCGCCCACGCTAGGAGCCGGGCCCGGCCGGCCGCGTCGTCGCGGGGGAGGCCGCGGGACTGCGCCCGGCGCAGTACGTACACCCGCGAGGGTGCTTCCGGCGGGCCGGGTGATTGGTCACCGTTTCGGCCGGAAAGTCAGATGAGTCAGAAGCGCCGGCGCGTGGCCGCGCGAGGCCGGGGCCACGCGCCGGGCACACGGAAGGAGCGGACCGGGATGAGTTCCCCGACCACCGAGCCGCGGCCGGACGACGAGGCCGCGCGATCCGCCGGCCCGCCGGGCCCGGCCGCCCGCCGCCGCAGGCGCCGGCTGCTGCCCTGGAAGCACCGCCGGGACCTGGCGCCCGAGCAGCTGCGCCGCCGCCGGCTGCTCACCCGCGGCCTGACCGGGGTGTGCGTGGTGTGCGTGGGCACCCTCGGCTGGTCCGTCGGCCAGGCCCTCACCTACCCCGGCAAGGACAGCACCTCCGCGCGGCTGGCCGAATGGGCCCGCGACCACGAACTCGGCTTCGTCGTCGACAAGCTGGAGGACGTGCAGTACGCGCTCGACCCGCCCAAGGTCGGCGGCAGCCTGCCCGCCGACGCGCTGGCCCGGATGAAGGCCACCCAGGGCGCCGTGCCCACCCCCGCGCACGTCCCCGCCCATCCGCTGGTCCCGCTGCGCGCGCCGCTGCGCGCGCCGGTGAGCCCCGCGCTCCCCGGCGAGGGCGTCTACCGCACGCTGGCCACCGCCCACGGCGAGCCCATCGTGCAGGGCACGTACGTACGCCCCGACGGCGAGCACACCTCGTACGAGGCCGCCGTCGCCTGGATCAGCGGGAAGTACGCCCGCTTCCAGCTGCACCCCGGCTTCCGCGAGCCCGGCGGCACCTTCGACGTGCCGCCCACCATCCCCGAAGGGCAGCGCACCGGCCTGGTCGCCACCTGGAACGGCGGCTTCCGGATCACCGACGGCGGCTCGCGCGGCGGCTTCTACCTCGACGGCCGCACCGCCGGCGAACTGCGCGACGGCGCCGCCTCCGAGGTCTTCTACCGCGACGGCTCGCTGCGGATCGGCGTCTGGGGCCGCGACGTGCGGATGACGCCGGACGTGGTGGGCGTGCGGCAGTGCCTGGAGCTGATGGTCGACGGCGGGCACGTGGTGCCCGACATCGGCGACACCGCCAAGTGGGGCGTCAGCGATCAGAGCAAGATGTACGTGCCCCGCTCGGGCGTCGGCGTCACCGCGCAGGGCGACATCGTGGTGGTCGTCGGCCAGGCCCTGACCGCGCAGACCCTCGCCGAGCTCATGCAGCGGGCCGGCGCGGTGCGCGCGATGCCGCTGGACATGAACCGGGCCTGGCCCTCCTTCATGTCCTACGACGGCACGCACGACCCGGCGAACCCCACGCCGACCAACATCCTCGACTTCGAGGACCCGCCGGACCGCTACTACACCCAGGCCACCCGCGACTTCGTGGCCGTCTACGGCCGCTGAGCCCGCACGGCAGAACAGTGGGCCCGGTCAGGCGCCCGGCGCGAGGAAGGCCGCCAGGCGGCGCCAGGCGTCCTCGGCGGCGGCCCGCCGGTAGGTGTCCCGCTCGTCGGCCAGGAAGCCGTGCGGGACGCCGGGGTAGACGACGACCTCGTGCGGCACACCCGCCGCCGTGAGGCGCGCGGCCACCCGCTCGGTCTGGGCCGGCGTCGCCACCCGGTCGTCCCCGCCCACCAGGTAGAGCACCCGGCAGCCGCCCTGCGCCGCGATGCCCGGCGTGAGGTCCAGCAGCGGCTCGGGGCGGCTCAGCGCGGTGCCGGCGGTGTCCAGCCAGCCCGGGTGGACCGCCGCGACCCGCTCCAGCGGCAGCCGCGTCGCCGCGAAGTACGCCAGGTGGCCGCCGAGGCTGAAGCCGGCCATCGACGGCCGCCCCACCGTGTTGCCGCGCTCCTCCAGCCGGGCGACCAGCGCCCGCAGGTCCGCCGCGACCTCCTCCCGGGTGAGCCGGTCCAGCAGCGCGAAGCCCCGGGCGCGCCCCTCGGCGTCGGCCGCCGCGGCGAAGCCGGGCTCGGCGCGGTGGTGGAAGTCGGGCACGACCGCGAGCAGGCCCAGCCCGGCCAGCCGGTCGGCGACCCGGCGGATGTACGGCGTCGTCCCGAACAGCTCGAAGCCGACGATCACCGCAGGCCACGGCCCGCGGCCGGCCGGCCTGCTGACGTACAGGCCCATGGGCGTCTCGGCCCCGGGCACCGCGATGCCGCTCGTCTCCCCGATGACGGCGGTGGACCGGTCGTTGTGCATGATGTGGGCGCTCCTCGGCGGACGGTTCCGGTGATTCGGCGCCGGCGGACGGTTCCGGCGGACGCCACCGAGTCTGCGGGCGGCCCCGCCGCCGGGTCCAAGACCGCTTGCGCACCGGGCGATACCCTCGGGGCATCGCCGCCGGCGCGGGCGCCGGCGGCACGCGACGTCGGGGGAGCGGCCGGTGGACCTGGACCTGCGCAAGGTGCGCTACTTCGTGGCCGTCGCCGAGCGGCTGCACTTCAGCCGGGCCGCCGAGGACCTGCTCATCGCGCAGCCCGCGCTCAGCCGGCAGATCCGCGCCCTTGAGCGGGAGCTGCACGCCGAGCTGTTCGTCCGCGACAGCCACCGGGTCGCGCTGACGGCCGCCGGCCGCCGCTTGCTGGCGGACGCCGGGCCGCTGCTGGCCGCCGCGGACGCCGCCCGCCGCCGGGCCGGCCGCGCGGCGGACGAGGGCGCCGGGACGCTGGTGGTGGGCTTCCGCAGCGGCATCCGGGTGACCGGGGCGGTACGGGACTTCGGCGCCGCGCACCCGGCGGTGACGGTCCAGGTGCGCCGGCTGGACTTCGACGACCAGGCCGCGGCCGTGCTGGAGGGCCGGGTCGACGTGGCGTACGTACGGCTGCCGGTCCTGGAGGGCGGCCTGGACCTCACCCCGCTCTACGGCGAGCCGCGCATGGCGGCGCTCCCGGCCGGCCACCCGCTGGCCGCCGAGGCGGAGCTGACGGTCGCGCGGTGCGCCGCGCACACCGAGATCCTGCACCTGTGCGGCAACCCGGCGGCCGGCGGCGGGCCCGGGCTCCCGGCGGTCCGCACGGTCGAGGAGAAGCTGGAGTACGTCGCCGCGGGCCGCGGCCTGACGTTCCTGCCGCGCTCCACCGCGCTGCTCCACCACCGCCCGGACGTCGTCTACCGCCCGGTCGCCGACGCACCCCGCGACGAGGTCGCCCTCGCCCGCCCGGCGGGCCCGCCGCCCGCCCTGGTCGCGGCCTTCACCGCGGCGGCGGTCCGCACGGCGCAGGCGGCGGATCCGGACGCGGACCCGGCGCCCGGCGCGGACCCGGCCCGTACCGGCGTCAGCCGCAGCTGAGCAGGCCCACCTTCTGCTTGGCCGCCAGCACCCGCTTGACGCTGTCGGACACCGCGTTGCGCAGCGCCGCGTCCTTCGGCATCTGCGTGAGCACCGCGCGGGTCATCGGGGAGATGTCGGCGGGCACGACGGTCAGCAGCAGGTTGCCGCCGGCCTTGAAGAAGTCCACCGCCCGCTCGGCCGGGGTGCGGTCGCTGACGGCGACGGCCGCCCCGAGGTCGTCGGAGATGACCGCGCCCTTGAAGCCGAGGTCGCCGCGCAGCATGCCGCGGATGATCGTGGAGGAGAAGGCGGCCTGGTTGTTCGGGTCGATCTTGGCGTAGATCGCCGAGGAGACCATCACGAAGGGCGTGCCCGCCGCGACCGCGCTGCGGAAGGGTTCGAGGAACGCGTCGTGCCGGGTCGTGACGTCATCGGTGACGCCGGCGCTGAAGTCGGTGTTGCCGGTCACCCGGCCCAGGCCCGGGAAGTGCTTGGCGCTGGTGAGGACGCCCGCCTGGAGCATGCCGCGCAGGAAGGCGGTGCTGTGGGTGGCGGCCGTCGTGGGGTTCGTGCCGTACTCGCGCTGGAGCTTGCCGATGGGCGCGTTGACGTTCACCAGGTTCGGCGGCACGGTGTCGGCGACCGGCGCGAGGTTCATCGTCACGCCCGCCGAGCGCAGCTGCCCGCCCCAGGTCCGCGCGTCGCTCTGCAGCGTGCCGGTGGCGAGCTTGCCCTGCTGGAGGGCCGCGGGGATGGCGCTGAAGCCGGGGCCGTTCAGCACCTGGACCTGGCCGCCCTCCTGGTCGGTGGAGACCAGCATCTTCACGGTGGCGCCCTTGACCTTGGGCGCGAGCCGCGCCACCTGGTCGGTGACGTGCTTGACGGTGGCCGCTCCGCTGTTGGTGTGGCCCTTGAGGAAGACCGAGCCGACCTGGCCACCGGTGATCGCGGCGGACTGGGCGGAGGTCACTCCGGTGCTGCCGACCGCGGTCATGAACAGCTGGCCGACCTGCTGGGCCTGGCTCATCCCGGCGACCGCCCGGTCGACGCAACTGGCCGGCTTGGCGGTGCCGGTGGTCGGCGGGGGCGGCGCGGTGGTGCCAGGCGAGGTCGGCGAGGGCGAGCCGGTGGGGGAGGCCGTGCCGGTGGGGGAGGCGGGGGTGGAGGTGGTGACGGTCGCCGAGGCGGTGCTCGTGGACGAGCCGCCGCCGCTGCCGCACGCCGCCAGGCCCGGGCCGGCGGTGGCCAGCAGGCCGAGCACGAGCCCGGCGCCGCGGACGCCGCCGAGGGCGCGGGGGCGCCGGCCGGAGCCCGCGCGGTACGGCCGCCGGGCGGCGGCGGGGGAACGGGTCGGCTGGCGCACGGTGGGACCTCACCTCGTCGGCCGTCCGGGCGGGTGCGGCCCGGCGGCGGTCGCGTCTGCTCTTCTCCTGGTCACCCGGGGCGTCCGTCGTCCGGTGTGACGAGAGGAAACCCCTGTGAGGTGATCATCATGCCCGGCCGCGCCGGGCCGCGCATCCCCGGGGACACCGCGGGGACGGCCCGCGCACGCTTCTTGACGGTGCGAGAGACCCGGGGCGAGCATGTGGGAGCGCTCCCATGGGGCGGGCGGCCCGCAACCGGCCACCCGCCCCCGGGTGCGTTCCCCCCACACCCGCCTGGAGGACGCGTGCCCAGAACCCGCAGACTCTGCCGAACCCCCGTGCGCGCCCTGCGGCGCGCCAGGACCGCCGCGGTCACCGCACTGGCCGCCCTGCTGCCGCTGGCGATGGCGGCCACCGCCGGCGCCCCCGCCGCGCACGCCGCCGCCCCGGCCGCCGCACCCGCCGCGGCCGGCGGCTACAACTACGCCGAGGCGCTGCAGGACTCGATGCTCTTCTACGAGTCGCAGCGCTCCGGCAAGCTGCCCGCCGACAATCGCGTCTCCTGGCGCGGCGACTCCGACCTCACCGACGGCTCCGACGCCGGGCTCGACCTCACCGGCGGCTACCACGACGCCGGCGACGAGGTGAAGTTCGCCTTCCCCATGGCCTTCTCCATGACCATGCTCGGCTGGGGCGGCATCGACGAGGCGTCCGGCTACGCCAAGAGCGGCCAGGACGGCTACCTGCTGCGCAACCTGCGCTGGGGCGACGACTGGCTGCTCAAGGCGCACCCGTCGGCCAATGTGCTGTACGGCCAGGTGGGCGACGGCAGCAGCGACCACGCCTTCTGGGGCCCGCCCGAGGTCAACCCCGAGCCCCGGCCCTCGTACAAGATCGACGCCTCCTGCCCCGGCTCCGACCTGGCCGGCGAGGCCGCCGCCGCGCTCGCCTCGTCCTCGATGCTCTTCAAGCAGAGCGACGCCACTTACGCCGCGACGCTGCTGGCCAACGCCAAGCAGCTCTACACCTTCGCCGACACCTACCGCGGCACGTACGACAAGTGCATCACCGCCGCCCAGGGCTACTACAACTCCTGGTCCGGCTACTGGGACGAGCTGGTGTGGGGCGCGCTGTGGCTCTACCGCGCCACCGGCGACAGCGCGTACCTGGCCAAGGCCGAGACCTACTACGCGCAGCTGCCCAAGATGAACCAGACCAGCACGCCCGAATACAACTGGACGATCGCCTGGGACGACAAGTCCTACGGCGACTACGTGCTGCTGGCCGAACTCACCGGCAAGCAGACCTACGTCGACGACGCCGAGCGCTGGCTCGACTGGTGGACCACGGGCGTGGGCAGCGCGAAGGTCGCCTACTCGCCCGGCGGCGAGGCGTTCCTCGACACGTGGGGCTCGCTGCGCTACTCCTCCAACACCGCCTATGTGGCGCTGCAGTTCTCCGACTGGCTGGCGGCGCAGGGCAAGGACGCCGCCAAGGTGCAGACCTACCACGACTTCGCGGTGCGGCAGATCGACTACGTCCTCGGCGACAACCCCGCCAAGGAGAGCTACGAGATCGGCTTCACCAACTCCGGCAAGAACACCAAGTGGCCGCAGAACCCGCACAACCGGGCCGCGCACGGCTCCTGGTCGCAGTCCATGACCGAGCCGGCGAGCACCCGGCACCTCGACATCGGCCTGCTGGTCGGCGGCCCCGGCTCGGCGGACGACGGCTTCTCCGACGAGCGCTCCAACTACGGCGAGACCGAGGGCGCGCTGGACTACAACGCGGGCTTCTCCGGGGCGCTCGCCGCGCTCACCGACGAGTACGGCGGCACACCGCTGGCGAACTTCCCGCCCAAGGAGACCCCGGACGGGCCCGAGGAGTTCCTGCAGGCCGCGGTCAACACCGCCGGCACGAACTTCTACGAGATCAAGGCGCAGGTGGTCAACAAGTCCGGCTGGCCGGCCCGCCACCTCACCCACGGCAGCTTCCGCTACTACTTCACCCTGGACGCCGGCACCACCGCCTCGCAGGTGACGGTGACCTCGCCGTACAACCAGTGCTCGGCGCCGACCGGCCCGACGCAGTTCTCCGGCAGCGTCTACTACGTCACGATCAGCTGCGAGGGCCAGGACATCGCGCCCGCCGGGCAGTCGGCCTTCCACCGCGAGGTGCAGTTCCGGCTCACCTTCCCCGGCGCGCACGACCCCACCAAGGACTGGTCCTACCAGGGCATTTCCACCACGCCCGGCTCCACCCCGGTCACCGTGAACGACATGGTCCTCTACGACGGCGCCACCGCGGTGTGGGGCACCGCCCCCAGCGGCGGCGGCACCACCCCGCCGCCGGCCGACACCCCGCCGGGCGCGCCCGGCACGCCGACCGCCTCCGCGGTCACCGGCTCGTCGGTCACCCTGACCTGGCCCGCGGCGACCCCCGGCAGCCTGCCGCTGGCCGGCTACCAGGTCTTCAACGGCCAGACGCTGCTGGCCACCACCACCGCCACGAGCTACACCGTCACCGGGCTCACCCCGGGCACGCCCTACACCTTCACCGTCAAGGCCGTGGACACCGCGGGCACCACCTCGGCCGCCTCACCGGCGGTGACCCTCACCACCACGACCACCAGCCCGCCGCCCGGCGGCGGCACGGGCGCGGCCTGCACGGCCGTCTACAAGGTCACCAACTCCTGGTCGGGCGGCTTCCAGGCGGACGTCCTGGTCACCAACACCGGGAGCAGCACGCTGAACGGCTGGACGCTGACCTTCACCTTCGGCGGCGACCAGAAGATCGGCAGCGGCTGGAACGGCACGTTCGCCCAGTCGGGCCAGAAGGTCACGGTGACCAACCCGTCGTGGTCCCCGAGCCTCGCGCCCGGCGGCACGGTCGATCCCGGCTTCACCGGGACGTACTCCGCCTCCAACGCCGCGCCCACGGGCTTCGCCCTGAACGGCGTGGCCTGCACGTGAGGGTGCCCACCGCGCCGGGCGGACGCCGGTAGGGGCGCGGGGGACTGCGCGATCGGCCGCCCACGGGCGGAAGGTCGCGCAGTCCCGCGTCCCGTGCGAGCCCGGGGCGTCCGCCGGGCGGGGTCAGCGCAGATCTGCCAACCGCCCGGCCAGAAAGCGGCGTTCGGCCTCCGTGGGGGCCAGCGCGAGGGCTTCGCGGTAGGCGGCGGCGGCCTCGGCGTCCCGGCCCAGCCTGCGCAGCAGGTCCGCCCGGGTCGCCGGGAGGAGGTGGTAGCCGGCCAGCTCGCCGGCGGCGGCCAGCGCGTCGGCGAGGGCCAGGCCGGCCGCCGGCCCGTCGGCCATCGCGACCGCCACCGCCCGGTTGAGCTCGACCACCGGGCCCGGCGCCATCCGGGCCAGCTCCGCGTAGAGCAGCGCGATCTGCGGCCAGTCGGTGGCCTCGGCCTTCTCCGCCTGCGCGTGGCACGCGGCGATCGCCGCCTGCACCTGGTACGGCCCCGGCCGCCGCCGGGCGAGCGCCGCGTCCAGCACGGCCGTGCCCTCGGCGATGCCGCGCCGGTCCCAGCGCGAGCGGTCCTGCTCCGCCAGCGGCACCAGGTCGCCGTCCGCGTCGGTCCTGGCCGCCGCCCGCGCGTCGTGCAGCAGCATCAGGGCCAGCAGCCCGGCCGCCTCCGGCTCGCCGGGCAGCAGCGCGGCCAGCAGCCGGGCCAGCCGGATCGCCTCCGCGGTGACCCGGCGCTGGTCGGGACCCGCGGCGCCGGGCGCGTAACCGGCGTTGAACAGCAGGTAGACGATGGCGAGCACCGCCTCCGTGCGGTCGGGCAGCAGATCGGGCGGCGGCACCCGGAAGGGGATACCGGCGTTCCTGATCTTGTTCTTGGCGCGGGTCAGCCGCTGCGCCATCGTGTTCTCCGGCACCAGGAACGCCCGGGCGATCTCCGCCGTGCCCAGCCCGGTCAGCGTGCGCAGCGTGAGCGCGACCTGGGCGGGCAGCGGCAGCGCCGGGTGGCAGCAGGTGTAGATCAGCCGCAGCCGGTCGTCGGGCAGCCCGTCGTCGTCGGGCCGGTCGCCCGGCTGGTCGGCGGGCGGCGGCCCGGGGTCCAGCCGGGCCGCCGTCCGCAGCTTGACGTTCTCGTTGGCGGCCCGGCGCAGCCGGTCCAGTGCCCGGTTGCGGGCCGTGGTGGTCAGCCAGGCGCCGGGGCTGCGCGGCACGCCGTCGCGCGGCCAGCGCTCCAGCGCCCGCTCGAAGGCGTCCTGCGCGCACTCCTCGGCCAGGTCCCAGTCGCCGGTCTGCCGGATCACCGCCGCCACGACCCGGCCCCACTCCCGGGACCAGGCCGCGGCGACGGCCTCCTTCACCGCGTCCCGCACACCGCCACCTCAGTCAGCTCAGCCACTTCAGCCACCTTCGTCACGCCGGCCGTGCCCGCCGGGCCCGAGCCGGCTCAGTCGGCCCAGAAGGGCCGGACCTCCACCATGCCGAACTTCGCCACCGGGTGCCGCGCCGCGACCTCGATCGCCTCGTCGAGGTCGGCGCACTCGATGATGTCGAAGCCGGCCATCTGCTCCTTGGTCTCGGCGTAGGGCCCGTCGGTCAGCAGCCGCGCGCCGTTCCTGACCCGTACGGTCGTGGCGTCCTCGGCGGGCCGGGTGCGGTTGCCGTCCAGCCGTACGCCCCTGCGGGTCATCTCCTGCACCCACGGCTCGGCGTCCAGCTCCTCGGGCGTGGCGCCGGGGAAGCCGTCGGCGGTCTCACTGCAGATCAGCAGCAGGTACTTCATGGCACATCTCCTTGCTCTGCGTGTGCGCGGCCGGGCAGGACGCCCGGTCACCCCTACGACGATCGGCAGCCGCCCGGATGTACACCCCGCGCGCGATTGATTCGTCCCGGTCCGCCTTTCGGCCCTCAGCCCGCCGCCCCGGCCGCGCGCAGGGCGGGCTCGGCCCGGCGCACACCCGGGGCGAGCGTGGCCAGCAGCGCGACGCCGAGCGTCAGCCCCAGCAGCGCGACGACCGCGCCGCGCGGGCCGGTCAGGCCCAGCAGGAAGCCGCCGAGCAGCTGGCCGAAGGGCATCGCGCCCCAGCTCACCAGCAGCACCACGCTCTTGATCCGGCCCAGCATATGGCCGGGCACCACCTGGTACTGGTAGCCGCTGACCACGACGTTCCACACCGGGCCGACGAACGCCAGCAGCGTCGCCACCGCCGCGAGCGCCCACGGCGCCGACACCGCGGCCATCGGGGCGAGCAGCAGCGCCCACAGCCACGTCGCGCCGACCGCCACCGTCCGGGGCGCCACCCGGCGCGCCAGCCAGGGCGCGCACAGGGCGCCGGCCAGGCCCCCCAGGCCGAAGCAGCCGAGCACCGCCCCGGTCGTCGCGGTGGACGCGCCGAGCCGGGCGGCCAGCACGATCAGCACCAGGTTGAGCGCCTGGAACATCAGGTTGACCAGCGCCACGCACACCATCGTCACCCGGATGAAGTGCTGCCCGCGCAGCCAGCGCAGCGCGTCGGCGATCTCGGTACGCAGCCGCGCCGCCGGCGCCGCCCGGCGTACCCGCAGATCGGCCCGGACACCGAGCAGAGCGCCGAACGACACGACGTAGGAGAGCGCGTCGGCGGCGAACGGCAGCGCGTGCGACACGCCGTACAGCAGCCCGCCCAGCGGCGGCCCGGCCAGGGCGGCGCCGCGCGACTTGGCCTCCTCCTGCGCCAGCGCGGCCGTCAGCTGCCGGTCCGGTACGAGCGCCGGCAGCGCGGCCTTCTCCGCGACGCTGAAGAAGACGTAGAGGGTGCCGCCGGCGAAACCGGCCAGCAGCAGGTGCGGATACGTCAGCTGGCCCGCCCACAGCGCCAGCGGCACACTGCCGAGCACCACCGCGCGGCCCGCGTCGCACCACAGCATCACCCGGCGGCGGTTCCAGCGGTCCACCAGCGCCCCGGCCGGCAGGTAGAACAGCAGGTAGGGGAGCGTCGCGACAAAGCCGGCCACGCCCGCCTTGCGCACCGAGCCGGTCGTCCCCAGCACCAGCAGCGGCACGGCGACCGCCGACGTCCTGGTGCCCAGCACGGACAGCGTCTGCCCGCACCACAGCAGCGTGAAGTCCCGGTTGCGCCACAGCGGCCGGACCCCCGCGGTCGCCGCACCGCGGTCCCCGCCCGCGGCCGTACGGCCCGCTCCCTCGACGGCGCCCGCCCCCCGCTCCCCGCCCGTCACCTCGCGGTCCACGGCGCGGTGCTGCGCCGGGTGGCGAAGAGCGCCGCGCAGACCACGGCCAGCAGCGCGGCGGCCAGCGGCAGCGGAAGCTCCTGCCCGCTGTGCCCGATGAGCGCGGCGCCGACGAGCGCGCCGGCGAACATCGCCAGCGCCGACAGCAGCCGCACCCCCGCCTTGGCGTTCCGCCCGCCCGCGAGCCGGCCGTCGGCCGACATGCCGGTGATCGTCATGGTCAGCACGGTCGTCGTCAGGTCGGGCACCGCGAGCTGCCGCGCCACCGCGTTCTGCCCGCCCATCGCCAGGCCCAGCAGCACGATCAGCGCCCAGCGGGCGCCGTCCCTGGCCGGCAGGTCGGCCGCCGCCGCGATCGCCCACGCCGCCACCACCAGCACCGTCTGCGCGCCGGTGACCGCGAGCAGCAGCCGGCCGCGATGCCCGGCGAGCCGCCGGCCGGCCCGGCCCCCGACCAGCGCGCCGGCGACGAAGCCGGCGAGCGCCAGCAGGGACGCGGTCACCGAGAAGCCGCTCGCGCCGGCCAGCGAGAAGGCCAGGAAGACGACATTGCCGGTCATGTTCGCCACGAACACCCGCCCCAGCACCAGGTAGCTGAACGCGTCCACCAGGCCCGTCACCACGGTCAGCGCCAGCAGCAGCGGCGGCAGCGGCCCGTGCGGCCCACCCGGCCGGGGCAGGAGCGTGTCGCGGGCTTCGCGGAGCAGTGGGTGCACGGTGTGCCACCTCCGGTGGGCGTGGCCCCCGGCGTTCGGGACAGACGTAGCACCGGAAGGCACGGCGGTATCTCCCGGGCCGGGCCCGGGGACTGACGCCCCATCGTGCCCGGTCCGACCCGCCGGGCGTGGCTGCGGCGCGAAGATCGCCGCCGATGTGAGACTTGCACCACGGAGGTGATCTTCGATGGCAGCACCAGCGGCCGGCTCCGTCCCGGCGGCCGGCGCCACCATCACGACGGATGTGCCCGCGCGGCTGGACCGGCTCCCCTGGTCGCGCTGGCACTGGCTGATCGTGATCGGGCTCGGCACGGTGTGGATCCTGGACGGCCTGGAGGTGACCACGGTCGGCAACATCGCCGGCCGGATCGCCGAGGACGGCAGCGGGCTGTCGGTCTCCGCGGCCCAGATCACGGGCCTGGCCGCCGCGCTGTACGTCGCGGGCGCGTGCTCGGGCGCGCTGTTCTTCGGATGGTTGACCGACCGCTTCGGCCGCAAGAAGCTGTTCATGGTGACGCTCGCGGTCTATCTGAGCGCGACCGCGATGACGGCGCTGTCCTTCCAGCCCTGGTGGTTCTTCACCTTCCGCTTCCTGACCGGCTTCGGCATCGGCGGCGAGTACGCGGCGATCAACTCCGCGATCGACGAGCTGATCCCGTCCCGCTACCGCGGCCGGGTGGACCTGATCATCAACGGCAGCTACTGGCTCGGCGCGATCGGCGGCTCGCTGCTGTCGATCGTGGCGCTCAACACCCACATCTTCCCCAAGGACGTCGGCTGGCGGCTGACCTTCGCGCTCGGCGTGGTGCTGGGCCTGGTGATCATACTGGTGCGCCGGCACGTCCCGGAGAGCCCGCGCTGGCAGTTCATCCACGGCCACGGCGACGAGGCGAACGAGCTCGTCGACAGCGTGGAGAAGGACGTCGAGCGGGAGAAGCACGAGCGGCTGCCCAAGGTCACCCAGAAGATGACCATTCACCAGCGGGCCGGCATCGGCTTCGGGATCATCGCCAGAACCGTCTTCACCCGCTACCCGCGGCGCGCGGTGCTGGGCCTGTCGCTGTTCGTCGGCCAGGCGTTCCTCTACAACGCCATCACCTTCGGCTTCGGCAACATCCTCACCACCTTCTTCGGCGTCTCGACCGGCGACACCGGCTACTACTTCGCCGTCATCGCGGCCGGCAACTTCATCGGCCCGCTGCTGCTCGGCCCGCTCTTCGACACCGTCGGGCGGCGGATCATGATCTCCTCGACGTACATCCTGTCCGGCCTGCTGCTGTTCGGCACCGCGTATCTCTTCCACCGCGGCTCGCTGGACGCCACGACGATGACGGCCTGCTGGTGCGCGGTGCTCTTCTTCGCCTCGGCCGGCGCGAGCAGCGCGTACCTGACCGTCTCGGAGATCTTCCCGATGGAGACCCGGGCGATGGCCATCGCCTTCTTCTACGCGGTCGGCACCGCCGCGGGCGGTATCAGCGGCCCGCTGGTCTTCTCCGACCTGACCAAGTCCGGTGTCGTCTCCGACACCGTGACGGCCTTTGTGATCGGCGCCTCGCTGATGTGCGCGGCAGGGCTCGTCGCGGCGTTCCTCGCCATCAACGCCGAGCGCAGGTCGCTGGAGGACATCGCCACGCCGCTGTCCCAGGCGTCCCCGCCGTCCGACAGCGAGTCGGCCACCACCCCGGCGTGAACTCCGTCCTCCGTCCCGTGTCCGGAGTTTCCTCCCGTGTCCGGCCCGCACACCGCGCGGGCCGGACACGGGAAGCGGGCGGGGCGGGCCCCCCTCCCGGGGGGCCCCCCCCCCCCCCGTCGGGGCGGGGGGGGTGCCCCC